>NZ_NHSH01000057.1:205844-207574 GCF_016653315.1 Halochromatium roseum | reverse complement strand
GATCAGGCGTCGTTCAGCTGTCAGGGACGCAAGATCAAGCGCAAGCAAGATCCGGGAGCGGCCTTTCCTTGGGGTGAGGTGCTGAATCAGCTGAGACTGCGCCTGCAGGGTTCGGCGGCGCCGGTCGCTGCCTTTCCAGCCGCCGCCGCTCCGGCACCGTCGGCCACATCGACCCGTTCTGCACTCCCCTTGCCGCCGCCGCCATCGCTCGGGCCGGAGTCATGGGGCCAGCCGGCGCCATCCGAGGCGCCAAGGCGTAGCAATGGCGCGATCTTTCAGCGTTGATCGACACCGGAGATGGTGTGAGGCAACGCTTAGCAACTGTCCATCAACTTCTTCCCGATTTGAGGGCCCGTGGTGGGCGATTATCGGGAAGTAAAAAATGGGCAGCCACTTACCGGATCGCTCGACGCTCGACGCTCGACGGTCAACGCTGGTGCGGCTACGCGCGGTCTTTCAGAACGTCTATGGTGCCGGCGGCAGAGTCTATGCGCCGATTTGATCAGTGTTCATCCCCACCTCGGATGCGGACGCGTTGCTCTTCGACGATCCACAGATGCCCAATCAGTGGTTGCTGATCAAGTAGCTGCAACATCTGGCGAGTCAAACGAAGAAATATCTGAATTGTCTGGATGCGCGGTCGCAAAATGATGAGTCCGCAATACTGGTCCGGCGGATAGGCTCGCGGATCGGCAAAATCGAGATCGAGGGTCACCAAGGCCCGACGCTCGGTTCGACAAGCAGCGGCCAAGTCAGCGTCCGGACTTCCGGCCATCCGCTGGTCGATCACAGTCAACGCATCATGCCCATCCTCACGGAGCGAGGCGGCGACTTCCAAAGGCAGATTTTCATCCGTCTTGAACTTCAAGCGGCCAGCTCAGGCAGATCCACGATCCGCTCACGTGCGACCTCTGCGGCATAGCTCAATACCGCTTGGATATCCTCAAGTTGGAGGCTTGGATAGCTGTCGAGAATGCGCTGAGCGGTTGCACCGTCAGCCAAATTATCGAGAATCACGGAGACGGGTATCCGTGTCCCTTTGACGCAAACCTGACCGTGACAGATCGTAGGATCGGCAACGAGTCGTTCTTTCCATTTCATGGTGATGCACACGATAGGCCAGTGGTTGGCTGGGGTCGATTGACCTCGCCTTGTCATGTGAGTTTTTACAGCGGGCACGTGAGATTAGCCGAGGTGACCGAAGTGGTCAAACCAAAATCGTCGCGCCTTGGTGCTGGAGTTGCAGGGCCATGCCGAGGTGGATCACAGGCGTCGTTCAGCTGTCAGGGACGCAAGATCAAGCGCAAGCAAGATCCGGGAGCGGCCTTTCCTTGGGGTGAGGTGCTGAATCAGCTGAGACTGCGCCTGCAGGGTTCGGCGGCGCCGGTCGCTGCCTTTCCAGCCGCCGCCGCTCCGGCACCGTCGGCCACATCGACCCGTTCTGCACTCCCCTTGCCGCCGCCGCCATCGCTCGGGCCGGAGTCATGGGGCCAGCCGGCGCCATCCGAGGCGCCAAGGCGCAACAATGGGGCGATTTTTCAGCGCTGATCGACACCGGAGATGGTGTGAGGCAACGCTTACCGGGCCGCTCGACGGTCGACGCAGCAAGGTCCGCGTTTCTGCCTCGCTGAAATCGCCCAGACGCAACGACTCGGCCTTGATGTTGAAGGCGCTGCCGCCGGTGATGACGGCCTGTTGCGTACTGGATTGGATGCGATAGTCGCGCAGGT
>NZ_NHSH01000057.1:0-205746 GCF_016653315.1 Halochromatium roseum | reverse complement strand
GCAGCAAGGTCCGCGTTTCTGCCTCGCTGAAATCGCCCAGACGCAACGACTCGGCCTTGATGTTGAAGGCGCTGCCGCCGGTGATGACGGCCTGTTGCGTACTGGATTGGATGCGATAGTCGCGCAGGTCGCGCAGGTCGCGCACGCCGCGCACGCCGCACAGCACCAGGCTGCTGGGGAAGGCTTTGGGGCGCTTGGTATAACCAGCACGTAACTGGCGCAGCAGCGAGATCAGGGTGTCGCCGACCAGGGCATCGACCTCATCGAGCAGGAGCACGAGCGGAGCGTCTAGGCGCGCACACCAGCGGCTCAAAAGACCCCTAGCGCCGAGCCTGGTGGTGTGTCTGCGAGCACCTCGCGGGCCAGGGCTGGGGCTTGGGTATCGCCGACGCCATCGCTGGCCCAGGTGGCGATGTCGGTGACGATGGTCGCCATTGCCGGATCGATGCGCTCGCGATAGGCCTGTGCGCCTTCCAGATTGGCATACACCGCGCGATACTGTCCCTCACGGTTCAGATGCGCCATCAGCGCCAGCAAGCAGGAGGTCTTGCCGGTCTGGCGTGGGGCGTGGAGTAGGAAGTATTTCTTTCGCTCAATCAGCGCGACCACCTCATCGAGGTGCCAACGCTGGAGCGGCGGAAGCAGGTAATGCAGATCGGCCCGCACCGGCCCTTCGGTATTGAAAAAGCGCATCGTCATAAAGCCCATTTTGACGGTTCGCGAGTGCTCAAGCATAGCATCCGCCGTAGACCCGACGGGGGCGCTCTAAAGTCGACACCTGGATCGCGCTGACGCCTCGTGCACCCTCGGCCGGCCAGCCTTGTCCGCCGCAGGCAAGGGGTAATCCGAATATGACTCGCATTGTATTGATGGTTGACCTCCGTTCCGGCTATAGTCCGTAATCGCCAGCCCTGGCTAGAGGCGTTGGCGAGTGCGACTGCGAGTCAAAGCGAGGAGGGTCCCCGCGCGGGGTCTGCAGTGCGGATGCGCAGCGCTTGGGTGGCCATGCCGATGGATCGCCAGCACTCGAGGTACTCCGACTCAATGACGGATATCACAACGCTCTTGACTCAAGGCGAGCATGCGTCTCTTGAATTCAAGCAAGAAGATGTGCGGCCGGAATCCTTAGCCAAAGAACTCGTCGCCTTTTCTAACAGCCTTGGTGGGGTCGTGTTGATCGGCGTGGCTGACGACGGAGCCATTCTTGGCGTGACCGATCGCGCGCTGATTGAACAGCGGGTGATCAATGTGGCGCGACACAATGTCGTGCCGGCCATCGATCCGGAGCTTGTTTGGAGTTGTATCAACGGTCGGGATGTCTGCGAGGTGAGGGTTGGCAAGGGGCCAGCGAAGCCTTACCAGACGCTCGATGGAAAATTCCTGATTCGGATCGGCTCAACCAATCGGCAGGCCACCAAAGAGGAACTGAGCCGCTTGTTCCAAGCAGCCGGCCTGGTCCACTTTGACATCTCGCCCGTTGAACAGACCGGCCCAGAGGATCTTGACGAGTCGAAGCTTCAGGTCTATTGGCAGACGTATTATCAACTCGACTATTTTCGCCTTGATGGCGATGAGCGCATCAATCTGTTACTGAATGCCGATCTCTTGAGTCTGCATGAAGGTCTGCCGGTGTGCACCATTGGTGGATTGCTGATCTTCGGTCGACAACCACAACGCAGATTGCCGCAGAGTGCCATTCAGTTTGCTGCTTTTAACGGTGTCGAGATCACCGATCCGCTGCTGGATAAGAAAGAACTGATGGGCGTGCTGCCGGATCTGATCGACAATGCCGCGGCGCTGGTCCGCCTCTTTTTGCCCAAGCCCTCGACAGTCAACGGATTACGGCGCGAAGAGCAGGATTGCATTCCGCCTGCTGCCCTGCGTGAGGCGCTGGTCAATGCGGTTTGCCATCGCGATTATTCGCTCTCGCACCGGCGGATTCAGCTTTTCTTGTTTCGTGATCGGCTCGAAATCCATTCGCCCGGACGCTTGCCGAATAGCCTCACAGTACAGAAGATTCGCTCTGGCAATTCCGCGCCGCGGAATCTGTTGTTGCTCAAGTACCTTGATAACATGCGCTACATCGATGGCTTGGGGCGCGGGGTTCCGTTGATGATCAGAGCCTTAGGCGATCGCGTGAGTTTTGCTGAAAACGGGGAACTATTCTCGGTGACGATACGGCTGTGAGGTCGGTGCATCCCAGGCTGGGGGTGTCGCGCTCAGGCCCGAATCACCTTAATCCTCCGTCCACCCGGGCTGAGCGCCTCGTCAACTTGGCCCTGGTCATCGAGCCAGGTCGGGTTGATCCGGGGCAGGGAGGCCTGAGGCACCAGGGCTAGGGTGCGCGGCAAGACCTCGCGGTAGATCGGGTTGGCGATCTCGATGCCACCACCACCGCGCTGGCGTAACAGCCCGAGATCGGTCAGATACTCGATGTCACTGAGCGGCAGTTGCTCCAGCGACTCGCCCGCCAACATCGGCTCGATGATCCGTCGCACCCGCTCCTCGCGCAGCTTGTCGGCGAGCTGGTCGAGATGGGTGACGCGATGGAGGATCAGATGCTCCTTGGCCGCCTCGATCATCGCCGCATCGATCGGTCGGGTGCGATCGCGTCCTTCCGGCGAGCGGAAACAGGCCTGATAGGCCAGCGCATTGACTAGCCAGGGCTGGCCTTGGGTGAGCGTCCAGACCTGTTGCAGGGCCTCGGGGGTGAAGACCTGACCGGTCTCCTGGGTATGTTCCTGCAGCAAGGTCCGCGTTTCTGCCTCGCTGAAATCGCCCAGACGCAACGACTCGGCCTTGATGTTGAAGGCGCTGCCGCCGGTGATGACGGCCTGTTGCGTACTGGATTGGATGCGATAGTCGCGCAGGTCGCGCAGGTCGCGCAGGTCGCGCACGCCGCACAGCACCAGGCTGCTGGGGAAGGCTTTGGGGCGCTTGGTATAACCAGCACGTAACTGGCGCAGCAGCGAGATCAGGGTGTCGCCGACCAGGGCATCGACCTCATCGAGCAGGAGCACGAGCGGAGCGTCTAGGCGCGCACACCAGCGGCTCAAAAAGACCCCTAGCGCCGAGCCTGGTGGTGTATCTGCGAGCACCTCGCGGGCCAGGGCTGGGGCTTGGGTATCCCCGACGCCATCGCTGGCCCAGGTGGCGATGTCGGTGACGATGGTCGCCATTGCCGGATCGATGCGCTCGCGATAGGCCTGTGCGCCTTCCAGATTGGCATACACCGCGCGATACTGTCCCTCACGGTTCAGATGCGCCATCAGCGCCAGCAAGCAGGAGGTCTTACCGGTCTGGTGCGGTGCGGGGCGTGGAGCAGGAAGTCTTTCTGCTGCTCAATCAGCGCCAGCACCTCCTCCAGATCCCAGCGCGTCAGCGGTGGCAGCAGATAATGCAGATCGGCCCGCACCGGCCCTTCGGTATTGAAAAAGCGCATGGCCTCACAACTCCTCATGGATGGCGATGTCTGCGCTCGCGCCATCAAGCCGCGCCGTCGCTGTCGATGCCCACACCAAGCGCAGCAGCCCGATGCAGACCACGGCATGGGTATGCAGCTTGAGCGCGGTGCCATAGAGGGCCTGCAACCGCTCGCGATAGATCGCCAACTGGGCATTGGCCGCCGCCAGTTGGTTGGCGACCTCCGGGCGCGCACGCAGGGCTTCAATCGGCATCTTGGCCAATGCCTCGCTGTCGAGTCCCGGCAGGTCGGCGAGGGTCAGGTGCTTGAACTCGATGACATGATCGAGGAAAGCATAGTGCCGGGCATCCGGGCGGACGATCATGGACAGATCACAGTAACCGCGCCCGACAGCGGTTTCGGAATCCATGATGTAGCCCAGATCATTGAACAGCGTCACCAAAAAGGCGGTTTTCACCACCAATTCGTTCGACCAGCGCAGATCGCGATTGTCGAACACCGGCAGAAAGCGCTGCTCGATGAAGGTACAGACCGGCCCAATGGCACCCTTGGCATACAAGCCCTTGCAGACCGCGCGGCGCTCGCGGTCGAGATCGAAGCCCGGCAGCAGGGATTCCTGAATGCGCTCCACATAGAGCTTGCGCACCACCAGATTGGGAATGACCAGTTGCAAGTGCCGCAAGGGTCCGCGCCCGCCATAGGTTAGGACGCCGAAGAAATACAGCAGCGAGGCCAGGAAGCTTTCGGTCTGCGGCGCGCGCAACATGCGCTCGACGCCGAAACGCCGCTCCAACGTCTCGACCGTCAGCGGCTCGCCGCGATCCAGGGCCGCCGTGACCACCGCTTCGCCATGGGGCAGTTGGGCGATGTAGTCAATACGGTTGCGGTCCATGGCGAGATTGTTGTCGAACATCTCTTCCGGGTAGCGGCAAGACTTGGCCAGATGTTCAAAAAAATAGAGCGCGAGCGTTGGGTTATAGATCTGCCCGCCTTCAGGTGTTAGGGAGAAGTTATAGCCGTTGTAAAACGCCCGCATCAGATCCAGCGCTTCCTTGGCCTGGGCGGCGGGCAGTTCGCACTCGGCGATGATTTGGTCGAGGACGACCGCGATTTCAGACGCATGAAAGCCGCACAGATCGGCCAGCTCGGGTTCGAGCGTGATGTCCTTGGCGACGTTATAGCCGCTGGTGATGTCCGCCATCACCACCGGCGAGACCCCAGTGATGAACACTCGGTCGAGCGCGCCGCCTTCAGCCGCCATCTTGACGACTTTGAACACCGTCTTGATTACGCCCTCGCCGCCGACCAGTGCGTGGTAACGTTCTTCGCCGCGATCGCGGCTGACCAGCACCTCGTTGGCGAAGTTGTCGTATTCGTCGATCAGCAGGTAGAGGGAATGCGGGCTTTGGCCCACGGCGGCGAGCAGGGAGCGGAACGAGGCCAGGGCATTGTCCTGCATGCTGACCTGGCCTGGGATCAGATCCCCATAGCGGGTGAGGGTCGCGGCAATTTCCCCATTGATATGTTCGTAGAGTGCCGTGCGAATTTGATCGGTCGTCCCCATCGGATCCACGGTGGAGAAATTCCACTGCATGATGAAATAGCTGTTGCGCCGCGCGGTCGGCGCCCGACCAATGGCGAGATGCCCAAAGAGTTCCTCGAACTCCCCGGCGCGGCGCAGATCGTAGTAATGCGCGAGCGTCGATAACCACAGCGATTTGCCGAAGCGACGCGGGCGCAGCAGCAGGAGCTGGCGACCGATGGCCTCCAGGGTGGCGATACGGTCGGTGCGGTCGATGTAGAGCGCGCCGTCGTCGTGAATGGCGCGGAAGTTAGCGATGCCGTAGGGGAAGCACAGGCGGGACATGGGCGGGTTCTCCGGCACGGGTGTCATCGGTGCAGGATATCCGGCGGCGGTGGGGTTTGCCCATCGGGTCTCGCGGCCAGCGCGGCAATGCCATAGCGCGCAGACAAACAATCTGCGCCGTGTCGCTGTGTTTGACGTTGGTTGCGCCAGGCACGCGAATCCAAAGACTCCCGGTCAACTGTATGACCCAACAGGGTCGCTGGCCGAACGGCTGTCGCCGAGGTAGGCGGACCGCTTCAGAGCGTCCCAAACTGGGTCGCGCTAACCAGTTCGATGAGGATCTGCCGGCTATAGAGCACGGGCACCGAGTAATGCCCTTCGTCGAACAGTTCGGTCAGCATCAGATCGGGGAGTTGGTCCGCGTACCAGCGGGCATGCTCGATCGGCACCGTGCCGTCGGCCCGGCCGTGCCAGAGGTGGATGGGCACATCGATCTGCTGGAACGGGAGTCCCCAGTCGTGGGTATAGAGATAGAGATCACGCCGCGCACCGGGCGCGCCGTTGGCCATGGCATCGGCGATGGTGCGGTTGAGAAGCTCGGTGATCGCGGGCCTGGAGAGGACCTCGCGGTCGGCAGCTGGCGCGGCGAGGCTGCGCGCCTGTTCGACCAGCCCCGGCCAGCGTGCGAGCAGGGCGGTGGTGGGGCCGCCGAACACCAGGTCATTGAGCCAGTCGGCCTGCTGACCCATGCGCAGGTTGATGCGCGCCGCCCACGGCATCTGCTCGAGCTGTTCGTCGCGATAGATCGGCCCGAGCGGACAGACCAGGGTCAGCGCAGAGACGCGCCCTTTGAGCGGATGCGGCTCGGGTTGCGCCAGCCGCCAGGCGCAGGCGAGCACATAGGGACCGCCACCCGAGACGCCGAGCAGGCTGAAACGTTTGAGCTTGAGCTGGTTGGCGACGCAGAGCACATCATCCGGCCAATCAATGATCTGCCGAGCGTCGTCGGGCTCACTGTCGCCATAACCGGGGCGGTCGATGCTGATCAGGCGCACGCCGATCTCCTGTGCCGCCTCGTGCACCAGCCAGGCCTCGCGTCGCGAACTCGGAAAGCCATGCGCATAGATCACCGGCACGCCAGCAGGGCGGCCGAACTGCGAGAAGGCGATGCGGCGCCCGGAAGCGGTGGTGGCGATTTCAAGCTGCTCCAGACCGGGCGTAGCTGTGGTTGTCATGGGCGGTTGATCTCCAAGTTCAATGGCAGGCCGGATTGCGTTCCGGGCTCAGCTCCATGATCTCCATCCGATGGTTGCCACAAGGGTGCTCTTCGGACGGCCCTTGGGTGAGCAGCACCAGACCCTCGTTGATGCCCTTGTCGGCCAGCCAGCCGCGCACGTATTCGCTCCAGTCGGGCAGGTCGCCGTCGACATCGACGGCGAGCACGCCATAGGAGAACTTGAGCGCTTGGCTGGTGCTCGGCACCGGGCTGAAGGCGACCACCCAGCAGGGCAGGCGGAAGCGGGCGATGCTGCGCGCGGTATTGCCGCTGCGGGTCGGCACGATGATCGCCTTGGGCGCGCTGCGCTCGACGGTGTGATAGACGCTGCGGGCGATCAGATCGACCGCGCGCAGCGGGCCACCCTTGCCATAGGCGCCGAGCGATTGCGCCAACAGCCGGTTATCGCGCTCGGGCTCGATCGCGGCGGCGATGGCGGCGAGCATCTCGACCGATTCGACCGGGAAGCGGCCCATCGCCGATTCGGCCGAGAGCATCACGCAGTCGGTGCCGCCGAGGATGGCGTTGGCGACATCGGTGGCCTCGGCGCGGGTCGGTCGGCGCAGCGTCACCATCGACTCGAGCATCTGGGTCGCGGTGATCACCGGCTTGCCGCGCAGATTGGCCTGCTCGGTGATGCGGCGCTGGGCGACGGCGATGGTCTCGATCGGGATCTCGACGCCGAGATCGCCGCGCGCGACCATGATGCCATCGGCGGTGTCGAGGATCTCATCGAGGTTGTCCAGCGCCGAGGCGCGTTCGATCTTGGCGATCAAGAATGGCTCATAGTTCAGTGCCTTGGCGGCGGCGCGCACGGCCTGCATGTCGGCCGCGTTGGCGACGAAGGATTGGCTGACCGCATCGAGCCGATGCGCGGCGGCGAACCTGAGCCACTGATGATCCTCCTCGGTAAAGGCCGAGATGCCAAGATCGATGCCGGGCAGATTCAGCCCCTTGCGCGAGCGCAGTTCACCGCCGGCGCGGACGTTGCAGACCACATCGGTGTCGCTGACCTCGATCACCTTGAGCAGGATGAAGCCATCGTTCAGGAACAGCCGATCGCCCGGCTTCACCGCCACCGGCAGACCGGGGAAGGTGATGCTGACCCGATCGGCCTGGCCGATGCCGGGCTCGGTGGTCAGGGTGAAGACTTGATCGCGCACCAGCTCGATCGGCTCCTGATCGAGATCGCCGATGCGCATCTTCGGGCCGGGCAGGTCGCCCATGATCGCCACCCGGCGCCCGACCTCGGTGGCCGCCGCGCGGATCGCGCTGATCAGGCTGGCATGATCGTCCGGGTTGCCGTGCGAGAAGTTGAGGCGGGCGACATCGAGGCCGGCGCGGATCAGCGCGCGCAACACCTCTGGTGACTCGGAGGCCGGGCCGATGGTGGCGACGATCTTGGTCTTGCGGTTGGGGATGAGCATGGGTTGGTCCAGGGACAGCGGGCGGCGATTGGTGAGTGGTGAGTGGTGAGTGGAATAGTGTACGGGAAACGCTTGACGGCTTTGTGGCGCTTGTCGCGTGGCTTGTCGCGTGGCTGGCGCGATCGACCCTGACGTTGTGACCGCGAACGCTGGACGTTGATCGCTGGACGCAGATCGCTGATCGCTGGACGCAGATCGCTGAATGCTGGACGCGGATCGCTGATCGCATCGCTGCCGCGTGAACGCTGATCTGCCGCGTGAACGCTGATCTGCCGCGTGAACGCTGATCGCATCGCGGCCGCGAGTGCCGTGCTCGAGGGCTGCCGCGCGCTGTTCGAGCAGGCGGCTGAAGCAAGATCGGCGCTGGTTGTATCCTCTGGCCTCGGTTTCTGGTCTAATCCGCGCCCATGTTTCGACCCTTCTCATTGTTCGTCGGTCTGCGCTACACGCGAGCGCGGCGGCGTAATCATTTCATCTCCTTCATCTCGATGATCTCGATGCTTGGGATCATGCTCGGGATCATTGCGCTGATCGTGGTGCTCTCGGTGATGAACGGCTTCCACAAGGAGATCCAGGAGCGCATCCTCGGCATGGCCTCGCATGCCACGCTTTCTGATCCGAGCGGGATCAGCGACTGGCCGGCCTTGGTGAACGAACTCAGCGGCCATCCGCAGGTGGTCGGCGCGGCGCCCTTCGTCGAGATCCAGTCGATGCTGATGCATGCCGGGCGCACCAATGCCGCGCTCCTCCGCGGCATCTTGCCGCAACAGGAGGATGCGGTCTCTGATCTGCGCGAGGATATGATCGCCGGTACCGTCGATTCGCTGCTGCCGGGTGAGTTCAACATCGTCCTCGGTCGCGAGCTGGCGGCGGCGCTCGGCGTGGGGGTGGGTGATAAGGTCACGGTGGTGACGCCGCAACTGAACGCGACCCCGGTCGGGGTGATGCCGCGGCTGAAGGCCTTTACCCTGGTCGGCCTGTTCGAGGTCGGCATGTCCGATTACGACCGCGGCGCCGGCTTCATGCACATGGCGGATGCGGCGCGGCTGATGCGCCTCGGCGATGCGGCCGAGGGGGTGCGGCTGAAGCTGACCGATATGTGGCAGGCGCCGATGATCGCGCGCGAGATCCAGTACTCGCTCGATGGTCTCTACCGGGTCTCCGACTGGACCCAGGTGCATCGCAACTTCTTCGCCGCGCTGCGCACCGAGAAGCGGATGATGTCGATCATCCTGTTCCTGATCGTCGCGGTGGCGGCGTTCAATATCGTTTCGACCCTGGTGATGGTGGTCACCGATAAGCGCGCGGATATCGCCGTGCTGCGGACCTTGGGCGCCTCTCCGGGGCGGATCATGGCGATCTTCATGGTGCAGGGCACCGCGATCGGGGTCTTTGGCACCCTGATGGGCGTGGTTGGCGGCGTGCTGCTGGGTTGGAACGTCGAGTCGATCGTGGCCTCCATCGAGCGCCTGTTCGATGTGCATTTTCTCGATCCGAGCATCTATTACATCAGTGCGTTGCCATCCGATGTGCGTGCGGCTGATGTGATCCGCATCGCCGTTGGCGCCTTCTCGATGACCGTGCTCGCGACCCTGTATCCGGCGTGGCGCGCGGCGCGCACCGATCCGGCCGAGGCCTTGCGCTATGAGTGAACAGAGCAGTGATCAGGGCGCGACGATAAGCAAGCAGCGCGACAGCATGCCCGTCTTGGAGGCGCGCGGGGTCAGTAAAGGCTTCCGCCAAGGACCGTTGAACGTCGAAGTCCTGCGTGGGGTTGATCTGCTCGTCCCGCCAGGGGTGCGCATGGCGATCATCGGCGCTTCAGGATCGGGCAAGAGCACGCTGCTGCATTGCCTCGGTGGACTCGAGCAGCCGACCGCCGGCGAGGTGCTCTGGTCCGGCGAAGCGGTGATGCAGCTCTCGGAACGAGTGCGCGGTGAGCGGCGCAATCGTCAGCTCGGCTTCGTCTATCAGTTCCATCATTTGCTGCCCGAGTTCACGGCGCTGGAAAATGTGGCGATGCCACTCTTGATCCGCGGCAGCGAGCCAGCGGAGGTCCGGGAACAGTCGGCGGCGATGCTCGGTCGCGTCGGGCTGGGCCATCGGGAGGCGCACAAGCCGTCTGAACTCTCCGGTGGCGAGCGCCAGCGCGCCGCCATTGCCCGGGCCTTGGTGACCCGCCCGGCCTGTGTGCTCGCCGACGAGCCGACTGGGAACCTGGATCGGCATACGGCCGAGGGTGTCTACGATCTGATGCTGGAGCTGAATGCCGAGATCGGTACCAGTATCGTCATCGTGACCCATGATCCGGCCCTTGCCGCGCGCACCGATCAGGTCTGGCGCTTGGACGAGGGCAGATTGGTCGAGGCCGCGTAACGGGCTCGTCGCCGTTTGATCTGGCGCATGAGTTTCCAACGCCAGAGCCTCTCGACGAACAGCCAGCCGAGTGAGCCAGAGCGTGTTGCGCAGATCATGCGGCGCCGGCGGTGTACGTGATGCGCGAGCGTCTGACAGCTGAGCCGCGTTGCGGGCTGGCCGCAATCGGCTTTGGTTTTGCATTGGGCGCCGGTAGCTATTTCATCGCTGCTGATCCACCCCCGAACCTTGCGGTCGTTGCGCTGCTCCTGCTCGCCATCGTCGGCCGCTTGCTGCAGCGGATCAGCTGGCCGCTCGCAGCGCTGGTCCTCGGCTTCTGTTGGTCGCACCTCTGGGCCTGCGCGCTGCTATGCAATCCGTTTCCAGACGCCCTGGCCCAGCAAGATGTGACCATCGTGGGCCGCATCGCTTCACTGCCCGATGTGACAGCTGAGCGGACGCGTTTTCTGTTCGCTGTCGAGCGCCTGTCCGACGCTGGCCCGTCGAGCGATTTCACTGGCCGCGTCAGATTGTCTTGGTACAAAGATGCGCCGCAGCTCAAGGTCGGCGAGCGTTGGCGGTTCAAGGTGCGGCTGAAGACGCCGCACGGGTTCATGAATCCTGGTGGCTTCGATTACGAACGGTGGCTGTTCCGGCAGCAGGTGAAGGCGACCGGCTATGTGCGAATGCAGGTTGCGCCGCAAAGGCTCGAGACTGGGGCTGGGCGATATTGGCTGGATCGTTGGCGTCAGGGACTGCGTGAGCGTCTGCTCGAGGCGCTGCCAACGGGCGTTGGCTCGGCCCTGGTGCCGGCCTTGGTGATCGGCGATCGCGGCGCCTTGACGCCAGCGCAATGGTCGGTCTTTTCGCGCACGGGGACGTCGCATCTGATCGCGATCTCAGGGCTGCATGTCGGGCTCGTCTCGGCGGCCCTGTTTGTGTTGGCTCGGCGCCTTTGGGTATGGGCTCCAGGCTTGGCGTTGCGTGTTGCGGCCCCGCGCGCGGCGGCGGTGGCTGCGCTGTTCGCAGCCCTCGTCTATGCTGCCTTGGCCGGTTTTTCGGTCTCGACGCAGCGGGCCTTGATGATGCTGGCTGTGGTCTTGCTCGCGATGGTCGCCAGCCGAACGCTGCGCGCCTCGAGTGCATTGTCGCTGGCGTTGGCGGCGGTGCTGTTAGTCGATCCGGCCGCGGTCTTGGATTACGGCTTCTGGCTCTCGTTCGGGGCGGTTGCGGTGCTGCTCTATGCGCTCGGCTGGCGGCTCGGACCACCGGGTTGGATCGCGCGTTGGGGCGCGGCGCAGTGGGCCGTTGCGCTCGGTCTGTTGCCGCTGCTGATCGCGTTCTTCGGCCGTGCATCAGTGATTGCGCCGCTCGTGAATCTGATCGCCGTGCCGTTGTTCGGGCTCTTGCTGCCGATCATCCTTATCGCCAGTCTCACCTTCCTGCTTACCGGTTGGGCGTTGCCCCTGCTTGTCGTCGACTGGCTCTTGGACCAGGGCTATAGCCTGCTCGCGTTTGCGGCCTCGCTGCCTTGGGCCAGTGTGTCGCTCGGCGGTCGACCGGATTGGGTCTGGCTCGTCGCCGGGCTTGGTGCGCTGCTCCTGCTGGCCCCGCGTGGGCTGCCCGGGCGTTGGCTCGGGGCATTGCTGCTGCTGCCGTTGTGGCTGCTGCGCCCGCCAACGCCGGTGCCTGGCTCGCTTGAGGTCACGCTGCTTGACGTTGGGCAGGGACTCGCCGCGGTGATGCGGACCCATCGCCACACGTTGGTCTACGATACCGGCCCTGGCTTCCGCAGCGGCTTCAACACCGGTGAGGCGGTGATCGCGCCCTATCTTCAGCACCTGGGCATCAACAGCATTGACCTGTTGATGGTCTCGCATGCGGATCAGGACCATGCAGGCGGTGTGCAGGGACTGCTGGCCTCGGTTGAGGCTCGACGCATTCTCAGTGGCGAGCCGGAGGAGATTGAACGGATGTTGGAAGGCAAGGCCCTCGCTGTCCGCGCCAGCAAGCCGCCTACAGAGAAGCCGCTCACAGAGCAGCAACGACAGCAAGCAGATCGTCATGAAGATCGTCATGATCTTGGCCGCGATGGCCGCCGCGTTGAGACCTGTCGGCGCGGACAGCAGTGGCATTGGGATGGGGTCGATTTCGCGGTCCTGCATCCCACCGAACCGATCGAGGACGGTAATAACAGCTCTTGTGTGCTGCGTATTGTGGTCGGCGAGACCGCGCTGCTCTGGCCGGGTGATGCCGAGGCCTCGGTTGAGCGGCGTCTGCTCCAACAGGCGGCGGGCGCTTTGCCAGCCGAGGTGCTGATCGCCGCACATCACGGCAGTGCGAGTTCAACGACGCAGCCCTTCTTGAGCGCGGTCTCACCGCAGTGGGTGCTGTTCTCGATGGGCTGGAAGAATCGCTTTGGGTTTCCCGCTGAGTCGGTTCGCGAGCGTGTGATCGCGTCCGGCGCGGCAAGCTTGGACACCGCCAGTTCGGGTGCGATCGAGCTGTCTGTTGGCCCGCAGGGCGAACTGCGTGTCGCGCCTGCTTATCGTGAGCGCGCGAATCGGCTTTGGCGCCACCATCCGGCGCCGGCAGTCCCAACCGGTGACCGGCCCTAGGTGTCGCCGGTCGAGTACAAGCTCGGCCTGATGGTTTTGCAGTGCGTTATGATTGCGGCCCTGATCTGTTGGCTCACTTGCGTCCCGAGGTAACTCCCTAGTGCTCGATCTGATGAAGGCCGGCGGCTGGCTGATGGTGCCGATCCTGCTGTGCTCGGTTGCCGCAATGGCGATTGTGATCGAGCGTTTCTGGGCCTTGCGGCGCAAACGCATCATGCCGGATGGGCTGGTGATGCAGATCTGGGAGTTGCAGCGCAGCGCTCAGCTTGACGATCAACGCATCGAGCAGATCCGACAAGGCTCGGCACTCGGTCGGATGCTCGCCGCTGGGCTGGTGAACCGGTTTCATGCGCGAGAAGTGATGAAGGAGGCGATTCAGGATACCGGCCGTCACGTCGTCTCCGGCATGGAGCGCTACCTGAGTACGCTTGGCACCATCGCCGCGGTGACGCCACTGCTTGGGCTGTTAGGTACCGTGATCGGCATGATCGACGTGTTTGCGGTGATCATGGACGCTGGCGTTGGCGACCCTGGCGTGCTCGCCGGCGGGATATCACAAGCGCTGATCACCACCGCCGCGGGGCTGTCGATTGCGATTCCGGCGCTGATGTTCCATCGCTATTTTCTCAGCCGGGTGGATAAGCTGGTGGTCGGCATGGAAGAGCAGGCGTTGCGGCTGATCGAGGTGATGCAAGGCGAGCGCGAGGCCGCCGACGGAGAGACACTGTGAACCTGCGCCCGCATCGCCCCGAAGTGCCCGAGATCAACCTAACACCGTTGATCGACGTCGTCTTCTTGCTGCTGATCTTCTTCATGGTCACGACCAGCTTCCGCGACGAGGGACGGTTGCGGCTGCAACTCCCGGAGGCCGATGCCGAGCCGGTACCGGCCGAGGAGATCGAGCTGGTCGAGGTGATGGTCGACCACGCGGGGCGCTTCTACGTCAACACACAAAGGGTTATCGGGACCGATCTCGAGACCCTGAAGCAGGCCTTGATCGGCGCGGTCGGCGCTGAACGCGAGCTGCCGGTCCTGATCAAGGCCGATGCCAAGGCTGAGCATCAAGCGGTGATGCAGGTGCTCGATGCGGCTGGCCAGCTGGGGCTGAGTCAGGTGGCGTTTGCGGCCAGCCAGAGTCCGCGCCAGACCATGAGTTCGGCGTCGAGCGCAGTGCCAAAGGAACAGGAACCGGCGGAACAGCCAAGCGCAGCGCAGGAGATCGACCGATGACCTCAGCAACCGGACTGGGCGTGATCTTTGCTACGCCCGAAGAGGCCAGCGCTCGCGAAGTCTATCGACGCCTATTGGGCTACGTGCGCCCGTACTGGAAGATGTTTGCGATCTCGATCGCCGGCATGTTGGTCTTCGGGCTGACCGAGCCGCTGTTTGCGGCCATGATCAAGCCGCTGCTCGATGGCAGCTTTGTCGAGCGTGACCCGAACGTGGTGCGCATGATGCCGTTCGTGCTGGTTGGCATCTTCTTGGTGCGCGGCATGGCCGGCTTTGTCAATACCTACTGCCTCAAATGGGTTGGGCGTCGCGTGGTAGCTGATCTCCGCCAGCAGATGTTCAATCATCTGCTGCGGGCCCCGGCGCGTTATTATGATCACCATAGTTCTGGTCAGATCGTCGCCAAGTTCACCTTCAACGTCGAGAACGTCGCCACCGCCTCGACCTCGGCGCTGACAACGCTGGTGCGTGACGGCTTCACGGCGCTAGCGCTGATCCTCTATATGCTCTACATCGACGCGGGACTGTCAGCGATCTTCCTGTTGGTGGCGCCGGCGATGGTGCTGGCGATCAAGTATGCGACCAAGCGTTTCCGCCGCTACGGCAAGCGCGTCCAGGAGCGCATGGGCTCGCTGTCGCATGCGGCACAGGAGGTGATCGAGGCGCATCGGGTGGTCAAGGCCTTTGGCGGCGAGGACTACGAGACCCGGCGTTTCGCAACAGTGAACGAGAAGACGCGCTCGCTGCAGATGAAGATCGTCGCCACCGACTCGATCAGCGTGCCACTGGTGCAGCTGATCGCAGCGATCGCGATCGCGATCATCGTCTATCTCTCCACCCTGCAGGGCCTGCGTGCTGATATTACCGTCGGTACCTTCATGTCGTTTATCGTCGCCATGGGCCTGCTGCTGCCCCCGGTAAAGCGTCTGACCTCGGTGAACTCGCAGTTGCAGCGCGGCATTGTCGCAGCTGAGAGCCTGTTCGAGCTGATCGATAGCGAGGTCGAGACCGACACTGGCGATCAGGTGATGACCCGTGCCCAGGGGCGGGTCGAATACCGCAATGTGAGCCAGGTTTACGACCCGGAGAAGGGTCCCGTGCTCGAGCATCTGAACCTGCTCATCGAGCCTGGGCGCAGCGTTGCCCTGGTTGGGCGCTCTGGCAGCGGTAAGTCGACCATCGCCAGCCTATTACCGCGCTTCTACGATCCGACTCAGGGGCAGATCCTGATCGATGGGGTCGATATCCGCGAGCTGACCTTGGCCAGCCTGCGCGCGCAGATCTCGCTTGTCACTCAAGACGTGGTGTTGTTCAACGATACCCTGGCCAACAACATCGCCTATGGGTTGAAAGGTGGCGCGCGCCGGGCCGAGCTTGAGCGCGTTGCCGAGGCTGCGCATGCCACTGACTTCATCAATGCGTTGCCGGAAGGGCTGGATACCCTAGTGGGCGATCGCGGCATCCTGCTCTCGGGTGGACAGCGCCAGCGCGTCGCGATCGCCCGCGCGATGCTCAAGGACGCTCCAATCCTGGTGCTGGATGAGGCGACCTCGGCACTCGATACCGAGGCCGAGCGCCACATCCAGGCGGCGCTGGCGGCGCTGATGCAGCATCGCACGACCCTGGTGATCGCACATCGGCTGTCGACCATTGAGCACGTCGATGAGATCCTGGTGCTGGATGCCGGCCGTATCGTCGAGCGCGGCACCCACGCTGATCTGATCGCCCGCGGCGGCTACTATGCGCGTCTGCATCGGCTGCAGTTTGCCGATGCCGGGATCGAGCCGAGCTAGCGTGGGCGCGATAGATCGTCGACCCGGGCAGATTCCGGTCAGTGAGCGCCGGGACCGTTTCAAGCACAGACTAAAATCCTGGCTAAATGCGCTTCCGGAGCGCGTTTGGTATCAGGGACACTGGCTTGGCGTCTTGCTGGCACCGGTCGGCTGGCTCTACTGTGGTGTTGCGCAATGGCGCCGCTGGCTCTATCAACGCGGCTGGCTAGCGTCCTATTCGGCGCCTGTGCCGGTAATCGTGGTTGGCAATCTCACCGTCGGCGGGACGGGAAAGACACCCTTGGTACTCTGGCTAGCGAGGTATCTTGCTGAGCGCGGCTATCGGCCTGGCATTGCCCTGCGGGGCTATGGCCGGAAGCAGTTCGAGGCCGATGCACATCGAAAACAACCTCGTCAGGTGCCGGCTGACGGCGATGCAAGCCAGTTTGGTGACGAGGCGTTGCTACTGGCCCAGCGCGCGGGCTGCCCAGTGATGGTGTGCCGTGACCGCGTCGCGGCAGCATGCGACCTCGCTGAGCAATGCGGCTGCGATCTGGTGATTACCGATGACGGGCTCCAGCATTATCGGCTGCGGCGACAGCTCGAGATCCTCGTCGTCGATGGCGAGCGCGGTTTTGGCAATCGTCGTTGTCTGCCGGCCGGGCCATTACGTGAGCCGGTTGGCCGGCGACGCCACGTCGATCTGGTGATCGAGAATGGCTGCGGTGCGCTGGATGCGTTTCAGATGCGGCTGGAACCCGCTGACGCGCTGAACCTGGTTGATCTGTCGCGTCGGCGTCCTTTGGTCGCTTTTGCAGGGCAGCCAGTCACAGCAGTCGCTGGTATCGGTCATCCGCAGCGTTTCTTTGCAATGTTGCGTGGGCTTGGCCTGACGGTCAGATCGCTGACCTATCCGGATCATTATCGGTACACTGCCGATGAGCTGCGCCACTGGCCCGATGGACCGGTGCTGATGACCGAGAAGGATGCCGTTAAATGCCGCAGCTTCGCCGGGCCGGCGCATTGGTCTGTGCCGGTAACAGCCGTCCTCGAGCCGCGCTGCATCAGGGCATTGGACAGGGCGCTGGAGCGCATTCAGGCACAGGCCAGGCACAGGCCAGGCACAGGCGCCCATCAAGCGCAGCAGGACACTGGAGCCATGAACACTAGGGAGCCAGGAACACTGGAGTCATGAGTAGAGACACTGTCGAACAGCCCTTTCGCGTGGTGATTCCCGCGCGCTACGGCGCTACCCGTCTGCCGGGTAAGCCGCTGATCGAGATCGGCGGGCGACCTCTGATCGCTTGGGTGTGGGAGCGAGCCTGCGCCAGTTCGGCCATTGAGGTGCTGATCGCGACCGATGATCCTCGCATCGCCGAGGCCTGTGTTGCGTTCGGCGCCGAGGTGGTGATGACGCGCGCTGATCATTGCAGCGGTTCGGAACGCATCGCCGAGGTTGCTGAGATTCGGGGTTGGGACACGGTGGACATCGTCGTCAACCTGCAGGGCGATGAGCCGGGCATCTCGCCGATGCTGATCGATCAGGTCGCGCGTGGGTTGGCCCATCATCCCGACGCGGGTCTCTCGACCCTGGCGTGTCGCATCGAGGATGCTGCCTCGCTGTTCGATCCGCATGTGGTCAAGGTGCTTACCGATTGCAACGGCTATGCGCTGTACTTCAGCCGCGCCCCAGTGCCCTGGCATCGCGACGAATTTCTCCGCGATCAGACGCAGCTGTCGCGCGCTGTGCCTTTCCTGCGCCACATCGGGCTATACGCCTACCATGCCGGTTTCTTGGCGCGCTACGTCAGCTGGCCGCCGTCACCGCTTGAACAGGCGGAATCCCTGGAGCAGCTGCGGGTGCTCTGGCATGGCGAGCGCATCCATGTGTCGGAGGCCAAAACCTTGCCAGGTCCAGGGGTCGACACGCCAGATGATGTCCAGCGCGTCGCGCGTTGGCTGGAGGCGAACGAAGAGGGAGGTCGTGGGCCGGAGCAGGCGTGATGTGATGTGATGTTGCGACTGAGAGGGCGCGTACGCCCACACACCGAATGCCTGGGATGCCCTTCTTTAGTAGCCTGTAGGAGTGTCTGGAATGACAGTGCCTAGCGCACAGCCCCGGTCTCGAGCCCGTCGAGCAGATGCATCAGTTCCTCTGAAAACTCGCCCTGAGAACCTTGGATTGGGACCTCAATGTGCTCGTTAGCACGGAACACCGCCTGGCCGAACTGGTCGGTCTGGATCGGGGGGACTGCGTCAAAGGCCTCGAGAACCAGATGCCCCTGCTCGTTGTCGCTATCGCTCAGGATCTCGACGATCCTGCAGTCGCGGCCAAAATAGCAGCAGTTGCGTCCGATCAGTGAGCGCAGGCGTTGGTTGAAGGCGTCGTTGGTCATCAGCGGTCTCGCGCATTCATTCTGTATCGTCAACAAGCTGTATCGTCAAGCTGTATCGTCAACAAGACAGGATATGGATGCTTTAGCGGATAAAAAAATGCCCCGCGAAGTCGCGGGGCAATTCACCACTGAGGAGGTCAGAGGACGGAAATGGCAGAGAGGGAGGTTTCCGCCTCACTGAAGTATATGCAGCATCAGTGCCAACATCTGGTATTGGCATACGAATCCCGAAATTCGGTCGACCGAGCGGGCCTGATGCAGGGGGCGATCATGCAAAACGTTATCGAAAACCACGGAAACAACGGGGTGCGAGTGGGTAAGAATTGGATCAAGCGACCCTCTTTCTGCACCAACGCGGTGCGTGCGATGCCTCGAGGCTGCCAGTCCGATCTCGCTATCCGAGATAAAAGATGCCGCACCTTTAGTCTGCTGCTGCTGATCTTGGTTGCTCACGGATTGCCAGTGGTGGCGCAGGTTTCATCAGATAGCGCCAACGCCCTAGGCTCGACGCAAGAACGCCATGCTGCGCGCGGCTGGATCGAGCTAGAGCAGAATCAGCGAGCGTATCGGAATCGCGTCGCGCCGCTCGATCTCAAGCAACAACGGCAGCTGGAAACCATCGAACGCTCACAACAGCTGGATCTTCGTGCGCTCCAACAACGCAACGCGCGTGCGATCGACCGCGCCGAGCACCAGCAGCGCATCGCGCCGCAGACAAACCTAGGCGCTGACCGCGTTCCTGCAAGAGACGCCGCAGCGGATATTCGTCGTCGCGCCGAGCGACATCGCGTCAATATTCGCGGTCAGCAAGAGGGGCTCCCATTTCGGCGCCGCTGATGGGCGTGCTGCACCGAGGGCGCAAACGCTCTTACCGGGTCTGCTCTCAGGCGAACCTGAGTCACCGTCGGGCAAGAGCTCCGATTCACATCTTCAGTACAAGAATACGGTAACAAATCGATGAATCAGATTCCTAATAGTCGCATCAGGGTGCTCTTCGTCTGCATGGGTAATATCTGCCGGTCGCCCACGGCGCAAGGGGTGTTCACCAAGCTGGTGATCGAGGAGGGGTTGTCGCATCTCATCGAGATCGACTCGGCGGGGACACACGCCTATCACGTTGGCGAGCCGCCAGACCCGCGCGCACGAGAGACGGCACGGCGGCGCGGGATCGATCTTTCGCGGCAGCGCGCGCGACGCGCGTTGGCCGAGGACTTTGAGCGGTTCGACTATGTGCTGGCAATGGACGAGGACAATCACCGCGCCTTGTCAGCGCTTTGTCCTCAGGGCTTCGAGGAGCGGCTACGATTGTTCATGGACTACGCGCCACATTTGGAGCGACGCGAGGTGCCAGATCCCTACTACGGCGGAGCCAATGGCTTCGACGCCGTGTTCGATATGGTCGACGCAGCCGCGCGGGGGCTGCTGGAGGCGATTCGCCGCGAGCGGATCGAGTCAGTGCAGGATTAGACATGTTGTCCATCAACCGCTATCCGATGTGGGCACTGCTGCAGGACGATGATCGGGAGGTGGCACCTGGGTAACGACTTAGGCCATCTTGGTGGTTGGCGGCGCTGACAACGGCGGCCTTTGCTGGTTGATCTAGCCAGCGGCACCGAGCAGGCTATCGTAATCGACAGGCCTGATCGATCGCGACAGGTCGCGCTTGAGATCATCGGCCAGCCGAAGCTCGAGATCACCTGGGTGGATGCCGATGCGGATGGGCAGACCTTGGCGTTGGGCACTGCGCCAGTTCCAGCGATTCCAGAGCCGCAACACCGGGGCACGCAGCGCGCTGTCTGCCTCGTAGCCGGTGAGTGGCAGAGGGTGCGCCCGTTCGGCAGCGCTGTCGATGACAGCATCGAAGCGTTCGTAAAGGGAAAACGGACAGGATTCGCGTAGGCGCGGGATCGAGATGCAGCCCATGGCCCAGGCCGGCGGAACATAGAGCGTTGGCGGTGTTAGACCCTGCTCGCCAAACCAGGCGTAGCAGCGATTGATCAGGGCAATAATCCCAGCCTCATCCAGTGCCAGATGCTCGGCGACACGACGCGACAGAAACAGGCTGTGCAGGCGGTGGTAGAACCCACCGATACGCTCGGCCTGATGGCACCAGCCATGACCGGCGAGGCGGTAGCCATCGCGCTCTAGGCTTCGCAACGTTTCGATCCCGCTGCGGTTCCAGTGACGCCCAGGCACGACGAGCAAGGTGACGGGTGTCAGCCGATGCTGTTCGAGCTGCTTCAGTGTCTGATGCACTGCCGGCATGGTCTCAGGCATCAGGTCGTGGACAGAGATCAACGCCGTTGGTAGGGCCGCCTCCGTCGCTAATGGCAAGTGCTCAATCGGCTTCATACTGCTCGAGGCCTTGCGGGTCTTGGTCGCGCAGCACCGATATCCAGTGGCGTAGATTACGATCGTTGATCTCTCGCGCCGCCTCACGTCCGAGCAATGCCTTGCGTTCGAGAATGTCCTGATCCAGCGCGCAAACGCGCATCAGTGCGCTGGCGAGCGTTTCATCGGCGCGCATTTGAAACAGGGCGCGGTTGAGATGATCCCAGCTCAGGATGCCGCACTGTGATGAGACCACCACTAAGCGGCCGCGAGCCATGGCCTCGAGGGCGATGGTCCCAAATGATTCGATCGTCGAGGGCAGCACCAGGAGGTCGGTGCGATCGATCAGGGGCAGGATCTCCTGGCGTCGGACCCAACCAACGTACTCGAGGTTCGGCAGGCGGGCGGCCTCTTGTTCAACCCAATCTCGCAGCGGGCCATCTCCGGCGATCTGGAACTGCAGTTTTGGCAGGGCCTCAGCCGCCTCGACCACGGCGCCAAGATTTTTCTCCGGGGCGAGCCGACCGGCAAACAGCACCTGCTTGATCTGGGGCCGCAGCGGACTGATCGGCACATCGAGGAAGTGCTTCGGGATCGGGGTGCCCATCAGGCCGACCTTAGAGGCCCCGATTGATCGGGCAACGTCGAGCATCTCATCAGAATTGGCGAGCACCAGATGGCTGGCCTTAAACAGCGCGCGATGGCAGATGTTGAGGTAGGTCTGGGCCAGCACGCCAAACAGCCGCCAGTGATTGTTCAGCGCGGCAAGGCGTTCGAAATGGGTGTGAAAGCCGACTACCAGTCGAGCGCCATAGCGGCGTACTAGGATCAAGCCGAGCATGCCATAGGGGCCAGGCGTGGCGATGATAATGGCGTTGGGATCGAGCCGCTTGAGCCGTCGACTGATGAGCCTCGGCTGCGGGATGAGAAAACGCTGCGTTGGATCACCTGGCATGGGCATGGCCAGGCCACCGTACCAGCGACTGGTGCGGAAGCGTGGTGAGATCAACTCGACCTTGGCGCCCACTGCTTTTAGGTGTTCGGCCAAGTCCTGATAGTAGGTGCCGACACCATTACGCTCGGGCGCTGCGTCGGAGATGATCGCGACCCTAAGCCCCCTTGCATCGGCGGTGGCTCGTGCCTGATCGGCTTCGATGGCCAAGGCCGATACTGGCGCTGGGGGCTGAGAGGAGTTCAGCATGACGCGGACCGGGTTTCTAGCACAGCAGGTTGCGCAGCGGCTACCGGCGCGAGCACCGGATGACGATAAGCGGCGGCGAATCGCTCCGAGACGGTTGCGCGGGTGAGGCCGAACTGCTCGAGACTGTAATGATGGCTGCTCTTGTAGCTGCGAGACTGGCCGTCTTCGTGCTCGAGCACCTGCCCAAAGGCGGCCGACACGGGCAGTCCAAAGCGGTTGTAGACAGCCTTTAAGGTCACGCCGAGGCCACTGCGTAAGTCTTGCATGCCAAGCGCTGCATGTTGCGACTCGGGGAGCTGTTCGCGCAGTCGACCAAGATTCTCATAGTAAAAGGCAAGCTGAGCGGTGAGTCGCTGACGCACCGGCTCACTATCGGCCGGCACGCCAAAGAAGGCCAGTCCTGGGCCAATCGAACTGAGCTGAGACGGCACGGTCTCCAGCGGATCGCGTAGACTAACGATGAAGCGGGCGTCTGGGAAGCGCTGCGCGAGACTCTGTGCCAAGGGTGCAAAGGCCGCGTTCTTCGACAACAGGCGCTTTCCGGCACCATGCACGTACAGATGGCGCTTGAGACAGGCCTCGTAGAAAGCGAGCAGGCGCTTGCGCTCGGCCGGCTCCAGATCGGCATCGAAGCGACCGACGCGCCAAATGTGCTCGAAGTTGGGGAAGGGCAACGCGAGGATAAAGCAGGAGAGGACCGGCATCAGCGCGAAGTAGTCCTCTTCAGGGGTCGTCAGCCCCATCGGGTGGACATCATCGAGCCCGGAGAAGACCCGCCGCTCGATCTTGCGCAGCAGACGCGCGATTGGGGCGCCGACGGCCCGATCGGCTCGCGCAAGCTCGAGGAAGAACAGGCGCTGGGTGACCGATGGGGCGAACAGGCATTCCCAGGTGCGGAATGTGGTGAACTGCTCATCCTGGGCCAGTACCTGGTGTAGACGCGTGGTGCCACTGCGCGGGACGCCGAGCACGAAGACCGGTGCCTCGACCTGCACCCGGCGCCAGCCGCGGAAGAACAGATCATCCAGCAGAAAACCGAGCCAATGAAGTGCCTGACCGAGCGCAAACACAGGCAAGAAGCCGAGCATGATCAAGATCCGTCGTGGTCGCAATGCTGCGCGGCCGTCCGCAGAGGTCGTCAGACTCGAGACAACCAGGCCGACGAATCGCTTGGCTGAGATCAGGAAAAGCTCAAACATGACTGCCGAGATCAGCCTCTGCGTTGGAAGGGGCGGCGCTCATTGCCCGGCTGGATTGGATGGCTGGCCGGAAGCATCGTTCGATGTCGGAGACGCTGCGCTGGCTTTGGGAGATGGCGCTGCGGCAGGCACAGGAGCCGGGGTCTTGTTCTCGGGTGCCGATGTGACATCAGGAGCGGACTGAGTTTTGCTCTCGGATGCCGATGTGGCCGCTGGCGAAGCCTGGATCTTGGCCTCGGGGGCTGGCGCGACAAAGGTCTGTGGCGCGGGGGCTGATTGAACGGGAACCTGTTGAGTTGGAGCCGGCTGAGCTGAAGCCGGCTGAGCTGAAGCGGGTTGAAGCGAAGCTGCGGATGCTGCAGAGAGGGGAGGGCTAGGCGCAGTGACTGGGCTGCTAGCTGCCTCGGCGCTTGGTTTTGTCGGCTTCGGCTCGGTCCGAGCCAGGGCGCGGGAATCATCATGTCCCGGTGATCCCGGTGATCCCGGTGCTTGAGGCGCATCGTCCGTCGGAGCGGTCGGTTTCACTGATGCCCTTTCAGAGTGATCTTGTCCGCCGTGGACGGCCTCATCCGGCCCCGCGTCGTCGCGCTTTGCTCGTCTCGCAGGTCCGTCGTCGGCCCGGACCAGGGCCACCTCGGATGCCGCCGCGGATGTTGCGCTCGGCTGAGGGATGGAGGCAGGCGCTGATTCGATCGCCGCTTCGCTGCTTGCTGCCGAAGCCGGCGCTTCTTGCTGCTCGCTCGCATTGCCGTTGGCTTCAGTGCGCCGACGGCCTCGCCCACCACGACGACGTCGGCTTGATCGTGTTCGGCTCGAAGGCTTTGCGTCGCCATCCTCTGGACCCGACTCTAGGCTTGCTTCCTTAGCGCTCTCCTCGGCGCTCTCCTCAGCACACTGAACAGCCGAGCGAGCACTGGACCCCCCCTGGTCAGCATTCGCTTCTTCCGCAACCGGGGGCTTGCGGCCTTTTGGGGCCTCGTCCGCGTTAGCGCTCGATTCACTCGCGACCAGCGCCCTGGATGAGGAGACTGGCACCGCAGCGCGCTTTGCGTTGGCTGACGGCGACTGTTCGTCGGTCGTGGTCGCGCTGTTGCTCGCCTCGTCGATTGCTGCGCTTGAGCTGTCGGTACTCGGTTGATTCCGCCGACCGCGACCACCCCGTGAACCGCGGCGAGAGCTATTGCGTCGCGACTGACCTGTACTCTGCGCGTTGCCGTTTGCAGCGGTCTGCGGTTGCTCCTCTTTGGAACGCTGTGAGCTGCTGTCGTTCTCGGTGGCCGGGCTAGTCGTGCTGTCTGTGTCCTTAGCTGCAACCGTCTCGTTCAGCCCTGCACGATCTTGGCTAGCCGCGTTCGAACGACGCGAACGGCGCTCGCCACGTTGGCTACGACTGCCTGGGTCGCTGCCGCTGCGTCCGCGATCAGAGCGCGGGCTTTTTGCGTCCGACGAGCCGGACCGATGGGCTCGCGGACCGCTGCCCGCCGCCTGTTCTGATCGAGTGCCAGCGTGATGGTCTGCCGATGCGTCGCCCGGCTGATCATTCGGCAACGCGAAGAGTGTTGACCAGATCCGCTTGAGTACGCTCTCGGTGCGCCGCCCTTGCTCGCTTGCACTGTCGGCCGCGGTCGCTAGCCTCGGGGGCTGCTCATCATCCTGTCGTTCAGGCCGCTGCGGTGCCGGCATCGAGGGGGCCAAGGCCTTCACCGCGGGCTCTTCCGGACGCGGGATGATATGCGGCCGCGCAAAGGTTGGCTCAGCCTGCGCTGGCTGTGCGGTCAGGTCGTAGCTCATCTCGTTATCGGCGAGGCGCTCCGTGTCCTGAGCGCGGATGCGCTCGATCTCATAGTCCGGTGTCTCCAGGTGCCGGTTCGGGATCAGCACCACATCGACCTTCTGGCGCTCCTCGATCTGTAGGATCTGGCGGCGCTTCTCGTTCAACAGGAAGGTCGCGACCTCAACCGGCAGCTGCGCGATGATGCGTGAGGTGCGGTCCTTCATCGCCTCTTCCTCGACGATCCGCAGCACCGAGAGGGCCAACGACTCGACGCCGCGGATAGTGCCCTGGCCCTTGCAGCGTGGACACACCAGCTGGCTCGACTCACCAAGCGACGGGCGCAGACGCTGTCGCGACATCTCCAGCAGGCCAAAGCGCGAGATCCGCGCCACCTGAACCCGGGCACGATCATGCTTGAGGGCGTCGCGCAGGCGATTCTCGACCTCGCGCTGATTCTTCGCCGGCGTCATATCGATGAAATCGATCACGAACAGGCCGCCGAGGTCGCGCAGGCGGAGTTGACGGGCGATCTCGTCGGCCGCCTCTAGGTTGGTATTGAGTGCTGTCTCCTCGATATCGGCGCCTTTGGTGGCGCGCGCGGAGTTGATGTCGACGGCCGTCAGCGCTTCGCCTTGATCGATGACGAGCGAGCCACCGGAGGGCAGCCGGACCTCGCGTTGGAACACCGACTCGATCTGGCTCTCGATCTGATAACGCGTGAACAACGGCACCTCGTCCAGATACAGCCGTAGCTTTTTCAGGTTATTCGGCATCACCTGGCGCATGAAGGCTTCAGCCTTCTCATACACCTTGGCGTCGTCGACAACGATCTCGCCGATATCCACGCGCAGATGGTCGCGCATCGAGCGAATGATGACATCGCTCTCTTGATAGATCAAAAAGGGCGCCTTGCGCGCTTCACCAGAGGTCTTGATCGCGTCCCAGAGCTGCAGCAGGTAGTTGAGATCCCACTGCAACTCCTCGGCGTTCTTGCCGACCCCCGCGGTGCGCACGATCAGGCCCATGTCCTCGGGCAGCTCAAGCTGACTCAGTACCTCGCGCAGGTCGGAACGGTCGTTGCCCTCGATGCGACGCGAGACGCCGCCGGCACGCGGGTTGTTCGGCATCAAGACCAGGTAACGGCCGGCCAGGGAGATGAAGGTGGTCAAGGCCGCGCCCTTGTTGCCGCGCTCCTCCTTGTCGATCTGCACCATAACTTGCTGGCCTTCCTTGATCAGTTCCTTGATGCTGGCGCGCGTGCCAGGCTTGGGTGCATCTTGCCGGAAATAGCTGCGCGCGATCTCCTTCAATGGCAGAAATCCGTGACGATCTGAGCCGTAGTCGACGAAGGCCGCCTCAAGGCTAGGCTCTACGCGAGTGATGGTGCCTTTGTAGATGTTGGCCTTTTTCTGTTCGCGTCCTGCACTCTCGATATCTAGGTTGTACAATTGTTGACCGTCGACGATGGCCACCCGCAACTCCTCAGGCTGAGTTGCATTGATCAACATTCTTTTCATCGTTGTGGATCTCTCGCCTTGGCGCGAGGCACGCTTCACCGCCGATAAGCTCGGTTGTGGCGGCGCGCGCGAGCGGCTTCATGTGCCGCCGCACCCAGGAGCCCGGGTTGATCTGCCCGCGCGGCGTTCGCGCTGAACAGTCCATTATCGAACCCGTGGCATGCCTTAGGCACGCGCTTTCAATTAACCTATGGTGTCTGGCGCAGTGCACCAGTCACCCTGTCGAGTCACCGGCGACACGCCGATGCTCGTTGAAAACCAGTGGGGAGTCGGAAATTGCGACCGAGTGTTACAACGCGTGTCATAACCGGTGTCACAATTGGCTTGGCGATGCGCCATACTGTTGGCTGGCCTTACGCCTCGTGCATCGGGTCAGTCCCCAAGTGCGGGGTGATCGGCTTCGCGAGCTGGTGTAGCGTCAACCTCCGGAGCCAGTAACCTTTGACCTCGCTCGGACCATCGCGATTCGCTCGGGCCGACGCTCACCCTGTCTTATGCTGCTCCTCCCCATGACGTCTGGCACGCGCAGGTACCTTTCTACGCAGCACAAGACGTGAATGCTAGCAAGCTTTCCCGGTACCGGCAATTGACCCTGAAGTCGACATCTAAGCACCCCAAGCACGCCCGCCCCAAGCCGAATCGCACAGCTCGCCATGTGCCGCGTGCTTCTGTCGCCAATCCGCGTTCTGCCGCCGCCCCAGCTGCAGCAAGCGCAGCGACTGCGCAGACGGATCAACTGTCGCGAGGCCCGTCGCAAGACCCGATGGTGCGGTGGGTAGAGGTCAGCGCCGATCTTGCTGGCCAGCGGATCGACAATTTTCTGCTGGCGCAGTTGAAAGGCGTGCCGCGCAGTCTCGTCTATCGCTTGTTACGCCGCGGCGAGGTTAGGGTCAATAAGGGGCGCGCGCGGCCTTCACAACGGCTAGAAGCCGGAGATCAAGTGCGCTTGCCGCCACTACGACTGCCGGCGCAGGGTGAAGCCATCGCGCCCTCGACTCAGCTTCGAGCGCGTCTTGACGAGGCGCTGCTGTACGAAGACGAACGTCTGCTGGTGCTGAACAAACCGGCCGGTCTTGCCGTGCACGGTGGTAGCGGCATCACCCTAGGGGTGATCGAAACGCTGCGCGCGATGCGCCCCGGTGCCGAACTCGAACTGGTCCATCGGCTGGATCGCGATACCTCCGGCTGCCTGCTGATCAGCAAGCGCCGCAGTGCGTTGCGGCGTTTGCATGCACAATTGCGCGATGGCGAGGTCGACAAGCGCTACCTGGCGTTGCTCTGCGGGCCGTTTTCGCGACCTGAGATCGAGGTCGTGGTTGCGCTGCGCACTGATCGAGTGCGCGGTGCTGAGCGAGTGGTCCGCGTTGACCCGGCAGAAGGTAAGCCCTCACGAACCTGGTTCCGTGTGCGACGACGCCTCGGTCCCTTTACGCTGGTCGAGGCAGAGCTCGATACCGGGCGCACACATCAGATTCGGGTCCATGCCGCGCACCTGGGGGCCGCAGTTGCTGGCGATCCGAAGTATGGTGATCCGGCTGATAATGAGCGCCTGAAGGCGTTCGGATTAAAACGCTTGTTTTTACATGCCGCGGCCCTGAGTTTCCGCTCGCAGGAAGACGGACCGCTGGTGCATGTCACGGCACCACTGCCTAAGCGCTTAGAGGCAGTCCTGAGCAGACTCGAGGAGCAATCTTGGACGTAACCCACAATGCTGCAATGCCGGAGCTGCACGCCATCGAGCTGGTGGTGTTCGACTGGGACGGGACACTCATGGATTCAGAGGGGCGTATCGTCGCTAGCATGCAAGCGGCATTCACCGATATCGGCCGCGCGCCGCCGCCATCGGCCGCGGTGCGCGAGGTCATCGGCCTGGGTCTCGAAGAGGCGATCCTACGCCTGCCCGGGGTCAGCATAGACCAGGATCTGAGCGAGATCATTGCGCGCTATCGGCACCATTTCTTGGTTGCCAACAGCATCCCAACGCCGCTCTTCGAGGGCGCGAAGACACTTGTCGAAGCCTTGCACCAGCGCGGCCGGCTCTTGGCAGTGGCCACCGGCAAGAGCCGAAAGGGCCTTGATCAGGCCCTCGACCAGACCGGGTTGCGCCCCTGGTTTCACGCAACCCGTTGTGCGGAGGAGACCGCCTCGAAACCGCACCCTGGAATGCTGCACGAACTGATGGATGAGCTTGGCGTTAGGCCAGCAGAAACACTGATGATCGGCGATACCGATTACGATTTACAGATGGCCCAAAACGCCGGCGTTCGAGCGCTGGCCGTGGGTTATGGCACCCAGTCCCCGGCGCGGCTTCTCGAACATCGACCACTGGGCTGCGCGGCCTCGATCGCCTCGCTCTCGGAGTGGTTGCTGCGCTGATCCCGTGGAGAATAACAGCCGAGGCCTGCCGAGTTCCAGAGGGCCTAACGCGCAGGGCGCGGCGCTACTTCGCACGGCGCCACTTCGGAAGATGAATACTCGCTCGACTGCTAGCGGAGCCTAGACATGACATTACCCTCTTGGATCAGTCGCTGGAAAAACAGCGATCTGACCGCAGGCCAACAGATGCCAGCCACCCATGATCCGGAATGGGAGCGCGCGCTGATCAATCGCATGGCGGCCGAATTTCTGCGTCAACAACGACGCTCTCGGCGCTGGGGACTGGTGCTCAAATTTGGCATCCTCGCCTATCTGCTCTTGCTCTCGATCACGCTTGTCATGGATGGCATCGGTGGCTCGATGGGCTCGGCTGGTGAGCATACGGCCGTCGTCAAGGTTGAAGGGCTGATCGCGGACAAGACGAACGCCAGTGCAGATCGCATCATTAAGGGGTTGCGCAACGCCTTCGAGGCCGAGAACGCTCAGGCCGTCATCTTGAGCATCAACAGTCCGGGTGGAAGCCCAGTGCAGTCCGGCTACGTGTTCGACGAGATCCAGCGCCTGCGCGAGACGTACCCCGATAAGCCGGTCTATGCGGTTGCCGCTGATATGTGCGCATCGGGCGCCTATTACATTGCCAGTGCCGCCAATGAGATCTACGTCGACCGCGCCACGCTGATCGGCTCTATCGGCGTGCGCCTGGACAGCTTTGGCTTCCAGCGTGTCATCAATGAGCTTGGCATCCAGCGCCGGTTGCTCACCGCCGGCGAGCACAAGGGCATCCTCGATCCCTTCTCCAACTTTGATGAGTGGGATCGACAGTTCATCCAAGGGCTCTTGGACAACCTCCATGAGCAATTCATCGCCGCGGTGAAAGAGGGTCGTGGCGACCGCCTCAAGGGCGGACCGGAGCTGTTCAGCGGCCTGTTCTGGACCGGCCAAGAAAGCGTCGAGCTTGGCCTCAGTGATGGTCTTGGCAGCCCGTCCTACGTGGCTCGAGAGATCGTCGGTGCAGAAACGCTGGTCGACTACAGCCAGGAACGCGACCTCTGGGAGCGCGTGGCAGAGCGCGTTGGCACCAGCCTAGCCAACACGCTTGCAGAGCGCATTGGCGCCGGGACTCCCAGCTTGAGATAGGGTCTAAGCGGGGACTGCGTCCAGGCAGGCGACCTGATTCGAGCCGATGATCAGCGCATCCGGAAACTGTGCCGCGACCGCGCGTGCCTTCGCCTCGGCGAGCCGTTGGACCAGTGCTTGCGGTGGCTCATCGGCGAGGCGCGTCTCGTCGCAATCCGGCGCGGCGGTCTGGAAGCGGAGATCGCCATCAGTCGTTCATAAGATGCTGGGCATCCGGGAACATCGGCCGGCTCGACCATCTCACGAATCTCAACGATATGTTGCACCAAGACGCCGCCCTTACGCCCGCCGGCGCGCCCTGAGACCCGCCGACTTCCAGTCGGCCCGCCGCCACCAGGCGGCGCTAAGTGCCAGCGAAGCAATGGGTCAATCTCGCGCCGAGCTGGCCATGTCCGCCAACCGTGCCTCCATCGCCGCGTAATCCCCCAGGTGCGCCTGCATCAGGCTCTTCCAGAGCTTGCCGTGATTGGGCACCGAGAAATGCAGCAACTCGTGGACGATGACGTAGTCCCACAGCCCGGTATCCAGCCCGAGCAACTCGTCGTTGAAATTCAGCCGTCCGTTAGTGGAGCAGGACGCCCACTTCCTGCGCATGGGGCGGACGCTGAGCTGGACGACCTTTACGTCCAACCGGTCCGCCCATTCGCGGACCCGGTGCTTGAACGCCTGCTTGCGTGCGGCATCGGCCATCCCGCTAAATCCGCTCCGCCTTGTCCAGCAGGGTGAACAGCTCGTCCACCAGTGCCGTAACCCGGTCCAGGTCCTCCGTCTCGGCGAAGATCGCGAAGGTCACCCGCTTGCGCAGTTCGCGCAGGGCGCTCTCGCTTCGCTTCCAGTTGGAGCATTCCCCAAAGGCGAGCCGAATCTTGCGGCTGACTGCCTCCGGGTTACCGATGCCGGCATCCAACAGGGTGCGGTAGACGAAATAGGTCAGGCCGTCGAAGGACTTCTCGGCCTGCTCCTGCTGTCTGGTCTCGTTCGACTCGACCTCCCGCAGCAGCGCCGCCAAGGCCTCTGCCGTGTCGAGTTGGCGGCTCTCGAAGGCATCCTGTACCGCCCGCGCACGCTCGGCCATGGCGATGAGATAGGGGTCCTCGCTCTCCTCCTCGGCCTTGCGCTCGATGCCCTTCACCAGGTTGATCACCTTGGTGGCGTCGCCGCCCTGGCGCTGCTTGATCAGCTCGATGGTCTCGGCGTTGATCTCGACCGGCCCGTCGACGCGTTGCACCTCGTAGAGGCCGACCTGTTCCTGCACCAGCTGGTTGGTCTTGCGCTGGAACTCACGATCCACCTGCACGCGTTTGCTGTACGCCTTGCGGACGACCGCGTAGATGGCGGAAAGGGTGGCGTAGTCGTCCATGAAGGGCCGCAGGAAGGCATCCGGCGAGATGATCTCGTAGAGCATCTCGATCTCCTTGTACTCCTTGAAGAAGGCCTTGCGCCGCTCCGGGTCGCGGAAGTGCTCGATGAGGCTGTCCACGTCCTTGTCGTTGAAGTTGCGCTCGATCAGGCCGAGGTAGGCCGGGGCCTTGGACTCCATCTTGTTTTTGAAGAGGACCTTCAGCAGCTTCAGGTCATTGACGATGGCGTTGATCTCGTCGCTGTCGAAGGCCAGCGCCTGCTCCAACTTGTCGAAGATGCCGACGAAATCCAACACGAAGCCGTGGGGCTTCACCATCTCCTGCGCCTCGTTCTCATAGGGCCGGTTCACGCGGGCGATGGCCTGCAGCAACGTGTGGTCCCGCATCGGCTTGTCGAGATACATGGCGTAGAGCACCGGCGCGTCGAAGCCGGTGAGCAGTTTCTCGGTGACGATGAGGATCTTGGGCTGCTGGTCGAGCTTGCCGAAGCGCTTGCGGATCTGCCGCTCCCGCTTCGGGTCGAGATGGAATGCCTTGAGCAGCTTGGAGTCGTTGTTGCTGCCGGTGTAGACGACCTCGGAATACGCGGGCGGCAGGAACTGATCCAGGGCGTGCTTGTAGTGGGCACAGGCCTCGCGGTCCACGCCGACGAGGAAGGCCTTGTAGCCCAACGGCTCGACGTTCTCGCGGTAGTGCCTGGCGACGAACTGCGCCACCCCCTGAATCCGCGACCTGCCCTTGAGGAAGTTCTTCAGGTTCACCGCCCGATCGAGGATCTTGTTCAGCTCCTCGATGTCCGCCACCCCTTCGGCCTCGGCTAGCGACAGGAACTCCTTGTCCAGCGTCTCGTGCGGGACCAGCATCTCGTTCGGGGCGAGCTGGTAGTAGAGCGGCAGTGTCGTGCCGTCCTCGATGCTGTCGGCGATGGAATACTTGTGCAGATAACCTTGGTCGTCCTCGCAGCCGAAGGTCTTGAAGGTGCCCTTGCCGTAGACGGTCTTGTCCACCGGGGTACCGGTGAAGCCGATGAAGGTCGCGTTCGGCAGGCCGGCCATCAAAAAGTTGCCGAGGTCGCCGCCGGTGGTCCGGTGCGCCTCGTCGATGAGCACGTAGATGTTCGAGCGCCTGTTGAGGTTCGCCGGCATGTCGCGGAACTTGTGGATCATCGTCACGATGATGCCCCGGTAGTCGTCGCGCAACAGCTGGTTGAGCCGGGCGATGCTGCTGGCGTGCTCCAGGTTGCCCAGGCCCAGCGCCGCGAGGTTCTTGAGCATCTGATCTTCCAGCTCGTTGCGGTCGATCATCAGCAGCACGGTGGGCTTGTCCGCCTCGGGCGCGCGAAACAGCCGCTCCGCCGCCTTGATCATCGTGAAGGTCTTGCCGCTGCCCTGGGTATGCCAGATCAGGCCGCGGGTGCGGATGGGATCGAGGGCGCGGTCGACCGTCGCGTCCACCGCGCCGGTCTGGTGCTGGCGCAGGATGTACTTGTTCAGCTCCTCGTCCTTCTCGGCAAAGACGATGTAGTCCTTCAGGAAACCGAGCACCTGTGGGATGGCGCAGAAGCCCTTCACCTTGGCCTCCAGCTTGCCGACCTCCGCGTCCTTCCAGTTGAAGATGTTCCGCCGCACCGTGTTCCAGCTCACCCCGTAGCAAAAGCCGATGGCGTCGGTGGCGGTGAAGAGCTGCTGGCTTACGAACAGCTCTGGCGTCTCACGGTGGTAACGGCGGATCTGATCCACCCCCAGCGCAATCGCCTCGTCCTTGTTGGCGTTCTTGCACTCGATCACCAGCACCGGGATGCCGTTGATGAGAAAGACGATGTCTTGCCGCGTGCCGTAGTGGCCGTTGTGAAAGGCCCACTCCTCGGTGACCTCGTAAACGTTGTTTTCGGGATGCTCGTAATCGATCAGGATCAGGTCGCGCTCGCGCTGCCCATCAACATCGAAGAACTTGCCCCGGTTGCGCAGGTGCTCGACGAAGTCCCGGTTGCCGTAGATGTCGGTGTGGAGATGACGGAAAGCCCCGAGCAACGCGCCCTCAGCCTCGGCGTAGCGCGGGTTGAATTCCCGCACCTTGGCGTCGAGCAGGTCGTCGAAGAAGAGCGAACGGTTCTTCGCGCGGTCGGCGGGTGGCGCGTCCGGGTCAAAGCCGCGTCGCTGCTCGGCTTGCTCGCGGGGCACAAAGGTCCAACCGATGGCCTGCGCGTAGTCGAGGATGCGGGCTTGGACGGTCTTGTGTTCTCCGGGTTTCGGCATGCGCAAACTCCGTTAATGCCAGCCTTGCCGCCAAGCCTGGTACTCCGCAGGCCGCTCGGTTTCCAGCAGCGAATAGGTGTTGCCTTCCAGGCGACTCGAGTTCTAAGAAAGATCAATCAGCAGGCGGCTGTAGATCCTGCGTGCATAGGTCCCGGCCGGGCGTTCGGCGTCGGGCGGGCGACCCATCTCCAGCAGGCGCTGACGCGTGTCCTCCGGTAGATAGAAGGTCTCGTTGGGTCGGTAATCATCCAGAAAGGCCTGCTGGTAGCCGACCGGTTGCCGGTGCTGAATTGGCGCGCGGACCGCATCCTTGATGGCCATCGCCTCGGGCGAAACGGGCGGGTAGACTTCGAGACCGGCCGGATGCCCTTTGATTTCGAGCTGACCGGGCCGAGCTTGCACGCCAACATTGTTGGGCGGCAAACGATAGCGCCGACCTTTGCCTCGCCCCTCTGCCGTCAGTCGTTGCCGATCGACCAACAAGGCCAGGCGCCGCTGCAGCATCCGTGTCGGCAGCTCAGACGCCAACCCGTCGCGAATGGCCCGGACCTGCACAGCGCTCGGATGATGGTCCGCTACGATCGCGAGGATGGCGTTGAGTTCTTCTTCTGGAATCCGCTTTGGCATGTGGCGGATTATATGTCGCGAAAAACTCTTACGCGACATAAACGCGGCTGAATCTGGCGTGAATCTTCCTATGCGTCGTATAAACTGTCTTTTTTGTCGCTAAAGCACCCGTCACGAGGTGCCTTTGTTTGCACCTGGCTTTCCAGCAGAAAGCCCGTCCCCGTCGACGCCAGCCCGACCGCCAGCTTTCGGCAATGTCTCGTGGGACTCCAGAAATCGCCGTAGCGCCTCCACCAGCAGATCGTTGAAGTCCGTCGCCCAGCCTTCCGCCACGAATGCTCGGGCCTGAGCTGCAAGCTCCGCGGGAAGTTTCGCCTCGATCCGGGTGTTGTTCATGGCTTGTAGTCCGAAATGCATCGGGTGTGCGGCATCCCCACTTGAACGGCCTTATGTTGACAGGGGATCTCCATGCGAATAAATCTCTCCGGTGCTCAACTGGTGTCCTTCGGCCAGTCGCCTCGCGGCTTTGCTAATCAACTCTGCGCGGGCGGACAGGAACACATTGAAGTCACTAGCAAGCTTTTCGTTCTTTTCCGAATCCCCCAGACCTTCGTAGCCGCCATTGGATAACTCACCGATTGGAATCAGGTGGGATTGCAGGCGTTCGTTGACGATGCCTTCCAACGTCCATTGATACCGATCCTTTAGATAAACCAGCGGGTCTTTCCTACCGATGGAAATGTTTGTCTTGTCGGTGATCAGTGCGCAGTTCAAAGCCAGAAAGCTGTCAATCTCGGCTTCCTTAAGCAGCGCATCAGGGAAGATGTGGTGATAATGGCGGTCTCCGATGTTGTTTTTATCGAGCCGTTCGCCCGTGGAGAAATCGAGTGCTCCGAGACGGCAGGCCACGGCCAGTACAGCACGTCCACGGATGCTTGCCCGCTTGGGCCATTCGGCCGTCATCAGTTCTTCGGCCTCGACCATGGTATGCTCGGCAAAAATTGGGACGTCCTGGATTCCAAACGTTGCGCCATCGGCTTTCTTCTCGCCACACACGATCCGCCGAAGAGCATTAAAATCTGAGAAGGCATGAGTCGCTGCCGAGTTTTCGTAGCGATCTGTGAAGAAGGCATTCCAGGTATAGCGTTTTAGAAGCAATTCGTCCTGCCCCAGCTTGTCGCCAGATTCGGGAATGTCCCGGTATAGCGCCGCGATCACCGCAAGAACAGCATTCGTCGGCAGGCGGTTGGCATCGAAGATCCCCTCCGACTTCAAAAAGCGCGCCATCCTCTGCAGACCTTTTTCCAGCGTAGCCCAGTGGTTGACCATCTCCCGCTTGTCCATATCCCACGCACCGCGCTGGTTCGGTAGCTGGTTTTGCAGTAGAGCCGCCGTGTTGAGAATCAACTTGGAAGGTTCTTCGTAGTGGGCGATTTCCGGGCTCTTCGCGATGAGGATTTCTTCCAGATCATGAAGTGATCTGCCCATCACGCTTTCCACCTCAGCGACGATGATGTCGTAGGTAGAGAGCGGCTTGCTATTCGTATTCATGTTGATGAACACGTTCAAAGCAACCGACTTTTCGGTGTGCGCGGGAAGGGACAGATAGGGCAAATTATAGTTGGCGATCACCGACCTCAAATCTTTGATCGCATCGCTCACTTCTTGTTTCTTCTGATAGTAGGCCTCAATTCCAGCTGAATCGCCAGGTTGCGCCTGGACTGGCTCCAGTGCCTGTTTTAGCCAAGCATCAATCTCGTTCTGGATGTCCTCTGGCCTCAGGAGGTTGGCGGGAATCAGTCCGCGGCGAAGCGTTTGTGCCGGAGCGTCGCACCAAAGCGGATAACGCTCGCCGTTCTTCTTGTAGTAGCGACCTCGCCAGTAGGCTGTGTGATCTTCCATTTCCGCGTCGCCATCATATTCGTCCAACGCTTTGAGATAGATAAAATAGGTTTCCCACTCGTAGTTGTTCTGAAAGACGCGCCATAGAGCGGTCAATCGCTGTTGTCCGTCCAACAGGTGTTCATAGACACGGCCATCGATCTCGGGAGCTGTGGACAGGTGGCGGGAAACAAACTTTTCTTTGTCACCAACCTCCAAGATTAGGGTGATCCCCAAGGGCAGGTTGTTGATGACGGTCTCAACCAGACTGCAAATCCGGCTTCGGTCCCATGCCTCAAAGCGCTGGAAGCGCGGTAGCTTGATCTCGGCCCGCTCTACCTTGCCATACCAATCAGAGATTTTTCGGTTTCTTGCTTCCATTGGCTATTCCAAATTCATCATTTCAAATTCCAACTCGTGAACACGGATCTTCGCGGTCATCAGTTCGTGAAGGAGGGTGCGGAAGAGGTCTTGGAGAACCGCTGCTTTATCGGTCGAATGGGAGATCTTGGCTTCGGTGGCGTCAAGCGCCGCAACAATCTCGCCCTGTTCTTCAAGCGTCGGTTTGGGGACGATGATCGCCTTAACGTCGCCCTGGTTGATGCTCGACTGCGCAACGGCACGCTTCGCTGTCCCGATGATCTGCTTCTTGGTCAGCGGGGAACTTAAAAACTTGAAGACGTATTCTTTCAGAACCTGCGATTCGTCGACCGAGAACCGCATCATATTGGACTCAAAGACCATATCACCGCTGATCGCTCCGATCAGGGCGGTCTTGCCCAAGTGGGAAAGACTGTTCACTCGGTTGATGACGATGTCGCCAGGTTCCAGTCCGTAGGTTTCGATTTCGTCGCGAGCCAGCGCGACAAGGTTTCCAGCTCGGTTAACGACGTCACCGTCGTTGCTGAAGTCATCGATTCGCAAAATCTGGGTGCCTGAGCCGTAGTCGCGCTTGTGCTTGTAGATTCCGTTCTGTGGCTGCTTCTCAAATAGGGTTTCCAACTCCACCACCTCCCAGCTTTCGGGCACGGGGCCGATTTCGGTCTCTTTTCGGGCTTCGTTGCGAAGGCCTTCGGTGAAGAGCTTGTGCATGAGGGCCTTTTTCAGCTCGGTGGTGGTCTGAATGATCCGCTGCTGCGCTTCGATTGCCCGCTGCACCGTCGAAAGGATGTGCGCGATCCGCTTCTGCTCGGGGAGTGGGGGGACGTTGAGCCGGATCTGTTCGAGGCAGTCCCGCGTGATTCCCTTGATCGTCGCGCCGCGCTTGTTCATCGCAACGTATTGCTGGATCGAATCGATCCCGAGTTGGTAAGCGAGAAACTTGATGTCATAGTTCTCGTTGTCGATCAGAACGCCTGCGAGATCCTGATTGATGGCGAGGTCAATCCGGTTGATGCCAACTTTGCCGACTCCTACCCGCGTTGCGAAGATGATACTGTCTTTGGGGACGATCTTGGTGGCGGTCTTCTTGACCGCTTCTTCGGACACGAATTTTTCCCCGGTTGTGAGTTCTAATTTCTCCCCAAGCCACTTGCTTGTGATCCAAGGAATCTCTCCCTTCCAGAAATCAGCCCGCGAGGTTGTTGGCGTTCCTCCGTTGAGGAATCCGGTGGCAATCTCACCAACTGTGGTTTGCTGCCAGTTAATCATAATCACGGCTTCTAAAGAATCTCCTTCAACGCCTTGTCAATCTTCTGGGCTTCGACGAAAACGCCTCCGCAAATTGAATCATTCGCCAGAGGTTCTCCTCACTGAAGGCGCTTCCGAGCCAGCCGGACAATTGTCGCCCCACTGCGGCGACAATCTGCGTACCGTATTCGGCACGTTTCTCGCCGAGAATCTCGCGGTGCAGCCGACTTCCCAAGTTCCAGTAGAGCATCGTGAGCGCGGCATTGGCGGTCTGGGCGAGCTGTTCCCGCGCATCTGTGATCATGCCCCGCAACTCGCCCAGCAAGCGGTCGGGGGCGTCGTTCAGGTCGTTGGGCTCGCTCATACCCCGATCTTCCGCAGAATCTCCCGCAGCGTCGCATCGGCCTCGCGCGCCTCGGCCTCCGCCGCGTCCAGGTCGGCGACGATCTCCTCCAGCGGCCGATAGGTTTCGGCGTCGCTGGTATGGATGTAGCGGCTGGGGGAGATGTTGTAGTCGTTCTTCTTCAACTCCGCGAGATCGACGATCTGGCTGAGCTTGTCCGCTTCCTTCCACCCGATGAGGGTGTCGGCGATGCGTGCGATGCCCTCGGGCGGGATGAAGTTCTTGGGGTCGCCCTTTTCGAAGACCTGGCTGGCGTTGACGAGGAAGATCTTACCCCGCCGGGCCTCGGGCTTGGTCTTGTTCAGGAACAGGACGATGCCAGGTGCGGTGGTGTTGTAGAAGAGGTTTTCGGGCAGGTAGAGGACGCTCTCGATCAGGTCGTGGTCGACGAACCACTGGCGGACGGTCTTCTCCTTGTTGGTGCCGGCATTGCCCGAGCCGCGGGAGGCGGCGCCGGTGTCGAGGACGACGGCGGCACGCCCTATGTCATTGAGGCTGGCGTGCATGTGCTGCACCCAGCCCCAGTCGGCGGAGGATTTGCCGGGGAAGCCTGCCCCGGCGGGGAAGCGGTCGAGCTCGTCGTTGTCGTAGTCGGCCTCGGTGAACCAGTTCTGGTTCCACATGGGATTGGCGACGACGCGGTCGAAGGTGCGCAGTCGGCCGCGCCAGCGGAATTTGGGGTGCTTGAAGGTATCGCCGATCTCGATCTCACCCTCGAAGTCGTGGATGATCAGGTTCATGTTGGCCATGGCCCAGGTGTCGGCGATGTACTCCTGACCATAGAGCTTGAGGGGAGCGGGCCGTTCGCTCTTGGCGGTCTCCTCCATCGCGATCTCGCACTTGATCAGCAGGCCACCGGAGCCGCAGCAGGGGTCGTAGATCTCCATGCCCGGCTCCGGGGCAAGCACGCGTGACATGATGGTGCCGACCTCGGGCGGGGTGTAGAACTCGCCTGCGCTCTGGCCGCCGCCCTCGGCGAATTTGCGGATCAGGTATTCGTAGCTCTTGCCGATGATGTCGGCCTCGACGTCGTCCAGACCCAGGCGCTTGGTACTGATGGCTTCGATCAGATTGGACAGGCGGTCGTCGTCGAGGTCGCGCTGACCGTGGGTGGTGGCGTTGAAGTCGACGCGGTCGATGATGCCCTGCAGCAGCGGGTTTTCCCGGGCGATGGCGCGCATCTGGCTGGTGACGCCTTCGCCGATTCTGTCCGCGAGCTTGCGGATGACGGACCAGACGGGTTGCTCGGGGTCCTCCGGGACCAGCGGCAGGTAGAATCGCACCAGCTTGTGGTCGGCCTTGGCGAGCGCGAAGGCCGACCGGCGCGAGCCGACCTCCGCGGCGATGCGGTTCAACTCGTCGTCGAACACATCGCAGAGGCGCTTGGTGAAGATCAGCGGGAGGATGTAGTCCTTGTATTTCGGCGCATCCTTGGCTCCGCGGATGGAGCAGGCGGCGTCCCAGATCCAGGATTCGAGGGACTTGGCATTTTCGGGCTTATTCTTCGCCATGGATTCCTTCGTGGAGGTTGATGACCTCGCCACAGGCCGAGCACTGGAATGTATTGTAAGAGGCCTGGCTAAATCGCAAGCCTGTGTCGATGGGTGGGGTGGTTTGGGCCTGGATGCGCGCTAGTTGGCGGCAGAGGTCGCGGAGTGGGGCCATGTCTGCCAATGGTTCCTCCATCGCCTCATAATTCCCTAGGTGCGCCTGCTTCAGGCCTGCAACGGATCGATTCCGGCTGCGCGTAGCAGCTCGCAGAGCCGAATCAGCGGCAGCCCGATGAGGCTGGTCGGGTCATTACCCTCTAAGCGCTCGAAGAGCGCGATCCCGAGCCCCTCCGACTTGAAGCTGCCGGCGCAGCCAAACGGCTGCTCGCGGTCGACATAGGCGGCGATCTCGGCCTCCGATAGCACACGAAACTGCACCTGGTAGGTCTCGCAGCAGACTTGGGCTTGGGCCTTGCGTGCATCAAAGAGGCACAGCCCGGTCGCAAAGGTGACGCGGCGCCCAGAGGCTTGGCGCAGCTGTTCGAGGGCTCGCTCGCGGGTGCCGGGCTTGCCCAGCACCTGCTCGTCCAGGCAGGCGACCTGATCCGAGCCGATGATCAGCGCATCCGGAAACTGTGCCGCGACCGCGCGTGCCTTCGACTCCGCGAGCCGTTGCACCAGTGCTTGCGGTGGCTCGTCGCCGAGGCGCGTCTCGTCGCAATCCGGCGCGGCGGTCTGGAAGCGGAGGCCGAGGCGGTCGAGCAGCTCGCGCCGGAATGGCGAGGTTGACGCCAGCACGAGGGTGCGCTCAGATCCGGCATTGAGCGCATTAGCTGAGGCTGAGGCCAATGTCGCAATCGGAGTCGCAGTCGGAGTCGTGGTTTGGGTTGGGGGGTTGGCAGGTGTAGATGTTGCGCTGTGCTTGGTCATGAGACTCATCGAATCCAGGTGATCAGGCGCATCAACGGATCGCCGGCGGTGGTCTCGGATTCGACTCGACCACGGACACTCTGACCGAGACGGTGCACCGCGTCAGGATCACCGCAGATGAGCGGGTGCCAGTCTGGCAGCGGCTTACCCTCGGCAACGAGCCGATAGGCGCAGGTCTCAGGCAGCCAGTAGGGCTCTGCTAGGGTTGCTGGCGTCAGCGTGACGCAGTCGGGCACGCGCTCGGAGCGATGCGGATAATCGGTACAGTGGCAGCCGTCCTGATCGAGGAGATAGCAGGCGACATCGGTGTAGTGGATGGCGCCGGTGTCCTCGTCTTCGTACTTGGTGACGCAGCACTTGGCGCAGCCGTCACAGAGTGATTCCCACTGCGTGGCGGAGAGCTGATCGAGCGCAATGCGCTCCCAGAAGGCATCGATTGCTGCAGAAGGGTTGGCCATCGGCTGGGTCTGATTGATACTGGACATCCCACTAGCTTAGCCGGTTCGGCTCGATGAATTACAGTCAGCTTCCGACACCCTTTGGCGCGATTGGCGTTTTTTGGCGGGACCATCAGCTGACGCGGGTTCTGCTCGCGCCTGAGCTTGCGACTGGACCCGCGCTTGCGCAGATGCCGGCGAGGGCAGCAACGCCAGCATGGCTAAGCGCTGAAATGGAAGCCTATTTTGCGGACCCGCGGCATCACTTCAGCTGCGCCATCGAGCTGACGGGTACGGTCTTTCAGCACCGGGTCTGGGCGATGATCGCTGCTATTCCGCCCGGATGCCCTCGCACCTATGGGGCGCTCGCGGAAGCGCTCGACAGCTCCGCGCGCGCGGTTGGCAATGCCTGTCGCGCTAACCCCGTGCCGCTGCGGATTCCCTGCCACCGGGTCATCGCCGCGCGCGGTCTTGGCGGCTTCGCCGGCGATCGCAGCGGCCGCCTCGTCGCGATCAAGCGCTGGCTGCTCGACCACGAGGCATCGCTCAGCCGGGAGCAGCCGAGGCCACCGAAACGACTGGCGCCACTGGAGCTACCAAGGCCGAGCGAGGCGAGGGGCCAGCAATGAGGCAGATCAGCGACTTGACTGCAGACCAGGGCGAGCAGGGCTCGAGCCCAGGTGATGATAGCGCACTGCGCGTGATCGAGGCCTTTGCCGATGCGCTCTGGATGGAGCGCGGGCTCAGCGCGAACACGCTCGCCGCCTATCAGTCGGACCTGCGCGGCTTCCAGCACTGGCTCACTCGAGAGCATCGACCTGGCCTGACACTGGCCCAGCGTAGCGATCTGCTCGACTATCTTGCGGTGCTTGCGCAGCAGGGTCGCAAGCCGCGCTCATCAGCGCGTGTCCTGTCCTGCTTGCGTCAGTTCTATGGACACCTGCGGCGTCAGGGCGTGATTGCTGAGGACCCCAGCGAGCGCGTCGAGGCGCCTCAGCTAGGCCGACCGCTGCCGAAGACGCTGACCGAGGCCGATGTCGAGGCACTGCTGGAGGCGCCCGATGCCAATGATCCACGCGGCCATCGCGATCGCACCATGTTAGAGGTGCTCTACGCCAGCGGCTTGCGCGTCACTGAGCTGGTCACCCTGAGGCCAGACGCCGTGAGTCTGACGCAGGGCGTGGTGCGCATCACGGGCAAGGGCGACAAAGAGCGCTTGGTCCCGCTCGGCGAGGAGGCGACCAGCTGGCTGGTCAGCTATGCACGGGGTCCGCGCACGCTGCTGCTCGGCAATCGCAGCTGCGACTATCTGTTTCCGACCCAGCGCAGCGATTGCATGACACGTCAGGCCTTCTGGCAACTCATCAAACGCTATGCCGCCCTGGCCGGGATCATCAAGCCCCTCTCGCCACACACCTTGCGGCACGCCTTTGCCACGCACCTGTTGAACCATGGGGCCGATCTGCGCGTCGTACAGATGTTGCTCGGGCACAGCGATCTCTCGACCACGCAGATCTACACCCATGTGGCGCGCGAGCGCCTGAAGCAGTTGCATGCGAAGCACCATCCGCGTGCTTGATAGGAGTCGCCGCGTGCTTCAGCCGCATGCTTGATCAGAGTCGCTGTCTGAACAGATGGTAACCCGCCAGCAGTAGACCTAATCCGTCGCATGCTCTATTTTGCCTGGCTTTGCCGTCGGGAACTGCCGCTTGCTTGTGCAACTAAGCACACAATCGCCAAGCCTGAGGATCTGGGGCGCAAGCGGAGTTGATTGAAATGCGTCCCGATAGAGCTTAGTCCCCATTGAACATCGTCTCTAGAGACCTGAGGAAAACAGCATGACAATGCGTTTGAGGATCGGGGCCGCTGGCCTCGCCATGGCCGTCACACTGCTCGCCGTCAGCACGGCAGGCAGCGCCAGTGAGGCGCAGACTATCCGCGCGGCCTTGGCCAAGGTGCTACCGGATGCAAAGCCGACCAGCGTGCAGCCGACCCCAATCAAGGGCCTGTTCCAGGTCGAGATCGGCCCGCAGGTGATGTACATGACCGGCGATGGCCGCTATCTGATCGACGGCGCCATCGTTGACCTGGAAACCCGTGAGAACTTGGCCGAAAAGGCCCAGAACGAGGCGCGTCAGCGCGCGGTCGAGGCCATGGGCGAGGATGAAATGATCGTCTTCGAAGCCCCCAACGCCAAGCATGAGATCACCGTCTTCACCGATATCGACTGCGGCTACTGCCGTAAGCTCCATCATCAGATGGATGGTTATGCCGCGGAAGGGATCAGCGTTCGCTACCTGTTCTATCCACGTACCGGCGTCGACACGCCCTCCTACGACAAGGCCGTCGCGGTCTGGTGCGCCGACGATCAGCAGGCGGCGATGACCGAGGCCAAGAACGGCAATCGGGTCGACAGTCAGGCCTGCAATAATCCAGTGCAGCGCCACATGGAGCTGGGTGAGCTGATGGGCATTCGTGGCACTCCGGCCATCGTCCTCGAGAACGGCCAACTGGTCCCTGGCTTCGTCGAGCCCAAGCGGCTCGTGCAGGTGCTTGAGCAGTAAGCGGTGCTTGAGCAGTAAGCAAGTATTCGAGCCGTGAAGCGTGTCGTCATCGCCGACGGCACAAACTGCTCTATGCCTTAACCTTTCGCGCAGAACAGCGGCCTGGCTGCTGAGAGCAGTCCGCGTTGCGCGAGTTCGTTGTCCGTCCGCTCGGTCGGATGCCCCTGAGAGTCTTGTCTGGAGAGATGACAATGGATGCGATTCAGCGCCGATTCAGCCTCCTGGCCGTTCTGGCCTTCCTCTGCCTGCCCTTGATGGCGAGCGCGGAGCTTGTCGAGGGGCGCGACTGGAAGGCGGTCAGTGCCCCAGCAACCGAGCAAGAGGGCGATGAGATCGAGGTCTTGGAGTTCTTCTCCTACGGCTGCCCACACTGCGGCGACATCAACCCGCTGATCAAGCAATGGGCTGAGGGATTGCCGAGCGATGTGCGCTTTGAGCGCGTGCCGGTGACCTTTGGACGCGCCGCTTGGGAGAACCTGTCCAGACTCTACTTCGCCCTCGATTTTGCGGGTGAGCTGGAGACGTTGGACCAGACGGTTTTCGATGCCGTCATCAAGCAGCGGACCAATCTCTACACCGAAAAGACCGCACTCAACTGGATCGCTGAGCAGGGCGTCGACCCTGAGGCCTTCGCCAAGTTCTACAACAGCTTTGCGGTCGAGGCAGCGCTGGCGCGCGCGAATACCCTGGCGGCTCGTTTTCGCGTCGACGCCGTGCCGATGATCATCGTCGATGGGCGGTACGTCGTCCTTGGCGAAGGCGCTAAGAGCAAGGCTGATCTGCTCGAGATCGCGGACGCGCTGATTGTTAAGGCCCGTGAAGCTCGACAAGACTAATATGAAACCAGCGCTTCGTTATCCAGGATTAGCTAGTGGCATTAGCTAGTGGTCGAGACCGCGGTGCTCAAGGCATCGCTCGCCTGGATGATGACACTGCCGGGGGCGACGCCAATATCCTCGGCGATCACGGAACACTTGGCCTGCAGCAGGAAGCAAATGGGCGCATCGACGTTGCTGAGCGTCTCGTAGTTCGCCTGGCCCTTGGCAATGATCAAGCCAGCACGCTCGAAGCGCTCATGAAAGGCACTCGAGCAAAGGCCGAGCGGGGTGCCCATCGCGTCGCAGCCGGTGTCACTGAGCGCAGCGACCTGATCGAGACCGGCCTCGATCGCCTCCTCGCGGGTGGCATCGTTGAGCACGGGACCGGCCTTGACGACATAGTCCACCGGCACCGACAGGGTCTCGATCAGAACACGATCGAAGACCGTCTCACCGGCATTGTCGGCCAGATAGAGCACCCGATCGACCTGCTGCAAGGTCTGGCGCAACAGCGCTAGATCATCGATCGCTGGTGTTACCCGCAGCACGCGCTCGACGGTGGCTTCCAGGTCGAAGCTCTCGGCAACGCCGTAGTCGATGATATTGCCAGCGATCGCGATGCGCACCGCGGTTGCGAGCGGGTCGGTCGCAGTCGCCACCCGCTCCCTGAGCATCGGCAGCAAGGCGAGGGCGCTGGCGGTGGCTTCTTGTTTGCTCTCGCGGTAGGGGTCTGCCACCTGGGTGCGCTCGCGCACCAGCCGATGAATCTGGTTGCCCATCTCTGGTGGTGTCGCCGCTTCCGAGACCGCCCCTAGCTCGGTCATGGTCTCTTCCAGGATTGCGCGTTGCAGTGCGGGCGGAGCGCCGGCCCGGCGCACCGCGCTCAGTGCCTGACGCAGGAAGCAGGGCCAGCAGTCGAGATAGATCCTCATCGCAAGCGAGCCCTAGCCCTGACGTTTCTGTTGCAGCAGCGCATCGTGATGAGAGCCCTCGCGAATCAGCTTGGCACCGCACTGCGGGCAGCGCTCGTCTTGGCAGGGCACCCCGCGTTGATGCGCGGCGCGATACGCACACTTCGGACAGAAGCAAGCACCGCCGGTACCCATGTCGTGTCGTCGTTGTTGGGGCATGATCGCGTCTCCTCGTTGCTTTTCCGATCAGTTCAGTCGGAATTGTGCGACGACGAGCCGAGGCTCGCATTGACAAGTCTCGATCAGCCCCGGGCGTTTCGAGTTCAATGATGGAAACCGGATGCCTCCTGGCTGGTCAGCGGCTCCTGAACCGGATGCGCTTCAAGATGAGCCAAGGCCGCCTGCATGTGCTCGATGAGAAGCGCGCAGAGGTCTTGGCTGACGCCGTTGCGGACCAAGATCCGCTGGATCGCTTGATCCTGGCAATTCGCCGGCAAGGTGTAGGCGGGCACCTGCCAGCCGCGCACGCGGAGCCGATCGGCAAGATCGAACAGCGTGAAGCCCGGATCGGTGCCGTCCTTGAGCTTCCATGAAACCGCTGGGATGCCGCGTGCCATGTCGCCGCTGAAGACGATCTCGAACGGCCCGATCTTGGCGATCTCGTTGGCCAGATACTCGGCGCTGCGATAGCAGGCGGTGTGGACCTTGCGGTAGCCCTCGCGGCCAAGGCGGAGGAAATTGTAGCACTGGCAGACGATCTGCCCGCCAGGCCGGGAAAAATTCAGCGCGATGTCGCGCATGTTGCCGCCGAGATAATTGACCCAGAACACCATGCTCTCGGGCAGGTCTTGCTCTTCGCGCCACAGCACCCAGCCCACGCCCAGTGGGGCGAGGCCGAACTTATGGCCCGAGGCGTTGATCGAGCGCACCCTTGGTAGGCGGAAGTCCCATTCCAAGTCAGGCGCGCAGAACGGGGCGAGGAAGCCGCCGCTAGCGCCGTCGACATGGATCGGGATGTCGAGACCGGTGTCGGACTGCAGTTGGTCGAGCGCGTCGCTGATCTGCCGCACCGGTTCGTATTCGCCGGTAAAGGTCACGCCCAGTGTCGGCACCACGCCGATGGTGTTCTCGTCGCAGCGGCTCAGCACCTCCTCGGGCGTCATCAGCAGCCGACCCTGTTCCATCGGGATCTCGCGGTGCTCAATATCCCAGTAGCGGGTGAACTTGTGCCAGCAGATCTGTACCGGCCCGGTGATCAGATTGGGCTTGTCGGTGGGCTTGCCCTCGGCCTGGCGACAGGCCTCCCAACGGCGCTTCATCGCCAGCCCGCCCAACATGGCGGCCTCGCTGGAGCCGGTGGTCGAGCAGCCAACCGCCGAGTCGCTGGTCGGCGCATGCCAGAGATCGGCCAACATCCGCACGCAGCGTGATTCGATCTCGGCGGTCTGCGGATATTCATCCTTGTCGACCATGTTCTTGTCGATGCAGGCCTCCATCAGCTGATGGATTTCGGGCTCTTCCCAGGTCTGGCAGAAGGTCGCCAGGTTTTGCCGCGCGTTGCCGTCGAGCATCAGCTCATCGCGGACGGCCGCAAAGATGTGTCGCGGATCGCGCTCCTGATCGGGAAAGGCCGACTTTGGCAGGCCAGTGGCCAGATCGCTGGAGGCATAGGTCTCGTCGTCGTTGTTTTGTTGCGCGTGAGACATCGGATCTTGGTTCTCCTGGTTGGTTTGTGGGCACATCAGGGCAAGCTGTCCCGCGAGGTCAGCGAGCCAACGACAAAGGCGAGGTTCACCGCGCCGATCAGCGTGGCGGCATGCGCCTCTGCTTGTGCCTGGCGGGCGTCGAGCAGCGCGGTGTCGGCTTCGGTCGCGGCATCGAGGGTGCCGACGCCATTGCGATAGGCCGCTAAGGCGGCATCGTAGGTGGTCGCGGCGGCCTCGACCAGGGCGCTGGCGGCGCGGTGCGATTCGAGCGCGGTGCGCAGCGCATTGCGGGCGCCAACGATTTCGGTCACCGCGGCGGTCTGCACTCGTTGCAATGTATCAGCGGCGATCTCGGCTTGGGACTCGGCCTCTCTGACCTGAGCCTGTCGCAGACCGGCATCGTAGAGTGGCACCGTGACCCCGAGCAGCAGACCATTGCCCGAGCCCTGCTGACCGATGGCGGGCAGACCCGACAGATCGAAATCCCCCGTGCCTGAAGCAAGATTGCCACCCGCATAGAGCTTGGGCAGATAACCGGCCTGCGCGGCTTGCACCTCGGCCTGGCTGGCCTGCAGCGCGGCGTAGCTTGCGGCAACGTCAGGCCGTCGCGAAAGCGCCTGTCGAATCATCGCCTCGAGCGGGGCGGAGGCCGGCTGCGGAAGCGGCCGGCTCGCCGCGCTGAGCGCATCGACCTGCAACGCGGCATTCACGCCCACGGCGGCGAGTAGGGTCTGATAGGCATCGCGTTCCTCCCCCTCGGCTTGGACCCGACGGAGTTCGGCCTGCGCCACGGCTTGGCGTGCCTGCGCCGACTCCACGCTGGTGGCGAGCCCCTGGGTTTCGCGCGCTTCGACGGCGGCAAGGATCGCTTCGGCGTTGCGTAATGCCGTTTCGGCAAAGCCGCGTCGCTGGATCGCGGCGCCGTAGCGGTAATAGGCCTGCGACACCTCGAAGATCAGCTGTTGATGCCGGCCGTTGAACAGAATGTTGGCCGCGATCGCATGATGCTTGGCCGCTGTCGCGAGCGCCTGGCGCTGGCCGAAGTCGAACAGCAGCCACTGTAGCGCGAGCATCTGCGCCGTACCCTGCTCGGTGCTGTCGACACTGAGGGGTTCGCCCAGCAGGTCCGGCAGCGGTGTTGTCAGTTCCTGATAGCCGCCAATCACCGTCGCGCTGATCACCGGCAGATAGGTCGCCTCCACCATGCCGACCGCCAGCGCCGCCTGCCGTGCCTGCTGCCAGGCGACGCGAGTCGCCGGGTTGGTCCGTTGTGCGAGATCGATCAGCTCAGGCAGCCGATAGGTGCGGTCCGGATCGACACCCTTGGTCAGCGGGAGCTGCGCGCGTGCTGAATCCGCGGGGATGCTGAAGTGTGCCGTCCCGTCCTCTGGCGTTGGCGGGTGCGCGCGTGCGCGACTCCACAGGCCGGTTTCCTCGTCGCCCCGAGGCGTCCAGGGCTGGTCGAGCGAAGGGGAGGTCATGTTCACCGCGTTGGAGGCGCAGCCGGCCAGCATTAGCACCAGAACGAGGACGACCGCCAAAGCCATGGCGGAAGTGAGCACTGATGCGCCGGCGCGCACCGAGGCGCTGGCGAGCATTGAGGTGAAAGCCTGTAATGAAGCGCCAGCGCGCAATAAGACGCCAGCGCGGGGCAACCAAGCATGGCGGTTCGTCATCCCGCAGCCCTCTGGAGCTGGTTGAGCTGGCGACTAAAGGGGCCGACGAAGGGCGCTAAATCGGTATGCAGCGTCGGAGACGACGCAGCACCCGGACTGAGGTTCAGGCTGCAGTCGGCGCCGCGGTTAGGGCTGGAGCTTAGGCTGGAGCCAGCGTCGGGACCGGGGCTGGAGCCAGCGCCCGAGCCGAAGCCAGAGCCGGCGTGGTCGGCGTCAAGCGCGGATGCTTCCGCGGCTCCGTCAAAGCGTTCGGCAAGGTAATCGAGCTGCTCGGCGGTTTGCCTGAGGTCTGGGTCAGGGCTCAGCCAGATCGCGCGATTGAGCGCCTCGATCTCGGCGACCGCGCCATGCAGCGCTGCCTCGCTCGCGGGCGTCGGCCTGAGCGCGCGGGGCTCGAAGGGCAGCAGACGCAGCACCTCCTCGCCCTTGCCGACCAGCGCTTCGATCGCGGCGGCGCTGCTCACGGCGTTGAGTCGCCTGGCGGGTGCCAGCCGCGCCATCCCGGCCAGCCCCGAGAGGGCGCGCGCGAACAAGGCACGGGCCTCGCCGACGATGGGCGCCGGCCAGAGGCGCGTAAAGATCAGGTAGACCACGAGATTGCCGAGCAGGATGCCAACAATGCGGCCTTGCGCCGTGTCCAGACTGACACTCGGCCCGAAACCTTGTAGCACCGTCAGCAAGAACGCCAACGCAACCTGGACGCCGGCGTAGGAGAGGCGCTCGGGGCCGGTCGAAACCCAGGCGCCGACCAGGCAGCCGAAGAATACCAAGGCCATCAGTGCGCCGATGCCGTCGATATGGGGAATGACCCAAAAGATCGCCGCGACCCCGATCGCCGCTCCGATCAGGCAGCCGATGATGCGCAACGCCAGCTTGTGCACCGTCTCTCCGGTGGTGCCGAGCGCGGCGACATAACAGGTGACCATCGCCGTATGGATGCCCTGCCAGTCAATCGCCGTATAGATGAGAAAGCAGATGACCGCGGCCGCCGTGGTCTTAAGCGCAAAGCGGATGTAGGCGGGATTGCTCAGCGCATCCGGGGCGACGAAGGGCGTCTTGGGTGCCGGCACGACCTCGGCCTCGGGCGCGCCGGCAAGCACATTGAGGGCATCCCAGGCCGCGCGCTCGGCGGGATCAGCCCAGGTTGCAGCCTCGCCCGGATCAGCCCAGGTTGCAGCCTCGGCGGAATCAGCCCGGGCTGCACCCTCGGCGGGCTCATCCCAAGCTACCCCCTCGGTGGGATCGACGTCTGCCTTATCCGCGCGGGCATCCGCGTCTTCGAGCGGCCCTTGGGCGATGAGGCGAGTACGGGGCGGCGATCGCGCCGGAGCCGGAGCCGGAGCCGACACTGGAGCTGGCGCCTGAGCCGACACTGGCGCCGGCGCCTTGCCCTGACCGAGCGCGGCATGGGCGGCGCGGATCTGCTCTGCGAGCCGGGCGCGGCGAGCCGGGTCGAGCGCATCCGGAAGTGCCGAGACCGCGAGCATCAGCGCATAGCCGGCGCGCAGATCGGCGGCGATTTGCCGGGCGTCCGCGCGCGGCACCAGCCGCAACAGCCGGGTCGCCAGCACCTGCGGTTCGAAGGGCGCGTTGCCTTCGCGCAGCAATTCGCGCAACTCCGCGCGATCACCTGTCTCCAGCGCCTCCGCGGCGGCGGCAAGCCGCGCGCGGAGCTGATCGCGCAACAGCCTCACCGGCGAGAAGCCGAGCAGGAGATTGAAGCCGATCATCAAGAGCATCGGCAGTGCGGCCATGGCCCAGGCCTCACGCAAGGCGAAGCTGGCGGCATCACCAAAGGGCGCCTTGACGATCAGCGTCAGCACGAAGGCGATGATCAACGCCATCACGCTGCCTTGCTCGCCGAGCTGCGTTGCCGCGCCGAGGTAGAGCAACAGGCCGGAGCTGATGACGATCGCCAACATGATGTGCAACGTCGACCCCTGGGTCAGGTTGATGATCCAGGCCAGCAGCGCGATCAACCCCGGCAACAGCAGCAGGAAGCCGATGCCGGTGCCGATGTTCGCCACCGCGTCGGGCTTCATCAAGAAGATGATCAAGTAGCAGCTGATCGCCGCCTCAGGGATCTCGAACAGCATCGCCGCGCCGGTCACCAGCGCGCAAAGCAGCGCGATGCGCCAGGTCAGGCCGGCGCGACCGGAGAAGGGTTGCAGGTCCTCCAGCACCTGGTGCCAGCGCGACGGCGCGGGCGAGAGGACTGATGGTTGTGCCGACCTGGGAGCCGCCGTTGGTGCCGACGAGGGGCCCGACGAAGAGGCCGACTGCGATGCCGTTGTGGGTGCCGATTGGGCTGCCAGTGACACCACGGGCGGATCACTCAGCGGCGCCAGGGTCACAGTCTTCACCATGCCGCACCACCGCAACCGCGGATGCGCCCACGCGCATCAGCGGCGCGGGTGGATGGTCGAGCCTGATCCGCACCGGAAAGCGCTGGATGATGCGCACCCAGTTGAGCGACTTCGGCACATAGGGCACACCGCGCGGTAGGTTGACCAGATCCTCGGAGATGACGCCCCAGCCGATGCTGTCGACCCGGCCGGCGACCGGACGCGAGCGATCGGCCAGCACGTAGACGCTTGCGCAATCACCGATCGCGATGCGCGACAGCTCGGTCTCGGGGAAGGTGGCCGAGGCATACCAGTGCTCGCTGTCGATCAGCGTGAACAGCGACTGACCGGGCGCGACGATCTCGCCGGTGGAGACGGTCAGGCCGACCACCAGTCCGTCATGCGGCGCGCGCACCTCGGTCGCCGTCAGTTCGTGCTCGGCGATCGCCAGGGCCGCGCGTCGGGCGTCGACCAGTGCCTCCGAGGCAGCGAGCGTTGTCACCAGCGCCTCCGCGGCCTCGGCCTGGCGCAGCGCCTGATCCAGGCTGGTCTGCGCATCGTCCCGGGCCGTGCGCGCGTCATCGACCTGCTGGGCCGTGACGTAGCCCTTAGGTGCCAGGGGTAGGAGCCGGGCCAGGGTCGCCTCGGCGAGCGCAAGGTTGGAGCGCGCGCGCCGCACCTGCTCGGTGGCGACAGCGGCATTCGACTGCTCGGCCAGGATCGTCCGCCGCTGGGCATCGCGCGTCGCCTCGGCAAGGCGCAGCTCGGCCCGGGCCTGCGCCACGGCCAGCTGGTAAGGCTTGGGATCGAGCGCAAACAGGAGCTCGCCCTCGGCAACACGCTGGTTGTCGGTCACGGCGATGGTCACCACCCGTCCGGCGATGGTGGCGGCGACGTTCACCCGATTCGCGCTCAGCACGGCATCCTCGGAGAGTGGGTTGTTCGCGGCGCGCTGCAGGAACCACCAACCGGAGGCGACCGCGCCGATGAGGATCAGCGCCGCGAGGCTGATGCCGACGACCGTGTAGCGGCGTGCGTAGGCCGATCGCGCCATCGGCTAACGTCCAAAGACCTTGGCCGAGATGGCAAGGGCGATCGAGCAGGCGAGCGCGATGTACACCAGCGTCCGCAGCGGCATGCCTTGATCCACGCCCAAGCGGATCAGGAGGCTGCGCACCAGCACCGAACCGAGGATACCGAGCGTGGCGCTGATCAGCCAAGAAGGAAAGTAGGCACCATAGAAGGGCAGTTCTGGGCTCATGCTGTCTAGCATACCTCAGGACTCCAGCGAGCCTCCGGACTCCGTTCAATCGGAGGCCAAGGATAGGCCACCGGCGATCGGCAGGTTGCCAACTGGCCGGCCGGATGGGCCGGATTTGACGCGCTAACCGCTGCTTGAGGGTCTGGCTCGCTCACCGCTGCTCGAGACCGCTGCATCTGCCAGGGTCCCAATCCGTCCACGCCCGCTTCGCTTCACCTCCAGCATGGCCAGATCGGCCTGATGCAGCAAGGCGTCCAGGTCGACGGGATGATCGGCACGCAGGCAGGCGACGCCGATACTGGCGTTCAGGCTCACAGGCTTGCCCTGGTCGTTGAGGATCTTGGACGCCCGGATCTCCTGCAGCAGGCGTTCGGCGAGGCCAAGCGCCGCTGGTTGATCTTGGCTGATGAGCACGACGAATTCATCACCGCCCCAGCGTCCGACCACATCCTCGGCGCGTGTGACCCGGCTGCAGCAGGCGGCAAAGACCTGGAGGGCGCGATCGCCGACAAGATGACCATGGACATCGTTGATGGTCTTGAAGCGGTCGACATCGAGCAACAGCAATGCGATCCAGCCCTGAGTCCGCCGCGCCCGGGCGATCTCGCGTTCCGCCAGCGTGGTGAAGTGGAATCGGTTGGCGATCCCGGTCAAGGGGTCGGTGCGCGCCTGTTGCTGCAACGCGCTACGACCTTTGAGCAAACGCAGGTAGTTGCGCAGGGCAATAAACCCCAACGCCATGATCAGGGTCCAGCCCAACACCGCCAGCCAGGCCAAACGATACCAGTCCGCCAACCAGTTGGCGCAATCGATGCCCAGGATGATCGTATAGGGGGTGCCCTCGATCTTCAGCGAGCCGAAGTAGCGGGTTTTCTGGTCTAGCGGAGAGCGCACGGAGGCGACCCGAAAGCGCTCGTCGGAGCTGAGGAAGTCGATCAAGTCCGGACTGTCGACCAACTGCCCGATCGCCTGCGGCAACGGCGGGTAGCGCGCCAGCAGCATGTATTGGTCGTCGACGATCGCCAGGGAATCGAGGCGACCCGTGCCCAGGCGGGCCAGCCATTGGCTGAAGAACTCGAGATCCAGGGCAATGGCGACCAGACCGAGAAAGCGCCCGTCCTCGGCACGCAGCGCGCGTGCATGGGTCACATTCACCGGGCCGATGTTGGCGCGATAGCCGCGCGTGACCAGGCTATCGAGTTCGGGATCGGCCTGCAGCCGCTGACAGTATTCGCGCTCGCTGGCGTCGTAACCGAGCCTGGCGTTGCCATGCGTGACCACGCAGGCTCGATCGAAGACGCCATAGAGGATGGCATGGGGAAAGGTCTTGTAGCGCTGCGCGAGCCGTTGGCTCAGATCGGCATGGGCCTGGGGGTCGGGATGGGGATAGCGGAGGTCATCGGGGTCGATCTGGCCGGCCATGTCCCGCAACAGGTAATCCGAGGCGACAAAGGCGCCGCGAATCCATTCGGCGATCAGTTCCGAGGAGAAGGCCAGGCGGCTCTCCTGAAGCTCCAGGGTCCGCTGATACGACGTCCAGAGGTACAGTCCCATGAGAAGACTCGACAGAATCAACAACAACGCATAGGCGGCAAGCCCTGAACTCCTTTTTTGCAACTGACTGCTCCTGTCTGAACGAAACCCAGGATGATACCGACGACCTTGCTTGATGTCACAAGCCGGTCGGCTGGGCTGCTACACTGTCCCATCGTCTCGGCAGTCAGAGCGCAACCCATGCCTGGTCGCGCGACGCATTGCACCGAGGGCTGTTGATCTTCAACCATGTGGTATCCGCTAAACATCGCGTTCTTGATCCTGATGTGTTTCACCACCGCAATGGCCGCGAGCGCCGATTCTTCGGCGCCAATGCCAAAGCCAGCGCCAGCGCCAAAACCAACGCAAACGCACGGAGTCCTGTTCGAGGCGGTGCGCGTCTTTGACGGCACCGCCGAGCAGCTCACCCAGCCAGATCAGCGCCAGCATCCGGGTCAGCTCGGCGAGGTAGTCGGGCCAGGCGATCACCAGACCGGTGACCTGCACCTGATCATCAAGAAAGCGGCGCAGCAGGGGCATCCAGAACAGTAGGGTCAGTGGTGCGCTCAGCTGTCGCAGCAAGGTGCTAGGGCGGGCATCCCAGGCACGGCGGTGCGCCCAACGCAGCACCAGCCCGAGCAGGACCAGGGTCAGCGCCAGACTAGCCCAGTCTCCAGTAGGGCCTCCAGCTCAGCCAGGATGCGCGCGATTCAGGTCGACTCGGCATCGTGCCGACAGCGCCGGGTTGGCTCGGAGTCACTGCCGGCAGCGCAGATCAAAAGGTCTTGCCGTCGAACCCGAACAGGTGCCGTGGCGGTGAGGCGAATTCGATGTAGACCCGGTTGGAGGGGATCGCGAGGGTCTCGTCGAGCAGCTCGCAGAGTGCCGCCGAGAGCGCTGGGGTCTGATCTTCGGGCAGCCCCAGGCTTTTCAGCTCCAGGAAGGCGAGCGGGCTGGTGTCGCCGCCAAAGCACATCGCCGGGGTTGGCTCGAGGATCACCATGACATAGCGCTCCGGCTTGCCGAGTAGCTCGGCGACACGGGCGGAGGCGCGTTCGAGGAGCGACTCGGTCGCCGTCGATTCAAGAGGGGCGTTGGTCTTGATGATGAGGGTGGGCATGGAAGACCTCGCTGCTGTGGTTTGCTGAGTCGGCAGCATAGCCGATCACTGGGATGAACGTTGAACCGGGTTGAGCCTGCTGAATGTTTAGCCGCCGGGCGGTGGCCGCTCTGAGAGGACAGAGGGCACCGCTGGCCACGGCTTGGTCAAGCGCGGCACGCGTGGCGACGACAGGTTCGGCCATCCCCTCGAACGCTTCGACCGATATCGATGTGAGGGTCCCAGGTTAATGCCCCAGGTTCATTCCCCAGGTTAAGGCTCCCGGTCAATGTGGCTTGCAAGGAAATCCAGCAGCTGCTCGCAATGGGTCTCCAGTTGAGGGGTCGGGTCGTGTCCGGCACTGTTGATCGCGGTCAGCTGAATCTGGTCATCGACGCGCTGTTGGTAGATCTGTTCGGCATCGGCGTAGGGCACCAACTGGTCTGCGGTGCCGTGGGCGAGCAATACCGGGCAGCGGACTGAGCGGATGCTGTTGATCGGAGCAATGGCATCGAATCGATGACCGATCAGCCATTCCGTGTAGCGCACCACCAGCGTCACCACAAGCCTCGGCACCGGCAGATGCGCCATCACTCGGGCGGTGACCTCGGCAGGATGGGCAAAGGCCGAGAGACTGATCGCGGCATCGATCGCGGCATGGCGGGTGGCGGCGAACAAGGCCGCGCCGGCACCAACCGAGTGACCGATCACCGCGATCTTGGCCGCACGCGCCGGCTGCTGTTGGCGCAGCCAGTCGATCGCGTGCTCCAGGTCCTCGGCGAACCGGGGCAGGGACGAGAAGGTATCGCTGTCGCTGTCACCGTGGTTGCGGGCGTTGAGCAGCAGGAGATTGAATCCGGCCTTGGCCAGCGGGTAGGCCAGCGGCAGCATCTGTTCGGCGTTGCTGCCCCAGCCGTGGAGGATCAGGATCGTGGCTTGCGCACGGCGCTCTGCCATGGGCATTTGTCTCTCAGCGGTGGCGCCGCCGGGCCGCGCCAGCTGGGCGGGGATCAGCCAGGCGGCGAGTGAGCGTTGGCGCGCGGTTGGAATCCGCAGCGACTGATAAGGCAAGCCATGGTCAGCCGGTGTTGCACGCAGCCGAATGCGGGGCGCTCGAAACCCAAAGTGGATGCCGAGCGGGACCAGCATGCACAACAGGCCAGCGACCAGTGCCGCGATGCCGCCCAGGATCAGCGTGGCTTCAGGGAGCAGCGCGGCAGGTGCGTTCATTTGGGTGATGCTTTTGCGAGTCCATGGTACATCCTGTAACTGGCAGAGGCCCAGCAGCGATGCTGAAACGCAATCGAGGTCATCTTGGTTTGATGAGATTCGATCAGTCTCGGCGAGCCCGAGACGAGGAAAACCTCATCGCCCTTCCGGCCCCTCTGGATTGATGACCTCGATCAGCATCAGATAGCTGGCGATCAGGAAGCAGCATGAGCCGAGAAAGGTCGAGCGATTGCTGAGCATCGGGTCCTGGAAATCGGACTTGAATCCGAACCAGGCGCAGAGAAAGAAGCCGATGGCGCCCAGCAGGTTGAACAGACCGCTCCACCAGCCGAGCCGATCCCAGGCGGGTCTGAGCACGCTGGGCTGCACCTCGCGCATCGCCATCCAGGCGGCAATCACGAACCAGGTGGCGCCGATCATCTGCGGTAGCCAGTACCAAGTGAAGGCATCGATCGCTGGATGCGTCGCCAAGAGCGCGCCGACCACGCAGGGCAGGAAGAAGATGGTCGCGCCCAGCAACTGCGCCAGATTCAGCCAGTAACCCCAGTTGGCCGGTTGCAGCCCGATCCATCGAAAACGATGATCGTCGGCATGTAGGGCGCGGCTGTGTCCGCCCTCGTCATCCCGCAACAGCGACAGATAGCGCGGCGCGTTCAGTACCTCTGACCAGGAGAGATAGCCGCCGATCAGGAAGATCCCGCCACCAAGCACGGCTGTCCAAATCGGCACATCGGCCTTGATCGCGGGCGCATCGGAAAACGGCAGCACGGTGACCAGGCCATTGATCAGCCAAACCAGGCTGCCGAGGGTAAAGACCGCCGCGACCCACCAGGACAGTGACCGCCACTGAACCGCAAACAAGCGATACCTTACTCGCGCCGCATAAACCCCATCGGCCGTCTCCAGTGGGTGCGAACGCCGTTTTCGATGATTACGGGCGTTCCAATGCAGCGCAATCCCTGCCTCCGGGTGACGGAAGACATGCTGAAACGAGCGCGCCTCAGCCGTGTCAAAACGGCGCAGCTCAGACATCAGGGAGGCATCGCGGCTCATGGCAGATCCTCCAAACCGCGATCCAACGCCTGGAGGCGATACAGCGTCTCGAGCGCTTTGCGCGGACTGAGTTCATTCGGGTCCAGCTCGCGCAGCGCCGCTAAGGCCCGACTCGGCGCTAAGGCCCGACTCGGCGTTGGCTCGCGGACCATGGCCGGTTCTGGCAGCGAACCGGATTCTGGGCTGAGCGCCTGCTCGGTCGACGCAGAGGATGCGGACATCGACTTGGATGCAGACCTCGCCTTGGATGCGGATCTCGACCTGGACGCACCAGATACACCGGATGCCTTGAGGGTTGAGGCGGAAGACGCCCTGGTCTGATCTTGCACGGCCATGCCCTCCGAGGGTTCGGACGCAAACAGCGAGAGCTGCCTAACACCTTGGTCGCGCGCCACCGATTGCTCCTCGAGCCGGCGCAGATGCTCACGCGCGCGGGCGATGACCGCCGCAGGCACGCCAGCCAGCGCCGCCACCTGCAGACCATAGCTCTGGCTGGCCGGCCCCTCGCGCAGCGCATGCAGAAAGACGATCCGCTCGCCATGCTCGACGGCATCGAGATGCACATTGCGTACGCTCGGATGACGCTCGGGCAGCGCGGTCAGCTCGAAATAATGGGTGGCAAACAGGGTGAAGGCGCGTAGCTGATCGGCCAGCGCCTCGGCGCAGGCCCAGGCCAACGAGAGGCCGTCGAAGGTGCTGGTGCCGCGACCGATCTCGTCCATCAGCACCAGGCTGTTAGCGGTGGCGTTATTGAGGATATTGGCGGTCTCTTCCATCTCGACCATGAAGGTGGAGCGACCGCGCGCAAGATCATCGGCGGCGCCGATGCGCGAGAAGATGCGATCGATGGGGCCAAGCTCAGCGCTCTTTGCCGGTACGAAGCTTCCGGCATAGGCCATCACCAGGATCAACGCCACCTGACGCATGAAGGTCGACTTGCCGCCCATGTTGGGGCCGGTGATCACCAGCATCCGCTCGGCGTTGTCGAGATTGAGTCCATTCGGTACGAAGGGCTCGGCGCGCACCTGCTCGACCACCGGATGACGGCCATCCTCGATGCGAATCCCGGGCCTGTCCAGCAGCCGCGGTCGGCTCCAGTTGAGCCGTTCGGCGCGCTCGGCCAGATTGCACAGCACGTCCAGCTCGGCGATCGCCGCCGCGCTGGCTTGCAACGGCGCCAGCTCGGTCTGCAAGCGCTCGATCAGCACCTCGTAGAGCAGCCGCTCGCGCGCCAGTGACCGCTCGCGCGCGCTCAGCACCTGTTCCTCGAAACGCTTCAGCTCCGGGGTGATGTAACGCTCGCTGCCCTTCAGCGTCTGGCGGCGCTGATAGTCATCGGGCACGCGCTCGGCATGACTGCGCCCGAGTTCGATGTAGTAGCCATGCACCCGGTTGTAGCCGACCTTCAGCGTCGCGATGCCGGTGCGCTCGCGCTCGCGCTGCTCCAGGTCGATCAGGAACTGATCGCCATGCTCGGCCAGATCGCGCAGCTCATCCAGCTCGGCATCATAGCCGCGGGCGATGACGCCACCATCGCGGATCAGCATCGGCGGCTGTTCGATCAGGGCGCGCTGCAACAGGTCGACCAGTGCCGGATGCTCGCCGAGGGCCTGGTCGAGCTGGCCAAGGCGAGCACTGTCGACCAGGCCCAGCTCGGCATGCAGCGCCGGCAGCCGCGCCAGCGCCTCGCGCAGCGCGGCCAGATCGCGCGGCCGCGCCGAACCAAGCGCGACCCGCGCCAGGATGCGCTCGAGATCGCCAATCGCCGCCAACTCCTCGCGCAAGGCCTCGAAGACGCCGGAGAGCAGCAGCGCCTCGATTGACGCATGTCGTTCGCCGACCGCGACGGGATCGCGCAGCGGTCGATTGATCCAGCGCCGCAGCAGGCGCGCGCCCATCGCGGTGACGGTGCGGTCCATGATCCCGGCCAGCGTGTGCTGATCGGCACTGCCGCCATGTCCGCTGCTAAAGCCCGTGCCCAGTGCACTGCTCAGCGAGCGAGTCAGCTCGAGGTTGCGACGGGTGGCGGCATCCAGGATCAGCGCATCGTCGCGGTTTTCGGTGCGCAGACCCCGCAGATGGGGCAGGGCGACGCGCTGGGTCTCTTTCACATATTGCAGCAGACAACCCGCGGCGCCGATCGCCAGCCGCAATCCGGCGCAGCCAAACCCGCTCAGATCCTGGGTGCCGAATTGCTCGCAGAGCAGATGCTCGGCGCTGTCGGCGTCGAACTGCCAGGACGCCCGGCGCGTGATGCCGGCTGCCAGACCAGATGCCAGCTGCTCGCCAAGCTGCTCGGATAGTCTGCTGCTCTCGCGCAGTAACAGCTCAGCCGGGCGCAAACGTTCAAGCTCGGCGATGAGCGCCTCCTGGCCCTCGATCTCGAATACCGAAAACCGTCCGCTAGCCAACTCCAGTACCGCAAATCCCACGCGGCCGCTTGCGTCCGCATCTGATCTGGCGCCCGACATAGCGGCTGCGCCGGGCCTGCCTTCAGGCTCAGCCAGGGCGCAGATCAGACTCTCTTGCCGCTCCTCGAGCAACGCCTCATCGGTCAGGGTGCCGGGCGTTACGATCCGCACCACCTCACGCTCGACCGGCCCCTTGGTCTTAGCGGGATCACCTTTCTGCTCGCAGATCGCAACCGAGACACCCGCTCGCACCAGCCGCGCGAGATAACCCTCGGCGGCATGGTAAGGTATGCCGGCCATCGGAATCGGTTGCCCGGCCGACTGGCCTCGTTTGGTGAGGGTGATATCGAGCAGCCGCGCGGCGCGCTGGGCGTCGTCGAAGAACAGTTCGTAGAAATCACCCATGCGATAGAACAGCAGCATGTCCGGAAACTCCGCCTTGATGCGCAAATATTGCTGCATCATTGGCGTGTGCTCAGCCTTTGGCTTAGCCGTATGTTCGGCCGTAAGCTCTGCTAATCGCTCGACTCGCGTTGTTTTCTGGTCACTCAATCTGCGGTTTCCTAGCATCGGTTTCTTAATGGGCTTAGCCTGGCTCGATCGCGCTGGCCGAACAGGCCGAACAGGCCCGGCAGATGGCTCGGCCGAGCGGTGGCTTCAGAGGCTCTGATCTTGGGCCATCGCCGGCGAGCACGTTAGTCTCTCACCCAGGATGACGGCAAGGACTGGCGATGACAGACCGATTCAACGATCTCGAACCAGCGACCTCAATTCAGCAATCCCGATCCAGCGGACCAAAAGCATTACCCACTCATGATCTTTAATGAACAGCAGCTCAAACAGGTGCTGCCAGCTACCTATGTGGAACGAGGTCGGCGCTACCTTCGCGAAGGACATGTGCTCAGTGTCGAGCAACGTGCCGAAAAAGGCGTGATCTCAGGTCGGGTACGCGGGTCCGGCGCCCGGGTGTATCAGGTCGTGGTGCAGGTTGATGATAGCGCAGGACCTAAGAACAGCATCCGCGGGCACTGCTCTTGCCCGGTAGGCTGGAACTGCAAGCATGTAGCCGCCGTTTTGCTGAGCGCTGGCACAGCGAAGGCAGCAGGTGGGGAGGCGCGGGTCCCGCGCCGCCCGCAGCCTGCTCTACCTCGTAAGGCGCTGCCGGCGCGGATCGCGAGCTGGCTCTACGAGACCGAGCAGTTGGAGCTTGAAGAGGACGATCAGCAGTGGCTGCTCTATCTACTGCGACTGCAGATGCAAGCCATTTCCCATCCTAAGGTGATTCTGAACGCAGTCAAGGTGCGAATCCTCAAGAGTGGCGGCTACGGCAAACCGAGTACGTTCAATCTGCGCGGCCAATCGAAGGCACGTTTCATTCGGTCTGAGGATCGCAGCATCATTGCGCTGTCCGCGGCGCAGCCGAGCGGTGGCGAGTTTGGTGCCGCGGTGCTCAGCGACGATCTGGGTATCGAACTGCTTGAGGCTGTGCTGCGATCCGGCCGTGGTTACTGGCGGGACCAGAATGGGCCGCGTCTGACGCGAGGCGCTCCGGTCACGGGCGAACTCAGCTGGCGCTGGGGTGAGGATTCCCAGCTCCATCAGCATTTCGAGACCAAGCGCGAGGGGCTTGTGCTCTTGCCACTCTGTCCTCCCTGGTACCTTGACCCGAACTCAGGCGAGTGCGGCCCCATCGAGACCTCGCTCGGTGAGCCCGAGGCGACTGCCCTGGTGCGGGCGCCAGCGATCCCGCTTGCGCATCTTGATGCCTTCAAGGAACAGTCGAGCACTCGGCTCAAGGGACTCAAGCTGCCAACACCGCTTCGGCCCAAGCAGCGCCGGGTCAGCGTCGATGCGCCAACGCCCTGCTTGCGGCTTTCGAGTCACACCGTTCCAGGGGTTCCAGGCTATGGCTATGGCCCCTGGGGTTATGCCGGGGCATCAGAGCCGCAGTGGGAGGATGAGGCCCGCCTCACGCTCGATTACGCCGGAGCGATGGTCGACCCGCGCGAGGCCGGGGAGCAGGTTTCCAATATAAAGGACGGGATGATGATCGAGTGCGACCGTCAACCCCAAGCCGAGCAAGCGGCGCTCAAGCGGCTCGAGACGCTTGGACTCGAGCAAAAGGTCGAGACCTCGGATCGGGTTGGCGTGCCCTTTGGTCCGCCCCGAGTCGAGGCTTGGCTGGCCTTCATGGACCGGGATCTGCCGGTGCTCGAAGGCGAGGGCTGGCGGATCGAGATCGATTCGGGCTTCCGCTTTCGGGTTGGTCGCATCGGCGAATGGGATCTAGATATCGAGGAGGGTGATGCCGGACGCTGGCTGGATCTCAGTCTGGGGGTCGAAGTCGACGGCGAGCGCTTGGACTTGCTGCCGATCCTGCTCAATCTGATGCAAAATCCAGCCGTTGATCTCTCCGCCGAGGCGCTCGCGGCACTGGCTGACGAGACCCGATTCAGTCTGCGGCTCGACGATGGGCGCTATGTCTTCTTCCCAGCCGAGCGGCTGAAGCCGATCCTCTCAACCCTGGTTGAGCTCTACGACCCAATGGCGCGCCTGAACGCTGATGGTCGCATGCGGCTGTCGCGCTTGCAGGCGGGGGAACTGGCGGAGCTGGAGCAGCAGGCCCCGAATCTGAGCTGGCGTGGGGCCGAGCAGGCGCGGGCTTGGGGCAAGCGACTGCGCGAGTTCGAGCGCATCGAGCCGGTCGCGCCGCCGGCCGAGTTGCAGGCAGAACTGCGGCCCTATCAGCAGGAGGGCGTCAGCTGGATGCAATTCCTGCGTGATTTCGAGCTCGGCGGCGTCCTTGCTGACGACATGGGGCTAGGCAAGACGATGCAGGCCTTAGCCCATCTGTTGATCGAAAAGGCGGCGGGGCGCGCGGATCGCCCGAGCCTGGTGGTCGCGCCAACCAGCCTGATGTTCAACTGGAAGCGCGAGGCCGATCGCTTCGCGCCAACGCTGCGGGTGGTCATCCTGCAAGGACCAAAACGTCAGGAAGACTTCGACACGATCGCCGAGCAAGATCTGGTGCTGACCACCTATGCCTTGCTGCCGCGCGATCTGGAGGTGCTTCGCGCCCAGCCTTGGCATCTGCTGATCCTGGATGAGGCGCAGGCAATCAAGAACCCGCGCAGCAAAGCGGCGCAAGCGGTGCGGTCGTTGGATGCGCGGCATCGGCTCTGTCTGAGCGGCACGCCGATGGAGAATCATCTCGGCGAGCTCTGGTCGCTACTCGATTTTCTAATGCCGGATCTGCTCGGCGATGAGCGCGGTTTCCGGCGCCTATTCCGCAACCCGATCGAGCGCCATGGCGATCAAGATCGGACCGAGCGCCTGCGCCGTCGCGTGGCGCCGTTCCTGATGCGACGCACCAAGGAGCAAGTCGCTACCGAGCTACCGCCAAAGACCGAGATCCTGCGCGAGGTGCCATTGGCCGCCGATCAACGCGATCTTTACGAAACCTTGCGCCTTGCCCTGCACGAAAAGGTGCGCAAGGAGATCGAGCGCAAGGGCCTGGCGCAGAGCGGGATCATCATCTTGGATGCGTTGCTGAAGCTGCGTCAGTGCTGCTGTGACCCGCGGTTGGTCTCGCTGACGAATGCGCGACGAGTGAAGGGCTCGGCAAAGCTAGATCTATTGATGGAGCTGCTTGAGGAACTGCTACAAGAAGGTCGTCGGGTGCTGCTGTTCTCGCAGTTCACAAGCATGCTGAGTCTAGTCGAGGAGGCCCTCGATAAACGCTTGAAGAAAAAGAAAGATCGCGACTATGTCAAGCTGACCGGACAGACCCGCGATCGGCAAACGCCGGTCGATCGCTTTCAGGCCGGAGAGGTGCCGTTATTCCTGATCAGCCTCAAGGCTGGCGGCAGCGGCTTGAATCTCACCGCAGCCGATACCGTGATCCATTACGACCCTTGGTGGAATCCTGCCGCCGAGCGCCAGGCGACCGATCGCGCGCATCGGATCGGCCAAGACAAACCGGTGTTCGTCTACAAATTATTGACCGAAGGTACGGTCGAGCAGCGTGTCGCGGAGCTACAGGCGCGCAAACAGGCGCTCGCCGACGCCATGCTAGAAGGTGGCGGCAGCGCGACAAAGTCGCTGAGCCATGAGGATCTGGAGCTGCTGTTTGCGCCCCTGGACGCGGTCTGAGTGGGACTGATTGAGCCTGGCCTCTTTTGTGCCTGTGCCTGATCCCTCGTCGGGGCCGAGCCACGCCAACTTACTACGGCTTTGCCCCAGACCGCAGCCCAGCCTGAGCTCGCAATCGATTGCGCAAGCTTGTACAGACGATGGCTTGCGTGCTCAGCCAACCAGCGCTTCGAGCCGCTCGGCATCGAGCACCCGATGGCCGCTCGCCTGAAGTGCCGTAATCGCCTGGTCCGGTTCCTGGAATCGGAACACCAGGATCGCTCGATCTTCGCGGCGCAGGGTAAAGGCGTAGACGTATTCGACATTGAGTCCAGCCTGCTCGAACACGCCGAGCACCTCGGCCAGGCCACCGGGTTGATCAGGCACCTCGACGGCAACGACCTCGGTCAGGTTAACCGCCCAACCGGCCGCGTTGAGCACGTCCGCAGCACGGGCAGGGTTCTGCACGATCAGCCGTAGGATGCCGAACTCGGCGGTATCAGCCAGGCACAGGGTCATGACGTTGATGCCCTCGGCGGCAAGCAGCCGGGTCGGCTCGATCAGCCTGCCGGGGCGGTTCTCAAGGAACAGGGAGAGCTGGTTAAGTTTCATGATGAACAGGCGGTTAGCTGCTGTGGTGGAGATGGACACGAATCCTAGTTGTTTCTATCTCGCTTCATTGGTGTTTATCCGTGGTACTGATCTGTAGGTAGAGGGTATGAGGTTGTCCAGGAAGCGCCTTAGTCGCCACGCTGGTCAACCACACGTTTGGCCTTGCCTTGGCTGCGCTCGATGCTATGCGGCTCGACCAGCCGCAGGCCGACGCGAATCCCGAGGATGCGCTCGATGGCCTGAGCGATGCGCTCGCGCATGTCTTCGATGACGCGCACCTGATCGCTCAGCACCTCGGGCGTGACCTCGACCTCGACCGTCATCTGATCCAGCCCCTGTTCGCGGCCGAGGATGATCCGGTAATGCGGCAGAGTACCCTCCACCGCCAGCAGCGCGGCCTCGACCTGCGACGGGAAGATGTTGACGCCACGGATGATGATCATGTCGTCGGAACGCCGGCCGATGCGCTGAATCCGGCGCAGGCTGCGCCCACAGCCGCAGCGTTCGTGGATGATGGCGGTGATGTCGCGGGTGCGGTAGCGGATCATCGGCATCGCCTGCTTGCTGAGGGTGGTCAGCACCAGCTCGCCTTCCTCGCCGTCTGGCAGTGGCTCGCCCGTCTCGGGGTCAATGATCTCCGGGTAGAAGTGGTCCTCGAACACATGCAGGCCATGGTGCTCGGGGCATTCGCTAGCAACGCCGGGGCCGATGATCTCGGACAGGCCATAGATATCGAAGGCGCTGATGCCGGCGGCCGCCTCGATATGGCTGCGCATGCCATCGCTCCAGGGCTCGGCACCAAAAACGCCAACCCGGAGCGGCAACTCGCGCAGGTCGATGCCAAGCTCGCCGGCACGCTCGACCAGATGGGTGAAGTAGCTCGGGGTCGAGAACAGCGCCGAGACGCCGAAGTCGCGGATCACCATGATCTGGCGCTCGGTATTGCCGCCCGAGATCGGGATCACCGTGGCGCCCAAGGCCTCGGCGCCATAGTGGGCGCCAAGACCGCCGGTGAACAGGCCATAACCGAAGGCGTTCTGCACGATGTCGCCGCGGTGCAGGCTGCAGCAGGCGAGGGTGCGCGCCATGACCTCGGACCAGACTTCGATATCCTCGCGGGTGTAGGCGACGACGATCGGTTTGCCGGTGGTACCGCTGGAGGCGTGCAGCCGCACCACCTCGCTCATCGGGCTGGCGAAGAGACCGAAGGGATAGGTGTCGCGCAGGTCGGCCTTAACCGTGAACGGTAGATGGCGGATATCCTGGAGCGACTCGATCGCGGCAGGGGTCAGATCGCGCTCGCGCAGACGCTCCTGGAACAGGGCGACGTTGTCGTAGGCGCGCTGCACCACAGCGCGCAGACGCCGCAACTGGACCTCCTTGAGCGCAGCTTCTGGCAGGAAATCAGGGGCGCTGGCGGGGTGGAAGCCCCCGGCAGCATCGTTCCAGAGCTCTTTCAGCATGGGAAAGCCTCAAGTTCATCGGGCGGAGTCGGCGGCAGGAAACGACCCGAGTGGTTGCTATGCTTGCATGTTGTCACGTTGTCAAGTTGGCGTGCTTGATCCCGGGTGCCTGCTATCTTCTAGCTAGGACCACGCGCCCGACCGAGCGCGAAGGCCTGGGCGTTGAGGGCGTGCAGCTTCTCGGCCAGGTTGGCCTGGATCGCCTGCTGCCAGTACAGCTCGCCGATCTCGAGTCCGGTCGAGAGGGCGCCGAGCATGGCGACGTTGAAGCTCTTCTTGTTCTTCAACGCACCCGGCTCGATGAGCTCCGGGCCGATCAGCAGACCGCCGGGATGCAGCAGTGGCCGAGCGACCTCGACCTGGGTCGGCTCGAGTACCAGCAGCACGTGGGCTTCGCCGGGCGGCACCATCGGACTCAGTACCGGGCTGTGCTCGGGGTGGCCATAGCGCACGTCGCTGGTGACCGAGCCGCCGCGCTGGCTCATACCGTGCAGCTCGCTCTTCTTGACGTCGAAGCCAGCGGCAAGCGCGGCATCGGCGAGGATGTCGGAGGCCTTGACGACGCCTTGGCCGCCGAGGCCTGCAATGACGATGTTGGTAATCATCGATGCTCTGTTTGGTGCCTGATTCGAGGACCGCCGTCGCGGTCGGTTGTTAACCTGAATCTCACGCGATTCATTGTCCGGGGTGGCGCCGCGCCATGAGCGTTAGTCATCGATTTCTGGCAGTGCGGCGCATCGGCGCTCGCGCTCGCCAGCCGCCGCCTTCTCGTAGAGCCGGATCTTTGGCGCTGCCAGAACACAGGGCTGGCGCACGATGAACAGCGCCGTCTCATCGCGGGCGAGCTGTGTGGCGATGCGCTCCTCGAGTGACAGGGTCTTGTCGCTGCCGTCGATCAGCACCACCGATTGCACACCCATCGCCTGAGCGATACCGGCGAAGTCGAGCTGATGGGTTGGGCTGTGGTCGAGCGAGCGACCGGTGCCGGGGTGCTCTTGCTGGCCGGTCATCGCGGTGGTGCCATTGTCGAGGATCAGCACCAGATGGCCGGTCGGCGGTGGGTTATAGACCATCTCCGCGAGTCCGGTGAGTCCGGAATGAACGAAGGTCGAATCGCCAATCACGCTGACCACACGGCGCGCCTCGGCCTCGGGCAACACATGCCGCATGCCGAGACCAACGCCAATGCTCGCGCCCATGCAGACGCAGGTGTCCATGGCCGAGAACGGTGGTAGCACGCCGAGGGTGTAGCAGCCGATGTCGCCAGCGACGATGCAGTTGAGATCGCGCAGGGCCTCGAACACCACGCGATGCGAGCAGCCCTGACAGAGCTCCGGTGGCTTGCCCTTGGCCGGCTCAGGCTCGGGGCTGTCTTCGCCGGCGATGATGCGGCGCGCGCGCTCGACATTCAGCTCGCCGAAGCGGTAGCGCATCGGCTTGCCTTCGGCCTTGATGCCGGCGGCATTGAGATCGTCGACCAACACTGGATCGCCTTCTTCGATCACCAGCAACCGCTCGACCTGGGCAGCGAAGGCGCGAATCCGCGTCAGTGGTAATGGATAGGTGAGGCCGAAGGTCAGTTGACGGGCATCGGGCGCCGCCTCGCGCGCGTGCATGGCGGCGACACCGGTGGCGATGATGCCGAGTTTGGGAGCTGGCTGATCGCCGTCCTGGTCTCGTGCTTCGCTCCCATACTCTTGCATCGGACCTTCAGCCTCATTCCAGGCGGCGATCTCAGCTAGCTTCTGGCGCAGCCGATGGTGCGCGGGTTTGGCGAAGGCCGGGATCATGACACGCGTCGGGATATCGCGCCGAAAACGATGTTCAGTCTTGCCGTGCTCCGTCGAGGTTTCATGGGACTCCAGCGAGCGCCGCTGCTCGACGCCGCGTGGGCGAACGACGGTCTTGGCATGGCAGATCCGCGTCGTCAGACGCAGGATGACCGGGATCTTCCAGCGCTCACCGATCGCGAACGCGAGCCAGGTGTAGTCATAGGCCTGCTGCGAGTCGATCGGCTCCAACATCGGTGCGCCGGCAGCGCGCGCGAAGTGGCGATTGTCCTGCTCATTCTGACTCGAGGCCATACCCGGATCATCGGCCGAGACGATGACCAGGCCGCCATCGACATCGGTATAGGTGGCCGTGAACAGCGCATCGGCGGCGACATTGAGGCCGACGTGCTTCATCGTCACCAGCGTGCGGGCGCCGGCGAAGGCACTGCCGATACCGACCTCGAGCGCGACCTTCTCGTTCGGTGCCCATTGGGCATGACCGCCAAGGCGATCAAAGGTCTCGAGGATTTCTGTCGAGGGCGTCCCCGGGTAGCCAGTGCCGAGCCGGACTCCGGCATGCAGGGCGGCGAGGGCGACGGCGTCATCACCGCTTAAGAGGAGGCGTTCTTCGGTCATCGATCGTTTCACCAATGCAGCACCAGTTCGGCGCGCAGAAAGTAGGATTCATCGCGGCGGTGCTCGGCATAAAAGTCGCCGGGCGCCAGGTATTCAGCGACCAGATGGCCGGAGACATGATCGCTGAGCTTGGCCTTGAGCCAGGCCGTGAACAGATGGCCGCGAAAGCGACCGTCGCCGGAGATATTCACCGCTTGCTGCGGCGTCAGCGTGCTCTCTTCGTTCGCGAACAGGGCATGGTAGTCGAAGGTCAGCAGGCTGGTCGGATGCACCTGCGCCATCCAGCCCAGGTTGAGCCGCAGCAGGTTGCTGGCCTGCGCAACACGGCTGTCGAGTGGCCACTGATAGATCATCAGCTCGCTCCATTGCGGCCAGCGGCCCCAGAGTGGATCGAAGGCCTGATCGGCGCTGTCGCCCGGATCATCGCCGGAGAGATATTCCAAGTCGGCATGAAAGCGGTTCTCGAGCCGATCCCGCAGCCGGTAGAGAATGCGGCCATTGAAGCCGACCGCGGTCAGATCGCTCCCGTTGAGCTGCCCCCATTGATAAGCACCCTCGGCGCGCAGACCCCAGGCTGGGCTGAGATCGCCCTCTGTGCGCAGGCCGAGAGTGTAGATGTCGCCGCTGTCGCTCGGTGACGGAAAGGGCGCTCCATTGTTGACGCGGATGTTGCCCGGGGTCACATCGGGCCGATCCTGCTTGTAGATGAAATAGCCGTCGAGATCGGTTTCGGGGAGCAAGGATCGGTTGCGCGCGTGGAGGATGGCGCCGGTCTCATCTTGCTCGATCTGATTCTCGATCACGCCATTCAGTGGCCGTGGGAAGCGTTCGGTGGTCGCGTCCTGATTGAGGTAGATGAGGTCGACCCGGGTCTCGATCTCGGCCAGGTTGATCGTCGCCCGTGCGGCATCGAAGTAGATCGTCCGCGAGCCGTCCAAGGGCGTGCCCTCGAGCACCAGCCAGCCGTGACCGAGGATCAGGTCTTGCCGGCCGACCTTGAGGCTGAGGGGAAGCCCGGCGGGCTGATCCAGGCTCAGGGCGAGCTGGTCGAACAGGAGTCCGCCTGAGTACCAGGCCTCAAAGCCGGGAATCGGCCACTGATCGGCTTTGGGCTGGTTGTAATGACGCCCTTCCCAGATCAGCCGTGCCTCGGCGCTGAGCTGTTCGGTCGGCGCATGGCGACCCCAGAGCCGGCCGCGATAGCGTTGAAAGTTGCGATCGGCGATGGGCGACTTGTCGTTGAGGCCGACATTGCCGATGAAGACCTGGCGCAGGCGTAGATCGCCGCCCCAAGCAAAGGCGGCGGCGCTCGGATTAGACTCGGGTTTGGAGCCACCGCTAGCCCCTGTATGGGCACTAACGCCTAAGGCGAGCGTAAAGAGACTCGCGCCGAGCAACATCAAGCTGCGTTTCATCGACCAAGGGGCACAGATTGAAGGAAAGGCCGCGAGGGTACACTGAAGAGACCGCTGGCAACATTGACTTGGTCGGCGAAAATTCCGACTGAGATGACACCTTTTTGACACAGATCAGGGCCTGCGCCAGCTGCACCGTCTTTGGGAGATGCTCCGCGTTGAACGCGATGACGACAAAGGTCAAGCGTGGGTTCTTTGGCTGGCCCCTATGAATCCAGAGGTCGACATGCGAACCCCAGCGCAGGAGCACCCGTCAACGAGCAGGTTTGAAGGAACTTGCTCAGGAGTTTCTTCGTGACGGAAGCTGTGTGGAGCGCGGCATCGTCATGGTATGACCAATAGCTTGACCGAGATCGCGAGTGAGGCGACGACCAACACCGGTCTTATCAATCCTGTTCCGTGTCGAAGCACCAGATGGGCGCCCAGCCAGCCGCCAGCAAGCTGTCCACCGGCCATGATTAGCGCCAGCGACCAGACGACCTGCCCGCCCAGCACGAAGAACAAGAGCGCCGCGAAATTACTGGTGAAGTTGAGCAGCTTGGCATGCGCGGTCGCGCGGCGCATGCCAAAACCGAGGAGGGCGACGAAGCCCATCGCAAAAAAGGTGCCCGTGCCAGGCCCAAAAAAGCCATCATAAAAGCCAACACCGAAACCGACCGTCAGCGCAAACGCGGGCAGGCCGATGCGCTGCCGCGAATCCAGATCCGAGACCCTCGGCGAGAACAGAAAGTAGAGCGCGAAGGCGATCAACAGCAGCGGCACCAGTCGCTCCAGCAGTTCCGAACCGAGGTACTGCACCAAGAGTGCACCAAGGGCGGAACCGATGAAGGTGCAGATCACGAGCAAGGATGTGCGGCGCAGATCGATGGTGCCTTGGCGAACAAAATGCGCGGTCGCCGCAAACGAGCCCCAAACCGCCTGTGCTTTGTTGGTCGCCAGCGCTGCGACTGGCGGCAGCCCGACCCACAGCAGCGCTGGTACCGTGATCAGACCACCACCGCCGGCGATCGCGTCGATCAACCCCGCGCAGAGCGCGAGCACAAACATCATCAGAGCGATGTCGAGGAATTCCATTGAATGAGCTTTGATAAGGGTGCAAGAACGACCGGCAGAAGTAGGGTTTGAGATGACGGATATCGCCCGCAAGCGGGCTCCTACCTCGCAACGACGGGGGTCGGCAGCGACCGGTTTCGGGATTTCCGCGTTCTTACACTAGGCCGAGAACAACAGCGCCGCCACATCCTCGAAGCGACTGACGAAGTGCACCTTGAAGCCCTTCTTCACGTGCTCGGGCACCTCGTCGAACTCACCCTGATTGTCCTCTGGTAGCAGGATCTCTTTGAAGCCGGCACGGCGCGCAGCGATCAGCTTCTCGCGCACACCGCCAATCGGGAATACCTCGCCGGTCAGCGTCAGCTCGCCGGTCATCGCGATGCGCCGCACCGGCTTGTTGCGCGCTAGCGAGAGTAGGGCGGAGGCCATGGTGATGCCGGCTGACGGACCATCCTTGGGCGTCGCGCCGGCGGGCACATGCAGATGGACGAAGGCCTTCTCGAAGAAGGCTGGATCGGCGCCGAACTTGAGCGCATGGCTGACGATGTAGCCATAAGCGATATCAGCCGATTCCTTCATCACATCACCGAGCTGACCGGTAAGCTTGAAACCGCGGGCGAACTCGTGCGTGCGCACCGCCTCGATCGACAGCGTTGCGCCGCCCATCGCGGTCCAGGCCAGGCCGGTGACCACGCCGGGGCCGGAGAGCTTGCGCTCATCGCGAAAGACTGGACTGCCGAGGTAATCCTTGAGCGTTTCTGGATCGACATCGATCGGCGTCTCGGCGCCTTCGAGCATCTTCACCGCCACCTTGCGCACGATCTTGCCGAGCTGCTTTTCGAGCCGCCGCACGCCGGCATCGCGGGCATAGCCTTCGATCAAGCTGCGCAAAGCCTTGGTCTTGAGCTTGACCGTGTCCTTGGGCAGTCCAGCCCGGTCGATCTGCCGCGGGAGCAGGTATTTCTTGGCGATCGCCAGCTTCTCCTCGGCGATATAGCCGGAGAGCTGGATCACCTCCATGCGATCGAGCAGCGGGCCGGGGATGCTGTCGGTCTGGTTGGCGGTGCAGACGAACAGCACCTTGGAGAGATCAAAGCGCAGATCCAGATAATGATCGAGAAAGTCGACGTTCTGCTCCGGGTCGAGCACCTCGAGCAGCGAGGAGGCCGGGTCGCCGTGGTAGCTGGCGCCGATCTTGTCGATCTCATCGAGCATGATCACCGGATTGGCGGTTCCGGCATCCTTGATCGCTTGCAGGAACTTGCCGGGCATGGCGCCGATATAGGTGCGTCGATGGCCTTTGATCTCGGCCTCGTCGCGGATACCGCCGACCGAGAAGCGGTAGAAGCGGCGGCCGAGCGCATCGGCGATCGAGCGGCCGATCGAGGTCTTGCCGACGCCAGGCGGGCCGACCAGCAGGATGATCGAGCCGGCGATCTCGCTCTTGTGGATGCCGACGGCGAGGAACTCGAGGATGCGGTTCTTGACGTCGTCCAGGCCGTAATGGTCGCGGTCGAGCACGCGCCGGGCGCGCTTCAGGTCGAGCTTGTCCTTGGAGTGTAGGCCCCAAGGCAGCAGCGTGATCCAGTCCAGATAGTTGCGCGTCACCGAGTACTCGGGCGAGCCGGTCTCGAGCATCGCCAGCTTGTCCATCTCCTCATCGACGCGCTTCTGCGCCTCGTTGGTCAGGGTCAGCTTCTTCAGGCGGTCCTTGAACTTGTCGGTCTCGGCGGTGCGATCGTCCTTGGCAATGCCAAGCTCCTTTTGGATGACCTTGAGCTGCTCCTTGAGGAAGAACTCGCGCTGCTGCTTCTGCATCCGCTCCTCGACCGACTGGCGGATCGAGTGCTGTGCCTTGGCCAGCTCGAGCTCGTTGTTGAGCAGCACCAGCACCTTCTCCATGCGCTTCATCAGCGGTACGGCCTCGAGCACCTCTTGTAGCTGCTCTTTGGTCGAGGTAGTCAGGCTGGCGGCGAAGTCGGCCAGGTGCGAGGGATCATCGGGGCCAAAGCGGTCGAGGAACATCCGCAGCTCTTCGACGTAGAGCGGATTGAGCGGCAGTAACTCCTTGATGGTATTGATCACGGCCATCGCATAGGCCTTGATCTGATCCTCAGGCTCCGGCACCGGCTCCGGCATGTAGTCGACCCGTGCCGAGAACGGACGCTTGCGGCTGACGAAGCGCTCGATGCGAAAGCGCTGCAGGCATTCGACCAGCACCTGCAGCTTGCCTTCTTCTGAATGCACCCGATGCACTCGACAGGCGGTGCCGACAGGCTTGAAGTCGGCGCTGCGGGCCTCCTCGGAGGTGTTGCTGCCGACCAACACCACGCCCAAGATCTTGTGCTCGGTATTGCCGACCGCCTTCATGGTCTGCAGCCAATACTCCGAATCCATCAGCAGCGGCACGGCCTGGCCCGGAAAGAAAGGGCGTGAAGCCACTGGCAGCAGATGGATCATCGACGGCAGCACGTCACGAGCACGGGCTAGCTCGCTGGTCTCCTGATCGAAATCGTCCGTATCGAAGGCCCTGTCTTCCTGCTGCTCGGTGTCTGCAACCTCTTCATTCATCGAAATCTCCGGATTGAATCCTGCCCCTTCCGGGGAATCATGCCGCACGGGCGAGGCGTCACCTCTGCCGTGCCGTATCGGCTTTGTTTAAAACGCCTTTCAATCTCAGGGTATTTGCGCCTCAATGCAAGCGCTGGTCGCGTTGGCGAGCGCGGCAAAGTTGGCGACGGAGAGGGTTTCCGCGCGCGCGCCGGGGTCGATTCCCTGCGCGGTCATCTGCTCTGACGAGACCAGCCCGGAGAGACTATTGCGCAAGGTCTTGCGGCGCTGCGCGAAGGCGGCTGCGACGATGCGGGCATGCCAACTTGGATCGGCGAGCGGGTAGGGCAGCCGGCGATGTGGGCGCAAGCGTATGACTGCCGAGCTGACCTTTGGGGCCGGATGAAAGGCGCCGGCGGAGACCAGAAACAGGCGCTGTGCCGAGCAGAAGGTCTGTACCATCACCGAGAGCCGACCGTAGACCTTGGTGCCCGGCTCGGCGGTCATGCGGTCGACCACCTCCTTCTGCAGCATCAGGTGCATGTCCTCAATGCAGTCGGCTTGATCGAGGAAGCGAAACAGCAGCGGCGTTGAGATGTTGTAGGGCAGGTTGCCGATCAGGCGCAGGCGCGGCTCGATCCGCTGATCCTGACCGGGGTGATCAGCGCCAGGGTCAAGCTCGCGGTTCGGACCCTGATCCTGGTTGCTGCGATCATTGCGGCGATCGTTGCAGCGATCGTTGCAGCGATCCACGGCATCCACCGTCGAATCCGTCGGGCCGAGTGATCGCTGGCGGCGAGAGCCGGCTGGAAGCAGGCTACAGAGCTTAAAGGTCAAGGCATCGGCATTGTGGATACGCAGGCGAGGAGGTGGCTGACGATCGACCTCGACGACCAACTGTTGATCCATGTGCTGATCCATGTGCTGATCCATGTGCTGATCGATCTGCTGATCCATCTGCTGATCGATCTGCGGATCGATGACTTGGCCGTTGAAGCGTTGCGCCAAGGGTGCGATCAGATCGCGATCCAGTTCGATGACATCGAGCACGCCGGCGCTCTGCAACAGGCCGGCCGTGATCGCCCCTTGGCCGGGGCCGATCTCGACCAAAGCCTGACCTGGCTGCGCATTGACGGCGCCGAGGATGCGCTGGATGACCCCAGGGTCATGGAGAAAATTTTGGCCGAACCGCTTGCGGGGTTGGTGGTGAGACTGAGCGATCAAGGGTCTGCGAGGCCTGCGGGAGAGCAATCCCCAGCATCATAGACAACCGGCGCTGGATTGGCGATCGAGCGACCGAGGCTAAGCCGCCTGATCAGATGTCTGAGCAGATGCCTGATCAGACGCCCGACAAAGCGTCACCTTGAGCGCATCGTCGCTCAACACTTTACATAATATACATTATGCGCAATCACACCCAGGGGCCAATCCGGCTCCAGGGCGCGCCATGACTGGCTGAATGCCGAATCCCTCTCCATCAGCCGAGATTGTGAAGAGGATCACAGAACAGGTCTGTACTCGGGCTGATCCCATCTGTTTCGCTACTTTAGGCATCCTGCATCGGGCTCTGGCTGCCGATAAGATAGGTAACACACCGAGGAGCACTTCAATGTACACCGAGCAATTTCAGACCCAAGTCCTCAGTCAAGCCCTGAGTTCAACCGCAGCGTCGACCTGTGGCAACGACCGCGAACGCCGGATGCAAGGCGCCCTGACTGAGTTAACGCTGCGCCACGAAAATGAGATCTACGCTGAAACGCGCGGCATCAGTCAAAGCAATCGTTCATTGGGCTGGCGGCCTGGTTACCTCAACCTGGCCACTGGCGAGATTGAGCTGTCGCGCTTCGGCGATGGCAGACTGGCTCCTATTCATGTCCTCGATGGCCTTCCAGAGGCCTGGGTCCAACGTCGAGATGCCGATGGGCATGTGATTGCTGCGGAACCTGAGGTTGTCTCAGGATTTATTCGGGCTGGTCAATTTTATACCCGTGATCAAGCAGCACGAGCGGCAGCGCACTGAGACTGGAAGCAGAAACAGCGAGTTCTGCGCGGATCGGAGCGAGTCTATTGAGGGTCGAGATCATCTTATACCGCGTCAATCGCTTCGCGCAGGGTCAGCACGGGCTGAATCTTTAGGCCGCCTACACCGCCTTTCGGCACATTGGCTTTGGGCACGACGGCCTGCTTGAAGCCATGTTTGGCGGCCTCGCGCAATCGATCCGGGCCGTTCGGCACTGGCCGGATTTCACCGGACAGGCCAACTTCACCGAACACGGCAAGATCCATCGGTAAGGCCTTGTCACGAAAGCTCGAGAGGATGGCGAAAAGAACGGCTAGATCGGCCGCGGTTTCGGTCACTCGGACGCCGCCGACGACGTTGGTGAAGACATCTTGGTCGAACATCGCAATGCCGCCATGGCGGTGCAGCACCGCCAGCAGCATCGCCAGTCGATTCTGCTCTAGGCCTACCGCAAGCCGGCGCGGATTCGCCAGTGGACTCTGATCGACCAGCGCTTGCACCTCGACCAACATCGGCCGCGTACCCTCGCGCGTGACCAAGACGATTGAACCCGGGGCTGGCTCCGAATGGCGCGAGAGGAAGATCGCCGAGGGATTGGAGACCTGCCGCAGCCCGCGATCGGTCATGGCAAAGACACCAAGCTCGTTGACGGCACCGAAGCGGTTCTTGACCGCGCGCACCAACCGATGTGCGCTGCCGGATTCGCCCTCGAAATAGAGCACAGTGTCGACCATGTGCTCAAGCACACGTGGCCCAGCCAAGGCACCCTCTTTGGTGACATGGCCGACCAGGAATACGGTGGTGTCGGTGAGCTTGGCGTAACGGACCAACTGGGCGGCGGTCTCGCGCACCTGTGAGACCGAGCCTGGTGCCGAGGTCAGGGCATCGGTATACAAGGTCTGGATGGAATCGATCACCAGCACGCGCGGTGCCTCGGCCGCAGTGGTCGCCAAAATCTGCTCGATGCAGGTCTCGGCCAACAGATTCAGCCCGCCGGGCTTGAGCCCGAGCCTCTGCGCGCGCAGGCTGACCTGTTGTGGCGATTCTTCGCCGGTCACATAGAGCACCGAGCCTTTATCGGACGCGAAGGCCAGATTGGCATCGATTGCTGCACAAGCCTGTAGCAGTAGCGTCGATTTGCCGATACCGGGATCGCCGCCGATCAGGACCACCGAGCCTTGCACCAGCCCGCCGCCGAGCACTCGGTCCAGCTCTGCGATGCCGCTCGGGGTGCGCACCTCCTGTTCGGGCGCGATCTCGGCGAGGCGATGGATGGCGCCGAGGTCGGCGCGCGACGCATGACCGGCTGCTCCAGCGTATCCGCCGCCGCCGGGCCGAGGCGTGGTCTTTGGCGGCATCGCGACCTGCTCGATGCTGTTCCAGGCGCCGCAGTCTGCGCAGCGACCACTCCATTTCGGCGACTGGGCGCCGCAGCTGTTGCAGACATAGAGGCTGCGAGCCTTTTTCGTGGTCGCAGTCAAGCCCCCTGCTCCGGTGCTTGCCGTCCGAGTTGCTGCTCGTGAACGACTCTGACGCGTGGCGAGAGTCTGCACAGCAGCTCATAATTGATGGTGCCAACCTGCTCCGCCACTTGCTCCACCGGCAAGCCCTGGCCCCACAAGATGACGCGATCGCCCACCTCGGCCTCCGGTATCGGCCGAAGATCGACGCTGATCATGTCCATGGAGACGCGCCCGAGCAAGGCCGCGCGCTGGCCGCGGATCAGCACCGGCGTGCCTGTTGGCGCATGGCGTGGATAGCCATCGCCATAACCAATCGCCACCACGCCAACGCGCATGGCTTCTGGGCAGCGGTAGGTGCTGCCGTAGCCGATCGGCGTGCCCGCCTTGAACTCGCGCACGGCGATCAACTGGCTCGACAGGGTCATGACTGGCCGCAGATCGAGCGCTGCCGCTGAACGGTTCAGTAAGGGCGAGCCACCATAGAGCATGATCCCCGGGCGCACCCAATCACTCCGTGCCGCAGGATGGGCCAGAATGCCGGCCGAGTTACCAATTGAGAGTGGCAGGTCAAAGCGTTGGGCGAGCGCCCTCGCCTGCTGACACTGCTTGTCGGTCATGGCATGCGATGGATCATCGGCATTGGCCAGATGCGTCATGATCCCGGCGATCTCTAGCGCCTCAGCCAGCCTCGGTGGCAGCGCGCGCAGGCGCTCAATCAGCGCCACCGCCTCTTGCTGCTGCAGGCCGAGCCGCCCCATGCCGGTGTCGAGTTTGAGCCAGATGCGCTGGGGTCTCGACTGCGGGCTTGACTCGAGTTCATTCAGGATGAGATCCAGATGCCGGCTAGCGTGAACCGCTAGCTCAACCTGCATCGGAAGCACCGCACTGGCCTCGACCTCGTTGGCGATGCCTTCCATCACCAACAGCGGCTTGCTGACACCGGTCGCCCGCAGCAACAGCGCCTCCTCTACCCGCGCCAGCGCAAACCCATCTGCCGCATCGAGGGCAGCGGCGCACGGCCCCATGCCGTGACCATAGGCATTGGCCTTAATCACCGCCCAAACGCGGCTGTTCGGTGCTGCGGCCCGGCAAACCGCAAGGTTATGCCGCAGGGCGTCGAGATCGATGTGGGCAACGGGTCCGACGATCATTGATACCCCAGATCGCCGTAAAGATCCTCGGCCAGATTCTCGAATTTGGTGAACTGCCCAAGGAACGCGAGCTTCACGGTACCAATCGGCCCGTTACGTTGTTTGGCGATAATGATCTCAGCAACGCCTTTATCCGGGCTGTCCTCGTTGTAGACCTCATCGCGATAGATGAAGGCGATGACGTCTGCATCCTGTTCAATTGCACCACTTTCCCTCAGATCGGACATCTGAGGGCGTTTGTTCGGACGCTGTTCGAGGCTGCGATTGAGCTGCGACAAGGCCACAACAGGAACATGAAGTTCCTTTGCCAACGCCTTGAGGGAGCGTGATATTGCAGAGATCTCTGTCGCCCGATTCTCGCCTTCGCTCGGGGCCTGCATCAGCTGCAAGTAGTCGATGACGATCATGCCCAGATCCTTCTCCTCGCGTTTCAGATCACGCTGCAACCGGCGCACCCGCGCACGCAGATCCGTGGGGGACAGCGCCGGGGTGTCATCAATGTACATCGGCGCCTGCGAGAGCATGGTCACCGCAGACGTGAGCCGCGGCCAGTCTTCGTCGGTCAGCTTGCCGGTCCGCACCCGATGCTGGTCGATCTGTCCCAGTGAGGACATCATGCGCATCGCCAGCGCATCGCCGGGCATCTCCATACTGAATACGGCAACGCCCTTTCCAGTCTTGATGGCGACATTCTCCGCTATGTTCATCGCGAAACTGGTGTTGTGCACGCAGACGTCGTTGGCGACAAAGTTATGTGTCTCTGGGATGGTCAGGTCGTAAACCCGCCGCAAGCCGATGGGCTCAATTGAGACGATCGGGTCCCAAAGGAGTTCGCTGGTGGCAAGAGTGCTCAATGCAGGTTCGTTCAGCGCTTCAGCGAGCTGTCCTAAGCGCTGCTGAGACAGCGCGCGCAGAACTAACGCGGACCAGGACTCATCGCCTTTCGCGGCCTGTAACCGCTCCCGAACCGCGGCCGGAATCAGATCACCATTCGTCTGTCGGCGTTTCTGATCAAGGGCTTCCAAGACACGTCTGAGAGCGGCCTGCTTCGAGTAGATTCCAATCTCGGTAGCGAAGGTGCGGATTGAGTCTGCGTCAGTCAAATCCAGCTGCCAGGCGCTGAAATCGGTCTGCGCTGCCGGCTGCTCGCGCAACTGCTTGCCTAACTGCTCGCCTAACTGCATGCGACGAATAGGGCGGTCGCGAAGCCTGGCGATGACGCCGAAGCGCAGCAGGAGATGCTGAACTTGCCGCGCCAGACGTTTGCTGGGCGAGGCATAGCCAATCTGACTCTGACCGCTCGCACGCAGCGTTACCCAGCCATCGGTTGCGAAGAGTCGATTCAGAAACAAGGCAAGTTGTGCCTTGGGCAGCTCGAACACCGGCGCTGGAATGGACTTGTCATGCGCATCACGGCCCCAGAGTTCTAGCTCCATCAGCCAGCGAGTCAGTGCGTTGGGGCCGTTCTTTACTGCGCCGGGCATGTTCAGCCCTTGGAGCCAATCGCAGACCGTTGCCGGACTCGCCCCCGTGGCAAGCGCGAGTTGGCGCTGAGAGCGGCCAGACAGAGCGAGAGCATCACGCAATGCCGTGCTAAACGCACTGCGCTGAGCCACCCTGGCGTCGCGATCCGCCACCACGCAGATCTCGGACCTGCGGTTCGGGCGGCGTTTGAGCAGAGCACGCACGCCGCCGAAGGCATTGGCTGCATCGATGAAGTCGGTCTGGAGCTGAGGGCTGTCGTTGATGAACGTCGGCGTTGCGCCTCTGAGACAACCGTCACCGATCAAGCAGCCGAGTAGCTTGACCTCGCAGTCGCGCATCGGTTTGCTGCCGAAGACCGGCAGGCGTCGCGGCACAGCGATGCAGTCACCGACGGCGAGTTTGCTCAGCGCTTGCCAGCCCTGCATGGTCAGGAACGGATGTGTGGCCGTGGTCTCGACGACACGCCCGAGTCTGGTGGTAACCCGAAACCCCGGTTTATATCCGTCATCGACGAAGGCGCTTGGCTGCGTCGTCCTGAAGCGCAGGCGCTCATCCAATGTGAGTAATGATGCCTGGCGTGCCTGAACGATCGCTTCGATGGTTGTGACCCGACCATCCGCAAGCAGGACCTCACTGCTGGCCTCTAGGCACTTGCCCATCGACGGCCGCCCGGCACAGATGATCAGATCGGCGGGCTGGAGGCCGGAGGTCTTCATGTCGAAGTCGATGAACCCCGTCGGCAGGCCGGTGATGGGTTCGTCACGATGATAGAGTTCATCGATCTTGTGGACCGCGATGGTCAGCAGGTCTTCGATCGACTTGAAGCCGCCGCCGCGGGTGAGCTGCTCGGCGATCTCGAACACCTTGGCCTCGGCGGCATCGAGGATCTCGGCCTCGCTGCGGCCCTTGGTATCGAACGCCAGATCGGCGATGCCGGTACCGGCTCGGATCAGTTGGCGCAAGACCGAGTTGAAACGGACGATGCGCGCGTAATGTGCGGCGTTGGCGGCGGAGCCGGTGTTGCGATCGATCTCAGCCAGATACTGCATTCCGCCCATGTCATCGAGCAGCTTGCGCTTCTCAAGCGCCTCGGCCAACGTGATGACGTCGAACGGTTGATCCTGCTCGGCTAGGATATGAATCGCACGGAAGATCAGCTGATGCTCTTGGCGGTAGAAATCGGTCTCGCGGACCTTATCGGCAACCTGCTCCCAGACGCTGTTCTCGAGCATCAGGGCGCCGAGCAACGACTGTTCGGCCTGTAGGTTGTGCGGCGGCACGCGCATCCCTGGCATGGCCTCAGCCAGCTCAGAGAGCGAATCCGTGGGTGAGCTGGCCGGGGTTAGCCCGAAGTCCTCAGGCAACAGCGGTGGCGGACCTTCGGCCGAGGCCTGGTCAGGATCATCCGAATGATAGGGAGCCTTAGGCAAGGCGGTCGACCTCTTAACGCTGACGGCTGTGCCGTCGATCTGGTCGCCATTTTCAGGGGTTCTGTCCGATCGGGCAATCCGGGAATGCACTTCAGGCAGGAAATGTCAGGCCAGCGGTAGTTCGCATCATTGGGTGCCAGCATCTGGCGGCTGCGGACCAGGTCTCGAGCCGCCCTCAGAGCATCGAATCCTGCCATGATCAGGTCAACTGCTTAGAGCAGTTTCTCGATTGCCGCTATGAACTTCTTGCTATCAGGTGATGTGATACTGGAGAAGTAGTCGACAACATTTCCATCCCGATCGATCAGATACTTGTAGAAATTCCATTTCGGGTAGGCTCCAGTTTGGGCTGCAAGGTACTGATAAAGCGGATCAGCCTTGCCTTTTTTGACGTGGATCTTCTCGAACATCGGGAACTCGACCGAGTAGGTCAGTCGGCAGAATTGCTGGATCTGCTCCTCGCTGCCGGGTTCTTGGTTGCCAAAGTCATTGGAGGGGAAGCCCAGCACCACCAGTCCGCGCTCCTTGTACTTGTCGTAGAGTGCCTCGAGCCCCTCGTACTGACCGGTGAATCCACACTTGCTAGCGGTATTGACCATCAGCACCACTTTGCCTTGGTAGGCATCGCAGAGCCTCACGGATTCATCACCCGCGAGACGCCGCAGTTCGAAATCGAGTGCTGGGCCGCAGTTAGCAGTCGCGTTGGTCGTCATGGTCAAGCCTCCTAATACGGCGAGTAGAGCCAGAAGTCGCATAGATCGGCCTCGTTTATGATTGTGCAAAGTCTAGACAACCCTAAAATGGGATGCCGATCTGCGAACACAACTGGTCGAGCACTAGCGCCCAAACACCTGACCTCGATAGGGTTTAGCAGAAAATCAACACTGAAAGCTCGGTTTGCGAGGTCTTTGTACCAGCAATCTATCGCTGAACATTCGTTGTTCAGGGTTTGAAAAGGGTGTTCCGGAGCCACCTAAGCAAATTAACCAAGTTATTGAGGTAAAGATCGATGGTTGATTGGATCGAAGGGAGAATTTCGGGCAAGCGGCATTGGTCGCAGGCACTCTACAGCCTGCAGATCGACGCACCGCTCACAGACTTCCAAGCCGGGCAGTACATCAAGGTTGCGCTTGATGTCGACGGTGAGCGCGTCGGGCGGCCCTACTCGCTGGTCAACGCACCGCAAGAACAACCGTTGGAAATCTATTTCAACGAGGTGCCAGAAGGGCCACTAACACCCAAGCTCTCGGATCTCGAGATCGGCGATCGGATCTGGATCTCGGCAAAGGCCAGCGGTGTGTTCACGATGGACAACGTGGTCTCGCGTCGAGATCTGTGGATGTTGGCGACGGGAACCGCGTTGGGCGTATTCCTCTCGATCCTGAAGACCGCCGAGCCTTGGGAGCGCTTTGAGCGGATCATCCTCGTGCATGGAGCGCGCAACACCGGCGAGTTGGCCTATGGCGAAACCATCGCTGAGCTGCAAGCCAAACACGAAGATGCCTTCACCTTCATCACGGCACTCACCCGCGATTCAAGCGAGACTGCCCTGCAAGGCCGGATCACGAATCTGCTCGAAAATGGCGTACTCGAGGATGCGGCAGGCGCCAAGATCACGACCAACGATAGCCATCTGATGCTTTGTGGAAACTCAGAGATGATCAAGGATGTCCGCGCTTGGCTCGAGGCGCATGGACTGCATCGACATAAGCGCACCGAGCCCGGCCACTACACCACCGAGCAGTATCACTAACTCCTGATCACTCACTCCTGGTCAGCCTGCACTGACGTCGAGCCCGCGCGCCGCACAGTCATCATCTGCATCAGATGCATACCAAGCATGCGGAGGCCAAACATGCTCAAGCCAAGCCTGCTCAGGCAAAGCTTCTATTGGAGAATTACTTGAACGCGGATGTCATCATTATCGGCGCAGGATTAAGCGGCTTGGCCTGTGCGCGCGCACTGCATGAGTCCAAGATCAGCTACCGCCTCCTAGAGGCCAGCGACCGCATCGGCGGTCGTATCGCGACCGACCAGGTCGAGGGTTTCAAACTCGATCGCGGCTTTCAGGTCTTGCAGACCTGGTATCCGGAGGCGCAACGGCAGCTCGATTATGCTGCACTCGACCTGCGCTCGTTCTATCCCGGCGCCCAGGTACGCATCGGCAATCGCTTCCATCGCGTGAGCGACATTTGGCGGCATCCAGAGCGCTTGCCTGAGATGCTGCTATCCCCGGTCGGTCATCTGACCGACAAGCTACGTTTGCTGCGCCTGCGCCAACGAGCCATCCGCGGCGATCTCGAGGCCCTTTACGGCCGACCCGAAACCTCAGCGCTCACGCTGCTGCGTGAGCTTGGATTCTCAGAGCGCATCATTCAGCGCTTCTTTAAGCCGTTCTTTGCCGGCGTCTTCTTCGAGCCAGCGTTGAATGTCTCGAGCCGGACCTTCGAGTTTGTGTTTCGCGCCTTTGCGCTCGGCGACACTGCGCTACCGGCTGAGGGGATGGCGCAGATACCGCTGCAGCTTGCGCAGCGGCTTCCCCCAGAGACCATCGAGCTGGGGCGCAAGGTCGAGCGCCTGATCGCGTCCGATCGGGCTGCAGGGAATGGGGCTGGGGTTGTCCTCAGCGATGGTTCGCTCTGCCCTGCCAAGGCCGTCATCCTGGCCACTCAAGGGCGAGAGTCCGCCCGCCTGCTCGGCCGACCGGCACCACCGACGCGCGGCACGACCTGCTTCTACTTCGCGGCGCCGGTGGCGCCAATTGATGGCCCTTATCTGGTGCTTGACGGCAACGGCCAAGGCCCCATCAACAGCCTGCTCTGCCCGAGCAACCTCGCGCCAGCCTATGCACCGCCCGGACAGGCCTTGGTAAGCGTCAACTGCTTTGGGCATGAGCGCGCTCCTGAGCAGCTGGCGCCATTGGTTCAGCAGCAGTTGCGTTCCTGGTTCGGCAATGCGGTTGAGGATTGGTGCCGACTCGCGATTTATCGCATCGACGACGCGCTCCCGGTGCAGGCTCCGCCTGTCACTGCAGCAAGCACATCTGACACCGTGCAGCCAGTTGCTGAGCAGGTTTGGGTCTGTGGTGAGCTTACTGCGCCGCCATCGATCCATTGGGCGCTGAGCAGCGGTCGGCGCGTCGGCGAGGCTGTCGCGCGCCAGTTACATGACGATCGCGCTTGAGCGAGATCGATCACTCAGCGCCGATCAGCGTAGGCCCGCACCATCGCCATCGACGGCACCGGATTGCCGGTGTCGATCCCAATCGGTGCAGACTGAGCGGTTTATCCAATACGCATTTCATGGTTATGAACGCGGTTGCAGCACCCCAAGCAATCGCCTATGTTAGTCGTGCCGAAAACAACGATGAAGGCTCGACCTATTCACGCACGAGACCTTCTCAAGCTTCGCCCAGGCGAAGCCCTACCAAAGAGAGAACGGAGCAAGTTTCGATGTCGCTGACGCGTTCGCTTCTCGCCGCGCTAGTTGCGGTTCCACTGGCCTTGATGGCAATGACCTTGCCGGCGCAGGCCGCTGACGATAACGAGGCCCGCAACGAGGCCCTAGACGACTATGAGCCAGACCTCGCCGCTGGCGAGGTAATGTTTCGCCAATGTGCGCTCTGTCACGGTCAACGCGGCCAGGGCATCCTGGGCGGCAAATACCCGCGGCTTGCTGGGCTCCCCGAGTATTACCTGGTGAACGCGCTGCGCGACTACCAGACCGGTGCGCGCGGCTACGACGCCATGCTCGTGGTTGGTGGTCTGAAGACGGCAAATGACCGAGACCTGATGGACCTGGCTGGTTATATCTCCGATCTCGATATCGAGCTTGATGTGCCGGGGCCGGAAGAAGGAAGCGCCCGCTCGGGTCGGAAGCTCTACAAATACGATTGCAAGAGCTGTCATGGACGCAAGGCTCAGGGCAAATCACGCAAGGATTCGCCGCCGCTGCGAGGTCAGTACTACGAATATCTCTTGCGCCAGATCGCCCTGTTCAAGAACGGCGAGCGCATCCACGCCGATGACCCTGAAGACGAGACCTTCGCTGCCTACGAGGAGGACGAACTGCTCGACATCCTCGCCTTCGTCGCATCGCTCGATGATGATCTCGGCGGCGGCGACGATGACGATGATGACAACGATAACGACGATTAACCCGAGCTGCTTCAGCGCTCGCGGATGAACACCCAAGGAGTTCTGCCCATGCTCAAACGCACCCTTGCTTCGGCCGCATTGTTGTGTCTGTTACCATTCTCGCTGCCGATCGTCTTGGCCTCTGAGGTTGCTAATGCGCCTGAAGTCAATATGTACGAGATTGGTCAAACAGTGCTGAAGATCGGTCTTGCGGATGGAGTGAGTCCAGACGACGCCATCGACGCGATGAATTCCAAGGCGGTCGAGCTGAATATGAAACTGGTCGGCCATCAAAACGTCGGCGCCGAGCTCGAAGCGCGCGGCCTCGAGTCGCCGAGGCTGGAGATCTTCCAGTTCTGTCGGCCCGAAGATGCCATCAAGATGGTGCGATTCAACACCATCTACGCCGCCTACATGCCCTGCTCGATTGCACTGATCGAGGATAATGATGGGCGCCATTGGCTCGAGATGCTTAATCTCGACATGATCATCAACGCCTACGAACTCCCAGCGGAGCTGCAGGCGATTGCGATCACCATCAACGGCGAGATGCTCTCGATCATCACCGCCGGGGCAACCGGCAATTTCTAACATTGCGAGCCGCGCACTGATCGGGTGATTGTGGGCCGACCTGTTGGTCGGCCCAGCGCAGTAATCTGCGAGTCTGCTACATCGCCATTTCAAGATCATCCTGAACCGCATCCACGCCGGCCTGTGCGCATTCCTCGTCGGTCTCGCCGGCAGGTGCACCACTCACACCGACGCCGCCGATCAAGGCACCGCTGACCTGGATTGGCAGCCCACCGGCCGACATGACCAAGAAGTCTTGGCGCCCAACAGCGGTGTCTGCGCGCGGCTCGAGTGCCGAGGTCGCGGCATTGAAGTTGGCGGCGGTATAGGCCTTCTTATAGCTGATCGGAACGGTGATTGGTGAGGCGATGGTATCGCGCAGCTGGGCCTGGATGACGCCGTCGCGGTCGACGACGGTAACACCGATCTGAATCCCCTTCTCACGGCAGGCGTCGATGGTGGCCTGAGCGATCTGCTGTGCCGTCGTCAGAGACAGGCGTTTCACCGATACCATCATCGGATCATCAGCCGCAAACGCAACGCTGGTCGATAAGCTCCCCGCCAGTGCGATGGCAAGGGTTGAGGCGGCCAGTACCGTTTTCTTCATTAATCGTCTCTCCGCAGTTAACGTCTTGGTGGTCGTGCGCCATGGACATGCACCATGGACATGCACCATGGATAACGGGTCGGGAGCTGCTTAGCCGACGAGATTATCGAGCCCCGAAACGCTCGCTGATGTACTCGTTCACCATCGTCTTAAAGCGTTCAGCGATATCCGGCCCTTTCAGCGTGGTGACCTTCTCGCCATCGATGTAGACCGGCGCTGAGGGTTGCTCACCCGTACCCGGCAGGCTGATGCCGATGTTGGCATGCTTGCTTTCGCCGGGGCCGTTGACCACGCAGCCCATCACGGCCACCTGCAAGGTCTCGACCCCAGGATAGGTCTCGCGCCAGATCGGCATCTGATCACGCAGATAGCCCTGAATATCTTCGGCCAGCTCCTGAAACACGGTGCTCGTGGTCCGACCGCATCCCGGGCACGCGGTAACCATGGGGGCAAACGAGCGCATTCCCATGGTCTGTAGGATCTCCTGTGCCACCACCACCTCGCGGGTGCGAGATTCGCCTGGAGCCGGAGTCAAGGAGACGCGGATGGTATCGCCAATCCCCTCCTGCAGGATCACCGACAGCGCTGCCGTTGAGGCGACGATACCTTTCGATCCCATGCCTGCCTCGGTCAAGCCGAGATGCAGTGCGTGGTCGCTGCGCGCGGCGAGCATTCGGTAGACCGCGATCAGATCCTGCACGCCACTCATCTTGCAAGAGAGGATGATGTGGTCGCGGCCAAGTCCGAGTTCCTCGGCACGCAGCGCACTGCCCACCGCGGATTCAACCATTGCCTCGCGCATCACCTCCTCAGCAGAACGGGGATTCTCGGAGCGCGCATTCGCATCCATCATCCGCGCGATCAGCTCCGGGTCAAGGCTGCCCCAGTTGACGCCGATGCGCACAGGCCGATCGTAGCGGCAGGCGATCTCGATCATGGTCGCGAACTGGGTATCACGCTTCTCGCCACGGCCGACATTGCCGGGGTTGATCCGATACTTAGCGAGCGCCTCGGCACAGGCCGGATAGTCGGTCAGCAAGCGGTGTCCATTGAAGTGAAAATCACCGATCAATGGCACCGGCGAGCCCATCGCCTCAAGGCGATCACGAATCCGTGGCACCGCGGCCGCAGCGGTCTCGTTGTTGACCGTGATGCGCACGAACTCAGAGCCGGCGCGGGCCAGCTCGGCGCATTGGGCCACGGTGGACTCGATATCGGCGGTATCGGTGTTGGTCATCGACTGCACGCGCACCGGCGCGTCGCCGCCGACCGCAAGCCCGCCGATCATGACCTGAACCGATTGCCGACGCGGAATGCCAAACTGAATGCTCATAGTGCCCTCAAGACTCAAGAGTGTTGCCGGAGACGAAGGGATGGGCTGGAGCTCCTGCCGCCATCAGGCCAGCGAGCGCAGCCGTTGGACGATCTCCAGATAGTCGGGATGTTCGGGGGTTAGCACGCCATGGCGCACGAGGAAATCGATGATGACCAGATTGCAGTTGAGCTTGAACGCGTCGGTGTCGCGGACGATCTCAGCCACCTGCTCGATCGGCAGCAGCTCGAAGCCGGCCACCTCGCCATCTTGGCAGCATGGCTCAAACTCTGCGGGCAGCTCCAGATCGTAGCAATACATCACGTCTGGCTTGAGGCCGCGTTTGGAGGCTCGACAATAGGTAATGGCCCCAACCGCGATGGCGCGATCGGCAAGCTCAGCGGACATCCCCGCCTCTTCTGCGCACTCCTTGCGCAGGTTATCACGCAGCGCGATGCCCCAAGGCAGGCCGCCGGCCACCATATTATCGAGGCGATTTGGGTAGACGCGGCGGTCCGCTGAGCGCCGAGCAATCCACATCATGATCCCCGCTGGGCGACGGACAAAGCCATTGATATGCTGCCCGAAGGCGCGGACGCCGAAGTAAGGGGCACAGGCGCGATCAATCAGGAACCGCGCATCCTCACGACGGCCGGCTGTGACCGGATACTGCTCGCCATGTTGATGGCTGATTAGTCCGCGCGCGATCAGCTCGTCGCAAAGCGCGTGCATCGCGTCGGTCCGCGCATCAAAACCGCTCGGCGCGCCCGCCCAGCGCAGCCCAGCGCTCTCTAGGGCGAACGCCTGGTCGTCCAGCTCGCAAAGGGCTCTGGCAAACTCAATGCGCGCCATGCCGAGCCGTTCGCCGTCGACGATGAAGGGCATGTAATCGCCGGGCGCCCAGCGATTGCACTCGTTGATGCGCGCGAGAAAGCTCATCGGAAGATCACCTCATCAGCCTCTCAATCGTCTCCAAGGAACCGGCGCCAGAGGAAATTTGAGGCAAGCCTGAGACAGATCTGAGCCTGGTCTGGGCCGAAACGACTGTGCACTGTCGGCGTTCAATGTTGTTCGTTCTTGATGATCTCCCACAGCCGATCCATCTCGGCACGTTGAGAGTGCGCTGGCACCTGCCCAGCGGCGCGTAGGCAGACCTCGATGCGCTGAAAGCGCCGTTCGAAACGATGGTTGGCCGCACGCAGCGCCTGCTCGGCATCGACGCCCAGGTGGCGAGCGAGATTAACGCAGGAGAACAGCAGGTCACCGACCTCGTGCACGCGCTCAGTCGGATCGGCGTGCTCGGCGAAGGTCTCCTCGCATTCCTCAAGCTCTTCCCGGATCTTCTTGACCACATGATCAAGGTCGTCGAGATCGAATCCAACGTTTGCAGCGCGCTTCTGCAGCTTCTCGGCGCGCACCAAGGCCGGCAGCGCTTGCGCGACGCCATCGAGCACGCTAATGTGAGGACGCTCGTGCTTGGCCTCACGCTCGTCCGCCTTCATGCGCTCCCAGTTCGCCCGCACTTCGGCCTCGGACTCGACACGCACATCGCCGAACACATGCGGATGGCGACGGATCATCTTGTCGCAGATCGCCTCGATGACATCCTCGAAGCTGAAGGCGTCCTGCTCCTCGGCCATGCGCGAATAGATCGCCACCTGGAACAGCAGATCACCCAGTTCCTCGCGCAGCTCCGGCATATCGTCGTTCTCAATCGCCTCGGCGACCTCATAGGCCTCCTCGAGTGTGAACGGCAGGATGCTGCGCATGGTCTGCTTGAGATCCCAAGGGCAGCCGTGCTCAGGGTCGCGCAAGCGCGCAACGATTTGCAGCAGCGCCTCAATCCTGCGGATGTCCTGGGGTGGCTGATTGTTCGGGGGATTGCTCATAAGACTGTCTTAAAACTCAATGGTCGCGCGCGGCGATCGGCTTCGCGTTGCTTGGCTCAAGGGCGGACGAGGACATCGAACAGGATGCCCAACAGCACCGCGGCGAGCCCACCCCACTTCCAGTAGCCGAGCGGGATACCGACAACCTCGCCTGGCTTGATCCGACTCGGCTCCTTCAAGATGCCCCAGAGGTGCGGCCCAGCCAAGAACCAAGGGATAAAGCCAAAGAAGACCGGGACAGAGACCCACAAGGGCACCGGCTGATTGATATACATCAGCACCAACAGCGCCGGCCAGCCCACCAAATAGGCAGCGCTCAGCTTCGCATCGGTCGGCCGATCGCGCGTCTGCAAAAAGGTAACCAGTGCTCCCACGGCCCAGAGACCCGCGAGGGCGATCAACACCAGACGCATCAGAACCCTCCAAGCCGTTTTCTAGGTCATTCTCAAGCGAGCGCCTTCAAGCGCCGCTCTTCTAAAACTTGTCAAGGATACAGGATGCAAGGCCAAACTGTGGTCCGAGCAACAATCAGGAAATCAGGACTGCGCTGATCAACCTACAACAAATGCTTGACATCTCCGCGCGCAGTAAACATAATTATCTGCTCATCGCGCCCGTAGCTCAGCTGGATAGAGTACCTGGCTACGAACCAGGTGGTCGGAGGTTCGAATCCTTCCGGGCGCGCCATAAAAATCAAAGGCTTAGCATCCACCAGATGCTAGGCCTTTTTTCATTTTCCAGCGGAAGACCAAGTTTATCCAAGGCCACAGCCTGCCCGGCCGGGCGTGCCTGCATGTCAGTCAGCATCCAGACCGTCGCCTGTATCGATCAGGCAGCGCGGCACCGAGAGCAGAATTGAGAGCGGTGTAGGGAGCCACTCTGCGAACAATAGCGCGGCAATGCCGAGCTCGGTAACCAAGCCAAGTCTGGCGATTTTGATGCGAGTGCTGCCGAGGGCGGCAACAACGACAACACTGGTGCCGATACCGTTTCTGCCGTTGATGCTTGTGCAAATCGGCAAGTTAGTGGCACATCTTTAGCCTTCAAATAGCGATCGTAAGACGCCCGGAACAAACTCATAAGTGTACGCATTTTCGCCGCAATGAAGGAGTTCGTTTTCACTTGTGCGGAACGTCAAATAGGGCTTTACCTCAATACCGTCACGTTCTATTAGTGAGGTGTCATCGATAGTGCTGGCGATACTAAAAGCGATGTTCGCTGTAAGCGCCTCTAAAGACTCTCCCCGCAAGCCCGCCTCTTGTACCTTTATTCTGATTTTTTCAACAATCTCAGTGATGAATATGGCCTGATGCTCATCAAACTTCTCGCGGTCCAGATTCAATTCCATTACTTTTACCTCCAGTCCAGTTAAACACTGCCAACCATTGTGGTGGACATCGTTATTTCGCGTAATGTAGCCCGCTTTAGGCGAGAGACTCAGCGATGGCGTCGAACTGCCGATAGGTCTTGCGCATCCAGACCTTGACCCGCTGGCGGTCCATCAGCCCGAGCCCAGCCTCCGTGTTGTTGGCCGCGGCCCAGAAGCTCAGGTTGCCGTGGTCAACCTTGCGCATCGTGGCGGCGTGTAGCTCGGGCAGCTCGATGACGGGGGCAGCCAGCGCCGTCGCGCTTTCGCGTGCTCGCGAAGCCTCGAAGTTGGAGAAGTCCTTGCCGCGGCCTAGGTTCTTGACCACCACATAGCGGGCGCCGCTTGGAAATTGCTCGAATAACTGTTCTAGCAGCCCGATACTGTCGACGCCGTCGTCCATTACGTGCCAGAGGATGACGCCAATACCCTGCTCTGTTGCCAACCCGAGCAGGTCATTCTCATCCATCCACTGGAACAGGGGTCGGGAGGTCTGGGCAGCCAAGTCCACAAGCACGTTCTGGTCTTGTTCCAGCGCGGCCTCCATGAGCTGGTCAGCATTGGAGAAGTCGTCTAGTGCGATAGGCGTGGTGTAGCCTGCGTAGAACCGCAGCATTGCACCATGTGAGCGGTCCGTGTCGAAGGCGCGAAAAGACAGATCTTGGTCGATATAATACTGGGCCAGCAGCCGGGACAGGACCGACTTGCCTACCCCGCCCTTTTCGCCGCCAATGAAATGGATCTGACTCATGCCGTCTACCCCGTCGCTAATGATGATGAAGACAAAGTGGCTCGAACGACCCCGCGCCGAGCTCGGTGTGGAGCCTCCCACTAATCCACTAACCCACTAACAGGTTCAGCGGTAGGTCACCCACGAATCAAGCCCGGGGGAGAACCTTGGCTTGTACCATTTCGTAATCCAGGTTGATGAGTCTTCCGGTCAATCCGGCAATGTCGTCTTTATCGACCTCTAGCGGCTTTCCATTCTGATCGGAAATCCCATTCATCGAAACCCGCACACTCGGAAGATTCAAGCTGACGGCGACAAAGGGGCCTTCAACGAAGAAGACGTTGTCCTTGTCGCGACGAAAGCGGGTGACGCCGTTGTCGCGGGTGAACTCACGCCTCTCCCCCTCGCAGAGGGCATCACACACCCTGTACAAGACATCGAGGAACGTAAACTCGTCGTGTTTTCTAGCCATACCGACACTCACCAAGAGGCCAAGTCATTAGTCCAAGTCATCATTTTTCAGGTCATTTTCGCATCAAGGGCTTGCCGCCATTGCGCCGGCCTGCAATGCCGGCATGTCCGCTGTTGATGGCGCCTCCCAATCGAACCGCGGCAGTTGTTCAAAGGCCTTGCGTAGACCCGCGTTCCAGCTCTGGGACATCTGGGCAAGTAGCGGCGAATCCTGCGGCAATTTGAGCCGGTAGCTCAGCGCCAGGCTATCTCTGGGATAGATCGCGACCTCGAAGGGTGGGCCAACGGTAACGTTAGAACGGGAGGTACCGTCGAGTGAAACCAGACAAAGACGCGCGGCATCCTCCAGTGACAGCTCCGGTCGGGCAATGCGGTCTAGCGCGGGCTTGCCGTACTTGTTCTCGCCGATCTGCAGATAGGGCGTCTCGGGAGAAGCAGCAAAGTAGTTGCCCTGCGGGTAGATCAGGAACAGACCCGGTGGCTGCCCGGCGATCTGGCCACCCAGGATCAGCGTCGTCTCTGCACTGACGCCATGCGCGGCGAGCGCGGGCCCACGGTCGCACTGCACTGTAAGGTTGACCCTCCCCACATAATCAGCGGCCTCGAATAGATAACTCGCTGACATCAGACTGAGCCCAGACGGCGGCTGATCCAGATCGCGGCGGATGAGGTTCAGCACCTCCTGCGTCGAGGCAAGGTTGCCGGCGGAGAGCAAGACGAACAGTCGGTCTGGCGCCGGCTGGAACACATGCAGCTTGCTGACACTGGTCACATAATCGATGCCCGCATTGGTGCGGGAGTCGGAGGCGAGCACCAAGCCAGCGTTGACGACGAGTCCAAGGCAGTAGGTCATGTTGGTACGATCTCTATCGTCTCGAAGATGCCGGCGGCGAGAATCGAGTCCATTCTGGCTTGCCGAAGTGGTTCCAGCCCGGCAGCCGCTCCGGAACATCCTGACTGGACCATCCTCTCAGGCGGCGATCGATCATCTATGATTGTTATCCTATTCTGCAACTGCGGATGATCCGATGAAGCTCGTCTTGGCACCCAATGCCTTCAAAGGCAGCATGTCCGCCATGCAGGCCGCGCTGGCCATGGAAAAAGGGGTTCGCGCCGCCTACCCGGCAGCGGAGGTCTGCAAGATCCCGGTTGCGGACGGCGGCGATGGTCTCGCAGAGATCCTGATCGATGCCTTGCATGGCGAAGCGCGAGTCTTCAGCGTGCATGGCCCCTTGCATGAGCCCGTCCAGGCCACCTTATGCCATGTCCCGGCCCTGGGGCTGGTGGTGGTAGAGATGGCTGTTGCCAGCGGTCTGGCCCTGCTCGCCCCCGAACACCGTGATCCAATGCGCACCACGACCTATGGTACCGGCGAGCTGATCCGTGCCGCCCTGGACCTGGGGGCTCAGCGCATCGTGGTCGGCATCGGCGGCAGCGCTACCATCGATGGCGGTATCGGCATGGCCGCCGCCCTCGGAGTGCGTTTTCTCGATGTTGACGGTGAGACGGTGGCACCGGTGGGCGGATCGCTGGGGCAGATCCGCCGCATTGACGCCAGCGGGCTCGATCCGCGCCTGGCCGAGGTGAGCTGCGAGGCCGTTTGCGACGTCGACAACCCGTTGGTCGGCCCCACCGGCGCTGCGGCCGTTTACGGCCCTCAAAAGGGGGCAACGCCCGAGCAGGTCAGCGCTCTGGACGCCGGCCTGTCCCATCTGGCTGATCGCATCGCCGCCGACTTGGGTCACGAGGTCAGGGACCTGGCCGGCGCCGGCGCAGCCGGCGGTTTGGGCGCCGGACTGTACGCCTTCCTCGGCGCGGAGCTTCGCCGAGGCGTGGACCTAGTGCTCGACCTCCTCGACTTAGATACACAGCTTGCAGGAGCCGATCTGGTGATCACCGGCGAGGGCCAAATTGATTTTCAGACCGCCTTCGGCAAGGCCCCGGCCGGGGTGGCGGAGTGTGCCAAAGCGCATGGCATCCCCTGCATCGCCATCGCTGGCAGCATCGGCGAGCGTATCGCTGCACTTCATCAGATTGGCATCGATGCCGTATTCAGCCTCTGCCCTGGCCCGATGACCCTCGAGCAGGCCATGGCTCGAGGTCCGTCACTGCTTGCGGCAACCACGGAGCAGGTGCTGCGCTGCTACCTCAGCGGCTCGGACGACTAGACTTAACACATTCCTCCGTCATCGGGCCGTTCAGGTCAGCAAACATGACCGAGCACGCCGTCCAAACTCTCATGCATGCCGCCCGAGCTCGGGTGGTGGCAGCGATGCTCGCGCAACTGATGATGATGTTGGGTTTGCTGACGCTGCTGCCGGCAGGGGTAGCGCTTGGACTCGGCAGCGTACCGCTATGCCAGCGGCTCGGGTTGGTCGCATTGGCCTTGTGTGCGCTCGGATTGCTCTTGCTGCGGTTGCCCGGTGTCGACCTCCAGCGGATCGACCTGCAGTGGAACGAGGCGTTGGCGGTCACGGCGCTCGCCTTTCTGCTGGCAGCAGCGAGCATGGTCTGGCCCATGATGGCGGCTGGCATCAGGCCGCTCGATGCGCTGCTGGAAACCGCGTCTGCGGTCACCACTACAGGTCTCACGGTCCTGCGCGGTGTCGAGGAGATCGACCCTGCCCTGCTCTTTCTCCGCGCCTGGATGCAGTGGTACGGCGGGCTCGGCATCGCGGTGCTGACCGTGGCGCTCATCATGCGGCACCACGCCAGCGCCCGGAGGCTGATCGAGACCAGCGGTGAGCGGCTTTCTAACGCCAGCGCACGCCAGCATGCGCGAACGGTGTTCATTGTCTATGTCCTGCTCAGCGGGTTGGCGCTGGCGGCGGTCTGGGCCGCTGGGACCGACCCTTTCGATGCGCTGCTCTATACGCTCGCATCGGTCGCTACCGGTGGCTTCGCGCCGGCAGACGCAAGCCTCGCACCGCTGCCTGTTGCCGCTGTCGCGGTGCTAACGACTGTTTGCCTGTTGTCGGCCGTGACGCTCCCGCTCTACGCTCGGATACCATCGCAAGGGCTCAGTGTGCTCTGGCGTGATGAGGAGGTCCGCGCGTTGCTGGCCGCGACACTGCTCACGACGCTGCTGCTGATGTTGCTCTGGATTTGGCAGCAGGATCTGGAACCTGAGATGGACTGGCAGAGCGCGCTCGGTCACAGCGTCGCGCTTGGTGTCTCGGCGCAAACGACCACCGGCTTTAGCACCCTGGAGTTGACGGCGTTGTCGCCAGCGGCCCAGCTCGTGCTGGTGCTATCGATGACGATCGGCGGCTGCACCGGTTCCGCCGCGGGCGGACTGAAACTGGTGCGACTCCTGGTGCTATTGCGGCTGGTGCAGCTCGCCCTGCGACGCACCGCAATCGGTGAGCGAGCCGTGCTGCACGCGCGCGTCGATGGCCACATCCTGCAGCCGGACATGATCACCGGTGCGCTGCAGCTCCTGAGTCTCTGGCTCGCCGTGCTGCTGCTCTCCTGGCTACTGTTCCTAGTCTACGGTTACGCGCCGCTGCCAAGCCTGTTCGAGGTGGTCTCCGCGATCGCCAACGCCGGACTCTCAACGGGGCTCACCGGGACAGACCTGGAGCCGACGCTCAAGGCCGTACTCATTGGCGACATGCTGTTTGGGCGCGTCGAGATCCTGGCCATGCTCGTGCTGTTCTACCCACCCACCTGGATCGCGCGGAGGCGCAAGCTCTAATGCGAACGGCATTCATCGGCAGCAATTCCCTCACCGTGGCCACCGCCGAGCTGCTGCTCGGTGACGGGCATGAGGTCATCATCGTCGAGCGCGAGCGCGAGCGCATTGACGCGCTCTCAGAGCGACTGGATGCCGGCTTCGTACACGGTGACGGCACGTCGCCGGTAGTGCTGCGAGACGCCGAGCCCGAAAACACCGATGTGCTGTTCTGCCTGCTCGAGTCAGACCAGACCAACATCTTGGCGGCGCTCATCGGGCGCTCGCTCGGCTTCTCACGCGTCGTGCCGCGGGTCAACGAGCGTCAGTTCCAGCACATCACAGACGAGCTTGGACTCGAGGATGCCGTGCTGCCGAACCAGGCCGTGGCCAGCCATCTGCGCGCCCTGCTGGTCGGCGAGAAATCCTTGGAGCTATCGTCGGTGATTCGCGACGACGCGGCGGTGTTCAGCTTCACCGTCGGCGACGACGACGCCGGATCAGTTCAGGATCTGGACCTACCCGAGCGCACGCGCATCGTCTGTCTCTACCGCGGCGAGCGCTTTCGCCTGCCCGAAGAGACCCGCCGCATCAAGCCAGGCGATGAGGTCATCGTCATTTGCGCCCACGAACAGCTCGACAAGCTGCATCGTCGCTGGGGCGGACCATCGAACGGCGCCTGACCTCCGGCTCTGGTAGGTTCGCAAGCTTAGGTTCGCAAGCTCCTGCCATTGCCGTTGTCCTCTATGCCTCGCCGATGGTGGCCAGTGCTACGGCGACTGCGGGTTCTGGCTCTCGCGGCAGGACGACCGGTTATTCGAGGCCTGGAAGAAGAACCTTGATTCGGTGGATGCCTTGGAGCTGAAGCACCAAACGCGGATTGCGCGCCTGCAGGGGGGAAAGAATGGCCATGTGATGGAGTCTCGACGGAATGATTCTGAGACTCAGCCCGGCTCCATCGCACGCTGCACCGACAGCGCACAATCACTGACGGCCTCGATCACGGCCGCGGCCAAGCGCACCTCAGCTGCGGTTCCACGGGAGGATAAGGCATAGGATGACGAGGCCAGATAGACCTCAATCCCAACATAGAGTGGGCGCCGACGGTTCCAAATCGCCTCTGGCAGCACAGGGCTGACCCAGGGCCAGGATTCGGCCCGCGGGCATTCTCCAGGACTGAGCACGGCATCGCGATCGGACGCCACCAGCCGCACTGCGCGCATGCCACCGCCGCTCGGTGCCCCTGGCTGCGACGCCTGCTGCTCGATGCAGCGCAGCAGCGCCGGTTCGCCACAGAGCACATCGGCCGAGCACAGGCGCTCGTCGAAGCCGGTATGCAGATCGATCAGGACCCGCTGCGCTGGCTGAACATGCTCCAGGATCTGCCGATAGAGCTCGGCATGGCGCTGGCGATACTCCTCAAGCGCATCCGGACCGGGCCGCTGCCCCGAGATCCCGACCGGGATGCGCAGCAGGTCGAGGCGCTGGCGGTCGAGCTGGGCGGCAACGGCCTCGCCAAAGCTCAGCTCTTCGCGGTGGGCGCCGATCACCAGCAGCACCGGCGGGCGCGCTGAGGCGCGCGCCGGTGCTCGGCGAAACGGCAGCAGGTGATTGAGCAGCGCTGATATCTGCAAGCGCCCTGTCGCTCAGGTGGCGCCTGGCTCCAGCGCCGTCCGTCCCAGATCACCGGCGCCGGCCCGATCCGACGGCTCGGGCGGAATCAGCCCGACGGCAATCAGTCCATAGACGCCGGTGAAGGCTACCAGCAGCAAGCTCGGTGTCATGGCAAGAAAGCGCAAGCCACGCCGCCAGAGCAGCAGCCAAGCAAGCAGGAGCGCAACAGCACTGGCCGGCAGCGCTGCGAGGGCATGAACATCCAGGCTGAGCCGCAGATAGCGCCCGTTCGGATCGCGCAGATCCAGGCTAAACGGTACCAAGGCCTGCCAGACCCGATCGACGAGGCGCGGCTCGCCCATGGCCATGCGGCGCTCATAGCGCGCGATCGGCTCGAAGGCTCGATTCATGGCGACGGCCTTGATCTGGCGTTGGTTGGCGTAGATCGCGGTTCGATGCAGCGGATTGAACAGGATCTTCAGCGCCATGGTCTCCGCATCGTAGCCCGGAAGCGCAAGCGGGGTCAGCCCAGCTGCGGTCCGACGGCCATCAGCCTGACCGAGCAGGAAGAGTCGACCGTCCTCGCCCAGGATCAGACCAAGAGAGTCGCCGCGCTTGTTCTCGGCCACCTTGACATGACGCACCTCAAGCCCCTCGGGCAATGGCACCGGCGTGATCTCGGGCAGGCCGTCGACGCGACGAAGCTGGAACAGCTGGCCGGCGCGATCGAGCAGGAAGAAACCGGCATCGAACGCCTTCAGGATCGAGACCCGGCCGAAGGTCGCCTGCACCGGCCAGACGAAGCCAGCCTCGCTCAGCGCCTCAGTGAAGCGCGTGGTCAGCTCGGGGTCGATCCGGTTGTGATCACTGTTGATGAAGGTCAGCTGCTCGCTGGGACGCAGGATGTCCTCCGGAAAGCGCAGCCGGGCGCGGCCGGGATTGGCCTCGAGCAGCGGGAACAGCTGGATGCGCGGGGCATGCCCCGGCAGCTCACCCGGTTTCAGCTCCAGCACCTGACGCTCGGCCTGGATCTGGGCCTTATCGAAGCTCTGGCCAGCGAGCTGCAACGGCAGCTTGCCCCACAGCTCCATGTTCTTGTAGTAGATGAACGGGATCAGGGTCTCAAAGGTCTGGCGGTCGTAATCGTTGGCGTCCTGGTCGCGATAGATGAACGCATGGCCCTCGCCGAGCAGCTCCTTGTAGACGAAGCGCTCGATCACCGGGCTGTAGAACAGGTCGGTCTTGCCGTAGCGGTACTCGAACAGCAGTTCCTTGAGCAAGGGCCACCAGAGCGCGAGCAGGACGATGGTCAGCAGCAGCAAGGACCAGCGGGCAATCCTGGCAGTCATGGTCGGTCAGCTCCGGGTCAGCGCTGGTGGCGATAGCGGTGGGCGGGCAGGATCACTGCCGGGATGAACAGCAGCGCGAGCGCGATCAGCACCGGCAACACCTGGTCGTATTCCTGATAGCCGCGGTGTTGATAGAGCAAGGCCAGGAAGGCCGCGCTCAGCCCCAGATAGATCAGTCGGCGCGGCGCGGCTGGCTCCAACAGCGCTAGGGTCGCGCCGAAATAGCCGATCCAGCCGCCCAGCAGCCAGGGCAAGGCCGTGAGCAGGGCGCTGACGGCGGCCTCATGGGGAAACCAGCCGGCGATGATCCAATACAGGGCGACGGCATCCAACAGCGCCAGCAAGGCGCCCATCAGCGCCCCGAAGCCGACCCAGCTCCAGACCAGCAGGTCAGCACGCAGCGGCAGGTGAAGGGACAGGCGAAAGCGCCCGCCGAGCATCTCCGGGCCGAACTGCGCGATGGCGATCAGCACCCCGGTGAGCAGCGGCAGGTATTGGATCGGCGCATACAACAGCCGGCGCAGCTCGAAGGCCCAATACCAGATCATCTCCGAGTGCTCGACCCGGAACTGATGGCGGATGGCGAGCAACAAATACAACAGCATCCCCAGATGCAGCACCAACAGCCCGAGCCAGACCCAGCGCACCTTGAGCCATTCCTTCAAAAAGATTGCCGACAGCATGGCCGCTCGCATCGCCGATCGCTCCTCTCAATACTTCCCGGTCAGGCCGATGAACGCATCCTCGAGCGACAGCGGCTGCTCATCGCCAAGTCGGACCTGCGGCCAATGGGTTGCCAGGTGCGCCTCGAGCGGCTCGCGGTCGGCGAAGCTATAGAGAACAGGCTCGCGGCCATGCAGGTCGACGTTCTCGATCAGGGCGTCCGGCTGTGGTGCTGAGCCGCCATCGACTTGGAAACCGAAGCAACGGAAATCGCGCCGAAAATCGACCAGTGGCAGCTGTCGCAGCGCCCCACCCCGCTGCAGGAAGATCAGCTCATCGACCAGCGATTCCATATCCTGCACCACATGCGAGGTGACGAACAGGGTCTTGCCGCCCTCATCGAGGAAGCGCCGCAGATAGTCCAGGAATAGCCGCCGATAGCCCGCATCGAGCCCCATCGAATAGTCGTCGAGGATCATCAGGTCCGGGTCCTGGGCGAAGATCAGCCCCAGTACCACCTGCGAGCGTTGTCCGCAGGACATGTTGCCGATCCGATGGCCATGGGGCAGCCCGAGCCGATCGACCAGATCGAAGTACAGCTCTCGGCGCCAGCGCGGATAGAACGGCCGATAGAAGCGCTCGATCTGCGCGATGGTCATCAGGTCATAGGTCAGATGGCCCTCGAGCAAGAGCCCGATGCGCGCCCGTGTCGCCGGTGAGAGCGCATGCGAGGGCTCGCCGAGCACTTGACAGCAACCCGCGCTCGGGCGCATGAAACCCATCAGCAGCCGAATCAGGGTGGTCTTGCCAACACCGTTCTTGCCGAGCAAGGCGACGACCTTGCCTTGCGGGACGCTGAAGCTCAGATCCGAGTAGATGGGGCGCCGCCCATAGCGGTGCGCGAGCCGCTCGACCTGGATTGCGGCCGTCATTTGGATCGCTTGTGCTCGGCATCGACCGAGACAGGATGCACCTGGGGCGAGCGCGGCGATGGCGCCGAGGCCGAGGCGTTGGCAACCGTGCGCGCGACCGCGCAACCGCCGCCTGCCCCCTTGGCGCAGCCACCGCAAGCGCCGCGCTTGCGCCAGAACTGCCGGTAGAGATACCAGAGCGCCACACCCAGGATCAGCGCAATGATTCCGGCATCGACCAGCGTCAATGGCGACGAGGTTTGCACTAGAGGCTCATCCTTGCGCGCACTCTCGGCCTGCGAGACCAGGCTGTCTGGCGACGCTGTGTGTGTTTGCGATCCTTGGTCAGGCTCGGCCATCGCTCATCCCCTCTGCGGTCAACTCAAGACGGCGTGGCGTACTCGAAGCCACGCGCTTGCTTGTGGTTAGGGCCAGATTCCTAACGCTCATGGCGCCGCCCACCCCCAGCAGATCAATTGCGTGAGATTCACCTTAACCTTCCGAGAAGCGCTGCCGCAGCAGCCGGCTCGCCTGACGATCACTGAACAGGCCGACGATCAGCAGCAGCACGAAGGCGCTCCAATAGACCGCCGACATGGCTTCGATCCCGGTGGCGCCCACTGCCATGCCAATACTGTAGACCGCGCTCGAGACCGCTAGTCCAAGGATGGTGGGGAAGATGATCGAGAATGCCATCCATTTGTAGGAACCGGTCTGCACCTTGACCATCATGGTGGTGGCCAGGCAGGGCGGATACAGGGCGAAGAACAGGATCATCGACACCGCCAGCAATGCGGTGGCGCCACCCTCTCGGGTCTCCTGCCCCATGCGCTCCTCGAGCGTCTGGTTCTCGTCATCGCCTTGCTGGAACAGCACCCCCAGGGTCGCGACACTACTCTCACGGGCGGCAAAGGACGCCAGCAGCGCGACATTGATCTTCCAATCGAAGCCGGCGAACTGGGTGATCGGCTCCATGCCGCGGCCGATGGTGCCGAGGATCGAGTGCGTGATGCGCTCCTCGCGCATCTGCAGACGCAGCTTCTGGCGCTCGCGCGCCAGGGTGCGCAGCGCGCGACTCGCCTGTTTCGCGTCACGATCGCCGCCGCGTATCACGAGCGGATAGAAGTCGGCATTGCGCGCCTGGAAGCGCTCGGTGACACGCTGCGAGGCCTCGGCGCCCGTTGCGTTCAGCTTGGCGCGCTTGTAGTCGCTGTAATAATTGATGAGCGGCACCAGGTTGGCGCCGGTGGCGATCTCGCGATAAGGGTTACCAGCCAGCGCCTGCTCGAAGCGCTCGATGGCGGCCTCGGCCTCCTGCTGGAAATGCGCCTTGCGCGCCTCTGGCAGGCCCGGCAGATGCAGTAGCACGAACACCACCACCGCAACCGCTAGCACTACGGTGCCGACCTTCTTGATGTACTGCCAGGTGCGCTCGATCGCCCGTCGGGCAACACCGTTGAAGGTCGGCAGATGATAGTGCGGCAGCTCCATCACGAACGGCGAGGTCTCCTGGCCGCTGAGCACGGTCTTGGTCAGCAGTTTCGCCACGAGCAGCGCGAAGACGATGGTCATGGTCGAGATGTAGAACATCATCAACGACTTGTGCTCGACGAAGAAGATGCCGAGCAGTAGCGTGTAGAGTGGCACCTTGGCCAGGCAGTTCATGAACGGCACGGTGAAGATGGTCGCCATGCGCGCGCGATTGTCCGGGATGCCCTTGGTGGCCATCACGCCGGGCACGGCACAGCCACCGGCAAAGACGCCGCCGAGGATCAACGGCAGCGTGCTCTGCCCGTGCAGGCCGAAGCGATGCAGCACCTTATCGAGGATGAAGGCAATGCGGGCCATGTAGCCCGAGTCCTCGACGATGGCGATGCAGGCGAAGAGGATGATGAAGATCGGCACATAGTTGAGCAGGGTGTTGGCCGAATCGACCAGCCAGAGCCCGAGCGAGCGCACATAGGGATCGACCAGGAAATGTGCGCTCGGTAGCAGCCCAGCGATCAGCTCGCGGCCCTTGGCGAGGTAAGGCCAGGTGACGTTGGTCAGCTCATAGCCCCAGACGATCGAGACCTGATAGATCGCGAACACGGTCAGCAGCAGGAAACCCGGTGCCAGCCAGCGATTGAGCACGACCCGATCGACCCGCTCGGTCAGGGTCTTACGGCCTTGCTCGCCGCCGCTCAAGACGCCATCGAGCAGGCGCTCGACGGCCCGATCCCGGCAGCCGACGACGTAATCGCTGATCTCCATGTCCTGCTGCTGCTCGAACTCGGCGATCAAGCTGCCAATGGCCTCGCGCAGCGGTCGTGCCGCCGCTTCCCCGAGCCGCTCGACCAGGATGCTGACCGCTTGGCTGTCACCCTCGAGCAGCTCGAGCGCGAGCCAGCGTTGTGGCAGATCGGCAATCGCCTTGAACCGCGCCAGGCGTTGTTGGACCTGGGCGATGATCGGCTCGAGCGGCCCATAATCGACCAGCACCGGCGGCGGTGTCGGGGTCTCGACCTGCCGAGACGCCTCGGCACGCACCGCCTCGCGCAATGCCTCGCGCCCCTGCCCTTTGCGGCCAACAGTAGCCACCACCGGCAGTTGCAGCCGCTCAGACAGCAACGACTGATCGATCTGGAGACCACGCCCCTCGGCCACATCCATCATGTTCAAGGCCAGCACCGAGGGCAGCTCCATCTCCAGGATCTGCAGGGTCAGATGCAGGGAACGGCGCAGATTGGAGGCATCGACCACGTTGACTGTGACGTCCGGTCGGTCACCAAGCAGGAACTCGCGCGCGACCCGCTCCTCGAGCGAGAACGAGGTCAGGCTGTAGGTGCCTGGGAGATCGACGGTATAGACGCTGCCAACCGCATCGCGGTACTGACCGTACTTCTTGTCGACGGTGACGCCCGGATAGTTGGCCACATGCTGACGCGCTCCGGTCAACACATTGAATAGGGTCGATTTGCCGGCGTTCTGCTGGCCTGCCAGGGCGACCAGGACCCCATCGCGCTTGCTCATGATTCACTGTCCTCGCTAGTCACCTCGATGGTGATGGCTTCATGGCGTCGCAGGGTGATGCTCGAGGCCTCGAGCTTGAGCTCAATCGGATCGTTCAAGGGTGCGCTGCGCACCACCGTCACCACCACATTCGGCATCAGGCCCAGGTCCAGCAGGCGTTGGCGAACCGCAGCCTCGGCATGGTGCCGGTGGATGCGCACGCGCCCGCCGGGGCGAATGTCGTTCAGGGTTTGCGCGCCGCCGCGCTCGGGCATCTTGGACATCGCTGACGCTCTCAGGGGGTCGTCCATCGATGGGCGACGCTTCAGGATTGGGACTGATGGGAGCCCCATCAGGCTTAGGTTCATCCACTGGAGAGCTAATAATAATCCAGACAACAAAACAAACGCAAATGCGATCGTTTTTTATTTACATGTGAAAAAAACAGCGCTAGGCTTGTGGTGAAACGTCCAGACACGGAGATGACCCGATGACCCAGCCGATCGCCCGTTCACTGATCCCCTCTCTGACCCGCAAGCCCTTACTCCACATCGCCTCAGCGGCCACGGCACTCGCACTGACGCTTGCAACTGCAACCGCCTTTGCCCACACCCCGCTGTGCTCTTGCTACGACAACGGTGACGGCACCGTGCTCTGCGAAGGCGGATTCTCCGATGGCTCCTCCGCCGCCGGGGTCGGCATCCGTGTCTTGGACGCGAACGACAACGTCGTGATCGAGGGCGAGATGAGTGAGTACAGCGAGTTCGAGTTCGACAAGCCCGATGGCGACTACAAGGTCGTCTTCGACGCCGGTCCTGGCCACGATATCGAGATCGCTGGCAGCGACATCGTCGAGTAGATCCAAAAGACGGTCGCTCAGGCTGCTCGATTTGATTCGGCCCCGGAAGCCTGTTGAACCCCCTCCACCCCTGCTCCATAGGAGACTCGAGACGATGAAACGCCCCGTTCTGCTCAGTACCGCCACCGGCATGACCCTTGCTCTGACCCTCGCCGGCAACGCCCAGGCGCACTTCCAGCTGCTCTACACCCCCGAGGTGATGCTGGAGAAGCCAGGCGACATCCCTCTGGCTTTGATCTTCGGGCACCCGATGGAGAACAGCCACAGCATGGACATGGGCCAGCCGGAGGCGTTCTTCGTCGTCTTCAAGGGCGAGAAGACCGATCTGATCGACAGCCTCGAGGCGGTCGACTGGCAGGGGCCAGGCGATGAGCCCGCCGATGGCTACAAGGCCAGCTACAAGATCAAGCGCAATGGTGACTACCTCTTCGGCCTGGTACCAGCGCCTTATATGGAGGGCGCTGAGGATGTCTACATCCAGCAGATCACGAAAGCCATGGTCAACAAGGGGGCGATGCCGACCGGCTGGAACGAGCCGCTCGGCCTGCCCACCGAGATCATGCCGATGAACAAGCCCTATCAGGTCTTCGCCGGCAGCACCTTCACCGGTCAGCTGCTCTCAGAGGGCAAGCCGGCCGCCGGTGTCGAGTGCGAGATCGAGTACATCAACAGCGAGATCGACCTGGAGGCCAACCGCATCAGCAAGGAGACCCTGGGGCCGGTGCCGAGCACGGCCGTGGTCGCCATCACCGACGACAACGGGCTATTCACCTTCGGTATCCCGCGCGCGGGCGTCTGGGGCTTCGCCTGCCTCGGCTCTGGACCGGACAAGGAGTATGAGGGTAAAGAGCTGTCGCAGGATGCGGTGCTCTGGATCAATGCCACCGCACTGGATTAAGCGTCCTCGACGCTGAGCCAGGGATGGCTTGAGCCTTGAGCCACAGGACCCTGCTACTGGCTACCGCGTTTCTGCCTCCACCCCAACCCTACTTGGCAGCCGCACGCCAAACAGGGTCTTGTAGAGCAGCCGGTAGACATCCGTGTTGTCAAAACGCTGGCGCAGCGGCGGCTCACCCGCGGCAAAGGGCTCGGCACGACGCAGCCAGTCCGCATTCAGCCCCTCGGCCCGGCTCAGGATGCCGCCGGCGAAGTCGCTGAAGCCGGGCCAGGCGATGGCGAACAGCAGTGGTTGCGCGGGCACCGGCTGCAGCTCGGTGGCCAGATTGGGCAGGGGGCGATACGGCAGCTGCGCGTCGGCCTCGGCGACGAAGGCGCGGGTGTTGGCCCCTTCGATGCCATCAGGCGCGACACACAAGAGCTGGAGACCAGAGCCATCGCTGTCGGCAGCGGTGAGTAGCAGGGTCTGAGGATCGCGAGTGCGCACCAAATCACAGGCCCGGAAAACGTCCGCACCCCACCCAAAACAGCCTGCCAGATCAGCCGTCAAAGAGTAAGATGGTCGCGGCATCACAGCCTTTGCAGCAACAACCTGATCCTCCAGTTTGGAATGACCAACCAGCAACTCCGAATTACCAAACCCGATGACTGGCATCTGCATCTGCGCGATGGTGAGATGCTGAAGACAGTGATTGCGGACACCGCTCGTTGCTTCGCGCGAGCCATCGTGATGCCCAATCTCAAGCCGCCGGTGACCACAGTGGCCGAGGCCGAGGCCTATCGCGAGCGCATTCTCGCGGCGGTGCCCGAGGGTATGACCTTCGATCCGCTGATGACACTGTACCTGACCGAAAACACCTCGCCAGACGAGATCCAACGGGCCAAGGCCTCAGAAGCGATCTATGCGGTTAAGCTTTATCCGGCGGGCGCAACGACTAATTCCGACAATGGGGTTCGGGATCTGAGCCAGGTTGATGCGGTGCTCGAGGCCATGCAGGAGGTCGATCTGCCGTTGTTGCTGCACGGTGAAGTCACGGACCGGGAGATCGATGTCTTCGACCGGGAAGCGGTGTTCATCGAGCGGCATCTACAGCAGATCAATACCCGCTTTCCGGCCCTGCGCACCGTGCTCGAGCACGTCACGACCCAAGACGCCGTTGACTACGTGCTGGAGGCCTCCGAGCGGGTTGCGGCGACCATCACCGTTCATCATTTGCTCCTGAACCGCAATGCGCTGTTCGATGGCGGTTTGCGGCCGCATCATTACTGCCTGCCGCTGCTCAAGCGCGAAACCCATCGTCAGGCCCTGGTAAAAGCGGCCACCAGCGGTGATCCGAAGTTCTTTCTTGGCACGGATTCGGCGCCGCATCCAAAAAACGCCAAGGAGTCGGGCTGCGGCTGTGCCGGGATCTACAGCGCGCCGGCGGCGATCGAACTCTATGCCGAGGTCTTCGCCAACGCCGGTGCCTTGGATCGACTCGAAGGCTTTGCGAGCTTCCATGGCCCGGATTTCTACGGCCTGCCCAGGAATGACGACCAGATCACCCTGGAAGCCCAGGCCTGGTCAGTGCCCGAGCTGATCCGCTCAGGCTCGGACGAGATCCTGCCCTTGCGCGCCGGAACTGAGGTCGCCTGGCGAATGGCTTGAAGGGCCAGTCCGCGTTGAGCCCTTCGTGCTTCGTGCCCGGCTCAGGCTATCCGCTATGATGCAGCAGAGACGACGGGCACCATCACCGGCAGCCCACCCACCTCACCTCGGATCACTGTGATCCCATAGGCCGCGCCGACAGCCTCTGATGCGAGCGCTTCCATGCAACCGGTCGTGACGGCTGCATGCGGCCCCAACAGCAGGAAGCGGTCGGCAAAGCGCAGGGCGAGATTGAGATCATGCAGCACGACCAAGGTGATGAGCGCATGCGCGCGGGTCAGCGCCTGGATGCTGCGCAGCACCGCGATCTGGTTGCGCAGATCGAGATGATTCACCGGTTCATCGAGCAGCAACAGCCGCGGCTCTTGAACCAGCGCGCGCGCGATCACCACCTTCTGCAACTCGCCGCCACTGAGCCGACTCACCCGCCGGCCACTCAGTGGCGCTAGCCCAAGATCGCAGAGCATCGTCTCGACCATCGCCAGATCGCGCTCGCTCGGCTGCAGCCCGAGATGTGGCAGGCGGCCGAGCAGCACCGCCTCGAACACCGTCACCGACGCGATCTCGGTCATCTGCGGCAGATAGGCGATGCGCTGCGCCCGCTCGCGCCGGCTCAGCGCGTTCAGATCCGTGGTATCGATGCCAATCCGGCCTTGCTTGCACGGCAAGAGTCCCGCGATGAGCTTGAGCAGGGTTGATTTGCCGACGCCATTCGGCCCCAGTACCGCGAGCAGCTCGCCAGAGGCGACCGACAGATTCAGCTGGTCCAGCAGCAGCGGACGGCCGTTGCCGACAGCACTGTCGGCAGAGACGGCAGAGACGTCACAGGAAGGACCAAGAGCGCCATGGCGACCCGCCGCCTTGCTCGAAGTGCCCCGCGCATAGGAAAAAGAGAGTCGGTCGATCTCGAGCATCGCGGTCAGCGCCGTTGGCGCAGCAGGAGCACCAGCAACAGCGGCGCACCGAGCAGCGCGGTGACTGCCCCGACCGGCAGCATCACCGGCGCAATCAGCACCCGCGCCAAGGTATCGGCAGCAAGCAGGATCAGCGCCCCGGCGAGCGCCGAGAAGGGCAGCAGAAAGCGCTGATCACCACCGATCAGCAGACGGATCAGATGCGGCGCGATCAGCCCGATGAAGCCGATCACGCCGAGAAAAGCGGTGGTGATGGCCGCCAGCGCGGCGGCCGCGGCGGTACCGATCAACCGCTGCCGGGCGACCGAGACCCCGAGTCCACGAGCGAGATCATCGCCCCAGGCGAGCGCGTTGTAATGCCAAGCCGCCCGCAGCGGCCAGACCCCAATCGCGACCAGCGCCGCCGCGAGCCAAGCCAACTCGGACCAGCCGGCGCGGCCAAGATCGCCAAAGGTCCAGAACAGGGTCGCCGCGGCCTGGGTGTCGGAGGCGAAGTATTGAACGATCATGGTCGCCGCGCTGGCGAAGGCGCCAAGCGCGATGCCGGCCAAGACCACCGCCTCGGGGGTCAGGCCGCGCAGCGTTCCAATCATTAGGATCAGCGCTGCAGCGCCGAGACCACCGGCCAGCGCCAAGCCAACCACGCTCATCGGCGCCTGCAGGGTCATGGCTTCGGTACCCACCGCATGCAGCGCACCGGCATCGAAGAGCACGATGGCGCAGGTCGCCCCAAGCGCGGCCCCTTGCGAGATGCCGAGGGTAAAAGGCGAGGCCAGCCGATTGCGCAGCAGCCCTTGCAGTACGGCGCCGGCCAGGCCCAAGGAGGCGCCGGCCAAGAGTGCCGTGATCACCCGTGGCAGGCGCAAGCTCCAGATGACCTGGGCGGCAACGAGTTGCTCCTGATCCGCTGGCGATGGGCCGGCCAGCAGTGCCGCTGCGACCGCGCTTGGGCCAAGCTGGTAGGAGCCGCTGCCAAGCGCAATGAGTAGCAGCAGCGCGAGCGCGGCGAGCATGGCCAGTCCAAGCAGCAGCCGCTGCTGGAGTAAACGCTGGTAGGCTCGACGCGGCGACGGCGGCGCATCCCCTGCGTTGCCAACAGCGGACTCTTTGTCTTTGGCAAGCCCCTGCATCAGGATACTGATCCAGTCGCCGGGTGGGGTTTACCGAATGGCTCGAACGCGTCGGATTGCCACAACAGCCGCGCAAGAGGTTGGCAGCGAGGGCCTGACCACAGACACAGACTCAATCTTGCCAATCGCCAAGGCGTCAGCCCGCTGATGGTCTTGTCCCGAAACATCTCCCGCAGATCAACCGCCACCGATGGGTAGCGGGTCAACCTCGCCGGTCAGCAGATCAACCCGTGCGAATCCCGGCTGGCTCCCCTGCCCCTCCGCCCGCAGACGCGCATAGAGTGGCTCACCATAGAAGTCGCGGTAGATCGCATCCGCCTTAGCGACCGGATCAAACGCCGGGAACTGCTCCGGATAGAGCCTTGAGGCGATGAACCAGGCGTTGATCAAGGCGTGCTCAACGTTGGTGTTGTACGCGTTGAATGGCAAGGTCGCGAAGACCTGACCGCGTTGCACTGCATCCAGCGCGGCGAACAGCCCCGGATTGATCGCAACCTCTTTCAGCACCGCCGGCAGGCCGCCGCCGTCGATGAACAGGACCGGCGGGTTCCAGGCCAGCAACTGTTCGAGATCGATAAAGCGATGACCCGATTCAGCGATGCGGTCGGCCAGGTTGTCGGCACCAGCCCAGCGCAGCGGCAGATGGCCCGCCTGGGTGCTGGCCAGCCCCTGCTGACCCTTGAGACTGATGCCGCCGATGTAGGCCGGCACGGGGTCGGCATCCGCCACCCGCGTCGCCAGCTCGGCGAGCGAGGCCTCGATGGCCTCGACCAGCGCCTCGGCACGCGCTTGGCGCCCGAGCGGCTCCGCCAAGCGCCGTAGTGAGTCGGCAAACACCGGCAGCTGCAGCTCGCCGATCGCGCCGTAGCTGAGCAGCAGCACCGGGATGCCGGCGCGCTGCTCGAGCATCCGCACCTGTTGTTCGTCGAGCGTGACGGCGACCGCGAGGTCGGGTTTGGCCATCAGCAGCCGCTCCAGATCCGGCAGACGCCCCACCCCACCGGGACCGATCACCGGTAGCTGATCGCTGAGATCGCCGAGCATGAGGGTATAGGGCCGACCGCTCGGGCCACGCTGCTCCATCCCCTCGATCGCGCAGAGCCCATCGGTCGCGTCCAGATAGGCCAGGAGTCGCAACGCACCTGGACCAAGCGCAACGACTCGCGCTGGCAACTGAGTCGCCGGCGATCGCGGCGCAGTCCTCAGTTCCGCTGTATCCGCCGCCGTTGCATGCAGTGGCAACGCCGCCGACAAGGACAACAATGCAGCCCATCGGAGAAACTCACGCCGATCCAGACCGCATCCAACTGCTCGCGCTCTGCCTCGCCTCATGATGATCTCCGGTCCAGTCTGACAACTCAATCTAGGCCAGTGATCATACAAAATTAGAAAACGTATGCCCAGCTGAGCAATCGATCACCTGCTCAGGGTGATGATCATGTGGTGACCATCGTTATAGACTGACCACAAACCACTGAGAACCCTGATCAATGCAGCCACACTCCATCGACGCCTGGACCCATACTCACGACTACAGAACCGACGCCGAACTGCAAGCCGAGCGGCGCACGCGTTGGGTGGTCTATCTCACTTTGGCGACGATGGTGGTGGAGCTGATCGCTGGCTGGCTCACCGGTTCGATGGCGCTACTGGCCGACGGCTGGCACATGGGCAGCCACGCCGCGGCGCTCGGCATGAGCGTCATCGCCTATCGCTTCTCACGGCGCTGGGCCGGAGATGACCGTTTCACCTTTGGCACCGGCAAGGTACCGACGCTGGCCGGTTACACCAGCTCATTGTTGCTCGGGCTGGGGGCCTTGTGGCTGTTTTGGGAATCGCTGACCCGGTTTCTACAGCCCATCACAATCCAATACAGCGAGGCGATCACAGTCGCCATCCTCGGCCTGGTCGTCAACGTTGCCAGTGCCTGGATACTCGGTGGCGGCTCGGCGCATCATCACCATGGACACGATCACGATCATCATGGGCAGGAACATGCTGATGCTCATCAGGGCCATCGCGAGTACAAGGATCACAACCTGCGCGCAGCCTATCTGCATGTCATTGCCGATGCGCTGACCTCAGTGCTCGCCATCGGTGCGCTCAGCGCAGGGATGCTGCTCGGCTGGGCTTTCCTAGACCCATTGATGGGAATTGTCGGCGCGCTGTTGATCGGCCGTTGGGCCTATGGATTGGCCAAGGATAGCGCCCAAACCTTACTGGATGCAGAAGACCATCGCACGATTGCAAGCCAAATCCGCGCTGCACTCGAGACGATCGATGACGTTCAGATCGCCGATCTGCACCTGTGGCGTGTTGGCGCGGCAAGCCGCGCCTGCATCTTGTCCATAGTCACCCATGATCCGCAGAGCGTCGAGCATTACAAGCGATTGCTGGCTGACATCCCTGGTATCGATCATCTCACCCTGGAGGTGAACCAATGCCAGGACGCACATTGCCGCAACCGGGACTGAATCAGCGTCCCTGCCACCAGCAGCGCAGCGTGAGCCGAGTCATCCAGCGCATGAATCGGCGATGTAGAGCACAGAGCCAACAACTTGGCCGCCGCGATGGTTGCTGTGATCGCACCGCCGATAGCGGTTTCTGCTGCAAGCTCGGCAGCGGATCACCAGCCAAGGCGTTTGGGCGAATCGGCACATCGGCCAGGGCCCAGGTCAAGCCAGGACGACGGGATCGTGATGCACAATTTGCCTGCGCTGCGATCGGCTTCTGAGCAACCGCCTCGCGACACTGATGCATGTCTTCTGCCGCCGAAGCTGAACCTGACGCCGAGGCAGAGCCGAATGCTGAATCTGGCCCGATCCTATTCACAACAGCCTGCAGTTGTGAGACGCGCCAGGCCAGACTCAGGGGCTCAAGCCGCTTCATCAGCTGTGCCACCAAGGCCGTATCCGAGCAGTGGTCTAGCGCATGATGGACAACCAGGCTGGCGCAGCGCGGATTCAGGCGAACCGCGCGGATCAGCGGATCGACCTCGAGCGCCGCGCTGAGACGATCAGCCAACTCGGGCTCGCGCCGCAGCACTGGCAACTGCAGTCGCGCCCGGCCGGCGCTGCGGTGACGCAGTCGCAGCTGCCAATCGCTGCTGGTCACGAGCGGCGGCAACGTCATAGGGTGGCGCATGCCACTCGCAAAGGGCAGATAGCTGAGGTCACGAGGATTCATGGGCTAGAACTCGACGGCAAGCGTTACAACAGAGGCATTGGCAGGATTCCATACAAATAGTAATGCTTCTCAGGTCAAACATCAAGACAAATAAGAATCGTTTGCACAAACCTCTCATGAACGCCGGCAGATCACCGATTGCGTGGTCGGGATCGAACCGAGAACGGCTCAGAGGATCTCTGGGTCACCACTCGCACACATGGACCCATTAGTGATCCGCCATGTGTGCCTAGAAGCCATAACGCAGCCCGACACTCAGCCCCAAGGCGCGCAGGTGCGTCTCGGTCTCGTCAATCGGAATGCCCCTCGGAACATGGTTCATCGCCATGACACCCGCGTTCGTGCCGACCTTGCCGAGGTCGCTGTAAGCGACGGCGAGATCCAGCATCAGGCTATCGGTGAGCCTGATACCGGTGCCGGCAGTCAACCGATAGGTGAAGCTGGTCCGTTCACCGTCCGGGGTCACACTGAGCTTGTGCCGGTAGGGATTCTGCGGGAATCGGTAGGTCATCTTGCCAAGCTGGTTGTAGGCCAAGCCCGCGCCGACGCCGACAAAGGGTTGAAACCGGCCCAGATCCGCCTCGATCAGTGGCGCAAGATCCACGAAGGCGTTGACCATGCTGCTCCAAGACTCGAACTGTGCTGACACCGGTTCGTGCGTCCCCACCGAGAGGAAGTTGGCGTTGCCTTGATAGTCGCTGTCGAAGCGGTAGCCGAGTGACAGATCGGTGCGCAGCCAAGGCAGCAACCGTTTGCCAAGCGCGACCTCGATCAGCGGATAGCGGCCGAAGTCACCATAGGCGCCGATCGGTCGGCCGTCGTCGCCCCTAACACAGCCGAAGAGCGCAGCCGGCTGTTGTGAGGCGCAATCGCGATCGAAGACATCCGCATCGTTGGACTGCTCACCACCCAGGGTAGCGCGGAGATACCAGTCGGAGGACTCGGCCGTCGTGGCCAACCCGAGCAGCATTGCGCAACCGATCAACCCCCCGTGTCTTTGCCTCTTCCCGAGCCAGGCTGTCGTTTTCATAGATGCGCCCTCAGGGTTCTGAATGTTGAAGTGCTGACAAACAATACTTGACTCGCGGGCCAAAGCGGAATATAGTAAGCGGCTAAGTCAAATCCCCGATAGCTCAGCCGGTAGAGCAACTGACTGTTAATCAGTGGGTCGCAAGTTCGAGTCTTGCTCGGGGAGCCAACTAAATCGACGGCTTGGCCTCTTTATGAGGCTAAGCCGTTGTTTTTTGTCCTTCACATAAATATAAGCTCTACTGCGGTTGGCCAGGTTGATCGTATGTCAGGGCTGTGGTCCAAAGCACGGCTTTTCGATTGTCGCATCGCTCGAGAACCGCTATGGTGTCGCGCTGTTCTCACCCGCAGCCCAATCTACTGATGCTCGACGTATCCGATCTCGCTTGCCGTCGCGGTGAGCGTCTCCTGTTCAGCGACCTCAGCTTCCAGGTGCCTGCGGAAACCTTGGTGCATGTACGCGGACGCAACGGCAGCGGTAAGACAACGCTACTGCGTGCGCTCTGTGGTCTGTTGCGGGCGGACGCCGGCAGCATTCGCTGGCGCGGCGAGCCCATCCGCGACCTGGCCGAAGACTATAATCGTGATCTGCTCTATTTCGGCCATCTTAATGGCATCAAGGCCGATCTGACGGGACTCGAGAACCTCCGCATCGCCAGCACCCTCGATCAAGACCCGACAGACGCGGACGCGATCGTCGCGGCCCTCAGTCGCATCGGGCTGGAAGGCTTCGAGGATCTCCCGACCCGAATGCTGTCTCAGGGGCAGAAAAAACGCGTTGCCCTAGCGCGCTTGATCTTGAGCAAGGCGCCGCTGTGGATCTTGGACGAGCCTTTCACTGCGCTCGATGTCGATGCGGTCGACCTCTTGCAGCAACTCATCGCCGAGCAGGTCGCCCGTGGCGGCTCGGTGATCTTGACCACCCATCAAGAGGTTCCTTTGACCAGTGGCGCCATCCAACGTCTGACGCTCGGCGAGGCAAGCGATCCGGTCAGTTCGGAAAACACCGAGTCCTCATGCTAAAGGTCTTCTATTGCGTCCTCTCTCGCGACATCACGCTGGCCCTGCGTCGGCGCACCGACGTACTGACGACGCTGTTCTTCTTTATCATTGTCGTCAGCCTGTTTCCGCTCGGTGTCGGCAGCGAGCGCGAGCAGTTGCGGATGCTCGGCCCAGGCGTGGTCTGGGTCGCCGCGCTGTTAGCGTCGATGCTCGCTTTAGAGCGGCTGTTCGCGGCCGACTACGACGATGGCACGCTCGAGCAGCTCTTGCTCACCGGCCAACCGCTAGCACTGCTGGTGCTTGGCAAGGTCGTTGCGCACTGGCTGCTGACCGGCCTGCCCTTGGTACTGATCGCACCCTTGGTGGCGATGCAATACCATCTGAGCAGCACCGCGATCTGGGTGATGATGGCCGCCTTGGCCATTGGCACCCCGGTGTTGAGTCTGATCGGCGCGATTGGCGCCGCCTTGACCCTAGGGCTACGAGGTGGCGGTATCCTGTTATCGCTGCTGATCCTGCCGCTCTATGTGCCGGTACTGGTCTATGGCGCTGGCGCGGTCTCGGTCAGCGCGATCGAAATCGCCGACACGCAACCCTATTTCTACCTGTTAACCGCATTCCTGATGGGCTCGAGCTTGCTTGCCCCGCTCGCCGCGGCCGCAGCGCTCCGTATCTCGCTGGAATAGCTCATGCTGCCGCTTGCCGCCATCGCTGACCTCGCCAATTCACCGTGGCTGATGCCAATGCTCATCGCAATGGTTGGCAGCAACAGAACACTTCGAACTTTTCGAGGTCAAGACCGACTATTTCTGACTCTTTAACAGTCAGCCGCGGAGCCTGGATCACCGATCCGCTGTTAGAATCAACCCGCTTGCCACTATCATGACGATCAACTGGTTCAAATTCGCCTCGCCCGCCGCGTTCTACCCGATCGCGGGCCGCCTCATCCCTTGGTTCGGCCGCGTCGCCCTCGCGCTGGTGCTCATCGGCCTGTTCTGGGGCTTCTTCCTCACTGCCGATCAGCTTGGTGGCAGCAACCCACAGAAAGAGTATTACCGCATCATCTACGTCCATGTGCCCGCGGCCTGGATGTCGATGTGGCTCTACCTTGTGCTCGCCGGCTGGTCGGCGATTGGCCTCGTGTTCAACACCCGCCTGAGCTTCATGATGGCCAAGGCGGTCGCCCCTACCGGCGCCATCTTTACCTTCTTAGCGCTCTGGACCGGCGCCCTCTGGGGCCGCCCGAGCTGGGGCACCTATTGGGATTGGGACCCGCGGCTGACCTCGGAGCTGCTGCTGTTCTTCCTCTATATCGGCTACATTGCGCTGCATTCGGCGATCGACGACACCCGGCGCGCCGACCGTGCCGCGGCATTGTTAGCCATTGTTGGACTGGTGATGGTTCCGGTGATCTTCCTCTCCATCAACTGCCCTGACCCAAATCAGTGTGCGGCGCTGCATCAGCGCTCCGATCCAGGCAGTATCCACCTGAGTATTCTGATACCGATGTTGACCATGACACTCGGACTCTGGTCCTATTCGTTCGCTGCGGTATTCGCGCGTCTGCGCACGATTATACTGACGCGCGAGGCAGACCATGCCTGGGTGAGCGATGTCATCGCCAAGGAGGCAACAGCATGATGGAGTTTTTCAGCCAGGGCGGCTACGCCGGCTATGTCTGGGGTGCCTTTGGCATGACCTTCGGGCTGCTGCTGATCGAAGTGCTGCAACTGCGCAGCAGCCGTAAGACGACGCTCACTCGCATTAGCCGGCTGCTGCGCTTACGCGCACCCCGGCAAGCGGGTGCCGGCCCCAGCATGCAGCGGGGAACCTCCGGCCCAACAACCTAATCCTAAAGGAGTCGGCTTGCCCCGGACCCGAATCAGCCGCTCGATCGATTGCCACGCGGAGTGCTCACCATGAAAGCAAGACAAAAACGATTGGTTTTAGTCGGCCTTGCGCTGGTCGGTGTCGCCGGCGCAACCACGCTGGCGCTCAGCGCATTGCAGAGCAATATTTCGTATTTCTTCAGTCCGAGCCAGGTCATGGCCAGTGAACATCCAACCGACGCGGTGTTCCGAGTCGGTGGCTTAGTGGTTAAAGACACGCTGGCCCGCCAGGAAGACGGTCTGACGGTTCACTTCAAGGTCACCGACAACGCCGCGGTGGTTCCGGTCAGCTACACCGGCATCCTGCCGGACCTGTTCAGCGAAGGACAGGGCGTCGTGGCCAAGGGCCGCATCGGTACTGACGGTGTCTTCTATGCCGAAGAGGTGCTCGCCAAGCATGACGAGTCCTATATGCCGCCTGAGGTCGCCGATACCCTGCAGACCGCCCATGTCGACGGCATCGTCGAGCAGACCACCGGGGCCAACACACCCAGGAGCGCGACCCAATGATCCCAGAACTCGGACATCTCGCACTCATCTTTGCGTTGATCCTCGCCACCGCGCAGGCGGCGATGCCGCTCGCCGGCTCGCTGACCGGTAACCGACCTTGGATGACGATGGCGCGGCCGCTGGCCTACGGGCAGTTCGTCTTTGTCGCCATCGCCTTCGTTGCCCTGGTCGAGGCTTTTCTGATCAGCGACTTCTCGGTGCTCTACGTCGCCCAGCACTCGAATACCCTGCTGCCTGACATCTACAAAGTCTCAGCGGTCTGGGGCGGTCACGAAGGCTCGTTGCTCCTTTGGGCGCTGATGATGTCCGGCTGGGGCGCAGCGGTTTCCGCGTTCAGCCGGAACCTGCCGCTACCGGTCGTAGCACGCGTACTCAGCGTGATGGGAATGGTCGCAATCGGCTTCTTCTTGTTCATGCTGCTGACCTCTAACCCCTTTGAACGCCTGTTCCCAGTGCCGCCAGAGGGTCGTGACCTGAACCCGCTGCTGCAGGATTTTGGCCTCGCCATCCATCCGCCGATGCTCTATATGGGCTATGTTGGCTTCTCAGTTGCTTTTGCCTTTGCCATCGCGGCGCTGATCGGTGGCAAGCTCGATGCCGCTTGGGCACGCTGGTCGAGGCCCTGGACCACGGTTGCCTGGGTGTTCCTGACCATCGGCATCGCGCTCGGCTCCTGGTGGGCCTACTACGAGCTTGGCTGGGGTGGCTGGTGGTTCTGGGACCCGGTCGAGAACGCCTCGCTGATGCCCTGGCTGGTCGGCACCGCCTTGATCCATTCGCTCGCCGTCACCGAAAAGCGCGCGGCGTTCAAGAGCTGGACCGTGCTCTTGGCCATCTCGGCCTTCTCGCTCAGCCTGCTCGGCACCTTCTTGGTCCGCTCGGGCGTGCTGACCTCGGTGCATGCCTTCGCCACTGATCCTGAGCGCGGGCTGTTCATCCTGATCTTCCTGTGCATCGTCATCGGCGGCTCGCTGGCGCTCTATGCCTGGCGGGCACCCGAGGTCTCCGAGGGCGGGCGCTTCGATCTGCTCTCGCGCGAGAGTGCGTTGCTGCTGAACAACCTGCTGTTCGTCGCCTTCACCGTGCTGGTGCTGTTCGGCACCCTGGCGCCACTGATCTATGAAGCTTTTGATCTCGGCAAGATCTCGGTCGGCTTCCCCTGGTTCAACAAGATGTTCTTGGCGCTGGCGCCCTTCCTCGCCCTGCTGCTCGGCATCGGCCCGGCAACCCGCTGGAAGAGCGATCAGCCCTCGCGTCTGACCAAGCAGCTGTGGCTGGCCTTTGCGCTCAGTATCGGCGTGTTGACACTGACCTCGATGTCAGCCGTCAGCGGCGACGACCTCTGGGTGCCGATTGGTATCGCCTTGGCGGCCTGGCTACTCTTCTCGCATCTGCTCATCGTTCGCGATCGCCTCAAGCATAAGCAGCAGGGCTGGCGCCAGGCCATGGTCGCCGACTTCAGCGGCAATGGTCGTAGCTTCTATGGCATGGTCGTCGCTCATCTGGGCGTGGCGATGTTCATCGTCGGCGTCACCATGGTCTCGAACCATCAGATCGAGAAGGATCTGCGCATGTCGCCTGGTGACAGCCACGAGATGGCCGGCTATCGCTTCGAATTCTTGGGTGCACAGAAGGTCAACGGCCCAAACTATCGGGCCGACCAAGGGCATTTCCTGGTCTATCGCGGCGAGCGTCAGATCGCTGAGCTCTTCCCTGAGAAGCGCTCCTATCTCGGCGGTGGCATGCCAATGACCGAGGCGGCCATCGATGCCGGCTTCTTCCGTGATGTCTATGTCTCGCTCGGCGAGGCGGTCGGTGGCGGTGACTGGGCGCTGCGGCTCTACTACAAGCCTTACGTGCGCTGGATCTGGCTCGGTGCGGCACTGATGGCCCTGGGTGGCGCCATTGCCGTCTCCGACCGTCGTTATCGCATAGCCCGTGCCCGCAGCACCGCGCCCGCGGGCGCTGTCGGCGCCAAGGCCTAGCAGGAGCAATGCAGTATGTCGAAATCGGTTCGTTTCCTGATCCCGCTGGTCATCTTTGGCGCCTTGGTCATCCTGTTGGTGATCGGACTCGGCAAGGACCCGAGCAAGGTGCCCTCGCCGCTGATCGGCAAATCGGTCCCAGCGTTCAGCTTGCCCGAACTCACCGACCCCGACCGCAGCGTCGGCGACGAGGATCTCAAGGGGCAGATCTCGCTGGTCAACGTCTGGGCCTCCTGGTGCGGCTCCTGCCGCCAGGAGCACCAGGCGCTGATGGCGCTCTCCAAGGAGACCGACTTCCAAATCGTCGGGCTCAATTGGAAGGACGATGCGCGGGATGCACTCGCCGTGCTGCGCATGACCGGCAACCCCTACGCCATGAATGGTTACGACCCGGATAACAAGGTTGGCTTGCACTGGGGCGTCTACGGCGCCCCGGAGACCTTCGTCGTCGATCAAAAGGGCGTCATCCGCTACAAGCACATCGGCCCCATCGATCGCAAGGTCTGGGAAGAGACCCTGCAACCGCTGGTCGCTCAGCTCAAGGCGGAAGGTGCCTGATGCCCCCACTGCTCAAGAAGGACCCGCTGATCAAGATGTCGCCTGTGATCAAATCACTAGCGCTTGGCGCGCTGCTGCTGCTCGGCAGCGGCTCGCTCAGCGCCTATACGCTGGAAGAATTCCAGTTCGATAGCCCCGAACAGCAAACCGAGTTCCGCGAGCTGATCGCCAAGCTGCGCTGCCTGGTGTGCCAAAACGAGTCTTTAGCCGGCTCCCAGGCCGAGTTGGCGCAAGACCTGCGCAACGAGGTCTATCGGATGATGCGAGCCGGGCAGTCGCAAGACGAGATCCTCGACTTTCTGGTCGAGCGCTACGGCGATTTCGTGCTCTATGATCCGCCGTTGAAGCCATCGACCTACCTACTCTGGTTTGGCCCCTTCGTGCTGATCGGGATCGCTGGTTTCGTCGTCGTGCGCACCATCCTGGCCAAGAAACGCGCCACCGATGAGCCCATCTCAGCGTCCGAGCAGGAGCGGCTTCAGGCCCTGCTCGACAACAGCACTGACAGCCCCTCTTCTGGCCCCCGATCGACCTAGCCCGTTCGCCATCTGACCATGATCATCTTTTGGATACTCGCTGCTGGGCTGGCCGGTCTGGCGGTCCTCTTCGCCGTTGCGCCCCTACTCACGCCCGCACCAACAGCTCAGGACGCACCGGACTCTGACGACACCGAGGCCGATCAGGCCCTATTGAACCTCGAGCTGTTCAAGCAGCAGCTCACCGAGCTGGATGCCGATCTCAGCAGCGGCAAGCTCGACCAGACCGTCTACGAGGCCGCACGCCGCGATCTCGAGCGCGAACTCTTGCACGATCTCGGCGATCGCGACCCGCTCACTGCAGCCCGCAGCATCGACGCCAAGCAACGCCGCTATCGGCTTCCCGGCCCCCGCCCCACCGCGCTGGCGTTGCTGCTGGTGGTCCCCCTCGCTGCTTGGGTGCTCTATGGCCTGATCGGCAGCCAGGCGCTCATCCCGCAGTTAGAGCAGCTTGCGGCTAGCGGCGGCGCAGGCAGCAGCGGTGGCCACGGCGGCGGCCAGGCCGAACTGCCACCGCTTGAAGAGCTGGTCGCCAGGCTCGAGCAGCGGCTGGAGCAAGAACCGGGCAACGCCGAGGGCTGGATGATGCTCGGGCGCACCTACTTCGCCACCGGTGATCGCAAACGAGCACAAGCGGCACTGGCTCAGGCCTACAAGCTCCTGCCCACCGATCCATTGATCGTGCTGGCCTACGCCGAGTCGATTGCGACCAACAACGACAACCAGCTCGAAGGGCGTCCGGCCGAGCTGATCTCAGAGGCGCTGGCACTCGAGCCCAACAACGCCACCGCGCGCTGGCTGGCGGCGATGGTCGCCTTCCAGCGCGGGCAGTTTCAGTCTGCAGCCACCACCTGGCGCAATCTGCTCGAACAGCTTGATCCCGAGAGCGAGGATGCCGCCGAGCTACGCAACCTGATCAGCGAGGCCGAGCAACGCGCTGGCCTGCCTGATGCAGCGCAGCAGATTGCTCAAGCGGGTGGGGTTTCAGTGCCAGTAACCGCTGCAGCGGAAGCAGCCGGCGATAACGCCAGCGACGATGCCTCCCAGGGATCACCAAGGCAAGCAAGCTCCGGCGATGAGGTATCCCAAGGATCAGCAGCACAAGTGCACAACGATCCGGGCAACGAGCCGGGTAACGATCCAGGCCCATCCAATGGCCCAGCAACGAGCAGCCAGCCCTCGGCTAGGGCATCAGCCGGAGCGGATGCTCAAGACCGGCCGAGCGATACGCCACCTGAAGCGATCCAGCCGGGCGTCCAAGTCAGCGTCGCCCTCGCCACCGAACTCAGCGGTCGCCTACCGCCCAACACACCGGTGTTCATCTACGCCAAGGCCGCTGCCGGCCCGCCGATGCCGCTCGCGGTTCAACGGGCGACCCTCGGCGATCTTCCGGTGCAGGTGCGGCTTGATGACAGCATGGCGATGATGCCGGCGATGCAGCTCTCCAACTTCCCGCAGATCATCGTCGGCGCTCGCGTCTCGCCATCCGGTCAAGCCATGCCCCGCCCAGGCGATCTGCAAGGCGAGACCGGGCCGGTCGAGAGCACAGCGACGGAGCCGGTTCAGGTCCGCATCAATCAGGTGCTGCGCTAAAACAGGCAGTACCCGATCAATCGTGTACAACACAGACAGCATGATGCCAGACGCGAGCCAACGGATTGCCAAGGACTGCAAACCCGCTGCACGGGTTTGTCAGGGCTGACTGATGTCCGGCTCAGTCTTGCGCCTGATCGTCATCGCGCTGCTGACTGTTCTGCTGCCCCTTGCAGGCGCTGTCTTGAGCGGTCAGCCACTGAGTAGTCTGCTGATTTTTCCGCTCAATACGCGCGGTTGGGACCCGGCACCGATCAATGCCGCCTTCACTCATGCGGCACAACTGTTTGCCATTCTATGTATTGGCACGTTGCTCTGGCTGTGCTGGCCACGCCAGCGCAAACGGCCAGACATCGCCGATGGACAACGCCGGACAGCGCAGCATCCTTGGCCTCGTTTTGTCTGGATCTCGCTGTTGCTGCTGCTCGTAGCCTTGATAGCGATTGACGGCAAGGCCTTCAATGTGGCGATTGGACTGCTCACGCTGGCCTTGACCCTGCTCCTCAATGCCGACACCGAGCGCCGCACCGGCAGCAGCCTGATCAGCCAACGCCGCGGTTATTTCCTGCTCCTGTTTCCTGCCAGTCTGGCGGCAGGCTGGCTGGTCTTCTACTGGCTGAATCTCTTCATTGGCGTTTGGACCTACCCGAACGCCACCGAGGCCGTGCCCTTCGCGCTCGGCAAGTCGCTGGACTACGCCAGTCTACTGCCCGCACTCCTAAGCTTGCGCCAATGGCTCGGCTCTTTCCCGCGGCTGCTGCGCTGGACCCAGTCGGGCCTGCCGATCGGTGATTTGATACAAGAAGGTTGGCCCATGATGGGGCTCGCCGGCCTAGCGCTGGCCAGCGCAGCGGTCTGGCCGGATCAACTCTATCCACTGATGCTCATCGCACCGACCTTCCTCACGCTTGGACTGCAAATCGCCTTGCGCCAAGCCACGAGCTTGTCTGGCATTGCACAGGGCGACTGGAGCCGCCCCATGCTCACGGCCGCTGCCGCAACACTGCTGATCGCATTCGGCCAAGCCCTCAATCTGCTGCTTGGTGCGCTAACGTCAGCATCGCCAGCCTGGACCTATCAGCTGCCGCTGCTTGGCGGCGTCGAGTTCCTGGGACTACCAGCACCCGCCTGGCTGATCGCCCTACCGCTGGCACTCTTGGGTCTCTGGCTCGCAGATCAGCTCACCGAGCCTTTTAAAAGCCGGCCGCAGACGCCCCGTTTCCAGCCAGGTGCGCCGATCCAAATCCCAATCACCGACTTGCTGCGGCAGCAGAAGAAACCCTAGCACCCACCCAGCCCAACAGCCTGCCCAATGCATAGGCTCACCGTCGCAGACCGGCTAAACTATTGGCATTTTCAATGCGGCTGCCCTATCCATGCCTGAGTCCCCAGCGGCCAAAATCCTTATCGTCGACGATGATCCCGCCACCGTCGAGCTGATCGCCAACCTCTTTCGAGGCCAGTACGAGACCCTGTTTGCGCTCTCCGGGGAGAAGGCCTTGGAGATCGCGGCAAGCGCCATTCCCGACCTCATCCTGCTTGATCTGATGCTGCCAGGCATGGACGGCTTCGCGGTCTGCGCGCAACTGAAGGCCGACCCCTTGACCAGCGCCATCCCGGTGCTCTTCATCACCGGGCGCGCCGATAGCACCACCGAGACGCGGGCGCTTGAGCTGGGTGCAATGGACTACATCACCAAGCCGATCAACCCGCTGGTGCTGAAGATTCGGGTACGCAATCAGATCGAGCTGAAGCAAGCGCGCGATCGACTTGCCAAGCTGGCCACCACTGATGGTCTGACCGGAATCGCCAATCGGCGCCGGTTCGATGAGGTCCTCGCGCAGGAGCATGCCCGCCACGCCCGCACAGGCACCCAGCTTGGGTTGATCATGCTCGACATCGATCACTTCAAGGCCTACAACGACACTTATGGTCATGTGCTCGGCGATGACTGTCTCTGTGCGGTGGCACAGGTGCTTGAGCGCGGTTTGAGACGTAACACAGATCTGGTCGCCCGCTATGGCGGCGAGGAATTCGCCTGTGTCCTCGTCGACGGTCCACCCGCACAGGGTGCGCTCGCGCTCGCTGAGGCACTGCGCAAGCAGGTCGCGGCGCTGGCCGTGCCGCACAAATCCTCGCCAACCGCAGAGTATGTGACAATTAGCCTCGGCATCATCACCGCCTGCTGCAATCAGACGACGGACGCCTCACTCCTGATCAGGCAAGCCGACGAGCAGCTCTACCGAGCCAAGAACAGCGGTCGCAATCGCAGTTGCTTAGCCAAGGATCTGAATTGTTGATCGCGGTGCAGACGCCAACCTTAACCGCCGATGCGGCCCTGATCACTCGTGCACACATTCAGGACGCCGCTCACCACATCCCTCTCAGCCTTGATAAGGCTCTGATCGCAAAACAGTCTCGGCAAGCCGTCTTAGCCTGGTCGAGGGCCCTGCTCAGCCTGCTCGCACTGAATCTGATCCTGATGGCTGATCCACTGCATGCTCAGGCTGACCAGTCCAACACTGAGCTGACCGCAGATCCAATCACTGAGTCCATGACTCAGCCCATCAATACGCCCATCAATACGCCCAACAGAAATGCTCCAACGATCACCAAAGACGCTTTTGATCCCGGGCAGCAAGACTTGATGCAGCAAGACTCGGGGCAGCAAGACTCGGTGCAGCAAGACTCGGTGCAGCAGACTGAGCTGACTGCACAAACCGTACAGAACAACCACAACAACCAGAACAAATACGAGCGTATCGTTTTACAACTGCGCTGGTTCCATCAGTTCCAGTTTGCCGGCTACTACGCGGCCCAAGCCAAAGGCTTCTATCGCGATGCCGGCCTCGAGGTTATCATCCGCGAGCGTTCCGAAGCGGAAGACGTCGTGCAGTCGGTGGTCGACGGCGATGCCCACTACGGGGTTACCAACAGCGAGCTCCTGCTACGCGCCGGTGATGGCGATCCCGTCATCGTGCTCGCGGCCATCTTCCAACACTCCCCCTTGGTCCTGCTAGCCCGCGAGCAGAGCAACATCGTGACGCCGCACGATCTGATCGGCGCAGCAGTGAAGATGACCAGGGACGCCCGCGATGCCGAGCTACAGGCCATGCTGGCGATGGAGGGCATCGACATCGATCAGCTCGCGCTGACGGATGGCGAGGTCGGCCAAGCCGACTATCTGAATCCAAACATCGACGTCCTGAGCGCCTACGCGACCAACGAGCCCTACTATCTACAGCAGCGTGGCGAGCGCTACCAGATCCTCTGGCCCAAGCACTACGGCGTCGACTTCTACGGCGATAGTCTCTTCACCAGCCATCGCGAACTCGAGCGCCGGCCCGATCGGGTCGAGGCCTTTCTCAGGGCGAGCTTGCGTGGATGGGACTATGCCATGGCGCATCCAGAAGAGATCATCGCGCTGATTCAAGAGCACTGGAATCCGGATAAGTCGCTCGACCATCTGCGCTATGAGGCCGACACCCTGCGCGACCTCATCAAGCCGGACCTGATCGACATCGGCTATATGAACCCAGGCCGCTGGCAGCACATCGTCGATGTCTATATCGAGCTTGGGCTCTTACCCGCAGGCTTCTCTCTCGAGGGTCTACTCTACCAGCCGGAGCAACAGGTGGACCTGAGCTGGTTCTATCGTAGTCTGGCGATTAGCCTGACCCTCTTTGGCATCACCGGACTCATCTCGGCCTACGTCACCGTCCTCAATCGTCGTTATCGCAAGGCACTGATCGACAGTCAGCGAGCGAACCAGGCGCTGACCGATCAAGGCCGATTCCAGGCGATGGTCACTGAACTCTCGACTGACCTCATTAGCGCCGATCCTAACAACATCGATGCCAAGATCAATCACTTCTTGGCCGTGACCGGCACCTTTTTTGATGTCGACCGCAGCTATCTGTTTGCCTTTTCGAATGATTTGACATCGATGCGCAACACCCATGAATGGTGCGCTCCAGGCATTGAGGGCTTTCTTCACGACACGGTCACTGAGGTCAACGCCCTGCCCTGGTGGAGGCGCCAGATCCTGAATCAGGACTATGTGCTGATTCCGCAGATCAAGGCGCTACCAGCGGAGGCCGGGGCCGAACAACGCGAATTCTCCCGCCAGGGCATCCAGTCCTTGCTCACTGCCCCGCTCAAGATTGGCAGTCGCGTGGTCGGCTTTTTAGGCTTTGACAGCATACGCCAACCGCGCCACTGGACCGAGAAACAGGCCTCGTCCCTCAAGATCCTCAGCAACCTGCTCGCCGAGGCCGAGCTGAAGATGCGCAAAGAGCGTGAGCTGCTGACCGCGAAACAAAAGGCCGAAAGCGCCACCGCGGCCAAGAGCCGTTTTCTGGCCAATATGAGCCACGAGATCCGCACGCCCATGAATGCGGTGATCGGCATGGCGCAATTGGCGCAGCGCGAGCCACCCAGCGCCAAGACTCGCGATCGGCTGGCGCAGATCGAGCAGGCCGCTCGCTGGCTACTGCGGCTCATCAACGACCTCTTAGATCTGTCGAAGATCGAATCCGGCAAGCTCGAGCTCGAGGCGCGCCCCTTCCAGCTCCGAGAGGTACTTGCCCAGCTGCGCTCGGTCCTCGCCATCTCGGCTGCGGCCAAGGGTAATCGGGTCAGGATCGAGGCCGACCCCGCCATCCCCAACTACCTGGTTGGCGATGCGCTGCGTCTCAGCCAAGCCCTGCTCAACCTCGCCGGCAATGCCGTGAAATTCACCGAGCAGGGGCTGATCCAGGTGCGCGTGCGGCTGCTCGATTGCGCCACCGACTGGGTCCGTCTGGGCTTCTGGGTACATGACTCAGGTATCGGCATCAAGGCCGATCAGTCACCGCTGCTCTACGAGCCATTCTGGCAAGCCGACAGCTCCACCACCAGGCGCTATGGTGGCACGGGTCTTGGTCTTCCCATCACCAAGCAATTGGTCAAGCTGATGGGCGGTGAGATTCAGGTCCGTCGGCGTGCTCGACGCGGTACTAGCTTCTCTGTCCAGATTCGTTTCGGCACCCTCAGTGCCGAAGCATCGGCCCAATGCGCACTCGCTGAGACTCAACGCAACAGAGCGCTTGCCCAGTCTGACCCGCTTGCATTCCGCGGGTGTCGGGTCCTCTTGGTCGAAGATAATCAGCTTAACGCTGACTTGGTCTGCGCCCTCTTAGATGAGCTTGGCATCGACACTGAGGTCGCCCGCAATGGACGCGAGGGTCTGCACAAGGCCAAGACCGGCGCCTTCGATCTGGTGCTCATGGATATCCAGATGCCAGACATGGATGGTCTGCAAGCCGCCCGCGCCATTCGCGCACAAGAGGCCGCTTTGGTCGCTGTCGGCGGCAACAAGGCCTCTGCACGGCTACCGATCATTGCCCTGACCGCCCACGCCAGCGAGCAGGATCACGCGAATAGCTTAGCGGCAGGGATGGACGATCACCTCACCAAGCCGATCGACGCCCATCAGCTTTGGAACTTGTTACGGCGTTGGCTCACACCAATACCCAGCAGCACAGCCTCCGCACGTCTTGACGCGCAAGCGTCTGAACATTGCTACGCTGCTTCTAGTAGAGATAGCACCGGGTCATCCCGGACGATGTCGAAGGCACAACCGCCATCGGGAGCATCGCAATCGGAAATGGCTTTAGGAGAAGCACAATCATCCACATGGCTGCCTTCGCAGCTGCCACCGTTCGACTTGCCAGCTGCGCTCCAGCGCTGCGATGGCAACCGGGCATTGCTGCAAAAACTCATACTCGGTTTCGCACGCGATTATGCCGACGCCGGTCAGCGTTTGCGCCACGCGCTTCAGGCGCATCAGCTCAAACCGGCAGAGCGCCTCGCGCATACGCTCAAAAGTGCCGCCGCGACACTGCATCTCGAGCACCTCAGCAAGGCCGCCGAGCAGCTCGAAGCAAGGCTGCACGACCTTGAGAGCGATCCTGCTGAGCCTGATTTCAGATTCGAGCCCTTGCTGGAGGCCATTGACCAACAACTTGCACCCGCGCTGCAGGCGGTGCGGCAACTGATCTCGAGCACTGATCTCAACAGCATCCGCGGAGCCGAGCCACAACCTGCTCCTGCAACCGCTGACCCCAACCCCACATCGGCGGCAAGCTTGAGCCAGCTCTCCACCCTGTATGCGCAGATCAAGACCAACAGTCTCAGCGCCCGCGATACCCTTGCTAAGCTCAGGACGCAACTGGCTGATCAACCGGGCAACTCTATCGGCCAGTGCAAAGCACCTCATCTTGACGTTATGGCGCAAGACCTCGACCGACTCGACTACGACAGCGCCCGGCAACACTGCGAGAAGCTCCTCACAGCATGGGACGCGACCTGATCAATGTTATGCCGACATCATGACGCCGACCCCGCGAAAAAAATCGGCTCTTTCGAGCCATCGAGCAGACTACAGCGTTTGTCACTGAGAGTCTGAAAAGGCTCACAAACAGCTGATCGCCACCTCATAGACCCCACCGATCACCACCCACTCATCCTCGCCCTTCAACATACCGGGCAGCAAGCTGTTGTAAAAGAAGACCTTTGGGATCGGCACTTGCGTCTCGAGGATGTAGTCGCCGAACTCGCAGGCGCGCTCGCGGTTACTGGTGAAGCTACTGAGATTATTCAGCAAGACCCGCCGCCAGCCGGGAGTCGTCGAGCCACTGCAGAACCGGCTGCTGCCCTGTCCAGCCTCGCGCCGATGGCCCCGCACCGGCGCTTGAGCGGCGCTGGCTGCCCCTAAGGTGGTGCCGGACTCGGGCCTGTCATCCAACAGCTCATGCTCGCCAATGCGGTTGATGCCGCGGTACAGCGTCAGATGGGTCTCTTCGGGGTGCTGGCGGACCAACTCGTATTGGCAATAGGTGTAGAGCAGGTCGAGCTGAGCCTCGAGGGCATTGGTCGCGTAAAGACCCTTGGTACCCTGGGCAAGGTAAAGGTGATAGGCATCCGGATCAGCACCGTCGAGCGGCCCCGCATGATAGCGGGCGAGCAGACCAAAGCGCGTCTCGACCCAGTGTTTGAGCACGGCACCCTCGCGCCCGTCAGCGTCGAACGACCAGCCCCGCACCATTCGCAGGTAGTTGGCGTTGCGCCGGTATTTCTTGACGCGCTCTGCAGCTAGGCCGGCGGCCTCGAGATCATCGAGACAGAAGTGGGCGGCCATATAGTCGACAAAGCGCTCAGCGCGCTCGCGACTGTTATCGATCGGCGCCAGAAGCCGGAACAGGTCTTGATGGAAGGCACGAATGCCGTCGATCTCGAGTGAGACCGGATGCGCCTGGTAGGTCAGCCCACCAAGGATGACGGCTGGCAGGTTGCAACGATTGATGGGCAGGCGCGCATTCGACGGCAGCGATGGCTGAGAGGATGGCTGAGAGGATGGCTGTGACCTAGGCCGGTCTGTGGGCTGGAGCTGAGGCATGTCGGAGTTAGAACGTCGGCTGTCGCTAGACACACAAAGGCTGGGGCCTTGTTGCCTATGCTACGAAGATGACAAACCGGCGCCAGAGTTATTTTTAACTTTTATTTCAGTACATTGAGGAAATTTTACTTGTTTGGCACAGGCTGTGCTTAGTACCCCGGTGAGCGAACCATCTGTTCATCGCCCGACAGGGCATCCAACCGGGAGAATCTCATGGCACTGCGTCAATGCGCCATCTACGGCAAAGGCGGAATCGGCAAGTCCACCACCACTCAGAATCTCGTTGCTGGCCTCGCTGAACTCGGCAAGAAGGTCATGATCGTTGGCTGTGACCCGAAGGCCGACTCCACCCGTTTGATCCTGCACGCCAAGGCGCAGGAAACCATTATGCACCTCGCGGCGGATGCTGGCTCGGTCGAAGACCTCGAGCTGGAAGATGTACTGCGCGCCGGTTATGCCGGCATCAAGTGCGTCGAGTCTGGCGGCCCGGAGCCTGGTGTCGGTTGCGCTGGCCGTGGTGTCATCACCGCGATCAACTTCCTGGAAGAGGAAGGCGCCTACGACGACGAGCTCGACTTCGTCTTCTATGACGTCCTCGGCGATGTGGTCTGCGGTGGCTTCGCCATGCCGATTCGCGAGAACAAGGCGCAGGAGATCTACATCGTCTGCTCTGGCGAGATGATGGCCATGTATGCGGCCAATAACATCTCCAAGGGCATCGTGAAGTACGCCAGCTCTGGTGGCGTGCGCTTGGCAGGCCTGATCTGCAACAGCCGCAACACCGCTCGCGAAGACGAGCTGATCATGGAGCTGGCGCGTCAGCTCGGCACCCAGATGATCCACTTCGTACCACGCGACAACGTCGTCCAGCGCGCCGAGATCCGCCGCATGACGGTGATCGAATACGACCCAACCGCCAAGCAAGCCGATGAATATCGCCAGTTGGCGCAGAAGATCATCGACAACAAGAACTTCGTGATCCCGACGCCGATCTCGATGGATGCCCTCGAAGACCTGCTGATGGACTTCGGTCTGATGGAAGAAGAAGACGAGAGCATCGTGGGCAAGGCCGCCTCTGAAGAGGCCGTCGCAGCCTAAACCACTACCGATCGCCCTGCCGATCTCACCGGTCCCTCGTCTCGCTGCCACAGGGCGCAACCGCGAGGGATGAGTTCGATGCTTCAACGTGCGTCGGTCCGCGGATGAGCGGCGGCGCCGATGAGAGGAACGCCGACATGGCAACAATGACCCGTGACGAGACCCAAGCCCTGATCCAAGAGGTGCTCGAGGTCTACCCCGAGAAGGCGAAGAAAGACCGCGCCAAGCACTTGGCCGTCAATGACCCATCGGTCGAGCAGTCGAAGAAGTGCATCACCTCCAACCGCAAGTCCCAGCCTGGCGTGATGACCATTCGTGGCTGTGCCTACGCTGGCTCCAAGGGCGTGGTCTGGGGCCCGATCAAGGACATGATCCATATCTCCCACGGCCCCGTCGGCTGTGGTCAGTACTCGCGCGCTGGACGTCGTAATTACTACACCGGCATGACCGGCGTGAACACCTTCGGCACGATGAACTTCACCTCTGATTTCCAGGAGAAGGACATCGTCTTTGGCGGCGACAAGAAGCTGGCGAAGATGCTCGACGAGATCGAGCAACTGTTTCCGCTCTCCAAGGGCGTCTCGGTGCAGTCTGAATGCCCGATCGGCCTCATCGGCGACGACATCGAGTCGGTCTCCAAGCAGAAGACCAAAGAGCATCACAAGCCGGTCATCCCGGTGCGCTGCGAAGGCTTCCGCGGCGTCTCGCAGTCGCTCGGCCATCACATCGCTAACGACTCGATCCGCGACCATGTCGTGCACAACCGCGACAACGACACCAGCTTCGAGACCACGCCCTATGACGTCGCTATCATCGGCGACTACAACATCGGCGGCGATGCCTGGTCCTCACGCATCCTGCTCGAGGAGATGGGTCTGCGGGTGGTCGCGCAATGGTCTGGTGACGGCACCCTCTCAGAGATGGAGCTGACCCCCAAGGTCAAGCTCAACCTGATCCACTGCTACCGCTCGATGAACTACATCAGCCGCCACATGGAAGAGCGCTATGGCGTGCCTTGGATGGAGTACAACCTGTTCGGGCCGACCAAGATCGCCGAATCGCTGCGCAAGATCGCCGAGTTCTTCGACGAGACCATCCAGGCCAATGCCGAGAAGGTCATCGCCAAGTACCAGGCCGAGTACGACGCCATCATCGCCAAGTACCGCCCGCGTCTGGAAGGCAAGAAGGTGATGCTCTACGTCGGCGGTCTGCGTCCGCGTCACATCATCGGCGCCTACGAAGATCTTGGCATGGAGGTGGTCGGCACCGGCTACGAATTCGCCCATAACGACGACTACGACCGCACCGTCAAGGAGATGGGCGATTCGACCCTGCTCTACGACGACGTCACCGGCTACGAATTCGAGGAATTCACCAAGGCCCTCAAGCCCGACCTGGTCGGCTCTGGCATCAAGGAAAAGTACATCTTCCAGAAGATGGGCATCCCCTTCCGCCAGATGCACTCCTGGGACTACTCCGGGCCGTATCACGGCTACGACGGCTTCGCCATCTTCGCCCGCGACATGGACATGACCATCAACAACCCCTGCTGGAACAGCATGAAGGCACCTTGGCTCAAGCCGGCCGAGGGCGAGAGCGAAGCCCCCATGGCCGCCAGCGCTTGATCGGCTAGCCCGGCACTAAACCAGGCCAAAGGGCCGGTGCCGGGCTCACGGCCGGCGGCATCGGTCGCCCGGATGGCGATCGCCGAGCCTCCAAGGATGGATGCACGGCGTCCGCTAAACGTGAGGCCGGCACCGGCGCCCTAAGGTCAACGCCATAGCCAAGCCATAGCAAGCACCGAACGATCCCGTTTTCACTCGCCGTCAGTCCGCGGATAAGCGGCGCGGCAGGAGCACACCGATGACCCAGACCGTCGACAAGATCAAGCCCGGCTATCCGCTGTTCCTCGATGAGGACTACCAGGCCAGCATCACCAGCAAGCGCGAGACCTCAGAGGAGCGTGTCGATCAGGCCAAGCTCGATGAGACCTTCGAGTGGACCACGACCAAGGAATACCAAGAGCTCAACTTCGCCCGTGAGGCCCTGACCATCAATCCGGCCAAGGCCTGTCAGCCGCTCGGCGCCGTGCTCTGCGCGCTCGGCTTCGAGAAAACCCTACCCTACGTGCACGGGTCCCAAGGCTGCGTCGCCTACTTCCGCACCTACTTCAACCGCCACTTCAAGGAGCCGATCGCCTGCGTCTCCGATTCGATGACCGAGGATGCGGCGGTCTTTGGCGGCCAGAAGAACATGTTCGACGGCCTCGAGAACGCCAAAGCGCTCTACAAGCCAGAGATGATCGCGGTCTCTACCACCTGCATGGCCGAGGTCATCGGTGACGACCTCAACGCCTTCATCGGCAACGCCAAGAAGGAAGGGCACATCCCGCCCGAGTTCCCAACCCCGTTCGCCCACACCCCGAGCTTCGTCGGCAGCCACACCACCGGCTGGGACAACATGTTCGAAGGCACTATGCGCTACTTCACCCTCAACGAGATGGAGGGTAAAGAGGTCGGCAGTAACGGCAAGATCAACCTGGTACCGGGCTTCGAGACCTACCTGGGCAACTTCCGCATCATGCACCGGATGATGCAGGAGATGGGCGTCGACTACAGCCTGCTCAGCGACCCGACCGATGTGCTCGACACGCCAGCCGATGGCGAGTACCGGATGTACGACGGCGGCACCAAGATCGATGAGATCAAGGACGCCCCTAACGCCATCGACACCCTGCTGCTGCAGCCCTGGCAGCTGCCCAAGACCAAGAAGTACATCGACACCGTCTGGCATCAGCCGGCCTCGAAGATCGACATCCCGATGGGTCTCGAGTGGACCGACGACTTCCTGATGAAGGTCTCGGAGCTGACCGGCAAGGAGATCCCGGCCTCCCTGGCCAAGGAGCGCGGTCGCCTGGTGGACATGATGACCGACAGCCATCAGTGGCTGCACGGCAAGAGCTTCGCGCTCTACGGCGATGCCGACTTCGTCATGGGCCTGACCAAGTTCCTGCTCGAACTCGGTGCTGAGCCGAAGCATATCCTCTGTCATCACGCCAACAAGCGTTGGAAGAAGACAATGGAGGCGATGCTGGCCGACTCGCCCTATGGACAGAACTCGACCGTCTACATCAGCAAAGACCTCTGGCACCTGCGTTCACTCTGCTTCACCGACAAGCCGGACTTCCTGATCGGTAACAGCTACGGCAAGTTCATCCAGCGCGACACCCTGCACAAGGGCAAGGAGCATGAAGTCCCGCTGATCCGCCTCGGCTTCCCGATCTTCGATCGTCATCACCTGCATCGGATGACCACGCTCGGCTACGAAGGCGCGATGTACATGCTGACCACCTTGGTCAACGCCGTGCTCGAGCAGCTCGATCGCGAGACCAACGAGATGGGCGTTACCGACTTCGGTTACGACCTGGTTCGATAACCGCGAAGGTGGCTTTCGGCCCGACAAGCGGCTTCCTCCTCTTGTCGGGCCGGGGTGGGACTGTCTGCACGCTCAGGCGACATGGAACGCCTACTCAGTGCCAAAGGTCCCGTCGCGGCCCTGGTACCCCCGGTCAGCGGACGCCGTGAATCCGTCCTTGGAGGCTCGGCGATCGCCATCCGGGCGATCGACGCCGCTGACCGGGGACACCAGGACCACGACTAGCGCCTCAAGAACACCGGACAGCAGAGGGTGGCATGAATCCAGTCCCTGGTGGCCCGGCGACCGGCAGCGGGCGATCGACACCACTGAGTCACAAGCACCGCCGACTAGCCAAAACAAAGAGATCGTACAAGATGCCGAACGTGATGATCCGAAAGAACGACAGCGGTGGACTGCTGTTCTATGTCGCCAAGAAAGACATGGAAGAGACCATCGCCAGCGTCGAGACCGATACCAGCGACGCCTGGGGTGGCGCTGTCGAGCTGACCGACGGCTCACGCTGGTACATCGACCCGGTCAGCCCACCACCCAGATTCCCAACCACCCTGCGCTTCAAGCGCGCCGAGAGCTGAGCGAGTCACCAAAGCCAGCAAACTTGCTACTGCAGCGACGCCCTAATCCAGCTCGCGCGGCAATGCGTGACCAACATCCGACATAGCCGCCATCACAACGCCCCAACCGGAGGTACACCATGGCCTTACAAATCATCCGCGACCTCTGCACCGCCTGCGGCGACTGCGTATCCGTCTGCCCGACCGATAGCATCACGGCTTTTAAAGGCACCTACAAGATCGACGCCGCCACCTGCACCGAGTGCGACGACGCCGACCCGCAGTGCCTCGACGTCTGCATGGAAGACGACTGCATCGTCCCCGCCTAAGATAGGGTCGAGCGAAAAGCGCAAGCAACTAAAGGCTGTCCGTGAGCCAGCAGCAAACGCCGCCGGACGTCCGCAAACAGCCAAAGTGCGAGCAGAGTCTGTCGGGTGGCGCCCGCCGGAGGCGTGCGCAGCAAGGATGCTGCGCTCGAGCCTCCAAGGACGGATTCACGGCGTCCCCCGGCGGGCGCTACCCGGCAGACTCTGCCTGCACCCAACCCGCAGTCTCGGCCACCACCAACGCCAAGAAAAGGAGCCACCGATGACCCAACCGACCTTATCCGACGAGATCGCGCTGCGCATCGGTCTCGCCGCGCGCGCCCTCCCAGATACCGACATCGCCCGGCTCCTGCGCGTGCTCGCCAACGCCGTCGGCCTGCCACCAACCGCCGCCAATCTCGACACACTCACCGTCAAAGACCTCAAACAAGCCGCCAATGGCGACCTCGGCGAGATCGACAGCGCCTCGCTCAAAGAGGCCCTCGCCCGCCTCAAAGGCCAAGGTAACACCGACATCGAACCCGCACCCGAGCCCGAGTCCTACAGCGACGGCGAACTGCCCAACTCAATCCGCGTCGCCTGCGCCTCCAACGGCGGCGAGCTGCTCGACGGCCACTTCGGCTCCTGCCAGCGCTTTCTGGTCTATCAGGTCTCCGCCGACAGCTACAAGCTCATCGACTGCCGCGACATCGACCCGACCGCCGGCGAGCTACAAGACGATAAAAACAGCTATCGCGCCTCACTGATCGCCGACTGCCAGGTCCTCTACGTCGCCTCCATCGGCGGCCCGGCCGCGGCCAAGGTCGTCAAGCGCGACATCCATCCGATCAAACGTCCGCAGATGGGCAACGCCCGCGAGCATATCGCCGAGCTCTCGCGCACGCTCGCCGCAAAAACGCCACCCTGGCTCGCCAAGATCATGGGCACTGCAACCGAAGACCGCGTCCACTTCGAGCGATCCGCTGAAGAAGCATAAGGAACCCCAAGACCCGCTCGAGACTGGCACGGACGCTTGCTCGCGCACGACCGGCAGCACGGCGGCAGCCTGAAGCCAACACACAGCATGATTACTCCAGTCTTTCTCGATCAGATCGAGACCATCGTCAGCCGCGCCGGCCTCAGCGCCGACTCGGTCGCGGCCCTGCGCGACGCCTTCCCAGACCATCACTTCACCCACTGCCTCGATGACGACATCAGCGCCGGCATCGAGCCAGTGCGCGAATCCGCTGGCTTTAATCTCTACCTGATCGACGCCAGCGAGCACTGCCTGCGCTTCACTCGTGACCTCGACAGCGCCACCGGATTGGTCCTCGCCGAGGTCAGTGATGAGGATGACGGGTGAACAGGCGTGGATGCTGTTATCGCTCGTCGGGCGGGCGGTCAACAGGCTCCAGCGCCAAGCCAAGCGCCGCTAGGACGGATCGATGCCGAGTTGGCGTAAGCGCGCGGTCAGCAGCGCTGCTCGCGCGGCTTCTTGATTAGCGCGCTGGGCCTCTTGATCGGCGCGCTGGGCCTCCTGCTCCGCTCGCTGGGCCTCCTGCTCCGCCCGCTGGGCCGCTTGCTCCGCCCGCCGGGCCTCTTGATCAGCTCGCACGAGCGCGGCGGCTTGAGCCTCCCGGGCTCGACTGAATTCAGGCAGCACATAATCACGGTAGACTGGATCAGTCAGGAGTCCTTCTAAAGACGGTTGCTTGACCAGGTCGCGTTGGCGCCAGCGCAATCCGGGTAACGCGACGGATGCCATGATCCCCTCCGCGTCAGGCATGAGCGGTTGGTAGAAGCCTTGCGGATCGCGACGATAAAAAGCGCAATTGGCGAGGTCGCCAGCCAGAATATAATATTCGGGCACTCCTGCTTGGGCGTATTCCCGATACTTGACCACTTGGTCGCGCGCCTTTTGTCTCGGATCACTATCGGAGAGGGCTTCGAGGCACAGATCGAAGACCCCTGGATAACTGCGGTCAGGGAGTTGCAGCTGATGTGGATTGTGCGGCAGGATGATGCCCGTATCCGGTCGTCGGATGCTGCGTTGACCGGCGAGGTTGAGCACGAATCCCATCTCCTGGTTGACCAGTTGCCCACCGGCATGGCTGTCGAGCCAATACCGGATGAGCGCGATAAACCATTGAAATAATAGAATCGTTGCCCAGTCCGACACGCCTTTGGCCTCCAATCGCCCCTGATGCCATTCGTAGGTCACATCCGGCCAATCCGCGTAGTACCGCCAATAATCGGCCTCGCTCACGACCATCCCATCATAGGGCTCGGGCACAATGTCATCCTGCCAGGTCAGATGTTCACCGTAGCTGTGATAGTCGGTATCTCGCTGAGGTAGCCCCATCAGTCTTTCTCCTTGTTCAATCTAAAGATCAGCTCGTCGACTGTCCGCATCGTATCGCTTGAATCAATCCCAAAGCACGAAAAAATCCGAGTGCGCGTTACGCTGCCGACAACCTGCTTGTTGCAAGCCCGACAACCCGTGCCAAGAGGCGGATGGAATCTCTTGAATTTCAGAGACCTGAAACCTCCCTCACTCTAGGCCCAAGAGTTGCTTGCCAAGACAACCATGCGGATTCTCAATCGCACCGATCGGCGCCCCTTCAGCGCCAGCAGCCGCCAAAAACTCGAGCCTGGAGCCAGACCATGTGGGATTACTCAGACACCGTCAAAGAGCACTTCTTCAACCCGCGCAATGCCGGCGCCGTCGCTGACTCCAATGCGATCGGCGAGGTCGGCTCCCTCTCCTGTGGCGATGCGCTGCGCCTGACCCTGAAGGTCGACCCAGAGAACGAGACCATCCTCGACGCCGGCTTCCAGACCTTCGGCTGCGGCTCGGCGATCGCCTCCAGCTCGGCACTGACCGAGATCATCAAGGGTATGACGCTTGATCAGGCCCTCAAGGTCAGCAATCAGGACATCGCCGACTACCTCGACGGCCTGCCGCCAGAGAAGATGCACTGCTCGGTGATGGGTCGCGAAGCCCTGCAATCGGCGGTCGCCAACTACCGCGGCGAGGTCTGGAGCGACGATCATGAAGAAGGCGCCATGATCTGCAAGTGCTTCGCCGTCGATGAGGTGCTGATCGAGGAGACCATCCGCGCGAACCATCTCAGCAGCGTCGAAGAGGTATCGAACTACACCAAGGCCGGGGGCGGCTGCTCGGCCTGTCATGAAGGCATCGAAACCATCCTTGCGCGTGTGCTCAAGGAGCAGGGGCGCGATTTTCAGCCAGCTGCTTCACCAGCCAAAGCACCGGAGCGCCAGCGGGTTGCCGTGGGCATGCCGCTGATGCCGAAGCGCGCCCAAACAGCCTCGCCGGCTGAACAGCCGTCGACGGATGCGGCAGCCGTTGCAACGAGCGCAACAGCGCCGCCCGCGTCATCAGCAAGCGTCGCACCACCTCCTGGCAGCGCCGCATTAGCCGCCGCATCGCCAGCGGCGGCAACAGCGAACCAGGCTGAACCCAGCGCAAAGTCTCGCCCCAAGCTGAGCAATCTCGCCCGCATCCGCCGCATCGAGCAGACCATCGAGTCGATTCGGCCAAATCTGCAGCGCGACCATGGCGATATCGAACTAATTGATGTCGATGGCAAGAACATCTTCGTCAAGATGGTCGGCGCCTGCTCCGGCTGCCAGCTTGCCGCGGTGACGCTGGAAGGTATTCAGGAGCGCATCTGCGAGGATCTCGGTGAACTGGTTCGCGTGCTGCCAGAACAGGCGATGGCCGTTGCTCAGCGCGCCTGAGCCTGTGCTTCGGCAATAAAAGCTTGATTCAACGCAAACAGCTCAGGCGAAAGCCTTACGAAAAGAGTCTTGCGAAAAAGAAGATGTCACGCGAAGACGCAAAGACGCGAAAATGCTCAGCAAAGAAAGCACTTGGCTTGGGCGAGACCATGAGTCCGTGACGGAGCAGTTTAGCGGATTGATCGGCTTCGCGTGACACAGACGATGAACACCGACACCATGAGCTCAACCAGCATGTCTAGCGATCAACCCAGCACCGGTATCTATCTCGACAATAACGCCACCACCATGGTCGCACCCGAAGTGGTCGAGGCGATGTTGCCCTACTTCAGCGATCAGTTCGGCAACGCCTCCTCGATGCATCAGTTCGGCGACCGGGTCGGGCGCGCGATCAAGACCGCGCGCCAGCAGGTGCAAGCCCTGCTTGGCGCCGAGCTCGACTCCGAGATCGTATTCACTTCCTGCGGCACCGAGTCCGATTCCACCGCCATCTTGTCCGCGCTCAAGGCCCAGCCGGAGCGCCGCGAGATCATCACCACGGTGGTCGAACATCCGGCAGTGCTGAGCCTCTGCGAGCATCTGGAGAAGGACGGCTATACCGTTCACAGGCTCGAGGTCGATGGCCAGGGGCGCCTCGATCTCGCGCGGTATCAATCGCTGCTTAGCGATCAGGTCGCCATCGTCTCGGTGATGTGGGCCAACAACGAGACCGGCACCCTGTTCCCGGTCGAACAGATGGCCGAGATGGCACGCGAGGCCGGTGTGATGTTCCATACCGACGCGGTGCAAGCCGTCGGCAAGCTGACGATCGATCTCAAGACGACGGCCATCGACATGCTCTCGCTGTCCGGGCACAAGCTGCATGCGCCCAAGGGTATCGGCGTGCTCTATCTGCGTCGCGGCACCCGCTTCCGTCCGCTGCTGCGTGGTGGCCATCAAGAGCGCGGTCGACGTGCTGGCACCGAGAATAGCGCCTCGATCGTCGCGCTCGGCAAGGCCTGCGAGCTGGCCCAAGCCCATCTTGAGACCGAGCGCACCCAGGTCGCCGCATTGCGCGACCGGCTTGAGCAAGGCATCCTTGAGGTGGTCCCCAACAGCTTCGTCACCGGCGATCCCAGCAATCGACTACCGAACACCAGCAACATCGCCTTCGAGTTCATCGAGGGTGAGGCCATTTTGCTGCTGTTGAACAAGCTTGGCATCGCCGCCTCCAGTGGCTCGGCCTGCACCTCGGGCTCGCTTGAGCCAAGCCATGTGATGCGCGCCATGGGCATCCCCTTCACTGCCGCCCACGGCACCACCCGCTTCTCGCTCTCGCGCTACACCACGGCCGAGGAGATCGAACGCGTCATCGAAGCCGTGCCACCGGTCGTCGCTCAACTGCGCAAGCTCTCGCCCTATTGGGATCAAGACCGCCCAGCGACCGAGGGCCAGGGGCATCAGGCCGGCTTTCAGCCCGCTTATGCCTGATATCTACAACCCGCGTCGAGGCCAAATGGAGCACCTCTGTGGCCGCACCCCGGAGACTGGTGCTGATCGGGCAGCAGATGAGCAGGCCAGTCGCCTGGTTATAAGCCCTGCTCGCAACACCAGCGCCGGACGGTACTTACCGATCTCTTTGCCTTTGGTCGGCTCGAAATCAACAAAGACGATATCAGATTCCCTATCGAGATTCCGGGTCGGACGACGCTGGCGTCTCAAGCTTTTCCTCCAGCCGAGCCAGCCGTTCTTCTAGTCCTGGGGTGTTCAACTGTGGGTCACGCGCCTTGGTATCGAAGGTTGGGTTGCCACGCCACCAGTCGACACCCATCTCGACGGCGCGATCGACCGAGCAGATCAACAGCCGCACCTCGATCGTCAGCAGCTCGACCTCGACCAGCTTGACGCGGATGTCGCCCGCAATCACAACCCCCTTATCCAGCAAGCGCTCAAGCAGGTCGGCGACGGTTGTGCTGTCGGTCGCATGGGTCAGATTGCGTTGATTGGTGGCCATGATGCATCTTTAAAGCAGTCGGCCCAACGGGCCGAGATCGATGTTCAAATCCTCATCGCGCAGGCCAAAGGCCTTGCGCACGCGTGCCAGCTCATCGGCCTGACGCATCAGTGTCAGGCCGAGTCGTTCGATCTCCTCGTCATTCAGCGAGCCGGAGTCCATCCGCGCGATCGCTTGTCGCTCTAGCAGCTCGTGCAGCAGCTTGATCAGCGTCAGCACCAATTGCGCTAACCCATCACGCACGCGCTCGCCATCAATCTCCAGGCGCTTGCGACCGCCTACTGAGCCGGTCCCTGAGAATCGGGTAGACGCCTGCAGCGACCTGTCCAGCGCATCCGGCAGCACCCCCTGAGGTCGTTTAGGATTTGCCGCCGTCGGCTGTTTGTCGTTCATGAGCCGCCTCTTGCTGCAGCCGCCGCCCGGTCTCGACCGAGGTGATCAGGGCCTGCAAGTTGATGTAAATGAGATCGATATCGGCAACCGAGATGGTCAGATCAGCCACCACCACGGCGCCCTTGTTGAGGATGCGATCCAGCGCCTCGCACAGCGAGATGTGCTGCTGCTCGGCTCCGGGTGTCCTCGACCTGCCAGTGCCATGACCGAGATCCTGATCTTGACCCAGCCCCTGACTGCCACCGCTCAGGGTGCCAGCAGCGATGCCGATGCTCGCATCGCTCACGCCAGGCTCAGCTCAGCGGATCGACAACAAAGCAGCGCCAATGCCGGCTCATGCGCAAATTCAGGCTGTGCCATCAGGGTCATTTGTGGGCTTCCCAGTCGTCTTCGCCATCCTCGCTATCGGCCTGGTTATCCTCCGAATCCTCATCATGCGCATCCGAAACCTCATTAACCGCATCCGCATCCGCATCCGCATCCGCATCCGCATCATCCAGATCTTCGTCATCCTGATCTTCATCCTCCTCATCGTCCTCATCTGGCGCTTCATCCGCCTCGAGCTCGTCGAGCCGGTCAAGCAACGGTCCCTCACGGCGGTCGAACTCCTCCTCATCGATCTGCTCGGTCTCGAGCATCGTGTAGAGATCGGTGAGCTCATTGCGGATACGCGCCGCCTCGCCTTTAACCTCCTCGAGTGCGGCCTTATGGATCTCCTTAAATACCCAGAACAGACCGCGATAGGGGCTGAAAAGAATGTCATCGATCAGTAGCACAGCACCGGCCTCATCCTGTGACTGGTCGACCTGTCATCGCGTGACCGCCTAGCCGACGGCCGCTCGATTCGCTGGCTGAGAGGGTGTCTGCAGATCGAGATCGACGAAATTGTGGGGTGCCCAAGGGCCGTTGTAATCGAACAGAAAGTCGTTATTGAATCGCTTTGAGGCCTCAAACACACCTTTCTCGAACTCGGCCTGCGCTGCTTTGTCGACCAGACAAGCCAGATTCATCACCTCTTTTTCATGCTTAGGAGGATTCGCAACCACTTCTTCACAATAGCCGCGTAACACCTCGATGACCGCTGCGGTATGCCGCTCGCGCTCTTCCTGCACCAAGCGATCGAACATTCGGCCTAGCTCGATCTTCTCTTCGCGTCGGTTATGCTCTTCTTGCATCACATAATCACGCATCTCGCGCAGGACGGGGTGCATGCTGACGAAATACTCATAGATGTTACCGACGTCCCAGGAGACGCGAAGCCCCATCTCAACGCGGTGGCGCACCCGCTGTAACTGCTCCTCGATCGCGGCACGATTACCAGTCAATAAGCTCTGTACCGCCGCGGCACTGGTTGCAATGACGCCGAAACGCATTGGCAATACGGTGCCCTGTTCCAAAAGATGAGCGAGCACGGCGCGATGCGCCATCAGATGGCGCCGTTCCGGGCGCACACGGGCACTTTGAATATCACTGACGACCGCGCCGATATGGCCCGCATTCAGGCCATAGACTCGCTCCTTATTCAGTCCGGTCACGCGATAAGCGGGCGCCTCATCACCAACATCGACCAGCGCATAGATAAATTTTCCGCCCGGCGATTTCGATTTCTGAGCCATGATAATCCTGCGGATTGTTTGATCGCGGTTGAGGCTTGCGTTTCAATAGCGGATGCGTAGCCCACGAGACTGGCCTGTTGGCTCGCCCGAGGTGGACCGGCTGCAAGTCTCCGAGCGACGGCCAGCGGGCGCGCGAGCATCCTGTTTGGTCGATCTTTGTACGCCTTCGACCCCAGCCTCGACGAGCAGGCCCTGCATTTCAGTCTCGATCTCACCAAGGCGCTCATTGATGCCATCAATCCGCCCCTGTGCCGCATCCCGCTCAAGCCCTCGACGATAACGCTCAAGCTCTAGCGCACCTAATTGAAAATAACTGGCGTAGCGCCGTTGATTCTTATTCGAGCTTCGTCCCGCGACGGTCTTGATGTCGCTTAAGGTGCGCGGTGGACGCGTTGTCTTGATTGCCATTATTGACTCCTGATCAGATTTGGCTTGCCGCTCAAAGCGACGACAATGTCATCGCTCAACGCGCTCCTACCGGCAGCCTCGGCGCCTGGTCCAGCCGCCACCGGCGGACAGACCTGCTTGATCACGCTGTCGACCAATTGCCGGAAGATCGACTGCCCATCATGCAGGACCTTTGCGCTTTCAGTGCTGACCACGTCATAACAGACGCCATGGAAGAAGCGGTCGCCAAAGCGCGCTCGGCCATTGACCATACCGAGGATCTTGCCAATCGCAATCCCCGCGCGCAGGGTCGGTCGCGTCTTGTTCTCGCCGCTGCCGCGCAACTCACGAATGATGTCAACGATATGACCGGCCTCAAATTCATCGATGCCGGCCTTGGCCTTGACGATCTCGATCTCGGTATCGCGATCCGGCGGATTCAGACGGATCGTGATCATGCGATCCGCTAGCGCATCCTGGGTCTTGTGCGTGCCGGCGTATTCTTCAGGATTGGAGGTGAAGATGGCACGAAAATCGCCGCCGACATCCAGGTAGCCCTCTCCCGCCGTGCGCAATCCCGGCAGGTTCAAGATCCCCTCCGACATCACCGAGAGCAGCACATTGTTCGCCTCGGGCCGTGAGCGATTGAACTCATCGTAGATCAGCGTATCGCCATTGCGACAGGCGGTCGTCAGGCGATTATCGACCCACATTTGCCGCATCTCTTCCTCAGTGCGCACTACCGAATGGATGTAATTATCAACCACCTTGCTGCGCCGATAGCCGGCATCATTGGTGCCGATCAGATCAGAGACGCTAAACTCATCATTACCATGGATCAGAGTCACCGGCCGCCCCCAGAGCGCGGCCAAATGGAAGGCCATGGTCGTCTTACCAGTCCCAGAAGGGCCGGCAAGATGCACTGGATAACCGGCCCGCAGATAGACCAGCGCCCGATTCGTCACCTCCTCCACATAGGGTGTGGAGACAAAGGTCTCGCTCGCCTCGGGGACAACGAGATCATCATCATTCAGACCGACATCGGGTCGAAGACTTTCCAGGGTCATCATTCAATTCCAGGCTCAGCGCACATCAAGACATCAACGAAACGGCCCAATCAAATCGGGCCAGGACGGGTCAGCGCTGATCCTGGCAACCCGGGCCATCAGGTCGCGATCAGCGCTCAGGCATCGATCTCTCAGTCGCCTGCTATCGATTCTTTCGACGCTTTCGCCTTTGCTTCCTGGTGAGCACTTGACTTCCTCGGCTTGTGTGCGGCTGCCGGAGCCTTGCCACCATTGGTCACCGACTCATCGGCCACCGGCTGGGCTTGCTCATGCGTCCCCGCCTGCTTGGTTGGCGCGGCCGATGGTGCTGGCGATGCTGGCGCGGTAGCCGGCTTTTTTGCCCGCGCCGAGTTCGATACAGGCTTGGCTGAACGAGCAGCGGACTCAGAGGCTGCTCCAAACAACTGCCGCACCCCAGCAAGATCCTCAGCCACCGAGTTCTGAATCGCGGCAACCTGGCTGCTGAGATCCCGCATGAAAGCAAGTCGCGTCTGAGCAGCGGCGGCAGCCTGTTGGCTGCGCTCCTGCTTGAAGCCATTCAGCAGATCGCCAACCTGACGCGCGGTCTCAGCGACAAAGCCAGCACGCGCGGAAGCATCCTCATCGACGGATGCCAGGTAATCGGAGCGAAAAGCGATCATCGACTGTTTGAACTCGCCAAGCGTCCCGCGAATGTCATCGGCAATCGCCTCGACCTGGGCGCGGCGCTCTTCGGCCGCAGCCGCCGCCTGCTCGGTCCTGGCTTGCTGCAGATCCTGCATCATGTCGCGCACGCCTTGGCTCAAGGCGTTGATATCTTGCCCTAAGCCAGCGAGAAACTGCTGACGTGCGGCGCGGTCAGCCGCACCCTGGTCGGCGCGCGCCGCGGCAAAGCCGGTGAGCAGGCCTTCTACTAGCGATGCCTGGTCCGCAAGCTGCTCGGAGCGCGCCTGCTGGGCCTGCGCGCGGCCCTCTCGCGCGCGATCGATATCGCTGCGCAGATGCGTCATCTCATCTAAAATCTTGCTCATCGTCTGTCTCCTCAGGCCAATCCAGGAACCACAAGTCCCGCTGTCGGTGGATCGACGCGCGGGACTTCCTCAGGGGCGCATCAAACAGGTCAACTCACCCCGAGGCTGCCATGCTGTCAGGCAGGTGCTGCAGCGCTGGCGGTCAGACCAATGGCCTCAGCGTATTTGAGGTAGGTCTCAACCGAGGCCACGACGACGCGGGCCTCGACCGAGAGCAGCTCGATACCAACCAGCGAGACCTTGACCCACGCATCAACCACGATACCTTTGTCGAGGATGCGATCAACAACTTCGGCCAGACTTGAAGAGTCAGTGGATTTTGCGATGTTAGCCATGTAACTACTCCTATGCGGCAAAGCGCATTTGACTTCAGAGACAGTGCGGTTGCGCTGTCAGTGATAAGGGAGCAAGGCATGGGCCAAGATCGGAGCAGGTAACAAAAAAAATACAAGCTATTGATTTAAAAAGACTCGGTGGCCAAATAGGCATCATTCACCGGGACCATCTGCTGATATACTGATCGATACACCATGGAACAGATTCCATAGGTATGGCGACCAAACCCTAGTGATTGAGAATTATTAACGGCTAGCAAGCGGCTCGCTAGCACCCTCTGCCGCTGACCGTTCAGGATCGAGCGCGTCCAGCAACACCTGATGCGAGAAAGGCTTAGCCACGAAGCGCTGAATACTGCCCTCGCTCAAGGCCGCGGTCACCGCCGGGTCGTCGCGGTAATAGAAGGCCGAGACCAGCACAATCCAGGCCTTGGGATTGAGCAGGCGAATGCGCCCGGCCAAGTCCAGCCCATTCATATCCTGGAGCTTGGCATCCAAAATGATGCGCTCGAAGGACTCCTGCTGAAGTCGCGACAGGGCCTCTGAGCCGCTGTTCAGACTCAGTAGCCGATAACCTGGAGGACGCAGGAGGGCCTTGATGGCCCAGCAAATATTGGGCTCGTCATCGACCAGTAGGACGCTGACCTCGGGCATTGCTCAAGCCGCTGTGACCCTTATCACAGGATCGGCAACTGAACACGAAAGGTGCTTCCCTCACCCACTCGACTGGTCACGCTGATCGAGCCGAGATGGCGCTGGATGATGGAATAGCAGATCGACAGCCCGAGCCCGGTGCCGTTTGGTGTCGGTCGACTCGTATGGAAGGGATCAAAGATCTTCTGCAGCTCACTGCTCGGAATACCGACACCGGTGTCAGTCACATCAACCAGGGCCAGGTTCTGCACCTGACGCAGCTCAACCCGCAGCTCGCCGCCATCCGGCATGGCATTAATGGCGTTCAAGAGCAGATTCAAGAACACCTGCTGCAGAAGATTCGGAATCCCCCGCAGCTGCAGCTGAGGAACCTCAAGGCTCAAGGTCAGACTGATCTGCTGCACCTTGACCTGATTGGCAACCAAGTCGATCGTATCCTGTAGCACGGCACAGAGATCGATTTCCTGCATCTCATCATCGGCCGAGGGCCGCGCGAAGCGCAGCAGATTCTCAATGATGCCCGAGGCCTTTTCGACACTCGCCTTGATCTTATCGATGCATTCACGGCGCAGATCCGCATCCAGATCCGGATCATCCAGAAACTGCACGGCGGAGTAGCAGGTTGACAAGGGATTGCGGATCTCGTGTGCGATGCCACCGGCCATCACCCCGAGTGCGGCCAGCTTTTGCGATTGGCGCAGATGCATCTCCAGCTCTCGCCGCTCGGTGAGATCACGCCCTACCGCCACCATGCCGATCATCTCGCCATAGTCATCGCGCATCGCCGAGAACACCCAGGACACCAACAGCGACTGTCCAGCGCCGGTCGGCAATCGCCATTCCGCCGTCTGCGACTGGCTACCGGCCTTGATCTGCGCCAGCACCCTTGAGGCCTCCTCGCAGTCTTCATCGGCACAGAGCTGCGCAAACCAGCGACCGGAGACATCAGCCGCCGATAATCCTGTCAGGGTCTCAGCGGCCGTATTCCAGGTGCGGATGCGGCCCTCGTTATCGGTCGAGAGCACGATATCACTGGCGCTTTCGACCACCGATGCCAGACGCCGCTCGACCCGGCGCACCTCTTCCGATAGGCGAGCCCGCTCGCTGACATCCTCCACGAACAGCATCACCCGCTTCGATCCGTTCTCACAGGACAGGGGTACGATCGAGTAGAAATAGACCCGCCTGGAAATGCCCGGCGCACGATAACTCATCTGCTCCCCGCGCATCGGCTGGCCGCTGCGGAAGACCTGCTTGATGTTGGTCTGCAGATCGGTGCGCTCTAGGATGACGCGCGGAAAGACCTCCATAATCCGGCGGCCGATGGTATCGCGCTCACGGCGGCGGCTCTTCTCCAAAAAATGCTGATTGACGGCACAAATGCGCAAGGATTCACTGACCAACAAGACGGTCGAGGGAATCCCATCGAGCAGTTGTTGATAGCCAAGGGGTAGGTTGTCGTGATCGCCAGGGTCAGACATGATGATCTGTCGAGCCGGCTGGCGAGAGTTCCGCGAGCGCAGCAAAATGATAGGGGGGCCAAGGCCCGCTCAACAGCCAGGGTGCGGAGCCGATCTCTGCAGCGCCGCGCAGCGCGGCTGCATGCAGCACCGCCTCCACCTGCTGCAACTGTTCCCGCGGCACCAGATAATGTGTCGAGACCATCGCCTGCCCCGCAAACCAGCCCGATTCGATGTCGCGCCGTCGCACCAGGCCCGTCAGCGGCTGATCGAGCGCCTCGGCCGCGCGCACGGCTGCCTGCTCCGCGGCAAGCCTCCGTTTGCGCTCAAGCAGATAGGAGTATCCAGACCGCAGCTCAGCACCCGCTGCCTCGTCGGAGTCCTGGTCCCTCGCCGGCCCCAAGTCCATCCGCAAGCCCGCATCCAGGCCTGCATCCGGGCCTGCATCCGGGCCTGCATCCAAGCCAGCCTCCGCAGTCGCCACCGGAATCCGCAGACTCAGCTCGACGCAGCCCTTGAGCGCCTCGAGCAGTGCCCTGTAGTGATGCTGCTGTGCGCCTAGGTGCGCCTCTAAGGCCGCGGTATCGGTAAACAGGCAGCCATAACGCAACGGGATCAGGGTCATCCTCTGATGCAAGGCCTCGATCACGCGGCCGAAGGCGAGTGCCGCTTGCGCATCTTTTGCCACCTCTGCGATCTCGCCGACCCAGGCCGTCAAGCCATGCGCCGAGACTGTCTGCAAGGGGGTATCCCATGCATCGATCGCCCCATTCGCTGCATCAGTCGCCCCATGCGCCGCATCCGTCTCATCCGCAGCCAACCGCCGCGACGGCATTGCGCCGAGATCGGCGCCAATGCAATAGAGCATGAGTGCCATGGCCGTTTCAGCACGCCTCGCCACAAAAGCTATAAGGTGCCAAAGGCCCCTTACAGAGCAGACGCAAGCCCCAAACCCTATAGATCGCACGCGCCTCATCGAGGGTCTGATGCAAGTCCGCGGTCTCCTGCTGCCGCACCAGCACCGCCCAATTGAAGACCCATCCCTGATCGGCGAGGAGGCGCCGCTCACAAAAGCCCGCACACTGCCGACGCAAGGTCTCAGCCAAAGGCGCGGTGCGCGTCAACAGCCAAGCATCAAGATCGCGCGCCAGCTCACGCCGCAGGCGCTGCTTCTCCAGATGCTGCCGCCCCAATGAGGTCGCCGGCACATAACGCCCGCTCGCGATCGCCTCATCCAGCCGCGCATCCAATGCCGCCTCCCGATCCAATTGCCCCTGGACCGCCCACTCGCGACAGCCCTGCAGTCGCTCCAAGGCCGCTTCGATCTGCGGGCGCTGGGCATCCAAGGCCTCCCATAACGCCTGGGTCGACGAAAACAGGGTGCCGAGCGGCAGCGGAAAGACGCTGCATTGCGTCATCAAGCGCTCGATCACGGCCTCATGCGCCAAGGCGCGCGGCCCCAGCCAGCCGAGATCAGCGAGATTCTGTTCGCCCTGCGGCCCACGAAACTCCGCTAGCGGCACCACGCTCACAATCGCCGTCAAACCGGCATGGCGTAGCGCCATCAACGGCCGCATCGCATCCATTGCCGGCATATCCAACCGCATTGGCTCGGCGTCGCGCACCACCCCATAGAGATAGAGGGCCTCGCCGGCTGCCGGTAGATTAGCGGCATGCAGGTTAGCGGCATGCAGGTTAGCGGCATGCAGGTTAGCGGCATGCATCCTCATCTGCTCTCTCATCAACAGACATCCGCGCCCATCAGATCCTGCAACGCGCTGTTGATGTCCTCTCGCTCCAGCTGCACCGCCGCCACCGCCAGCGGATCACCACCGCCCTGCGCCACGGCCCGGCGAATCGCCCGCAGCGCTGCGCGATTGCAGATCGCCGCCAGCTCAGCACCGCTAGCGCCATCGGTGCTGATCGCGAGCTGTTCGATATCCACCGCCTCCGCCCCCGGCTTACCACGCAGATGCACCGCCAGGATGGCGCGCCGATCCAGCTCGGCCGGCAGCGGAATCTCCACCACCTCATCGAAGCGACCGGGGCGCAACATGGCCGCATCAATCAGATCCGCGCGGTTGGTGGCGCCCAGCACGAACACCCCCTTCAGCTCCTCCAGCCCGTCCAGCTCGGCCAGGAACTGACTCAGCACCCGCTCCGCCACATGCGAATCGGTCGCGCCCGCACCGCGCGCCGGCACCACCGCATCCACCTCATCTAAGAAGATGATGCAGGGCGCCGCCTGACGCGCCTTATGAAACAGCTCCCGCACCCCGGCCTCAGACTCACCGACGTAGCGCGACATCAGCTCCGGCCCCTTGACGGCGATGACGTTGACCCCGCTCTCATTCGCCACCGCCTTGGCGATCATGGTCTTGCCCACCCCGGGCGGCCCCGCCAATAACAGCCCTTTCGGCGGCCGCACGCCGGCCTGCTCAAACAGCTGCGGATAGCTTAGCGGCCATTCGACCGCCTCCACCAAGCGCTGTCGAATCGCATCCAGCCCGCCGACATCGTCCCAGCGCACATCCGGCACCTCGACAAACAGCTCACGGATCGCCGAGGGCTCGACCTCGCGCAGCGCATTGACAAAATCCTCCATATCAACGGTCACACCGGCGAGCCGATCGATCGGCATCTCCGCCAGCGAGACGCCGATATCTGGCAGCAGGCGGCGCAAGGTGCTCATCGCCGCCTCACGACACAGCGCCTCGAGATCCGCCCCGACGAAGCCATGGGTGATCTCCGCCAGCTGCGCCAGCGCCACATCCTCATTCAGCGGCATGCCGCGACTATGGATCTCAAGGATCTCGCGGCGACCATCGCGATCTGGGATCGGGATCGCCAGCTCGCGATCGAAGCGGCCCGGCCGACGCAAGGCCGGATCGATCGCATTCGGCAGGTTGGTCGCCGCGATCACGATCAGATTCTGCCGCCGCGTCAAGCCATCCATCAGCGCCAACAGCTGCGCCACGATCCGCTTCTCGACATCGCCGACCACCTTATCGCGGCGCGGCGCAATAGCGTCGATCTCATCCATGAAGATGATGCTCGGCCCCTTGCGCGCCGCCTCCTCGAAGATCTTGCGCAGATGGGCCTCGCTCTCGCCATAGAACTTATGCACGATCTCAGGCCCACTCACGCTAAAGAAGTTGGCGTGGCTCTCCTGGGCAATGATGCGCGCAATCAGGGTCTTACCGCAGCCGGGCGGACCATGCAGCAAGATGCCCTTGGGCGCATCGATGCCAAGCCGCTCGAACACCTGCGGATGACGCAGCGGCAGCTCGATCATCTCGCGAATGCGCTGTACCTGAGTGCGCAGGCCACCGACATCCTCGTAGGTCATGGTGGTGCTGGGCGGGGCTGCTGTGGCGCTCCCACTGCGCTTGCCAATCACCAGCGAGCTGGTCGGATTGATGACCACCGCCCCGCTCGGATCGCAGTCGGCGACGGTAAAGTCCGCCGATCGGCTACCGAACAGCGAGGCGCGCACCAGATCACCCTTGACCACTGGCAGCCCGTCGAGCAGGCCGCCGATATAGTCCAGATCGCGCTTTCCGGGCTTGACCGTATTGGGAATCAGCACCACCTGGCGCGCCGGCTGCCAAGGCAGCGGCTGCACCAGCGCCTGCTCATCCACCGCCACATCGGCATTTTTACGCGTGATGCCATCGAGCTGCACACAGCCCTGACCACGCATCTGCGGATAGGCCGGCATCACCTTGGCGACACTCATGCCCGCGCCCTTGATCTGTACGATATCGCCGAGCTGTAAACCGAGACGGTCGATATCGACCGGATCGAGACGCGCATAACCGCGCCCAGCGTCTTTGGGAAGGGCTTCGGCAACCTTGAGCTTCAGAGGCTCGGGCATCGTTGTCTCCATGTGATGAAATGAGCAGGTGAAATGAGCAGGTGAAATGAGCGTTAGCGCGCCCGCCCGATTTAGGTCAAGCGGATCTCGAGGATGCCGTTGCGGCAGCTGTAGGCCAGCTTGTTCGGATCGCAGACACGCGGCAGCAGGATCTCCTTGCGGTACTTCTTTGCCCCACGCTCGGCCTGCAGCAGCAGGATGTCCTCGTCCAGCTCCAGCTTGACATCCTCATCGGCAATGCCCGGCAGCTCAGCGACCACCTTGAGGTGGTCCTGCTCATCGAACACATCGATCATCGGCTCGGTCACCTCTTGCACCACCGAGACACCGGTTTGCTCATCGCGGCGCACGTTGCCAAAGGGCTCTACCTTCGGCTCGCTGGCGGTAGCGCCATCGCCGCCGGCACCAAACCTGACTGAAAACCCATAGACGGCCTTCATGTCCTGACCATGATCGGACTGCAGATCAAACTGGCCACTGCGCTTGAGCTGCTCACCGGTCTCGGCCAGTTGTCCTAGCTTCTCAACCAGGTCACCGAGACCATGCAGCACACCTTCGATACCACCGCCCGCCTGCGATCGATCAGTCATCATTTCACCTCACTGATGCTGTAGTCCGAATTGTTTCAATTTGTTATGGATCGTCTTGTAATCGACTTGCAGCAGCCGTGCCGCCTCGGCCTTATTGCCATGCGCCAACCCCAGGGCTTTATCCAAGAGCGCACGCTCCAATTGCTGCTTGTTGTCTAATAAGATCTCGCGCATCGAGCGCTCACCGATGGGCAGCGCCTGTGCGGCGGTCACCGGCGAACCGGCCGCCGCCAACACCGAGCGGTCTCGGCTCCGCAGCCGGATATGCTCAACATCGATCTGCTCCTCGGCGAGCAGCGCGGCGCGCCTGACCACCGCTCGCAGTTCGCGCACATTACCGGGCCAGCCGAAGGCCAGCAGGCGCTGCTGCGCAGCCGGGGAGAAGCCCCCCACCGGCTTCGCCAGATCGATCTCGGCCTGGCGGCGAAACTGCTCCGCGAGGTGCAGGATGTCTTCACGCCGCTCACGTAGTGGTGGTACAGAGAGCTGAAACTCATTCAGCCGATACCAGAGATCCTCGCGAAAACGACCGTCCTCGACGGCCTGCTGCAGATCCTCATGAGTAGCCACCAGCACCCGGCAATCGATCTTGATCGGCTGCTGACCGCCCACCCGATAGAGCACCCGCTCCTGCAGCACCCGCAGCATCGAGGCCTGTGCCTGCAGTGGCATGTTGCCGATCTCATCCAAGAACAGCGTGCCACCGGCGGCCGCCTCGAATTTGCCGATACTGCGGCTATCGGCGCTGGTGAAGGCGCCTTTCTCATGCCCAAACAGCTCGCTCTCGAGCAGCGACGCGGCGATGGCACCGCAGTCGACCGCGACAAACGGCCCCTGCGAGCGGGCGCTAAACGCATGCAGGGTACGCGCGACAAGCTCCTTACCGGTGCCGGTCTCGCCCTGGATGATCACCGAGAAATTGGTCTCAGCAACCGCGGCCATCTCCCGCACAAGTCGCTGCACGCGCGGGCTTGATCCCATCGTCGCCCTGAGATGATTCTGCAGCGAGGTCGCTTTGCTGGCGTTGGTCTTGATCTGGGCGCTGGCACTCGATGCCTGGCTAGCGGCACCGGCAAGCGCCCTGCCCTCAGCCTGCTTGACCACCTGCTTCAGTAAGCTCACCGCATGCCGGTTATCGAAGGGCTTCGGCAGGTAATCCGCGGCGCCAGCCTTGATGGCCTCGACCGCCTGCGACACCCCGGCAAACGAGGTCATCATCACCACCGGCAGTTGCGGATAACTGCTGTGCACACGCCGCAGCACCTCCATCCCATCCGGCCCTGGCATCCTCACATCCAGTAACATCACATCAGGCATGCGCTGGTTGACACAGCTCAGCGCACTGTTGCCGTCGTGGGTCGTGCGCACCTCAAAGCCACCACGGCTGAGCACCAGGCTCAGCATGTCGCAAAGATCCTGATCATCATCGACGATCAAGGCTTTCGGACTGGCCTCGACGGGGCCTGCAACCGCGCTCATCGAACCTCCGCCGCACTGAGCGCCGGCTTGCCAACCGGATACCGCAGCTGAATATCGGCATCGAGGTGGGCCTCGACGTTATGCAGCAGTCCGATGAAGAGGATGCCCACCTCACCCTGCTGCAGCGTCTGGTTGATCCGATGACCGATCCAGGCATCACGCCGGCTCAATAAGGCCGCTGCCGTGACATCCTTCTCGGCATCCGGCACTTTGATCGCAAGCAGCTGTTTTTGCAGTTGGTATTCATCGACCAAGAGGTCGCCAGACTCGGTGCCCATGAGTTCAGCACCGCGCTCGATTAGCTGCTGTAGGAGCCGGTGATTGCGACTGCCGCCGGCAGCAAGCTCGTCGACGATCGCCTTTTCCTGCCCACACACCGGCAGGCCGTCTTGGTAGAGGCGCCAGCCTGAAGGGCCAACTGGAAGCGACTCCAACACCTGCTCGATCTGGTCCCAGACCAGGCTGATCGCCGCTTCATGTTGTTGCTGCGCGGCCGCGCTAGCCCGCGCCTGAGCAACGGTCCCGGCCAGCCCGCCCAACTCCTCCGCGCTATGGATAATCGGTAGATAGATCAGTATTCGCATCCTGTTTATCCTGACGAGCAACCCGCCTGCGAAGCCGTTGCGTTCAAGTGATGTCGAACCATCAGCTGAGAAACAGCCTGGCTGACTGGAAATGATCAACCGTAACCATCGACGATGAGTGGATAACGCGCAACCGCACTTGACACTTCTTTATGAACAAGCCAGGCCGTTCGAAGCCTGACCGTGCCAGGTGCTGAATGCTGAGAACCTCCTGCGAGCCGGAACGGGAGTCTGCGGTCTTTGCGGGCCTGCTGCTGTCATCGGTGCTCGATTCACCGATCTTGTACGGCCTTGTGACGATTTGCTCTGTCGGGTCTGCGACACGCCCTGGGCCACAATGAGTCGCAGTCGCTCCAAAACCTTCGACGCCACATCGATAAGGCATTTATTTTAAAGGATTTATTAATCTGGCCCATGGTTTGCATAAAAGCGCATAACGCGCAACCGGCGATGCCGAAGCAGCAGGATCGACGCTGCTCCGACATTGCCTCCGGTACCATCCGCCATTGGAGTTCAGACCGATGTCGCTGACCGAGACTTCGACGCCCCCATGGGTCTGCATCAACGACACCACGCTGCGCGATGGCGAGCAGTCGGCCGGTGTCGCCTTCTCGCTTGATGAGAAGCTGGCGATCGCACGCGGGCTCGATGCCCTCGGCGTGCCCGAGCTGGAGGTCGGCATCCCAGCCATGGGCGAAGACGAACGTGACTCGATCCGGGCCGTCGCTGACCTTGGGCTCAACGCGCGCCTGATGGTCTGGGGACGCATGTGCAGTGCGGATATCGATGCCTGCATCGATCTCGGCGTCGATCTGGTCGATCTCTCGATCCCGGTCTCGGATCAGCAGATCAGCCGCAAGCTCGGCCGCGACCGCACCTGGGTGCTCGACTGTATCGCCCGGGAGATCCGTATCGCGCGTGAGCAAGGACTCGAGGTCGGTATCGGCTGCGAGGATGCCTCGCGGGCCGATCCCGACTGGCTCAGGCAGGTCGCCGAGGCCGCGCAGCAGGCTGGTGCACGCCGGCTGCGCTTCGCCGACACCGTCGGCCTACTCGATCCCTTCGGCACCTTCGAGCGCATCCGCGATCTCGCCAGCGTCTGCGACTGCGAGATTGAGATGCACGCGCATGACGACCTTGGCCTGGCCACGGCGAACACCTTGGCCGCGGTGCGCGCCGGCGCCACCCATGTGAACACCACCGTGCACGGTCTTGGTGAACGCGCTGGTAACGCCGCGCTCGAAGAGGTCGTGATGGGGCTCAAGCATGTGCAGAAGATCGCAACGGGCGTTGACCTGACCCGGTTCGAGGCCTTATCCAAGCTCGTCGAGCAGGCCTCCGGCCATGCCATCGGCTGGCACAAGAGCCTGGTCGGCGATGGTGTCTTCACCCACGAGGCGGGCATCCATGTCGACGGCCTGCTCAAAGACCCACTGAACTATCAGGGGATCGACCCCGCAGAGGTCGGCCGCCAGCATCAGATTGTGCTCGGCAAGCATTCTGGTCGCCAGGCGATCCGGCTCGCCTACGAGCAACTGCTGCAGCTCGACATCAACGCCATGCAGGCGGAGCGGGTGCTACCGCTGCTGCGCCGCTTCGTCACCGAAACCAAGCGCGCACCGGCCAGCACCGACCTGCGGCGGTTCCTCGAACAGACCAGGAGCCCAGCGGCGACCGGCCAGAGACGGCTCGCCTGAGCCAATACCGGGACCAAGGCACCCTCATGGATCTGCTCGATCTCGACAACGAGGCGATGTATTTCGAGACGCCGCTGCCGGATGCTGTCCAGCAGCTGCTCGACGAGAGCGGCCAACAGTATCGCTCACAGGCACTCGACGGCTCATCCGAGGATGATCTGGAGCTGACCTCCGTCGACAGTGCGGAATGGGCGCTACTGCGCGCCTACCTCAAGGCCCCTGAGCATCTCTCGGTGATCGTCGCGCTCTATCGGTTCTTCTATTACCGCCACCGCTATGCCGAGGCGGTGATGATGGCCGATCGCGCGATCCTGCTGAGCAGCCGACAGCTCGGCCTGACCGAGGACTGGCGTCAGCTCAGACAGGCCGACCTGGAGCGGGCAGCGCAGCACTCAATGACCAGCACCCGATTTCTGCTCCTAGCGCTTAAGGGCGCGGCTTGGCTGCTCCTGCGCCAACATCAACCACAGGCCGCGATCGAGCGACTGGCCCCAGTGCGCGCCTTCGATCAAAAGGACCAGCTCGGCACGAGCGAACTGCTGAGCTGGGCCGAGAAGGCGGTGCGGCGCGAAGAGATCAGCAACGCCGGTGGCAATGTCCATCTGCTCGGCGATTGAGCGATTGAAATTGAGCGATTGAGACCGCCGCGCATGGAGCGCAGCCGATACCACGCGATTCCAGATTGACCTTGACCCGATAACGGAGACCGCCATGGCTGACCTCAACACATCGACACTGTTGTATTCGAAGACGAATTCGAAGACGAATTCGAGGACCAATCCGATGCCCGATACGCTCAATCATCCGATCCCGGACTCGATCGATGCCTTCGAGGTTGATCTCGACGAGCTCGAAACCGCCGAAGACTTTTTGGACTACTTCGGCGTCACCTTCGAGCCGAGCATCGTGCATGTGAATCGGTTACACATCCTGCAACGCTTCCACGACTACCTCGGCGAGATCGACGAGCCGCCAGATAGCGCCGCTGCCCGCTATCGGCTCTATGCCGACCTCCTGCACGGCGCCTACCAAGATTTCGTCGGCTCCGATGCACGCACCGAAAAGGTCTTCCGCGTCTTTAAGATGCGCGCGCCGCGGCAGGTCAACGTCGGCCTCGATCAGCTCCTCGCGAGCGCTAGCCGCAATGCGCCTGCTTCACTAACGGAGCAACCCCTCTGATGCGGCCGCTCTACGACTACGGCGACGAGGTGCGGGTGCTACGCAATCTGCGCAACGATGGCACCTTCCCTGGCCAATCAACCGGCACTCTGCTGGTGCGCCGCGGCAGCACCGGCTATGTCCGCGATGTCGGCACCTTTCTGCAGGACCAGATCATCTACAGCGTGCATTTCCTCGACGGCGATCGCATCGTCGGCTGCCGTGAGGAGGAACTGCAGCCGGCCAGCGACCCCTGGACGCCGAGTCGTTTCGAGTCGCGCGAAAAGGTCGCCGCCCGGATTGCGCTCGGCCGCGGCGGGCGCGTGCTGGTCGAGCAAGGCCGCATCGGCGAGGTGATCAAGGTGTTGCGCGGGCCAGCCACGGCCGAGGAAACCGGCGAGGTCGCCTACCATGTCCTCTTCCCAGGTTGCAGCCTGTTGCAGGTTCCGGAGTCCGCGCTCGAGCCCGCTCCAGCCCCAGAATCCTTCTCGCCGTCTACGGTCACCGCAACGCACGACCTCAGTCGCAGCAATCAGACCGCCATCGCGGAGCAGAGCCCATGAGCGCATCGCAGGCCATTGCCCCCAACCCCGCAGCGTCCGGTCAACAGGACGCCGAGCCCGAGCACTACCGCTACCATCTGCTGCGCGCAGCAACGGCCCGCTTCCAACGCAACATCCCAGCACTCTCACGCGAAGAGCTTGCCGAAGCCGAGCATCAAGCCAGACGCAGCTTCGCCCTCGAAGAGCAGGTCTTGAAGAGTACCGAAGCGCTGGATGTGTTGATCCCCGATACCCAGGTCCAACGCGCCTATCAAGAAGTCAAGCAGCGTTACGAGAGCCAAAGCGAGTTCGAGGCCGACCTTAAGCGTAATGGTCTCAACAGCCGAGAGCTGCGCCAAGCCTTGCGTCGCGAGCTGATCTTCGATGCCGTAATGCAGCGCGTCGGTGCACGCCATGCGCCGATCACCGACGCCGATGAACGGCTCTTCTACGAGTTGCATCGCGAGCGCTTCGACTCCCCCGAGACCCGCAGCGCACGCCACATCCTGATCACGATTAACGACGACTATCCTGAGAACAGCCGCGGTGCCGCACGCGCACGCATCGTGGCCATCAGCGAGCGCCTGCGAGCACAGGCCAGCGCCCAAGCCCGCACGCAGAAACGCAACCAGGCCAGCGCCCAAACCCACACTCAGGGTCGCAACCAGACCAACACTGTCCCGGAACGCGTCCAGGCCGATGCCCCAGCCGCCCTGCTCAACGCCTTTATCGACGAAGCCCGCAAAGGCTCCGAATGCCCAACCGCGATGGAAGGCGGCCAGCTTGGCAGGCTCAACCGCGGCCAGCTCTATCCCGCCCTCGATTCCGCGTTATTCGCGCTTGCGGCAGGACAGCTCAGCGGCGTGCTCGAGTCCGAACTCGGCTTCCACATCGTGCTTTGCGAGGCCATCCATCCCGCCAAGACGCTGCCGTTCGCCGCGGTTCGCCAGCGCATCCATACCGCGCTCGAACAGCGCCGCCGTAAAGAGCAACAACGTCAATGGCTGGCGAACCTAGCGATACCAAAGGCACCGCCGTCGCGCTAGCAGGCAGTCGTTTATGGCACACTGCGCGCTCACTGCAGTCTAGGGAGTGAGCGGATGAGCAAACAACACAGCATCCTGATCGTCGACGACACGCCGCAGAATCTCACCGTGCTGGGCGAGCTGCTGCAACCGCTGTATCGGGTGCGGGTCGCCAATAGTGGTGAGCGGGCGCTGAAGGTGGTCGAGAAACAGCCCTTTCCAGATCTGATCCTACTCGACGTGATGATGCCTGGCATGAGCGGCTACGAGGTGCTCGAGCGCCTCCGCGCCGCGCCCGAGACGGCCGCCATCCCGGTGATCTTCATCACCGCGATGGAAGGCAGCCAGAACGAGGAGCATGGGCTGAGCTTGGGCGCGGTCGACTACATCACCAAACCGATCAACCCGGCGATCGTGCTGGCGCGGGTCAAGACCCAGCTTGAACTCAAGGACGCGCGCGATCGGCTCAGCGATCAGAACGCCTGGCTCGAGGCCGAGGTGGCGCGGCGCATGCGCGAGAACCTGCTGATCCAGGATCTCAGCATCCGCGCGCTGGCCAACCTGGCCGAGGCGCGCGACAACGAGACCGGCCAGCACATCCTGCGCACCCAGGCCTATGTCGAGATCCTCGCCAAGGCCCTGGCCGATCATCCGCGGTTCCAGGCCGAGCTGACCCCGGAGCGGATTCCGCGCATCGTCAAGGCGGCGCCGCTGCACGATGTCGGCAAGATCGGCATCCCGGACGCCATCCTGCTCAAGCCCGGACGGCTCACCGACGCCGAGATGGCGATCATGCGCACCCATGCGCGGATCGGCGCCGATGCCATTCGCTGCGCGATGGAGACCAGCCTTGCCGAGGCCGATGCCGAGGAGGCGGGACAGGGTCGCGACGCCTTCGCCTTCCTCGAGATCGCCGCCGAGATCGCCGGCAGCCATCATGAGAAGTGGGACGGCTCCGGCTATCCGGCCGGGCTCGCTGGTGATGCCATCCCGGCCTCCGGCCGACTGATGGCCTTGGCCGATGTCTTTGATGCGCTACTCAATAAGCGTGTCTACAAGCCGGCGATGAGCCTGGAGGAGACCACCCGCATCATCCTAGAGGGCCGTGGCACCCATTTCGACCCCGCCGTAGTCGACGCCTTCGTGGCGAATCGTGAACGCTTCGCCGAGATCGCAGCGAGCTATCCTGATGCCGAAGCTGGTGCCGAAACGGCTGCCAAAGCCGACGCGAATACCGATACCGAAGCAGCCGCATCACAGGACGCGTTAAAGGCCAGCGCTTGATGCTCAGTCTGCCGCGCCGGTTATTCCGGCAGTTCTTCGCCCGTCGCCCATCCGGATCGTCGGCAAAGTCAGTCAGTCCCATACCCCGCCTGCAGTCCGGCTTCGACACCCAGCCGATGCTCTCGGCGATATTCGAGTACGCGCCCGATGCGATCGAGCTCGTCGATGCCGAAAACGGCCGCTTCATCGCCGCCAATCCGGCCAGCTATCGCGCCCTGGGCTATACCCGCGAGGAGATGCTGCAGCTCTCCGTGGCTGACATCCAAGCCGAGATGGATGCCACCGCGCTCGCAAATGTGATCGCCGAGATTGCGGCCAAAGGCGAGGCCCATTTCGAGACCCGCCATCGGCGCAAGGATGGCTCGACCTTTGATGCCCGAGTGCACACCCGTCGCATCGAGATCGACGCCAAGCCCTGTATCCTCGGCATGTGGCGTGACATCAGCCGCGAAAAGCAGGCCGAGGCACGGATTCGGATGCTGTCGATGGCGGTCGAGCAGAACCCCTCGACGGTGGTCGTCACCGATACCGATGCCCGCATCGTTTACGTCAACGATGCCTTCAGCGAGCTGACCGGTTACCAGCCGGACGAGATCCTCGGGCGCAACCCAAGCGTTTTGAAATCCGGCCAAACACCAGGTGCGGTCTACGCCGAGCTCTGGCAGGCGCTGCGCGCCGGGTTGCCGTGGAGCGGTGAGTTCATCAACCGCACCAAGTATGGAGAGATTCGCACCGAGGCGGCGACTATCCTGCCGCTGCGCGACGCTCAGGGCCAGATCTGCAACTATGTCGCGGTCAAGCAAGACATCACCGAGCGCAAGCGCCTCGCCGCCGAGCTTGACGCCTATCGCAACCAGCTCGAAGACCTGGTTGAAGCGCGCACCGCCGAGCTGCAAGCCGCGAAGGACTGGGCCGAGGAGGTCAGTGGCGACTTTTGGCGCGTGCTCAATGTCGCCCGTGATCTGATTACCCTCAAAGATGCCGAGCGCCGCTTCCGCGCCGTCAGCCGCAGCTTCATTGACGCCTGCGGCGCCTCCGGCTGGCAGGCGTTTCGTGGTCAGACCGCTAACGCCCAGGTGCCGCGCGCGCTCGCAGCCGAGATGCAGAACGCTGAAGACGTGCTCTTGGCCAGCACCGACGACAGCCTCTCGCACGAGACCGAGCTGACCCTAGCGGATGGCAGACCGCACCTGCTCGCCTTCACCTATTTCAAACTCCGGGATAGCGAGGGGCAACTCTCCGGTCTGCTGATGCAGGCGCGTGATCGCACTGACAGCGCCCAGGCGGCGGCCGCGCTGGCCCATCGCGAAGACCAGTTACGGCTGCTGCTCGAATCCACCTCGGAGGGCATCTTCGGCATCGACCAGGATGAGCGCATCACCTTTGCCAACAGCGCCGCGGTGCGCCTGCTCGGCTATCCGTCGGCGGCGGCACTGATCGGCTGTAGCGCGCACGAGCAGACCCATCACAGCCACGCCGACGGCAGCCCCTATCCAGCGCAAGACTGCCCGATCCGCCACTCGATGCACTCGAAACAGCCGTTGCAATGCGATCAGGAGGTGTTCTGGCGTGCCGACGGCACCGCCTTTGCAGTCGCCTATGCCAGTGCGCCAATGCTACGCGATGGCGACAGCATCGGTGCGGTGGTCTCGTTTACTGACATCAGCGAGCGCAAGCAGGCCGAGCAACGTCTGCAACAGGCCAAGGAGGCAGCCGAGGCAGCCAACCGCGCCAAAAGCGAATTCCTGGCCAATATGAGCCACGAGCTGCGCACGCCGATGAACGCCATCATCGGCCTGACCCATCTAGCGCGCCGCGAGACCAGCAACGCTGCCCAGCGCGAACGCCTCGAGAAGGTCTCCGATGCCGCCCATCACCTGCTTACCATCATCAACGACATCCTTGATCTGTCCAAGATCGAGGCCGGCAAGCTGCAGCTTGAGCCGACTGATTTCGACCTCGACCGGGTGCTCGACAATGCCTGCAACCTGGTCCGCGACAAGGCCGCGAGCAAAGGTATCGAACTCCTGGTCGATACCCGCACACTGCCACCAGGTTTGCATGGCGATGGCCTACGGCTTGGTCAGATCCTGCTCAATTTCCTCGGCAATGCGGTCAAGTTCACTGAGCGCGGCTGTATCCGCCTCAGTGGGCGCCAGCTCAAGTCTCAGCAGGCTGCGACCGCGCAGTTACTCACCCGCTTCGAGGTCATCGACACCGGCATCGGTCTTAGCGCCGAGCAACAGCAGCGACTGTTCCAGGCCTTCGAGCAAGCCGATGCCTCAACCACCCGCAAATACGGTGGCACCGGGCTGGGGCTGGCCATTTCCAGCCGACTCACGCAGCTGATGGGCGGGCGCATCGGCGTCGAGAGCGCGCTCGGCCAAGGCAGCACCTTTTGGGTCGAACTCCCCTTTGGCCAATTGACCAAGGCATTGCCAGAGCGATCCAGACAACCCAGCCTACAAGGGCGCCGTATCCTGGTGGTCGATGACCTGCCTGAAGCACTAGAGTCCTTCGCTGCCATGCTCGAGCCGGCGGGTCTGTTGGTCACCAGCACCAACACCGGGGCGGCGGCGCTCGAGCAGCTACAGCAGGCCGAGCAGCAGAACCGCGCCTTCGACCTCTGCCTGGTCGACTGGAAGATGCCGGGCATGGATGGACTCGAGGTGGGCCAGCAACTGCACAGCCTCGGACTCGCGCGGCCACCCGTCTGCCTGCTGATCAGCGCCGCCAGTGAAGAGGTGGCGCCACAGGCACTGAGCCAGGCCGGCTATGTACGCCTGCTGCCGAAACCACTCACCGCCTCGCGGCTGGTCAGGGCACTCCGAGAAGCCCTCACCGGACGCACCGATGCGGCCGCGGAACCGAACCTCGGCGCAGCTGAACGGGCGCTACGTCAGCGCGCCCCAGCCCACCTGCTGCTGGTTGAAGATAACATCATCAATCAGGAAGTCGCGCGTGAACTGCTAGAAACCGTTGGCATCGAGCCGGACATCGCCGATGATGGTCAAGTCGCCGTCGACAAAGCGCGCACTCAGGCTTATGACCTGATCCTGATGGATGTGCAGATGCCGGTGATGGATGGGCTGGAGGCAACGCGGGCGATCCGGCAGATCCCAGCACATCACGACACCTCGATCGTGGCGATGACCGCCAATGCCTTTGATGAAGACCGCGATGCTTGCCTACAAGCAGGCATGAACGATCACATCGTCAAGCCGGTCGATCCCGAGAGACTCTATCAGACGCTGCTCAAATGGCTGCCGGCTGCTGCCCAAAACCACTCAGCCGCAGGCTCAAGGCAGCCTCAAAGCGCAGGGCAGAATCGCGATCAAACGGCAGATCAAGGCGCCGGAAACCCTAGGGACGTTGGACATATTGGAAATGAGGGAGTGCTTGTGGAGGCCTCGACAGAGGTCAATGCTTTGACCACCGCAGCCTCCGAGTCAGGGGCTGAGCCACCAGCGACGATGCTGAACGACCATGACAAGTCTGCTGAGGCTGGAGCCAGTGCCGCGGCGACTGTTAGCGCTAAGGTGGATGGAGCTGAGCAGGCAGACGTACTCCTTAAACGGCTCGCAGCCATCGAGGGGCTGGAGACCAACGCTGGGCTGCATGCGTGCAATGGCCGCCTCGATCTCTACCAGCGCTTACTGCGCCGGTTCCTAGATGCGACCGATACAGCCAGTCTGCTGCAAGCGCTAGCCAACCTTGACCTCGAAACGGCTCAACGCACGGCGCACAGCATCAAAGGCGTTGCGGCCACCCTTGGCGCCGAGTCAGTACGCGCCCAAGCCTTTGCCCTTGAGCAGGCCATTGCCAGCCGCGGCCACAACGGAGCCACCAGACCAGCCCTGCCAGCGGGACATGCGCCAGCACCACTGCCCGCGCCAGCAACAGCATCCACGCCAGCACCAGGCGATCATCAGATCGGCCCACAGAGCAGGAACCTCGAAAACTGGCAAGCGGGCGGCAGTGCACTGCTGGAGGCCCAAGCCCAGGCACGCCGACTCGACGCCGAGGTCGAACAGCTACAGCAGGCACTCGCCAAGGTCATTGCTCCCGCTCAGACCACAGCCAGCGCCCCTACTCCGCGCCCAGCCTCAGCCGGCCCAGTGTCGGTCGATCGCCTTGCCTTGGCAGCCTGCATTGAGGAGTTGTCCAGTTTGCTCGAAGCCGGCTATATCCAAGCCCAGTCGGTGTTCGAGACCCATCGCAGCCTGCTCTCAGCCGGACTCGGCCGCGAGGTCGATGAGATCGGCGCACTCCTTGAAGACTTTGCCTTCGATGATGCGCTGGCCTTGCTCAACAAGCTCCAGGCTCGCGCGCCTAGCGCCAAGTCTAGCGATGAGGCTTGAGGCTTTGCCCATGCGCCGACTGATCAGCCGACTGATCATGGGAATCACTCCTCACGCCGCTCGACGGTCTCGGGATCGACAGTGATGGGCCGGTAGATCTCGACTCGATCACCTTCCTTGACCTTGGCGTCGAGCTTACTCAGCTTGCCGAAGATGCCGACGCGCTGGATGTCGAGGTCGATGTCCGGATATTGGCGCAGCAGGCCAGAGTGCTCGATCGCCTCGCGAACGGTGCTGCCGTCCGGGACGTCGAGGCTCAACCAGGTGCGTTTGAACTTGTCTGCGTACGCGACACCGATATGCATGGATCAAGCCTCTTGTTGAGTTGAACAATCACCCGGGCGACGCAAACGAGACCGACTGCGCGCGGCGCTTGAAGATCGGCAACCGTTTTAGCAGTCGCTGACCAGCCAGCAAGAACCCTAGGGCGAGAAAGCCACCCGGCGGCAAGATCATCAACAGAAAGCCGCGATAGTCAGGGATCAGCGTCATCTCCAAGAAGCCCATCGCCTCGCCGAGCAGCAAGGAGGCATTGGCGAACAGGGTTCCAGAGCCAATCAGTTCGCGCATCGCGCCGAGCGTGACTAGCACCAGCGTGAAGCCGATGCCCATCATCAGCCCGTCGAAGACCGCCGGCGCGATGCGATTACGCGAGGCAAAGGATTCGGCGCGGCCGAGGATAGCGCAGTTGGTCACGATCAATGGAATAAAGAGCCCGAGCACCTTGTGCAGATCATGCAGCCAGGCGTTCATCGCCAGATCGACCAAAGTCACCAGGGTGGCGATGATGAGCACGAACACCGGGATGCGCACCTGCGGCGTGATCAGCCCGCGTAGACTCGAGACCAGAAGTCCCGAAGCAACCATCACCACCAGCGATGCTAGTCCGAGGCCGAGGCCATTGGTCGCGGTACCGGTGACCGCGAGCAGCGGGCAGAGTGCGAGCATCTGCGCCAGCACCACATTGTTGTCCCAAAGCCCATCGCGAGCGATGCGGCCCCAAGGGGTGCGTTCAGGGGCGGTCTCGTCAAGGTCTTTGGTCATCGCGAGCGCTTCCAATTGGATCGGGGGTCATGTTCTTAAGGTCATGTATCAAGCCAGCTTCTAAACCGCGTCCAGTTTGGGATGTGCAGTTTTGACCGCACCCGCTGCGGAACAATGACGTTTCTATCTCCTGGACATGGTTTAACCACAATGCTTGGAGCGGGAGTGATTATTGGCTGATCTCGGTCGTGATCACGGCTGAGGCGGTCAAGGCATCGCGCTGCGCGGCAAAGGTCTCGAGTCCGCCCTTGATCGCCGCCACCACCGCCCGTGGGGTAATGGTCGCGCCACTGAATTGATCGAAGACGCCGCCATCCTTCTTCACGGCCCACTGCTCGGGCGGCGGATCGCTGAGATCGCGGCCAGTGAAATCGGTAATCCAAGCGTCACGCGCGATCTCGATCTTGTCGCCAAGCCCTGGGGTCTCGCTGTGCGCCAGCACCCGGGCGCCGAGGATGCGTCCATCGACACCGATCCCGAGCAGCACCCGGATCGGACCGGCATAGCCTTGACCAAGGGTCTCAAAGGCGACCGCCGTCACGTCCAACCCCTGGAGTGCGCGGTAGACGATGATCGCGTTCTCGCTATGACGGCTAGGGCTCGGGCTGCGGCTCGAACCCGAGTTCAAGCTCGAGCGCGGGATCATCAGCGGATGCGCGAGCAGGTCGTTGTCATGCAGCTCGGCGGGAATCACCTGCTCCAATGAGGCCAGCAGATCCTCGGCCTTGCGCTCGGCGATCGGGCCTTTGGTGACCAGATTCCCGACCACCAGCAGCACCGAGGCGGCGAGCGCGAATCCCGCCAGCAAGAGCGCCTGATAACCGATGCCATCGCGATCGGTGAAGGTTTGTGGCAGGGATCGGCTCATCGCTGGCGCTCCTGGGCGGCATCCCCGGCCACCGGCAGCGGGCGCCCGTGCCGATCGCGACCAAAGATACGCGGCTTGATGTAATGATCGATCATCGGCGTCGCCGCATTCATCAGCAGGATGGCAAAGGCTGCGCCCTCGGGATAGGCGCCGAAGGTTCGAATCAGATAGATCAGCAGCCCGGCCCCAGCCCCAAACACCGCCTGTCCAAGCCGCGAGACCGGCGAGGTCACCGGATCAGTGGCGATGAAAAAGGCGGTCAGCAGGGTCGCGCCGGCGAGCAGATGCAGCAGCGGGCCGGCAAAGCGGGCGGGGTCGAGCAGGTGCAGCAGGCTGGCCGGAACCGCCACGCCGAGCAGGACCGCGACCGGGATCACCCAGTCGATCACGCCCTTGCGGATCAGGAACAGCCCACCGAGCAACAGCAACAGCGCCGAGGTCTCGCCAAGGCTGCCGGGGATGCCACCCAGCAGTGCCGTCAGCGGCGCAAACAGCTCGGGGGTCGCCGCGGCCAGATCGCCACCCTGCTGCAGGATCAGATCGACCTGGCCCAGGATCGAGGCGCCGCTCATCGCATCCCAGGGCGCGGACAGCCCGTCCAGACTGATCGCCAGGCCGTCATTCAGCCCTGGCGTCTGCGCGAAGAACAGCGGTTGCGGGCCGATCCATTGCGTCATCTCCAGTGGAAACGAGACCAGCAGCACCACCCGCGCCACCATCGCCGGATTGAACAGGTTCTGACCCAGTCCACCAAACACCTGCTTGCCGACGATGATGGCGATAAAGGCACCCAGCACGCCGATCCACCAGGGCGCCCAGGGCGGCAGGGTCATCACCAACAACCAGCCGGTCAGCAGCGCCGAGCCATCCATCAGGCTCGCTCGCAGCGGCTTGCCGCCCAGGATCAGCGCCAGCGCCTCAAACAACAGCGCGGCAGTCAGCGTCGCGCTAAACAACAGAATCGCCGGCCAACCGAATTGCCAGAGGCCGAGCAGCGTCGCCGGCAGCAGCGCCAGCAGGACCAGCCCCATGGTGCGGCTGATGCTGACCGGCGCATGCGCGTGCGGGCTGGCGAGGAGTGGACTGTCTAGCATGCTTGTGCCTCCGCAACCGCCTGGTCTTGATTCGACTCGGGCGCTTGCTTGAGCCGCTGTTCGAGTCCGTGCTTGGTCAACGACTCCGTCCGAGGCTTGATCCTGGCCTCAGCCTCATTGGCCGCCATGACCTGCTGGTTTGCTTCGGTCTGCCTCTCCGCTTCGGCCTGTGCCTTAGCTTCGGTCTGTCTCTCTGACTCGGCCTGTGCCTTGGCTTCGGCCTGTTTCTTCGCCTCGGCCTCACGCTTGCGCTTGGCCATCGCCTCACGCTTGGCGCGCTTCTGCGCCTCGAGCCGCCGCGCGCGATGCTCGGCGAGGCGTTTGGTCTCGGTCTGCTTCTGCTTGGCCCGGCCGCGCGCGGCCAGCTCGCCCTTGGCATGATTGAAGAATTGCACCAACGGGATGTGCGCCGGGCAGACATAGGCGCAGGAGCCGCAACCGATGCAATCCATCAGCCCGGTCGCGACCGCGCCATCGAGATCACCCGTGCGCACATGGGCCGCCATGCCAAGCGGCACCAGCCCACAGGGACAGGCCTGCACGCAGCTGCCACAACGGATACAGGGCTGCGGCTCGCGCTTGCCGGTCTCGGCCGCGGTCAGCGCCAGGATGCCGTTAGTGCCCTTCATCACCGGCACCCGCAGCTCCGGGATTGGCTGCCCCATCATCGGTCCGCCGGCGATCAGGCGCTCGGGGTCTTCGCGGAAGCGCCCGCAATGCTCGATCAGGTCTTCGATCTTGGTGCCAATCAGCACGCGTAGGTTCTTCGGCGTGCTGATCGCCCCGCCGGTGATGCTGATCACGCGCGAGACCAGCGGCCGACCGAAGCGGAGCGCCTCATGCACGGCGAAGGCGGTCGCCGGGTTATGGACGACAACGCCGATGTCAGCGGTCAGCCCCCGCGCCGGTGTCTCCTTGCCGGTCAGGGTCTGCACCAGATGCTTCTCCGAGCCCATCGGATAACGCATCGGCAGTCGCACCACATCGGCCCCAGCAAGCTCGGCCGTGGCGCGCTGCATCGCCACTAGCGCCTCGGGCTTGTTGCCCTCGATCCCGAACAGCAGACGATCGACGCCAAGCGCCCGCGCCATGATGCGCGCACCATCCACGATCGCCTCAGCCTGCTCGCGCATCAGTTGATCGTCACAGGTCAGATAGGGCTCGCACTCGGAGCCATTGATGACCAAGGTCGACAGCTGGTAGCGCTTGCCAAGCCCAAGCTTGACCGCCGACGGGAAGGTTGCCCCGCCCATGCCGACGACACCGGCATCCGCGACCCGCTTGGCGATCTCGACCGGCTCTAGCGCCAAGGGATCAGCAACGCCTTGGATACGCTTATGCCAGCGATCCTTGCCATCCGGCTGCAGGGTGATGGTGCGCACCGAGAGTCCGGAGGGGTGATTGGCGGGATACAGGCCCAGCCCAACGATGCGGCCCGAGGTCGGCGCATGGATCGGCGCCGAGACCGTACCCTGAGCCTGAGCAATGCGCTCGCCCTTGGCGACATACTGGCGTCGCTGTACCAGCGGATTGGCAATCGCGCCGATATGCTGCTGCAACGGGATATGCAGCAGCTTCGGCATCGGTAGCGGCTCGATCGGCCGACCAGCGGCGAGGGTCTTGCGGTCGTCGGGATGCACGCCGCCACGGATTCGGAACAGTTGCATCGAACAGGCCTCAGCGAGCGTGAATAGAATGGATCATGCGTCAATAGAGCGGATCAAGCTTCAATAGATGGGTCAGGCCGCTATCGGCTGCGGCCAGACCCAATTCGATGGGGTCTGGGTTGGGCTGCGCATCTCGATGCACTCGGTCGGGCAGTCCTCGGCGCAGTCGCCACAGCCGATGCAGGCGTCCTCGAACACGGCATGGATCTGATCCTTAGCACCGACGATGGCATCGGTCGGGCAGCGTTTGAAGCATTTGGTGCAGCCGACACAAAGCCGCTCGTGGACAAAGGCCACCTTCGGCGCCTGCTCGGCCACCGCGCTCAGATCAACACTGACCCCGAGGCGCTGCGCCAAGGCCTGCGCCAAGGCGCGCCCGCCGGGCGGACAGAGGGTGACCGGCGCCTTGCCCTCGGCAATCGCCGCGGCCGCCGGCGCACAGCCCGGAAAGCCACATTGGCCACATTGAGAGCCGGGCAACAGTGCCTCGATCTCGGCCACCAGCGGACTCTCCTCAACCTTCAAGAAGCGCGCCGCAACGCCGAGCAGCGCGCCAAGTCCAAGGCCAAGGGTGGTCAAGCTCAGGATCGCAAAAACCATGATGTCGAAGGCTCCAAAGTGAGCGCTGAGGTTCGCACTGAAGTTAGCGCTGGAATCGGCTCGCGCGCGGGGCTAAAGGGGGCTAAAGGGTTGCCGGCTGGCTCCATCCGGCGATCAGTTGGAACGACCATCCTCACGCCAGCCCGGCGAAACCCATAAAGGCCAGCGACAACAGCCCAGCGACGATGAAGGCAATCGGTGCCCCGGCGAAGGTCGCCGGCACCTGCGCCAGTGCCAAGCGCTCGCGCAGCCCGGCAAAGAGCACCATCACCAAGGTGAAACCGAGCGCCGAGCCAAACCCATAGAGCAGGCTCTCGACAAAGCTGTGCTGCTCCTGGACGTTGAGCAAGGCCACGCCCAAGACCGCGCAATTGGTCGTGATCAACGGCAGAAAAATGCCAAGCACCTGATACAGGGTTGGCGAGAGCTTGCGCACGACCATCTCGGTGAACTGAACGACGGCGGCAATCACCAAGATAAAGGTCAGGATGCGCAGAAAACCGATATCGAGCGGCGCCAGCACCAGATGCTCCAAGACCCAGCTGGCCGCCGCGGCCAGGGTCAGCACAAAGGTCGTTGCCAACCCCATGCCCAGTGCGGTATCAAGCTTCCCAGACACACCCATGAACGGGCAGAGGCCAAGGAATTTGACGAGCACGACGTTGTTCACTAGCGCGGTCGCAAGGATCAGCATCAGGGACTCAGTCATAGGGCTTCAGCAGGACTCTCCGGCGAAGACAGACAACGCACAGCCGAGGCGGCGCGCACTCGAGACTCGTTGCATCTAGCAAACTCAATGCCAGCGCTGCGCAGCCCTCGCGAAAAGCCCAGCGAGCGATCCCTGACCTGGCCCGAAATCCTCATCAGACTGGGGTTTTGGCAGCACTGGACTGGCTCGACGGGCATTGCGACGGGCATTGCGACGGGCATTGTGCTTAGCTGCCAAGCATGCAGTCAGCTGTCGCGGACGACACAGCCAGCATGCTGGGCCACAGTAAATTGTCGTAAAACCGACAAGGCTATCTGCGTTTCCAGTCGGTCAAACATCCCTGTAGCCCCAAGAGCCGGGGCTTAATAGAGGCATGACAGCGTCGGCCAGCATAAGACCGGCATGAAATCTGCTTAAAACAGCTCCGGCGTCCGGGTTCAACGCCCCGAACTGCGCTGATGGCAGAAGCTGATGACATACGCTGATGGCACAGCAATGACTCGACACGAAAAAAGACTAGGTCACGATAGAGGAGACACCCATGGCTCGATCATCCCCGGAGAGCAGCGCGCCACTTTCGCAGCATTCAAGTCCGGGTACGACCTCGTCCCGTCAGGCGCCAGCGCAGGCTTTCAACACGTCTGCCAGCGCTAGCCTGAAGAACGCACAGCCCCTCATGCAAAATGCCATCTCGGCATTCTTGCGCGAGCCACCCGATGACACCCCGCTAGAGGTGCTGGCCGCGTTGCGACTGATGGCGGGAAACGCCTCCGAGCCGTTACCACCGCGCCTCTATTTCGAGACCGTCGAGCAAGCGCCCGTGGCAATCTCGATCACCGATCCAACCGCCAGCATCCTCTACGCGAACGCCGCGTTCGAGCATCTTAGCGGCTATCTGCGCGACGAACTGCTGGGCAAGAACCAGTCGATCCTGTCCAGCAATGCAACGCCAGACAGCATCTATCGTCAGCTCTGGCGCACCATCCAGCGCAAAAAAACCTGGACCGGAACCCTGGTGAACCAACGCAAAGGGGGTGATGAATACCTCGCCGAGCTGGTCATCTCACCGGTCCTCGATAGCAGCGGCGAGATTGCCTATTTCCTTGGCATGCATCGCGACGTGACGCGCGAACATGAACTCGCGACCGCGCTCAGACAGCAGAAGACACGTATCGAGAATGTGCTCGACGCCGCGCCAACGGTGATGGTGCTGCTCGACGCCGAGGGCGAGATCATCCTCGATAACATGGAGTACAAAAAACTGTTCGGCGACCTGCGCGGGCGCGAGCCCTTGCCGCTGATCCGTGCCGCGCTGCGTCAGCAGGCTGGTTTCGACCCCATCGAGCGCACCGTTCCCGCGACCGGCGGCGGCGAAGACTTCAAGAACGTCGAGGTCAGCCTCGAGGTACCCGGCGGCCTCGGTCCGCGTTGGTTCTCCTGCTCCGGCACCCGCATCAGCGAGCAGGACGGCAGTGCTCGCAGCTATTTCGGTCGCGGCAATCGCGGTGACGCCCGTCTGTTGCTGCTCGCCACCGATGTCACCGCCCGCCATCGCGAAATCGAGCGCGCGCATCTGGAGCATCTGCGCGCGCGCATCGCCGAGCAACGACTGGCGCAAGGCATGCGCGAAGCGCTGGCCGCCGCGAGCTACCAGATCCAGACCCCGCTCAACCTGCTGCGCGCGGCGAACGCCATGTTCGCCAATGGCGCCGGCACCCTCGAGGGCTTCGCGCCGACCCTGGCGCAGATTACCGAGACCAGCGAGCAGGCGCTCAAAACCCTGCAAGCGGCGCTCCCGGATGAGATCGTCGAGGCCTGTGTCAGTGTCAATGTCAACGAACTGGTGCGGCACGTGCTTGCCCTAGAGACCGATGCCCTGCTCGCCGCTGGCGTCACCGTCGACTGGCGTCCGGCGCATGTCCTGCCTGAGATCAGTGCGCGCCAGACCGAGCTGCGCTCGCTGTTCAAGAACCTGATCGACAATGCGCTGCAAGCAACAGGCGAAGCCGGGCGCAGCCAGCGCGAGCTGCATATCAGTACCCGCGCGCTCGATGACGCGGTCGAGGTCTGCATCCAGGACAGCGGCCCCGGCTTTCCGAGTGGCGATCGCTACAAGGCCTTTGAGCCCTTCTATATCGGCTGGCGAAACCGTCGCGGCCGTGCCGGCATGGGACTGCCACTCGCTCAGGAGCTTGCCAACCAGCATGGTGGCAGCATCGAGATCGACCCGGAATACAACGACGGTTGCCGCATCCTGGTGACCTTAACCAACGCCCTGCCCCGTGACTGACTTAGACCCCGTGCCAATGTACGACAAGGACCTACCAGAATCGCCACGCCCCGAAACGGGAACGGATACGCGAACAGAGATGCGAGTGGATACGCGAACGGATTCGCGAACGGATTCGCGAATGGATACGCGACGCGCCGATCTGCTTGAGGCGCAGCTCGCCGCCTTGTTCGATGTCAGCCGCATTCTGAGTCGCTCACTCCAACTGCGCGAAACGCTGCGCGCGGTGCTGCAAACATTGCACGAGCGCGAGCGTCTGTGCCTGGGCATGGTCAGCCTGCTCGACGAAGAGTCCGGCGACCTGCTGATCAGCGCCCTGCACGATGACGACGCCGCCCCGTTCGAGAAGGTGCGCTATCGCCGCGGCGAGGGGGTCATCGGGCACATCCTTGAGACCAATCAAGAATGGCTGCTAGAGCGGGTCAGCGATGAGCCGCGCTTTCTCGATAAGCTCGGTATGTTCAACCGTGACCTGCCCTTCATCGGCGTCCCGATCCGCATCGGCGATGGCCCCGCCGCAGGCGTGTTCGCCATCCAGCCACCCGTGCGCGATGAACACTTGCAGCAGCGCGCGCGTTTCACCGAGATGGTCGCCAATCTCATCGGCCAGGCGGTGCTGCTGGCACGCTCGGTCGAGGCCGAGCGGCGAGCGCTGCGCGAGGAGCGCGATGCCCTGCGGCGTCACGTCAAAGGCACCCATGGCTTCGACAGCATCATCGGCCACACCCAGCGCATGCGCATCGTCTTCGAGCAGGTGCGTCAGGTCGCGAAATGGAACACCACGGTCTTGGTGCGTGGCGAATCCGGCACCGGTAAGGAGCTGATCGCCAACGCCATCCATTACAATTCACCGCGCGCACAGAGCACCTTCGTCAAACTCAACTGTGCAGCGCTGCCCGACAATCTGCTCGAATCCGAGCTGTTCGGCCATGAAAAAGGCGCCTTCACCGGCGCCGTGAACCTGCGCAAGGGCCGCTTCGAGCAGGCCGACGGCGGCACCCTGTTCCTGGATGAGATCGGCGAGATCAGTCCGGCCTTCCAGGCCAAGCTGCTGCGCGTGTTGCAAGAGGGCGAGTTCGAGCGCGTCGGCGGCAGCCGCACCATGAAGGTCGATGTGCGCGTGATCGCGGCCACCAACCGCAACCTGGAGCAAGAGGTCAAGGCCGGCGAGTTCCGCGAAGACCTCTATTACCGGCTCAACGTGATGCCGATCGTGATGCCAGCACTGCGCGAACGCATCGAAGACGTGCCCGAGCTAGCCCAGTTCCTCGTCGCCAAGGTCGCCAAGCAGCAGGGCCGCGAGCTCAGCATCACCGACAGCGCGCTGCGCGTGCTGATGCGCTACGACTGGCCCGGCAACGTGCGCGAGCTGGAGAACTGCATGGAGCGCGCGGCGGTGATGAGCGAATGCGGGATCATCGACCGCGATGTGATCGACCTGACCGGGCTCGATGTCGGCAACCTACCCGAACCGCGCGCCGCGCTGACCTCGGCGGCGGGTTCAGGTTTCGGTGCTGGAGCTGGTGCCGGAGACAACGGCATCGACTTCGACGACCCGGACGTCGACGAGCGCGAGCGGGTGATCGCCGCGCTGGAGCAAGCCGGCTGGGTCCAGGCCAAGGCCGCGCGCCTGCTCAACATGACCCCGCGCCAGATCGCCTATCGGATTCAGACGATGAATATCAAGGTGAAGCAGTTTTGAGCAATACTAGCCCGCTAGCCCACCCAAACACGCGCATTCCGAAACAGCCGCATCCAGGGGCTGTCTTCGCCCCAATCATCAGGATGCCAGGACTGTTGTACGGTCCGGAAGATGCGCTCCGGGTGCGGCATCATGATGGTGACACGCCCATCGCTGTTGCAAAGGCCCGTGATGCCCTCCGGCGAGCCGTTCGGGTTCGCCGGGTAGCGGATGGCCGCTGTGCCATCGGCCTCGATGTAGCGTAGCGCTGTCATCGGGCCGGCGCTCTGCTGCTGTGCCGTATCACGGAACTCAGCTCGACCCTCGCCGTGCGAGACGACGATCGGCAGCCTCGCACCCTGCATCCCCTGCAGCAGGATCGATGGCGAGGGCCTCACCTCGACCATCAGCAACCGCGCCTCGAACTGCTCCGAGCGGTTGCGCACGAAATGCGGCCAGTGCTCAGTACCGGGGATCAGCTCGCGCAGGTTGGCGAGCATCTGGCAGCCGTTACAGACACCGAGCGCGAAGCTGTCAGCACGGGCAAAGAAGGCCTCGAACTGCTCGCGTGCGCGGGGGTTGAACAGGATGGTCTTGGCCCAGCCCTCACCCGCGCCGAGCACGTCGCCGTAGCTGAAGCCACCACAAGCGGCCAGCCCCTGAAAACCGTCGAGCCCAAGACGGCCCTCGAGCAGGTCGGACATGTGCACATCGATGCAGTCGAAACCGGCGCGATCAAAGGCAGCGGCCATCTCGATCTGGCCATTGACGCCCTGCTCGCGCAGCACAGCGAGTCGGGGCCGGGCGCCGGTCGCAATCAGCGGCGCGTCAATATCCTGGGCGGGATCGAAGGGCAGCACAGCGCTCAGACCCGGCTCATCGGCACTGATCCGCGCAAACTCTTCATCGGCGCAGTCGGGGTTGTCGCGCAGCCGCTGCATCTGCCAGCTGGTCTCGGACCAGGCCTGCTGCAGCTCGGCGCGGGTCGCCTCGAACAACAGCTGATCGCACTGGCGGATGCGGATCAGTCCATCGCTGCTGGGCCGGCCGAACGCATGGCTGCAGTCGCCGAGTCCAAGTTGGTGCAGTCGATCCAAGACCGCCGCCAGCTCGGCTGCGGGAACCTGCAGGACGGCACCCAGCTCTTCGGCAAACAAGGCCGCGATCAGATCACTTCGCCCCGGCAGCATCCCGAGATCGCAGTCGATCCCGCAGCGCCCGGCAAAGGCCATCTCGCAGAGGGTCGCGAGCAAGCCGCCATCGGAGCGATCGTGATAGGCAAGCAGCAGTCCGTCGTCCTTCAGCGCCTGCATCGCCGAGAAGAAGGCCTTGAGCAGCACCGGATCATCCAGATCGGGTGGTACCTCGCCGATCCGCCCGTAGACCTGCGCCAGCGCCGAACCGCCGAGACGATCCTGCCCACGCCCGAGGTCGACCAGCACCAGCAGGGTCTCGCCGCGATCGAGCCTTAGCCAAGGCGTCGCACAGCGGCGCAGATCGCGTACCGGTGCTACCGCCGAGACGACGAGCGAGAGCGGTGCGGCCATCTCGACGCGCTCGGTGCGGCCATCGCCGCCAGCAACGCCGGCCGTCTCTTTGGAGCCATTCGCACCCTTCGCAACAGCCGGATCTCCTTCACCGCTTGCATTCGCAGCAACGGCAGCACTTTCTGCAACAGACCGGTCGGCTGAACCGCCTGCATCTTCTGCACTGCCTTGATGCTGCGCAGCGCCTCTGACGGCTGCCGATCGACTGTCGTTGACAGCGCCCGCGTCCTCAGCCAAATGCGCTGCACCCGGGCGCAATACCGGCCGCTCCCAGACCGTCTTCATGCTCATCGAGTCCTTGCCCACCGGAATCGCGATCCCCAGCGCTGGACACAGCTCAAGTCCAACCGCGCGCACGGTTTCATACAGACGCGCGTCCTCACCAGGATGCCCGGCCGCGGCCATCCAGTTCGCCGAGAGGCTCAGCTGTTCGACACCCTGAATGTTGGCGCCGGCGATGTTGGTAATCGCTTCGCCGACCGCCATCCGCCCGGACGCCGGGGCATCGAGCAGCGCGATCGGCGCGCGCTCACCAACCGCCATCGCCTCGCCGCGGTAGCCATCGAAATCGGTCAAGGTCACCGCGCAATCGGCCACCGGCACCTGCCAGGGACCGACCATCTGATCACGGTTGACCAGGCCGCCGACGCTGCGATCGCCGATGATGATCAGGAAGCCCTTCGCGGCCACGGTCGGCAACCGCAGCACGCGGCCAACCGCATCGGCCAGATCGATCGCCGCCAGATCAAGCGCGTCGCCAACGGCCTCGACCGAGCGGACATCGCGCAGCATCTGCGGCGGCTTGCCGAGCAGCAACGACAGCGGCATCTCGATGGGAACCGTGCCAAACTGGCTGTCCTTCAGGATCAGCTGCTCGTCATCAGTCGCCTCGCCAACCAGCGCATAGGGGCAGCGCTCGCGCGCGCAGATCGCCTCGAACTCGGCCAGCCGCGCCGGATCGATCGCCAGCACATAGCGCTCCTGCGCCTCGTTGCACCAGATCTCCATCGGCGACATGCCGGGGTCGGCGTTCGGCACCCGGCGCAGCTCGAAGCGCCCGCCACGTCCGCCGTCATGGACCAATTCCGGTAGCGCATTCGACAAGCCGCCGGCGCCGACATCATGGATGAACAGGATCGGACTCGCCTCGCCGCGCGCATTGCAGCGGTCAATCACCTCCTGACAGCGACGCTGCATCTCCGGATTGGCACGCTGAACCGAGGCGAAGTCCAGATCCTCGGCACTGGCGCCGCTGGTCATGCTCGAGGCCGCGCCGCCGCCGAGTCCGATCAGCATCGCCGGCCCGCCAAGCACCACCAGCGGCGCACCCGCAGGGAACCCTGCCTTCTCGACATGGGTCTCGCGCACGGCACCGACACCGCCGGCGAGCATGATCGGCTTGTGATAGCCGCGCAGCTCAAGACCGCCACCCGGCCGTGGCACCTGCTGCTCAAAGCTGCGGAAATAACCGGCTAGATTCGGCCGGCCGAACTCGTTGTTGAAGGCAGCGGCGCCGATCGGTCCATCACGCATGATCTCGAGCGCCGAGCAGATCCGCGCCGGCTTGCCCCAGTCCTGCTCCCAGGGCTGCTCGGCGCCGGGGATGCGCAGATTCGAGACCGAAAAGCCACAGAGGCCGGCCTTGGGTTTCGCGCCGCGGCCGGTCGCACCCTCGTCGCGGATCTCGCCGCCGGAGCCAGTCGCCGCGCCAGGATCGGGGGCGATCGCGGTTGGATGATTATGGGTCTCGACCTTGAATAGGATGTGCAGCGGCTCGTCGCTGCGTCGATAGCGGCCATCGCCGTCGCCAGACGCGGCGAAGCGTTGGCCTGGCCAGCCCGCGATCACCGCCGCATTGTCTTTGTAGGCCGAGAGCACGCCGGCCGGCGAGCAAGCGGTGGTGTTACGGATCATCGCGAACAGCGACTGCGGCTGCGGCTCACCATCGATCACCCAATCGGCGTTGAAGATCTTGTGTCGGCAATGCTCGGAGTTGGCCTGCGCGAACATCATCAGCTCGACATCGGTGGGATCGCGTCCCAGTGCGGTAAAACGCTCGGCCAGGTAATCGATCTCATCGGCGGAGAGCGCGAGGCCAAGCTCGCTGTTGGCCCGATCCAGTGCCGATCGACCCTCGGCCAGCAGCGCGACCTGAGCAAGCGGCCGCGGCTCGGCTTGGGCGAACAGACACTCGGCCTCGGTCGGATCGCGCAGCACGATCTCGGTCATGCGGTCGTGGAGCAGCGCGGCAGCCGTCGCGAGCGCGGCCTCGTCCAGCGTATCGATCGCGACATCGACATTGGCGTCGAGATCGACATCGGCATCGGCATCGAGATGGGTATCCATAGAGATCAGCCGAAGACGATAGGCCGTGCCGCGCTCAAGCCGGCGGATCGCGTTCAGCCCACAATGCTGGGCGATATCGGTGGCCTTCGATGACCAGGGCGAGATCGTCCCGGGGCGCGGCACAACCAGCAGCAGGCTGCCTGCTGCGGGCGAGCCCACACCACCGGATCGGGTTGAGTCCTCAGCCAACGGCTGTCCACCGCCAGCCCATTCGCCCTGAGCGATCGCGGCAGACGACTCAGCAGCAAGACCGAGCGCAGCCTCAGCCGCCGGCCCATAGCGAAGCAGCCGCGTCAGCACCGCCTCCTCATCGGCTTCGAGCACCCGCGTCAGATCGACGAAGTGGACAAACTCAGCCGCCAAGCGGCACTCAGATAGCCCAGCCGCGCGCAAACGCGCCTCAAGCTTGGACAGACGAAAATCGGACAAGGCGGGCGCGCCGCGCAGTATGCGCATCAGAACGAGCTCCAAAACAGGGATCGCGGGAATCAACGGCTAGATGATACGCGAGCCTAGAGCAATGAGTCTGGGCGACAAGTCTGGATCAGCTGGGCTAGGCTAGCGCAGATTCCATGATCGTCAATAAGGCACTCAACAGCATGCGTTTCGAGTTCGAGCCAATCGGCATCTGCCGCTCAGCCTACACCGATAAATTCGGCATCCCGCGGCAGCCGAGGCTGGTCACCGCTGCCGAGGCGCAGATTGAGCTGCTGCCGCCCTATGATCGCGAAGAGGCCTTCCAGGCGCTCGAGGGCTTTTCCCACGTTTGGCTGGTATTCATCTTCCACGCCGATTGCCTTGAGGCCAAATGGAGCCCAACGGTGCGTCCGCCACGGCTCGGCGCCCAAACCAAGGTCGGCGTCTTCGCCAGCCGCTCGCCTTATCGGCCGAACCCGATTGGAATCTCAGCCGTCGCCCAGCACGGGCTTGAGCGAAAAGGTCAGCGGCTGATGCTCAAAGTCGCCGGTGCCGATCTGCTCGACAGCACGCCAATCCTCGATATCAAGCCTTATGTACCCTATGCTGATGCCATCCCAGAGGCTCGAGGCGGCTTCGCCCAGGCGCGGCCCGAACCGCGCTTTGCCGTCCACTTCAGCACTCATGCAGTAGCCGCCATCGCCGAGCAGGACCCCCAAGACCGGCTCCGCCTGCGTGAGCTGATCGAGCAGGTCATCGCCCAAGACCCACGCCCCGGCTACATGGATCGCTACCCCGATCGGCGTGAGTTCATATTGCAGCTCTACGCGCTGGAGATCCACTGGCGACTCGAAGGCGATTGTGCGCGAGTGACTCGCATCACCCCGCTGACGAGTTCGGGTTGATGTGAGCCGGTGTCTACGCCCCCGGCCCTCAAGGCCGCAGACATCGAAGCGATCAAGCAACAAGGCGACATGACGACCGAAGGTCTCGATCCGGAACGCGGGCACCATCAGCCCGGCCTGGCTTGTTTGGGTCGATCTTGTTTGGACGATCTTGTTTGGACGATCTTTGTCTCAGCTGTCTTCGTCTCAGCGATCTCAGCGATTCTTGTTCGAGTCGTCCTGACCGGTGCCGTCGTTGCCTGTGTTGCGCTGCTCGCACTCAAAGCGGCGGAAGCGTGCGCTGCCGTCCGGATCGGTCTCGGTCAGGGTCATCATCAGGTTGGAAAGATTGATCTTGAAGCGCCCCTGCTGGGCCTCGATCTGCTTGCCGGTCATCCAGATCGCCTCCTCATTCTGAAGATAAGCAGCGCTGCTCTCGATGATGGCAAAGTCATAGGTGAAATCTTCACCTGGCCTGCTCTTAGTGACCAGCACATCAATCGGGCCAGACTCCTTAGGTGCCTGCTCGTCGTAGCTCAGCTCGCCTGGCGCACCAAAGCTCACCGCGCGCATCGGCTGCTCGACACAGATCAGATCCAGCCGCTCTGGCTCAAAGCCGTCAGCGGCCCACAATGCCGCCACGGGCGCCATCAAACCCAACAAGCAGGCCGCAAGCGCGGGCGCTAGTGGACAGGCAGGGACAGCCGGGCGCAGGCAGGAAAGCATGCGCCACGACAGACTAAGATCGGTTTCGTTCATCAATGCCTCCAACAAAGAGATCATCCTCGATCATCAGGGACAACGCTCGGCGGGTTCGAGCGCCGGTTATCTCAGCTGACCACGAAGTCGGGCCAGCTCGACGAGCAGTGCCTCTTTTTCGGCGCGTTCACGTTCTTTTTCCGCGCGTTCATGAGCTTTCTCACGACGTTGCTGTTCGGCGAGCCGTTCGGCCGTCGTGGCTCGCTGCTCGGCTTGCTGACGCGCTTGCTCGGCCTGCTGGTGCGCTTGCTCGGCCTGCACACGCGCCTGGCGATCCCGCTGCCAGTTCGGCAGCACGAAGGGCGCGTAGACTGGGTCCTCGAGCATTGCCTCTGGGCTCGGCTGGCGGCTGAGATCCTCGAGCCGAAAGCGAAAGCCGGGCAGGATCGCTGAGCGGATGAGGCCGGCTTCGCGGGGGATGGGCTCGTAGAGGCCGAAGGCGTTGCGCCGATAGAACAATTGCCAGCGCGGGTCATGGTGGATGATGTAGTACTCGGGCACGCCGGCAGCTTGATATTCGTCGTGCTTTTGCTCGGTGTCGCGCCGAATCTCGGCTGGGCTGCTGTCGGAGAGGGCTTCGACGCAGAGGTCGAAGGTACCTTGGTAGGAGCGGTCCTGGTCTGCGAGCGGCTGAGGATTGCTGTCGAGCACCAGGCCGAGGTCGGGCTTGCGGATGGCGATCTTGTTCGGCAGGCTGAGGCGAAAGCCGAATTCCAGGCAGGTCAGGTAGGCGTTGCGGTGGGTATCGAGGTAGAGCCGAAACAGCCCGAGCAACCATTGGTAGATCCAGGTAGTGAGGGCATCAGACACCGGCTTGACCTCCAGTACGCCGTTATTCCATTCGTAGCCGTTTTCGTGTTCATAGTAATGGGTCCAGTAGTCGGCTTCGCTGACGCGGGTGCCTGCTGGCGGGTCGATAAGCGGTTGGCTTTCGGCATCGCCCTCTTGGGGGGCGGCGGGCCGCGGATGCTCGGCAAATGCGCGGGGCGACATCATGGGACTCCTATGGATGCAGGCCAGCATAGCCGGCTACTGACCGGCTACTGATCGGCTACTGAAGTGATTGAGCAACGCTTGCATAGCTGGGGCAGGATCACTAAGCGATTGAGCGCGCCAACGGCCGATATTGCAAGCCGTAGAACATCTCCAGATAGCGTGCCGTCTCGGTGCGCTCCAGGTTGCTGACATATTTCCAAAAGCCATAGACCCGCGACAGCGTCATCATGCGCTCGGCATAACGGCGCCAGGTGTAACGCTCCTCGACGCGCGCTAGGGCACCGTCGGACAACGCCAACCACTGATCGCCGTCCTCAGCGCAGCGGCGCAAGAAGTCGGCGATCAGCGTCGCCGAGGCTTCACCGTGGTTCGGGTCGATATGAAAACCTGACACCCCATCCTCGATGATCTCGAGCGGCCCACCATAGCGAGTCGCGAACACCGGCAAGCCACAGCTCATCGCCTCGATCACCGTCAGTCCGAAGGCCTCGAACAGCGCCGGCTGCACAAACAGGCCGCGGCGATCGGCGATGCTGCGATAGAGCTCGCCGGCGAGCGGCTTCTCGAGATGAATCCCAAGCCAGCGCACCTGCCCATCGAGCCCATGATGGTCGAACAGGTAATGCATCGCCTCGATCTGCTCGCGCTCCTCGTCATCACCCGATCGGCCCGGATCGACATGACCGCCGACCAACACCAGATTTGCCTGCTCGCGCAGCTCCGGGCTATTGCCAAACCAGTCGACCAGGCCGGTGATGTTCTTGATCCGGTCCAAGCGTGCCATGCTGAATAGCAGCGGCCGCTCGTGCTCGGTTAGCACACCACGTGATTCACCCTCACGCGGACCGCCATAGATGAGCTCCGCGATCTCATCCTGCAGATGGATCAAGCGCCGCTCAGCATCGGTGTAGGGAAAGTAGATGTCTTCATCCGCGCCCGGCGAGACGATGTTGAACTTAGGATCATAGACATCGACGCCGGAGACCACCCGATACAGCCCCGGCATGGTGAAGCTGGTGTAGCTCTCGTACTGGCCGACGCTGTCGTCGGTGCCGGCGATCTCCTGATAGGTGCTGGTAATGACGAAGTCGGCGCTGTTGATCGCGATGAGATCTGCGGTGAACTGGGCCGAAAAATGATACCGCTCCTCGTTGTCGCGCCAGTACAGGTCCGAGAGCAGGTATTTGGTCTTCTCCAGCGCATGAGCAATATTGCACTGGCTAACGCCCAATCGCTGCGAGAGCAGCGAGGCGACCAGATTGCCATCGGAATAGTTGCCGATGATCAGATCCGGCCGGCCACCCAGCTCGGCCAAGAGTTCGCGCTCGGCATCCAGCGCAAAGGCCTCTAGATAGGGCCAGATGCGGAAGCGCGAGACCCAGTGCGGCAGCACCTCACCAGCAGCATTGCGGAATGGTACGCGCAGGATCACCGCGTTGCGAGTCCCGGCAATCGGCTCGAGGCGCTCGTTACACATGGTGCCCTCAGACTCGGGGATGAGCCGGGTCAGTACCACCACGCGTGGCTCGATATCGATCCCCTGCTCGGCCAGCCGCTGGTGCATCTCGCGCTCAAGCGCGCGCACCTGATCCAGGATATAGACGACCTGGCCACCGGTATCTGGCCGCCCGAGCACGTTCGACTGCCCGAACCAACCGTGCGGCGAGACGATCGCAATCGAAAAGATCATCGGCACCCGGCTCAGAAAGCTCTCCAGCGACTGCGGCGAGGGCGCCTCGAGGATGTCGAGCAACAGGCCCATGGTCTCGCGGATACGCGCGGCATCATGGCCCCAACCGGCCTCGAAGCCGAACCCCCGCAGGTCTGCTGAGAGCTCAGCATAGGGCGCATGACTCGGCCGACGGCGCAGCGGGATCATCGCCTGGCGCAAGGCATTGCGCAGCTCGACAACGCTGTTAATCGCATCGTTCAGCATCAGCTGATGGCCACGATAGCTGTGCATGCGCAAAAAGCCGAGCAGGCGCTGATCGCCTTTACCTAGCTCATCGAACAGGCGGCTGGAGAGGCGACGATTGAGGAACTCGACACCACGGCCAATCGAGCCCTCCTCGGTGAGCTTCTGCTGCTCGCGGTAGAACGGACGCAGATCGATCTCTAGCCCGAACGGATCATCGTTGCCACCAGTGGCCAGATGCTCCTTGAAACGCAAAAACTCGGAGACCGTGACCTCATTCAGATCCATGGTCTCCAGATGGATGCGTAGATAATCCCACTTCGCGACCCTGCGGCGCAGCGCCAGATAGACCCAAGAGGCATTGATCGCCGCCTCCTGCGCCTGCAACAGTGCTCGCGCAAGTGCGGTGTCCGCGATCTGGTCATCGTCGCGACACAGCTGTTCGAGCGCATCTTGCAGATCACTCTGCAGCAAGAACGGCCGCTGCAACCCGATCAGGTGATGCATCACCCGGTGCGCCTTGCTGCGATTCTCGGAGAGAAAGGCGGCGAGCGCAGGGATGCGGGCATTGGGGACCTCTGCTTGCATCGGCATCTCCCTAGTCCCTCCCGCCCAAGCGCCACTCGTCGAGGAAGGGTGCATAGAATCCGGGATCTCGCACTGTCGCCCCCCGCTGGCCGACGATGGCCGAGGCAAAGGCCTGCGCACGATCCAGTGTCTGCTGCACCGGCCAGCTGCGGATCAGCCCTAAGATCAGCACCGAGGCGAAGCCATCGCCCGCGCCTACGGCATCGACCACCTCGATCGCGCCGGCTGGCGCCACGCGGCTGACAGTCCCATCGACATCCACTGCAAAGGCGCCCGCGGCGCCGAGAGTGGCAAATACGGCCTCAAGCTCGTAGCGCTCCCGCAACCGCTGTGCTCGGGTCTCGATAGCGTCGCCCTCAGGCGCCAGCAGCGCCAGCTCATCGGCGTTGAGCTTGACCCAGGTCGCGCCCTCCAGCAGCTCAAGCAGCCGCTCTTTCCGCCACCAGGGATCGCGCAGATTCACGTCCAGAAAGATCGACGGGCTGAGTCGCCCCCGCAACATCCGCAGCGCATCTGCCGACACCGAGTGCCGCAATGCCAGACTGCCGTGATACAGCAGCGTCTGCTGCGGCAATGGCGGCAGCGCTGCCGCATCGATGTGGTCGTAGGCGCGATCAGGAACGATCTCGTAGCTCGGTTCACCGCCGACGAGCGAGACCTGCACGGTACCCGTGGCATGCTCAGGATCACGCTGCACCCCCAGGGTGGTCATCCCCTGCTCGCGCATCGCCGCATCAATCCGCTCGCCGAGGGCATCTTCACCGACACGACTCAAGAACACCGGATTCAGCCCGAACGCGGCCAGATGCCAGGCGACGTTGAAGGGCGCGCCACCCAGCACCTCGGCGCCATCGGGAAAACAGTCAAACAGGGCCTCGCCGAAGACAAGTGGCGGCTGTTGATGATCGAACGGCATGGTGCTGGACTCCGCGAGCTGTGGCGATCGAAAAGGTTGATCATGCTAAGGGCGTGCGGGTCACACCCGCAAGCCGCGGGTCTCAGCAAATCAACACATCACCCTACAACCAGCATCCTTAACCCTCTCCTACTGAACAATTCTCAATCGAAGGCTTGCTTGTATATCAGAAAAGTCTTATATTCTTACTTAGCTACATTCAAACGCCTTTAAAGGGTTAATGACTCGATGCTGGGCACCACCGATGTGTCGCCCTCGTCGCTCTACCCCTCCGGAGTTTTCTCAATGAATACAGAATCGATGACCTTGTCCTCAACCGATGCTCATCGGGACGCCGTGCAAGGCGATACACTCGAGATCCGGCAGGTGGCGGTCAATGCGCCCCTGCGGTGGCTCGCGCAAGGTTGGGGTACCCTGACGAAAACACCCTTGATCAGTCTGTTCTACGGCTCGCTCTGCGCGCTCGCTGGCTTCGCGGCGCTGACCATGAGCCGCGCAATGCCAGGCTTGACGTTGAAATTTCTGATCGTGCTCTTGCTTCTGGGGCCATTCCTGGCCGCGGGGCTCTATGTCGCCGCGCGTCAACATCTGGCCGGCGAGCGGATCGGGATTCGTGCCAGCCTGGCGCTCTTTGGCCAGCGGCGCTCCAGCCTGGCCTTGTTCGGACTCTTGCTGATGTTCGTCGTCGCCTTTTGGACGCTGGCATCGGTGGTGATCTTTGCCATCAAGGTAACCACCCTGGCACCAACCTCCAGCGGCTATGTCACCCTGCTGGGCGGCGGCATGGACCCCTTGATGATGCTCTTCACCTTGGCCAGCAGTGCCTTGCTAGGCGCGGCGGTGTTCGCAGCCAGTGTCGTCGCAGTGCCTTTGATCGTCGATCGCGATGCCGGCCCGATCGCCGGTGTTCAAGCCAGCTGGCGCGCCGTCAGCCTCAACCCCGCACCGATGTTGCGTTGGGCTGGCTTGATCCTCGGCCTGATGATCATCGGTGCGCTAACGGCCTTCGTTGGCATGATCCTGATCTTTCCGCTGCTCGGCTACGCAAGCTGGTATGCCTATCGTGACTTGGTCGGCGAGGCCGCTTGATCGACAGCCCGCCCCGCTTGCGCCAACGGATGGCGCCCAACAACTCGGTCCAGTGCGATCGGCATTGCCACCCTTGAGGCAGATCAAGCATGGTCATCGCCGATCGCCAAACCATGACCAACGACGACCGAGAGGACGACCGAGAGGACGACCGAGAGATCGAAGGTTTCCAGTCGCCCTAGATCTCGACGATCGATTTGTACCATCGATTTGTACCATCGATTTGTACCATCGATTTGTACCATCGATTTGTACCATCGATTTGTACCATCGATTTGTACTTTGTCGATCGGCCTCAATCCACCTCCGCATCTGCTGCAGCAGGCATGACGGGTTCAACAGCCACTGCAGCAGGCCGAGCCAAGAAGCGCATGGCCTCGGTAGCCCCACAGGGGCGAGCGAACAGATAACCTTGACCGAGATCGCAGCCAAGGTCATGCAGCAGATCCCGCTGTTCTTGGGTCTCGATGCCCTCGGCGACCACTTGCATCCCCAGGGCCTTGGACATCGCGATCATCGCCGCCACCAGGGCGCGATCTTCATCGCAGGTGCACATGTCGCCGACGAAGCTTCGATCGATCTTGATGCAATCGATCTTGAAACGGCGCAGATAGTTGATCGACGAGTAGCCGGTGCCAAAATCATCGATGTGCAGCGCAATCCCGAGTTCGGCCAAGGCCTCGAGACGCGCGCTGTTGATTGGGCTGATGTCCATCAGCACCGACTCGGTGATCTCGATATGGAGTTGGCTGGGCGCCAGCTGGAACTGCTGCAGATAGCCTTGAAGGCGCTCGATCAACGAACCGCGCAGCAATTGCAGCGGCGAGATGTTGATCGCCACGGGCACCGTCTTTAGCCCCACCGCCGCCCAGCGCGCGAGCTGCGCGCAGACCTCACGCATGACCCAGTCGCCAAGCTCCTCGATCAGCCCGGTATGCTCGGCAATCGGGATAAAGCGCGCTGGCGAGATCACGCCGAGCTCAGGATCGGTCCAGCGCAGTAAGGCCTCGAATCCAGCGATCTGCATCCCTTCGATGGTAAACAGCGGTTGGTAGTAGACCTGAAAGGCGCGCTCGACCACAGCCAGCCGCAGGCGATGTTCGAGCAGGAGCCGTTCCGAAGCCTTGCTGTCGAGATCGGGCGAGAAGAACCGATAGGTATTACGACCATCCGCCTTGGCGCGGTACATCGCCAGGTCAGCACAACGGATCAAGCCCTCGGCATTGTTGGCATCGCGCGGAAACTCGGCGACACCAACGCTGGCGGTGACCACGTAATGGCCAACGCCCAGGTCGAACGGCTTCGCCGTTTCCGCCAAGATCCGCTCGGCCAGGCGCGCCGACTCGTCGTTGTCAAGCAGCCCGCCGATCACGAGCAGCAGTTGATCACCGCCAAACCGCGCCAGCTGCGCTCGGCCGCGCAAGGCCTCGACATCGAGCTGGGTTCTAAACCGCTCGGCCAAGATCCGCAGCAGCCGGTCGCCGCTCGCATGGCCAAGGTTGTCGTTAATCTGCTTGAAGTTATCGAGGTCGAACAAGAGCACGGCGAGCGGCTCGCCAGCGGCTTGACAGTGCTGCAGATGGGTTTGCAGCAGTTCGCGGATCAGGTGTCGATTGGGAAGACCGGTCAACTGATCATTGAATGCCAAATCTTCGATCTGCTTGCGATAGGTACTCAGGCGCTGGCCCATCTCGCGCACATCGTCAGCGAGGAGGCCCATCTCGTCATTGGAGCGCACATCAATCGCTGGGGTCAGGCTGCCGGCACCAATCGCCTGTGCCGCCTTGCGCAGCTGCGCGAGCGGTGTCAGCACGAGCCGACGTAACGAAAGGTACAGGACCAGCGCCAACAACAGACCTGAAGCCAGCGTGATGGCCACAATCTTCAACGCCAGGTCTTGCAGTGGCTCCAGTAAGGCATCAGCGGGCAAGAGCGCAACGGCGGTCAAACCCGCCCCGACGGGACGCACCTGCAGCAGCCGATGACCACCCTCCCAATCGATCTTGAGCGGCTCGAGTTGCGGCGCCTCTGCGCTCGTCGCGATCTCCAAGATCCGCGCTAGGAGCGCGTCATCCGTAGCCGCCGCATGACCAGCCGCAGCCGCATCACCAGCGCCAAAAAGCATCTGGCCGTCGCGAGACACCAAGAACAGCCACCCGAGGTTCGGTCGCAGCTCGTTGACCTGTGCGTAGAGCCCCGCGAGCGACACCGTCAGCGCGATGAATCCGCGCAAGCGATAAGCACCCTCTGTGGCATCGCTATAGCCGAGCGAAAGCCGAACGGGTCGATAGAAGATGAGGCTATCGTTGTCCAGGTCGAGCAGTTGCGACTCTGGGATCGGAAGCTGTCTCAACAAGGCCGCTTCGACCGCTGAGTCGACCCCGATCACACCGCTCACCACCCCCGCCGCGCGTGCGTCCTCGCGGCCATCGGGCATCAGAAAGCGAACCATTAGATACTCGGGGTACGTCCGCCGATAGTCTTGAAAGAGCTTCAGCAGCGGCGATTGGAACAGCGAGTAGCGATCCTCCGGATTGTTGCTGCGCGCGTAGCGCTCGGTCTCTGGGGCGATCGCGAGCAGATCAAGGCTCGCGTTCGCATTCTCGAGTAGCGCTTCGGTCGCCTGCTCAACGCGGTGCAGCGCCGCATCGAGGCTTTGCTCGGCCTTGCGCTGCAGATCAGCGCCTGAATAGTTCCAGCTCAGCCAGCCAGAGGCCAGCAGCGGCAGCGCAATCAAGGGCACCAGCGCTAAGGCTAATTTCGCTTGCAGGCGCACGGATCAGCGACCGTGGACGATCGCTGAGTAGACTTCGACACGCTGGCGCACCGCCTCGGGTGACAGCGGCTTGTAGTGCTCGCAGCGGGCAAGCGTCTCGGGTGGAGGGTAGATCAATGGATCGCTGAGAAACTCGGTGGGCAACAGTGCCTCGGCAGCCCGATTGGGCGTTGCATAGTGAAGATAGCGGGCATTCTGCGCCGCCACCTCGGGACGATTGAGAAAGTCGATGAAGGCTAGGGCTAAATCAGACTGGCCCTGCGCGCCAATCGTCAGATAGTCGATCCAAATCGGCCCACCTTCTTCTGGCACCCGATAGCGGATCGCGTCATGCTGCTCCATCAGCATCGCCGCATCGCCGCTGTAGCTCATGGCCGCCACCAGCTCACCAGTGATCAGCGGTGATTCCGGGCCCAGTTCTAAGGTGCCATAGCCGCGCAACGCGGGTTTTTGTTCCAACAGCAGTGCGGTGGCTTGCTCGATCTGCTCGGGATCGTCGCTATTCATCGAGAAACCCAGCGCCTTCAGGGCCATGCCGATCAGATCGTAACTGTCGGCGATCATCATGATACGCCCAACCAAGGCCGCATCGGGGCGAAACAGATCCATCCAACGCCGTGGCGGTTCCGGCACCAAGTCAGCCCGGTAGGCAATGCCGGTGGTGCCCCAGAAATACGGCACCGCATAACCGCTGGTCTCTGGGTAGGCCTGATCGATAGCCTTGTCGATATGGCGCAGGTTGGGAACCTGTGCCACGTCGATGGGGCGAATCCAGCCCCGTCGCTGATAGCTCGCAATGGCGCTGCTATCGAGCACCGCGATCTCGAATCCCTGACCATCGCTCTGCACGACAAAGCGATCACGCGCATCGTCACTCTCGAAATAGTCGAATCTGACGCGCGCCTTGAATTCCCGCTCGAACATGTCGACGAGGGCCGGATCGAGATATTCTGGCCAGGTCAACACCCGCAGTTCGCGTGTCGGTGCCTTTGTTGCCCAAGCGGAGGTGCCCTGTGGTTCCTCAGCCAGCGCAGCGCTAGCCAATAAGACCGGGACCAGCAGCACGCGGCTCAACAGCCATGATGTCCGCAGTAAGCCGCACTCGTTCTTCACCCAAAGCCCCATCATTGACAGTGCATGGCCATCGAGGTCGTCATCAATAGCCGTAACCGCCGGTCGTGATCTGCTTGATGACGCCGTCGCGAACCTCAATGCGGTTGATCAAGCGGCGCGGACCGAAGTTATAGATCCAGATCTCGTAGGGCTTACCCACATAATCTATGTAGTCATGCTGCCGCGACGAATCGTAACGCTCCACTGCAACCCGATCCTCGTGCTGCTCGACCTGGGCCGGCTCGCCGCAAAACCGCTTCAGCCGTAAGGTACTGTCACCTTCCGAGATCACGCTGTTGCCACAGCGCAGTGCGTGAGCTGGAGCTGCCGCAAGCAGCAGACAACCGATCAGAGCCAGATGGCGCATGGATACCTCCTCTCCAGGGCTTATCGTGCCGAGCGAAAGCAAGTCTTCGCTGTCGGCCGGTCAGGGATTATAGGCCGATTCTCAGCGCACCTCTCATCGCGCGCCTCTGATCACACCCTGATCGCGTCCCTGATCGCGTCCCTGATCGCACCCTGGTGGCACGCTCGATGACACTCGTCACCGGCTCCAGCACTGGTTCCGCAACGGCATGCAGCGCCCTCATTCATAACGTACTTCGAGGATTTCGAACTCACGTTTGCCACCGGGCGCCTCGACCAGCGCGGTATCACCCTCGCTCTTACCGATCAGGCCACGCGCAATCGGCGAGCCAACCGAGATCTTGCCCTGCTTGATGTCGGCCTCGTCATCGCCGACGATGATGAAGGTGTGTTCTTCGTCCTTGTCGATCTCAAGCACATCCACGGTTGCGCCAAAGACCACGCGACCACCAGGATTGAGCTTGGTGACATCGATGATCTCGGCATTCGAGAGCTTGCTTTCAATCTCCTTGATGCGGCCTTCGATGAAGCCCTGCTGCTCCCGAGCCGCGTGATACTCAGCGTTCTCCTTCAGGTCGCCGTGTGCGCGTGCCTCGGCGATGGCCTCGATCACGCGTGGGCGCTCAACGCGCTTGAGCTGCTCGAGCTCTGTGCGTAACTGCTCGGCGCCTTTCGCCGTGAGAGGGACTCTATTCATGCGGGCATCCTCTTACACTGGGGCGCACCATGGCGCGCCCACTGAATACGTCGGTCAGCACGCGTTGCGGCAACAGTGGGCAAACGCGCGCCATCTTGGATAGCGTTGTTGTCGAAGGTTGGTTTAGGAAGCGGTGCGCTCGATGGGGGACCCACCGATCGATCGACGCGTAGGGATTATGATGACGAGGCCCCGCGGTAAGCGGGACGAGACAACATCGCAGAGACTAACCGCGCACAAGCGCTCAGTAAAGCGTCTGTAACTGGGTAATCTCCAAAAGGTCACCTGCCTGCAAGGCGAGGCAGGTGGCCTCAGCACCAGAGATGGTCGTGGTATAGCTGACCTTGTGTTGCAAGGCCGCGCGCCGGATCGCTGCCGAATCGGCGATCGCCTCCGCCCCCTCCGTGGTATTGACGATAAAGCGCACCTCCCCGTTCTTGATCATATCGACGATGTGCGGGCGCCCTTCCTTGACCTTGTTGACCCCAACACAGTCCATCCCGGCATCCTGGATCGCCCGTGCCGTGCCGTGGGTGCCGTAGAGCGTAAAACCCAGCTCGAGGAGCTTGCGGGCGACCGCCAACATCCGTGCCTTATCCGCATCGCGGATGCTGAGCAAGGCCTTTCCCGGACGTGGCAACGCCATCCCGGCCGCCTCCACCGCCTTGCCGAAGGCCTCGGCAAAGGTCTTGCCGATCCCCATCACCTCGCCGGTCGACTTCATCTCCGGCCCGAGTAGGGTATCGACACCAGGAAACTTGACGAAGGGAAACACCGCCTCCTTGACGCAGTAGCGATTCGGCGCGACCTCAAGCAGCATGCCCTGCTCAGCCAATGAGCGCCCGGCCATGCAGCGCGCACCGACCTTGGCGAGCGGAACACCGACCGCCTTGGAAACAAAGGGTACCGTGCGCGAAGCCCTTGGGTTGACCTCAAGCACGTAGATATCCTCACCCTTGATCGCAAACTGGGCGTTCATCAGCCCGCGCACGCCGAGCGCCAGCCCCATGGCCGCCATCTGCTCGCGCAGGCGGTCTTGCAGCTTGGCGCTCAGGGTATAGGGCGGCAGCGAGCAGGCCGAATCACCCGAGTGCACCCCGGCTTGCTCGATGTGCTCCATGATGCCGCCGATCAGCACCGACTCGCCGTCGCAGACGGCATCGACATCGACCTCGATCGCGTCCTCGAGGAAACGGTCCAACAGCACCGGTGCCGCGTTCGAGACGCTGACCGCGGTGCGGATATAGCGGCGCAGATCCTGCTCATCATAGACCAGTTCCATCGCCCGCCCGCCCAGCACATAGGAGGGACGCACTACCAACGGATAGCCGATCTCAGCCGCCCGCTCCACCGCTTCGCTCTCGCTGCGCGCAGTCGCATTCGGCGGCTGTTTCAGACCCAGCTCCGTAATCAGACGCTGAAAACGCTCGCGGTCTTCGGCATGGTCGATACTGTCAGGTGAGGTACCGATGATCGGTACCCCGGCGGCCTCCAGGTCGCGCGCCAGCTTCAGCGGTGTCTGCCCGCCGTATTGGACGATCACGCCATAGGGGCGCTCGGTGTCGACGATGGCGAGGACATCCTCGGTGGTCAGCGGCTCGAAATAGAGTCGATCGGAGGTGTCGTAGTCGGTCGAGACGGTCTCCGGATTGCAGTTGACCATGATGGTCTCGAAACCATCATCGCGCAGCGCGAAGGCGGCGTGAACACAGCAGTAATCGAATTCGATGCCCTGCCCGATCCGGTTCGGACCACCGCCGAGCACCATGATCTTCTTGGCGTCAGTTGGCACCGCCTCGCACTCTTCCTCATAGGTCGAGTACAGGTACGCCGTGCTGGTCGCAAACTCAGCAGCGCAGGTATCGACGCGCTTGAACACCGGCCGGATACCAAGCTCACGCCGGCGCTCGCGGACCACCTCCTCGGTCTGCTTGGTCAGCGCAGCCAGACGCCGATCCGAGAATCCGCGTCGCTTCAGCCCGCGCAGGCGCGCTGCATCCAACGCTGCAAGCCCCTGCACCCGAACCTCATGCTCGATCGCCACCAGCTCATCGATCTGCGCCAGGAACCAGGGATCGATCTTGGTCAGCGCCTGCACCTCGTCCAGGGTCATCCCGGCGCGCAGGGCATCGGCCAAGTAGAAGATGCGCTCGGCGCCCGGCTGGCGCAGCTCGGTGCGCAGTCGGCTCAGCGACTGCGGATCGGACAGGTTCAACATCTCGTTGAGACCGTCCTTGTCGGTCTCGAGCCCGCGCAGCGCCTTCTGCAGTGACTCTTGGAAGGTGCGGCCGATCGCCATCACCTCGCCCACTGATTTCATCTGCGTGGTCAGATGGGCATCGGCGAGCGGGAATTTCTCGAACGCAAAGCGCGGGATCTTGGTGACCACGTAGTCGATCGCCGGCTCAAACGAGGCCGGGGTCGCGCCGCCGGTGATCTCGTTGCGCAGCTCATCAAGGGTGTAGCCAACCGCGAGCTTGGCGGCGACCTTGGCGATCGGGAAGCCGGTGGCCTTGGATGCCAGCGCCGAGGAGCGCGAGACGCGCGGGTTCATCTCGATGATGATCATGCGCCCATCGTCGGGATGGATCGCGAACTGGACGTTCGAGCCGCCGGTATCGACGCCGATCTCGCGCAGCACGGCGAGCGAGGCATCGCGCATGCGCTGGTATTCCTTGTCGGTCAGCGTCTGCGCCGGGGCCACCGTAATCGAGTCGCCGGTGTGCACACCCATCGGGTCCAGGTTCTCGATCGAGCAGATGATGATGCAGTTGTCCTTGTGGTCGCGCACCACCTCCATCTCGTACTCTTTCCAACCCAGTGCGGATTCCTCGATCAGCAGCTCGTTGACCGGCGAGAGATCCAGCCCGCGGGTGCAGATCTCCTCGAACTCCTCATGGTTGTACGCGATGCCACCGCCGCTGCCGCCCATGGTGAACGAGGGCCGGATGATGGTCGGGAAACCGATCTGCGCCTGCACCTGAATCGCTTCTTCCAGACTATGCGCGATCGCCGAGCGTGGCATGTCGAGGCCGATACGGCGCATCGCCTGGCGGAACAGATCGCGATCCTCGGCCTTGTCGATCGCCTCGCGCGAGGCGCCGATCATCTCCACGCCGTAGCGCTCGAGCACGCCTTCGGTGACCAGATCCAGCGCGCAATTCAGCGCCGTCTGTCCGCCCATGGTCGGCAGCAGCGCATCCGGGCGCTCATGGGCGATGATGCGCTCCAAGACCCGCCAGGTGATGGGCTCGATGTAAGTCGCATCGGCCATCTCCGGATCGGTCATGATCGTCGCCGGGTTCGAGTTCACCAGCACCACGCGGAATCCCTCTTCGCGCAGCGCCTTGCAGGCCTGGGCGCCGGAGTAATCGAACTCGCAGGCCTGCCCGATCACGATCGGCCCAGCGCCGATGATCAAGATGCTCTGGATGTCTGTGCGCTTGGGCATAGGCTGAGAGGCGTCCGAAATCTGCTACGTAAAAAGGTTGTGTTTGTTTAACGTGAATCTTGCGCGATTCACCTACCCTCTATCCACTCTCTACTCTCTACTCTCCACTCTCCACTCTCCACTCTGCTCACTGCCCGCCCGAGCGCGCGTCCATCATGCTGACGAACTGGGCAAACAAGGGCTCAACGTCATGCGGGCCCGGGCTCGCTTCAGGATGCCCCTGGAAGCTAAAGGCCGGATGCGCACGGTGGCGCAGCCCCTGCAGCGAGCCATCGAACAACGAGCGATGGGTCGCCTCGACCGCAGCCGGCAGGCTCTGCTCATCGATGGCAAAGCCGTGATTCTGGCTACTGATCATGACCTGTCCGGTCGTCAAGTCCTGTACCGGATGGTTGGCACCATGATGACCAAACTTCATCTTCACGCTCTGCGCGCCGCAGGCGAGACCAAGCAGCTGATGCCCGAGACAGATGCCGAACAGCGGCACATCACGCGCCAGCAGTTCACGAATGGCCTCAATCGCGTAGCCGCAGGGCTCGGGGTCGCCAGGACCGTTACTGAGGAAGACGCCGTCCGGGGACAGTTCGAGCACCTCGGCAACCGAGGTCTGCGGCGGCACCACCGTGATCCGACAGCCATGGTCGACCAGCAGCCGAAGGATATTGCGCTTGATGCCAAAGTCGTAGGCGACGACATGGTGTCGCAAGCGCTCGTCATCCCAGGCGAGCGGCTCGGGCAATCCTTGCTCAAGGCTCCAAGTGCCCTGAGTCCAGCGATAGGCGCTGCTGACGCCGGCCTCACGCGCGAGATCCATGCCCTTGAGTCCAGGAAAGGCGGTAGCCGCGACCAGGGCGCCCTGCTCGTCGAGATCATCGCCGGCCATTAAGCATCCGTTTTGCGCCCCCTTCTCGCGCAGCAGTCGGGTCAGACGTCGGGTATCGATGTCGGCGATGCCAACCACCCCCTGACGCTCGAGATACGCACTCAGGGTCTCGTTGCGGCGGAAATTGCTCGCGAGCACCGGCAGATCGCGAATGATCAGGCCAGCGGCCTGGATCGCGGGCGACTCCTCATCCTCCTCGTTGGTACCGGTATTACCGATGTGCGGATAGGTCAGGGTGACCAGCTGCCGCCGATAAGACGGGTCGGTCAGGATCTCTTGATAGCCCGACATGGCCGTGTTGAACACGACCTCACCAACGCTTTGGCCGCGGGCGCCTATTGATGTCCCGCGAAAGACAGAGCCGTCTTGCAGGACCAAAACCGCAGGAATAGTCAACGCAGCCTCCGAGGCAGTCGGTGGTGCAGAACGCGGCTGATGTCATGAATTGATGGAATCAATCGATGTCACCAATTGCGCCTGAGGCAGCACAGGCTTATCCATGCTGCCTGCCGGGCGAAATGCCCGACCATCAATGGCCGCCCAATGCGACCCTTGTTGCAGTGACACATGCGACCCAGCAACAATGTGGTAGACGACGACCGTGGCGTACCCACTCAGGCAAAGGGTGTACGCTTCAAGTCGAGCGCTGGCGAGGGCTCATCAAACATGCCCGCACTAAGACCGCAGTCCGCTCGTGAAAACCGTTAAGCCGTCGCCGTACAAAACGGCCAGGATGTTAGCGAAAGCCTCCGCCGCTGTCCATGGTTAGTGCTGCAGCGCAACAACTGCGTCACAAAATGTGCGACGCTTTGTCCGTTGACGCGCGAGGAGCGGTGCTCTTGAGCACTAGATCTCGAGGTCGTCATGGCGCAACCCGGGGTCAGTTCCATCGACAGATGACAGGGATCGGTAGCGCGAACGACGTTATAGATTGGTCTCGACCCAGCGCACGATACCGTTAGTATCCATGGCCCCGGCTTGCCGCGCGCGTTCTTGACCACCGACAAAGAGCGCCAGGGTCGGAATGCTGCGGATACCAAAACGCATCGCCAGCCCCTGCTCTTGTTCCGTGTTGACCTTAGCCAATCGAGCCCGCGGCTCGAGCCGGGACGCTGCCGCTTCGAAGGCTGGCGCCATCATCTTGCAGGGACCACACCAAGCGGCCCAGAAATCGACCACCAGCGGGATGTCGCTGCGGCTAGCGTGGCGCTCGAAGCTTGCCTGGCTAAGCGCGAGCGGTTGACCGTCAAACAGGGCGCGATGGCACTGACCGCAGCGCCCGCCGTCAGCGAGGCGCTGTGGTGGAAGCCGATTGACCGCATCGCAGTGCGGGCAGACGATGTGGATGGGCGTTGTCATTGGTATGCCTCCAGTGAGGTTCCGAAATGTTGGGTGGCAGCTCTCAGGAGTCGGGCGATCAGCGTGACCGGACAAGGTGATCGGAAAGGCCGTTCGGAAAGGCCGATCGGAAAAACCTCGCTCGCCGAGTACCGATGCCGATTCGAACCAACGCCCGCTTGATTGAGGCCGTTGCGACAATTATTTTCCAGGCAAGACCCAAGTGCCAATGCGACTTCGCGCTGGCGACTCCGCGCAGGTGCCTGAGCGGCCCAACTCGCCAAGGCCTTGCGCGCCTTAGACCACATCGAGAGACACTATGACCGACTCTACCCATACGGCCGCCGTTACGGCTGCCGACTTCGAGCGCATCGTCATCCAGGGCTCCTTTGAACGTCCGGTACTGGTCGACTTCTGGGCCGACTGGTGCGCACCTTGCCGGCAACTGATGCCGATCTTGTCGCGACTCGCCGAAGAATTCAAAGGTCAATTCTTCCTCGCCAAGGTCGACACCGAGGCCGAGCAGGCACTGGCCGCGCAGTTTGGAATCCGCAGCCTGCCGACGGTACAGCTATTCAAGGACGGCCAAGCAGTCGACCAGTTCATGGGCGCGTTACCCGAGGCGCAGATCCGCGAGTTCCTATCACGGCACATCCTTCGCGCCTCCGATCGGCTGCTCGAACAGGCACGTCAGGCGATCGCCACAGGCGATCTGACAGCAGCAGCGGCACTGGTCGACCGAGCCGAGCGTGATGATCCAAGCAACAGCCGCGTCTTCATCGCCAAGGTCCAGCTGAGGGCAGCAGAGGGCGACGCCCAAGGCGCACTCGCGCTGCTGGAGCACACCCCACTCGATCTGGCTGCTGATCCAGAACTCGCGGCACTGCGCGGGCGGCTGGCATTCAGCGCAGCGGTCGCTGATGCACCACCTGCCGCAGCACTGAAGGCAACCCTCGAAGCGACCCCTGGAGATAGTGCTGCACGATATCAGCTGGCGGCCCATCAAGTGTTGGCCGGTGACAACGAGGCAGCACTGGAGAATCTGCTGACGTTATTAAAGCGTGACCGTCAGTATGGCGACGATGCAGCACGCAAAGGCATGGTCGCGATCTTCGATCTCCTGGGGAGTCATGACGAGCTGGTGACAGGCTATCGGGCGAAGATGTTGAGCAGTCTGTACTGAAGCCTGCCGTTACAGTGAACTGATGGCCTGATGTTCCGGATCTCCGCCCCATGGACGCGGTGTACAGCGATCTGCTGGGGAGCTTGGCCAGCGCGTCGTCATCCAGGCCCGACCCGCCTGAGCACCAAGGGCTCGGTGAACCAGCCAAACTGCGCCCAGGGATGCCCTTCCCACCACAAGCACAACGGCCGCTGCCCGCGCTTGGAGTCACCCTCCCAACCGCAGCCCGCAACACCGGCAACCGCAAGCAGTTCGCCTTGACCATCGAGAAGCAGCGGTACATAGGCTCGCAGCCAGGCGGGAACACCGCCCTGCTGGAACAGGTTCTTGAGTGTTCGACTCGGTCGATTCGGTTGCCGGCAATGCAGGCCAGGCGAGCCAAAGCGAACGATCATGGCAGGCACATGAGGCAACCTCTGGCAGGATGCTGCGCTCCCCACTGGGCACGCCGAGTCATCGGCCTCGAGGCGCAGCCTGCCCAAGCCCAGCGGCAGTTGCAGTGGCTGCCGCCCATCCCAACTCAACTCGGTCGCGGGGCGCGGCGGCAAGGGCGCCAGCGCGAACAGATCATCGCGGTAGCAACGCAGTTCGCATCCCTCCCAGGCGACCAGGGGCTGGGCATCGGCGCGGGCCTGAGCGACCTCGCTCAAAATCCTCTCTAAGCGCGGCCGATTTGGCGCTCGAAAGCCTTGCCGCGCCAACCAGCGCCGCAACACTGCGCGGGCGCGCTCGGATGCTAGCGTCGACAGGCGCGCGGCCGAAAGTGTCGTCGGCCGCGAGCCGGCAACCGTTGGCAGCAGTTCATCAGCCAGCGTATCGATCAGCACAGCGGCCTCAGCGCAGTGGGCGGCGCTGCGGGCGATGGTGGTTGACGCTGATGGCCAGCGCTGGCGCAAGACCGGCATGATCTGATGGCGCAGCAGATTGCGATCGAAGTCGAGATCCTGATTCGACGGATCTTCGAGCCAGCACAGCCGATGCTGCTCGGCGTAGGCACGCAAATCGGCCTGTGCGAACCCGAGCAACGGGCGGATGAGGGTTCCAGCTCCCAGTGCTGCGCACGCTGGCATTGCGGCTAAGCCGTGGACACCGCTGCCGCGGAGCAACGCGAGCAGCAGGGTCTCGGCCTGATCGTCGCGATGCTGCGCGGTCGCAAGCCAGTCGCCAGGGCCAAGGCAATCGGCAAACAGGCGTCGGCGCGTCGCGCGTGCCAGCGCCTCTAGGCTTTGGCCCCGACGACGCTCGATCTGCGCCCGCCGCGCATGGAAATCGACACCCAGCTGATCACAGACGCTGCCGCAGTGGCGCGCCCAAGCACCGGACTCTGGATGCAGGCCATGGTCGACATGGATGACACTCAGTACCACATCAAGCTCAGCGCGCAGCTCAACACAGGCATGCAGGAGAACGTGGGAATCGCAGCCGCCGCTATAGGCGATCCAGAGCCGCTGAGAACGCGGCGACCGCGCCAACGCGGCCGCCAGCAGCGGCCTCAGTCGATCAGCGGAGAAGGCGGCATCAGGCAAGGAGGGCAAGGCGCCGGCACAGCGATGGATATGGCTCGATACCCGTTGCCAGCGGGGTCGCCTCAGCCCTTAAAATGACCGTAGCCGCGCAGGCGCTGATAGCGCGCCTCGACGACCTGATCAACGGGCTGGCTCGCGACCCGCGCGAGTTCATCCACCAGCACCATCTTTAGCGACGAGGCCGTGTCGTCGATATTGCGATGCGCGCCACCGCGCGGCTCCGGTACCACGGCATCGACCAAGCCAAGCTCGTAGAGCCGGTCTGAGGTGATCGCCATGGCCTCAGCCGCCAGTTGTGCCTTCTCCGCACTCTTCCACAGAATCGACGCGCAGCCCTCTGGCGAGATCACCGAGTAGGTGCTGAACTGGAGCATGATCAGGCGGTCGCCGACGCCAATCGCTAAGGCGCCGCCGGAACCGCCTTCGCCGGTCACGGTGACGATGATCGGCACCCGCAGCCCCGCCATCACCTGCAGATTGCGTGCGATCGCCTCGCTTTGGCCGCGCTCTTCGGCGCCAACGCCGGGATAGGCCCCGGGGGTGTCGATAAAGGTCAGGATCGGCAGCCCGAAGCGCTCGGCCATCTGCATCAGCCGGAGTGCTTTGCGATAGCCCTCGGGCCGCGGCATACCGAAATTGCGCTGGATCTTCTCCTTGGTGTCGCGGCCCTTCTGGTGGCCAATGACCATCACCGACTGGCCGTCGAGCCGCGCCAAGCCACCCACAATGGCGCGGTCGTCGGCAAAGGCGCGGTCACCATGCAGCTCTTGGAAGCCGTCGAAGATACGGTCGACATAGTCGAGAAAATACGGCCGCAGCGGATGTCGCGACAGCTGCGAGATCTGCCACGGCGTCAGCGACGAGAAGATCTGCTCGGTCAGCGCCCGACTCTTGGTCTCGAGATGCTCGATCTCGTCGGCGATATTGATGCCGTTTTCTTCATCACCCGGGCCATGACGGCCAAGATGACGGGCGCCCAAGGTCGCACCGAGATGCCGAAGCTCTTCGATCTTCGCCTCAAGCTCGGCGACCGGTTGTTCAAATTCGAGAAAGTTCAGGTCCATGGGGTGGGGATTCTACGTGAAATCAGGTCGCAGTTGACAGCAGGTTTTCGCCTGCCCGGCGCTGCAAGGCTGATCGCTCCGGGCAAGGTGATCGCGGATCGGATATTCTCACGATCTGTAAAGCCGCCACCTCGATAGCAGCAGTCAGCCGTATGACACCACAACCAGACTCCCGCTACATCGTCTTGATCAGCGTCCACGGACTCATACGCGGCCATGACCTCGAGCTCGGTCGCGATGCCGACACCGGTGGACAGACGCTCTATGTCGTCGAACTCGCCCGCGCCCTAGCCCAACGTGACGACGTCGACCGGGTCGACCTCTTCACGCGCCTAGTCGTCGACTCGCATGTCAGCGCAGACTATCAGCAGCCCGCCGAGGACATCGGCCCCAAAGCGCGTATCGTGCGCATCGAGGCGGGTCCAGCCGAGTATCTGCCAAAAGAGCAACTCTGGGATCATCTCGACACCTTCGCTGACAATATGCTCAGTTTCCTGCGTGATCAGGACATCGCACCGACCCTGATCCACAGCCACTACGCTGACGCTGGCTATGTTGGCACCCGGGTCTCGAGCCAGCTCGGTGTGCCGCTGGTGCATACCGGACATTCGCTCGGACGCGTCAAGCGCCGCCGCTTGCTCGCCTCCGGTGTCAAGCAAGAGATCATCGATGAACGCTATCGCATGGATCGGCGCATCGATGCCGAGGAAGAAACCCTTGGCGCCGCCAGCCTGGTCGTCACCAGCACCAGCCAGGAGATCCAAGAGCAGTACGGACTCTACGACCACTACCAGCCCGAGCGCATGTCGGTCATCGCACCCGGTACCGACCTGACCCGCTTCCATCCGCCGGATGGCAGCGAGCAAAAGGCGTCGATCAAGCAGGAGCTGGCGCGCTTTCTGCGTGACCCGAAGAAGCCGATCATCCTCGCCCTATCGCGGCCCGACGAGCGCAAGAACATCGCCACCCTGGTCGATGCCTTCGGCGAGTCCGAAGAGCTGCAGCGCAATGCCAACCTGGTGATCATCGCCGGCAACCGCGACGACATCCGCGATCTCGATAGCGGCGCCCAGCAGGTTCTGACCGACATCCTGATCCTGATCGACCTCTACGACCTCTACGGCAAGGTCGCCTACCCAAAACACCATCGGGCCGACGAGGTGCCAGTCCTGTATCAGCTAGCCGCAGCCTCGCGCGGGGTCTTCATCAACCCGGCGCTCACCGAACCATTTGGGCTGACGCTGATCGAGGCCGCCGCCAGTGGCCTACCGATTGTCGCCACCGAAGATGGTGGCCCGATCGATATCATTGGCCACTGTAAGAACGGCATTCTGATCGATCCGCTCGACAAGCAGGACATCACCAAAGCGTTATTGAAGGTGGTGAGCGATGCCTCGCGCTGGCGCAGCATGTGCAAGAATGGCCTCCGTGGCGTGAAGGAACACTATTCCTGGCAGGCCCATGCCGAGAGCTACATGGAGGCGATCAGGCCCCTACTCGAACAGGTCGAACCACCGCCAATGGCCCCAGTCGCGCGGCGGCCGATGCTCTATCACGATCGCGCCATCTTCACCGATCTCGATCAGAACCTGCTCGGTGATCCGGATTCGCTCGCCGACTTCTTGCGCATCATGCGTGAGAACCATCGCTGCACCAGCTTCGGCATCGCCACTGGGCGACGGCTCGACTCGGCACTGGCGGTGATGCGTCGCTACGGCATCCCGCGCCCCGATGTCCTCATCACCGCCTTGGGCACCGAGATCTACTACGCCCCGCAGCTGACCGCCGACGATGCTTGGGCTAGGCACATCGACCACCTCTGGTACCCGCGCCGGGTGCGCGACGTGCTCGCCGACCTGCCTGGCATCAAGCGCCAGCCCAAGTCGGAGCAGAGCCGGTTTAAGGTCAGTTTCTACATCGACCCTGAGCACGCCCCCTGCCTGGACGAGATCGGCAGCATCTTGCATCAGGCCGACCTGAACGTGCATCTCAATCTGTCGTTTGGCCAATTCCTCGACGTGGTACCAGCACGCGCCTCGAAGGGCCTGGCCCTGCGCTACGTGGCCGACCAGTTCGGCATCCCGATCGAGCACTGTCTGACCGCTGGCGGCTCGGGCGCCGATGAGGACATGATGCGCGGCAACACCCTGGCCGTGGTCGTCGCCAACCGCCATCACGAGGAACTCTCACAGCTCACCGATACCGAGAGCATCTACTTTGCCGAACAGCCGTTTGCGGCCGGCATCCTTGAGGCGATTGAGCATTATCGGTTCTTCGATGCCTGTCGGGTGCCGGTGCGGCCGGAAGATGACAAATCGCTCGAGTAATCCGCCGAGTAATCCGCGTTTTGAGCCTGCAGAGCAACGAATGCCATCAGTGAGCTTGAGCAGGCGCTCGGCAACCTAGCAACCCTGCGGCTTCGAACGCCGTCTAGGCAGCCCGTCTACGCAGCCCGCTAGGCAAGCCTGTCGGCTACAGGCTCAGCAACAAGCGTTTCATTGCAAGCTGACACTGACGCGGCTGGACTGGCCCTTTCCATCGATCACGGCAATGGTTGCGAAACCAGGCCCCTCGGGGCGCCATTGGACACTGCGGGCGTAAGGCGCCTGCGCAATCGGCCTGCCATTCGCCAGCCACTGAAACGGCGGCGAGCCATTGCGCACCTTCAGCGTCAGCTCCGCCCCGCCCCCCAGTCCGAGCCCCAGCCCAAGATCGACCACCGCGCCATCTGGCGGAAAGGCGATCTCGAGCTGATCATCAGGTTCACTCGAGGGATTACCGCCCACGCGACGCAGCGGCAGGGGCAACTCGGCGCTCACGGCCATCAGCACCGCCGATGGTGGCCCTGGCAGCGGCATCCGTTCATCGAGACGCGAAAAGGCATCGTAAAGGATCGGCACCGCCGCCTCAGTGCCAGTCAGCCCCGGCACCGCGGCGCCATCCGGTCGCCCCACCCAAACCCCGATCACCTGCTGGCCATCAAAGCCAAGCGCCCAAGCATCCCGGTAGCCATAGGAGGTTCCGGTCTTCAGCGCGATTGCACCGCCGCTCAGATCGAGGCGTTGCGCCCCCGACAGGATCGAAGCGAGATACCAGGCCGCGCGTGGCGATAGCACCGGGTTGCGTTCAGCCACCGCACTTGTTCGGATGTGCATGCCGGAAGCTCCGCTCCGCCTCGCATAATCCGAGGAGTCCGGGTGTGTCGCAGCGCCCGCAGAACGCATTCGCTCCGCGGAAAGCCTCGGGTCCGAAGAAACGGTTGCGTCCGCAGAGACCCTTGCGCGATCAGGGCCTATTGGGTCTCTCAGTCCATCCTGCAGCATGACAGGATCACCACCGCGAGCAATCGCCGCATAAACGCTCACCAGATCGGTCAAGCTAAGCCCCACCCCACCGAGTCCAATCGCCAGCCCAGCGCCAACCGCTGCCTCCGGCAGGCGCGGCTCGGCCCCCGCCCGCCGCAACCGCGCCAGCAGCCGCGCCGGCCCGACCCGTTCCAGCAGCGTCACTGCAGGGACATTCAGCGACTGTTGCAGCGCTGCGCGAATCGTCACTGTACCTTGAAAGCCGCGATCGAAATTCTCCGGCACATAGCCACCGAAGGCGCGCGGACGATCGTCGATCAGGCTTTCCGGATGCGCCAGCCCGAGCTCGAACGCCAGCCCATAGATCAGTGGCTTCAGCGTCGAGCCTGGCGAGCGCGCGGCACGCGTCATGTCGACAAAGCCATCGCGCTCAAACTCCAGCAGCCCGGCCGAGCCGACGCTGGCCAAGACCTCCCCGCTGCCATGATCGGCGACCAAGATCGCAACCGAAACCGCATCCGGCAGTTGCTCGGCACGCTCAGCGGCCAACGTCTGCAGACGCGCTTGCAGGCGTGCATCTAGGGTCAGCCGATGCACACCAGCCGCTGGCGAGAGCGCCCGCGCGCGACGCGCCAGATGCGGCGCCAGCATCGGAAATGGCCGTCGCCGGGTCGGAATCGGCTCGCGCCGCGCCGCGGCTGCAGTATCGGCATCGATCAACCCCAGCGCTTCAGCCCGCGCCAAGACCCGATCGCGCCCGCGCCGCGCTGCATCCGGCGAGCGATCCGGCCGACGCTGCTCCGGCGATTGCGGCAAGGCCACAAGCAACGCCGCCTGCGCCGGTGTCAGTCGCCGCGGCTCTCGGTCGAACCAGGCCAATGAAGCCGCCCGCACACCCTCGTGGTTGCCGCCAAACGGGGCCAGGTTCAGATAGGCCTCGAGCACCTGATGCTTATCCTCAACGCGCTCAAGCGCAAGCGCCCCGCCGAATTGTCGCCATTTATCTTCAAGCGAGCCCGTCGCGAGCCCCAGCCGCAGCCGCACCACCTGCATGGTCAGCGTCGAGCCCCCGGAGACAATCCGGCCCTGGCCCAAGGCCTGCCAGGCCGCCCGCAGCAAAGCCCAAAGATCCACCCCCGCATGCTGCCAGAAACGCCGATCCTCGTAACCGAGCAACATCCGCAGATACAGCGGATCAACCTCGTCCAGACTCACCGCCAGCCGCCAGCGCCCATCGTCCACCGTAAATGCACGCAGGAGCTGGCCGTTGCGGTCCAGTACCAGCGGCGAGGTCTCAGCTGCGAGATCTGGCGGCTGGCTGGCGCGCAGCCCGTACAGCGTCAGTGCCACGGCGGCCAGCAGCAACGCGGCAGTACCAAGCAACAGGGCAACGCTTAGCCCCGCCCGCCGAATCGCCACCGAGCCCCTCGAGTCCATCACTCAGCCAACACAACGGCTCCGCCTTGGCATCGGTTGACGACTCATGACTACTCAGCGACCGGCACTGCAAACAGGTCGTGCTCACCCGTTGCCGTGATCTCAACCTCAATGAAGTAACCCGGCTCAAGCTCCCAGGCGCCATCGATGATCACAGTGCCGTCGATCTCCGGGGCATCGGCATAGCTGCGTGCGATCACTTGCTCCTCGTGAACCTCATCGACGAGCACGATCTCGCGCTTGCCGACACGCTGCGCGAGCTTGTCGCGACTGATCTCGGCCTGCAGGGCCATGAAGCGCTGCCGGCGTTCCTCCTTCAGCGCCTCTGGCACCGGGTCGGCCAGCGTATTGGCCGCGGCACCAGCAACCGCCGAGTAGCTGAAACAGCCGACCCGATCCAGCTGCGCTTCGCTCAAGAACGCCAGCAATTGCTCGAAATCGGCATCGGTCTCACCGGGGAAGCCAACGATGAAGGTACTCCGCAGCACCAGCTCAGGGCAGATGCGGCGCCACTCCACGAGACGATCGAGCACCTTTTCGGTCGCCGCCGGTCGCCGCATCGCCTTCAGCACTGACGGACTGCCGTGCTGCAGCGGCATATCCAGATACGGCAGGATCAGCTCATCGGCCATCAACGGGATCAGCCGATCCACCTGCGGATAGGGATACACATAGTGCAATCTGATCCAGGCCTGCAGCTCACCCAAGCCACGGGCCAGGGTCTCGATATCGGTCGTTAGCCGTTTGCCCCTCCAAAAGTCGGCCTGATAGCGCAAATCAACCCCATAAGCGCTGGTGTCTTGAGAGATCACCAGCAGCTCGCGCACTCCGGCGTCGACTAAGCGATGCGCCTCATCCAGCACACTGCCGATCGGCCGGCTGACCAGGTCGCCCCGCAAGCTCGGGATGATGCAGAAGCTACAGCGATGATTGCAGCCCTCGCTAATCTTGATATAGGCGAAGTGATCCGGCGTTAGCTTGATCCCTTGCGGCGGCATCAGATCGACAAAGGGATTGTGCTCAGGCGGCGGCAGATGGGTGTGGATCGCCTCCAGCACAGCATCCTCGGCCTGGGGGCCGGTCACCGCCAAGACATCCGGATGTGCCTCGCGGATCATCTCCGCACGCGTGCCCAAGCAACCAGTCACCACCACCCGTCCGTGCTCGTCCAGCGCCTCGCTGATCGCATCGAGCGACTCCTCGATCGCCGCATCGATAAAGCCACAGGTATTGACCACTACCAGATCAGCCCCGGCGTAATCCGCCGCGATCGCATACCCATCGGCCCGCAAGCGCGTCAGGATGCGCTCGGAATCGACCGTTGCCTTGGGACAGCCGAGACTGATGAAACCCACCTTAGGGATGCTTTTCGTCGCCATGAATTCTGCCTGCGCGTAACCGTCGAGGTGAACGGGAGGTGAACGGAGCCGGATCAAGACAGCTGTTTGAGCTTTCGCAAGCGCCGCCGAAAAACGCCTGCGCCTGACCCACGTCAAAATTCGTCGAGATGCCCTTGACGAATTAGAGTTTGCTTATATACTAATTCTCAAGCTTCAGCTCCACCATGAACCAATAGGAGGTTCAACATGTTAGCACCACTCGCAATCGTCGCACTGTTGATCGGTGGCACCCAAGCCGCTCTGGTCGTTTCGGATACAGACGTCGCCAAGAGCAACCAAGCTCAGGTCGTCGAGGTCCAGACGGTCGACACCTTTAGCACCGCCGCCGAGTAAGTCCACCAGCGAATCCGCTCGGAGACTTCTCAAGCTACCGGGCCGACGACACCGAGGTCGGCCCGGTTTGCTTTTCTGGCATTGCCAGGGAACCCCACAGGGTGATAGCGTGTCTACCTGTTACTTGGGGGCGACATGGCTTCGACGTGGGTCACAAAACCCGAGGTGCATGCCGAGGTGCGGGCGACCTCGTAAATCCAACCGCAAATCTATAGTTGCCAACGACGACAACTACGCTCTCGCTGCTTAAACCCAGTGGGCCTCACACCGTCACTTGCCTGTGGGCGGCGGATTCGTGGGGTAACATCACACAGGATCGCGATACCGGGGGCCTGGACCGAGATCGCTAAAACCTAATTCGGGCTCGCTGACCAATCGCCCTGCCCTTCGGGCGGTGGAAGGCTAAAAACAATAGAACGGGCTAAGCATGTAGGACCGACGGCGGAGGGCTTGCGGACGCGGGTTCGATTCCCGCCGCCTCCACCATTTTAGAAAGTCAAGGCACTGAATCTAAAGGAGAAAAGGAAGTCTCCCCTGTGCTGTACCCACAAAGCTACCCACAAACGAAATTGGATTGTAAGGGTTCTTTTGGCAAAGCTGCTCAGACCTGCAGCAACTCATCTCCCAACTTAGTAAGTGTCCATTAACTACTTCCCGATTTGTTTGGCCTGATTGTGTAGTTCAGGTTGGGGCAGAGCCGTCGTCGCCGGATGTTCAGTGTCGCCATTTCTCGTGTACTGACCTTGATGCCTTTGGCA
>NZ_NHSH01000056.1 GCF_016653315.1 Halochromatium roseum | reverse complement strand
CCATTCAATTATTAATAGGGTCGAATTATAACTTTTCAAGGTTAAGCTGTTGTTTTGAAAAAGCTTACTGAAAGAATGCTCGTCAGGTTACTGAAAAATAAAAAAATATTATTTAGTCACAAGTCTAAACATTCTTTTCGCAGATTCCTGGGAACAAGAAACTGTTAGCGCTCTATCCCGGTGACGCCGATGAGCTGTACACCCATTTTAAAGCGTTTTACAAAAACTACATCAATGAATTGTACCAATATACTCATGGTCGGGATTTGATTGTGGATGATGATGACGATACTCCGCACTTAACCAATACCCATTGACGGGTCAACCGAGGCGCGCGGGTGGTGTCGGTCTCGGTGCTTAGCATCGGCGCTGGAGCCAGGCGCGCAGCGCAGAATAGCCAAGGGCCGTAGCCACGGACAGCAGGATGAGTGCGAGTAGACCCAGTAGCCCGAGGCCCTCGAGCAGCCGCTGGACCATCCTCGCCAAGGCCACCAGCAGCGGCCAGACCTGCTCTACACCCAGCAGGCTGATCAGCAACAGGACGCCAGCGCTGACCCAAGGCCAGCGATGAAAGCGCCGCTCGATGGAGACCACCAGCCACAGGATCACGGCGGCCAGCGCGAGCGGGATCACGACCAGATCCTCAACCGGGGTGGGTAGCGGCACGACGCTCATCGGTAATCAGCGACATCGGCCTGTTCAGGCGAGCGATAGAGCGCCGCCACCTTATCCGACTGCGCGGTCATCACATGGCGCAGTTCCGCCGGCGCGATCACCTCCAGATTATCCCCGGCACCCAGCAGCCAACGCAGCAATTGCCCGGTGGAGGGCACCTGCGCGGAGACCCGCAGGGTGAAGGTGGAGGTCTCGGGCTCATCCTCGAGCTGCTGATCCGCGCTCAGCGGGCAGACACTAAGCAAGGACACCAGATAGCCACGCACCCGCAGTTCCAGATCAATCAGCCGCCCCTGTCCGAAGTCGACCTTGCCCTCGGCGATCGCCTGATCCAGATCGAAGCCCTCCGCAGTGCGCGCCGGCTGGGTGGTCAGCGCCTCGGCGCGGATCATCCGATGCAGGGCATAGAGGCGCACCGGTGCCGGTTCGTCCTCCTTGAGGGCAAACAGATAGGCGATCGGCCCGCGCTGTAGCAGGGCTTGCGGATGGATCAGGACCTCGCTGCGCGCGCCGGTGGACTTGGCATAGAGCAGCTTCAGCGCACAAGGCTGGGCGACCGCCAGCACCACTGCCTGCAGCACCTCGGGATAGAGCTCCACCGGCTGCAGGCGCAGGGTGTCGGGGACGATGCGCAGACGCCGCTCATCGATCAACGGCCCCTCGAACTCGTTGAGCAAGCGCTGCCAGAGCCGATCGAGACGACGCGATGGAACCGCCTCGCGGATCAGATCGCGCACCTGTTGCAGGGTGTACTGCCACAGCAGCGGGTCATCCTCGACCTCATCGCCCATACGCCGATAGCGCAGTGGCCGACCACCGGCATTGACCGTCTCAATGCGGCCCTGGCGCAGCAGTTCCGCTAGATCGCGCTGCAGCGCACGCCGCCGCGCGGCCTCGCTGGCCTCGCCATAGGCCGCGCTGAGCACCTCGAGCAGGCGCGCGCTATCCGGGCAGTCCGCCGGCGCCGTTACCGCGCGCGGTAACAGTGCCTCCAGGCGGCGCAGCCGTTGAATCCGATCATGCGAGGTGGCGCTCATGGCCTTGAGTATACCTGCGGTGACGACAGCGCATGACGCGCGATTGCGCTCCTGCCAAGGATCGCGAACGGATCAGCCCATCACGCTTAGCGCAAATGGCCCACCGCTGTCAACGACACGCCCTGTCGCCTGTTTGCGGACAATCGCTGTCTTCTGATCCGCACCGCGCTGGCCATCCGGCACGCGGGTCGGCGGACCTGGCTGAGCTGGAGCGACCCCTGATGTTGATGCCCATGCCTTCGACGTTTTCTCGGCTGCTGGTGGCGGGTTGTTGCCTGGCACCGCTCACGGCGGCTGCGTCGGCCTATTCCGATGAGGACCTGAAACGACTGTTGACCATCGTCCCAGTCTCCGAGGTCAACATCATGGAACCGGGCGGACTGCATGCCCGCTATACCGATGACGATCAAGCAGTCTCGATCACCGTGCTCAATCGTGAGGAGCAGATCTCGTTCATCGTTCAGTTCACCGGGGCAGCGCTTGCGCGGTTGCGCTTGGAGGACCTAAACGAATGGAATGCCAACAGTCGCTATCCGGCCTACAGGGTCGATGCGGATCAGGTCAAGCTTGATGCCGTGCTGATGGTCATCCAACCCGAGGTCGGCGCGGTGATGCCCTCGACCAGCTACCTCTCGCTGAACTATCTACACTTCGCCAAAGAGGCGCTGACCTTCCAGCGTTATCTGAATCAACGTCTCGCGTCGGTTGAGGCCGAGCCCATCAGCGTGCCCACCAGCCAGACCGCAGCCGTCGCCGAGGCGGCCAGCGGCTGGACCTTCCCCGAGATCAATCAGGACTTCTCGCGCCGCAGCGAGATCCAGCGCGAGCCCTGGGTCGCGTCACTCCAAGGCGAGCCGTTGTCCGGGTGGGGCACGATCACCGAGGTCGGCCGCTGTGGCTTCTTTGACAGCTCAAAACGCTACGGCAGCCAGTGCCTGAAGATCACGCTCGATAACGACACGCCGCGGGCAGTGCTCTATTACCCGACGTCACGCGAAGCCGAGCTGGCCGAGCTCGAGGTCGGGCGCGCTCATGAGTTCAGCGATTGCGAGATCGTCGACCTGCAGGATCTCGGGTTCTGGACCACCGTCACCTGCGATATGCGCTGACGGCGCTCACGCAGGTCATCAAAAAACCCCCTGGTTCACCACGCCCATGATGGGCAACACACTGGAGAGACGCGATGAGCAAGTTGAAAGCCTGCCCGGCCTGTGGCAAAGAGGTGGCGGCCTCCGCCAAGAGCTGTCCGCACTGCGGAAAAAAATTGAAGATGGGCTTGTGGCCCCGCATTGGCCTGGCGCTGTTGATCTTTGGCGTACTGACAGTGATTTTCAGCCCCTCCGATGAAGAAAAGGCGGCCGCCTTGGCCAGTGAGTTGAGCAGTCTGCGCAGTGCCAGTGCCGCGTCGATCTCCCCGCGTGGCGAGTTGGCGGAGGCGTTCGTGTTTGGGAGCGACTACACCGACATCCAGCGAGAAAACATGGAAGCTGAGTTGATCGGCAAGGTCGTGCAATGGCGTTTGCCGGTGTATGAGGTCAGCAAACAAGGTGACAACCGTTATCGCGTGCAGACGGGCGAGGGGACGGGCACTGTCGGCACCTTCCTAGTGATCCACA
>NZ_NHSH01000055.1:10411-28972 GCF_016653315.1 Halochromatium roseum | reverse complement strand
CAACACGTTCAGAAATCGTGCTACTCGCATGGCTGATCAGGTGATCTTGGTCGTTGCAGGGTTGGCCAACCTCAAAAATAACTATGTTTTTCAATGAGAAAACGATTATTATTTGGTCACAAGTCTAGAGAAGATACAGGGTCGTGGGAGTTATTATAAGGCTCGATTTGGCTCTTTTCGTGTGGGCATGGCCATGGAAGCCGATACCGTCGTGTTCATCCTGGTGATGGATCGAAAAGACATCTACAAATTCTTTCCCTGAAGGGATGGTCATTCAAGCCTCATGTCCAGAATCCCAGACGAACGCCCGCTCAATCCCAAGCCCGAGGTCATCATGGAGCTGCGCCGGCTGCTGCCCGCGGCCAGCGTGCTGGCGACCGAGGCGGAGCTGGCCCCCTACGAGTGTGACGGGCTGAGCGCCTTCCAACAGCGTCCGCTGGTGGTGGTGCTGCCAGAGACGATCGTACAGGTGCAGCAGATCATGCGCCTTTGCCATCGACTGGAGGTGCCGGTGGTGGCGCGTGGCGCGGGCACGGGACTCTCCGGTGGCGCGCTGCCGCTTGCCGATGGGGTCTTGCTGTCGCTGGCCAAGTTCAATCGGATCATCGATCTCGACCCGGCGAACCGCATGGCGCGGGTACAGCCCGGGGTGCGCAACCTGGCGATCAGCGAGGCGGCGGCAGCGCATGGTCTCTATTACGCGCCGGACCCATCCTCCCAAATCGCCTGTTCGATCGGTGGCAACGTGGCCGAGAACTCCGGCGGCGTGCATTGCCTGAAGTACGGCTTGACGGTGCATAACATCCTCAAGCTCAAGCTGGTCAGCGTTGAGGGCGAGCTGTTCGAGGTCGGCGCCGAGGCCTTGGATTCGCCAGGGCTCGATCTGCTGGCGCTGATGACCGGCTCCGAGGGGATGCTCGGCCTCATCGTCGAGGTCACGGTCAAGCTGTTGCCGAAGCCCGAGCGGGCGCAGGCGCTCTTGGCTTCGTTCGACAGCGTCGAGCGGGCCGGCGCGGCGGTGGCCGAGATTATCGGCGCCGGCATCATTCCGGCCGGGCTGGAGATGATGGACAACCCGGCGATTCGGGCCGCCGAGGCCTTTGTCCAGGCCGGTTATCCAGTCGATGCGGCGGCGATCCTGATCTGCGAGCTAGATGGTTTCAACGCCGAGGTGTCGGTGGATGTGATGCGGGTGCGCGAATTGCTGCTCACGGCCGGCGCGACCGAGGTGCGCACGGCGGCGGACGATGCCGAGCGCCTGCGTTTCTGGAAGGGACGCAAGGCCGCGTTCCCGGCGGTGGGGCGGCTCTCGCCCGACTATTACTGCATGGATGGCACCATTCCGCGCCGCGAGTTGGGATCGGTATTGAATCGGATCGCCGAGCTGTCGGCGGAGTATGGACTGGCGGTGGCGAATGTCTTTCATGCCGGTGACGGCAATCTGCATCCCTTGATCCTCTACGATGCGAATCACCCGGGCGAGCTGGAGAAGGCCGAGACCTTAGGTGGCGCCATCCTCGAGCTGTGTGTTGAGGTCGGCGGCACCGTGACTGGTGAGCATGGCGTCGGCGTCGAGAAGCTGAATCAGATGTGCGTGCAGTTCAACAGCGCGGAGTTGTCGCAGATGCACGCGGTAAAAGCAGCCTTTGATCCGAAGGGGCTCTTGAACCCAGGCAAGGCGGTGCCGACCTTGCACCGCTGCGCGGAATTCGGCGCCATGCATGTGCATCATGGGGAGCTAAAGTTTCCCGAGCTGCCGCGGTTTTAGCTGAATCGCGTGGGTGAAGCTTGGCTTGAGGACCTACCGATTTGCCAGTGAATAACGGCGAGAATGAACAGGAAAACGGCGCCCGACTTTGATGACTGAACACCTCGATACAACGACTGAGCAGGCGCTCATTGAGCAGGTCAATGCCGCTCGCGCGTCCGGCACAACCCTGGCGATCCATGGCGGCAAGACCAAGGCTTTTTACGGCAATCCGGTGCAGGCCGATGCCGAATTGGACTGCTCAAGCCACCGCGGTGTCATTGCCTATGAGCCGACTGAGCTCGCAATCACGGTTCGAGCGGGCACGCCACTGGCCGAGGTCGAGGCGCTGCTGGCCGAGCAGGGGCAGGAGTTTCCCTTTGAGCCACCGCACTTTGGTGAGCGCGCCACCATCGGCGGGATGGTGGCCGCAGGTCTGTCTGGACCTCGGAGACCTTACGCGGCCAGTGTCCGTGACGCGGTGCTCGGCGTGCGCATGCTCAACGGCAAGGGCGAGGTGCTGGCGTTCGGTGGCCGGGTGATGAAGAACGTCGCCGGCTATGATCTGTCGCGTTTGATGGCCGGCTCGCTCGGTATGCTCGGTGTGCTGCTGGAGGTCTCGATCAAGGTGATGCCCCGGCCGCTTGGGCGGATCACGCTGGTGCGGGAAGCCGATCAGTCCAGCGCCCTGGCGCTGATGCAGCAGTGGGCGCGGCAGGCCTTGCCGATCACCGGCACGGCTTGGCTCGATGGCCGGCTGTCCGTGCGGCTCGCCGGCAGTGACGAGGCGCTGAGCGAGTCGCAACGCCTCCTGGGCGGTACCACGATGGCGGCGGCGGAGGCCGATGCCTTCTGGACCGCGGTGCGCGAGCAGCGGTTGCATGGCTTCACCACTGAGCAAGCGTTGTGGCGGATCTCGGTGCCGCCGGCGACTGCGGCGGAGGCGATCCCGGGGGTGGAGTTGATCGAATGGGGCGGCGCCTTGCGCTGGCTTCGGGCTGGATTTTCAGCGGAGGCGATTCGGAGGTCAGCGGCCGCCGCCGGCGGGCATGCGACGCTGTTCCGCGCCAGCGCCAGCGCCAGCGCCAGCACCAGCACCAGCACCAGCACCAGCGCCAACGCAGCGCCGCCGACCGATGGCGTCTTCGCGCTGCTGAGTCCAGTCGTCTTGCGGCTGCATCGGGAGCTGAAGCGCGCCTTTGATCCCGAGGGGCTCTTTAACCCCGGGCGTCTGTTCCAGTAAGCCAAGGGACCGAGCATGCAAACGCGACTGATCCCAGAACTCTTAGCGACCACCGATGGACGCGAGGCCGACCGCATCCTGCGTAGCTGTGTGCATTGCGGCTTTTGCACCGCCACCTGCCCCACCTATCAGCTGTTGGGTGATGAGCTGGATGGTCCGCGCGGGCGCATCTATCAGCTCAAACTGGTGCTCGAGGGCGAGCCGGCGACGCGCACCACGCAGCAGCATCTGGACCGCTGTCTGACCTGCCTGAACTGCGAGACCACCTGCCCCTCTGGGGTGGAGTATCACAAACTGGTCGAGATCGGCCGCGAGCGGATCGAACGGTCAGTGCCGCGTCCCGTGCATGAGCGGCTGCTGCGCTGGGGTCTGCGCCAGGTACTGCCCTATCCAAGTCGCTTTGTGCCGCTGCTGCGCCTGGGACAATGGCTGCGGCCGCTGCTGCCGGGGGTGTTGCGCGACAAGGTGCCGGTGGCCGCGGACAATGGCGAGGCACCTGGTTCGGAGCTGTTGCAGGCTCCCGGCTTGATGCCAGCGGTCGCCGGGACCGCAGTCGCTGGGACCGCAGTAGCCGGGACCGCAGTCGCCGGGGCGGCGGCCGCGGAGTCGGCGCCGCGTCAGCGACGGGTGCTCATGCTCGACAACTGCGTCGAGCCAGCCTTGACGCCGGCGACGGTGCAGGCCACCCAGCGTGTGCTCGCTCAGCTCGGCATCCAGGTCTTGCAGCCGAAGGGTGGCGGCTGCTGTGGCGCGATCAGCCAGCATCTGGCCGCGCCCGACGAGGCCAAGCGATTCATGCGCCGCAATATCGACGCCTGGTGGCCCGCGATCGCGCCGAGCGATCCCGAGCAGACCCCGGCCGAGGCCATCCTGATCACCGCCAGCGGCTGCGGCGCGGTGGTCAAGGATTACGGCTGGCATCTGCGTGATGATCCGGTCTATGCCGAGAAGGCCGCCCGAGTCTCAGCGCTGGCCCGCGATCTGAGCGAACTGCTCAGCGCCGAGGATCTGGCTCGGCTGCCGAGTCCATTCGCGCGTCAAGTGCCGCGGCGGATTGCCTTTCATTCACCCTGCACGCTGCAGCACGGCCAGCGGCTGATGGGCCGCGTCGAGGCGCTGCTGACCAGCGTCGGTTTTGAACTCACTCCGGTGCGCGATGCGCATAGCTGCTGCGGCTCGGCCGGCACCTATTCGATCCTGCAGGCCGATCTGTCGCAACGGCTGCGGGCCGATCGCCTCGACGCCCTAGAGTCCGGTGCACCGGCGCTGATTGCCACCGCCAATGTCGGCTGTCAGACGCACCTAGCCGCGGCGGCCGATAGACCGGTGTTGCACTGGATCGAGCTATTCGATCCGCGGCCTGATCCCTAAAGGCCATCGGCGCCAGCAAGCGGGAGCAAAAAACAGTTCCTTGATTTATATATTGTCCCGCCATTTACTATGCGGATTAGCAACTTCTTAATATCATAACCAAATCAGCTGGTTGCAAAAATGAGGCTGTCCGGATAATTGTTAACGGGACAATATGAAGTTATTTATAATTGCTCTTTATGAGCAAGAGATACAGCATCGGCGAGTTCGCCAAGCGCATTGGCCGCTCGCCCCAGACGATCCGGCGCTGGGAGACCGAGGGAAAGCTGCAGCCCAAGCGGCTGCCGTCCGGACATCGCTACTTCGATGAGTCTGACGTGCGCCTGATGCTGGGCGGGGCACCGAAGACCCGGGACGTGGTGGTCTATTGCCGTGTCTCGAGCGCGGGCCAGAAGGACGACCTGGCCTCCCAGGTCAGCGCGATGGAAACCGACTGCTTGAATGCCGGGATCGCGGTGGATGAATGGATCAGCGAGATCGGCGGCGGCATGAACTTCAAGCGCAAACGTTTTCTCGCCCTGGTCGATCGCATCCAGCGTGGCGAGATCCGCCAACTGCTGATCGCCCACAAAGACCGCTTAATGCGCTTTGGCTTCGATTTCTTCTCCCACATCGCCGAGGAAAACGGCTGCGAGATCGTCGTGGTCAACCAGGAATCGCTCTCGCCCGAGCAAGAGCTGGTCGAAGACCTGATGGCGATCGTGCACACCTTCAGTGGCCGGCTGACCGGGATGCGCAAGTACACGCAGCAGATCAAAACGGACTTTGCCGAGACACCGATTCGCCAGCCGACGGCGCTGTGCGAATGAAGGTGACGCGCATCCTGCACGCCAAGCGGCCCAACCAGGGCAAGCTCGCAGCACTGTGCGAACAGGCCAAGCGGCTCGGGCAGGTACGCTCTGAGGTCTGGCAGCGCTTTGGCTCGCTTCAAGGCGTGGGCCTGTCAGATCGCCAGATTCGCGACCGTTGGCTTGAGCAACAGCGTGCCTTCCCGGTCTCAGCCAATGCCTGGAAGGAAACCTTGCGCGATGCCAAAGGCGACATCACCGCCAACATGGAAGCCGCCAAGGTCAAAGCACGCCGCTGCATCGGGCGTCACACCCAAGACCAGGCTGAACAGAAGCGGCTGTTCACCGCGCTGAAGATCAACGACTGGACCCGCGATCCCTATCTGCGTCGCGTGATGCGTCGGCACTGGATGCGCGGACACAATCATACCCACAACCAGATCATCGTCCGTTCCGACAATTACACGACTTTCCAGCTCGGCGGGCGCGCCTGGATCAAGATCCCCGGCCTGACCAAAGGCCAGCGCATCGCCATCCCACTCAACAGCAGCGTCGCGCCCACCGGCACCTTGCGCCTCATCCTCAAAGACGATGACCGTCTCGAGGTGCATTACACCATCGACGCTGGGGTCACCCAGGACTGCGGTGAGCGCACCATCGGCGTCGACAAAGGCTACTCCGAAGTGCTGGTCGATTCCGACGGCGACCACCATGGCCGCGAGCTAGGCGGGCTGCTGTCGGAGACCTCCGACAAGCTCAAGGCCAAATATCAGCGTCGCTCCAAGCTCCGCGCGCTGGCCAACAACAGCCGCAACCCGCGCAAGCGCCAACACATCCGCCAATTCAATCTCGGGCGCAAGAAGCGCGATCGGCAGATGGACAACGCCCATGCGCGCATCCGCGACAGCGTCTTTCAAGCGGTCCATGACGTGGTCGACAAAGCCGCGGTGATCGCCGCAGAAGATCTCACCGCTCCGATGGCAGGCANGGCCCCGAGCTGGGCGCGCTGCTCACGGACACTTCGGATAAGCTCAAGGCCAAGTACCAACGCCGCTCCAAACTGCGCGCGCTCGCCAACAAGACTCGCAATCCGCGCAAGCGCGAGCACATCCGCCAATTCAATCTCGGGCGCAAGAAGCGCGATCGGCAGATGGACAACGCCCATGCGCGCATCCGCGATGTGGTGTTTCAATCGGTCCACAAGGTCGTCGACAAAGCCGCTGTCATCGCCACAGAAGACCTCACCGCCCCAATGGCGGGCAAGTCCTTCGGCAAGAACGTCAATCGCCGGCTCGCCGCCTGGACGAAAGGCGTCATTGCCGAAGCACTTGACAGTGTTTCACGCCGCAGAGGTTCTGCGGTCGTTCTGGTCAATCCGGCCTACACCTCGCAAATCGATTCCCGCAACGGGTGCCTCCTCGGCAAACGCCAGGGGGATCGGTTTCACTGTGTCGACGGGGAGGTGTTGCAGGCGGACCAGAACGCTGCGCGAAACGTGCTGGCACGGTTAACCGATCCAGAGATCGAGCGGTTCACGCCGTATCGACAGGTGAAGGCGATCCTGCAAGCGCGGACTGAGCGCCTCCGGTTGAGACTGCCCAACCCGGACTCCAGTTGCTCGCCCGCAAGGGCGCTATCAACGGAGAGCGAATCACCGAATGAGCACCTTTGCGTATGAAATTCGGAGCAGCTGGAACGGGAGATGCTTTTTGAGATTCCCAGGAACTGACGCAGGTCCGCATTGGGGGCGATTGGCTCGACAGGCCGCCTCGATGGCGCCGAGCTCGACCCGAAAGCCGCGAATCTTGACTTGGTGATCCTTGCGGCCGAGGAACTCGGGCAGTCCGTCGGGCCGCAGTTGCGGTGACGCCGGCCTGCTCCAGGATGTGCCGGTTACGGGATTCGGGAAAATTGACGTCCAGCGGGACATAGGGCCTGCCGCTGGCCAGCACGCCCAGCATCGCCATCGGGAAGGCCGCAGTGTGATCGAGCAGGATGCCGACCGGGTCGGTGGCTCCGGGTTGGGCGGCGGTGATGGCCGCCGCCAGACCGCAGACGTTTGCGACCAGCTCGGCATAGGTCAGGCGGCACGCTCCGTCGTCGATCGCCAGACGATTGCCATACCGGTCCGCGATGGCGAGAAAGCGATCGATGACCGACCCGTCGAGCGCGGCGGCGGGGAAGGGAAGGGCGTGAAGGGATAGTCGGTCGGTCCGCGAAAGTCAAGCGGGAGTGCGGTCATGGGGCGGCATTGGGGCGGCGAGGATTAATAGGCTCAGGTGGATCCTGCGACAGATCCGGAGTTCTGGGGCGGATTCACGGAACGGTTGGGTGAACGGAAAATGGGGATGCACCACGGTGTCCGGTTGGTGACACCCCAGCTGCCGAATCGGCTACACTCCCGGCATGCCAACCGACAAGCACAGCGCCGAGATTGCATCGCCCAAGCGCGACGATGACAGCCCCTGGAAAGAGGCCCTGGAGCGCTTCTTTCCGGAGTTCCTTGCCCTCCTGTTCCCGGCCATCCATGCCGAGATCGACTGGTCCAAAGGCGTGCAGTTTCTCGACAAGGAATTCCAACAGCTGGTGCAAGAGGCCAAGACTACCCGGCGTTATGCCGACAAGCTGGTTGGCGTCACCTTGCGCGATGGCACGGCGGTCTGGGTGCTGATCCATGTCGAGGTGCAAGGCGAGCCGGAAACCGCCTTTGCTGAACGGCTGTATACCTACCACTACAAGATCCGCGACCGCTACCAAGTGCCAGTGGCCAGCCTCGCGGTCTTGGCCGATACGGATCACCGCTTTCGCCCCCGGCAGTTCAGCAGCGCACTCTGGGACTGCCGCGTTGACTTCCGCTTTCCGATGGTCAAACTGCTGGACTATGCCGAGCCCGAGCGCTGGGCTGAGCTCGAAGCCAGCGACAACGTCTTCGCCCTGGTGGTGATGGCGCAGATCCGCGCCAAGGTCACCGAGGATGCCGAGACGCTCAAGGGCTGGAAATTTCGCCTGATTCGGCTGATGTACGAGCGCGGCTATGAGCAGGCACGGATTCTCGAGCTGTTCCGGCTCATCGACTGGATGATCCGCCTACCCAAGGCGCTCGAGGCCGACTTTCGCCAAACACTCTATGCCTATGAGGAGCAACAGCGTATGCCGTATGTGACGACGGTTGAACAAGCGGGGATTGAGAAGGGTTTGCAGCAGGGTCTTCAGCAGGGAGAAGCCGTCATCCTGCTGACGTTGCTACAAGAAAAATTCGGCCACGACAGCGCCGAGGCCTACCGCGAGCGCATCACCGCCGCCGAGCCTGAGCAACTGCTGCAATGGTCCAAACGCATCCTCAGCGCCGAGACGCCGGAGACGATTTTCCACTGAGGCGGGCTGATCCGCGGAACAGCATGGGTTGAAGCAGGAGGATCTTGCCGACTGCGCCCCGCAGAGTCGCATATCGGACATCTTGCGGGGCCGGCGCGGCATCAGCAAAGAGATCGCTAGAAAGTTGGCGAAGCGGTTCAATGTGAGCGCTGCCGTGTTCTTGTGATTGCGATTCCGGCAGCAGGCAAAGGCAACACCGCCCGCCCGCAGGCACTCGCGCAATCTGGCCTAACGAAGCGGCGAGGGATGCGCTTGCATGACCAAGCGCGACAAGAATGCGGGGACTGAGGGATATGACGATGACAGACGCAGAACTGCGGGAGCTCGTGGCCAGCTTGGCGGTTGCCCAAGCCAAGACCGATGCACAGTTGGCCAAGACTGACAGCAAGCTGAACAAGTTGGCTGAGATGTACGGAGGCGTGGGCAATAACCAGGGCAAGGTGGCCGAGGAGTTTTATTACAACTCACTGAAGCACAACCCTGAGCTCAATGGCATCCGCTTTGACTTCATCGAGAAGAATGTCACGCGCAGCAAAGGCGGTCTTGAGGAGGAATACGATCTGTTGCTGGTCAACGGAGAGGATGTCTATGTGGTTGAGGTGAAATACCGGCTTCACCCCAAGGATATCGAGCGCTTTGTGGGGCGCAAGGCGGCCAACTTCCTCAAGCTTTATCCGGAATACCAGCAGTATCGGATCCACTTGGCCATGGCCACCTTTGCGGTCGAGGAGGACGTGAAGCGGTTGGCCTTGGAGCAGGGCGTCACGCTGTTGCAACGGCGGGGTGACGTGATCGAAACCGTGGCCGCCTAGCGTCGCGTTGGGCGAACGATCGCACCGGAGGCAGGGCAGCATGTCAACGATCGCGATGCCGGATTCGACGACAGCCTCCAGAAGGTCGCGCGCTCCATACCGATGGCGTCCTGTACCTACACGAGACCTCGGTCGACGCCTCCGGTCGCGTCACCCACACCCGGATCCGCCCCAAGCGCGACGAGGCCATGCGCTTCCTGATCGGCCTCAAGGAGATCCCCACCCGGCGGCTCGATCGCGTCTTCGCCCCCGATGCGCTCCCAGACCTGTCCTATCTGGTCAAGCTCGACGTCGACGGCGTCGAGGAGCAGCTCATCGCCGGCGGGCAGCGGGTGCTGCGCAACGCCTCCTTCGTCATCATCGAGACCTCCATCGGCCGGCAAGACCTCTGCGAGCGCGCCGCGCTGCTGGAGCAGCTCGGCTTCCGCCTCTTCGACCTCTGCGACAACGTCTACTACTACGGCCAGCTCGCCCTCGTCGATCTGGTGATGATCAACAACCGCCTACGCGCCGCCGAGCTCAAGTTCCGCCCCTGGGAGTACAGCGAGGGCAAGGTCCACTGGCCGAAGTGGCAACACGGCTTCAAGCAGCTGGACGACACACCGGTGGATGATCCCTTCGCCTGATGGATGAGACGGCACCCTGGGGCTGCAGTTGCTGGGACGGACGAACGGCTGGCGGCTAAACGAACGGCATCGGGGCTGAGAGAGAAGAAGAGGTTAATACACGGTGGATGTCAGCGTGCCCATCGGCGCTCTAGGAGGCCTGTTGAAGGCGCTGTGGCCGTCGGCGGTACAGGCGAGTTCACGCGCGCTAACGGCGCATCGTCGCGATTGTTTTTGTGACTTTCAGCGCGATGACGCCAATGATGCGTTTTATTGCGCCAGGTCTTACACCAGCGCATCAACGACAGTGCGCGCTTACCTAGAGACGCGTCACAGCGAGGGGTTCCTGCTGGCGGTGAATCCGCAGCTAGCGCCGCCCAAGTCCGCTGCGCCCACAGCGGCTGCGCTGGGATGACGCTCATGGCCTTCGGCAGCATCGCCTGAGATGGCGGGATCGGGTTCAGGTTCTCCAGCGTCGGGTTGCGCGGGCAAGAACCGGCAGCTCTTCGGTATGATCGGGCGCACCGACTGCCGTATGTTCTGGAGGTTGATCATGATCACAGCGGAAAGAATACTCGAGGAAGCGCGTACCTTACCTGAGTTTGAGTTACGCGAAGTGTTGGATTTTGTTGTTTATTTGAAGTCTCGTCCGCGCCAGCCAGCGGTCGATGAAACGGGGGCGGACGCCGAGGCCGACTGGGCGGAGTTTAAGGAAGGCGCCGGTCTTTGGTCAGGGAAATTCGTGCGTGAAGAGTGCTATGACCGCAAGATTCTTCGCTGATACCAATGTCGCTGTTTATGCGTTGGACGCCGATCCTCAACGCCATGAACGAGCGTTTTCTATCATGAATTCCGCCACCAATTCCAATTCCGGGGACAGTATACCTAATTCCTAGACGAAGAACGCCAGATGGGGTTCGCGACCCAGGGGCGTCCTTGGAGCAGCTACCGCTTTGCGTCCCAGGCTGAGCGCTGCGAGCGCTGGTGCCAGCGGGCACTCGCCTGCGCTACACTCGCCCCATGAGCACTGCACTGAGCCTCCACCGCACCGATGGCCAAGCACCACGACACCGGTTACAAAGCGCTGTTCAGCCACCCCGAGTTTGTTCAGCAGCTGATCGAAGGCTTCGCCCCGCCCGAGATCGCCAGCCTGATGGACTTCGCGACGCTGAAGAACCACAGCGGAAACTACATCACGCCCCTGTTCGAGGAGCGCTTCGAGGATGTCGTCTGGTCGGTGCAGGTGACCTGGCAAGGCGTCACCGAGCGGTTGTTCCTCTACCTGCTGATCGAATTCCAATCCACGGTCGACCCCACCATGGCGCTGCGCATGCTCCATTACGTCGCCTGCTTCTATCAGCACCTGCTCAAGACCAAGGTCACCAGCCCGGCGAAAGGGCTCCCCCCGCTCCTGCCGATCATGCTCTACAATGGGCTTGAGCGCTGGCACGCCGCCGAAGATATTGATGAACTGGTGCGTCCCTCGCCACCGCCGTTCCTGCGTGCCTACCAGCCGCACCTGCGCTATTACCTGATCGACGAAGGCCGCTACACACCCGAGCAGCTCAGCGCCATCGGCAGTCCCTTGAGCGGGGTGTTCGAGGTCGAGATCGCCTCTGGGGATCGCGCCTCGCTGCAAGCAGCCGTCGATCGACTGGTGCGCCTGATCCAAGCCGACCCCAACAAGGCCCGCCTGGATCGGCTCATCACCCGCTGGCTCAAGCGCCACTTAAAGCGCCTTGGCGCGAAGATCGATCTCACACAGGTTCATTCACTCATCGAGGACAACGCCATGTTGGCCGAAAACCTACAACACTGGGCAGAACGCGAGCGTTTGGAAGGGGAGCGGATCGGCATACTGAGAGGGCGTCAGCAAGGGCGTCAGGAAGGGCGCCTAGAAACCGCTCAGGCCACGGCCCGCAACCTCATCGCCCTCGGCATGCTCAACGACGGGCAGATTGCCCAGGCCACCGGCCTGAGCGTGGCGCAAGTCGAGGCATTACGCGCAGACAAGTGATGCTGTTCGGTGGAGTCAAAGGGGAATCAATACCAGCGGCGATGCTTTCTTTCGCGATCAGGCCGAGCGGCTGTTGCAGCCGCGCCCCGCGCTGGCCTTCATCGAGGGCTATCGCTACTTCATGGAGAAGGAGAGCGAGCCGATCCTCGACCCCAGCGGGCTGTTCGTGGTGATCTCCCAATCCGGCGAGACCGCTGATACGCTGGAGGCGATCAAGCTGGCCAAGGCGCAAGGCCTGGCCACCCTGGCGCTGTGCAATGTCGACAACAGCTCCATCGTGCGCGAGGCCGCGCGCACTTTGCTGTTGCGCGCCGGCATCGCAAAGGGGGTCGCCTCCACCAAGGCCTTCTCGGCGCAGGTGCTCAGCCTCTGGCTGCTGGCGCTGTACTGGGGCCAAGCCCGCGGCCTGCTGAGCGGCGAGCGGCAGACGCGCGAGCTGGCCGCGCTGCGGGCGGTGGTCTCGGTGATGCAGGTGCAACCCGGCGTGCACGAGCGCCTGCACCGGCTCTCCAAGCGCTACCTGCACGGGCACGGCTTCTTCTTCATCGGCCGCGACCTGTTCTACCCGCTGGCCCTGGAGGGCGCGCTCAAGCTCAAGGAGATCAGCTACCTGCACGCCGAAGGCTACCCCGCCGGCGAGATGAAGCACGGCCCCATCGCACTAGCCGACGCCGAGCTGTTCACCATCGCCCTGATGGCCCGCAGCACGCTCTACGACAAGGTCAAGAGCAATGTCGAAGAGCTCTCCGCGCGCGATGCGACCCTCATCGCCATCACCACCGAGTACTTCGAGCTGGCCGATGACATCATCCAGATCCGCGCCTACGACCACCCGATGCTCGAGTTCTTCGAGATGCTGGTGGTGGTGCAACTGCTGGCGATGGAGATTGCGATTCGGCTGGGGAATGATGTGGATAGGCCAAGGAATTTGGCGAAGAGTGTGACGGTGGAGTAGAGTTCCGGTAACAGTATACCGAATACCCTACGCTGATCCGCACGGCTGGCCGGTACGCCGGAGTTCGGCGGCGCGAACGTGCCAGGGTTTCGGGCCGGTGCCACCGCCAGCGGCTGAATCCGCGCTACACTCAGCCAATGCCAGCCGACCACCACAGCGCCGAGACCGCGTCGCCCAAGCGCGACGATGACAGCCCCTGGAAAGAGGCCCTCGAGCGCTTCTTCCCGGAGTTCCTCGCCCTGCTGTTTCCGGCCATCCATGCCGAGATCGACTGGTCCAAAGGGGTGCAGTTTCTCGACAAGGAATTCCAGCAACTGGTGCAAGAGGCCAAGACCACAAGGCGTTATGCCGACAAACTGGTCGGTGTCACCCTGCGCGATGGCACCGCGGTCTGGGTACTGATCCATGTCGAGGTGCAAGGTGAGCCCGAAATCGCTTTTGCTGAACGGCTGTATACCTACCACTACAAGATCCGCGACCGCTACCAAGTACCGGTCGCCAGCCTCGCGGTCTTGGCCGATACCGACCAGCGCTTTCGCCCACAGCAGTTCAGCACCGCACTCTGGGACTGCCGCGTTGACTTCCGCTTTCCGATGGTCAAACTCTTGGACTATGCCGAGCCCGAGCGCTGGGCTGAACTGGAAGCCAGCGACAATGTCTTCGCCCTGGTGGTGATGGCGCAGATCCGCGCCAAGGTGACCGACGATGCCGAGACGCTCAAGGGCTGGAAATTCGGCCTGATTCGGCTGATGTACGAGCGCGGTTATGAGCAGGCGCGGATTCTCGAGCTGTTTCGGCTTATCGACTGGATGATCCGCCTGCCCAAGGCGCTCGAGGCCGACTTTCGCCAAACACTCTATGCCTATGAGGAGCAACAGCGTATGCCCTATGTGACGACGGTTGAACAAGCGGGGATTGAGAAGGGTGTGCAGCAGGGCGAAGCCGTCATCCTGCTGGCGCAGCTACAAGAGAAGTTCGGCCTCGACAGCGTCGAGGCCTACCGCGAGCGCATCACCACCGCCGAGCCTGAGCAACTGCTGCAGTGGTCCAAACGCATCCTCCGCGCCGAGACGCCGGAGACGATTTTCCACTGAGGCGCGGCGACCGGGACACGCTGTCTAGCACACTGCTGAAGGGAAGGGAAAAGGGGGTCGCAACCGCGCTGCGCGGGGCGTTCTGCAGCGCAAAGACGATCTGCACCAACGGCTCATGGCTCAGGCTGCGCTCGGGATTGAGGTCCTCGACCAGGCGCTCGAAGGGCAGGTGCTGATGGGCGTAGGCGCCCAGGGCAACGGCCTTGGTCTGGGCCAACAGTGCGGTGAAGCCGGCCAACAGGGTCATGAACAGGGTGGCGCCCTGTGATTGACTGAGCCGACGCAGCGCGGCGCTGAGGTCGCAACGGTCATGCAGCAATTCCAGGATCAGGTGCTGCCATTCACGGCAACAGCGATTGAGCACAGACTGACGCTCGCTATTCGGAATGTTCGGGGCTTCGCGGTCTTTGGTTAAGTCTGATAATCTGCAATCCTGACATTCAGACAATCGGAGCATCTGATGCGTGAAGTGCTGACGGTTTCCAGTCGCGGGCAAGTTACCCTGCCCGCAGGCATGCGCAAGCACCTGGGGATCAAGCCGGGTGGCGCCGTGATCGTTGAGGAATGCGGAGGCGAATTGCGGTTGAAACCCGCCGCAGTGTTGGAGCTTGAGCACTACACGGATGCGCAGATCGCCGACTGGGATCGCGCCGATGCGCTCACGGCCGATGAGCGCAGACGGATTCTCGAGCGTCTGCAAAACACCTGATGCGCTTGTTCCTAGACGCCAATGTGCTGTTCACGGCAGCGCACAATCCGAACGGCAAGGCCGCCCTGGTGCTGGAACTGGCGAATGCGGGCCTGTGGCAACCTGTGACCAGTCCGTACGCCTTGGAAGAGGCGCGCCGAAACCTCGAGCGGAAATATCCCGCCTGTCTTGCTGAACTTGACCGGCGGGTTGCTGAGCTTCGCCTCGTTGTCGACTCCGGCCTTGGCGACTGTCCGCAAGGGCTGGCGGAAAAAGATTGCCCGATCTATCTGGCTGCCCGTTCGTGTCAGGCTGATGTCTTGTTGACGGGTGATCTCCGGGATTTCGGGTTTCTGATGAATGCGCCAGACAAGACAGAGGGGATGTGCATTCAAACGGTTGCTGATTTCCTAGAGAGCCTGTCGAGTTAGGTAAAAGCGCTAATCCAACAAGGCCTTGGCCTCTTGACCTCGACATCGATTCCGAGAACAAGGATCACCGATCCGAGACGCTGAGGGCAAGGCAAAGTGGTTAATCAGCGACGTACCACGATTTCCGGCTGCTGCGGGAAAATGTGGACGCACCACGGTTTCGGGTCGGTGACACCTCAACTGCTGAATCCGCTACACTCCCGGCATGCCAACCGATCGTGACAACCGAACCGCCGAGCGTCGGTCGCCGACAGGCGATGATGCCCGCCCGAGGCTGGGTGATGCAGGTGCCAGTCGCCAGCCTCGCGGTCTTGGCCGATACCGACCAGCGCTTTCGCCCACAGCAGTTCAGCACCGCACTCTGGGACTGCCGCGTTGACTTCCGCTTTCCGATGGTCAAACGCTTGGACTATGCCGAGCCTGAGCGCTGGGCTGAACTCGAAGCCAGCGACAATGTCTTCGCCCTGGTGGTGATGGCGCAGATCCGCGCCAAGGTCACCGACGATGCCGAGACGCTCAAGGGCTGGAAGTTCCGCCTGATTCGGCTGATGTACGAGCGCGGTTATGAGCAGGCGCGGATACTCGAGCTGTTTCGGCTCATCGACTGGATGATCCGCCTACCCAAGGCGCTCGAGGCCGACTTTCGCCAAACACTCTATGCCTATGAGGAGCAACAGCGTATGCCCTATGTGACGACGGTTGAACAGGCGGGGATTCAGCAGGGCGAAGCCCTAATCCTGCTGACGTTGCTACAAGAAAAATTCGGCCACGACAGCGCCGAGGCCTACCGCGAGCGCATCACCGCCGCCGAGCCTGAGCAACTGCTGCAGTGGTCCAAACGCATCCTCAGCGCCGAGACGCCGGAGACGATTTTCCACTGAGGCGCGGCGACCGCGGCCCGATCCTCTGCAGCCCGCGCGATCTGCACGGCGCCTATGCCATCCTGCTGATCAGCGAGACCGCGCCGGGGCGGATCTTCTTCGCCCGTCAAGGCTCGCCGTTGCAGCTCGGCTTTGCCGGCGAGGGCTGTTATTTCGCCTCCTCCGATGCGCCGCTGGTGGGCCTCTGCGCCCAGACCCTGTATCTGGACGACGGCCACTGGGGCCTGGCCACCGCCACCGGGCTGTCGCTGTTCAGCGCCGACGGCCAACCGGCCGAGCTGGCGCCCAAGCCGCTGCCGGCCACCAGTCTGGCCGCGCGCAAGGAGGGCTATCGCTACTTCATGGAGAAGGAGATCTACGAACAACCGCAGGTGCTGGCCGACATCCTCACCGGACGGCTGCGCGACAACGCGGTGGCGCTCGACGAGCTGGGCGCGGACTGGCTGCAGCCCTTCACCTCGGTCACCCTCTGCGCCTGTGGCACCAGCTACCATGCGACGCTGACCGGCAGCTATCTACTCGAGCGCCTGGCGCGGGTGCCCGCGCGGGTGGAGATTGCCAGCGAGTTCCGCTACCGCGAGCCGATTCTCGAATTCCGGGGACAGTCGAATTCCGGGGACAGGCAATTCCGGGGACAGTATACCTAATTCCTAGACGAAGAACGCCAGATGGGGTTAAAGTCTTGCCAAGTCTTTCGTGACGTGGTGAGAAATTGACGGAACAATGGCAAGACTCCCGAGAGTGGTGGTTCCGGGGTTGCCGCATCATGTGACGCAGCGCGGCAATCGACGGCAGCAGACGTTTTTTAGCGATGACGACTATGCGGAGTATCGTCGTTTGCTGGCGCTGTCCTGTCGGGCCTGCGAAACGCGGGTGTGGGCCTACCGCTTCATGCCCAATGGGGCCAAAGGGGCCAGGCTCGAATTGATTTTTTAATAGAGAACTAAATTGTGAAACTTGCCTGGGATCACAAAAAAGCACAGGCCAATTTGCGCAACCATGGCATTCGCTTTGAGGAGGCTTCAACCGTCTTTGGCGACCCAATGGCACTCACCTTCAACGATCCGGATCACTCAATCGGGGAAAGCCTTTTTCTGACCTTTGGAATGACGCGTTATGGGACATTCTTGATTGTCTCTTTTGCCGAAACAAATAGCGAAACACGTTTGATCAGTGCGCGCAAGATGAGTAAACGAGAACGGGAGATCTACGAAAATGGCTAAGCACACGAGTGATGAGATGCGACCAGAATATCGCCGTGAGGATTTGGGTGTTGGCGTGCGTGGCAAGCACTATCAGTCCTATATGGAAAGGAATAATTTAGTACTGCTTCGCCCAGAGGTGGCGGAGGTGTTTCAAACTGAAGATGATGTCAATGATGCACTCCTTGGTCTTATCAAAGTGGCACGTGCGTCAATAGCTCAAAGGGCAGATTAAAGAAATCCAATTAATGACCTAACGCCCTTCACCTCTCCGGCTAAAGGCTAAAGGGGCTAGTGCGGCCTGGCAAGGCCGCGTGTTCTAGCGGGTGAGAGTCCCGCCTGGGTAGTCGTGAGCCGCGAGCCCAGTATCGAGCATTGCGGCGCGAAGGGTAACTGACGTGTCGATGCGTAGGCATGAAAGCAGGCGAGAGAATTCCGGGGAATTCGTTCAATTCCGGTCAATTCCGGGGACAGTATACCTAATTCCTAGACGAAGAACAATTCCGGGGACAGTATACCTAATTCCTAGACGAAGAACGCCAAACTGGCTTAAAGTCTTGTCAAGTCTTTCGTGACGTGGTGAGAAATTGACAGAGCTCAAGATCATGCTGACCCTTGAAATTCCCGAACAGTTGCAGAGAAAAATCGCTGTCATGGCGAGCTTGGCGGAACAGACGCCCGAACAACTGGCGCTGGAAATGCTCGAAGAGCATCTGGACCATCACAGCGCCTACATTGAAAGCGCCTATCTCCAGCGATCCGAGCGTAACAGAGCGCGTCTCGACCGCGCCATTCAGGAGATTAAAAACGGTGTTTTCGAGCCCCGAGCCTTGATCGATGATTAGCTGGCATCCGCAGGCCTGGCAGGATTATCTGTACTGGCAGCAGACAGATAAACGCCTCTTGAAGCGGATCAATGCATTGATCAAGGATATCGAGCGCAACCCCTTTGATGGAATCGGAAAACCTGAACCATTGAAATATGAGTGGTCAGGTTTCTGGAGTCGGCGCATCGATGATGAGCATCGATTGGTGTATACCTGCCAAGGCGATAACATCATCATTGCACAGTGCCGCTATCATTACTGAATCACGCATTTGGAGACGCTGATCGATTCCGGGCGATTCCGGGGGGGGGCGATTCCGGGGACAGTGTGCCTAATTCCTAGACGAAGAACGCCAGATGGGGTTAAAGTCTTGCCAAGTCTTTCGTGACGTGGTGAGAAATTGACGGAACAATGGCAAGACTCCCGAGAGTGGTGGTTCCGGGGTTGCCGCATCATGTGACGCAGCGCGGCAATCGACGGCAGCAGACGTTTTTTAGCGATGACGACTATGCGGAGTATCGTCGC
>NZ_NHSH01000055.1:0-10312 GCF_016653315.1 Halochromatium roseum | reverse complement strand
AAATTGACGGAACAATGGCAAGACTCCCGAGAGTGGTGGTTCCGGGGTTGCCGCATCATGTGACGCAGCGCGGCAATCGACGGCAGCAGACGTTTTTTAGCGATGACGACTATGCGGAGTATCGTCGCCTGCTATCGTTCTCCTGTCGTGCCTGCGAAACGCGGGTGTTGGCCTACTGCTTCATGCCCAATCATGTGCATCTGATTCTGGTGCCGGCGACGGAGCTTGGTTTGCGGGATGCCTTGGGTGAAGCCCATCGGCGCTACACCCGGATGATCAATTTTCGCCAAGGCTGGCGGGGGCACCTGTGGCAGGAACGGTTCCACTCGTTCGTCATGGATGAGCGGCATTTGATCGCTGCTGCCCGGTATGTGGAGCTGAACCCCGTGCGCGCGCGTCTGTGCGAACGGCCGGAGGATTGGGAGTGGTCGAGTGCGCGGGCGCATTTGGCGGGAGCGGATGATGCGTTGGTCCAAGTTGGGCCGCTGTTGGAACTGATTTCAGACTGGCGCCGTTTCCTCGGCGAGTCGGAGGACAAGGACACCGTCGAAGCCCTACACGCCCATGGCCGCACCGGGCGCCCGCTCGGCGGAGATGATTTTGTCGAAACACTGGAGCAGCGCCTCGGTCGTGCGCTCAAGCGACAAAAGCCTGGGCCAAAGCCACGCCAACGGGATACTGACACGCGGGATTTGTTCGACAATGGCGCTTAAGCCGGCCCGAACCCCGTGGCGCGATGTTCCGCCAGTGGTGATTCACAGCCCTGAAATCGCGGTCAAGCGGCATCGCGACTATCCGACAGCCAGCAATTCAACAATGACGGGGATAGTACTTAATTCCTCGATTAGCAGCCAATAGCGTGCCATCCGCCGCAGACATTCAAAGTGAGATCGACAGGCGTGCCAAGCACCTCTGCCAGCAACGAGTCCTTGCCGTCGATTACTACCGCATCAGAAAACGCCTCGCGGTGCCACTCCCTGTCCACGCACCCCTAACGGCTTGCTATCCTGTTCGCAACTTCAGCGCTCGCTATACCTGGACTATCTGGCTGCTGTGGGCCTTGGAGGATCGCATCGAGACCCTCGGCGCGGCGGTCACTTTCCTGGACTCGGCGGCGGCGCGCACAGCGGTCGTGGCGGATCTGGCGGCACTCGCGGCCTGGCCTGGGGCCTTCTACCTCATGGTCGCTGGCAAGAAGGCCGTGGTGCACTGGTATACGCCAAGCCCAGAGGTGGCGCTTCCGATTCCGGAGGCGGCGGGCCATGAGTCTCTAGAAGTCAGAGGCTTCGTGCGCGAACAAGCGCAGCCGGACAAGAAGCGGATGCTTGCGGTTGCGGTGGCTTAGGATCACACGAGTATGTGCGGTATTGTTGGTTACCTGGGAAAGCAAGACGCCTGCGCCATCCTGCTGAACGGTCTGCGCGAGCTGGAATATCGCGGCTACGATTCCGCCGGCATGGCGGTACTGGATACCGCCGGGCTGCGCTGCGTCAAGGCGGTCGGCAAGCTCGACAACCTTGCCGCCAAGCTCGGCGACGCGCAGTCCAGCGGCCCGGTCACCGCCATCGGCCACACCCGCTGGGCGACATCCAGAACTGGCCGCCTTCCGCGCCACCCTCGATGAACTGCACGGCGCCTATGCCATCCTGCTGATCAGCGAGACCGCGCTGGGGCGGATCTTCTTCGCCCGTCAAGGCTCGCCGTTGCAGCTCGGCTTTGCCGGCGAGGGCTGTTATTTCGCCTCCTCCGATGCGCCGCTGGTGGGCCTCTGCGCCCAGACCCTGTATCTGGACGACGGCCACTGGGGCCTGGCCACCGCCACCGGGCTGTCGCTGTTCAGCGCCGACGGCCAACCGGCCGAGCTGGCGCCCAAGCCGCTGCCGGCCACCAGTCTGGCGGCGCTGCGCCCCATCGCCCTGGCCGACGCCGAGCTGTTCACCATCGCGCTGATGGCCCGCAGCACGCTCTACGACAAGGTCAAGAGCAATGTCGAAGAGCTCTCCGCGCGCGATGCGACCATTATCGCCATCACCACCGAGTATTTCGAGCTGGCCGACGACATCATCCAGATCCGCGCCTACGATCACCCGATGCTCGAGTTCTTCGAGATGCTGGTGGTGGTGCAACTGCTGGCGATGGAGATTGCCATCCGGCTGGGCAATGATGTGGATATGCCGAGGAATTTGGCCAAGAGTGTGTCGGTGGAGTAGGGTGGTGATGGAAGATGGGCAACTCCTCGGACAGGACTTTAACCTGCTAGACTTACTGTTGTTACTGCGAACGGTCAGGTTCGGTTTTACTGTCCAAACGGGGCCACGTTAGAATTAACTTTGGCGGCTTGTGGTTAACATAAGAATCGGAGCGGGTTTTTTGGCAGGCGTTGGCATTTTTGGATGGCTGGGACTTTGACAACGACGAAGGATTAAGCAGGGATGGCAAACCTGTTCGAGCGTGAATGTCGGTTGATTCGGCGCATGGTTCGCGCTAAAGACTACGTTCTGACTCATCATGCCTTTGATGAGATGATCGCCGATAATCTGCATGATCGTGATATCGAAAGTATCGTGATCAACGGTTTTATCAGCCGACGCGAGATCGATCAACAGACGTAAGAGCCAAAATTCATCTTCTATGGCCCGACGACGCAAGGGCTTGATGCTGAAGTGGTTGCGAAGATAAAGGGCCGGGTAGTGATCATTACGGTGTATTTGCTATGAATGAAAATCGTTGTCCTGTCTGCGGAGGTCACGCGACGATCAAACGCGTCGCTAAGGCCTTTGGCCAAGGCAGCAACCTTTTAGTGATCGAGGACATTCCTGTGATCGTTTGTCACGCCTGTCACGAGCAGTACATCACGGCTCAGATATTAGGCGAAATTGAACGACTGCGCGAGCGAGATCATCACGAATCACGGAATGTACCCATTGAGCGGTATGCCGCGTGAACCAAGAAGGATGAAGAACGCCCAATGGGGTTAAAGTTTTGCCAAGTCTTTCGTGACATGGTGAAAATTAAAGGGGTCGGTGCGGCCTGGCAAGGCCGCGTGTTCTAGCGGGTGAGAGTCCCGCCTGGGTAGTCGTGAGCCGCGAGCCCAGTATCAAGCCTTGCGGCGCGAAGGGTAACTGACGCGTCGATGCGTAGGCATGAAAGCAGGCGAGGTGCAAAGGTAGCGGGTGAAGCCGCCCCTGAAGGTGTAGAGCCCCGAAAATTAATTTTTTGGTGAGTGCCGACGGGTTTGGCCCCCCGGCAGGCAACAGTGCATGTCACGTCATGGTCAGTGGCATGGATGCTCCCCGGAGTCCGAGGCCGTATCGAGTCTGACATTGAGAACGCGTGACTACCCGGCGTTATGCCGACAAGCTGGTCGGCGTCACCTTGCGCGATGGCACCGCGGTCTGGGTGCTGGATCCATGTCGAGGTGCAAGGCGAGCCGGAAACCGCCTTTGCCGAGCGGATGTACACCTATCACTACAAGATCCGCGACCGCTATCAGGTGCCGGTCGCCAGCCTCGCCGTGCTCGCCGATACCGACCAGCGCTTTCGCCCCCGGCAGTTCAGCAGCGCGCTCTTGGACTATGCCGAGCCCGAGCGTTGGGCTGAGCTCGAAGCCAGCGACAATGTCTTCGCCCTGGTGGTGATGGCGCAGATCCTGAGTTCCGGTGACAGGATACTGAATTCCGTACGGTGATCCGCACGGCTCGCCGCTACGCCGGAGCGCACCTGTGGGGACGTGCTGCGGTTTTAGGCTGCCGCCACTGCCAGGCGCTGAATCCGCTACACTCCCTGAATGCCAGCCGATCGTGACAACCAAACACACCGAGCGTCGGTCGTCGGCAGGCGATGACGCCAGCCCGGGGCTGGGTGATGCCAGCCCGAGGCGCGACGATGGCTGCTATGGCGGCGCCACCTATCGCCAGATCGACGACTTTCGAGATTTAAGGCTTTAATCCGCGCATTGATCGCAGCACCCTGACCCCCGGCGACATCGAGCGCCACGACGCGGGATGGCGCGATCCGGCTTCGCCCCTCTTCTCTTTGGTGGTGCGCAAGATCAAGCACGAGCCACTCAACCGTGCCTTCGCGGAGCTAAAGCCCAACCGCTGGCTGCGCGGCATCATGCGCCACGCGACCCCGGAGCGCCAACGCGCCGCGCCGGAGCAATTCAAGAACGGGCTCTACCAGGTGCATCCCATCCTCGACTGGAGCAAGGCGCAAGCGTTGGCCTACCTGCACCGCCACGGCCTGCCGATCAACACGGATCATTGGGACCCGACCAAGGGCCGCGATCAGCGCGGGGAATGTCTCATCGGCGATGACTGCGGATTGCACCAGCGCGCGAACCCCTTACCGGTACAGGAACAAGCCTCATGAGCGACTGGCAACGCCTGCGTGAAATCGTGCGCATCGACTCGGACTGGGTCAGGCTGATCGCCGAGCGCTGGCTGTGCGACAAGGGTCAGGAACTGGAGTACTGGCGGGTGGAGAAGGTCGATTCGGTCATCGTCCTGCCGCTTTACCGCCAGCAACTGCTCTGCGTGCGCGCCAGCTTCCGCCCCGGCATCCAGCGCGCCACCCTCGACTTTCCCGGCGGGCGCTTGCCGGCCGGCCAACAACCGCTCGAACTGGCGCCCTTGCTGCTCGAGCGCGAGCTGGGCGTGACGCCAACGGCCCTCCAGCGTACCGAACCGCTCAACCAAGCCCCCTGGGTGATCAACAGCGCCTTCTCCAACCAAGGGCTCTGGGGCATCGTCGCCGAGATCGATCCCGACCACCCGCTCCTCGCGACCCACATCGGCCAGCGCGCCCCGCCACCGTCACCGGCGTGCGCGAGCTGCTGCAAGCGCTCGATTGCCTGCAATGCCGCGCGGTGCTGCTGGAATGGGCGCGCGCGCAGGGGTGCGTGCCGGTGGATTGAACGCCGACCCAATCCGCGCCTGCCCAAGCCCTCGGGACATCGGTTAGGCTGCGGACGTTAGTCGCGCCAGATGGGCGAGGTCGGCCGTCTCATCGCGCGCCATCGGCTGCTCCATCCGGGGAATGCCCATGCGGCTGACCAAAAGGGCACGGAAAATGACAAACAAGACCATGTCAAGTAAACCGCAGACACCACAGCAATTCCCGCTGTTCCCCATCGGCTCGCGCGCCGCCTGGCCAATCTGAATGCCAGCAAACCCCGGCAGGCGGATCTGAAACAGGCGGTCAGCACGGCCTATTATGCGCTGTTCCATACGCTGGCACAGGAATGTGTTGATCGCTTCATTGGTATTGGTGCAGTACGACCATGAAAAAAGATTTTCTCCATTTCTTGGCTTGAATTGGCAAAAAGCCCAGAAAAATTCTGCATGTCGGCGCGAATACCGGACAAGAGGTGCGCATGTACCATGAATCGGGGCTGGAAGGTTGGCATGTTGAGGCGATACCTGCGCTTTTTCGTCAGGTTGCTGAAAAATGCGCGAGTTATCCAACGCAGCATGCCATCAATGCCTGCCTGAGCAACGTTGACGGCGTTGACATTCTGTTCAATGTTGCATCGAATGACGGTCAGTCTTCTTCAATCCTCGAGCTGGGCCGCCATGCCATTGAGNACCCAGCTATTACCTATGTTGAGAAAATTTCTCTACCAACAAAGACGATCAATCGCTTAATTCGTGATCAGACTTTGCCAAACGATATCGACTTTTTACTGCTTGATACGCAAGGCGCTGAAGGTCTAATTCTTGATGGTGCGGATTTGTTTCTCGCAAACGATTGCTTAGTTGGGTGCCAAATTGAGACCGGCGTCGTGCCACTTTACGAGCATGGATCGACTTATTTAGAGATCGCAGCCAAATTAGCGCCGTTCAACTTGCATTTGAAATATGCGTATTACGATGATTTCAGCAACCTGCTCGTCATCAATCGCGGCGTGCACGAGCCGCTGGAGGAGTATTGCTTTCAAGAGATCCTCAAGCGGCTACCGTCGCGCCCGTTCATGCTGGAGTTGGGTGCACTCTGGGCGCACTACTCGATGTGGTGCAAGCAACAGCGGCCCAATGCCGAAGCCTGCATGGTGGAGCCAGAGCCGGACAATCTGGAGTCGGGTCGCCTCAATTTTGCCCGTCACGGCTACAGCGGACGCTTCATCCAGGCCAAGGTCGGGCCGGATGACTTCAAGGTGGATGCCTTTATGGCGGAATCCGGCTGGGACAAGCTCGACATCCTGCACGTCGATATCCAAGGCGCCGAGCTGGCGATGCTGGACGATGCTCGCCAGGCGCTGGAGCGTCGGCAGGTCGATTACCTGTTTCTCTCAACGCATTCACAACAACTCCATCACCAGTGTGCGGAGCGTCTGACCAAGCTCGGCTATGTTGTCGTTGTCTCCGCCGACTTCGACAATCAAACAACGTCTTACGACGGGTTCCTGCTGGCGGTGAATCCGCTGCTAGCGCCGCCCGGGTCCGCTGCGCCGTAAGCGGTATCTGAGCGGCGTTCTTGACAGACCCGGCATCAGGCAATCACTGTCGCGTGCTGGCAGCAAATGCGCTGGCGTCACGGCACGATCAGCGCTGGATCGCTAGCCGAGCTGACGTCAGTCTCAGGCCCCGAGGCGATGCAAATCCGAGCGCAGCGGAGCCTCCCCGCTCGAAGCCAGCGACTCGCCGCCTCTGCTAGACTCGGGACCTTAGGGTGACACTGACACCGGAGGCCAGCATGACAACAGCGGTTGCCGCAGAGTTGGAGCAATATCACGCGCGGGTGGATTCCTTGTTTGCCGAGGCGACGCGTTGGACGCAGGCGCACGGCTTGACGAGTGAGCGTGGCCAGATTGATCTGAACGAAGAGGCCTATGGTGAGTACGCGATGGACACCCTGCGTCTCTACGCTGCCGGCAGGGAACTCATCGCTGAACTGGTCCCGGTAGGCGCATCGATCATCGGCGCCTGCGGCCGGGTTGATCTGCAGGGGCGCATCGACCAGGCGATCTTAGTCTATTGGCAAACCGAAGACGCCGCTCCAACGTCGAGTGCCGGTCAGACGGCGGATGTGGTGCACCGAGCGCCTCGGTACTATCGCGGGATCGACCGCCCGGGATGGTATTGGGTGGAAAGCCAGCACTTGGCGCGCGCCTATCGACTCGACGAACGCTTGTTCTTCGACTTACTGCTCTCGGTCTCGGATTATGACGCCCGCCAGTGAGGGCATCGATCGTGCCATTCGCACGTGGACCATGACCCAGGATGCGTTGAAAGTGGTCGCGCGTGAGCTCATGCATCAGCGCCGGGGCGATGGCGCGCGCTCCACTGTTTTCGCGGCCACAGGGTTCGAGGAGGCCAGTGCGGATGGCTTGCGCGATGCGCTTCGCGATGGCCAACAAGCGGCCAGCGACCAGGCGATTCTGTCGATCTGGGCGTTGTTCGAGCGCAGCCTGTTGCAACGCATCGCGGCCGAGTGCGAGGGGATGCGCGCTGAACCGGCGTCACCGTTCAACGCGCGGGTGACCGATCAGGTGATCGCGGCGGTTGAGTATTGGCGCATTGATGAGGCGCTGGAAGCGATCAAGCCGGCGGTTGGCGGCGAGCTCGTGGGGCAGGCCAAGTAGATCAAGCGCTATCGCGACTGGCTGTCGCATCGTAATCCGCGCAAACCCTCGCCCGCGCAGATTGATCCCGCGACGGCGAGCCGGATTCTGCAGCAGATTGTTGGATTGCTGGAGGCTAGCCCCCTTGGGGCTTGAGGTTTGGCGATGGTGTGATTAAAGGGCCTCAATCAAAGGGGCCATATATGGTCCGCCCCGCGATGCAAGAGGAAAATCGCTGTTTGGTCGAAGGAAACGTTGCGGCCATCTATCCGGCATCTTCAGCGGAATCATCATCGAAGTGATCCGCGTGCCCTGATGGAATTCGCGTACCTCGCCGTCCTCAATCAGGCTCACAGTCTCAGCTGACGCTGGCTTCGGCCCCTTCCAGGTTTTCAGCAAGGCGGTCGTGCCTTTCATGCCATCGTCGTGCCTTTCATGCCATCACAGTGACTTTCACTCTTCGCAACTCGTGGTGTGGAACTCGGTTGATGCCCGATCAGGGCCGGTTAATCGAAATGGTTCGTGGCCGATAGGGCGTTACGCGGTAACGGCCGCAGGCTTTGCCAACGCGCCGCGCTCGGCATCGAAGGCCTTGCCGGTGGTCATCACCGCCCAGGCGATGCGGGCGAGCTTGTTGGCCATGGCGACAATGGCGACGTTTGGATGGCGGCGTTGTTTCAGGTTCTTGGCCCACTGGCTGACGGCATCCTCCTTTTTTTCAATCCTCATCAACAGTGCGACCGAGTCATTGGTGTTGGCAACGGTCTGAATTTGCGTATCATAATGCTTGACCCGCGCATCCATGTGACGCAACTCCTCAAGGAGGCGGTCGGCAAGCTCGATAACCTTGCCGCCAAGCTCGGCGATGCGCAGTCCAGCGGCCCGGTCACCGCCATCGGCCACACCCGCTGGGCGACATCCAGAACTGGCCGCCTTCCGCGCCACCCTCGATGAACTGCACGGCGCCTATGCCATCCTGCTGATCAGCGAGACCGCGCCGGGGCGGATCTTCTTCGCCCGCCAAGTCTCGCCGTTGCAGCTCGGCTTTGCCGCCGAGGGCTGTTATTTTGCCTCCTCCGATGCGCCGCTGGTGGGCCTCTGCGCCCAGACCCTGTATCTGGACGACGGCCACTGGGGCCTGGCCACCGCCACCGGGCTGTCGCTGTTCAGCGCCGATGGCCAACCGGCCGAGCTGGCGCCCAAGCCGCTGCCAGCCACCAGCCTGGCGGCGCTGCGCCCCATCGCCCTGGCCGACGCCGAGCTGTTCACCATCGCGCTGATGGCCCGCAGCACGCTCTATGACAAGGTCAAGAGCAACGTCGAAGCGCTCTCCGCGCGCGATGCGACCATTATCGCCATCACCACCGAGTATTTCGAGCTGGCTGATGACATCATCCAGATCCGCGCCTACGATCACCCCATGCTCGAGTTCTTCGAGATGCTGGTGGTGGTGCAACTGCTGGCGATGGAGATTGCCATCCGGCTGGGCAATGATGTGGATATGCCGCGGAATTTGGCCAAGAGTGTGACGGTGGAGTAGGGTGGTGATGGAAGATGGGGTGCTCGATGAGCTCGGGCTCTCCGAGCGTTACGACGGTGGTCCGAACCGGGCGTTGCAGGCGTTCTTTAGGGAACAAAAGCTGGGGTCAGGTCTCGTATTCCAGCAAACAGCAGCACAGGCTTGCCAATTCAATTCCGGGGACATACTTAATTCTCGTATCCTCTATTTTAAGCACAGGCATTACCATCCTGCCTTTGGCATCGGCATCGGGCTAATGGATGATTTCACCGAGGCACAGTCAGTTTGAAAATCGTGTTGGATACCTGCATCCTGGTGTCCGCTGCACGGTCGCGTCATGGTGCTTCTAATGCACTGATGGCATTGCTTCCTGACCAACGCATTCAACCTGCGGTATCGATTCCCTTGTTTGTGGAGTACCGCGCAACATTGCTCCGTGACGAGAATTTGGGTGGCCGCACAGAGAAGGACGTCGACGATTTTCTTGACTATTTTTTATCATTCAGTCATTTGCAGGAGATTCACTATCGCTGGCGTCCGGCACTCGCGGATCCGGATGACGACTTTGTTCTCGCGCTCGCGGTAGCGGCAAGTTGTCGTTACATAGTGACCCACAATCTGCGCGATTTCAGGGGAGCCGAACGCTGGAGCGTCGAGCCCATCGCCCCAGGCACCATGTTGAAACATTTGGAGGCGTTGATGTGAGCACGCTGACAATCAATATTCCTGACAGCCTCATCGGTCGTTTACAGGAGTTTGCTGTGGATCAAGGCATCACCGTGGATCAACTGCTGTCCTCGGCTGCTGCCGAAAAACTGAGTACACTCATGACAGTTGATGGCTTACGCGAGCGCGGTTCCCATGGCGACCGCGCTGCCTATAAGCGGTTTTTGGACTCTTCTGCTGACGCTCCACCGATACCCGGTGACGAACTTTAATCAAGCGAATTCTGGCGGATTCCGCAGATTTCAGATTCCAAATTCAGCAATTCGACTTCCGGAATTCCAGGGACAGGGGACGCAGAATAGGGAGCGGATCACGTTTTCCGTGGCGCCAAGTCCCTTACTGATTCCGCCTAGCCCATCCCATTACACAGAACTCTTCTGAGTGTTCGATCGCCGAATTTCGGGGATACTTAACTTCCCTGGCTGATCCCGCCGAACCAGGTTTCACACCTCCAGCCTCGAGGTTCGCGCCTCGGGGAGGGCTGTAGCAGCCCCCCCACCCCATCG
>NZ_NHSH01000054.1 GCF_016653315.1 Halochromatium roseum | reverse complement strand
TTTTGACGTGATCCGAACCGCATTGCGGGCATAGCACTGAGATCTCGGCCATACAATAACCTTATAAAAAGCAAATATCGATATTATTCTACAGATTTTACGGATAAACCACGTCTAGAGCACTACCCAGCGATGCTAGGTCCATGTCCCGTGTCACCTTTTTTCCCATCGTTCACCTCTCAGGTTGTCGCTAGTAAACGTATAAATACGCTGGCAAACAGGCGCAGTCAACCTAAATATTTGATATATATAGCAATTTGCAAAAGATTTGCGATATATTTGCTAAACATCAGGCGGCTGAATCGCGCTCTGAATCGACGCTGAAAGCAGCGAAAAAATCCTGTCATGCCAGCGCTCTAGGGCGTCTCGCTTGGCGTCAAGCTGGCGCCCATGCCGGTACCGCTCGCCGACGCCACCTCGGCCTTTGTGATTCAACACGAGGTCGCGATGCTCGGCGCTGATGCCCAGCTCCGCCAGGTGGGTCTCGACGGTGTGCCGCAGCGTGTGCCAGCCCCAGCCCGGACGGGCGTTGCTGCCGTCGCCAGTGCTGGAGCGCAACACCCAGTCGGATGAGCCGCGAGCAATCGGCTGCAGGTTGTCAGTCAGGCCGGGAAACAGGAACGGGGCGCCGGGGAATGTGGCGCGCATCTCATCCAGTACCTCGCGCATCGGCTTGGTGACAGGCAGCACGAGCGGGCGCCCGGCTTTGGTGTCGGTCACCGTCCAGACTTCGCCGATCTCGGGCTCATCGGCGATCTGTAGCCAGTGCGCTAGGCGAGCCTCGTCGCGACGGCAGCCGGTCAACAGGCACCATCGCACCATGGCGCGGACCTGGGGCCGTGCCGGGAGGTACCACGCTTGGCGCAGCTCCTCAGCGCTCTGCAGCCAGAACTCGCGCCGGCCAGTGCCGGTCAGCTGCAGCTTGATCCTGTCGGCCGGTGAGAACTGGAGTAGCTCGAGATCAATGGCGTGACCAAACAAGACACGTAGATGGGTCAGGGCGCCCTTGGCCATGCCCTCCTTTCCCTGGTCGATCAGTCGGTCAACGATGGCGCGGACATCGGCGCGATTGATCTCGACCAGCGCCTTACCGCCGAGCGACGGCAGCACATAGCGGCGCATGGTCGATTGAAAGTTGCGCTGAAAGTCATCGCTGCGGGATTTGAAATACACCGTCGCGGTGTAGCGCTGGTGCAGATCGGCGAGCGTGACGGGTCGCTCCGGGCGCTCGCGCTTGGCCTTGAGCGGATCGGTACCGGCCAGGGCCTGCTCGGTGGCACGACGGGCCAGCTCGCGGGCGGCATCTAGGCTGATGGCGCCGACCTGCGCGATCGTCATTCGACGCGCGACACCCTGCAGGCGGTAGCGGACGACGTAGCTCTTGAACCCGGTCGCCTGGATCATGACACCAAGACCGGGTACCTGAGCGTCCCACAGGAACTGCTGCTGCGGGCCTTGCGGGTCGTGGCGAAGGCGCTCGATGCGCGAGCGAGTCAGCGGGATCGCGGTCTTCCGGGGCATAGGGCCTGCTCATGGTGATGTGAGTACCTGCCCATTCCCGATTTTCGGGAGGTGGCGTTGAGGGTACCCGGACAATACTCAAGAAGCAGTGTAGCCCAGCGGATCAGGAACGCAAATCAGCGGAGTGAAAAAAGCAAAGCCGCTGATCTCTCAGCGGCTTGCAGTGGTGGGGTGCGGTGACGTGTGTAGCGTCTAGTTGTTCTGGATCACAATCCGCGGGAACTTGGCCGCATAGTCCTTCGCCTGCAGCGAGAGCTTGGCGGCGGTCTTGCGGGCGATCTCACGATAGAGCTCGCTGATGCGCGATTCCGGATCGGCGACCACCGTCGGCTTGCCGCCATCGGTCTCCTCGCGGATTTGGATATCGAGCGGGAGCGAGCCGAGCATGTCAACACCATACTGCTGCGACATGTTCTCGCCGCCACCCTGGCCGAAGATGTGCTCTTCATGCCCGCACTTGGAGCAGATGTGGATGCTCATGTTCTCGACGATGCCAAGCACCGGCACCTCGACCTTCTGGAACATCTTCAAGCCCTTGCGCGCGTCCAGTAGGGCGATATCCTGCGGCGTGGTGACGATGACAGCGCCCGAGACCGGCACCTTCTGCGCCAGCGTCAGCTGGGTATCACCGGTGCCTGGCGGTAGGTCGATAACCAGATAATCGAGCTCCGACCAGTTGGTATCGTTCAGCAGCTGCTCGAGCGCCTGGGTGACCATGGGGCCGCGCCAGATCATCGGCGTCTCTTCCTCGATCAGGAAGCCGATCGACATGGTTTGCACGCCGTGGCTGACCATCGGTTCAAGGCTCTTGCCATCCTTGGATTCCGGCTTGCCGGAGACGCCGAGCATGCGCGGCTGCGACGGGCCGTAGATGTCGGCGTCGAGGATACCGACCTTGGCGCCTTCGGCGGCCAGTGCCAGCGCCAGGTTGACCGCGGTGGTGGATTTACCCACGCCGCCCTTGCCGGAGGCCACGGCAATAATGTTCTTGACGCTGTCGATCGGCTTCAGCGATTTCTGCACCGAGTGCGCCTTGACCTGCCAGCCGACATCGACCTGCGCCATGCTGACGCCATCCATGCCCTCAACCTGCGCCTTGACTGCATCAGCGATCGCTTGCTTGACCCCATCCGCTGGAAAGCCAAGCAGCACCTTCACCTTAACCTGGTCACCCTCGATCTCGACACCCTTGATGCAGTTGGCGGAGACCAAGTCCCGGCCCAGATGCGGCTCGGTGTAGCCCTTGATGGCGGCTTCAACAGTCTCTTTGGTCACTTCGGTCATGGAGAACTCCGTTGTCTTTGGCGATCGCGGTGGCCCGCGGGCTGGCATGATTCTGTAGGATGCGGGTACCGAACCTTGCTCAAATCGAGCTTGATCAGCCGGCCCCGTCGCTGGCACTCGAACTGGTATCAGCATTCGCTAATTCAAGCCTGCTTGACGATCTGCTCAGCGCTGCTTGATAAACTAACGAAGCTGCGTAGTGCACTAAACCCTCTAACCCCAGAGCCCTCCGCAATGACTCAAGCCCGCGACATCCTGGTCACCAGCGCACTCCCCTACGCCAATGGCCCGATCCATATCGGCCACCTGGTGGAGTATATCCAGACCGACATCTGGACGCGCTTCCAGAAGATGCGCGGCGAGAACTGCTGGTACGTCTGCGCTGACGACGCCCATGGCACGCCGATCATGCTCAAGGCGCGCCAGGAAGGCATCACCCCAGAGGCACTGATCGCTCGCGTCGCCGAAGAGCATCGCGCCGATTTCGCCGGCTTCCGCGTTGCCTTCGACAACTACCACTCGACCCATTCCGACGAGAACCGCCACTTCGCGACCCTCATCTACGAGCGCAATCGCGACGCAGGTCATATCGCCAAGCGAACGATCGAGCAGGCCTATGATCCGCTCGAGCAGATGTTCCTGCCGGATCGGTTCATCAAAGGCGAGTGCCCAAAGTGCGGTGCAGCCGACCAATACGGCGACAACTGCGAGGCCTGCGGCGCCAGTTACTCGCCCGCCGAGCTGAAAAATCCACGCTCGGCGGTCTCCGGCGCCGTGCCCGAGCAGCGCAGCTCCGAGCACTATTTCTTCCGCCTGGCCGATTTCGAGCCCATGCTCAAGGCCTGGACCCGTGGCGGCAGCCTGCAGGGGCAGGTCGCCAACAAGCTCGACGAATGGTTCGATGCCGGGCTGCAGGAGTGGGACATCTCCCGCGACGCGCCCTACTTCGGCTTCGAGATCCCGGACCACCCCGGCAAGTTCTTCTACGTCTGGCTCGACGCCCCGATCGGTTACATGGCCAGCTTCCAGCACCTCTGCGACAGCGCCAAAGGCCAGGCCGCGGGGCTCGACTTCAACCACTACTGGGCGCCCGACAGCAGCGCCGAGGTCTATCACTTCATCGGCAAGGACATCATCTATTTCCATGCGCTGTTCTGGCCGGCGATGCTACACGGCGCTGGCTTCCGCCCCCCAACCGCGGTCTTTGCGCATGGTTTCCTGACCGTCGACGGCCAGAAGATGTCGAAGTCGCGCGGCACCTTCATCAAGGCGCGGACCTATTTGGAGCACCTCAACCCCGAGTACCTGCGCTACTACTTCGCCGCCAAGCTCAGCGCCGGTGTCGACGACATCGATCTCAGCCTGGATGACTTCCAGGCGCGGGTGAACTCGGACCTGGTCGGCAAGGTGGTCAACATCGCCAGCCGTACCGCAGGCTTTATCACCAAGCGCTTCGACGGCCGGCTCGCGGCTGAACTGCCCGACCGCGCGCTGTTCGAGACCTTCGTCGCCGCCAACGGCCCGATCGCCGCGGCCTTCGAGGCGCGCGAATACAGTCGCGCGGTGCGCGAGATCATGACGCTGGCCGATCGCGCCAATCAGTACATCGACGAGCAGGCGCCCTGGGTCGTCGCCAAACAGGAGGGACGTGAGGCCGAGCTGCAGGGCATCTGCACTCAAGGACTGAACCTATTCCGGCTGCTGATCGGCTGGCTGAAGCCGATCCTGCCCGGCACCGCGGAGGCTGCCGAGCAGTTCTTGCGGATCGAGCCGCTGACCTGGAACGCGCTCGCCACGCCGCTGCTTGACCAGAAGATCGCCAAGTTCAAGCCACTGATGACGCGCATCGAGCCAGCGCATATCCAGGCCATGCTCGAGGCCTCGAAAGAGGATCTGGCAACAGCGAGTGCACACTGACCCCCAGTCCAGACCTGTCCTCAACCCAGACTCGCTGACCGATTCGCAACGTCTTCTCACCGCCGGAGCACAACGGCAGCATGTTTGACCTCAACATCTACGCCGCGGGCCTTGCCGTCGTCCTCGCGCTCGCCATCAGCGCTTGGCTGATCAGCATCCCAGCGCGCAATGTGAGCCTGGTCGACAGCCTCTGGTCGCTGTTCTTTCTTGTGCTGACGATGGTCTACATCACTTGGGCGCCAACGCTCGCGGCGCGTGCGTACATCCTGCTGTTCCTGGTCACGGTCTGGGCCACCCGGCTCTCGGTATTCATTACCCTGCGCAACAGGGGCCAAGCAGAAGACCGTCGCTACCAGGCGATGCGCGCCGAGCACGAGCCTGGATTCTGGTTCAAGAGTCTCTATCTGGTGTTTGGGTTGCAGGCGATCTTGGCCTGGGTGATCTCACTGCCGCTGCTCGGTGGCATCCTCGGCTCGGCGCCACTCGGCTGGCTCGACTATCTGGGCGTGCTGCTCTGGCTCATCGGATTCGGTTTCGAAGCCATCGGCGATCAACAGCTCGCCGCCTTCAAGGCCCATCCGCTGAGCCAAGGGCAGGTGCTCGACCGGGGCCTGTGGCGCTATACACGCCACCCGAACTACTTTGGCGAGGCCTGTATCTGGTGGGGCTTCTACCTGCTCGCCTTTGCCGCCGGGGCCTGGTGGAGCCTCCTGGGGCCGGTCCTAGTGACGCTGTTATTGCTGCGGGTTTCAGGGGTTGCACTGTTGGAAACAGACATTGCCGAGCGCAGACCCGCTTATCGAGACTATATCCGCCGAACCAATGCCTTTTTCCCTGGACCACCGCGCGCTTATCCAAACGGCAACTGACGCCCATAGTGAGTCACCAGCCGGGCAATAAGGCGCTTGTTTCACGATCATGCTGTCTCCTGGAGCCTCCCGATGTTCAATCAACGCGTCCGGCCTGCCCTCGTCGGCGGTCTCTTGGCACTGGCCTTACCTTTAACCCTGACCGGCTTCTCAGCAAGCGCGTCGGTCGATCAGACCTTTCGCTTCGAGGTCCTGCTCGACGACAGACCGATCGGCGAGCATCGCTTTGATATCGATGTCAGCGGCGATCAACAACGGGTCACCAGCCAGGCCGAATTCGAGGTCGATTTCCTATTCATCACCGCCTACCGTTATCGCCACCAGAGCAACGAGCTGTTTCGCAACGGCTGCCTGCAACGACTCAGCTCGACCACCGATGACAATGGCACCCGCTATAAGATCGACGGCTCGGCGGTCAACAATGGCTTCCGCGTTGATCGCGGCGAGGAGGTCGAACAATTCGATGGCTGCGTCAAGACCTTTGCCTACTGGGACTCAGCCATCCTGCAGCAGCCCAAGCTCCTGAATCCACAAACTGGAGAGCTCGAAGCAGTCAGCGTGCAACGGCGCGGAGCAGAGCAGGTCGCCGTCAACGGCAGCGAGGTCGAGGCGACCCGTTTCGAACTGGTCACCGACGAACTGACCATCAACCTCTGGTATAACGACGAGCTGGGCTGGGTGCGGCTCGCCAGCGATACGGGCAAAGGTGCTCAACTGATCTACCGGAGACTCTGATGCGTCGATTCCCACTGGCGCTGCGACTGCTGCTCGCGGCTGGCATCCTCAGTCTGCTCAGCGGCTGTATCGAAACTGGAGGCGAACCGATGAAGACGGTCGATCGAGTTGACCTAGCGCATTTCATGGGCGATTGGTATGTGGTCGCGAACATCCCAACCTTCGTCGAGAAGGGCGCGCACAATGCCGTCGAGTCCTATGCGCTGAATCCCGATGGCACCATCGCCACCACCTTCACCTTTAATCAGGATGCCTTTGACGGCCCGCAGAAGGTCCATCATCCGAAGGGCTTCGTGCTCGATACGACGACCAACGCTCGCTGGGGGATGCAGTTCATCTGGCCGATCAAGGCCGACTTCCGCATCATCTATCTCGATGACGACTATCAGACCACGGTGATTGGGCGCGCAAAACGTGACTATGTGTGGGTGATGTCGAGAACGCCCGACTTCAGCGATGCGGAATTCGAGGAGATGAAGGCCTTCATCAAGAGCGTCGGCTACGATCCGAACAAGCTGCAACGCGTGCCCCAACAGCGCGGTTGAGCAGGCTCGAGTTTGACTGCTCCCCGCACCCTGCTGGATGACCAGAAGCCGCTTGCCTCGCGCTGGCTGCGGCTTTCGGTCGGACTGGGCCTCGGTAACGGGGTGCTGCTGATCCTGCAGGCCTGGCTGCTCGCCCGGATTATCAATGCAGTGGTCTTTGATGACGTCGGCTTAGCCAAGGTTGCGCCCTGGCTCTGGCCCCTGCTCGTGCTCTTCGCGGTGCGCGCAGGCATCGCCTGGGCCTCGGAGCAGAGCGCCTTCCGTGCCGCGGCGCAGGTCAAGATCAGTCTGCGCGATCGGCTTTATCGCCATATCCAGGCCGCTGGCCCGGCCTGGATGGCCGGACAGCGCAGCGGCGCCATCGCCGAGGATCTGACCCGTGGCATCGAAGCCGTCGAGGCCTACTACTCACGCTATCTGCCGGCGATGTCGCTGACCGCGCTGATCCCGCTGGCGATCCTGATCGTGGTGCTACCGCTGGACTGGCTCTCGGCGCTGATCATGCTGGTGACCGCGCCATTGATCCCGGTGTTCATGATCCTGATCGGCAGCGGCGTCGAGCGGCTGAATCAGCAGCTCTGGAAGGAGCTAGCCCGCATGGGCGCGCATTTCCTCGATGTCATCCAGGGCATGACGACGCTGAAGCTGTTCAACGCCAGCCGGCGCGAGGCCGAGGTGATCGCGCGCATCTCCGATGACTATCGCGCCAGCACCATGCGCGTCCTGCGCGTCGCTTTCTTGACCTCGGCGGTGCTCGAGCTGTTCTCGACCCTGGGCATTGCCATCATCGCGGTCTTCATCGGCTTCCGACTCTATCAGCTGGACCTGCCGATCCCAGATCTGATCGCGCCACCGGAGATCAGCTTCGTCACCGGCTTCTTCATCCTGCTGCTAGCGCCCGAGTTCTATGCGCCGCTGCGCAATCTCGGCACCCACTATCATGGGCGAATGGAGGCGATCGCCGCCGCCGAGCGCCTGGTCGCGGTGATGGATACCGAACTGCCGGCACCCCCACAACAGCGTGCCCGCCTGAGCGCGGACAGCCCGCTGCACATCCGCTTCGAGGACGTCTCGTTCAGTTATGAGCCAGGTCGACCCGCGCTCGCTGGCGCAGAGCTCGAGATCAAGCCCGGCGAGCGTGTCGCCCTGGTTGGGCCGAGCGGTGCCGGCAAGACGACGGTCGCAAACCTCTTGCTCGGCTTCATCCGGCCAGAGGCAGGTCGCATCAGCATCGATGGCGAAGACCTCAATGCGCTAGCGATCGACGACTGGCGCCGGCGGCTCGCTTGGCTCCCCCAACAGCCGCGGCTGTTCCAGGGCACGATCGCTGACAACATCCGCCTCGGTCTAGCTGATGCGAGCCTTGCCGAGGTGCGCCAAGCCGCCGAGCGCGCGCAGGCCGCCGAGTTCATCGATCGGCTGCCACGCGGCTATGAGACGACGGTCGGCGAGCGTGGCGCCGGGCTCTCCGGCGGCCAGATCCAGCGCGTTGCCCTAGCGCGCGCCTTCTTGCGTGATGCCCGACTGGTGATCCTCGATGAGGCGACCGCCAGCCTCGACCCTGCCAGCGAGGCTTTGGTGCAGCGGGCGCTCGACCAGCTCGCCGAGGGCCGCTCAATGCTGGTGATCGCGCATCGGTTGAGCACGGTGCGCAATGCCGATCGCATCCTGGTCATCGACGGTGGGCGCATCGTCGAATCCGGCTCTCATGCCGAGCTGATCGAGCGCGATGGCCCCTATCGGCAGATGGTGCGCCTGCTGGAACCGACTGCGGTATGAGCATGGCCAGCCCCAGCCCCATCGCGATCAACCCAGCAAGATGGCTGACCGCCCTGGCTAACCGCCTTAACTGACCGCCGTGGCTGATTTCGTTTTCACGCCTGAGTGGCAAGGAGAATCTCGGCATGTCTGAGCTCATCCGTCTCTGGCAGCTGTTTCAGCCCTATCGTGGCTGGATGCTGGGCGGCTTCGCCGTGGCCCTGATCACGTTGCTGGCGAATGTCGCGCTGATGGCAATCTCGGGCTGGTTCATCACCGCGATGGCGGTCGCTGGCGCGGCTGGGGTCGCGATGAACTATTTCGCCCCGGCCGCACTGATCCGCGCCAGCGCCATCGGCCGCACCGCTGGGCGCTATTTCGAGCGTCTGATCACGCACGAGGCCACGCTGCGCCAACTCGCCGGGCTGCGGGTCTGGTTCTATCGGCATCTGGAGCCGCTGGCCCCGGCGCGGCTGATGGAGTATCACAGCGCCGATCTACTGACCCGTATCCGCGCCGATATCGACGCGCTGGATAACCTCTATGTGCGCGTGTTGGTGCCCGTGCTGGTCGCGCTCACCGCTGGAGTCGCATTCTTCCTCTTCACCGCGATATTCGATCTCGGGCTCGCGCAGCTGTTGCTGGTGATGCTGCTGATCGCTGGCGTCGCCCTGCCCTGGGCTGGTCATCGGCTCGGCAAACGGCCCGGGCGGCGCATCGTCGAGATCCAGGCGGAGCTGCGCCAGGCCGGCATCGACGGCACTCAGGGGTTGTCCGAGCTGCTGATCTATGGGGCTGCCGACAGCCACGCCCGGCATCTGGACGCGCTCAGCCGGGCGCTGGTCGCCGAGCAGGAGCGCATGAGTCAGCTCACCGGTATTGCCCAAGCCGCGACTGGCCTCACCGCCAATCTCACCCTCTGGGGCATGCTCTGGCTCGGCATCCCGCTGGTGCATGACGGCAGCCTGGCGCCACCGCAGCTAGCGATGCTCGCACTATTCTCGCTCGCGACCTTCGAGGCCGTTGCCCCCCTGCCAATGGCCTTCCAACAGCTCGAATCGACACTGACCGCAGCACGCCGGCTGTTCGCGATTGTCGACACCGAGCCGGCGGTGCCGGAGCCAACCGGCCCCGCGCAGCAACCGAAAGACAGCGGGCTGGTGATCGAGGGACTGCGTTTTGCTTACCCTAGCAAGAGCAGCCTGAAGGATCACTCCGGCACCGGATCAAGCGCAGATGCGGGCATCCATGCCGACTCGGCCCGGGAGCGCCCAACGCTCGACGGCATCGATCTCGAGCTGCCACCGGGCCGGCGGGTCGCCATCGTCGGTGCCACTGGCTCCGGCAAGACCACGTTGTTTAACCTGCTACTGCGCTTTTGGGCACCCGAGTCCGGCTCTATCCGGCTCGGCGGGATACCTATAGAACAGTTCCCCGGCGAAGACCTGCGCAGCCGCATCGCCTTGGTCTCGCAGCACACGCACCTGTTCGATACCAGCATCCGTGAGAACCTCCTAATCGCCGCGCCGGATGCCTCTCAAGGGCTGCTTGAGCAGGCCTGCGCGACAGCCCAGATCCACGACTTTATCGCCGAACTGCCCGAGGGTTATGACACCTGGGTTGGCGAGACCGGCGTGCGGCTCTCGGGTGGCCAGGCGCGACGCATCGCCATCGCCCGCGCGCTACTCCGTGATGCGCCGATCCTGCTCCTCGATGAGCCCACCGAGGGCCTCGATGCGGTTACCGAGCGCGCGCTGATGGATGCCGTGCAACGGCTCATGGAGGGACGCACCGTCCTGCTGATCACCCATCGGCCCGTCGCGCTGGCGCAGATGGATGAGATCCTGGTGCTCGATCAGGGCCGCGTCGTCGAGCGCGGCACCCACGGCGAACTGCTCAAAGCGCCGATCTACCCGCGCCTGCTAGGGCTAGACTTGGATCTCGACGCCTAAGCGCTCATTGCCAGCTCGGAATTGAGATCTGCATCTGCTGTGCTGCCGTCAGATCTGCAACCAACTGGTATTACGGGACTGGGGGGCGATGACCAGACGCTGCTCCAGCTCCGAGGAGACCGCCGCCATGGCCGAGCGGACCAGGTCTTCACGGTTGTTATTGGCGCTGACGTGGGCGATCAATAGCTGACGAAGCGCGCGATGCTCGAGCCGGTCGAGCAGCTCCGCCGCCTGCTGATTGCTCAGGTGGCCGAAGGCGCCGCCGACACGCGCTTGCACGCTCGGCGGATAGGGGCCAGCGCGCAGCAGCGCTGGGTCATGGTTGGCCTCGAGCATCAGCGCATCGCAGTCGCTCAGGCGCTCACGGATGTGTGGCGTGATGCTCCCCGCATCGGTGAGCACGCCGAGCCGACAGCCATCGCCGTCGATCACAAACTGGCAGGGCTCACGCGCATCGTGTGGGATCGGATAGGGGGCGATGCTGAGATCGCCAATCTGCAAGGCACCGCCGTGGCCGAGAAATAACCGCAGATCGATCTTGGCAGTGATACTCGCAGCACGCCAGGTGCCAGGTGTGGACCAGACTGGAATCCCATAGCGCCCGGCAAAGGTGGCGACACCGCCAATGTGATCGCCGTGCTCATGGGTCAACAGAATCCCAGTGATCGAGCTCGGCTCAACATCGATCGATAGCAGCCGTTGGGTCAACACCTTGGCTGAAAGCCCGCAGTCGATCAAGACCCTGGTCGAGCCAGACTCGACCAGGGTCGCATTGCCGCGACTGCCGCTGCCGAGCGCGGCAAATCGCATTCAGCCGAGCTGTTCTTTCAGCAGCTTGAGAATCTGCTCAGCGGTGGCCGAGGTATCGCGCCCGCCGGCCTCATCATGGACCGTCACGCGACTCTCCTGCGCATCGCCCTGGACCCGGATCTGATAGGTCTTGGCCTGATCGGGCCGATCGCCACCATCCCAGAATGCCATCCTGGAGAGCAGGCCCTTTTTCTTTTCCCGCTTGGTGGGGTCGTCGTAGCGGACGAAGAAGACACCAGCACTGCGATCTCGGTCTTCGACGGCGAACCCGCTCCGATCCAAGGCCAGCCCCACCTGCCGCCAGGCGCGGCGGAACTCCTCTTCGATGACCAGCTCGCTGCCGGCACCGGCGCTGACCAGCTGTGCCGTGCTCGACGACCCACGCCTAGCTGGTGACCCGGCCGCAGCGCGACCGCCACCCTGCGCCAGCATCCGCTGAGCATTGCTATCCGACACACCCAACGACAGCATCAGGCGCCGCAGCATCTCGGCCTCTTTGCCGGGATCGGTCGGCGCTGGCTCCCAAACCGTGGTCGAGCCCTCGCCAACGGTGTTGCGCACCAAGCGCTCTTCCATGCCGCGATGGGTCAGATAGACCTCGGAGGTTCCCGAGCGCGGTCCAGCATCGATACGCACCCGGTACTGGTCACGGGTCGAGGTGGCATAAAGCCCGCCGGCGACCTTGCGCATCATGTTGGTGACGAAGTCTTTGCGGATCTCGGCACGATTCTCGAGCCAGTCGGTCTTCATCACCCCCACGGCGGGGTCCTGCTCCTCGAGCAGGATGCCCTGTTGACGCCAGAAGGCGACGACCTGCGGCCAGACGACCTGCGGCGAGGCATCGACCTCAAGCCAGCGCTGATCTCCAGAGCGCTTCAGCGTCACGCCCGAGACCTCCGGCAAGACCTCGCCGCTTCCGGCAACGCGCCGGCGCGCCTCTCGACCGCCAGCATAGGTGGAGTAGGTCGCCGTTCCGCTCGCACCAGGGATGTCGAGCGCATCGTTGAAGCTGGCGCCGGCGAGATCCGGTGGCAGGGCCAGGTTCTCTTCCGCCTCCCGCGCCTTCTTGTACTCGACCTGCCGATCAGGCAGGTATTTCTCCACATTCATCGAGCCACAACCGGTCAGCGTCAGCAGTGGCCAGGCAACCAGCAGGAGCAGCAAAATCTTCATGTTGATGGTCAAATGCCTCGTGCCTTTGAGTGCGCCGATCACAAGACACCGGCGTCGATCAGGGCCTGGCGCACCACCGCATGCTGCGATTCGGAGAGCCAAGTCAGCGGTAGACGAATCCCGGTGCCGATGAGCCCCATCTCGTGTAGCGCCCATTTCACCGGTATCGGGTTGGATTCGACGAACAGGTTGCGATGTAGAGGGTCCAGTCGCGCATTCAACGCCAGCGCTTGGTCGCGCTCGCCAGCCAGTGCCGCCTGACATAACTGCGCCATCAGGGCAGGCGCGACGTTGTTGGTGACCGAGATCACGCCATCCCCGCCCTGTAGCATCAGCTCGCAGCCGGTGGCGTCATCGCCGCTGTAAATCGCGAAGTCTGGGCCACAGCCTGCGCGCAGCTCGGCGACGCGGGTGAGATCGCCCGTGGCATCTTTGATGCCGATGATCCGCGGATGACTGGCGAGCTCGCAGGCCGTCGCTGGTAAGAGATCGCAGGCGGTTCGCCCAGGTACGTTGTAGAGGATCTGCGGAATATCGACGGCATCGGCGATGCATCGGTAGTGCGCGATCAGGCCGGCTTGAGTCGGCTTATTGTAGTAGGGGGTGACCAGCAGTGCGGCATCCGCGCCGGTCTCTGCCGCGCATTGTGTGAGCCGAATAGCCTCGGTGGTGGAGTTCGCGCCGGTTCCAGCGATCACCGGAATACGCCCGGCGGCGGCTGAGACGGTGCGCGAAAGCACATTACAGTGCTCGGCCTCGTCAAGCGTGGCGGATTCTCCGGTGGTTCCAACAGCGACAATGGCAGCAGTTCCAGACTGCACATGCAGATCAACGAGTCGCTCGAGCGCCTCGCCGTCGACTTCGCCTTCAACGCTCATCGGTGTCACCAGAGCGACGATGCTGCCTCGTATCATTCCGTCTAGACTCCGGGCAAAAATTCAGACAGTGATGGTATCTTGGCGGCTTAAGGCTTTACAAGCGCGCACACAGCGCCCATTGCGGCACTTGGCTCGAGATCACCGCTTACTGCTACACTTTGGCACTCCTTGCCGCGAGCGCTCAGGAAACATCAGAGAAATGGCTACGCACAAGACTTACCTCGTCATCTCTGCGATCGGTGCCGACCATCCCGGCCTGGTCAACGATCTCTCGCGCAGTATCCTCGAGCACGGCTGCAATATCGAAGACAGCCGGATGACGGTACTGGGCGGCGAGTTCGCCGCTATTCTGCTGGTCGAGGGGAAGTGGAACACCCTAGCGAAGGTCGAGAACGCACTGCCTGAGCTGCAGCGCTCGCTCGACCTGACCATCGTCTGCAAGCGCACCGGCGCCCGTGCGCAAGGCGAGGGTAAGCTCCCCTACGCGGTCGATGTGATCGCCATGGACCATCCCGGCATCGTCAACAACCTCGCCGGTTTCTTCGCCGAGCGGCGGATCAATATCGAGGATATGGCGACTACGACCTATGCAGCCGCACACACTGGAACGCCAATGTTCGCGGTGCACATGACGGTCGGCATCCCGGCAGACACGCACATCGCAACACTCCGCGAAGAATTCATGGATTACTGCGACGGACTCAACCTGGATGCCGTGTTGGAACCGCAAAAGGCCTAGGAGCACGCTTCCAATTTGGCCGTGAGACCTGATATCTCCTGCAAGCTCTGGCGATCCGCACCCGAGCGCTTGCTCTGCATCGGCTGCCAAACCATGAAGCATCTGCTGCACGGTAACGCGTGCAGGATCACGTCGAGCAGCAGGTCGATTCCACGCCACATATGAGGTGATGCCTATGTCCGTTGCGATCAACGAGCCGGTCCCCGACATCGAACTGCCGGCCACTGGCGACAAGCCGCTGAAGCTCAGTGATTTTCGTGGTCAGCGCCTGGTACTGTTCTTTTACCCGAAGGCCAGCACCTCCGGCTGCACCCAGGAAGGCCTCGACTTCACCGCCGCCGCGGCCGAGTTCGCCGCTGCCAACACCGCGATCCTCGGTGCCTCACGCGACGGCATCAAGGCTCAAGAGAACTTCAAGACCAAACAAGACTTCAGCTTCGATCTGCTGTCGGACAAGGACGAGGTTCTGTGCAAGACCTTCGATGTCATAAAGCTAAAGAAGATGTATGGCAAGGAATCGCTCGGCATCGAACGCAGCACCTTCCTGATCGACGAGCAAGGGACGCTGATCAAGGAGTGGCGTGGGGTCAAGGTTCCAGGCCACGTCGATGAGGTGCTTGCCGCCGTTCGCGCGCTCGGCTAACGTGCATCCCGCGTCGCCACTCCGAACCATGAAGCATCTATTGCATGGCAACATTCGCAGCGCCCTCTATCCATGCACGCTGAAGCGCTTGTTGCGCGGTCAACAGCGGCATCTGGTTGAACCAGGCCTGAGGTATCGATGATCAAGCGCGACAGCGACCGCTGTCTCTTTGTGCTCGACACCAACGTGTTGATGCATGATCCAACCGCCCTGTTTCGCTTCAAAGAACACGACATCTACCTACCGATGATCGTGCTCGAGGAGCTGGACGCGGGTAAAAAGGGACTCTCGGAGGTCGCGCGTAACGTGCGCCAAGTCAGCCGCTTCCTCGACCAGCTGATGTGCGACGCGGATCGGGACGAGATCGAGGCCGGCCTGCCGATCCACCCGCTGAGCGAATATGGACGCGGCTTCACGGAGGCGCCAACGGGTCGACTGATCTTCCAGACCGAGCTGCTCGGATCTGATGTGACCAGCGTGCTGCCCGGCACCTCAGCGGACAATGACATCCTCGGCACCGCGTTGGGGCTGCAACGACGCGAACAGCCTGGCGGGCGCTCGGTCGTCATTGTCTCCAAGGACATCAACCTGCGCATCAAGGCCGCAGTGCTGGGTATTCCGGCCGAGGACTACTCGAACGATCAGGTCCTCGATGACGCCGACCTGCTCTATACCGGCATGGCGACCTTGCCGGAGGACTTCTGGGAGCACAACGCCAAGGAGGTCGATGCCTGGAAGGAAGAAGGGCGGACCTTCTACCGCATCAGTGGTCCGGATGTCTCGGACTGGTATGTCAATGAATGCCTGAGTCTCGAAGGCGACGACAGCTTCGAAGCGGTGGTGCGAGAAAAGCGCAGCCAGAGCGAAGCCATCATCGAGCTGACCGAAGACTATCGGGTCCATCGCAACAACGTCTGGGGCATTACGGCGCGCAACAGAGAACAGAACTTTGCGCTCAACATGCTCATGGACCCGGAGCTCGACTTCGTCACCCTGCTTGGTACCGCCGGTACCGGCAAGACCCTGCTCGCCCTGGCCGCCGGTTTGGCCCAGGTGCTTGACCGCGCGCACTACCGCGAGATCATCATGACCCGGGTAACGGTCCCGGTTGGTGAAGACATCGGCTTCTTGCCCGGCACCGAAGAAGAAAAGATGACGCCCTGGATGGGTGCCCTGATGGATAATCTCGAGGTGCTCACGCAAACCGAGGGCGGCGACTGGGGCCGCGCCGCCACCAATGATCTGGTGCGCAACCGCATTCGCATCTCGTCCCTGAACTACATGCGCGGGCGCACCTTTCTGCACAAATACATCATCCTCGATGAGGCGCAGAACCTAACCGCCAAACAGATGAAGACCCTGATCACACGCGCCGGCCCCGGCACCAAGATCGTCTGCCTGGGCAATATCGCGCAGATCGACACCCCCTATCTGACCGAGACCACCTCGGGCTTGACCTATGTTGTGGATCGCTTCAAGGATTGGGAGCACAGCGGCCACATCACCCTGCTGCGAGGCGAGCGCTCCAGGCTCGCGGACTTCGCCTCGGGCGCCCTATAAACACTGCTTCCGACGACCGCTTAGGTTTGATGAGCTTAGGTTTGATGAGAGGAATAACGATGATCAATCAAAAACTGCGCAACACACTGCTGGGCTTGAGCCTGTTGGGCTTGATCCTGCTGTTCGGGGCAAGCGCCGCCATGGCCGCTGACGACAAGCTCGACGTGGTCTATCACGTCAGCGAGGAAGACAAGGTCGGCTTCGTGCTGAACAACATCCAGAACCACATCGAGGGCATCGGCGGACCCGAGAAGATCAACATCGTGCTGGTCTCGCACGGACCTGCCGTGAAGCGGTTCCATGACATCGAGGCCGTGAACAAGGTGCGAGAGAACGTCGCCAAACTGCAGGAGCAAGGCGTCACCTTCGAGGCCTGCGCCAATACCCTGACCGCCCTCGGCTTCGAACGCGATGAGCTGCTCTCCGGCTTCGTGATCGCAGAGAAGGGCGGCGTCACCCGGATCGCCGAACTGCAGTCTGAAGGTTACGTCTACCTGCGCCCTTAGAGACTGTCCATCAACTTCTTCTCGATGTGCGGGCCAGTGTTGGGCGATTATCGGGAAGTAGAAATTAGTTGCATCCTGACATGCGTGAAGGCCGATCATCTGATCGGCAGCAGACCCCAGCGGCTTCGGCCGCTAACCCCCTTAACCCTGACCGCCTTCTGATGTGGGCAACCGCCAAGCGAGCTGACTCATGATGCACCCCGCCTCCGAGATCAAGCTCGGCCCGATCACCCTGGCCCCCGGCGTCGCACGTCGGCACGCTTGGAGCTTCTTGGTCGCCGCCTTTCTCACCATTGGCATGATGACCTTCGTCACCATTGGCCAAACCTATGTGCTCAATGAGCACCTCGGGGTACCAGAATCGGAGCAGGGCGCCATCAGCGGCGATCTGGTGTTTTGGACCGAGATCGTCACCCTGCTGTTCTTCCTTCCCGCGGGGGTGCTGATCGATCGTATCAGCCGACGCTCGATCTATGCGATTGGCTTTTTATTCCTCGCGTTGACCTATGTCCTCTATCCATCGACAGAGACCGTCGACGCGCTCTACTACTATCGCATCCTCTATGGTCTTGGCGTGGTCGCGGTTGCCGGGGCGCTCTCGACGGTGCTGGTGGATTATCCAGCCGAGCAATCCCGCGGCAAGCTGGTGGCGATGATTGGCGTGCTCAGCGGACTCGGCATCGTCTTCACCAACCAGGGCTTTGGCGCCTTGCCCGAACAGCTGGTTGCGGCCGGATTCGACGGCGAGAGTGCCGGCCGCATCACCCACTTCGCGGTCGCTGGAGTTTGTGTGCTCGCGGCTGTTGTGGTCCAGTTCGGGCTCAAGGGCGGGGTTCCGGTCGCGCGCGAGCAGCGGCCGAGTGTGCGGCAATTGTTCGTCAGCGGTTTCTCCGAGGCCCGCAATCCACGCGTTGCCCTTGCCTACTCCGCCGCCTTCATCGCCCGCGGCGATCAATCCGTCAACGCCACCTTCTTGATCCTCTGGGGCACGCTGGCCGGTAAGGCCGCTGGCATGAGTTCCGCGGAAGCGGTGATGAACGGCACGCTGATCTTCGTCATCGCCCAGATCTCGGCGCTGGTGTGGGCACCGATACTCGGCCCGATCCTCGATCGCCTCGACCGCGCCACCGGGCTGGCGATCTGCATGGTCCTGGCTGCCATTGGCAATCTTTCGCTCCTGCTTCTGGATGACCCGCTCGCCAACTATGGCATCATCTTCTTCATTCTGCTCGGCATCGGACAGATCAGTGTGTTCCTCGCTGGGCAATCGCTGATCGGCCAAGAGGCGCCGGTCACCAAGCGCGGCTCGGTCTTAGGCGCCTTCAATATCTCGGGCGCCTTCGGCATCCTGTTGATCACCCTCGCCGGCGGGCGCCTCTTCGACGCCGTCGATCCCCGCGCCCCCTTTGTCGTCGTCGGCACGATCAATATTCTCTTATTCCTGGCCAGTCTCGCCGTGCGGCTGCGCTACCCACGTCCTCCAGTCGCAAAACACGCGGCAGCCGAGGTTCACAACAGCGCATCCTCAGAGGCCTGAGCGTCCTTATCCTCGCAACCGCTCTGATAGCCACCAACTGACAGGCGAACTGACAAGCGCACGGCTCGAATCGACACGGCGATCGACTGAGGGCGTTATGATGAGCCCAGTCCAGCCGAGCAGTCATTCATCCAACCCGTTTCGGATACCCGATCTGCAGATCACGCGATGCCGAATGTCCAGCCAAAGAACTTCGACCTAATTTGCGCACCACGCCGAAGTCTCGGTCTTGGCGTGATCATCGTCTTCTTGTTCGCCTTCGCTAGCATCCTGGTGGATGTCTGGCTGATTGGACATGTGCAAGAACAGGTCCAGATGCATGCCAACAATCCCTCCGCTCTCAAAGACTTTGCGGAGCAGGGCCTGCCACGGACGAACGCTTGGATGCTCGGGGCCAAGGTCGGCGCCCTGCTCCTCGCGGTCTTGATTGCGCTCGCCTTTGCGCGCTCCTGTCTTCAGAAGATCGGCTATCTTGCCGAGAGCCGGGAGCGCAACCGCGCCATCGTCGACAATATGGTCGACGGCGCCATCCACATCGACGGCAATGGCCGACTTGTCGCGCTCAATGCTGCCGCTGAGCGAATGTTCGGCCAATCCAGCAAAGAGGCCCGAGGACAATCCTTGTCGATTCTGCTCGCACCAGAGCATCGCCAGCAGATCGAAACCAAGATCCACCTAGCCACAGCTCGCATCGGCTCAGAACCACCGCTGAATGCCGCGCTTGAGGTCCATGGCCTGCGCAGCAATGGCACAAGCTTCCCGCTCTACCTCGCGATCAGCGAGGTGGTGATGGGCAATTATCCGGTGTTTACCGCCATCGCGCGCGACCTGACCGAGACCAAGCGCCAGATGCAAGAGCTTGCTGAGACGCGCGACAAGGCCATGGCCGCGGATCGCGCTAAGAGCCAGTTCCTTGCCGTCATGAGCCATGAGGTCCGCACGCCGATGAACGGCATCATGGGCATGCTCGATCTGCTGCGCGATGGCAACCTGAGCGAGCAGCAGCTCGCGTTTATCGAGACGGCGGAGAAATCCAGCAACATCCTGCTCAGCATCATCAACGACATCCTCGACCTCTCCAAGATCGAGTCTGGCAAGATCGATCTGCAAGCGCTCGACTTCGACCTCGGGACTACCATCGAAGAGGTCGCTGCGCTGGTCGCATCCAGTGCGCGCGAGAAGGATCTGGAGATCCTGACCTTCGTCGAGAGCGATATCCCACAGCGCGTGCGTGGCGATCCGTACCGGCTGCGCCAGGTGCTGAACAACCTCATCGGCAATGCTGTCAAGTTCACCGACGCAGGCGAAGTAGCGGTCGATGCACGTCTGACAGAGGCCAGCGACGATTGGATCGAGATCAAGGTCCAGGTCCGCGACACCGGAATCGGCATCGCGCCGGATGTTGCCAAGACCCTATTCCAACCGTTCACTCAAGCCGACGCCTCAACCACGCGGCGCTTCGGCGGCACCGGTCTCGGTTTGGCCATCTCCAAGCGGCTGATCGAAATGATGGGCGGCGAGATCGGATTCGACAGCCGGGTCGGTGAGGGTTCAACCTTCTGGTTCAAGGTACGACTCGCCGTAGCACAAACCAGCGCGGAAGACATTGACGCCGACTTGATCGGCATTCGGGTATTGATCGTCGATGACAATCGAACCAATCGAATGATCCTAGAGAAGTACCTGGTTCGATGGGGTGCTGAGGCGACGAGCACCGATGGGGCGTCATCAGCGTTAGCCGCTTTACATCAGGGGGTCGAACAAGGCAAGCCGTTCCAGCTCGCAATCCTCGATATGCAAATGCCCGATATCGACGGTGTCGAGCTGGCGCAACTGATCAAGGGCGACGTCGCGCTTGCTGACACCCCCTTGCTGATGCTCAGCTCAATGGGCTATCCCGGTGAAGACGCCCGGCGCGCCGGCATCGTCATCAGCCTGCTCAAGCCGGTTCGCCAAGCGCTGTTGCATGAGGCGGTCGTCAAGGGGCTTGGGCTTGGCAACAGCCGCCTCGCTCAGTAGCTGCCGCGCAGACTGCCAAGGACGACTATCTCGATATCTTCTCTCGAATAACCAGGACAGAAGAAACCAGTACCACAAAGAAGACCAGGACCGCCATGATACCGATGGACACTAGTGGTCCAGAGTGAAAATCTTGAGGCAGGTGTCATTCATGCTGCGAGCGGTTTGCCCTCATAGGTCCAGCGGAACGGCTTGGCCAGCGTGCGATTGAAGAAGTCGATGAAATCGCTGATGCGCTTCTCCAGATCCTGCACCGACGTGAAGTTGCCTCGGCGCAGAACTTTGCGCGCCAGGATCGAGAACCACATCTCGATCTGGTTCAGCCAAGAGGCGTGCTTGGGGGTAAAGTGGAAGACGATACGGTGACTCGGGTCGCTCAGGAACGCGGTGCGTGTGGCCATCGATTCGAGGATGCCGCGGCGGCCCTTGACGCCGAGATCGCCGGTGTAGCCGATCAACTCAGCGATGAGGCGCACAACCTCCTCGGAGCAATGGATGTTGAGGTTGTCCATGACCAGATGCCACTGGGTTGCGGCCGTGCGCTGGGCGAACAAGGCGGCGAGGTAGGCGGCGAAATCCTCCGCCGTGCGGGTCGGACCGATGTGGTGGAAGACCTTCCCGGTGACCACGCAGAAGGTGGCGATCAGGGTCAGGGTGCCGTGGCGGATGTATTCGAATTCCTGGCGTTCGGCGCATCCGGGGCGCACGGGTTTGGTCGGCGCCGCTCGCTCCAAGGCCTGCACGCCGGTCATCTCGTCGATGCTGCAGGTCTCGATGCCTTCGGCGGCCCGCTGCGGGGCGAGCCGATAGGTCTCGCAGACATCGCGGCAGCGCTCGGTGAACTCGCCGTCGCGTGGCGTGTTGATCCACCCTTCCACCCGATGGGGCTTGAGGTCGACCTCGCGCAGGAAGCGCCCGATCGAGTGCGGGGAGATGCTTTCAACGATCTCGCGCTCGATCGCCTCCGCGGCCAAGTCCGGATAGGTCCAGCGCGTGAGTGTCACCCCCTCGCGCACGGGCTTCTCGCAGGCGAGGGCGATCAGCGCGCAGATCTGCTCGGGGGTGAAGGTCGGTGGCGTACCCGGACGCGGCTCATCGCTGAGGCGCTGCTCCAGCCGTTGATCGGCACGCTCGCGCCAACGTCGCCGCCAGCGTTGAACCAGTGAGCGACTCACCTGCAATGCGGCAGCCGTCTCGCTCACGTTACGGCCGGCGTCGGCTTCAAGAATGATCCGCGCCCGGGTGGCGAGCTGTTGCGGCGTTTTGTGCTGACGAACCAACGCCTGCAGTTGCGTGCGTTCGCGATCGGTGAGGGAGACAAGTTCTGGAGTACAGCGTGGCATCGTCGAGGATTTGCCTAATCATGAAAACCAAACCAGATAATAATGATATCGTTGACAGATCCCAAACTGTATCAGGATTTCCATACTAGACCACTAGGCGCTTGGATGCCGACTCGGGTATCTCGCCGAATTTGAGGGTGATGAGCTTGCGGAGAGTGCCCTCCACGCCCGCTTTGCGGCCCACTTTTTGGCCTTCTTTTTTACCTTCTTGGCGGCCTTCTTTTCGGCCTTCTTCGCGCTCGCGTTCTGCCCAGTGTTGTCGATTTTCGGCCAACATGGCGTTGTCCTCGATGAGTGAATGAACCTGTGTGAGGTCGATCTTCGCGCCAAGCCGCTGGAGATGGCGCTTGAGCCAGCGGGTAATGAGCCGATCAAGGCGGGCCTTGTTGGGGTTGGCCTGGATCAGGCGTACCAGCCGATCGACGGCGGCTTGCAGGGAGGCGCGATCGCCTGAGGCGATCTCGACCTGGATGATGCCGCTGAGCGGGCGCTCGGATCGCTATACTGTCTGCCAGACCTGAGACCCGAGGGCGCCTCAAGATGGCAACGACCTATGATGAGATTTTGACGCTGTTCCGCGAGATCGCCGAGCTGAAATCGTTGTTCACGACCCAGCGGGGCAAGCTGATGGAATCGCTGGTGGAGGGCGATCTGGTGGCTCTGCTCAGGGCGCGCGGCATCGCGATCACGGATACGACGACGCGCATCAAAGGCCAAGGTGCCGATGGTGGGAACTATGAATTCGACATCATCGCCCAGGCGGTGAGGATCTGCTCGACCCAGCTGTCTCATTGTTCGTCCGTGGCTAGACCTGCATGCGCATGACTTCTTTGTAGGCGGTGATGATGCGATTGCGCACCTGCTTGCCGAACTCGAAGGCGACGCTGGCCTTTTGGACGTCGATCATCAGATCGTTGAGGGTGACGGAGGGGTCGCCGGCCTGAAACGCCTTACCCTTGTCAACAGCATCGATCTGGAGCGCATTGATGCGCTGGATCGAGAGCCGCAGCTCGGCGGCGAACCCCCCCGCCGCAACCGGGCCGGTCCCTGCTCCCCCGGCCGACCCGCCGATGGCGCCCGCCCCGTTCACTGCCGCGGCCCCGGTGCCGGATGGATTGGCTGTACCGGTGCCGCTGGCCTGGCTGGCCAGCAGGCGCATGGTTGCGAGTGCGGGCTCGAAGCTAGGCAGATCGTTCATGGTCAGGGCGGCTCCTTAAAGGCTTTGATCGGTCAGCGTTTTGGTCTGCGTGTGTTGCTGGCGCTGCACGAGTTACGGATGACGCGGCTGGAGTGCGTATCGACGTGCATAGGCAAGCTTAGCAGCGACAGCAGATCTAGCATCGCGGCATTTAACCGATATAATCATCGCTTTTCCAGCCTTTGCTAAAGTTTCTTCAGTCTGACACTGTTGTCCTTTACACTTCTTGGTAAACCGGCGGCCAAACCTGGACCAACGGATGCCAACTGCGTTCACCATCTCCATGTCTCTTAACCACGAAGCCCAGGATGGCCGCTGAAGCTCGCAACGGGAGGCGCGCGTGAGCGAGGAGACGCGCGTGAACGGGGAGAACAGCGGCGGCGCCAATGCCGGCGGCCCGCTGCAGCGTCTGCTTGCCCTGCTGCGCACCAATCAACCCCTTGCCCTGCTGATCGCTGGCGCCGCCTTGGTGGCGGTGGTGACGGCGGTCTTTCTATGGACGCGAGCGCCAGATTACCGGGTGCTGTTCAGCAATCTGAGCGAGGCGGACGGCGGGCGCATCATTAGCGAGCTGGATACGCGGCAGGTGCCGTATCAGTTCAGCCAGGGCGGCCAGGCGCTGTTGGTGCCGGCGGATCTGGTCCACAGTCTGCGCCTGCAACTGGCGGAGCAAGGTCTGCCACGCGGCGGTAATGTCGGCTTCGAGCTGATGGATACGCAGGCCTTTGGCATCAGCCAGTTTGCCGAGCAGGTGAATTTTCAGCGCTCGCTAGAGGGCGAGCTATCGCGCTCGATCGAATCGCTGGGGTCGGTGGAAGAGGCGCGCGTGCATCTGGCGATGGCGCGGCCCTCGGTATTTGTGCGTGAGCGCGAGCCGGCCAAGGCCTCGGTGGTTCTGACGCTGTTTGGGGGGCGGACGCTGAGCGAGAACCAGGTGAGCGCGATTCGGCACCTGGTCGCCAGTAGCGTGCCGGAACTATCGGCGGATGAGGTGACCATCGTCGATCAGCGCGGGCAGATGCTGTCGCAGAACCCGAACCCAAACGACTTGGACGCCACGCAGCTGATCTATCGGGATGAGGTGGAGCGCGCCTATCAGCGGCGGATCGAGAACATTCTCGCGCCCATCTTTGGCCGCGACCGGGTGCGGGCCCAGGTCTCGGCGCAGATCGACTTTTCCCAGCGCGAGGAGACCTCTGAGCGCTTCGCGCCGAACCAGGCGCCGAACGAAGCAGCGGTCCGCAGTCGCCAATCGAACCTTAGCTATAATGGTGATGAGGAGTCCGCGGGCGGGATTCCGGGTGCGCTCAGCAATTCACCGCCCGGCGTGGCGGGTTCGCCAATCGAGCTGCCACTGCCGGATGAGGCCGATGCGGAGCAAGCCAACAACGAAGACGCCTCGGCACCCAAGGAGCCCATCTCGCTGGAGCGCGATGATGTCGTCAACTACGAAGTTGACCGCAGCGTGGCGCATGTGCGCAAGGAGCGCGGCGTGGTTGAGCGTGTCTCGGCGGCGGTGGTGGTGGACTATCGGATCGAGCGCAACGCCGCGGGCGAACTCGAGTCAGTCGCACTGAGCGCGGAAGAGTTAGAGCAGGTCGCAAGCCTGGCACGCCAGGCGATCGGCTTCTCGGCGGAGCGCGGCGATACCATCGAGGTGGTGAACAGCCCATTCAGCCGCTTCGACGCCGAAGCAGACATGGCATGGTGGCAAGATCCTGAGCTGATCAAGGTTGTGACGCTCATTGGCGAGCCACTGATGTGGTTTATCGTGCTGCTGTTTGGCTATCTGCTCGTGCTGCGGCCGTTTATTAAGCACTATACACGCCCGCCGGAACTGGCAGCAGCGACCACGACCGGCCTGAATGTGGAAGTTGGCGATGATGAGGACACCGAGGGGGCGTTCGAGGACGACGAAGAACCTTACCAAAAGCCGCGTCGTAACAAGGCCTTGGGGTATCAGCAAAAACTCGCTGAGCTGCGACAGACGGCGCGTGAGAATCCGCATATCGTGGCGCTGATTGTGCGCAACTGGCTAAAGCAATGAACACTGAACAGCTGGACGCGAATTCCAAGGCCATCCTCGACAAGATGAGCGGTGCGCGGCGCAGCGCGATTCTGATGCTGGCGCTCGATGACGAGAGCGCTGCTGAGGTATTCAAGCGGATGGCGCCACAGGAGGTGCAAGAGGTCAGCACGGAGATGACCAAACTCGACCAGGTTTCGCATGCGGAGATGAACGCGGTCTTGGATGCGTTCCAAAACGAACAGGAGGAGTTCGTCGCGCTCAACCTGAACTCGAGTGAGCATATCCGTTCAGTACTGAGTATGGCGCTGGGCGAGGAGCGCGCCGCGAGCTTGCTTGAGGATATCTTCGAGCACAAAGGCGGCTCTGGCATCGATTCGCTGAATCTGATGGAAGCCTCGATGGTCTCGGAGCTGATCCGTGATGAGCATCCGCAGATCATTGCCACGGTACTCGTGCATCTCGAGCGGCGCCAAGCGGCGGCGGTGTTGGAGCTGTTCGATGATAAGCTGCGCAACGATGTGGTGCTGCGGATCGCAACCTTTAGCGGTGTGCAGCCGGCGGCGCTGCAAGAGCTCACCGAGGTACTCACTGGCATGCTAGATGGTCAGACATTGAAGCGCAGCAAGATGGGTGGCGTCCGCACGGCGGCCGAGATCCTGAATATGATGAATACGACTCAGGAGGAGTCGGCGATCGAGACCGTGCGCGCGCACAGCGAGGATCTGGCGCAGAAGATCATCGACGAGATGTTCCTGTTCGAAAACCTCATCGATCTGGACGATCGCAGTATCCAGCTGTTGCTGAAGGAGATCGATACCGACAGCCTGGTGGTGGCCTTGAAGGGTGCGCCGGAGAACCTGGTCGAGGCCTTCTTGCGCAACATGTCGTCGCGTGCATCGGAGATGATCCGCGAAGACATGGAGGCCCGCGGCCCGATGCGCGTGTCGCAGGTGGAGGCCGAGCAAAAGGCGATTCTGCAGGTCGCACGCCGACTCTCGGAGAGCGGCGAGATCATCATTGGCGGCGCCGACGACAACTATGTCTGAGGCGGACGCCAAGATCACGCGCGGGCAGGATGTGCCCTGGCGACGCTGGCGGATGACGGAGCTAGATTCGCGGCGTGAAAAGGCCACGGCGAACGCGCGGCAGTCCGCGACCACGCGCTCCGCCGAGCCTGCGGCGCAGCCGGGACATGGCAAGCATGGCGGTGCAAGCGCGAGCCCACCGAAGGCTGAGGCGCCAACGGCGCCGGTGTCGCGAAAAGCGCAACGGAAGCAGCCGCCAAAGGGGACGCAGCAGGCAGCTGAGCCGTCCAAACGAGGACGCCCGACAGATGCGCAAAAGAAGGCGCTGGATGCCGAGCGCAAGCAAGTTCAGGAGGCGGCGCGTCAAGAAGGCCATGCCGCGGGCTTCAAGGCCGGCCAGACCGAGGGCTATGCGAAGGGCTTGGAGGAAGGCCGCAAGGCGGCGCGCAAGGAGTTGCAGCAGCAGATCACCGCGACGCTCAAGCCCGTGCGCAATCTTGCGCTGCAGTTTAGCGACGCGCTGGCACGCTTGAATGACGAGATGGCGAAAGACTTGGTCGAGCTCGCGCTCACCACCGGCCGCCATCTGGCCGGCGAGGCGCTGGATGCGAAGCCGACGCAGGTCGTTGATCTGGTTCGGGGGCTGTTGCATAGCGAACCCGCCATGCATGGAAAGCCGCGGCTGTGGCTGCATCCTCGGGACCATGATTTGGTGAACGAGTATCTGGGCCAGGAGTTGGCTGCAGCCGGCTGGGTACTGCAGCCGGATGACCAAGTGAGCCGCGGCGGCTGCCGCGTGACCAGTGGCACGGGTGAGTTGGATGCGACTTGGGAGTCACGTTGGCACACCGTTCGCCAGCAGGTGCGAAGCCGCCGCTCGGCCAGCGAGCAGACCGCCGCCGCGCAGGCGCTGCTCGACGCCGCTGAGGCAACAGTCGTCGGGCCGGACGAGGCGAGCGGGTCTGCGGCGGCTGAAGGAGAGTCCCCCTCGGCTGAAAGGCCGCAGCCGCGGGCCAGCGAATGAGTGCCGTTGTCGAGAATCCGCACACCCTGCGCTGGCATCAGTCGCTGCAACAGGTGCGCGGGCGCATCGAGATCATCCCGCCATGGCGGACCAGCGGGCGCGTCATGCGCGCGACCGGCATGATCATCGAGACGGTTGGGCTGCAGGTACCGCTGGGCGGCGGCTGTTTGATCGAATTGCCCCCCCCTTTCGGTGAGGATGAGCCGCGCTTTGCCGAGGCGGAGGTGGTTGGATTCTCCGACGAGAAGCTGTTCCTGATGCCGCTGGCAGGAATCACGGGCCTGCAGCCTGGCGCGCGCGTGTTTGCGCTAGGCGAAGGGACGCGCGGCAGTGCGCGCCGGTTTCCGTTGGGCGAGACGCTGCTGGGGCGGGTGGTCGATGGCAACGGCGAACCACTGGACGGGCTGGATGCACTGGATGACGCGCCACACGGACATCTGACGGTTCCGCCGCTGAACCCGCTCTTACGAGCGCCCATCAATGAGCAGATTGATGTAGGCATCCGCGCAATCAATGCGCTGTTGAGCGTCGGCCGCGGCCAACGCATGGGACTCTTCGCGGGCTCCGGTGTCGGCAAATCGGTGTTGCTGGGGATGATGGCCCGCTATACCCGCGCTGACGTGATTGTGGTGGGGCTCATTGGCGAGCGCGGCCGTGAGGTGCAGGACTTCATCGATAATATTCTCGGCGAGCAGGGCCGGCGCCGGGCGGTGGTGGTCGCCGCGCCGGCCGACACCTCACCGCTGCAGCGGTTGCAGGGGGCGGCTTACGCGACGCGACTGGCCGAGTGGTTCCGCGACCAGGGCCTGGCGGTGTTGTTGATCATGGATTCATTGACGCGCTACGCGATGGCGCAACGTGAGATTGCGTTAGCGGTGGGCGAGCCACCGGCGACCAAAGGTTATCCGCCGTCGGTGTTTGCAAAGCTGCCGCATCTGGTCGAGCGCGCCGGGAACGCGACCCGAGGTGGCGGCTCGATCACGGCCTTCTATACCGTGCTGACCGAGGGCGACGATCAGCAGGACCCGATTGCGGACTCGGCGCGGGCGATCCTGGATGGGCATATCGTGCTTTCGCGTGCGCTCGCGGATGCGGGGCACTACCCGGCGATCGATATCGAGGCGTCGATCAGTCGCGCGATGACGGCCATTGTCGACGAGCCACAGCAACGCCAGGCGCAACGATTTAAACAATTGTTCTCGCGCTACCAGCGCAATCGGGATCTAATCAGTGTCGGCGCCTACAGTCCGGGACATGACCCTGGGCTTGATGAAGCCGTGCAGCGGTATCCTCAGCTTGAGGGCTTTTTACAACAGGGCATCGAAGAGGCCGCCAGCGTATCGGACGCCCGACAGGCGCTGGCAGCGGCAGTAGGACAATAATGGAGGAGATTGATGGCAGAGCAATCGCCGCTTGATATGTTAACGGAGCTCGCCCGCGAGGCACGCGATCGGGCCGGGCAGGCCTTGGCTAGCGAGCGAAACAATGAGCGTATGGTCGCGCAGCAGTTGGAGTCACTCGGCACCTATCGCGCCGAGTATGCGCAGCGGCTGCAGAAGGCGATGTGCGAAGGGATCGACCCCGCTACAATGCAGAATTATCAGCAATTTCTGAGCGCGCTCGACGACGCCCTAACACGCGCCAAACAAGCCTTGGCGGCGCAGCAGCAGCGGGTGTTGAAGACACAAAAACAATGGCAGAATGAGCAGTGTCGGCTATCCTCATATAATACGTTGACCGCTCGACGTGCCATGCAGGAGCAGGTTGCGGAGAACCGCCGAGAGCAGCGCCTAAATGACGAGTTCGTCACAAACCGCGAGGTGCGGCGTCGGTTACAACAGCAGGATGCCTGAGCCCAACCCACCTAACGCAAATCGCGCCACCCACCCTGTCAGATGAATCGAGCGAGATTCAGGTTAAGGCGGAAGGCTCAGCGTCACGCATTGTCGCGCATAGCGTGACGGAATTCAGAGTGCACACGGGGAATGCCCTGATGGATATTCAGCAGCTTCTTGCCACTGCAACCAACCAGACGTCGACGACAAAACCGACGTCGGGTCCTGGGCAGCCTGGAATATTCGCGCACCACATGGCGCTGGCGGGGCTGCGATCAGATGCGGCCCTGAAGGATGCTGCTGCGGGTAGCGAAGGCCAGGGCCAGGGCATGCGCGCTTTTTCTAGCGTGCTCGGCGGCCATCCATTTGGAAGTCCCGTCGCGGCAGAAGACGCGGCCAAAGGCTTCGCCGCAGTATGGCGGGACGCTTGGGGGCAAGGCGCGAACACAGAGGGCGCGGGCACGGCGGGCGCGGGCACTGAGCTAGCACAGCTCACAGCGTCGATCACAGAGGTTTTGCAGCAAACAGCTGAAGGCGAAACACTCGCGTCCGAGATTGACGAGTTGATGCAGCAGCTGCCCGCTGAGGTACGCGAAGCGTTTGTTGCTCAACGCGAGGCGCTCGTTGCTCAAGAAGCGCTCGTTGCTCAAATGGAGGCGCTGTTCACTCAACTGACCGAGCACCTCTCGCCCGAGCAGAGCGCGCAGCTGATTGCTGAACTCACTGAACAACTCCCAGCCGAGGCGAGCGAGCAGCTGTTCGCGCGACTCAGCGAACAGCTCTCATCCGAAGAACAAGCGCAGCTCCTGGCACAGCTCACGACACAGCTACCCGCCGCTGAGCGTGGGGCCATGCTCGATGCGTTGCTCCGAGACCTGCCCGCAGCGCAACGCGAATCATTCTTCGCGCAGCTGACCGCACAGCCCTCTCCTGGGGCAAGCGAGCAGCTATTCGCGCAGCTGACGGCACAGCTCCCACCCGAGGCGAGCGAGCAGCTATTCGCGCAGCTGACGGCACAGCTCCCACCCGAGGCGAGCGAGCAGCTATTCGCGCGACTCAGCGAACAGCTCTCATCCGAAGAGCAAGCGCAGCTCCTGGCACAGCTCACGACACAGCTACCCGCCGCTGAGCGTGGGGCCATGCTCGATGCGTTGCTCCGAGACCTGCCCTTAGCGCAACGCGAATCATTCTTCGCGCAGCTGACCGCACAGCCCTCTCCTGAAGCAAGCGAGCAGCTATTCGCGCAGCTGACGGCACAGCTCCCAGCCGAGGCGAGCGAGCAGCTGTTTGCGCGACTCAGCGAACAGCTCTCATCCGAAGAGCAAGCGCAGCTCCTGGCACAGCTCACGACACAGCTACCCGCCGCTGAGCGTGGAGCCATGCTCGATGGGTTGCTCCGAGACCTGCCCTTAGCGCAACGCGAATCATTCTTCGCGCAGCTGACCGCACAGCCCTCTCCTGAAGCAAGCGAGCAGCTTTTCGCTCAGCTGACGGCACAGCTCCCACCCGAGGCGAGCGAGCAGCTGTTCGCGCGACTCAGCGAACAGCTCTCATCCGAAGAGCAAGCGCAACTCCTGGCACAGCTCACCGCCGCTGAGCGTGGAGCCATGCTCGATGCGTTGCTCCAAGACCTGCCCACCGCTGAGCGCCAAGCGTTCTTGGCGCAGCTGACCGCACAGCGCGCTCCCGCAGCGAGCGAGCAGCTATTCGCACGACTCAGCGAACAGCTCTCATCCAAAGAGCAAGCGCAACTCCTGGCACAGCTTAGGGCACAGCTACCCGCCGCTGAGCGCGGGGCCATGCTCGACGCGTTGCTCCAAGACCTGCCCACCGCTGAGCGCCAAACATTCTTGGCGCAGCTGACCGCACAGCGCGCTCCCGAAGCGAACGAGCAACTATTCGCTCAGCTGATCGCGCAAATACCCGCTGCTCAACGCGAGGCGCTGCTCACCGACTTGAGCGGACGCCTTACGTCCGAGGAGCGCACAACAGTCCTCAGCGACTGGGTACAGCGTCTGTTATCGCCAGAACGATTGCAACTGATCAGAGAAGTCACCACCCTGGCCGGCCAGGGCCAGACCGCTGCACAGACGCGCGAGTCAGTGCTTGCAAACGGAGCCATTTTAGCGTCAGCGCAACCAGGGGCCGAGCAAGCGGCGCGAGCAGCACTGTCAGAGCCCAACTCGATGCGCACCCGGCTCCGGGTTGATGAACGCCTAGGAATGGCTTCGCAAACGAATTGGGAGCGAGCGAACGCCTCAGCCGAAGCACTGCGCGCCATCGTCGAGATCAGCACAACGGCACAAACTGCGAGAGAGCCTTTAGCCCCTGCTCTGCGTGAGCTTCTCGGGCTTAACCTCCTGGATCGGCAAGGATTTATCCCACAACAACCTAGCAGTACGGCTGGCGCCGATAGTCTTTCAGGCTTGGGCATTGCGAGCAACGGGCTTGCATCCTATGGCGCCATTGCCGGAAATCAAGTGGGTACCGCATCCGCCGCACCAGGCATGAGCGCACCGCTGTATAGTGCGGCATGGCCTCAACAATTGGGGCAACAACTGTTGGTACTGAGTCAGCGCGGTGGCGACCGGCACGCGGAGCTTCGCCTCAATCCTCCGGACCTTGGCCCGTTGACGGTCTCTTTAAAGGTCGGAGAACAAGGAACACAAATCCAGTTTCTCGCAGCAAATGCGCTGGTACGGAGCGCCGTCGAGCAAGCGATTCCTCAACTTCGCGAGGCTCTGGCTGAGCAGGGAATCAATCTTGGCGAAACCTCCGTGGGCGAGCAGCGCCAAGAAGCTGAGCAAGGCTTTACGGGAGACGGCACGCAGCAACAATCACTTGCGAGCGGAGCACTCCAAAGCGCAGGGGAGCCTGAGCTGACAGGCTCGCCGACAAGAATCGACGTGGGTCTTGATGGTAGAGTGGATATCTACGCCTGAGCAAGCTCACGAGATCTGAAAGGGATCTGAAAGGTAGCTCATCGCAATTCGTTGAACTAGGCGCTCTTGCCGCGTCTAATTTTTTGTGCGCATCGCTTTGCTCCTAAACGCTTGGGAGCGACGACTATAGAGGTGTAGGACAGAGTGGCAGCATCAAAAGGCGGCTCACGCAAATTGTTTTGGGTTCTGGTCATCCTGGTAATATTGTCGATTATTGCCGCGGGTATATCCGTGTATCTGACTTGGCAGCCGGGAGAAGACACGCCTGATGAGAAAAACATGGTTTCCGAGCGGAATGCGCCGATCTTTGTCAAAATCGAACCCTTCACGATCAACATAAAAAGTTCGCGTGGCGTCAGCCATTTGCTCTATATCGGCATGACGTTCAAGGTTGGTACCGAGGAAACGCGCGCTATTTTTGAAGATCACATGCCCCAAGTCCGAAGCCGCTTGTTAATGCAACTCTCTTCGGAGCAAGTCGACGAGCTAACGAGTATCGAAGGTAAAACACAACTCGCAAACCGGCTGATCACTTCCCTTCAAGACCCACCGCTCACTGAATTGCAGCCCGAGCTCGCAATCGAAGAAGTCTTATTTACCGAGTTTATCGTACAGTAGGTCGCTTTTTCGCTTTATGGCTCAAGACGACCTACTCTCACAAGAAGAGATCGATGCCCTACTAAAGGGCGTCAGTGGGGATGATGACAGCACCAGCAGCAAGCCAACTGGCAGTGCGGCATCGCGTGCAAAACCCTACGACCCCACGACTCAGCACCGAGTCATACGCGAACGTCTCCATGCACTTGACATCATCAACGAACGTTTCGCGCGCTACTTCCGAATGGCGATCTTCAATTTCATTCGCCGCAGCTCAGATATCACCGTCGATATCGTTCGTTATCAGAGCTATAGCAACTTCGCACGTAATGTCCCGGTCCCGACCAACATTAATATCATCTCCATGAAGCCACTCAAAGGCTCGGCGCTGATCGTGTTCCCGCCGAATCTCGTGTTCATGGTTGTCGATAACCTGTTTGGCGGAGACGGACGCTTTCTCACGCGATCAGAAGGGCGTGAATTCACGAATACCGAACAGCGCATCATTCAACGTATGTTGCAACTCGCTATCGATGCGTACAGCGAGTCTTGGAGGTCGATTTATCCCCTTGAGATCAGCTATGTGCGCAGTGAGATGCAGTCGAAGTTCGCCAACATCACGAATTCTCCGAATGAGATCGTGGTCAACACCTCATTTAACATCGACATCGGTAACCTCGCGACCAGTTTCCAGATCTGTATTCCATTTGCGATGATCGAGCCATTGCGCGATATCTTGAGCAATCCGCTCAAGGACGGCGCACAAGATCCAGATAACATCTGGGGTCGACGCATGGCCGGCGAGCTTCGCGAGTCGCAGATCGAGCTGGTCGCCGATCTGACCGAGATTCCGGCTCGACTGAGCCAGGTCTTGTCGCTGAAGGTCGGCGATATCCTGCCCATCGAGCTTCCAGAAACGGTACTGACCAGCGTCGATGGAATACCGGTACTCGAATGTGCGTATGGCAGCCAGAACGAGCGACGCGCGCTCCGGGTCGTTCGGATGATCGACCACAACGCACAGCAAGAACCGCTCGAAGCTGAAGACGCCTTTCTCAAGCGTCGCCCCAACCGGGCAAACCCTAGCCGCAACGAATTGAACCATGACTGAGCAAGATAAGGCCGAAGAAAACGCCGAACCGAATGAGGACACGGCCGCTGATTCGGTTGCCTCGGACAAAGCAACAGAGGCTGAAGCGGAAGGGGCCGAAGAAGAAATCGATCTCTGGGCTGAAGCGATGGCTGAACAAGAGGCCCATGAGGCCACCAACGCGGAGCCAGACAGCGCCCAGACTGAGGAATCGGATGATGATGAGGATCTTTGGGCGGCCGCCATGGCTGAACAAACCCAAGCATCAAACACCGAGACTGACCAACCGACAGCGAAGGCGGCTACTCCGCCAGAGGCTCGCGGATCGCAAACGCCCCCGGCAGCTGAAAAGCAACCGGAGGTGGAAGCCGCCGGCGAGCGCGTGTTCCGGCCTTTGGAGCAGTCGAGCCAGGTCACGGAAACGCGCGATCTTGCGATGATCCTGGATATCCCAGTCCGCCTCTCGGTGGAATTGGGTCGAACCAAGGTAACGATCAAAGAACTCCTAGAGATGGCGCAGGGATCGGTGGTCGAACTGGACGGACTGGCCGGCGAGCCGATGGACATCTTGATCAACGGCTATCTGATCGCTCAAGGCGAGGTGGTCGTCGTTGAGGACAAGTACGGCATCCGTATCACAGAGATCGTGACGCCGTCTGAACGCGTGCAAAAACTCAATCGATGAACCAGGCTGCCGCGAGCGACACAGCGTCTGTCATCGCCGGCGGGGACACCTTGATCGGGCTTGCCACGCTTGGCAAGCTCACCCTCGCGCTTGTCGTGATTGTGGTCATCATCCTACTTGGGGCAGTCGTTGTGCGACGCATGCGACTTGGATATTTCCATCCAGCAGCGACAATCAAGGTCGTTGGCAGCGCGGCTGTTGGTCCCAAAGAGCGGATCATCGTCGTTGAGGTTGCCTCAGTCTGGCTTGTTCTCGGGGTTGGCGGTGGTCAAATCACGCGCTTGCACAAGCTCCCTGCCCCGCCACCAAACGAAACCGACCCGACGCTGGCCGATGGGCCTGTATTCGACGAGGGCGACTCGTTTGCGGCACGCTTTGCGAAGGCGCTGAAACACAATGTCGGGATGCGATGAGCGTCGTGCCAGCCAGTGCCGCGAAGACGGTTCTCGCGTTAGCCATCATGCTCATACTGGCAGCAGCTTGGCTGCTGCTTGCCGAGCCGGCCTCAGCTCAGCAGTTGCCAGGGCTCACGAGCCAGCCATTGGAAGACGGCGGTCAGCGCTGGTCACTGTCACTGCAGACACTGTTGCTGCTCAGCTCGCTGGCGTTCTTGCCTGCGTTGCTGTTGATGATGACCAGCTTCACCCGGATCATCATCGTCCTCAGCCTGTTGCGCACGGCCATGGGAACCCAGGCCACACCGTCGAATCAGGTGTTACTCGGTTTAGCGCTGTTCCTGACCTTCTTCATCATGGCACCGGTCTTCGATCGGGTCTATGAAGATGCCTGGGTACCGCTGCGCGAGGATGAGATCAGTTTCGACGAGTTTCTCGATCAGGCTCAAGGGCCCATGCGCGAATTCATGCTGGCACAGACAAGAGAGCCCGATCTGGCCCTCTTCGCACGCTTGGCGACCATCGGCCCGATGCAAGGCCCGGAAGACGTCCCGTTACGCATCCTGGTGCCCGCCTTCGTCACCAGCGAACTGAAGACTGCCTTTCAGATCGGCTTTACGATCTTCATTCCATTTTTGATCATCGATCTGGTGGTCGCGAGTACACTGATGGCGTTGGGCATGATGATGGTACCGCCCATCACGATTTCGCTGCCGTTCAAGCTGATGCTGTTCGTCCTCGTCGACGGTTGGCAACTGATCATCGGCTCATTGGCGGAAAGTTTTTACGTCTAACGTCGCTAGCGCGGAGCCATCCCGGCTGATAAAGCGCTCATTTCACCGTAACCTGGAGATCCGCGCATGACACCCGAAGAAGTGATGAGCCTGGCCTCTCAAGGGATGCGCATCGCGCTCTTTCTCGCGGGTCCAGTGCTGCTCTCCGCGCTCGTCACGGGTTTGCTGATCAGCCTGTTCCAGGCCGCGACACAGATCAACGAGATGACCCTGACCTTTATTCCCAAGGTGCTGGTGATCTTTTTTGTATTGATCCTTGCAGGCCCCTGGCTGCTGCAACTGATCACCACCTTCACGCGTAAACTCTTTACTGAAATCCCATTGATCGTGACTTGAACGTGACCTGATCATGACTTTAGCGTGAAGATCCATTCGCCGTGATCGAGGTCACCTTTGACCAACTCCAGACTTGGCTGGCGATGTTTCTCTGGCCATTTACGCGGATCACCGCGTTCTTTGCCGCATCGCCGCTCTGGGGTCATTCCAGCGTGCCCAACGAGGCCAAAGTCGGTCTCGCGGCGCTGATCGCGATCGTCATTTCTCCCGCGCTACCGCCGCTGCCCCCCGTTCCCATCATGTCCTGGGGTGGCCTAGGTATCATCGTCGAGCAGATCATCATCGGCGTCTCGATCGGCATGGTCATGCAATTCACGTTCGGCATTGTGCAGGCCGCGGGCGCCTTTATTGGACTCAAGATGGGTCTAGCCTTCGCCAACTTTTTTGACCCCGGGAGCGGCACCAATATTGCCGTGTTGTCGCGCATCCTCTTCACCATCGCGCTGATTATGTTCCTGGCCCTCAATGGCCATTTAATCGTGCTTGAGATCCTCGCTACCAGCTTCCAGACCCTACCTATCGGCTTAGGTGGTTTTAACCCGGATGCCTTTGAACTCCTGGCGCGTTACAGCGGCGTGGTCTTCACTAGCGGCATGCTGCTGGCGCTGCCCGTCGTTGCGCCCTTAGTGATTGTCAGCATCGGTCTTGGTATTCTCAATCGCGCATCACCTCAGCTAACCGTCTTCTCAATTGGCTTCCCAACCTCCCTGATCTTCGGACTGGTGCTTTTGATGGTGATGATGGCGCACTACGGCGGGTTTCTCGAGCGGATATTCACCCACGCGCTGAGCATGCAACAGCGGCTGTTAGATATGCTTGCGCCGCTCTAGCGATCATTCAGCGCATGAAATCGAATAAGGACATGCCCTGAACGTCGACAAAGGCGCGCTGGGCGGCTTGTAGACCGACCTGGCGTAGGCTGTATTCAGTCACAGCCTCACCGTAATCAAGATCAACTAGATCCGACATCACCTGGTCATAGTTAAGCATCCGATTGCTGCTTACCGTATCAACCAAATCCAGCTCATTCAGGCGCGCACCAACCGAGGCACGCTGAGTAAGAATATTATCGAGGCTGTTATCCAGTTCGCGCATCGTAGTATTAATGGTGTTGCGCACATGAATATGGGTGGCCTGGGAGCCTTCTTGATCGAGTTGCAGCACATCAATAGCATCCTTGAGCGTCTTGAAGACATCTTGATTGGCTTCAGGGTCATCAGCTTCGCGCATCTGGATCTGATCGCCATCCTCTGGATCACCGCTTAGAGTAATATTGATACCGCCGAACTCGACGGTTGCTCCTGAAACATACGGCTTATTAGTGACCGGATTGCCGTCACTATCTGACACTGGGGTTGGTGCTCCGGTAGCGTCGTCCGGAGTGGTCACGCTGAAGGTAACCACCGGAGGATCCGCCGTGTCATCGACAGTAAAGGTCAGTGAGAAGGGCTTACCGAAATCGGGATGGTTAGTATCGATACGGTTTGGACCGCTGAAAGTCACCGTCCCTTCATTGCGATAATAGCCTTGTTGCACCCCAACCTCATCGGTACCGAAGTCTACTGGACCATCGGTGTCTCTTTCCGCACGCGCTACATAAATGGCTCCACTCGGTACGCTCTGGAATAGCTCTTGGCCGTTGTCGCTAACCGCCATCAGACGCGCGGAATCAATGCGTTGTTCACGGACGTTGCTGTCGCCGACATACTGTACAGAGTTTATGCCAGCACCAACCGATTGCATCACGAATGGTGGTGACTCATCCTTATAGCCACCGAAGAGATAATTGCCATTGCCATCCGTCGCATTGCCTTGACCAACCAGCGTCTCATAGAGGCCGGTCAATTCAGCCGCAACAGCTTTCCGATCAGAATCACTCAAGGTATCACTCGCCGCCTGGACCAGCAGTGTCTTGGCGCGGATAACCGTGTCGCTGACGCTATTTAACGTGCTCTCGGTCAAGGAGAGCGCGTTGCGGGCGCTGACCCGAGAGTCGGTATTCTGTTGCGTCGCTGCCTGCGCTTGGGATACTCGCACGGCACGCGAGGCATCTTGCGGGTCGTCCGCGGGTGTCATCACACGGCGACCGCTGGCGATCTGGAGGCCAACCTTTAAAAAATCGCTCTGTTGCCGGTTCATCGACGACAGACTCTGCTGAAACATGGTGACGGTACTGATGCGCATCATGGCGAATACACCCCAAAATTAGTTGCGCAGGCCAAGGATGGTATCGAAGATCGTCGAAGCGGTGTCGATGACCCGGGCGTTAGCGGCATAGAATTGCTGAAAGCGAATCAGGTTAGCCGCCTCTTCGTCCAGGTTGACGCCCGACTCAGACTGCTGTAAAGCTTCGAGCTGCTCGGTGATGCCCAAGCTGGCGTCCAGATTAACCTGCACGATATTAGTGCGGTTGCCGACATCGGAGACAATGCTGGCGTAGGCCTGCGTCAGGGTTGCTTGCCCTGCCACTAGATCCGCATTCTGGAGCTCTTGGAGTGCGAGCGCATTGCGGTTGTCACCGGGACCGCTATCTGGGTCCGCAAACAGGCCGGCGGCAATCTTATCCGTATCACTGATCAGAACTTCCATCCCCACCGCTGCGTGACGAACGGGTTGCACTTCGAAGCTGTCGTTGACGGCGAGTTCACCGACGTCATCGAAGGTCAGGGTAACGCCACCGAAACTGAGGATGGCGTTGGTTCCGTCTCCGTTCGGGTCAGCAAAACTCACCTCGGCTGCATCCAGAGTTTCGCCGGTATCTTTGCGGATCACACTAAACGCGGGAGCAGCGGCGTCGGTCACCAGCACCTCATAATCAGTGGCACGCAACTGAGAGACATTGGCGGTATCGAAGGCTGCATTCGTGATGCTGGCGCTCCCGCTGTTGCGGTCATCCGAATAGACAACAGGATCAGCGATGCTAAAAAAGTCTGTGCCTTGATCACCATTGAGGTCACGACCCAGCCGGTGTTGGTCGTTGAAACCAATGACTAGAGAGGCCGCTAGCTGGCCGATCTGGTTTTGGGTCTTATCCAGCGTCTCGTTGCGGAAGGTCATCAGCCCACCGAGGCTGCCGCCAGTGATTAGGTTCTCTTGCAACGGTACAACGCCTCCGCTTCGACCATCCTGGTAGCCGATTAGCGTGCGTCGTGGATCATTAGGTGCATCCATGGCAGCCAACTTGGTCGCCTTGGTACCGGTAACCAATTGCTGGCCATTGGGTAAACTAATGTTGTAGCTGTCGCCATCCTGAATATTGAGGCGGATATCCATGCGCTGGTTAAGGTCTTTGACGAGCTGGTCACGTTGATCAAGCAGTCCATTCGGCGCTGAGCCACGGCTCGCTTGCGCGAGCGCGATCTCGCGGTTCAGCACCGCGAATTGTTGTGTCAAGTTGTTGATCTGAGTGACTTCATCGCGGATCTGGTTGTTCACACCCTGCTGCATATCCTCCAGATAACGATCGAACGCACGAAACTGGGCGGTCATGGTCCCAGCGGTGCCAAGCACGCCTTGCCGTGAAGCCGGATCGGAGGGGCTAGCTGTCAGGTCTTCCAGACTAGAGAAAAAGTTTTGCATCAAAGGCGATAAACCCGCCTCGCGATCGGCAAGCAGGTTGTTGATCTGCTCAACCTCAGTGCGATAAGCCTCAAGCCCGCGGGTATTGCTGAGCGAGGCATTAAGTTGGTTGGCGACGTATAGATTGAATTGACGCTCGACATCGACAACTTTAACGCCGGCTTCCGCGCCGTTGTTGGACAGCCGAGTGATCTCTCGGTTGTGGCCGGGCGTGTAGACATTGCTGATGTTATTGCTGGTCGTCTTGAGGGCGACTTGCGCAGTATTTAGACCACTTAGTCCGATGGAGTAGAGACTCATGTTTTTCTTCCCGACCGTGTTATTTCAAGCTCGGTCACTAACCCTGATAACAGTACATATCGGCAGAATCTCGAGAAGCTTGAGACGCCCGGATAGCCCCTAAACGCTAAAACCTCGCGGCGAGCAGACCCTTTCTCTTGCAGTGGTGACGCGCCCTGAACGTTCGCCAAGAGGTACTCATCCTCTTGAGTATCCCCTGGAGGTCATGCGCCTCATCACGACCAGCCAGTCACGACCAGCCAGGATGCCTCTCGGCTTCTGCCAAGTCTCTGCCGCCACAGGGCTAAAATCCCTGAATCAGCGGCGAGCGCTTGGCCTCGGTGACGACAGCATCTAGATGCCCCATGATCTTGATCAGTTTATCGGCATAGGCGGGGTCCGTCGCGTACCCCCCTGCCTGTAAGGCGCGCGCTGCCTGTTCGGCAGTTGGAGCCGTGCCGACTGCTGCGTAACGCGGGCTGCGGCTGATCAGGCGGCCATAGTCGGTAAAGGCCGCCTCGTAGGAGTCGTAGACGCGAAACTGGTCCCTGATTCGGGTGCGTTGACCGTTGTAGTACTCGTGGGTGGTGACCGCGGCGGTCGGCCCTTGCCAATGGCTCCCCGCCTTGATGCCAAACAGGTTATGACTGTTGCGCCCATCGTCGGTCCGAATCTGGTGGCGGCCCCAGCCGGTCTCCAACGCGGCTTGCGCCAGGATCAGCTCAGCAGGCACGCCGGTCTTCTGGCTTGCGGCCTGGGCAGGTGCTAGCAATGGCTGCAAGAAGGCCTGTACATGCGCAGGCTGATCACGCAGATCGGCGGTGGTCATCGCGCTCAGATTCGCCGGTCGAGGATCGAGGGAGCCACTCAACGCATCGAGCAAACCACCCGGTGAAGGCGCCCAATAATCGGCTGCGTCACCAGTGACCTGGGCGGTCTGATGACCAGCAGTCAGAGTGGCTCGATCGCTAGCCGGTGTGCGACTTGCCTCGCTTTCGGGATCGAGCAAGCCAGATGATGACTGAGCACCCGTCCGCTCGATCAGGGGAGCCGTTGCCGCCGGCTCAAACAGCGCATAGCGACCACCACCGCCAGCGATCGCAGCCTGAGCAGCGAACAATGAAGCTGGCGTATCGGCGATTGGCCGATCCTGATCAGGGCTGGCTGCGGCCGCGGCAACGGGATTCGGGCTGGCAGGCGCCTTCTCGGCCTCAGCCGACTGCCGCTGATCGGACGGGGTCTTTAGCATCCGCGGCTCACCGCGCGGGATGTGGGCAAGCAGGTCGTTTTGATCAAGCGCTGCAGTCGCGGCCGCCGCGGCTTGCGGAGTCGTCACCGCAGACGGACGCCGCTGACCGGACTCGAGCTGTTCGACCAACTGATCAGCCAGCCCGATGCCGCGCTCGGCCATGGTTTGCGCCCATTGGTGATCGAGCAGCGATTGGTAGAACTCGGTCTGCTTGCTGTTGGTCAGATCGCTGGTCGGCACGGTCGCGCGCATGCCCTTGATCATCGCATGCAGGAACAGCGCCTCGAACTGCTGGGCCGCCGCGCGCAGCGCCTCGGGGTCCTGCTCACGCGCGCCTTGCTTCAGGCGTTGCAACCCTTGCACATCCAGTGCGAATTGGCTGGCAGCGCTCTCGGCCTGCATCAGATGATCTCCAGCTCAGCGCGCAGCGAACCCGAGGCCTTGAGCGCCTCGAGGATGGCCATCAGGTCTTGCGGGCTAGCGCCAAGGGCATTGAGCGCGCTGACCACCTCGGTCAGATCCGCGCCACCCACCAGGCGCAGGAAGCTATCTTGCTCTTCGATGGTAATCTGGGTCTCCGGCACCACCACGGTCTCGCCACCGCTAAACGGTGGCGGCTGACTGACCTGGAATTGGGTCTCGATGACCACCGATAGGTTGCCGTGCGCCACCGCTGCGCGTCGCAGCGTCACGGCGCTGTTCATCACCACCGAGCCGGTGCGGGCGTTGAAGACGACCCGCGCCGGCGCCTCGGTCGGGGTGACTTGGATACTTTCGACCCGCGCCATGAAGCCCAGGCGTTGATCATCGCTCGGCGGGCCATTCAGCTCGATCACCCGGCCATTGACGCCCTTGGCCATGATGCAGCCGAATTCCTCGTTGATGGCATCGACAATGCGCTTGGCGGTGCCGAAGTCAGCCTCTTTCAGCACCAGTTCGAGCAGGCCGCCCCTAGCATTGAGATCAACCGGAACACCCTCCTCGACAATCGCGCCACCCGGGATGCGCCCAGCCCCGAGTTGATTGATCTGCACCGCGGCGCCACCGGCTGCTGCGCCTGCTCCCGGCACTAGCAGGTTACCTTGGGCAATAGCGTAGATCTCACCATCGGCGCCTTTGAGCGGGGTCATCAGCAAGGTGCCGCCTTTGAGGCTGCGTGCGTTGCCGACCGATGAGACATTCACATCCAGGCGCTGACCGGGCCGCGAGAAAGGCGGCAGATCGGCGGTGACCATCACCGCGGCGATATTGCGCAGCTGCATGTTGGTGCCAGCGGGGATGGTGATCCCCAGTTGCCTGAGCATATTGCTCAGGCTCTGCCCGGTGAAAGGCGCCTGCATGGTCTGGTCACCGGTGCCGTCTAGGCCAACGACTAGACCGAAGCCAACCAGTGGGTTATCGCGGACGCCAGCAAAGTCGGCAAGCTCTTGAATGCGCTCGGCGGAGGCCGGCAGTACCATTATCACCGTGATCAATACAGCTGATACAAGCTGAACGAGCCATTTTGGCCCCTTGTGCATCATCGATGTCGAGAAGCTAGAGGCTTGCATCATCATGTTCGGTATCGCTAAATGACATGTATTGTCAAACAGAGGAACCTCGCGTCTTCATCGTTCAGATCGGCGAGATATTTAGGAAGAACCGCTGCAGCCAACCCATTTGCTGGGCCTCATTGATGTAGCCATCGCCTACATATTCAATACGGGCGTCGGCAACCGCTGTTGAAGACACCGTATTCTGGCCGGTAATCCTAAGTGGATCGATGACACCGGAAAAGCGGATGTACTCGACACCTTGATTGATCGCGATCTGCTTCTCGCCATGCACCCTAAGATTGCCGTTCGGCATCACATCCACGACGGTCACGGTGATAGTTCCAGTGAAGCTATTGCTGGCCTGCGAGCCCCCACTGCCGGAAAAATCGTTAGACCCGTCGATGTCCAAGCCCCCCTCCTGAAGCTCGTTGACGCGTGCCAGTCTGAAAAGCTCCCCGCCGATGGACACGCCACCATCCCGGGATGCATTCGAACGAGAATTCTTGGTCGCACTCACCTGCTCATTGAGCACGATGGTCAGGATATCACCCGGCATCCGTGGTCGGCTATCCTCGAATAGCGGCCGAATCCCACGGCGTGGCTGAAAGATTGATCCGTCGGCAACTCGACTCGGTGGCTCGGCAATCTGCACCGGCCGATAGTCTCCCACGACGGATCGGCGTGGGACTTGCGCGCAGCCCCCGAGGCCAAGTAATGAGGCGCATAGCACCAGCGTCGCAATCCGAGTGATCATCGGGTCAGCAGAGTGCTTACAGCTGCGTCAGGCGGGCCAGCATCTCATCACTGGTCTGCACCGCGCGGCTGTTGATCTCATAGGCGCGCTGGGTGGTAATCATATTGACCATCTCCTCCACCACATTGACGTTGGAGGTCTCGATGTAGCCTTGTCGCAAGGTGCCCGCCCCATTGAAGCCGGGGAGGTTCTCATTCGGTGGCCCCGAGGCAGCGGTCTCCTGATAGAGGTTATCACCCATGCTCTGCAGGCCGACGGGGTTAATAAAGGTGACGAGTGTAATCTGACCGATCTCCTGGCCCAAAGGATCACCAGGCAGGGTTACCGACACAATACCATCATTTCCAACCGTCACATCCAGGGTATTATCGGGTTTGATGATCGCCGGCTCCAGCGGAAAGCCATTCGAGGTCACCATCTGGCCATTCTCATTAAACTCAAAGGTACCATCGCGGGTATAAGCGATGGTGCCATCAGGCATCAATACTTGAAAAAAGCCCTCACCCTGAATCGCCAAATCATTCGAGTTTGCAGCCTCAAGGCTGCCTTGCGTCATCTGTCGGGCAACCGCAATGGGTCGCACTCCACTGCCGATCTGCAGACCCGATGGGAGGCGGTCCTGGACATTATTCAGTGCACCAGGCTGGCGCAGGTTTTGGTAAAGCAAGTCAGCGAATACCGCGCGCGAACGCTTAAAGCCAGCTGTACTAACATTGGCCAGGTTGTTGGAGATGACATCAAGGTTAGTTTGTTGGCCCTCAAGGCCGGTCTTGGAGGTCGAGAGCGATCGGATCATGGCCATGGCGGCGGTCTCCTGGAAATAGCGAAGTCAGTGCATTATTCAGTAAAGACTCTATTAAAGAAACGCCCGCGGTCTATCCCAAACCGCTCGCGGTGACGATTGCGAGCCTGAATAACTCTGTTGTTGCAAATGGTTTGCGCTAGCCTTGCAGCGCCAGGATGCTATTGGCACGCTGGTCGTTCTCATCCGCCGTCGAGATCACTGACATCTGCATCTCGAAATGGCGGGCGGCGCTGATCATCGACACCATCGCCTCAACGGGACTGACATTGCTGCCCTCAAGACTGCCGCTGACCAGGGTTGCCGCTTCATCCCTCGGCAGCGGAATCACCAGACCCTCCTCGTTTTCCGGGGGGCGAAACAAGCCATCATCACCGCGCTGCAGTATCTGTTGACCAGGCTCGACCAACTTAATGCGACCGATGTCGGCAATCGCATCCGGCCCTTGCCCTGCGCCAATGGCGCTGAGGGTGCCATCGTCACCAATGGAGAGCTGTGACTCCAAGGGCACAATGACGGGGCCACCATCGCCGATGACCGGACGACCAGCAATCTCGAGCACGCCGTCACTATTGACCTGAAGTTCACCGCGGCGAGTGTAGGCCTCAGTGCCATCCTCGGCCTGCACCGCGATCCAAGCCTCACCGTCGATGGCCACATCCAGTGGGTGTCCCGTGGTGCTGATCGGCCCGGGGGTGAAATCGCTTCCTGGAGTTGATGCCACCGTCGAGACTCGGGTAGCACTCGCAGCCTCGCCCTGCACCGGCACTGCGCGCGCTGCATAGAGCTGGGCGCGAAAGCCCGTCGTGGTCGCATTGGCCAGATTGTTGGTGACCACCGCCTGCTGCTGCAGGCCTTGCTGGGCGCCACTCATGGCGGTGTAGAGGATGCGATCCATAGGAAGAAGTCAGCGACCAGTCTGGTGTCGCCCAGAGCAATCTGCAATGGGCGAAAGAGAACGCTTGTCAGAGCCTGGGAGAGACTCTGGCCAAGCAAGTACCCAATTACAGGTTGATAACCGTCTGTAGCATCTCATCCTGGGTGCCGATTGATGACGAGTTGGCCTGATAAGCGCGCTGCGAAACGATCATATCGACGAGCTGCTGCGCCAGATCAACATTTGAGTTCTCGAGCACCCCGCCCTCAATCGTCCCAAAAATGCCCGTGCCAGCCACCCCAATGACGGGTTCTCCGGAGGCATTGGTCTGCCGCCAGGCATTGTCGCCATCGGGCTGCAGCCCTTCAGGGTTAATAAAGTTAGTCAGTACGATCTGGCCCGCAGCGCGCCGCTCCTCGTTGGTGTAGATTCGTGTAACTGTACCATCTTCCTCAACCTCAATACCGATGAGTGTACCTGATGTATAGCCATTTTGGTCGAGGGTATTCAGTAGTGAATTGTTATTGAACTGAGTAGTTCCTTCAAGACTGAGGTTAAATGCCAATTCGGCAGCGCCGCCGAGGTCAAATCCATCTGGAGGATCGCCAGCAGCTGCAGCATTTAAAGGAAATGTCAATGTGAACGAGGCCTGTGTAGGGTTTGCAGCCGTGCCGTCACTCGCTTGACCAACGCTTGCAATACTGTCTGGTGGGCCGTCGTCGGGGAATGAATCAGCAAAATCGAATGCAGGACCAGGATCAATGCCTTGTGAAATCAAAACAGGAGGAGTAGAACTATCAAAGTATTGGGTTAAAGACCCATCAGCATCAAAGTTCAACACGAAATCAGGTGCGTTATTGTCTCCTCCAGCATCGAGAGGAAATCCACCTGGTCTTTGTCCATCCATAGCAAACCTAACTTCCCATTGGTTGTCTGCTATTTTCGTATAATAGGTTGTAACATTTCGTTGATTTCCAAGAGAATCATAGACTGAGTAACTCGATGAAAAATGAAATCCAACATTCGCGGTCGTCGGTGGATCAGTTGTGTTATCTGTGACTACTGCTGCTGTCTGCAAATCATCGTTCGAGACATTCGTGCCAATGGTGGAAGCATTGAGGTTGTAAACTGCGTTTGCTTCTGTTGTGGCATTTGCGGGAATATCATCTTGAGGAATCTGTAATCGTTGCGGCACTCCACCCGGGATAACCCTTGAGAAAGGGTCATTCGCGTCAGCCAGACCGTACCCGGTCAGGAACTGTCCTGTCCCGTTAACCAAGAAACCATTCTGGTTTTGGTTGATCTCACCGTTGCGTGAAAAAACGACCTCACCATTAGACTTCTCTAAGCGATAAAAGCCCTGCCCTGCAATTGCCAAGTCTAGGTTCCTGCCAGTGTTCTCCAGATCGCCAGAGCGGAAATCCTGCATAACTCCGGCGATATTGACACCCAGACCCACTTTACTTGAGGCGCCAGCAAACACATCGGCGAATAGTACATTGCCAGACTTGAACCCGACCGTCTGAGAGTTGGCAATGTTGTTACTAATCACCTTAATGTTTTCGGCTTGGGCGCGCAGACCGCTTAATGCTTGTGAGAAGCTCATCAGGTATTCTCCATTCGAACCTAGGGTAATCTAGAAATATAATCTGCGATGGCTAGAGAATCTGCCGTATGGCCTCCATCCCAACACGACCATAAACGGCGCCAAGATCCAGGCTCACCTGGCCATTTTGGTCTTGCGGCGTTACACCAAGAACAGACGCGTAATTCAAGACCTCACCGGCAATGGCTTCATCATCAGCATCGACGGCCTCAAGCCTCACCGAATAGGCCCCTGACGCAGCCGCTTCACCTTCATTGGTCATGCCATCCCAATAGAAGGAACTGACGCCCGCCTCGACTGGCCCGGTATTGAACTGGCTGACCACCGCGCCATCTGCGCCAGTCACTGTGACCTGGATGTTCTCAGCGGGTGCTTCAAGCTCGATGCCGAATGGAGTGGTTTGGGGCTCACCATCCTCATCTTGTTGCAGCATGACCTTGTTTCCCGGCACCATCACCCCCTTTCCAATCAACGCACTGGCCTGCAACGCCTGATTGGCATCGATCTGCCCGGTGATGGCCTGAAGGGTTTCGTTCAGCTTTTCAATGCCGCTGACCATGTTGATCTGCGCGATCTGCGTGGTCATCTCGGCATTTTCGAGCGGGTTGAGCGGGTCTTGGTTCTGCAGCTGGGTGGTGAGCAACAGCAAGAAGCTCTCGCGCAGCTCATCAGACTGACTCTTGCTCAGCGGCATACTGCTGCCAGCATTCGCCGCTAGGGCGTTATCAACACCGTTGATCATAATCGTTAACCCTCTCCAATGGTCAGTGTCTTCATCATGAGCTGTTTACTGGTATTCACCACCTCGACATTCGCCTGGTATGACCGCGAGGCGGAGATCATGTTCACCATCTCGTGGACGGGCTCGACGTTGGGCAGGGTCACGTACCCTCGCTCGTCAGCCAGCGGGTTGCCTGGCTGATATTCCAACCGCATCGGGGATGGATCATCAATGACCTCGCGCACGCGAACACCACCGATGCCACGCGCGTTTTGCGCGAGGCTCTCGAAGATGACCTGCTTGGCGCGGTAAGGTTGGTTGTCGGGTCCAGCGAGGCTGTCGGCGTTCGCGAGGTTGCTCGCGGTCACATTCATGCGCTGTGACTGGGCCTGCATGGCCGAGCCGGCGACCTCGAAAACGGAAAATATCGTCATTGAGACATGCTCTTAGGCGTTTGTTCGGTTAGGCGTTCGTTCAGTCCGGCGTTCTTCGGTTCGCGCTGTCAGTCGGCTACTCGGGCTGCATCGCGCCCTTGAGGCCCTGAACCCTGCGATTGATGAGGGTCAATCCCGTTTCGTAGCGGACCGCGTTGTCGAGAAACTGCATGCGCTCTTGATCCATCTCGACCGTGTTACCGTCGAGGCTAGGCTGGGCAGGGATACGGTAGAGGAGGTCATCACTCTGCGAGGACCCACTCAACGGCGGACCTTGGCCTTCGATGTGACGAGCGGATGTCCGCGCCAAGTTGAGTCCCTCCTGCTCCGCCGACCGCCCGCGCTCAACCGCATTCTTGAGCTGACTGGCAAAATCGAAGTCGCGCGCCAAATAGTTTGGCGTATCCGCGTTGGCAATGTTGCTGGCGAGCACTTCGTGCCGCTCTTGGCGCAGCGCAGCGGCCTTTTGGACAAAATTGAACGCTGCCGCAAGTTGATTGATCATCCGCTTCCTCGGTTTGTGCTCTCTGGCGAGCGCCAGCCACGCTAGGTAGTACCCTAGGTAGTTTAGAGCATACCCGAGCAATAGCGACATGTAAGGTATAAATAGGCGTGCATTTTGTGACGACATTCGCGTTTCCCTGTCCCTGCGAGGCTGTTACCGTGAACTCTACGCTTCAGCGTTTGAGGCGGCAACGCGCCCTGTCCATCAGGCCGAGGCCATCGATGACTTGTTCGCCATGGTCACCATGACTCATCATCATCGTGTCGTCTCACTGCTTGCGCGTTGCCAAGACTGGGTTCGAGTTCGGCTGCGGAGTCGGGCACTGAGGCGAGGCGCGAAGAGCCGGCTCGCACTTGTGCGCATACTCCCGCTGATGGCGCTGTCAAGCCTTACGACGGCAGGCCAGGCGCGGGCAGAGGAGGCGCTGATCGACCTGGTGCAAGACTTCCTGCACCAGCAGTTTGCCGACGATGACCAGGTGGTGATTGAGGTCCACCTGCCGGCCGCACAGATGCCGCCCTGCTCGGCCCCGCAGCCGTTTCTACCGAACCGCTCGCGGCAAGCCGAGGGTCGTGTGTCGGTTGGCGTGCGTTGCGGCGAACAGGGCCAGCAGGTGCGTTACCTGCAGGCCGAGATCAACCGCTACGGACAGTATCCGGTGCTCAAGCGGGAGATCGCAGCAGGCACTCAAGTCACCGCCGCGATGCTGACGCAGCGCGAGGGCAACCTGAGCGAGCTGCCGCGCGAGGCGGTGCTCGAGCCGGAGTCGATCATCGGCCAGGTGGCGCGTCGCGCGCTAGCGGCAGGCGTCCCCTTGCAACAGCGCCAGTTCGAAGCGAAACCGCTGGTGAGACGGGGTCAGCAGGTCTCGGTCGAAGCACGCGGTGCCAATTTCCGCGTCAGCCGTGAAGGTAAAGCCCTGGACACCGGCGGCTTGGGAGACTCGGTTCGCGTTCAGTTCGGCAATCGCAACTTGATCAACGCGCGGGTGGTTGGGGAAGCAAAGCTGGTCGTCGATTTCTGAGCCGCGCCCGAAGGCGGAGACTCGCAACGCGACCCTCGCGAGCATGAACCGCAGCGGGCGCCGTTGCTAATCCGGCTAAAGTTCGCGCGCCGCGGGCCGATAATCGAAGTAAGCACCGGGAATGAGGCCAGACCCTTGAAAATTGACTCCCATCATCCGCTGTTTCGCGCCAGCCAGCCCGCGCAGGAGCAATCCGCAAAGGTACAGGGGCCAGTACGGAGCGACACCAGCAAGACCACCGATCCCGCGGTTCAGACCCATCTGCATCGCGAGGCGGCGGCCACCGATCAAGATATCAATGTTGCCAATGTCGAAGCCATTCGTGACGCGATTCGAGATGGCCGCTTAGAGGTCCGCGCTGACCGGATCGCTGATGGCCTGATCGCCAGCGTTCGTGATCTGCTCGAGGTGTAACGGCGATGACGCTTGCCCACCTGCTCGGATCGCAATACGACGCTCTCGGCACCCTAGTGACGCTGTTGGAGCAAGAGCGCCAGGCGCTCGCGGTGGGCAACATCGATGGCGAGCTACTGCAGCAGATTGCGGCTGATAAGCAAACGCTGCTCGAGCAGCTCGAGCGGACCGAGCAACAGCGCCGGCAGACCCAATCCGCGCTTGGCTATGCGGACGGTGACGCCGGCGCACAGGAGGCAGCGCGTGATGCCGGTTGCCTCGACGACTGGAAGGCCGTTCGCGACGCCAGCGAGCGCGCCGCTCGGCTCAACGAACTCGCTGGCGCCATGCTGACGATGCGCCTCAAACACAATCAGAAGATGCTGAATCTGATTCACGCCGTCGCCGAGAAGACCCTCTACGACACCCGCGGTCGAACCAAGGCTCAGCCTGGCCGCATCAATGCCTCGGCCTAGTCGCGAGCCCGCACCTTGCTGACCATGCCGACCCTGCTGCGGCAACCGAGCCTGCATCGCAAGCCTCATCCAGCATACGCGATCACGATAATTTCTACTCGTCAGGCCAGCGGAAATGCGCTGGTTGCCTATACTCATTGAATGTCCCTCGCCACTGTTTTATCTATGCAGATAACCGTGGTAGCGATAAGCTGTCCGGATTGCCCGCGTGAAGAGCCCCGGGGCGGGCCGCTAACTACCGTGATCGCCCGGGACAGGAACGCATTAGCCGGGGGATGTACGGATGGGAGAGAGTGTGAACGAGCTCGCGCAACGGCCGGCCTCAACGATCAATGGCTGGTCATCCTATGGGACGGTAGATCGAGATCTCGAACTCACCGATACGGATTTTCACCGCATTCGCGAACTGATCCACAAACGGGCGGGTATTGTGCTGGCCGAGCACAAGCGCGAGATGGTCTACAGCCGCCTTGCCCGACGCCTAAGGCACTATGGACTGACGCAATTCAGTGAATATTTAGCCCGCCTAGAACGTCGGCCCGACGCCAAGGAATGGGAAGCCTTCACCAACGCGCTGACCACAAACCTCACCGCATTCTTCCGCGAATCCCACCATTTCCCGCAGCTCGCCGATCATGTCCGCGACCGGCATGGCCCAATAAGGATCTGGTGCGCAGCCGCTTCAACGGGCGAGGAGCCCTACTCCATCGCCATCACCTTGGCTGAGACCCTCGGCACCCGCGCAGCGGATGCAAAAGTGACGGCAACCGACATCGATACCGAGGCCCTGGCCAAGGCGCGGGCCGGGATCTATCCCATCGAACAGGTCCACAAGATGGACGAGGCGAGGATTAAGCGCTTCTTTCAGCGCGGTACCGGAGGTCAAGCCGGGATGGCACGCGTGCGCCCCGAGCTGCGCGCGATGGTCGACTTCCAAGCGCTCAACCTACTCGCATCTGGATGGCCGGTCAAAGGCCCTTTCGACGCGATTTTCTGTCGTAACATCATGATCTATTTCGACAAAAAAACCCAGGCGCGCATCCTTGAGCGCTTCGCTCCGATGATGAAGCCCGATGGCTTATTGTTCGCTGGCCACTCAGAGAACTTCACCTACATCAGTCAAGCCTTCCGACTTCGTGGTCAGACCGTCTATACCGTCGCCTGAGGCCCTGAGACCCGTTGGCGCTGAGACCCGTTAGCGACAGCGCACAGGCCCGGTGCGGCCTGGTCTTTCACCAACCGATTGAGAGGTGGAGGAGCCGACTTTGAGCTCAACTAAGATTAAGGTGCTGTGCGTCGATGACTCGGCGCTGATTCGGGACTTGCTCACCGAGATCATCAATAGCCAGCCGGACATGCAGGTGGTTGCCGTGGCATCGGACCCGATTATGGCTCGGGATCTCATCAAGCGTTACAACCCCGATGTGCTAACGCTCGATGTCGAGATGCCGCGCATGGATGGCCTCGACTTCCTCGAGCGACTGATGCGGCTGCGCCCGATGCCAGTATTGATGGTCTCCTCGCTGACCCAGTCCGGTTCCGAGGTGACCCTGCGCGCGCTTGAACTCGGCGCACTTGATTTCGTCGCCAAGCCTTCGATTGGGATTCGCCGCGGTATGATCGACTATACCGAGGAGATCGCCGAGAAGCTTCGAGCCGCCGCGCATTCGCGCCCGCGCCGCGCACCCCACCGGCGCGATCCGCCCCCAACCCGCCTCAAGGCGCCGATGATCTCGAGCGAAAAGCTGCTGATCATTGGCGCCTCAACCGGTGGTACCGAGGCCATTCGCCAAGTACTCGAGCCCTTGCCCGCGAGCAGCCCAGGCATCCTGATCACGCAACATATGCCAGGCGGCTTTACCCGCTCGTTCGCCGAACGCCTCGATCGGCTCAGCCAGGTCTCCGTCAAGGAGGCCGAAGAAGGTGAGCGCGTGCTGCCCGGCCATGCCTACATCGCACCCGGCGACCAGCATCTGAAACTGGCCCGCAGCGGCGCCAATTATGTGGTCAAGCTCGACGACGGACCGCCGGTCAACCGCCATCGCCCCTCGGTCGACGTGCTGTTTCACTCCGCGGCCGAGTATGCTGGTCGCAATGCGATTGGGGTGATCCTCACCGGCATGGGCAAAGACGGCGCTGCCGGTCTGCTCGAAATGCGTAACGCTGGGGCACCCACCATCGCCCAGGACGAAGCAAGCTGCGTGGTCTTTGGCATGCCGCGCGAGGCGATTGCCCTCGGTGGAGCCTGCGAAATCATGGCGCTCAACGAGATCCCGGCACGCATGATGGCGCTCGCGGCCGCATCCGGTCGGGCGCAGCGGGTCTAGATGATGCGCCGGCACGGCTCGATTCCACGTCGGCTCGATTCCACGACACAGGCAAGACCAGCATGTTCAAAAATATAAGGATCGCCACTCAACTCGCATTCCTCGTCGGATTGCTCGCCGCCGCGCTGATTGCACTGGCTTTGCTCGGGCTCTATGGGCAAAGCGAGGCCGTCAAAGGACTCGACACCGTTTATCAAGACCGGGTCTTGCCACTAGGCCAGCTTCAGTCCATCGTTGACAACTATGCTGTCAACATCGTCGATGCGTCACACAAGGTCAACGACGGCGCCTTGACCTGGACCAAGGCGCAAAACGCGATCTCGACCGGGCTGGCCGAGATCGAATCGGCCTGGCAGTCCTACTTAGGCACCCTGTTGGTGCCACAGGAAGAGCGGTTGGTCAACGCGCTCAGGCCGCTCTTGGCGAGTGCCGACGCTACGCTCAGCGAGCTGCAACAGATCCTGCAGCGACAGGATCAAGCCGCGCTCGAGGCCTTTGTGAGCGACAAGCTCTATCCGGTCATTGACCCGATCGTTGAGGGCTTTCATGCCTTGATGGAGGTCCAGATCGAGGTTGCTGAGACGACCTATGAACAGGCCTCAGCACAGTATCTGAGCAACCGGAACATGATCATCACCGCGCTAGTGGTAGTCCTGACTGGTGGCGTGCTGCTGGCCTGGCTGATCATCGCCGGCATCAACCGTCAGCTCGGGGCCGAACCCTATCGGGTGGCCGAGATCGCCGAGCGAGTCGCCGATCAAGACCTGAGCCTCGAGATCCAGACCAAGGCCAATGACAACAGCAGCGTGCTCGTCGCCATGAAGCGCATGGTCACGCACCTCGCCGGGGTCATCGCCGAGGTGCGCCAGAGCAGTGAAGCCATTCACTTAGGGGCCAGCGAGATCGCTGCCGGCAATGCTGATCTGTCTTCACGCACCGAGCAGCAGGCCTCGGCCCTTGAGGAAACCGCCTCAAGCATGGAAGAACTGACGGCCACCGTCAAACAGAATGCGGATAATGCGCGCCAGGCCAGCGGCCTCGCTCTCGAGGCCTCTGCCACCGCCGAGCGCGGAGGCGATGTGGTTGGGCAGGTCGTCAAGACCATGCATGGCATCTCAAACAGCTCTCAGCAGATTGCCGAGATCACCAATGTCATCGATTCAATCGCCTTCCAAACCAACATCCTGGCGCTGAATGCGTCGGTTGAAGCAGCCCGCGCCGGTGAGCAGGGACGTGGGTTTGCCGTGGTTGCCGGTGAGGTGCGTAACCTCGCCAGTCGCAGCGCGGACGCCGCAAAAGAGATCAAGGAATTGATCGAAGGGGCTGTTGCGCAGATCCAGGCGGGTTCATCCTTGGCGGAAAATGCAGGCACCACCATGGAAGAAGTGGTTGGGGCTGTGCGTCGAGTCACTGATATCATGGACGAGATATCGGCCGCTTCCCAAGAACAGAGTCAGGGCATTGATCAGGTCAGCCAGGCGGTGGGACAGATGGATGAGGTGACGCAACAAAATGCCGCCTTGGTACAGGAGGCATCAGCGGCAGCGGCGTCCTTGGAAGAACAGGCGAGCCGCATGGAACAGGCCATCGCCAAGTTCCGCCTGACCAAGACGGCGAGCACCTCTAAGCAGTTGCCCGCGCCTAGCAGCCGACAGGAACACAGCACAAAGCCTCACGTGAGGCCGCCTGCTGCGCTGCCTTCTTCTGGTGACCGGGCCACCCCCCCGGGCAAACCGGAGCAGCGCCATACAGCGCCCGCTGAAGACGAGTGGGAAGCCTTCTAGAGATGACTAGTCTAGAGATGACTAGAGATGAATAGTTAGAGGATTCGCGATGGTAGACAAAAACATTGGCATATTGGTCGTCGACGATTTTCCGACCATGCGGCGCATTGTGCGCAGCCTGCTGAAAGAGCTTGGCTTCACCAACGTCGATGAGGCCGAGGATGGCCAGGACGCGCTGAACAAGCTCAAGGCCGGCGGGTTCAATTTCGTGGTCGCAGACTGGAACATGCCCAACCTGGATGGCATGGAAATGCTCAAGCAGATCCGCGCTGATCCAGACCTCAAAGACTTACCCGTTCTGATGGTCACGGCCGAGGCCAAGAAGGAAAATATCATTGCTGCCGCCCAAGCAGGTGCGAGCGGCTATGTGGTCAAGCCTTTCACCGCCGCCACGCTCGATGAAAAATTGAACAAGATCTTCGAGAAACTGGGCTGGTAACAGCAGATCGACGACAGTCCAGGATTGCTGGAGACAGACAATGACCACGACACAAAAGCCGCAGGATGATCAGCAGGGCATGGATGTGCTGATCTCCCGAATCGGGAACCTAACGCGCCTGCTGCGCGACAGCATGCGCGAGCTTGGTCTCGATAAGGAGATCGAGAAGGCGGCAGAGGCCATCCCCGATGCCCGCGATCGGCTCAACTACATCGCCAACATGACCGAGCAGGCAGCGCATCGTGCGCTCAACGCCATTGATCGGGCGCAGCCGCTGCAGGAAGCGCTTGAGAGCCGCGCCGAAGCACTCGATCAGCGTTGGGCCGAGTGGTTTTCAGAGCCTCGAGAACTGGATGCCGCGCGCGCCATCGTCGAAGACACGCGCACCTTCCTCGCCGAGGTGCCAGAGAAAACCCAGGCCACCAATAAGGAACTGCTCGACATCATGATGGCGCAGGACTTCCAAGACCTGACCGGCCAAGTGATCAAGCGGATGATGGAGGTGATCAGAGAGATCGAGAACCAACTCGTGCAGGTGCTGATCGATAGCGTGCCGGAAGGCCAGGCGCGTGATGAGATGCAGCGCCGTGCCGATAGCAGCCGCTCCGATAGCCTACTCAACGGGCCGCAGATCAATCCCGAGGCCAACGACGTGATGGGAAGTCAGGATCAGGTCGACTCGCTTCTCGACGAGCTCGGATTCTGAACAAACGGCCGCTTGTCCAGTCTCTCTGCCAAAGGCACTATTGCTGTCGCGCATCCCGACTCCCGCGAGGATCGCTGGCGATCTAACCGCCTGCTTGATGATTTGCGATGGCTGAAGACCAAGGCAACGACCAAGAAAAAACCGAAGAAGCCACACCGCGACGCTTAGAGAAGGCGCGTGAAGAGGGCCAGGTTGCGCGTTCCCGTGAGTTGAGCACCTTCATGTTGCTGTTGGTCGGCGTCGGCAGCTTCTGGGCTGGAGGCGCGATGATCTACGATCAGCTCGGGCTGATCATGGAGCAGGCGTTCCTGTTCGAACGACGCGAGGCACTTGAGGTGATGCCGATGCTCGTTAAGGCAACCGACCTTGTCGAGCGCAGCCTCTACGTCATGCTGCCCGTCTTCCTCTTGCTCACGCTCGCAGCCCTGGTCGCACCCGTCTTGCTGGGTGGCTGGCTGGTCTCGGCCAAGTCGCTTCAGCCACAACTTTCCAAGCTCAACCCGGTGAAAGGGATCAAGCGGGTTCTCGGTGTCCAGGCGCTGGTTGAATTGGCCAAGGCGATTGCGAAATCGGTCCTCGTCGGCAGCGTCGCGGTCGCCTTCCTGATGGCGCACCGTGGGCATTACATGGACTTGATGGATCAACCGATTCAGCAGGCGCTGGCGAATACCCTAGAACTGGCCGTGATGGCGAGCGGCCTCATGGTCCTGGCCTTGCTCGTGGTCATCCTCATCGATATCCCTTATCAGCTCTGGAGCCATTCCAAGAAGTTGAGAATGACCAAGGAAGAGGTCAAGCGTGAGCACAAGGAATCCGACGGAGATCCGCAGATCAAGGCTCGTATTCGCCAGCAACAGCAGGCGATGGCGCGCGGTCGCATGATGACCAAAGTCCCCGAAGCAGACGTCATCATCACGAATCCACGTCGCTACGCCGTTGCACTGCGGTACGATGAGCAAGGTATGTCAGCGCCACGACTGATCGCGAAGGGTGTTGATCAGGTCGCCGCTCGCATCTGCGAGCTTGGCGACACGCACGGCGTGCCTCGGTTGGAGGCGCCACCGCTCGCCCGTGCGCTCTACCGCTATGTCGATCTCGATGCTGAAATTCCGATGGCACTCTATACCGCGGTCGCTGAGGTGATGGCTTGGGCCTTCCAGCTGCGGCATTTTCATCGCAAAGGCGGCTTGCCTCCGCCGCAGCCACAACAGCTACCGATACCAAAGGAACTGCAGGTTCCGGCAGACCAGACCAACCCTGAGGCGCGGACATGACCGCCTTGAGCGCACTGCTCGAGAAACAGGCCTGGCTTGGCAATGTGCAGATGAAGGTGCTGGCTGGGCCATTGCTCATCTTGCTGATTCTCAGCATGATGATCTTGCCGCTGCCGCCGTTCATCCTCGACCTCCTGTTCACCTTCAACATCGCCCTCGCCATCCTTGTATTGCTGGTGAGCATGTTCACGCAAAAGCCGCTGGATTTCGCGGCCTTTCCGGCGGTCCTGCTGTTTACGACATTGCTGCGACTCTCGCTCAACGTCGCTTCCACCCGTGTCATCCTGATGGAAGGCCATCAGGGTGGCGATAGCGCCGGCAAGGTCATCCAAGCCTTTGGCGAGTTTCTGATCGGCGGTAATTTCGCCGTCGGCTTGGTGGTCTTTCTGATCTTGGTGATCATCAATTTCATGGTCATCACCAAAGGCGCCGGACGCATCGCCGAGGTCGGCGCGCGCTTCATGCTCGATGCCATGCCAGGCAAGCAGATGGCGATCGACGCGGACCTCAACGCGGGACTGATCGGCGAGGATGAAGCGCGCAAACGCCGCGGCGAGGTCTCACAAGAGGCGGATTTTTACGGCTCAATGGATGGTGCCAGTAAGTTCGTGCGCGGCGACGCTACCGCCGGACTGGTGATCATGGTGATCAATATCATCGGTGGCCTGCTGATCGGCATGATGCAGCATGACATGAGCTTCGCTGAGGCCGGGCGCACCTACACGCTGATGACCATCGGCGACGGCCTGGTCGCACAGATCCCGGCCCTGGTGATCTCGACTGCAGCCGGTGTGACGGTCTCTCGGGTCAATACCGAGCAGGATGTCGGCCAGCAGATGATCGGCCAGCTATTCATCAACCCGCAGGTGTTGATCCTGGCCGCGATCGTGATGGGTCTGTTGGGCCTGGTCCCGGGCATGCCCAACCTGGTGTTTCTGATCTTTACTACCCTCCTCGGCGGTCTTGCCTGGTATCTCCTGCATGACCGGAAAAAACTGCTCGTCGAAGAGGCGGTTGCGCAGCCAACGACAACTAAACAGGAGGCACCCGAGGCAAGCTGGGATGATGTGCAACTGGTCGACACCCTCGGCCTCGAGGTCGGACACCGCTTGATCCCTCTGGTCGATCAACGCCAACAAGGCGAGCTGCTTGGTCGCATCAAGAGCGTGCGTAAGAAGTTTGCGCAGGACGTCGGCTTCCTACCGCCGGTGGTGCATATCCGAGATAATTTGGAGCTGGGGCCGAACACCTATCTGGTCTCGCTCAAAGACGCCGAGATCGGTCGTTCCGAGGTCTTCCCCGGCAAATGGCTCGCGATCGATCCTGGGCAGGTCACCGGCAAGCTGGAGGGAACGCCAACACAGGACCCGGCCTTTGGCCTGGCCGCGGTTTGGATCGGCAGTGGGCAGCGCGAGCATGCCCAGGTTTACGGCTACACGGTGGTGGATGCCAGCACCGTCGTCGCCACCCACCTGAATCACCTGTTACACCGACATGCCGCTGAGATGCTTGGCCGCGCTGAAGTCCAGAATCTGCTCGATAAACTCGGCGACGAGCAGAAAAGTCTCGTCGAAGAGGTGGTACCGAAGCTGATCTCGCTGACGGCATTCCAACGCCTCTTGCAGAATCTGCTCGTCGAAGAGGTGCCCATCCGCGACCTTCGCAGCATCCTCGACACCCTGGCCGAACATGCACCACAACAGCAGGACCTTGCCGAACTGACAGCCGCGGTCCGTATCGCGCTCGGGCGTGCCATTGTCCAGCAGTGGTTCCCCGGCGAGAAGGTGCTGCGTGTGATCGGTCTGGACACACAGCTCGAGCAGGTCTTACTGCAGGCCATGAGCGGTAACGGAGCACTCGAGCCAGGATTGGCTGAAACACTGATGCAACAGGCGGAAAAGGCGCTCACGCGCCAGGAGGCCGGAGGCGATCCGCCGGTACTGGTCGTCCAACACAGTCTGCGCGCTGTGCTCGCACGCTTCCTACGCCGGCGCTTGCGCCACTTGGTGGTCATGTCCCAGGCCGAGATACCGGATGATCGCACCCTGCGCGTGACACAGTTGATTGGAGGCAAGTAGCCTGATGCAACTCCGCCCGCTCATCGTCGACCTCATCGCCGCCGCCGAAAGATGGCAAAGGCTGGCACAGAACCTGCTCGCGGCGACCACGGCCGGCGCTGCCCGCACTGCCCTGTTGACGATCTGCTTGGTCGCAGGATTCAGCGGATTGAGCGCCTTTGCCGCTGGCAGCTGGGTCGCGAGCGCACCTGCGCTGCGGGTCAGCATGGCCGAGCGGGAAAGTCTTTCGGCACCCTTACTACCACCGGCTTCGGTGCGCGCAGGCGAGATCCACAGCGTGATTTGGCGCTTCGAGGCACCTCCCGGCGCCACCCTAAAGGGGCGGCTGTGTCAGGCCGATAGCTGTGTGCCGGTTGCAACGATGCGTGGCAGGAGCCGCGCGCTTGCAGGACTGCCCGCAACGCGGCCATTACGATTTCATTTCTCCCTCGACCAACCGCAACAGCAGGCCGTGGTCGTGCGCGGCATCCAGCTCATCGTCAATTACCTGTGACCGATGAGCTAAGAGAGCAAGGCAAACGGGATGTATACTGCCAAAGGCAAGATCGACCAGCACGAGCTGGTGACACAGTATTTGCCACAGGTGCGCCGGCAGGCGCTCGCGCTCCAGGTCAAACTGCCTTCAAGTATCGAGCTTGATGATCTGATCCAGGCCGGAACGCTTGGACTGCTCGAGGCCTTGGGGCGTTTCGACGCCAGCCAGGGCGCCAGTTTTGCGACCTTTGCCAACCAGCGCATTCGTGGCGCGATGCTCGATGAGCTGCGCAGCCGTGATTGGCTGCCACGCAGCGTTCGTCGCAATGCCCGGGCGATGGATGAGGCCATCCATCGGCTGGAGCAGCGCCTGGGTCGCGCTCCAGAGGAGCACGAGATCGCGGCGGAAATGGAGATCGAGCTCTCGGACTACCGACAACTCCTGAGCGACACCAACAATGGTCAGTTCTTGCCCTTCGAAGAACTCATCCAGGAAGGAATCGAGCCGGGAGCGGCGAACCGCCCCAGCGACCCCTCGCTCAACAACCTGCTGGATAGCGAACAGCGCCAGCGCCTCATCGAGAGCATCGATGCCTTGCCCGAACGCGAAAAACTGATGATGGCGCTCTACTACCAGGAAGAACTCAACCTGAAGGAGATCGGGGCCGTTCTGGGGGTCAGCGAGTCGCGCGTCTGCCAGCTCCACAGCCAAGCGCTCAGCCGGATCAGAGCGCGGCTGCATGAGGCCGAGGCCGGTCAGTAACACCCTGTTGTTTTTGTTGTAGCCTTAAGCACCCATGAATCCGTCAACTGTCATCGGCATCTTGGCCAGCATTTTACTGCTCGGCACCGTCCTCTTCTTCACCGCTGAGTCTCCTGACAGCTTTCTCAACTTGCCCGGCCTCGCCATCGTGCTGACAGGAACCATGGCGGCCACCTTTATTAGCTACCCATTGCGTGAAGTGCTGCGGGTTGTTGGTCTCGTCGCCGTCGTTTTCCGGCGTGAGAACACCTATACCCGCGATGACATTCAAGAACTCGTGGATGTCTCGCGTCTCTGGTTCAAAGGTGACGTCCGCGCGGTCGAAGCCGCGCTCGAGCAAACGCGCAATCCCTTCCTCCGCAGCGGCATCCAGTTGGTCATTGCCAACACCAAAGAGCAGGAGATCTTCGACCTGCTCAGCTGGCGTATCGCGCGTCTCAAGGCGCGGGAGCATGCTGAGGCGCAGATCTTTCATACCATGGCCACCTATGCGCCGGCCTTCGGCATGATCGGCACCTTGGTCGGGCTGGTGAACATGCTCGAGGTCATGGAGGCCGGCGACCTGCAGGTGATTGGCCCCCGCATGGCCGTCGCCTTGCTCACGACCTTTTACGGCATCTTGCTCGCCAACCTGGTCTTTAAGCCCTTTGCCGTCAAGCTCGAGCGACGGACCGAGGAACGACTCATCGCGATGAATATGGTGCTGGAGGGAATCTCGCTGATTACCAAGCGCCGTCTGCCCTCGTTCATCGAGGAAACCCTGCACTCGTTTGTTGCCACCTATCACGACGAGATTCGCGACCCGACCAAACCTGGCATCACCCCACGTAGAAAGAGGGCCAAAAATGCTTGATCGAGGCAGTCGGCAATCGATGCCAGAGATCAAGACGGGGGGCGATAGCGATGCCTGGCTGATGAGCTATCTCGATGTCTTGACCTTGCTCATCACCTTGTTCGTACTGCTCGTATCCATGCTGGGAACCGGCAGCGCTGATAGCGCCAAAAGCCGTAACGACGGTGGCCAGCAGCAGGATCAGCAAGCTGGAGTCAGCACGGGGCTACTGCCTGGGGGTCAAGGCTTGCAGCCGCAGAACGCGAGACTGCTGCACCAAAATCAAGCGCTGCAGACACCCGAACAGCAGGAGTTTCAAGGCATGGAAGGCGTTGACGGGGTGAGTATCGCCGAAGGACAAGAGGGCATTACCCTGCGCATCGACGATAACCTCTTGTTTGCTAGTGGTGAGGCGCAGCTGACGGAACCAGGCAAAGAGGTCATCGAGTCGCTGGTACCCACCCTAGACGCGTTCGACGGGCAGATCTCCGTTGAGGGCCATACCGACAATATTCCAATCTCGACGGCGCGCTTCCCCTCCAATTGGGAGCTATCGACATCACGCGCCATTGCGGTACTGCGTCATCTCATTCAATCCGGAATTTCCGAAGGCAGATTACGCGCTATCGGCTATGCTGATACGCAGCCGGTGGAGAGCAATACCACCGCAGAGGGGCGTGCCGTCAATCGCCGTGTCGAGCTGTTGTTGAAGCAACGATTGTGATGACGAGCTCGATGACACCATCAGGCCGTTTATTAGAGTGAGAATGCCACATGCGCCTTGACAACTTTCCGATTGGGGTTCGGATCATCGCTGGCTTTGTCGTCATGCTGTTGCTCGCCGTCGCCATCATCGTGCCCTTTCTGCTGAACCGACTCGACGGCGTCATTCAAGAAGCCGAGCAACGAGAGCTGCGCACCTTACATGGCAACCTCGTCGCCGCCCTCGACGCGGAAAGCCGTCGTGGCAATGCCATGAGCGCATTGATTGCACTGATCCCCGATGTACAGCAGGCCTTTTCAGAGCAGCGCCGCGACCGGCTTGCCGAGCTCTTTGTTCCAGGCTTCAAGACCTTGCGTGAGCAGTACGGCATCGCCCAATTCCAGTTTCACAATCCACCCGCGACCTCATTTCTGCGCGTTCATGGACCGGAAAAGTTTGGCGATGATCTCAGCGCCATCCGCCAGACCGTCATCGAGACCAACCGCTTACAGCAGCCAATATCAGGGCTTGAGCACGGCGTGTTCGGGCTCGGTATCCGCAGCCTGCAACCGGTGCAGTGGCAAGGACAGCACGTCGGTTCGCTCGAATTTGGCATGAGCTTCGGCCAGGATTTCTTCGAGCGTTTTGAGGAACTCTACGGCGCTGGTGCAGCCCTGCGGCTGCGCGAGGAGAGCGGCTTCAAGACCTTCGCCTCAACCTTTGGTGATCAGCCGCTGCTGAGCAAGGCGGCTCTCGATGCGGCCATGAAGGGCGAGCAACCGATGGAAGACCACGACTACGGCGATACGCCACTCGCGGTGATGGGGGCCGTCATCCGGGACTTCTCGGGTAAGCCCGTGGGGGTGCTTGAGGTGACGCTGGATCGAACCTCCTATATTGCCCGCGCAACCACCGCGCGCAACGCGGCACTGTTCATCAGCGCTGTTACGCTGGGCGTCGGCATCCTCCTCGCCTTCTTGATCTCACAGACCATCACCCGCCCAATCAAGCGCACCGCCGCCGCCATGGGCGATATCGCCGAGGGCGAGGGTGATCTCACGCGGCGCCTCGACGCCAACGGCCGCGACGAGCTGAGTGAGCTTGCACGCCAGTTCAATGCCTTCGTCTCGCGCATGCAGTTGACGCTGCAGGATGTGCGCGATAGCGCGCGCAGCGTGTATGAAACCGCGGGCTCTATTGCGCGCAGCAGCGAGGATCTGGCGAGCCGCAGTGACCAAGCCGCTGCCAATCTGCAACAAACCTCGGCGGCCATGGAGGAGATCGCGGCCACGGTGGCACACGGGGCTGATTCCGCCCATCAGGCAACCGCGCTTTCGGCATCGGCCAGCACGGCCGCTACACAAGGCTCAACCGGGATGCAAGAACTGCGCACGACCATGCACGATATCGACCAGGCGTCGTCGCGCATCACCGATATCGTCACCCTGATCGATGGCATTGCCTTTCAGACCAACATCCTCGCACTCAATGCCTCGGTTGAGGCCGCGCGCGCCGGCGAGCATGGCCGGGGATTTGCGGTGGTCGCACAAGAGGTCCGCACGCTGGCCGAACGCTCGCGCCAGGCCGCGCGCGAGATCCGCGATGTCACCGAGGAGTCCGTCAAGACCTCCCATCTCGGGCTGAATAAGGTTGAGCAGGCGAGCGAGTCGATGAACCAGATCCTCGAGAGTATCAGCAACGTCAATGATGTCCTCGAAGAGATCAGCGCCAGCACCCGGGAGCAGAGTTCGGCCGTCGCGGAGGTCAACACCGCGGTCACCGAACTGGACACCGTCACTCAACAGAATGCGGCGATGGTGAACCAGACCTCATCCTCGGCCGCCCAGATGCGCACGCTGGCCGAGCACCTGAACGCGCTCATCGACGCCTTCGAGCTGGGGAGCACGGCTCGGGACGATGACAACGAGCCGTATGCTCAGGCCGCCTTGCCGCCAGGCATGATGCACTGACAGATGAACGACGAGAGCCTGATCAACGAGATCCAAGAGCTTAATCTGACCTATCTCTTGCTGGCACAACGCATGCTCAAGAGCGATCGGGCAAGCGCAATGTTTCGGCTCAAGATCCAAGACGAAATGGCGGAGCTACTGTTGTCGCTGAGCGCGCGTCAGCTCGCTAAACTATCTCGTACGAATCAGTTACTTTGCCGCTTCGGCTACGAAGATGCCGAGCAGCTGCGCATTGTGACGCATCAGCAGCGTGAACAGGACCTCTGTGGCTTGCACGCATCGCTCCTGATGGCGTCGCGCCAGCACAACGAGCCCGATGAAACGGGGAATTAGGCCATGTCACCCAAGAGTCCGGTCACCGAAATGCATCAAGTGCAGCTCGCCATCGAGCTCATCGAACTCGGTGCCCGCCTGCAGGTCTTGGAAACCGAGACCGATCTCAGCCGCACCTGCCTGACGAAGCTCTACAAAGAGCTTCGCGGCAAGTCACCACCGAAGGGGATGCTGCCGTTCTCAACCGACTGGTTCATCACCTGGCTACCCAACATCCATGCCTCGCTGTTCATCAATGTTCACCAACGCTTGCGGGAGGACTATGGCTGTGACCGCATCGATGCCTTTGTGCGGGCGTTCAGGCTCTATCAGGAGCAGGTACGGATCAGTGGCCAAGAGACAGTGCTCGGCCTTACCCGCGCCTGGACGCTGATGCGATTCTTCGAGAATGATCTGCTACAGTTGAAGGGTTGTACGCGTTGCGGTGGTCAATTCATTGTTCATGCCTATGCACCCGTTCAGGACTATGTCTGTGGCATCTGCCACCCACCCTCTCGGGCCGGCAAGACAATGCGGCGCGCCGCCGCACCAGTGCTCAAGGCGAACTGAGCCAGCAGCCATCGTGGCTAAGCAACAAACCCGTGCGCATGACGCGCTCGCGAGCCGGGCCTAGGGCGTCTATACCAGGATGGCAAAGAAGACGGACAGGCGTGTATGACAGACTGGTCTGATTCCAGTCGCTAGTTCGGGAACAGGAAACGCGGATGGACATCACCGATTTCTACGATACCTTCTTCGAGGAAGCAGAAGAGCTGCTGACTGACATGGAGCGCTATCTGCTCGAACTCAATCTCGAGGAGCCTGATGCGGAGCAGCTCAACGCTATCTTCCGAACCGCCCATTCGATCAAGGGCGGTGCCGGGACCTTTGGCTTCGAGGCACTACAGAAGACCACACACCTGTTTGAGAATCTGCTCGACCATGCTCGCCATGGCGAACTGAACCTGCGTCGGGACATTGTCGACATCTTTCTGGAAACCAAGGATATGCTGAATGATCAGCTGACGGCCTATCGCAATGGCGAAGAGCCGGACCAAGAAGCCTTCGAGCGCATCTGCAAGACCCTGCAACAGCTCGCCGAAGAAGAGATCAAGGCCCGCGGCGATGGCGGCGATGGCAGCCCCGGCGAGCCGGTCAGCCAACCTCAAGCGCAGACGCGCGAAGAGGAGACTGAGACCGCCAGCGAAGGCGAGTCGGCGGAATCCTTGCTCATTGCCCTGCTCGGAATCAGCGAAGAAAATCGCGCGCTTCTGGTCGAGGAGCTTGAGCAGTTCGGCACGATTATCGCCCAATCCGGGGATACCACAAGGTACGAGGTCGAACTCGAGACGACAACCAGCGCAGCCGACATCGAGTCGGTCATGTGCTTCATCATCGAGCCAGAACAGATCGAGACGCGAAGCGCAAAGCCATCCGCCGCGGCCGAAGACACTTCGCCAGCATCGGAACCAGATGCGCCAAAGGCCACATCCGAGCCCAGTGCGCCCGCCGAGGTCTCCGAACCAACGTCACCGAGCCAGCAGACCACTGCACCTGAACTGGCGCAGCCGGTAGCGCCGCAAAAGCCGACGGAGCCAAAAAAGACGGCGAGTAAGCCACCGGCCAAGCCCAAGGGGGGAGCAGAGAGTTCGTCGATCCGCGTCTCGGTTGAGAAGGTCGACCAGATCATCAACCTGGTCGGCGAACTCATCATTACCCAGTCGATGCTTGATCAGACCGTCAGCCAGCTTGACGGCGTCAGCAATGGCTCACTCGTCAATGGCATGAGTCTGCTGCAGCGCAACGCCCGCGATTTGCAAGAAGCGGTCATGTCGATTCGCATGATCCCGATGGATTTCGTCTTCAGTCGATTTCCCCGCGTGGTCCGCGAGACCTCGAGCAAACTTGGTAAGCAGATCGATCTGCACACCGAGGGCGAATCGACCGAACTCGACAAGAGCCTGACTGAACGCATTATCGACCCACTGACGCATCTGGTGCGCAACAGCCTCGATCACGGCATTGAAACGCCAGAAGAGCGCGAGGCCCTAGGCAAACCGCGGGTTGGCAATCTCACCCTCTCCGCCCGGCATCAAGGCGGCAATATCATCATTGAGGTGAAAGACGATGGCGCTGGCCTGAATCGCGACAAGCTGCTTGCAAAGGCTCGCGAGAATGGCCTTGGCGTCTCCGATAGCATGACCGATGACGAGGTCTGGCAGCTCATCTTCGCCGCTGGCTTCTCGACTGCCAAGGAGGTCACCGACGTCTCCGGGCGTGGCGTCGGGATGGACGTGGTCAAGCGCAACATCCAGGGCCTGGGCGGCAGCGTTCAGATCATGTCGACCGCGGGGCAAGGGACGACCATCCGCATTGTTCTACCGCTCACCTTGGCGATTCTCGATGGCATGTCGATCAAGGTCGGCGACGAGATCTTCATTCTGCCGCTATCGACGGTACTACAGTCGTTGCAGCCGACAAAGGCCGATCTCTACGAGATGGCCGGTGAAGACCTGGTATTACGGGTTCGAGACGAGTACCTGCCCGTCATCGCGGTGCATGACGCACTCGACGTGGCAGGCGCCCAAACCGATCCATTGCGCTCCATTGCTGTTATCGTCCAAGGCGAGGGACGACGCTATGCCCTGCTCATCGACGACCTCATCGGCCAACAGCAGGTCGTGGTCAAGAACCTTGAGACCAACTACCGCAAAGTGCCAGGCGTATCAGCGGCAACCATCCTCGGCGATGGCCGTGTGGCGCTGATCCTCGACATTGCCGGACTCCATCAACTGAGCCAGAGGAAGAAGGAAGCCCGTCAGACAAGCCTCGACACGTCCGCTAAACCCCTTCCCACATCAACGGAGGTTGCCCTCTCATGAGCCGTCTAACGAGCGACGCCCTATCTGCAACAGAGGGCGAGAACCAGCAGTTTTTAGTCTTCTCACTCGGCGAGGAGGAGTATGCGATCGACATCCTCAAGGTTCAGGAGATTCTCGGTTACGAGAATGTCACACGCATCGCCAACGCCCCCGATTTCATCAAGGGTGTGACCAATCTGCGTGGGGTCATCGTGCCCATCGTCGACCTGCGGATCAAGTTCCATCTGGACAAGGTTGAATACGGCGGTCAGACCGTAGTGATCGTAGTCAATGTCTTCGACCGGATCGTTGGCATCGTCGTCGATGGCGTCTCAGACGTCATGACGCTGACACCGAATCAGATCAAGCCCGCGCCCGAACTCGGTATGAGCATGTCATCGGATTTCCTCAAAGGCCTCGGCAGCTTGGAGAATCGCATGCTGGTCCTGGTCGATATCGACAGACTCCTGACCAGCAAGGAGATGGCCCTGGTCGAACAGGTCGAACAAATCGAACAGGTCGCCGGGTGAAGCATTGCCGGAGACAGGACCCACGGCCGAAGCCGGTCGCGGAGCACGCCCGCTACAAGCGCTGAGCGATCGCTTGTCGGACATGAGCATGCGAACGAGCTGGGCGCTGGTGCTTGGCGCCTTCCTGTTGCTGATCACGGTGCTCAGCCTACTCGGTTTCTTTGTACTCGCTCAGGCTGAGAGCACAATCGTCCTGCTGGCACCCCAGTCGGGCGAGGCCGGCGCGCAACTGCTGCAGGCCTTCTCGGCACTCGCCGATCATGCCCGTTTGATCATCATCTGCGTGCTTGTGATGGCGCTGCTCACCGCCGCAGTGGTGTTTTGGGGCGTGATCGCCAACGTCCTAGAGCCGCTGCAAAAGGTCGTTGCTGGCTTCGACGCGATGGCTTATGGCGACCTTTCGGTGCCGCTCGAGCGCTTCGGCCGTAACGAGCTCGGCCAACTCAGTGCCGCGGTCAGGGCCCTACAGCAGCGTTTGTCCCGAACCGTGGCGCTGGTTCGCATGAGTAGTGACGCCGTCCATCGCGGCGCCCAGCACATCGCGAGCGGCAACAATGATTTCTCAGCACGCACTCAAGAGCAAGTCGCCAAGCTCAAGAAGACAGCTTCACAAATCGCCACATTGTCGGCAACCGTGAGGCAACATGCAGATCAAGCGCGGCAAGCTCGCCACGTCACGGAGAGCGCGGCACGCACCGCCTGCACGGGTCGCGAGACCGTTAGCGATCTCGTCGCGACCATGGGCGAGATCAACCAAGGCGTGCAGCAGATGACCAAGGTCGTCGAGCTTATCGACAGGGTCGCTTCCCAGGCCAATCGCATCGCGCTGCTTGCCTCGGTTGAGGCCGCCCAGACAAGTGAAAGCGGTCACGGCTTCGGCATGATCGCACGCGAGATGAGAGACCTATCGAAACGCAGCGCCGACGCGACTCAAGTGATTCGATCCCTGATCGAAGCCTCGGTCACGGGCGTCAACACCGGTCTCGCGCAAGCGGATCAGGCCATGCAATCCATCAATGCCATTGTCTCGGCGGTCAATCAGGTCAATACCCTGATGGATGGGATGACTTCGGGCTCAAGGGATCAGAGTCAGGGTATCGAGCAGCTCAATCGCGCCATTGCGCAGATGGATCAGGTCACCCAGCGCAACGCGGATTTGGTGCGGCAGGACGCAAAAGCCGCGGATCAGGTCGAAGCCGAGGCAGGACGGCTGAGAAAGGCCGTCTCCGTGTTCAAGCTCGCACCCGAGGTCGAGCAAGGCTTTGCGGCCAATCGTTATGACGCAGCCGCCGAATGGATGCAAACGCTCACGCCAGAAGATCTTGCTCAGGCCAGTCGCAGCAAAGCAAAGCGTCGTCGCGCCGCTTAGGCAATCCTTGGCAGGCCGCATCAAGACATCGGCTACCTCCTATTTCCGCTCATCGGCAATCTGTCGAACCCAAACGAGGAGTTCGGCAATCACCTGGTAGAGACTCGGCGGAATCTGTTCGTCGAGATTCAGATTCATCAAGAGTGCGACGAGCTCGGGAGCATCGTGGACATAGATGCCGTGTCGCTCGGCCTCCTCGATGATCCGCTCGGCGATCTCACCATACCCTTTGGCAACGACACGCGGCGCATCATCGCCATCACGATAGGCAAGCGCAATGGCACGACGCCGTTCGTCGGGGAGCGCCTCGCTCATGGCAGCGTCTCTGGTTCAGGCGGGTCATGATGGAGACGGATTCGAACCTCGGCGAGGTCTAGCGCATCAAGCCGTGACTTCAACCGCTCAACACCTTCGGCGAGCGCAAGACGAACATCGGGATCTCGCGCCATGAGTTCGATATCCAGATGCGAATCACGCAGCCAGAGCTTCACACCAACCTCGCCAAGACCGGCCACCTGCAAGGTCATGTTTGAATGCCACTCGTTCGCGCCAGACTCCTGTTGCTCCTGCTCCTCGTCCGAGCCCCCTCGCTCATCCCGCTTAGCCGGCGGCTGGATCATGAGCGCCATGAAGATACCGGACCAGACATCCCCCTCCCAGCGCAGCACCGGTGCCGCTAATAGCTCGAGCTGATGGCGAACCACGCCCTGCAAGCTCTCATGAATGACTTCGCTACGTTGTAGCCGCGCCGACTGGGTCGCGATTTCCGCATTTAATGCCTGCTGCTGCGCCGCGGCGCTGTTATCGCGCGCCTCTGCACCTGTAGGCCCAGCAACGGCCCCTGAAGACCCTGATGGCGGCGCGGGAGCTGGCAGCGTGCCCGGTGCCGGAGGGACTCCGGGGGCTCCCGCACCCGCAGGAGCCACTGGCGATGCAGACTGCCCACTCAGGCCAGCTTGCGCGGAGCCCGGAGCGGCTTCCCCGCCCTTCGAGAAACCGAGCAAGAAGGCTGGCAAGCTCGTTTTCAGCGGCGTCGGCGGCAAGCTTGACGCGGCCTGGGTGAAGCTCAACGACCGCAACATCTGCGGCTCACGCAGCAATTGCTCACGCGGCAGTTCGCCGCGAAACCAGCGCGACAGATGGGACTCGTAAAATAGACCGCTATCACGCACCGACGACTGTAATCGGTCTGCGACCTGAGCAGGCGCCGGACTCTGACTGCTCGGAAATAAGGGCTGCGCGACACGTAACGCTGACGATGAGGCCGGAAAACGCAGCATCAGATCGGCAATCGAGCGTGCCGAAGAGGTGAAGGTCGTCTGCGTGGAAGGCGGTGGCAGCTTCTCGCCAGCCGGCTGGCGGGCCTGCGTGGTGCGCCCGTCCTGTGGGGCTCGCCCCACCTCGCTGACCGGAGCATGATTGCGCGCATCGAGTCGGGAATCACTGCGGACGGCGGCAAGCGCTCCCGCGGCCGTGATCGGCTTGACCGGCTGGTTGAGGTCGCGGGGGGTTGGAGTATCAACCCGCTTCCCCAACACTTGATGCATCAGGGTATCGATGAGGGTGTTGATGCCACTCACGTCGACTTAAAGCGCTGAGCGGCCTCGATGACCTCCGAGGTCTCCTGATAAAAGCTGTAGGTGCGAGACAAAGCGAGCTGCTGCCTAGAGCCTGAAATCATCTGCGTGAGTTCGTGCCGCCGGTCCATCAAACGCTGGCGAATCTCCTGATCCGACTCGAGCAGCTGCTTGAGCAGTTCGGCTTTGCGACCGTCGGCTTCTTGACCGAGGAGCATCGGTTCATCATCGAAATGGCGGAGTGTTTCGACCTGGGCAAGGTAACTGCTCTGGAGATCGATCAGCGCCTCCCAGTCAGCCTCACGGGCCGATTTGAGCATCCTTCGTGAGCATGCCAACAGCCCTTCATACACAGCCAGCAGCTCCTGCTGACGAGTCGCGGCACCGGACCCGGTTGGCGTCTTAAGCGTCAGCGTGGCGACCATGTTCGTTTAGGCAACAGCGGTCTGCGTCTGCTGCTCGCCGATCTCACGCCAAGCTGCCGAGACATCCTCAAGTAACGCCTCTGCCTCATCCAGGCTTTTTTCATCATTGTGCAAATTAGCGGCCAGCAACAGGCGGCTGATGTAGTCGTACAACGATGCCAAGCGCTCGGCAATCTCGCCACCACGCTCCGCATCCAGAGCGGCAGCCAAACCATTGTTGACGATATCCATCGCCTTAGAGATCGCTTTGCCTTTTTCCGGAATATTGCCGTCCTGCATTTGGATGCGGGCCGCGCGAATCGAGGCGATTGCGCCGTCGAACAGCATCGTAATCAGCTGGTGTGGGCTGGCTGACATGACCCCACTTTCCACTCCCACTCGGGCATAGGCGCCGGCCCCTCGGCCATAGGCTGTTGCTCCACGCATCACATTCATCGTTTTGGCTCCCCTCTTGATCAGGCTGTCGGCAGACCGCTCGCGATTAATTATCTCTGCCGAGCATTGAATTTAGATTGTCAAACTGTTGCGTCAGGTAGGTGCTGGTCTGATTCATCTGCGCGATCATCGAGTCGAGCTGCCCAAACTGAACCCGATAGCGCTCGATCTCACGCTCAATCGAGATTTCCATGCGGGCTGAGCGTTCATCGAGGCTGGTGATCCGCGATTCCACACCGCTTCGAGCGCTCCCCAGCAAACCGCGATCATCGAGCACCTGATCGAGCATCTCGCTCAGTGCGCCGGCAAAGCCTCCCGCTTCAGTGTCCCCAGCGAAAAACGTGGTGAGTGCCTGCCGCTGATTGACAACCGCATCGTCGAGCTTTTCTGCATCAATCTCGAGCGTCCCGTCGCGTTGCAGACTGATCCCGATATCGGAGAGCGTACTGAAGTCACCGCCAGAGACGATGCCACCGAGCACACCGCGCAGCCGCGAATCGATGGTGCGCAACGCACTGTCCCCGAGCAACTCGCCAGCGGCACCCGTCTCAGCATTGAAGCTGGTGAGATCAGCAGTGGTCTCTTTCAAGGAGTTGAAAGCATCAACGAATCCGCTGATCGCATCGCGCACGGCAAAATTGTCGCGCTCGACGATGACCGTTGAATTAGCTGACTCGCCCTCTTCGGCCAAGCTCAGGGTCACACCTTGAATGGCGCCTTCGACCTGGTTGCTCTGGCTGGTGATGCCGATGCCGTTGACGGTCAAGGTCGCGTTCTGGGCAGCGACGGTTTGCGTCATTTTATTAAGGTTAGGATAAGGGTCAGCAGGATCCGCAGGAACGTCAGCGATATCGAAAGACAGCTTGTCTTGGTCACCGTCAGGATCCAAACCATCATCTATCGTAAAGCTGACCGACGAGATCTCCGCATCCTCACCGGTCTCGTTGGTGCTGAGCACTAAGCGGTACGGATTATCCGCGCCATCGTTGACAATGCTTGCGGTGATCGATGAGCCTGCGGCATTGATGCTGTCGCGGATGTCTTCAAGGCTCGCCCCCTCAGCAACTGACACATCCAGAGAATCGCTGCCGCCGGCCTGGATGCTGAGAGTTCCTTCCGCGAATGTTTTGCCCTCAGCAAAACCGCCGGTTGCAATACTTTGGGCGCGCGCCAGTGTGGTCACACTGACATCATAGCGACCCGGCACAGCGTTAGAATCCGCTGCCGAGGTCACGCTGGTACCGGTAACGCTACTGGAAAGGCTTCCAAACAGCGCGCTGCCATTGAGTGTATCAGCCGCCGACTGCAAGGACGAAAGCGCCCCTTGCAGCTTGCCATAGGCCGAAAGCTTCGCCTGTTGAGCCTCTTTCTGCTGAGCGATCGGCTGAAGCCGACCGCGCTCGGCGTCGCGTAGCTGATCGAGTAATCCGTTGAGATCAAGCCCTGAACCGATGCCGAGCGAAGTGATAGTTGACATGACGGCTCCTCGTGTCGTGTTCTGGGAGTATGCCTGGCTAGCGATCGAAGGCTGGCCAAAACGCCCGCCCCTGCGAGCAACTCCCTCCTAAGGTTAGTAGGATTATCGGCAGCTGCCATCCGGACTTTAGGCGAAAACCGTGCCGCCGCGGCCAAGTGGGACATGAGACAGTGGGCCATGAGACAGTGGGCCATGAGACAGTCAGCCATGAGATAAGGGTCAGAGCGAAACCACCATCTCCTCCAACGGCTTGCCGAGCTTCAGCACGGCCTCGTCACGCAACACCTCGCCGAGCGAGTCATCGGGTGGCTTTACCGCATCCGTCAGCTGCACCTGCAGCGGCCGGCCCTTGGCATCAAGCCGCTGAATCCAAGCCAGCTGCCCGGCCTCGAAGCGGACCAACGAGCCAATCGGCAGAGACCCGAAGGCGCTGATATAACGCTTGAGCCAGCGCTGGTCGAAACGTTCTGACTGATGTGCGAGTCGAGCATAGATGTGCGCCATACTCCGTGCCGGGCGATCGGGCCGCTCTCGGCGCATCGCATCGACCGCGTCGACGACCATCGCCACGCGCGACAGCTCACCGAGCTGATCGCCACTCAGGCCCAGCGGATAGCCACTGCCGTCAAGTCGCTCGTTGATCTCGAACACCACACTCTTTAACACGCTGCTCGCTAACCATTGGCAACGCTCAAAGCTTGGCTCGAGCAGGGCGACATGGGTCGTCAACAGGGCACGCTGCTCTTGATCCAGCTCTGGCGAATTGACGACGCTGTCTGGCAGAAACGCCTTGCCAAAATCGTGCACCATCGCGCACGCAGCCACGGCCTTGCAGGCATCCCGCGGCATCTTGCTCAAGGTCGCCAGGTCGAGCAGATGAACGGCCACCGCAAGGCAGTGACGCACCAACGTGGCCTCTTGAGACAGACACCGGACCGCAAACAAGACGGCCTCGCGATCCTCGTCATGGAGCAGGAGCAGCCGGTCTGCATGTCGCGACAGCTGGACTGGGTCCAACCGATGGTCGCAGGAGAGCTCGAGCAGCTGCGCATCCAAGTAGCCTGCCACACGCGCAAGTCGCTTCGTCATCGGCGTGGCATAGCGTTGGGCATTGCGTCGCGCGACCAGCGGCGGCGCTTTGGGGTCGGTCTGGAACAGCAACGAGCGCAGTAACCCATCGCCGCCACTCGCTGACTGGCGAGCCGATTCGCGCTCGATCTCGCGGACAAGCAGCCACAGTTGGCGTTCTTCCTCGACATTGGGCGTGTTGAACTGGAAGCCAACACTCATGACTTGCCGCTCGATGTTGGTGCTGTAGTGCTTTGCAACACCTTTGATGGCAAAACGCGTGCCGTCAGGGAAGCAGAGTTCGATCTCAAGCGGCTCGGACGCCACCAACATGTTCGCGCTCGAGATGGGCATTTCGACCATGCACCCATCCAGTGAGAGGTTCTTCAGGTCGCCCTGAGAGGTTGTCGCGTCTTCCTGGTCTCTGAGGATGGCGCCAACCTCCATCCCCAGCCGCAGCTTTGCACGGAAGTATTGGCGCCGCTGCAACACCTCTAAGTAGAGCGGGTAATCGCAACGACATCGCAATCGACCTTGCTGCTGCTCGCAGACGGTGATGACCAGCACCGGGGTCCGCAGCATCATGCCCTTAGACTCGCCGACCAACCGAAACGGCTGACCACGCTTCAAAGGACCCGCCAATTCCCGGATCGCGCTGATATCAAGCAGCAGATGATCGCCGAACACCTGCTCGGCGACCAAAACCGGCAACGCCTTGCCGTCGGAATCCTCCATCACCAACGACGCCCCTCCAGGCTCGCTCAGCTGGCCTAGCAAGGTCTCGATCTCGGACGGCTTCTGTACACGCGTGTAGCCATCCTGCGGTTCTTTCATCCAATCCCCCAGCTTGCTACAGACGTGTAGCACGCGCGTCAATTCAGCTTAAGCGCTGTATCGTCTCGAATTGTCCCGTCGGCGAAAAGCGCAATCGGAAGATACCGTGAACGCCATCACGTGTAACGACCTGTCGCAGCGCCGTCGCCGGAAACACGACGCGCCGACCGTCGAGGCTCCAGGTATAGACCTGCTCGGCCCGGCCCTCATAGTGGCTCAGGCATGCCTCGGCGGAAAGCTCGATGACAACATCGACACTTGGCATGGTCGTTATACGGTTGTACCTGAGAAAGCTCGCTCAACAGAGCATAGATAATAGACAGCCTGAGCGACCGGGGCGAAATACATCGAGCGCTTGATCTACATCAGGCAGCCGTGTTCAAGCCCGCCCCCGTATGAACGATGATTGTAAGGGGAAACCTCCACCCCTAGGAGGGGACTGCACGCCGCCTTGTCCGGGAGTACTCCGCGCTATGAAACTGACGATCAAGAGCCGCTTGGCCTTGCTGATTATCATCCTGCTCGCGTTGCTGCTCGTCGTCGGCAGCCTTGGCTTCAACGGCATGCAAGCGTCTAATCGTGCCCTCGAGGGCGTGTATGAGCAAAATCTCAAGCGCTCACAGGATCTGGCCCGTATCGACGCGCTGGTCCGAAACATCATGATGCACCTCTTCCTGGCCTCGCAGCATGCCCCCACCATCGCTGTCAGCGCGCTCCACGATCATCCCGTTTCGATGCATTCGGATATCATCGAGGACAATCGGACCGAACTGACCGACATCTGGAACAGCTACCAGGAGGCTGTCAACAGCCCAGACGGCGAAGGCCTGGCCGAACAGTTCGACACCCTCTACCAAAAGCTTGTCTATAACGCCATCGACCCAGCCGTAGAACTCTATCTGATCGGCGAGTACCCGGCAGCGGATTTCATCGTCTTCATCGAAGGGTTGCCCGTCTATGCGGAATTGAGCACGACCCTTGAGGAGATGGTCGAGCTTGAGCATCAGACAGCCCAGGCCGCATTTCAGCGTGCCGAGGCCAATGCGCTGTTCATGCGCAACCTCATGATCAGCGCTGTGGTGGTCGCGATACTTGTAGGCGCCCTACTCGGCTGGCAGATCATTTTGCGCATCACCCGGCCGCTGACGAACGCGCGGCAGGTGTTCGTGGAGATGTCTCGCGGTAACCTCACAAACCACATCGATGTCCGTGGCAGAGATGAGGTCGGAGAGATGATGTTATCGCTCGCTGATACCCAGGACAAGCTGCGCGACCTGATCATCAACATTCAAGGATCGGTTGAGTCGATATCGACCGCTGCGACCCAGATCTCAACTGGCAATACCGACCTTTCACAGCGCACCGAAGAGCAGGCCTCCAGCCTCCAGCAAACCGCGAGCAGCATGGAGGAAGTGGCGTCAACGGTGAAGCACAATACGGACAATACGGCACAAGCAAACCAGCTTGCGAGCCAGGCCAGCACCTCGGCGGGCACCGGTGGCGAAAAGGCCAAGCAGGCCGTTGGCAAAATGCACGAACTGTCAGAGAGTTCTGAAAAGATCAGCGGCATCATTTCGCTGATTGACGGCATCGCGTTCCAGACCAATATCCTGGCACTGAATGCCTCGGTAGAGGCGGCGCGGGCCGGTGAGCAAGGCCGCGGCTTTGCCGTCGTTGCCCAAGAGGTGCGCAACCTTGCGCAGCGCTCAGCCGATGCTGCCAAGCAGATTCAAGAGCTGATCGAGCTCAATGGCGAGGTCGTCCAGGAGGGACGCGTGCTGGTCGAGGCGGTTGGCGAGTCAATGAATGAGATCGTCACCCATAGCACGAAGGTCTCAGAGCTGATGGACGAGGTCAACCGGGCGTCCAATGAACAAACGATGGCGATCGACCAAGTCAGCGTCGCGATCAGCCAAATGGACGAGGTGACCCAACAGAATGCCGCCTTGGTCGAGCAGACGGCAACCGCCTCAGCGTCACTCGAAGAACAGTCTCGTGAGCTTGCGGATGCGGTATCCTTCTTCAACGTCGGCAAGACGGCGGTGGCCGCGCCAAAGATGGCCCTTCCCGCAGCGACCAAAACCGTCCCGAAACGAGAAACAGCCAAACCCGCAGCGCTCGCGCCTCCACCCAAGGCTCAGCCTGCGCCCAAGAAGCAGCCTGAGCCCGTCACCCACAGCGAAGATGACTGGGAAAGCTTTTGATGTAACCTGACCCACCCTCAGGTTCTCAATCTACATTGAGGATCAAACCGTGATCACCACGACCGCTGCCAGCCCCATCACCCCTATTGCCTATGGAGGTAAAGCGGCTAACGGCAGCGCAGCCAGTTCGCCGGCCACCTGGCGCCCAAGCGTCGAGGCCGCCAAAACCGAGGCTGGGCCGGGTCAGCCCGAACAGATCAGCGGAGAAGGTACGCGCACTCGGGTCGCTGAAGGCGACGCCAGCAGAAATACGCAAAACAACGCCCTCGCGGAGGAACTCACGCCACAAGAGCTGCGCATTGTCGACCAGCTCAAGCAGACCGATCGCGAAGTCCGGCAGCACGAACTCGCTCATCAAATTGCAGGCGGAGCTTATACCGGAAGCGCCCAGTTCCAGTATGAGATCGGCCCTGATGGGCAGCGCTATGCCGTGGCCGGCGAAGTATCGGTCGACTACGGACCCGTCACCGGCGACCCTCGGGCCACCATCGAAAAAATGAACGTCGTGATCAGTGCAGCACTCGCGCCCGCGGAGCCGTCACCGACCGATTACAAGGTGGCCGCGCGCGCGCGGCAATACCTGCTCATGGCCCAGCTCGAACTCAGCCAACAGCAAACGGGAGCCACTAGCCTAATCGCCGAGGATGCTGCGGCTAATGATGACGAGACCGCCAGTGCCGAGCTGGGCCGAGACCGACGGGTCGAGGAATACAGCCGCATAGCGGCGACCACGAGCACCGGCGCCGGGACTGCGCAGGCGAGCTTACGCAGCGTCGCCTGAGGCAGACTGATCTCGCCGCATCCATCAACGCCCGGGTCGAGTCCTCAGACGCCCGGGCAGCGTCTTTCGCAGATCAATCGGCATCCGGGTGGAGCCCCGCCAGGGTCTCCTCCGTCACAGGATTGCGCTCGACGTCCAAGATGCGCCCACCAATCTCTGCAACCCGCCGCGTGAAGGCGATCATCGTGTCGGGACTACGCGATAGGCTGCGCGAATTGATAAACTTAATCAAGATAGAGACGCCCTGCACCGGTGCATGCTCACCGTCATCAAGGTGCAGTGGCGGCAAGGTTCCAGGGGATGAGGCGTTTGCAACGGTCAGCGGATAGCCCTCAGGTCCCGGGGGAATATGGTAGATGCCGAGCGCCGCCTCGTAGAAGGCCTTGGTCTCCTTAAGCAGCTGACCCAGCTCCCGATTCGTCTCGGGTCCCGGCTCATCGAATACGACGAAAAGATAGCGCTGAGTCTTGTCTGCCAGCTTCTTTTTGTGCCGCCCAGGAGGGGACTGGGCTGGAGGATCGGATTCGGTCAAAGCCGCATCCGCCGGTCGTTCAGGCGGCGCATCCAACTCCGTCGCATCGCTGTCGTCTCTTTGTCTGACGACCGAAATGTAGAAGATCGCCAGTGCACCCAACCCTAGAATTAAGGCTGCGGCAGCCAGCAAAATGGCAAGGCTAGAGTTATTCATCGGCTGTTCCTCGACGGCTGAGGTAGTGTCGCAGAAACACGCCCACTGTTCCATCAAGGTTACTGCGAAACCGGCACTTGAGCTTGCACGGGTACTTAACCATCCATTCTGACCAGGGGCGAGCCAGGCTAATCAGCAACAGCCTAGACAATGACAACACAACAATGGTGTCGATGCCCAGTGTTACCCCTGACTCTCAATGGCGCCGCGCCACACCGGCAGATGAAGATGAATCACGTGAGATTCACGTTAAAACCAGTGCTTTATCGTTCGCGATAGCGACACACTTCATATTTTACCGCAAAACAGGCGATTCATCGTTCAGGATGGCAACGTACTTTACACTTTACCCTAAAACAGACGCTTCACCCTTGCGAGTGGCGACGCCCTATGTCTATTAGGCGGCCCGCGCTCTGCGACCAAGCCCGAGATGGCGCAACACTGATCCGATGTCCCGCACCCTGGCGGGTCAATGCACTCAGGCTTCTCGCCGCGGCGGATGAACCGAGCAGCCTCGCGGAACTCGCAGAGGCCATCGACACGGTCGCGCAGCAGCCGGAGGCAGACTGGAGCAGCCTACTGATCATCCCCACAAGCGATGGCCCGGCTGCGGCGGTCTGGGTGCAGCCGCAGCCGGGCAACACCGCTCGGCTCTGGCTGCCTGCCGACCGCTCCCAGTGGGCTGCGATCCTGTTGCGTGGGGCCCAACACTGGGCTGACAGCCAGGGTCTCGACATCGTCCAAGCGGTGGTCGACAGCGCGGATGAAGAGGCAGCCGTGTTACTGCGAGAGAATGGCTTCCCGCTCTTGGTCGACCTACTTTACATGCAAGCCAAGACAAGGCGACACAGCAGCCAGGGCGACCCCAGGCCACGCACAAGACCAGAGGCCTCGATCGAATCCATCGGTCAGCTGCCCTCAGCGCGGCTGCTGTCGCTCATGACACGCATCGAAGACGGCTCTCTCGATTGCCCAGGTCTGCATGGTGTCCTCTCCCCCCTGCAGGCCATCGAGGGCTTTCAGCGACAGGGACAATTCACACCTGAGCATTGGTGTGTTCTGCGCTTCAAGGGAGAGGACGCAGGCCTGCTGCTGCTGGCGCCGCATCCGCAGACGGCCTGCTGGGAACTCATTTACATGGGCATCGTTCCGGCATGGCGCGGCCATGGGTTGGGCCGACTGCTGGTTGCCGAGGCACTGAGCCGCGCCGGCAAGAATAGTGCTGAGTTCGTACTCTTGTCCGTGGATGTCCGCAACCAGCCGGCATGCAGCATCTACGAAGACACCGGCTTCCGTGTCTACGCCAAGCGCAGCCTCTATGCCTGGACACCAGGCAGCTCAGGGACACCGGGTGGCCCAGGAACCGCTCCAAAGTCTACTTAACACTCATGGCGCCACGCCACCCTGGCAGATGAATCGCGTGAACTCATCACAACCAGAATTCGCCCTATACTCAGCCACCCTAGGCTAACCACAATCAAAGAGACTGCATCATCATGGCGACCAGCCCCAGCCAAGCCCTGGAGACCTTCCCCAACCCACAGCCCGAGCGCGACTACACGATCCGCATCCGTGTTCCCGAGTTCACCTGCCTGTGCCCGAAAACCGGACAGCCAGATTTTGCCGAGCTAACCCTGGAATACGTGCCAGAAACGACCTGCGTCGAGCTGAAATCATTGAAGCTGTACGTTTGGTCCTATCGTGACGAGGGCGGATTCCATGAAGCCGTCACCAACCGCATCCTGACCGACCTGGTGCAGGCCACCGAGCCGCGCTTCATGCGGCTGACCGCCGAGTTCAATGTCCGCGGCGGCATCTACACGACGGTCGTCGCCGAACACCGCGCACCCCACTGGCAGGCACCCGCGGCCGTCGCACTGCCTTGACCGACGTTGCTGGCCGTCCCTGTTGGATCGGGCTTGATCTCGGCACCTCCGGCTGCCGCGCGATGGCCATCGACCGCGCTGGCGAGCCGATCGCCATCGCCAAGGCGGAGTTCCTTGCACTCCACGCGAACCAGGCGAGCCAGGCGAACGGTGGCGGCAACCAAACGAACAGCCGCGGCCGGATTAGCTGTGCCACCGAACAGGACCCGGAGCACTGGTGGCAGGCCGTCATTGAGGTGCTGAGCCAGCTGTGCTGCGATCTCGGCCGCTATCGTCCGCAAAGGCTTTGCGTCGACGCCACCTCGGCGACCCTCCTGCTGTGCACGCTCCAGGGCAAGCCACTGACCCCCGCGCTGATGTACAACGACGCACGTGCTGTCGACGAGGCAAAGATCGTCGCCGAGCGCGCGCCCAACGATTCGCCTGCTCAAGGCCCCAGCGCCTCCCTCGCTAAGCTGCTGTCTCTGCGACGACAGCTCGATCCGGACCAGCCCGCGCTCGCGCTGCATCAGGCGGATTGGATCAGCGGACGCCTGCGCGGCCAGTTCGGCGACAGCGATTGGAACAACGCACTCAAACTCGGCTTCGACCCACACCGACGCGCCTACCCGCCCTGGCTTCTGGCGCTGGACCTAAAACCCGTCGAGCTACCGCGCTGCCATCCACCTGGGGTCAATCTTGGACCGGTGAGCGTGGCGGTCGCAACGGCAACGGGGCTAGCGCCGACACTGCGTATCGCCGCCGGGACCACCGATAGTACCGCGGCGACGCTGGCGGCCGGGGCCCGAGCACCAGGTGATGCGGTGACCAGTCTCGGCTCCACGCTGGTGCTCAAACTGGTCTCCACGCGCGCGGTCACAGACGCCGCCAGCGGGGTGTATAGCCATCGGGTCGGCGACCTCTGGCTCGTCGGCGGCGCATCCAACAGTGGCGGTGCCGTGCTGAGGCGGTTTTTCGACGATACCCAGCTCAGCCGGCTGAGCGAGCGCATCGACCCGACCTGGTCGACCGGACTCGATTACTACCCACTGCCGCATCGCGGCGAGCGCTTTCCGATCGCCAACCCCGACCTCGCGCCGAGAATCACACCAAGACCCGTCGACGACAGCCTATTCCTGGCCGGCCTCTTCGAAGGCATCGCCCAGATCGAGCGCACCGGCTATCAGCGGCTAGGTGCGCTCGGGGCACCGACACCAAGGCGCATCCTAAGCAGCGGCGGTGGCGCCCAAAACCCGGTCTGGAGCGCCATCCGCAGTCGCATCCTCGGTTTGCCCGTGGAATGCGCGCGGCAGCAAGAGGCCGCTTACGGGGCAGCACTACTCGCGCGCGGCGACTGGGGCGCAGCCGCCAGACCAGACGATAACGACCAACTGCGAGGACGCCTGACGCGCTGACCGCTTGACCAACACCAGCATCCACCCACCGCCTCTTTGGCACAATGCACCGTTTTGCCGGTAATCTCTAGGGCCCGACATCGGTCCTGACCCGTCCCGCGGAGTTATCAACGCCATGGCCCAGCAAGTACTCAAGGTCCCGCCGACCAAAAACACCCTGCTATCATTGAAGAAGCAGGCCAAATTCCTTGAGGAGGGGCACGACCTACTTGAGCGCAAGCGGGAACTGCTGACGCGTTTGGTGTACGAGCGCATCGGCGAATATCGGCGACTGCGAGAGGATGCCGAACGCGGACTCGCCGAGGCCTATCGCTGCCTTGGCATAACGCATCTGCGCATGGGCAGTCGCGGACTGAATCAGGCGGCGCTGGGTGCCGCACCAGGACTGCAGATCGACATCCTGCCACGGCGCTCGCTGGGTGTTGAGTACCCATCGGTATCCGCCGAGCGCTTGCCAATCAAACCGACGGGGCTGCTCGGCACCGACGCCAGTTTCGACAACACCCGCGAGCACCTGGCTGAAGCCGCCGTGCTCTTGGCGCGGCTCGGCGAGGTCGAGATTGCGCTTTATCGGCTGATGGAAGAGCAGCGCAAGGCGCAAAAACGGGTCAATGCGCTCAAGTACAACATCATCCCGCTGTACCAGCGCAGCATCCATTTCATTCAATCGGCGCTGGAGGAAGAAGAGCGCAACACCCTGTTCCAGGTCAAGGTGCTGCGCGAGCGAGCAATCGTCTAGGCATCGACCTGAAGCTTGCTCGCCTCGAATTCAGCTCGAGTTCAGCTCGAGTTCAGCTCGAGTTCAGATAGAGACCATCTTTGAACAAGACCAAACGCACGGCAATCTTCGAACGGCTGCGCCAGGCCAATCCCACCCCAACAACCGAACTCCGTTACAGCTCAGCCTTTGAGCTGCTGATCGCCGTCATCCTCTCGGCACAGGCGACTGACAAGGGCGTCAACAAGGCCACCGAGCGCCTATTTGCGGTAGCCAACACGCCGGCTGCGATCCTGGCATTGGGCGAGGATGGGCTTAAGACACAGATCCGCACCATCGGGCTGTTCAATGCCAAGGCCAAGAACATCATCGCGACCTGCCGCAAGCTGGTCGACGAGCATGGTGGCGAGGTCCCTCGCGAGCGCGCCGCGCTCGAAGCCTTGCCGGGTGTTGGCCGAAAGACCGCCAACGTGGTCTTGAATACGGCCTTTGGTGAACCGACCATCGCCGTCGACACACATATCTTCCGAGTCGCGAATCGCACTGGACTCGCACCCGGGAAAACGCCATTGGCGGTCGAGCAAGGTCTGCTCCGCTTGGTGCCAGCGCCGTTCCTGCAGGATGCCCATCACTGGCTCATCCTCCACGGTCGGTATCTCTGCAAGGCACGCAAGCCGAACTGCCCGCACTGCCCGATCTCCGATCTCTGTGAGTACCGACAGAAGACACCGGCTGACCCGAAAACGATACCTGAGCAGATGCCGCAGTCAGTCCCTGAGCTGAACAAAAAAGCGATCGATCGATAGATCGATAGGTTCACACTCGCCGTCACGCCCTGGATCAGGGTTGACCGATCGCCTTGATTGGTCCCTACAAGCCTTCCTGACAGTCCAAGCAAACGCCCATGTTCAGCCAAGATCGCGACCAGCTCCGCCAGGCCTATCTTACCGCCTGGCGCAAAGCGCAGGCCGGCGAGCCACTCGAACCCGTCGAGCGGCAGATCGTCGAAGTTGCCAGCCAGCACCCTGAATATCACGCCTTGCTCGAGCAGGGCGAAGCGGTCATCGGCCGCGAATGGCGGCCCGAAGGTGGCGAAAGCAACCCGTTTTTACACATGGCCCTGCACATCGCGCTGCAGGAGCAGGTCAGCACCGACCGCCCGGCCGGTATTCAACGCCTCTACCAAGGCATGATCAGGCACTGCCTCGGCGATGTGCACGAGGCCGAACATCGCATGCTTGAATGTCTGGCCGAAGCGATCTGGAAGATTCAGCACGATGGGCGCGATTTCCAACCCAAATCTTACCTAAAGTGCATCAAGCGACGCGGAGCCGGGAACCGCACGCGCGCTTGAGCTTGAGATTGAGCTTGCCAAGATCGAGATCGATCGAGATCGAAACTCAGAGCCTCTGCGATGAAACATTTGACCAGTTTACTGGGTCTCTACCAGCGATAGCAGACAGTAGCTGGACGAGCCGCCCGGTTTTACCCCAGCAAAACACTGTGCTATGAATGAGTCGTTGTCGGCGCATCCGAGACCCAGTTTCGGCGTCGGCAGGCACCAAGAGAAACGATAACTCTATCATTTTCGGAGTGGAACCCATGTCCAAGAACACCACAACCCCAGCTGCTGCGGTGATCGGCGCTGCCCTCGTCGGCAGCCTGTCGATGGCTAATCTGGCCCATGCCGCAGAGAATCCTTTTGCTGCCGAGCAGCTCGACGGCGGCTATCTGATGCTCGCTGAAGGCAGCTGTGGCGAAGGCAAGTGTGGCGGCAAGAGTGACGGCGAAGGCAAGTGCGGCGAAGGCAAATGTGGCAACAAAGAGGGTGGCGAGGGTAAGTGCGGCGAAGGTAAGTGCGGCGGCGCCAGCTGATCCCGCTCGATCGATCTGAGGGTCTCGCCATGAGCGCACATGCTTTCCCTGTTCATGGCGCGGGCCTCGGCCTGCGACGCGCCTTTGCGGCGGTCGCAGCCGAACAGCGCCCCGCCGAGGTCGATTTCTGGGAGATCGCGCCGGAGAATTGGATCGGTGTCGGCGGCCGCTGGGGCAAGGTCCTGCGCAGCCTGACTGAGCGCTACCCGTTCGTTTGCCACGGGCTCTCCCTCTCGATCGGCTCGCCGGCCCCGCTGGATCTCGACCTGGTTCGCCGCATCAAGGGATTTCTCGATCGGCATCAGATTCGCGCCTACACCGAGCATCTGAGTTTTTGCTCGGACGAAGGCCATCTCTACGACTTGATGCCGATTCCGTTTACCAGCGAGGCCGTTGACCATGTGGTCGAGCGCATCCGCCAGGTTCAGGACATCTTAGAACGGCGAATTGCACTCGAGAATGTGTCCTACTACGCCGCACCCGGCCAAGAAATGAGCGAGCTGGCGTTCATCAACGCGGTCTTGCACGAGGCCGACTGCAATCTGCTCCTCGACGTCAACAACATCCAGGTCAATAGCATCAACCACCGCTACGATGCGAATACGTTTCTCAATGGCCTCCCAGGTGATCGTATCGTCTACGGACACATCGCCGGGCACTTTGAAGAGGCGCCAGACCTCCGTGTCGACACCCATGGGGCGGATGTGATCGAGCCGGTCTGGGACTTGCTTGAGCATGCCTATCAGCGCTTCGGCGTGTTTCCAACACTACTCGAACGCGACTTCAACATTCCGCCGCTCGATCAACTCACCAACGAGGTTCAGCGAATCAGCAGCATTCAAGCCTCTCTTCAAGCGTCTCATAGGCTTGCAACCGCCCAACTGAGGCAGGAGCAGCTGGCCTATGCCTCATGACCATAACCTGCAGTCAGGGATGACTCCGGCAGGCATGACTCCGGCAGGCATGACTCCGAAGCCCGGGGCCAAGCATTTCGCAGAGGTCCAGCGCGCTTTCACTGCCCACATCCGTAACCCGGCAGAGAGAGCGCTACCCGCCGAGGTCGAACCGAGGCGGATGGCAATCTATCGCGATCTGTTCTTCAACAACCTCTCGTCGCTGTTAAGCCAGGGCTTTCCGGTATTGTATCAATGCCTGGGTCAGGCACGCTGGGATGCGCTGATCCGCCAGTTCATGATCAAGCACCGAGCGACCACGCCGCTCTTCCCGCAGCTCGGCCAAGAACTCATCGCCTTCCTCAGCGAAGAGCGAGAGGCGCAGCCCGATGACCTGCCCTTCATGCTCGAGCTTGCGCACTACGAATGGGTCGAGGCCGCGCTGCTGTTCAGCGATGATGAAGCGGCCACCGATCTCGCCGACCCGAACGGCGATCTGCTCACCGGCATCCCCCTGCTCTCGCCGCTTGCTTGGAATCTCAGTTACCGTTTCCCAGTGCACCAGATCGGACCTGACTTCCAGCCACAAGAGCCAGGCCCTGAAGCCACCCACCTGGTGGTCTATCGCAACCGAAACGACGAGGTCGAGTTCCTGAAGATCAACCTGGTCACTCAGCGCTTGCTGCAGCTTATTAAAGAACAACAGTCGCAGCGATCAGGACTCGAGTGCTTGGAGACGATCGCCGCTGAGCTGCGGCATCCAGAGCCAGCGCGCGTCGTCCAGTTTGGCACCGGATTGCTCAAGGACCTCAGGCAGCGACAGATCCTCGTCGGCACACGACGCTTGGCGGGATAGGGATGCGGGATAGGGATGCTGGATAAAGATGAGCGATAGGGGGCGCGGGATAGCGCGCGGGATAGCGTGCAGGACAGGACAAATCAATCAACTGCCTTCCGGCCCAGTATGACTACCGCTGCGTTCGCGGCGAGATCGACTGTCAGGCTCGCTATTGGTCTGGCGCCTGGGCGTCGCCACTCGTAGCCGTGGCGCTACCGCGGTTCGGCGTCAACCTAAGGCGGCTGTTGTCGTCGTCAATGGTCATTTGATAGCGACCCAATACACTCATCCCAAGTAGGCCAGGGGTCCCGAGCTTATCCTCATCAATGAACGCAACGGCGACCCCCGGCAAGCGCTCACCGTCCAGCCAAACCGCTTCCAGGGTCCCCATCAGGGCCTGGGTTCGGCCGTTAGCGGTCTGCACCTCGCGCTCGGACAGCGTCGCCTGATCGATTCCGAGCGGCGCGATCATCGATGCCGGCAGCACCACGGCATCCGCACCGGTATCGATCAACAGCGTGCGATCGACGCGGCGACCAGCCGCCCCCTCGAGCGTGACGCGAACCGAATGCTGAGCGCCTTGACGGATCGTCTCGAGCTCGATCTGCCCGGCCGTTGCGCCTGAGTCCGGCTCAGGATCGATCTGCAGCTTTGGCGGCGGCGCTGTATTGGTGCGGCCCATGATGATGACCCGCGCCACCTCCCCGCTCGCACCGTGCACCAGGATGTGGTCGAAGCGCTCGAGAAGCACGCGCAACCGGCGGTAGAGGTCGACATCTTCCGAACGCCCACGCTCGTCCTCAAGCACCTCGATGCCGCTCACTGCAAACCCGTGCGCGGTCGACAGCCGACTCAACTCAGGACCTATCTCGACTTGAGCAGCAGCGACCTGCCCGCCTGCTGAAACCAGCAACAGCAAGGCGAGCGCAAAGCCCAAGCGATTCTGGTTGAGATTCCAATTCAGATACTTAGCGCTCATGAGATCAACCGCGTTGCTCCACGAAGACAACCGACGTTGAAGACAATCGCCAGCTTAGCAGGCGACGAGGCGAGTACCCAAACCTCGAGTACGCAGGAGCAAAAAACAGCATGCTAGATTAGACACCTCCTGCATACTTAACACACTAAGCACGCTCGGCATGCCAAGTGTGCTTAGTCGGTGAGCCCAGCCAGACCATCGCCAGACCGTCGCCGACCGCAAGCAGCCGAGATCCGGTTCGAGAAAATCGCGTGTCGACATGATTAGCCTGCTCTAGGCTTATCCTGCTATGCTTCTCGGTTTACTCGATCATTTAAGCTGCTGTCATCGCAAATCACTGGGTGGCACATTGCGTCGATCGAAGACTTGGAGAGACCATCGTGAATGGGCCTGAAGACGCCGGCGCACTATCGGGCGCCGAGCCTCAAGCGAGCAACAGCGGTGCACCGCTGATGGCGACCTACAAACGCCTGCCGGTTGCCTTCGAGCATGGTGAAGGCGCCTGGCTCTGGGATGTCGACGGACGGCGCTATCTCGACGCGCTCAGCGGCATTGCCGTCTGCGGCCTTGGGCATGCCCATGCGGCCGTACGTGCGGCGGTGTGCGATCAAGCCGGCACCCTCATCCACACTTCCAACCTCTACCAGGTTCCACAGCAAGCTGAACTCGGCGCGCGCCTATGCGGAGCGGCCGGGATGGACCGCGTGTTTTTCGGCAACTCCGGCGCTGAGGCAAACGAGGCCGCGATCAAGCTGGCGCGCCTGCACGCCCATCAGCGCGGCATCGCGAACCCCGCGATCTTGGTGATGGAGAACGCCTTCCACGGCCGCACCCTGGCCACGCTCACTGCAACCGGCAACCGCAAGGCGCAGGCCGGTTTCGAGCCCTTGGTCCAAGGCTTCGTGCGCGTGCCTTACAACGACATCGACGCGATCGAGACCGCCGCCGCAAACCGGCCCAATATCGTCGCGGTCCTCGTCGAGCCGATCCAAGGTGAGGGTGGCATCATGATTCCAGACGAGGATTATCTGCCTCGCCTGCGCGCGCTCTGCGACCACCATCAGTGGCTCTTGATGGTCGACGAGATCCAAACCGGCATGGGTCGGACCGGACGCCTGTTCGCGCATCAGTGGAGCGGCATCAAACCCGACGTGATGACCCTCGCCAAAGGACTCGCAAACGGCATCCCCATCGGCGCCTGCCTCGCCAGCGGCGCGGCGGCTGAGGTTCTCGGCCCAGGCAGCCACGGCTCAACCTTTGGCGGTAACCCACTCGCCTGCCGCGCGGCGGCCAGCGTGCTCGACACCCTCGAGCATGAGGGTCTGCCATCGCGCGCAGCCGTGCTCGGCGACCGGCTGATCGATGGCTTCCGCACCCGACTCAATGGCGTCGCTGGCGTGCAAGACATTCGCGGCTGCGGACTGATGATCGGGATTGAGCTGGACCGGCCCTGCCCCGAATTGGTCACTGAGGCGCTGCATCGAGGCCTGCTCATCAACGTGACGGCGGGCTCGGTGGTGCGATTGCTACCACCGCTGATCATCGACGACGACCAAGCGACGGAGATCGTTGAGACGGTATCCGAACTCATACTGATGTTCTTAAGCACCCACGCAGACCCTGACGCCGGAAGCTCCTCGTGACGTTCGATAACAGCCAGACTCCGCCTAAGCACTTCCTGAGCCTGCTCGACCTCAACGAGCAAGAAGCGGCGCGACTCATTACGCGCGCGACAGCACTAAAGCAGCAACGACACCGCGGCGAGAGCTACCAACCGCTGGTCGGCTACACACTCGCAATGGTGTTTGAAAAATCATCGACCCGAACCCGCGTCTCGTTCGAGGCCGGCATGTCGCAACTGGGTGGCACGGCGCTGTTCCTGTCTCCAAGAGATACCCAGCTCGGCCGTGGCGAGCCGATTGAGGATAGCGCTCGGGTGCTCTCGCGAATGGTCGACATCGTGATGATCCGCACCTTCGAGCACGAGACCCTAACACGGTTTGCCGACCATTCGCGGGTACCAGTGATCAATGGGCTGACCGACCGCTTTCATCCCTGCCAGTTACTGGCCGACATGCAGACCTATGTCGAACATCGCGGTTCGATTCGGGGGCGGCGTGTGGCCTTTGTCGGGGATGGCAATAATATGTGTCATTCCTACATCAATGCCGCCCGTCTCTTCGGCTTTGAGCTGCACATCGCCTGCCCGCCTGGTTTTGAGCCCGAACCCGAGATCCTGGCCGCTGGCGCAGACCATTGCAGCCTCATGCATGATCCAGCAGAGGCAGTCGAGAACGCCGATCTTGTGGTGACCGACGTCTGGGCCAGCATGGGCCAGGAAAGTGAAGAAGCTCAGCGCAAGGCGGTATTCGCCGATTTCAGCGTCACCTCAGCAATCATGGCGAAGGCCCGCCCAAACGCCCTCTTCATGCATTGTCTGCCGGCACATCGAGGCGAAGAGGTCAGCGCGGATGTCATCGACGGCCCTCAATCTGTGGTCTGGGACGAAGCGGAGAATCGATTGCATGCGCAGAAGGCCCTACTCGAGTGGTTACTGCTTGATCAGCAATCCGGCACCACGCCAGCGCCCTAAGACAAGCCCTGGAAGTTGCCTCAGAACCGGCCTCATGCAGTCCTCACATGATCACCACCGCGCCCGTTTTCTGACCGGCCTGTGCCTGGCAGCGGCACTGGCTGCCACGTCGATCGGCGCACTCGCCGAAGGCGAGACGCGGTACGTCACTGATCAATACGACTTCAATCTGCGCAGTGGCGAGAGCACGCGTTACAAGATTCTGCGTCAGCTGCCGAGCGGCACGCCGCTGACGATACTCAGCGTCAACAAGGAGAGCGGCTACGCAAGGGTGCGGACCGACGAAGGGCTGACTGGATACATCTTACTGAACTATCTACAGAATGAACCCGCCGCCCGCAGCGAACTCGAGTCGATGCGCGCAAAACTCGCCGCGCTGCAGCAGGAGCCCGATAAGCTAGCGGCACAACTGAGCACGCTGCAAAACGACTATGATGCACTCATGGCTGACGCGGAGACGCTGAAACGCGACAAGCAGGATCTCGAGGCGGAGCTGGCCGAGATTCGGCATGCCGCGACCAACGCGATCCAGATCGACCGTGAGCGCCACGAGTTACAACAGCAGGTGTCGGCCCTACTGCTCCAGGTCGACCAGCTCGAGCACCGCAATCTCGAACTCAGCAACAAGACCCGGCAACATTGGTTCCTGATTGGCGCCGCCGTGGTCGTCGGCGGCATCCTCATCGGTCTTATCCTGCCGCACCTGCGGCTGCGCCGGCGACGCAGCGCATGGCACAGCTCATCGCTCTAATCGCGCAGGCGAGCCGATAGCCAGCCGTTAAAGACCGTCGCGGTCAGCCTCGGCCGATCGACCATGAGAAACGGGTCTCAGTTAGGGAATGACCAGCGACATCCCAGGTGATAACGCATCTGGCGCCGTCAACAGGTCACGATTGGCGTCATAGATCCGCTCCCAGGCACTGGCATCACCATAGACGCGGGCACTGATCCGCGACAGCGTATCCGCAGCCCGCACCTCGTAGAACACGGGCGCTGAGGGCTGCGCGAGCGATGCTGACGCCGCATCCGATGCGGTGAGGCCCAAGACGCTCGATCGGTCAGAGGCATCGACAGCCGTCGCTTCAGCCTCTGGCCCTGGCCCTTCGCTGATCAGCGCAACGGCCGGCTCAAACGGTTTTGAGTCAGGCCCCGCGATTGCCTGCTCCCTTTGAACCTTTGTGTTTGTTGCCAAGCGGGCAAGCCGGGCCTCAGCGGTCGCAAGTCGGCGTTCGAGCTCCACCGCCTGCTGCAATGCCTCGTTCTGGCGCGCCTTAGCCATCGCCAACTCAGTGCTCAGCCGCTCAATCTCAGTCGCGGCATGAGCCTGAGCTTCATTCATGGCCGCCGCCCCCTTCTCTGCCTTCTCGGCGCGACGCCGTGCCTCGTCTAGCATGAGCTGTTGCTGATGCAAGCGCGCACTGAGCTCCGCCATATCGCTTTGGCAGGTCGTCAGCGCTTCCAGATCAACTCCGGAAGCGTCTTGCTCCGGCTGCGAAGAGACCGGCAACAGCCCATCGAGATCCGGCATCAGGCGACGCAAGAGATCGGATTGAGCAGCAACTTCGGCCCGCAGCTGGCCGGTCTCATCGGCAAGCAGGTCGAGTCGCTCGTGGATGCGGCCTACAGCAGCGGCTTCGCTGGCTATCCCGGCCTGCTCCCCAGACCCCGATGCCGGCTGCTCTAGCCCGGGTTGGGCCGCTGCCTTGGTCACCGTCACGCCCAGCAGTATCGGCATCGCCAGGCAACCGACTCGCAAGAACCAGCCCATGCTGCTGACCCGCACTAACCGAGGGCGCTGTCGAGGGGGCTGAGCACGAGCAACCATGCCGTCATCACTCCGCCCTGGTTGGAGATGCATCATGCTCATCGCCTCAGACGTTGTCTCGAGCCAGCATCCAGCGTCCAATCCGCCGCCCAATCAGTGCAGCAAGAGAGCCAAGCGACAGCACTCCCGCGCGCGAATCTTCGAGACCAACCGATCCGAGCAGGCGCTCCAGCGGCCGCTTGTGAGCGCGATAACGAACCTTGTAGAGGCTCGCCTCCTGCCGCGCCGACAGCAGGTAGTCATCACTGGTCTGCACACCGTCAACCAACCCCAGGCTGAGCGCCTGCTCGCCATGCCAATACTCGCCAGTCGCAACCTTGCTCAGATCCAGATCCGGGCGGTATGCAGCGATGAACGACTTGAACTGGCCATGGGTCTCCTCGAGCTGCTCGCGCAGCTTAGCCCGCCCCTCGTCGGTGTTCTCCCCGAACAGCGTCAAGGTGCGCTTGTGCTCGCCGGCGGTATGCAGCTCGAAGTCGACGCCCTTCTGTTGCAGCAAGCGATGGAAATTCGGCATCTCGGCGAGCACGCCGATCGAGCCAACCACCGCAAACGGCGCCGCAATGATGCGATTGGCGACACAAGCCATCAAATAGCCGCCACTTGCCGCAACCTTATCGACGGCAATGGTCAACGGGATTCCGGCGGTCCGCAGTCGCAACAACTGCGAAGCAGCAAGACCATGCTCGTGCACGGCACCGCCTGCATTGTCGAGACGCACCAGCACCTCATCTTCGCTGCTTGCGGTCATCAACAACCCTGAGATCACCTCGCGCAAAGCGCCAACCTCGGTGGCCATCAGATCGCCGTGGAAATCGATCACAAAAAGACGCCGCTGATCCGGCTGCTCGAGCTTTGCCTTCGCCTTCTCCGCCTTACGCTCAGCCTTAAAGTCTTTCTTAACAACCTTTGGCGGCAATGTCGCCGCCTTGATCCGGTCTGCCATCTGCGCATAGCGATGGTTCAGATCGACGACCTCGAGACGACTGCCGTCATCATCCTCATCGGACGAACTGCTCTGCCGAACCCGCAGAATCATCACCGCCAAAAGTCCGATGGCTAGCACCAGGGTCAGGGCTTTGGCCGCGAACAGGCCGTATTCGATTAACGCTTGCATCAGGGTCATGCGGTTACTGGGTCTCTGTTAAGGCAAGGCATCGCTGAAAGGTGTCTTCAGACCTGAAGCGCGTTGGGGGTACCGAATCGATCGCAGTAACCCAAGCTGCATCAGACCGCAATCGGCGCTCGGATCAGCGGATGCGGGTCGTAGCCCTCGATGTGGAAGTCGTCAAGCCGATAGTCGAACAGGCTCGACGGTCTGCGAAGCATGCGCAGGCGCGGCAAGGGGCGGGGCTCACGGCGCAGCTGCTCATAGACGATCTCGTCGGTTAGATGGTTCTGGTAGAGGTGCAGATCGCCGAATGTATGCACCAATTCGCCGGCGGCCAAGTCCGCTTGCTGCGCTATCATCTGCGTCAACAGCGCATAACTCGCAATGTTAAAGGGCACCCCCAGGAATAGGTCGGCACTGCGTTGATAGAGCTGGCAGGACAAGGCCCCATCCTGCACATAAAACTGGAACAGGCAGTGACAGGGCGCGAGCGCCATGCGCCCCGCGGCCGCATTCTGCCGCGGCGAGCAGTTTGATGCCGGAAGATCGGCTGGGTTCCAGGCCGTCACCAGCAACCGACGTGAGTCGGGTTCCCGTTTGATCGCCTCCAACACTTGGCTGATCTGATCGATCGAGCCTCCGTCGGGCGTCGGCCAACTGCGCCACTGGGCCCCATAGATGGGGCCGAGCGCACCATCATCAGCCGCCCATTCGTCCCAGATCCTGACGCCCTGTGCATTCAGGTCGCGATTATTGGTGGAGCCGGAGAGAAACCAGAGCAACTCGGCAATGACGCTCTTGAGATGAATCCGTTTGGTGGTCACCAGCGGAAAGCCGGCGTCGAGATCGAAGCGGATCTGGCGTCCGAACACGGAGCGCGTACCCACTCCGGTGCGATCGGATCGATCGCGACCGTTGTCGACCACATCGCGGAGCAGTTCGAGATACTGTTGCATGAGCAAAGCCGTGGCTGAGACAAGTCAAGCAGCGCCGGGCCGAGCGACTGACTGCAGCGCCGCCCGCCAACCTGGGCTATTTCTGTGCCGGTTTCAGCAGGATCGATTTGCCCTGCATGGCCTCAGGCTGTGGCAGCCCCATGAGTTGCAGCACGGTTGGGGCTACGTCCTCAATGCCGGCACCAATCCGCAGCCGCCAAGCAACCTCATCGATGACCAAACAAGGCACCGGATAGACGGTATGGCGAGTGTGTGGCTCACCGGTCAGGGGATCGACCATCTCATCGCAGTTGCCGTGATCAGCGGTCAGCAGCACCGAATAGCCCTCAGCGGCGGCGCTCTCGATCACGCGTCCGACCTCGCGATCAAGGGTCTCAACCGCCTGGATGACGGCCGATCTCACCGCGGTATGCCCGACCATATCGCCATTGGCAAAATTCACCACAATGAACGCATAGGCGCGACTCTCAAGGGCCGCGATCACCGCATCCGCCACCTCGGCGGCCGACATCTCGGGCTGAAGGTCATAGGTCGCGACCTGGGGCGAGGGGATCAAACAACGCGCTTCGCCGGGAAACGGATCACTGCGACCGCCGTTGAAGAAGAAGGTCACATGCGCATACTTCTCGGTCTCTGCGCAGTGGAACTGCGGCAGCTCGGCATCACTCAGGATCTCGCCCAGCACCACCGGAGGCATCTCGTGGCTGAAGGCCGTCGGCAGCCCGTACCAGGGGTCATACTCCATCATGCAGGTCAGATCAGCAGCCTTGAAGTCACCCCGATCGAACTGATCGAAATCGCGGTTGTAGAGCGCCGAGACGATCTGTCGCGGGCGATCCTTGCGGAAGTTGAAGAAGATCACCGGGTCGCCGTCCTGGATCAGCTCAGCATCCGTGATCAGCGTCGGGCGGATGAACTCATCGTCCTCATCGGCCGCATAGGCCTGCTCGATGGCAGCGCGCGCGGAATCCGCTCGACGCCCCTGACCATGCACCAGCGCATCAAAGGCCAGCTTGGTGCGATCCCAACGCTTGTCGCGGTCCATCGCGTAATAGCGCCCAGACAGGCTGCCAATCAGACCGCCGGCTGCCGCGAGGGCCTCGTCGAGCGCCGCCAGATAGCTCAGCGCTGAGCGCGGCGCGGTATCGCGGCCGTCGGTGATCATGTGCACCACCGGACGCGCACCCTGGTACTTGCTGAGCTTGATCAACGCATTGAGATGCCGAACATGGCTATGCACGCCGCCATCGGACACCAGCCCCATCAGATGCAACGGACGGCCAAGCTCAACCGCGCGCCGCGCCGCAGCCTGCAACACCTTGTTGTCGAAGAAGCTCCGATCGGCGATCGCATCGTCGATCAGGACCAGATCCTGGCGCACGGTGCAGCCCGAGCCGAGCGTCATGTGTCCGACTTCGGAGTTCCCCATCTGGCCCTCGGGAAGACCGACGGCGCGCGCTGAGGCCTGCAAAACGGTGTGCGCGTTGCTCGCGAACAGCCGATCGAGATTCGGCGTCTGCGCGAGAACGACGGCATTGTTTGCTTTGCTCGGATTGGTGCCGAAACCATCGAGGATGATCAGGACCACCGGGCGCCGCGGTAGCTCGAAACTCTGTCCCATTGTCTCTCCGTGAATCAGGTCAAATCGGCCCCGATGTCAATCTGGGGTGTAAGGAAATCGTCGTTCGACAGGGACAAGCCAAAGCCCGCCAACCAAGAGCAGAGCGCAGCCAATCGTGCTTGAACTGTCGGATCGCAACAACGAAACCGCCTCCGGGTTTATCATGGGCCAATGTCGGGCTCGACGAGCGTCAACGTCTCGCCGGCGACGACATCGAACACAACCAAACTGAGCGGCCATTGTAACGCGGTAGGCGCGTTGCTACGAACGAACCAACGACTACCTGGCCAACGCTGACCAAGGAGCCGTGATCCGTTATCGACGCTCAGTTTCCGACTCACAGCGTCTGGAGGAGACATGCCCGATCGAATCATCGCTTTCGTTATGGCCGGTGGACAAGGCTCGCGCCTGCAACCGCTGACCGCTGCCCGCTCAAAGCCATCGGTGCCCTTCGGCTCGCGCTACCGCATCGTCGACTTCGTGCTCAGCAACCTGATCAATTCGCAGATCCGGACCATCTACCTGCTGGTGCAGTACAAGTCGCAGTCGCTGATCGAGCATGTGCGCAAGGCCTGGACCATCTCACCCTTGCTGAAGGACCAGTTCGTCACCGTCGTGCCGCCGCAGATGCTGCTTGGTGAATCCTGGTTTCAGGGCACCGCAGACGCGGTCAACCAAAACATTAATCTGATCGAAGAACATGGCCCCGACCTGGTCGCGGTGTTCGGTGCCGACCATATCTACCGGATGGACATCTCGCAGATGGTCGCTTTCCACAAGGAGCGCGAGGCCGATGTCACCATCTCCGCGCTGCCGGTACCCCTCGAGGATGCAAAGAGCTTCGGCGTCATTGCCGCCGACACCGAGGGGCGGGTCGAAGCCTTTCAGGAGAAACCGGCCAACCCCTCGCCGATGCCGGACGATCCTAACAAGGCCTATGCATCGATGGGCAACTACATCTTCAGTACCGAGGTGCTGATCCGAGCGCTGCAAGACGCGCAGCAGGCCGGCGAGACCGATTTTGGCCAGCATGTGCTGCCACGGCTGCTCGCCAGCAAGCATCGGTTGTTTGCTTACGACTTCGCGACCAACGAGATCCCTGGCATCAATGCCTATGAAGATCGCGTCTACTGGCGCGACGTCGGCAGCATCGATGCCTATTTCAATGCGCACAAGGATGTGCTCGGTGCTGAGCCGGTCTTCGATGCCTTCAACCCAGACTGGCCGATCTACTCGAGCAACTACCAGGGGCCGGTCGCACGTGTACTGGGCGGGCAGATCGAGAACACCCTGCTCGGCGCCGCGACCATGATCCACGACAACACCCGGATCAGGAACTCCATCATTCGGCGCGAGGCGGTGATCGACGAGGGAGCAGAACTTGAGGACTGCATCATCATGGACTATGTCCATGTCGGCAAAGGCGCCCGCCTGAAGAAGGTGATCGTGGATCGACACAATGCCATCGAGCCCGGTGCGGTCATTGGTTACGACCGTGAGACGGATTCCAAGCGCTACAAGGTGTCTTCCGGCGGTGTCACCGTGGTCCCAGCCGGCCACTCGAACACCTTTGCGCGCGCCGTCATCGGACGACAGGGTCGAGGTTACTCGGAATAGCAGCCAAAAAAAGGGGGAACACTGGTCGCCCAGCATTCCCCTTTAGCCTGATAAACCAGCCCCAGCAGCGTCGATGACCAGACGCTCTAGGGCTGGCTAGAATACGAAGACCGTCGCAAAAACGGACTTTCTCGGGTCAGCGCGTTGTCCGAGACCGCCTCTGGTGGCTACCTGGGCCTCAGCCGACTGACTGAACCTCAGCCCCTCAGTCGACACTGGCAGGAACAGCCCGCCGTGCGCCAGCGCTGTTGTCGTTCTCGTCGTCCTCTGTGATCTGGGCCAACTCGTCCTGATAGGCCTGGTTAACCCGATCGCGAAGCTCTTTACCTGGTTTGAAGTGCGGCACATGCTTTCCCGACAGCGCAACCGCATCACCCGTCTTCGGATTGCGCCCCACCCGGGGTGGGCGAAAATGGAGCGAAAAACTGCCAAACCCGCGAATCTCGATTCGCTCACCCGAAGCGAGCGCACCACTCATCTGCTCCAGGATACAGCGGACAGCGAGCTCGACGTCCTTGTAGGCGAGGTGACTTTGCTCCCTCGCAAGAATATCGATGAGCTCGGATTTCATCATAACGGATAGCCTGCACTAGCGATGCAAGCCCGGCACCCTGCGCCGGGCGTGTAATCACAAGGATTGACGTCTGCTGAAAACGCAGCCAAATCAGTCCTTCGCGGCCTCTTCCATCTGCTGCTTGAGGATGTCACCGAGCGTTGCGGTGCCGGCCTGCGCCTCGCGCGCGTAGCCCTTGATTGCCGCTTGCTCATCGGCCATGTCCTTGGCCTTGATCGACAGCGAGATGCTGCGGTTCTTGCGATCGACGCCAAGGAACTTGGCCTCAACCTCTTCACCGACCTTCAGGACCGCACGCGCATCCTCGACCCGATCGCGCGAGATCTCCGAGGCACGCAGATAGCCCTCGACGCCATCGCCGAGGTCGATATTGGCGCCCTTGGCGTCCACCTCGGTAATGGTTCCGGTGACGATGCTGCCCTTCTCATGCACAGCGACGAAGCTCGAGAACGGGTCTTTATCCAGCTGCTTGATGCCAAGCGAGATGCGCTCGCGCTCCGGATCGACCGAGAGCACCACGGTCTCGACCTCATCGCCTTTCTTGAAGCTGCGCAGCGCGTCCTCGCCAGACTCATCCCAAGAGATGTCGGAGAGATGCACGAGGCCATCGATGCCGCCATCCAGGCCGATAAAGATACCGAAATCGGTGATCGACTTGATCTGGCCAGCGACGTGGTCGCCCTTCTTATGGATGGCCGAGAACTCGTCCCAGGGGTTGGACTGACACTGCTTCACACCAAGCGAGATGCGGCGACGTTCCTCGTCGATATCCAACACCATGACCTCGACATCATCGCCCATGTTGACGATCTTGCTCGGGTGCACGTTCTTGTTGGTCCAGTCCATCTCGGAGACGTGAACCAGACCCTCAACGCCCTCTTCGATCTCGACGAAGCAACCGTAATCGGCAATGTTGGTGACCTTACCGAAGACACGGGTACCCTCGGGATAGCGGCGCGAGATATTGACCCAAGGATCTTCACCCATCTGCTTCAGCCCGAGCGAGACGCGCTGACGCTCGCGGTCGAACTTGAGCACCTTAACCATGACCTCTTGGCCGATCTCGACCACCTCAGACGGGTGTTTGACCCGGCGCCAGGCCATATCGGTGATGTGCAGCAGGCCATCGATACCGCCCAGATCCAAGAAGGCGCCATAGTCGGTGAGGTTCTTGACCACGCCGTTGAGCTCCAGCCCCTCTTCCAGCTTCTCGAGCAGCTGCTCGCGCTCGGCGCTGTATTCTTCCTCGACCACCGCGCGGCGAGAGACGACGACATTATTGCGACGCCGATCGAGCTTGATGACCTTGAACTCGAGGTCCTTGCCTTCGAGATAGGTGGTATCACGCACCGGACGGATATCGACCAGCGATCCCGGCAAGAACGCGCGCACGCTCCCGAGTTCGACAGTAAAGCCACCCTTGACCTTGCCGTTGATCTGGCCGGTCACCGTCTCGCCATCGTCAAATGCGCGTTCGAGCTTGTCCCAAGCGGCGAAGCGCTTGGCCTTCTCGCGCGAGAGTCGGGTCGCGCCAAAGCCGTCTTCGACCGCGTCCAGCGCGACCTCGACGTCATCGCCGACGGCGACTTCCAGCTGGCCCTCGGGGCTGAGGAACTGGTTACGCGGAATGATCCCTTCCGACTTGAGGCCGGCATTCACGATGACAGAGTCAGAGGTGATGGCGACGACTTGGCCGGTAACGATGGTGCCCGGCTGAAGCTGAGTATTAGAGAGGCTCTCTTCGAAGAGCTCGGCGAAGCTTTCGGTCATGCTGTGAATGTTCCTGGCGTCCCACGCCATCTCCTGAGGTTGAGCCGCAGCCGCATCAACGGGCTGCAAGCAGCAGGAGGGTTGAGTTAAAACAAAACGACCGCGGCGGTTGCCGATCGGTCGAGGTCATCAAACATGGATCAGAGGTAGCCCTATCGCGCGTTAGCGCGGGGCCAGTTCCAAACCGACATCTTGTCAAAGGCCAGCTGAGTCAAGCGCAGCCTCAGCCAGGTCACGGACCTGTGTGAACACCTCATCGATCGATTTCGAGGTCGAATCGACGACAATGCCTGCGCTCGGAACCTGAAGCGGACTCTCGGATCGCTCACGGTCACGCTGGTCGCGCGCACGAAGCGCTTGGACAAGATCGCGGAGGTTAGCATCCATCCCCTTGTCCTTCAACTGTTTATATCGACGCTGAGCGCGTTCCTCCGGGCTTGCATCCAGGTAGATCTTGAGCAGCGCATCAGGGAAAACCCTGGAACCCATATCTCGGCCATCGGCGACCAAGCCCGGCGCCGCGGCGGCATCCCGCTGCCAGCCGAGCAGCGCCGCACGAACGTCAGCATGCACGGCCACCCGCGAGGCATCGGCCCCGGCTTCGGCGGTGCGGATCGCTTCCGAGACATCCTCGCCGTTCAAACGCACCCGCTCGCCCTCGAGCCGCACTCGGACCTGCGCAGCCAAACGGCCCAGCTCAGGCCCGGCGTCGAGATCGACATTCCATCGACGGGCCGCCAAGGCCAGTGTGCGATAGAGCGCACCGCTATCCAACAGGTGCCAGCCAAGATGCGCAGCGAGCAGACCAGCGATGGTGCCCTTGCCGGTCCCCGACGGCCCATCGATGGTGATGACCGGCGCGGCACCAGCGTCAGACGCATCGGCAAAAGGTGTCGATTGCTTCATGCCCTCTCCTCGGCGTGTTCTTTGGCATGTTCCTCGGCGTGCTTCTCAGCGCGTCGCTCGGTAATCTGCAGGCCAACGCCCGCAGCTAGGCCGGCAAATCCCGGGAACGAGGTCTCAACATTGGCACAGTCGTCGATCTGGATCGGGGCTATCGCCCGCAACGCGCTGATCGCAAAAGCCATCGCGATCCGATGATCACCATGGCCGGCAACTCGACCACCCCCGAGCAGCCCAGCGGCGCCAATACCGCGGATCAGTATCCCATCCGGGCGCGGCTCGGCCTCAACCCCCAAGGCGCTCAAGCCGCCGGCCATGACCTGAATACGATCACTCTCTTTCACCCGCAGTTCGGCCGCGCCAGTCAATAAGGTCTCGCCATCGGCGCAGGCGGCGGCGATGAACAGCGCCGGGAATTCATCGATCGCCAACGGCACTTGTTCCTCCGGGATCGCGATGCCATGCAGTGCTGCTGCGCGCACTCGCAGATCCGCAACTGGCTCACCACCCAGCTCACGCGGCCGCTCGATGGCGATGTCGGCACCCATCTGGCGCAGGATATTCACCACGCCGATCCGCGTCGGATTCATGCCGACCTCAGTCAAGGTGAGATCTGAGCCCGGGGCAATGCTGGCACCGACCAGAAAAAAGGCCGCTGATGAGATATCAGCGGGAATCCTGATCGGCGTCGCGATCAGGCGTCCGCCGCCGCTTAAACAGACGCGATTGCCCTGGCGTCGAACCGGATAGCCGAAGGCAGCGAGCATGCGCTCGGTATGATCACGGGTCGGCGCTGGCTCGGTGACACAGGTCTCGCCCTGCGCATAGAGCCCGGCCAAGAGCAGACTCGATTTGACCTGGGCGCTCGCGACTGGCAGCGCATAGTCGATGCCGACCAGCGCCTCAGCCGGCAGCAGGCGCAGCGGTGAGCGTCCTTCAGGCGTTGCCTCGATCCGCGCACCCATCTGTGTCAGCGGATCGATCACCCGCCCCATCGGCCGCCGCGACAGGGACGCATCGCCGATCAGTGTGCTGGCAAAGCGTTGGCCTGCAAGCAGCCCTGAGAGCAGGCGCATCGAGGTGCCGGAATTGCCAAGATCGAGCGCCTGTTGTGGCGCTTGCAAGCCTTGTAGCCCAACCCCGCTGACTCGCAGCCGGCCAGCGATTGGTCCATCGGCCTCAACCCCCATGGCACGAAACGCGGCTAGGGTTGCCAGACTGTCGGCACCTTCGAGAAAGCCCTCGATCTCAGTCTCCCCCTCAGCCAAGGCGGCGAGCATCACCGCGCGATGAGAGATCGACTTATCACCTGGGACGCGCAGCTCACCGCGCAAGGCGCCACCGGGCGCAAGCTCGAAGCTCAGAGAATGGGCAGACGCAGTCATAGACCTCTCGGTGGATAACGGCTAGATAATGGGTGGACAACGGGCAATCAGAACACGCAGGATGAAGGCCACAGACCAGAAAAAGTCGCGACCATAACCGCGTAGAATGCGGCGCTCATCAGGTTCGGGTCAAGGCGCTGAGGCCGCTCCAGCTCGCGTCCCCCTCGCAGGGCGCTGTTGAGTCACAGGGTTCAACAGGTGAGTGCGGGGGCTTGAAGACGTGCCGACCGAACCCTTCCCGATCGGGCCGATGGCCCTAATGACCTTTTCATCGCTTTGATTCGAAAGAATTTAATCTGAGCCATCTGATCTATCCGAGCAAGTTGAGAAACCTGAGCAACCTGCACCATCTGCGGTTTAGCGGGTCACCACTGACCCCGTCACTTCCTTAACAGCGAGCCATCCATGCAAGAACGATTCGTCGATATCGCCATCATCGGCGCCGGAACCTCCGGGCTCAATGCGATGAGCCAGGCGCGCAAGGCCGGCAAAAGCTTCGTGCTCATCAACGGCGGCGAGCCCGGCACCACCTGCGCCCGGGTCGGCTGCATGCCCTCTAAGGCGATGATCCAGGTCGCCGAGGACTACCACCGGCGCACCCATCTCGGGCGCTACGGCATCGACGGCCATGAAGGGCTCAGCCTCGATCTACCCGAGGCCCTCGAGCATGTACAGGATATCCGCGACACCTTCGTCGACCGGGTGCTTGGCAGCAGCACGGACGATCTGCCAGAGGACATGTTCCTGCAGGATTACGCCCGCTTCCTCGAACCGACCCTGCTCGCGGTCGGCGAGCAACGCATCCGCGCCGGCGCCGTGATCATCGCCACCGGCTCCAGGCCGCTGGTGCCGGAGCCCTGGCGCGCCTTTGGCGACAAGCTGCTGACTACCGACAGCCTGTTCGAGCTGGAGGATCTGCCACGCTCGATCGCCGTCATCGGCCTCGGCACCATCGGCCTCGAGCTCGGCCAGAGCCTGCATCGGCTCGGTATCCAGGTGGAGGGCTTCGATCAGCTCGAGACCATCGCTGGCCTGCGCGATCCCGAGGTCGCCAAGACCGCCATCCAGGTCATCGGCAAGGAATTCCCGCTCCACCTCGGGCAGCCGGCACAGATCAGCGAGGACGGCGAACAGCTACGCATCCAAGCCGGGGATCATCAGATCAGCGTCGACGCCGTCCTGTGCAGCATCGGTCGAGTGCCCAATCTGGAGGGGCTCGGGCTCGAAAACCTTGGTGTGGAGCTCGATGCCCGCGGCCTACCGCCGTTCGATCGCCACAGCATGCAAGTCGGCGGGCTGCCGATGTTCATCGCCGGTGACGTCACCGCCGAGCGCCCAGTGCTGCACGAGGCCGGCGACGAGGGCCGCATCGCCGGCTTCAATGCCGTGCGCATCACCAGCCAAGCCGCTGGCGAACCCCAACAGCCGCTCCGCTTCCGTCGCCGCACGCCGCTGTACATCAACTTCTGTGACCCGAATATCTGCGCCATCGGCGAGCGCTTCGACGCGCTTGATCCTGACCAGATCGCGATCGGCGAGATCAAGATGGCCCCGGTCGGCCGCGCCCTGATCATGGGCAACAACCGCGGCCTGATCCGGGTCTATGCCGACAAGACCAACGGCCGCCTGCTCGGCGCCGAGCTAATCGCACCGCGTGGCGAAAATCTGGCCCATCTGCTCAGCTGGAGCATTCAACAAGGAATGACGGTCGAACAGATGCTGCGCATGCCGTTCTACCATCCAGTGATCGAAGAGGCGCTGCAGGCCGCACTCAACGACCTGAATCGCAAGCTCGAGGTCGAGCGCGATGGTCCGCTGACCGAGCTGGCGCTGCTGTCATAAAAAACCCTAACCGTCTCTATCAAACCGTTAAATCCAGCCGTTAGATCCAACTGTTTGACCGCCCAGCCTGGGGATACCCGAATGACGGATCTCAGCACGCTCTACGACACCGACTACAGCCAATGGGCGCAGCGTAACGCCGATCTGCTCCGCGCGGGACGCTTTGAAGAACTCGACATCACGCATCTGCTCGAGGAACTCAGCGACATGAGCAAGAGTGATCGGCGCGAACTTCACAGCCGCCTGCTGGTACTCCTTGCTCATCTGCTGAAATGGGAGTTCCAATATCACACCCTGGCGGAACGCTGGCGTGAATTCGATGGACGTAGTTGGCGTACGACCATCATTGAGCAGCGCGAACAATTGGCTGATCTCTTCAGCCAATCGCCGGGGCTCAAGACCGTCATCGAAGACAGCATCGCCACGGCCTACCCAGCGGCCGTGCGTCTCGCTTACAAGGAGACGCGCTTACCGCGCAAGACGTTTCCTGAATCATGTCCCTATAGCCGCGAACAGATCTTTGATGACGAGTTTTATCCCGAGCGCGCCTAACGCTCATAGCGCGGCGTCATCCTGGAACATGCATCGCGAGAGATTCAGGTTAACGCCCATCGAGACAGGAGGGAATATCCCATGCAGCGACAGTATCTCACTCAAAATCCGAGTCAAATTCGCAAGCCTGCGCTCGGGATCGCACTCTGGCTGCTCGCCCTGATCCCGGCACTCGGCTGCAGCCAACCCACAGGCCCCGTCGACCCAACTGCCGATGTGCCCGAAGCCGAAGGCTGGCGCATGGAAACCATTGTTGAGGGGCTGCGCCATCCCTGGAGCATCGCCTGGCTGCCTGATGGCTCCGCGCTGGTTACCGAACGACCCGGCCGGCTGCGTCTGATCCACAACGCGACGGCGGGAGCGGACGCTGATGACACTGCCAATACCACAGCAGACAGCAAAACAAGCGGCCAGGCCGCAAGCCAGCCCCTCCGCACAGCCAAGCTCGACCCGACTCCCATCCGCGGCACGCCCGAGGTCTGCGCCTGCGGCCAAGGCGGGCTGCTGGACATCAGCCTGCACCCTGACTTCGCCGACAACCAACTGGTCTACCTAACCTTCGCCGAAGGCACCGAAGAGGCCAACCGCACCGCGCTGGCGCGCGGCCGGCTCGATCTCGAGAACAAGCGCCTGCGGGACCTCGAGATCCTCTTCGGCAACGCCGACAGCAAATCCGGCGGCCAGCACTTCGGCTCGCGGTTGCAGTGGCTGCCCGATGGCACCCTGCTGATGAGCATCGGCGATGGTGGCAATCCACCAACCGCGTTCGACGGCGAGAACATCCGCAACCAGGCGCAGAACCCCGGTACCCATTTCGGCTCGCTGCTGCGCCTGAATGCCGACGGCTCAGCGCCCGCCGATAACCCCTTCGTCGACCAGCCAGGCGCGAAGCCAGAACTCTACAGCATCGGCCATCGCAATATTCAAGGCCTGACCCGCGACCCCAACAGCGGTCGCATCTGGGCCAACGAGCATGGCTCACGCGGCGGCGATGAGATCAACCTGATCGATCCCGGCAACAACTATGGCTGGCCCGAGGTTACCTACAGCATGGAATACTGGGGACCGCGCGTCTCAGACAAGACCCAAGCCCCGGGCGTCACCCAGCCCCTCGTCGTCTGGACTCCGTCAATCGCCCCCAGCGGCATGGCCTTCTACACCGGCGGCGACTTTCCTGACTGGCAAGGCGATCTGATCAGCGGCGCGCTCAGGTTCCAACAACTGCGCCGCACCAAACTCGACGGCACCCGCGTGGTCAGCGAAGACAAGCTCAGCATCGGCCAGCGCGTGCGCGATGTCCGCCAAGGTCCAGACGGCGGCCTCTACATCCTCACCGACGAGCCTGATGGCGCCCTCATCCGTATCGTGCCAGAGGCTGAGTGATGCTGGCGTATCGACTCAGCGTCGGCCCGACGGGCGTGGCTTCAAGCCGCGCCCCGCGAGCCGCGGCGAACCCACTGCCCGCGGCTTCGCCGAACCGCGTGCACCTGAGCCTTTGTCTGAACCGGTGCTCAAACCGCTGCGACCCGCCACCGGCGGCCCAAGCTCGGCCAAGGCCATGAGTTCATCCAACTCTTCACCAACCACCTCACGCCACTGCCCTGGCGTTGGCCGCGCACCCAGGATCACATTGCCATAGCGCACCCGCTTGAGCCGGCTCACGCTGCAGCCAACCGCCTCCCAGAGCCGGCGGACCTCGCGATTGCGCCCCTCGACGATCAGCACATGGAACCATTGATGGCTCTCTGAGCCGCCCGACGGCACGATCTCCTCGAAGCGGGCTGGGCCATCCTCGAGCTCAACGCCGTTGACCAACTGCGCCAACAAGTCGTCGGAAACAGAACCACGCACCCGCACCGCGTACTCGCGCTCCAGTGCGCGCGACGGATGCATCAGCCGATTCGCCAGCTCACCATGATTCGTCACCAACAGCAGCCCAGCGGTGTTCAGATCGAGTCGACCGACGGCGATCCAGCGACCATCGCGAATCCCCGGCAAGCGGCGAAAGATGGTAGGGCGACCCTCGGGATCTTTGCGCGTCACCACCTCGCCCTCGGGCTTGTGATAGGCAAGCACCCGCACGCTATGGCGCTTTGCGGCTCGGCGCCGCACCTCCTGACCATCGACTCGGATACGGTCGCTCGGCATGACCCGATCGCCGAGCTTCGCAAGTTCACCATTCACCCGCACTCGGCCCTCGCGAATCCAACCTTCGATCTCGCGCCGAGAGCCGAGGCCGGCCTCGGCCAGTGTTTTCTGCAGCCGGACCGGCTCCTGTGGCTCCAGTGGTGTTCCGCGTCGATCAGCGTCCTTCATCCTCGCCATCTCCAGTACGTTCGTTGGTGTCAGCAAACGGCGCAGCTGGCCGAGTGCTTGGCGCAGGCTCGCGAGTGGTCTCGGTCTCAGGATTACTCACCGCAAGGACCAAGTGCGGACGACCTATTGACTTCCTCACCAAGGGCTGCGGTGTAGCCAAGCTATCATCGACCGCGTCCTCTGCCGATGCCCTGGACGTTGACGCTACGGCAGATCCGGGACGAGCGCCATCCGTCGCCTCGGCCAAGGCCTGCTCGAAAAAGCTGGCATCGCGGATCTCGGCGAGTGGTGGCAGCTCATTCAGTGAGCGCAGGCCGAAGTAATCCAGAAAACGGCGCGTCGTCGCATAGAGTGCGGGACGACCCGGGACATCGCGATGCCCAACCACCCGCACCCATTCGCGCTCGCTGAGGGTCTTGATGATCGGCGTGCTCACCGCAACGCCACGGATCTGCTCGATCTCGCCACGCGTGATTGGCTGCCGATAGGCGATCAGGGCCAGGGTCTCGAGCAGGGCGCGCGAATAACGCGATGGCTTTTCTTGCCAGAGCTGACCGACCCAGGGCGCCACCGATGCGCGCACCTGAACCCGCCAGCCACCCGCGACCTCGACCAGCTCGATGCCATGCCCCTCGAAATCCTCGCGCAGCGCCTCGAAGGTTGCCAGCACCTGGTCACGGGATGGACGCTCGCGGTCGTCGAACAGGCCTTGAATACGCTCTACCTGGAGCGCCTCCCCAGAGGCCAGCAAGGCCGCTTCCACCACCTGTTTGAGTTCAGGCACCAGCAGCGACAGGGCATGCTGCCGCGGCGCGCTGTCTTCGGTGCTGTCTGCGGCGCTGCCTTCAGCAAGCTCATCGTCGCCGCCTTGGTCTCGCCTCCTATCGCTCATGCCGCATCCATCCCGCGCCGGCGCAGGCGAATCGGCGCGAACGGCTCGACCTGGATCAGCTCGAGCGTCGCCGCTTTCAAGAGCTCGAGTACTGCAAGGAAGCTGACGACCACGCCAGCGCGGCCCTCGGTCACATCGAAGAGATCGGTAAAAGGCACCAGCTCCGCACCGCTGATCCGCTCCAACACCGCCGACATCCGTTCACGCAATGACAGCGACTCGCGTTCGATCTGATGGTTCGTAAACAGGTCAGCCCTGGCCAAGACGCCCCGCAAAGCGGCGAGTAGCTCATCCAGCTCGACGGTTGGCGGGGTGCGCCGAATATGGCCCGGCGGCACCCGAGCCTGCACCAGAAAACAATCGCGCTCCAGCCTCGGCAATGCATCAAGATCCTGCGCTGCGCGCTTGAACTGCTCGTATTCGGCCAACCGTCGGACCAGCTCAGCACGCGGGTCTTCGTCATCTTCAGCGTCTTCGTCGGCCCGCGGCAGCAGCATCCGCGACTTGATCTCACACAGCATCGCGGCCATCACCAAATACTCGGCGGCCAGCTCAAGCCGCACCTCCTTCATCAGCTCCACGTACTCCATGTACTGATTGGTGATGTCGATGATGGGAATATCGAGGATGTCGAGATTCTGCCGTCGGATCAGATAGAGCAGCAGGTCCAGCGGCCCCTCGAAGGTATCGAGAAAGACCTCGAGCGCATCCGGCGGGATGTAGAGATCTTCCGGCAGCTTCAGCAACGGCTCGCCGTGCACCAGCGCGAAACGGCCCTTTCCGATCGGCGCCAAGGTCTCTGCACCGGGACTCGCCGGCGCGTCTGCCGTCGCCGCCTCGGTCTCGTCGGCCTCGGATCTTGGGTTCTGCATGGCCTTGCTCAGCCGCCGTGACCCGCAGCGACTCAGCCCTGCCGCAACGACATCACGTGGCGCACATCGTCCATGGTCTCGCGCGCCCGGTCGCGTGCACGCTCGCAACCCTCGTTGATGAACGAGCGCACCAGGTCGGGATCGGCTTCGAGCCGTTTGACCTCAGCCTGAATCGGCTCCAGCTCATTGCGCACGGCATCGATGATCGGCTGCTTGCACTCGATACAGCCAATACCGGCACTGCGGCAGCCCTGTTGCACCCAGTCTTTGATCTCGGTGTCCGAGTAGACCTCGTGGAACTGCCAGACCGGACAGATATCCGGATTACCCGGATCGGTGCGGCGCACACGCGCCGGATCGGTGGGCATGGTGCGCAGCTTTTGCTCGACCGCATCGGGATCATCCCGCAAGGCGATGGTATTGCCGTAGGACTTCGACATCTTCTGCCCATCCAGTCCTGGCATCTTCGCCGCCTTGGTCAGCAGCGGCGAGGGCTCCGGCAGGATCACACGGCCACCGCCTTCAAGATAACCGAGCAGCCGCTCGCGATCGGCGATGGTGATATTCGCCTGGCTTTCGAGCAAAGCACGCGCGACGTCGAGCGCCTCCTGATCACCCTGCTCCTGGTAGCGGCGCTTGAGCTGATCGAACATCTTCGCGTTCTTCTTGCCCATCTTGCGCTTGGCCTGCTCGGCCTGTTCCTCGAAGCCCGGCTCGCGGCCATAGATGTGATTGAAGCGGCGGGCGATCTCGCGCGTCATCTCGACATGCGCGACCTGATCCTCACCCACCGGCACCGCACCAGCCTTGTAGATCAGGATATCCGCGCTCTGCAGCAGTGGATAACCGAGGAAGCCATAGGTCGCCAGATCCTTCTCCTTCAGCTTCTCCTGTTGGTCTTTGTAGCTCGGCACCCGCTCGAGCCAGCCCAGCGGCGTGATCATCGACAGCAGCAAGTGCAGTTCGGCATGCTCGGGCACCCGCGACTGGATGAATAGGGTCGCGGCGCCAGCGCTGATGCCGCAGGCAAGCCAGTCGACGACCATGTCAAAGCTCGCCTGTGGGATCTGCGAGGGATCTTCATAGTCGGTGGTCAGCGCATGCCAGTCGGCAACGAAGAAGAAGCACTCATACTCATGCTGCAGCTCGATCCAGTTCTTGAGCACGCCGTGATAGTGGCCAAGATGCAGCTTGCCGGTCGGGCGCATGCCGGAGAGGACGCGATGGGTTTGATTCGGAGCAGAATTCAACGGCTTAGGGCCTTTACTGTTAGATCAGGTCAGAGAAGATCAAAATGGGAAATTAGAGAAGATCAAAGCGGGAAATTCGCTCGGATCAGGTCGGATGCGGGAATCACCGCAAACGCCGCCTGCACAATCGGGCGCAACACGATGCCAAGCAGCCCTGGCGGCTGTCCATTCGGCAACAACAACAGCGCGATCAAAATGATTAGCCCATAGGGCTCGAGTCGTGCAAAGCCACGCGCCAAGGGACGCGGCAGCAAGGCGCTGAGCACCCGGCCGCCATCGAGCGGCAGCAGCGGGATCATGTTGAGGGCCATCAAGAAGAGGTTGATCAGCACACCGATCAGGCACATCTGCACAACGGCACCCAGCACCGCGGCCGGCACCTCGATGAGGCCCAGCATCTGCCCCATCGAGTACAAGACCAACCCCCAACCGATCGCCATCAGCAGGTTCACGCCAGGCCCGGCGATCGCCACCAGCGCCATATCCCAGCGTGGATTCCGCAACCGGCGCCAGTCCACCGGTACCGGCTTGGCCCAGCCGAACAGGAAGGGCACGCCGAGCAGGGACTTGGAGCTGAGGTAGATGACCAGAGGCACCGCGACAGTGCCAACCGGGTCGATGTGCTTGATGGGGTTGAAGGTCACGCGCCCAAGCAGGGCCGCGGTCGGATCACCGAGCCGATTCGCCACCCAACCATGGGCGGCCTCATGCACGGTGATCGCGAACAGCACGGGTATCGCGATCAGTGCCACCATCAACAACGTTTCCGCAATCGCAGCCAAAGCGGTTAAAGCCCTCGTAGAAGAAACCGACGTAACCGACCCGAGGCAACGGCGCTAGTGCTCGAAGACCGCCGTATCACCCTTGCCCTCACGCACCACGACCGGTGGTTCTTGGGTCATATCCACAACCGTCGTCGGCTGATTGCCGCAAGGACCACCGTCGATGATCAGGTCGACACAGTGCCCGATCATCTCACGCATCTCCAAGACATCGTCCATCGGCTCCCTGTCGCCCGGCAGGATCAGCGTGGTGCTCAAGATCGGCTGATCCAGCTCCGTGAGCAGCGCCTGGGTGATCGGTGTCCCCGGAACACGGATGCCGATGGCTCGACGCTTCGGGTGTAATAACCGTCGCGGCACCTGCTTGGTCGCCTCAAAGATGAAGGTATAGGGTCCGGGCGTCAACGACTTGATCTGACGATAGGCCTGGTTATCGAGGCGAGCATAGGTCGCAATCTCGGAAAGATCACGGCAGACCAGCGTGAAGTGATGCTTGTCATCCACCCGTCGGATCATCCGAATACGATCCAACGCCGCCTTGTCGCCAAGCTGGCAGCCGAGCGCATAGGAGGAGTCGGTCGGATAGACAACGACGCCGCCAGACGCGAACGTCTCTGCCGCACGCCGAATCAGCCGCGACTGCGGATCTTGTGGATGGATCTCGAGAAACTGTGGCGAGCTGGCCATGAGCAGCGGTTTAGTCTTCAGGCGATGCCGAGTGTTGGGGATAAGACAGCTGTTGAGAGCATCTGCGAGCGCCGACCGGCGGCCTAGGCAACTGGCCGATCGCACTGCGACGCCCGCGCCATCACTCGCCCATGCCGATCGAGTCCGGCGAAGCCAGGCTGCTCCCAGATCGGCTGGCAGCCCTCGGGCAACGCCGGCAGGCGTCCAAGCTCAAGCCACGGGCTCTCAGGGCCATGATAGTCGGAGCCGGCCGAAGCCAATAGCCCTTGCTCACGCGCCCAGCGCGCAAAGGTGAAGTAATCATCTCGGCTATGACTGCCTGAGACCACCTCGATCCCGCGACCACCGCAGGCACGAAAGTCATCGAGCAGGCGCTTCATCTTTGAGCGCGTCAGCCCATAACGCGCTGGATGGGCGATCACGGCCTGTCCACCCGCAGCCCGAATCCAGCCGACCGCCTCTTCTAGCGTGGTCCACTGACCGGCGACGTGGCCCGGTTTGCCATTGACCAGAAAATGCTTGAACACAGAACGAAGGTCTTTGGCTGCGCCACGCTGAACCAGGAAACGCGCGAAATGAGTGCGACCAACCAGCTCGCCCGAAGCCTGCGCGCGGGCACCCTCGAGCGCACCTGGCCAACCGGCACGGTCCAGACGAGCGGCGATCTCGGCGGCCCGCTGTTCGCGGTAGGCCTGCAAACCGGCGAGGCCTGCGCGCAGCTTCGCGCAGGCGGGATCGACGTCCAGACCAACGATATGAACGGTGCGCCCACCCCAGGTCACCGAAACCTCGACACCGGAAACCAGTTTCAGCCCATGCTCGGTTGCTGCCTCAGCAGCCTCGTCGAGGCCTGCCAGGGTATCGTGATCGGTCAGCGCCAGCATCTCGACACCCTGCTGAGCGGCGCGGGCCATCAGGTCGCGCGGGGCCAAGGTTCCGTCAGAGGCGGTGGAATGCGTATGTAGGTCAGGCGTCTTCATCATTCGGTCATTCTACCTGATACGCCACAGCCGCCGTGCCTGCATCGGCAATACATCGGCAATGATGGTGTTGCGTAGAGCCGCAGCCAGATCACGCAACCAGATCACGGCAGGCGGCAAGGATGCTAGGATGCCGCCTCCTCGTCGGCGTGGCTGGTCATTGCGCGGCCCGCCTCGCGCCCATGCTGACTGAACATCTGCCGGTAAGCTCGCCCGGAAATCTGCCCTGAAACCTGCCCTGCAATCTGTCTGGACCCCCGCGATGAAGCTGCTCATCGACTTCTTTCCGATCCTCCTCTTTTTCGTCGCTTACAAGCTCTATGGCCTCTATGCGGCAACCATCACTGCCATCATCGCAGCGCTGGCGCAGGTCGCCTGGCTGCGCTGGCGGCATGGCCGTTTCGAGAAGATGCCCTTGATCACGCTTGGGCTGATCGTGGTCTTTGGCGGTCTCACGCTGCTGCTTCGCGATCCGATCTTCGTGATGTGGAAGCCAACCATCGTCAACTGGCTTTTTGCCGGCGCCTTTCTCGGCGGCAGCCTCATCGGCAAGCGACCCTTGATCGAACGCATGATGGGACACGCCGTCAGCGTGCCAGCGCCGATCTGGCGTCGGCTCAACTGGGCCTGGGTTCTGTTCTTCTTGGTCTCTGGCCTCGCCAACCTGTTTGTGGTCTATATCGGGAGTGGCTTCTATGCCGCCGAGCAGGCGCTGATCGCCGCGACCGGGGTCACCGCCATCGACTTGAGCGCCTGCGCCGATCAGTTCATCGGCCCGCAACGCGCGCTCTGCGAGACGGCGCATGCGAGCGAGTCGGTCTGGGTCAACTTCAAACTGTTCGGTATGATGGGCATGACGATCCTGTTCATCATCGGACAGGCATTCTACCTCGCGCGCTACATCCAGGATTCCGAGTCATCAGATTCCGAGCCATCCGATTCTGGACCGGCGCCCACCCCATCACCAGCGACCTCCGGAGACATCCGCTGATGCTCTATGCCATCATCAGCCGCGACCGGCCCGACAGCCTGTCACAACGCCGCGCCACGCGCCCGGCGCATCTCGAACGACTGCACGCACTGCAACAAGCTGGGCGGCTGATCCTAGCCGGACCACATCCCGCCATCGATGCATCAGACCCCGGCGAGGCGGGCTTTACCGGCTCATTGGTGGTGGCTGAGTTCAGCGACCTGCAGACCGCTCAAGCCTGGGCAGATGCCGACCCGTATGCACTGGCTGGTGTCTACGCCGAGGTGCAGGTCAAGCCATTCCTCAAGGTCCTGCCAGCTTGAGCAGGACACGACCCTGAAACACTCAACGCTAAACGCTCAACGCCAAACACGCAACGCTAAACACTCAACGCAAAACAACCAAGAAGGATCATCGTGTTATGAAACACCGCTTCATCACCGCTTCACTCTTAGCCGCCGTCATCTCCGTGCCCGCCTGCGCCCAGGAGGCCCAAGAGGCCAGTAACGACGAGACCCTGATCGCGACCGTCAACGGCCAGCCCTATCGGCTGGACCTATTTCGCGCCTATTACGGCGAGATCCTTGCTCAGCGAAACGGACAAGATAGCCCGCAACTCCAAGAGCAAGCCTTTAACGAGTTCATGAACATGATCGTCGCCTCGCAAGAGGGCGAAAAACGCGACGTCACCAACAATGCCGAGGTGCAGGCGGCGCTCGCACTGCAGCGCATGATGGTGCTCTCTGCAGCCGCCCTGCAGAGTATTGGCGCCGAAACCAACCCGAGCGAAGCCGAGCTCAAGCAGGCCTACGATGAACTCGTCGCGCAATCGCAACGCACCGAGTACAAGGCGCGCCACATCCTGCTCGACGACAAAGACAAGGCACAGGCCTTGATCGAACAGCTCGACGCCGCCAATGGCGAGGGCTTTGCGACCCTAGCCGAAGAAAATTCGCTCGGCCCAACCGCTGAGAAGGGAGGCGATCTCGGCTGGTTCGACTCTCGGCGCATGGTCAAGCCGTTTGCCGACGCCGTCGCTGAGATGGAGCCTGGCAGCTACTCGAAGCAACCCGTGCAGACCCAGTTCGGCTGGCACGTGATCCTGCTTGAAGAGACGCGGGCCGCCGAGCCGCCATCGTTGGAACAAGCCAAGCCTCAGCTTGAGGCCCTTCTGCGGCAGCGCAAGGTGGCCGAGGCGCTCGCCGAGCTGCGCAACAACGCCGATGTTCAGCTCAACGAAGAGGTGGTCACGGTGAAGGAAGCGCCTACCGAGGAATAATCAGCGAAAAGCGCAACGGACCGGCCTCGCGCCGGTCCTGAGTCGGTCTTAGCGTATCGCCGCTGACCTTGCGGCGTTACGTTAATCGCCAACAGCCGCACAGCGCCGTTCGACTTGGCGCGAGCCAACCTCCTGCAGCGGACGGGCATTGGAGCCGACGATCTGGGCGAGCCGGGCCAGGTCTGATGCGGCAATCTCGAGCGGCGTCTCGATCACATAACGATGCACACCCTCCTGACAAGGCGGACGCGTCATCGACCCCTCGTAGCGAAAATAGGCGCGCCGAGCCGGCAGCAGGAACAGGGCATTGACACCGATGTTGCGTCCATAAGCGTTCTTCCCCGCCACCAAGGGCGCATTGTCGAGGATGCGCCGCAGGGTCTGGTTAGAGCGGTTACCAGCCTCGATCGACACCGAAACAACCGCAATGTCGCCCCGGTTGTTGCCATGGATCAGCTCGATCTCGCCGTCGGAGAGACGACCATCGATCGCGTGCTCGCCGGGCACATGAAAGCGGAGTTCGACCAGTTCATAGCTGAGCCCGTCGATCACCAAATAGCTGCCCCGGTCGTAGCCGAGTCTGAGCGCGTTGCCGTCGTTCACCAGGTGCAGGGAGCTGCTCCGATACCGGAACCGCAGCGGGGTGCAGGGTTGAAGCAGCGTTGCTGCGGTCTCAATAGGGATCGGTGACTGGAGCCGCCCAGAGGCGCAGCGGTCATAGGCGGTGTTCAAATCGGCCCAATGGCCGGGTCCTTGCGCACCACTGTAGGACCAATCCGGAACCGATCCCGACAGATTGGAGCTTCGCGCCTGCCAAGCATGAGCGTTTGCCGCCAACAGCAGAAACGCAGCACCGCTCACATAGAGGGCGCGCCGCCAGCCCAGGCGATGAAGCGTTTGTTTCACGGTCACCAACGGCACAGGCAGAAAAACAGGGGCAAACCGACTCATCGCCATCTCAACCTCCTGCAAGTGGCAGCTCGCGCGCGCCTCAGTTACCGCTCGGCTTCTCAGTGCGTCGAATGCCTGCAATCGGCACCACCTGGGCTGATTGCGGTTGATCTACATAGTAAGGCCGATCTCCCCCCCGCCCCTCACTGTCCGCGAGTTCTTTCTCGCGCGCTGCAATCAATGACAAGCAGGCACGAACATCACCGATGGTGTTCTCGGACAGCGGATGTTTCATCCCAGGCGGTGGGGTTACATCCTTGACGATCGCGCCAAGCGTCTTGCGCATCGCCACGAGGATCTGTTGCTCTTTGCTCAACTCAGACATCATCATAATCTCATCAGGGGTGGAGTGGTATGGACTCGGCCGGGTTCTTCCGTCATCCGCCGACATCTGCCTAGTCAGAGATCGGGACGCAAACCGCCAAATTCAGCAGTCACCGAGGTGCTTTTTGGTTTCGTCCCGATCGTCGCTGCCAGATGCCACTCAATCCGCTTCATTCGCGTCGTCGATCGATGCGGGTTCGAGCAGCGCGCGCAGTCGATCATCATCGATCATCTCGACCCCAAGCGCTTCGGCCCGAGCCAGCTTACTGCCCGGATCAGCCCCAGCGATGAGCAGATCGGTCTTCTTCGAGAGGCTGCTGGTCACCTTGGCCCCGAGTGCTTCGAGCCGCGCCTTGATCTGCTCACGGGGCTGGCTCAGGGTGCCGGTGATCACGACCGTCTTGCCAAACACCGGGCTGGTCTCATCGAGCGCTTCGGCCTCAGCCCCAGAGTTCGGTCGCTCCCAGGTGATCGCACCGATCTCCGGCGAGCGCAGCTTGGCGATGACCTCGCGATTATGCGGCTGCGAAAAGAACGCCTGGATGTGCGCGGCAACCACTGGGCCAATGCCCTCGACCGGCAGCAGTGCCGCAACGGGGGCATCCATCAGCGCATCGAGATCGCGAAAGTGCGCCGCCAGCGCACGCGCCGTCGCCTCACCCACCTCACGAATGCCGAGCGCATAGATGAAGCGCGCCAAGCGCGTGTGGCGACGCTTGTCGAGCGCGGCGAGCAGATTCGCAGCCGATTTCTCAGCCATGCGCTCGAGTCCGCTCAGCTGCTCCTGACTGAGCTGGTAGAGATCCGCCGGGTCCTGCACCAGACCGCGCTCAACCAACTGGTCGACCAGTTTATCGCCAAGGCCCTCGATATCCATCGCCCGCCGTGAGGCAAAATGCTTGATCGCCTCCTTGCGCTGCGCCGCGCAGAACAGCCCACCGGTGCAGCGCGCCACCGCCTCCCCCTCCGCTCGCAGAACATCGGATTCACAGACAGGACACTGCGCCGGCAACTGCACCGGCGCTGTACCCGACGGACGGCGCTCCGGCAGCACCCGCACCACCTCCGGAATCACATCACCGGCGCGGCGGATATAGACGGTGTCTCCCACGCGAACGTCCTTGCGATGCACCTCATCGATGTTGTGCAACGTGGCATTGGAGACGGTGACGCCAGCCACATCCACCGGCGCCAGCCGCGCGACCGGCGTCAGCGCCCCGGTGCGGCCAACCTGAAACTCGATCGCCTCGACGGTGGTCAGCTCCTCCTGGGCCGGAAATTTGTAAGCGATCGCCCAGCGTGGCGCACGCGACACGAAGCCAAGCTGCTCCTGATCCTCACGCCGATCGACCTTGAACACCACGCCATCGATCGCGTAGGCCAGCCGCTCTCGGCGCTCAGCCATCGCCGCATGATAGGCCATGCAGCCATCAAGCCCCTCGACGACGCGCTGCTCCGGCGAGACCGGCAGCCCCCAGCCGGCGATGCGCGCCAGGCTATCGCTGTGGCTATCGGACCAAGGCGCCCCCTCGACCGCGCCCAAGCCATAACACAACATGCTCAACCCGCGCGCGGCGGTGACCCGTGGATCGAGCTGGCGAAGACTTCCGGCAGCCGCGTTGCGTGGATTAGCAAAGGTCTTGCCGCCCTCGCGCTGGGTATGGGCATTGATGGCGGCGAAGCGCTCGTAGGTCAGGAAGACCTCGCCACGCACCTCCAACAGGGCCGGCCACTGGCGATCACCCTCGGAAGAACGCAACCGCAGCGGGACCGATTGGATGGTCCGCACCTGGGCGGTCACGTCCTCGCCACGATGACCATCGCCGCGGGTCGCGCCTTGGACCAAGACCCCATCCTCGTACAGCAGGCTGACCGCAAGCCCATCCAGCTTCGGCTCCGCTGAGTAGCGCACCCGCTCAAGGCCAAGCCCCTCACGCACCCGTCGATCGAACTCGCGCAACTCCTGCGCGTCGAGCGCATTGTTCAACGACAGCATCGGCAGCCGATGTTCAACCTCGGCGAAGCGCTCCAGCGGCGCGGCACCGACCCGCTGCGTCGGCGAGTCTGGCGTGATCAGCTCCGGGTAACGCGCCTCTAGCGCCTGTAGCTCGCGCAGCAGACGGTCGTACTCGGCGTCTGGAATCTCCGGATCATCGAGGACGTAGTAGCGATAATTATGATGCTCGAGTTCGCGACGCAGGACCTCAGCCCGATCCCGATCAGAGGTCGGCACCGTCATCGGCGAACCGCAGGCGGATCATCCCCGCTCTCAGCGTCGACCGGTCTGGAACCCTCGCTTTGGCTCGATCCATCACCGCTGATCAAGGCATCCGCACGGTCGTTGATCAAGCTGAGCAGCTCGATCCGATAGCCCTCCCAGGCCTCCTCGTCGAACGGGCGGCGGTTCGGCAGCAACAGATCGCCGCCCAGCTCATCGGCCATCGTCCGGGCGCTTTGCACAAGCTCGTCGTAGACCATCAGGTCACTCGGCATCCCCTTGAGCTCGGCGAAGAGCGCCACCCCTGGCGTGCTGAAGCGCGCCATCGCATCGAACGGAAAGGTTCCGGGGTTGACCAGATTGGCCATACTGAAGCGTGTGCGCTCGCTGCTACGATCGAGGTTGCGGCGATGATAGATATCCATCTCCCCCGGGGTCAGGTGCTGTCGCTCAGCGGCCGCCTGCACGGCCGAGCCGTCGAAATGTTGATCGCGAGCGACCAAGAACAGTTGCACCAGCAGACCCTCTTCAGTCGTCGCCGAGCGCGACGACGGGCGTTGCTCTTGCATCCTGGATGCCGCTGCCTTGACCCGCTCTGGCGCGTCTAAGCCGCCATCACCGGCTCGCGCAGGCGCAGCATCATCGGCGTTGGAATCATCATCCGTCGCCGCCGACGCACCAGCAACACTGGCGCCAGGGCGCGTCCCAGAAGCACCAGCGGTATCAGAGGCAACCTCGTCAAGCACCACCCCATCGGCAACATGCCGGCCAAAGCTCGGCTCACGGCGCCATGCAGCCGCCGACGGCTGCCGCTTGCGCTTGTCGAGATCGTCGGACTGCGTCTCTCTCTCGATCCGCCGCCGCTCCCAATAGTACAGGGCGACCAGCAGCAAGGTGCCGAGGACGATCAGAATGATTCTTAGAGTGCCAGCATCCATGGGTTCACATTCGATGCAGAGTGATGAGTCAGTATATCAGCGCATTGGTCGCACTTCTGCAGCCCTTCTGCGGAAGGTCGAGCCCGGGGGTCAAGAGGCGGCCACCATGCGCGCGGCCTGCTCCACATCAACTGAGACCAGGCGCGAGCAGCCGGGCTCGTGCATCGTAATCCCAAGTAGCTGATCCGCCAATTCCATCGTCACCTTATTATGGGTGATAAAGATGAACTGGATCTGATCCGACATCGAGCGCACCAACTCGCAGAAGCGCCCGACATTGGCATCATCCAGCGGCGCATCGACCTCGTCGAGCATACAGAAGGGTGCCGGATTGAGCTGGAAGATAGCAAACACCAAGGCCACCGCCGTCAGCGCCTTCTCACCGCCCGAGAGCATGTGGATGGTGGCATTGCGCTTGCCGGGCGGACGCGCCATGATCGAGACGCCGGTGTCGAGCAGATCCTCGCCAGTCAGCTCCAGGTAGGCATTGCCACCGCCGAAGACGCGCGGGAACAGCTCCTGCAGACCACTGTTGATGCGATCGAAGGTCTCCTTGAACCGACTCCGAGTCTCACGATCGATCTTGCGGATCGCCGACTCCAGCGTCTCCAGCGCGGTGCTGATATCGGCATGCTGCTCTTCGAGATAGCGCATGCGCTCAGACTGCTCTTGAAACTCATCGATGGCGGCTAGGTTGATGTTGCCGAGCCGGCCAATGCGCGTTTTGACCGCTTCTAGCTCCAGTTCCCAGCGCTCGACAAGCCCATTGTCGGCGAGCTGCTCCGCGAGCAGCTCCGGCTGCATCGCCTCGAGCACCGCCTGCGGTGAAGCCTCGCGCGCGCGCAGCTGTTCTTCAACCGTCTGCCGACGCACCAGCAGCTCTTGCCGCTGCAGGCGCGCGGCATCGAGTTCCTGTCGCTCCGCATTGAGCGATTGCTCGAGCCCGTGGCGGCGCTGCTCGGAGGCGCGAATCTGGGCGTCGACCTCCTCCATGCGCTGGCGCGTCGCGTTCAGCTCCTGCTCGACCAGCAGACGTTGCTCGAGCTGCTCATCCAGGCGCTCCTGCTGCTCCAGCGCGGGCTCCGCGGCCTCGGTCAGCGCTTCCGCCAGCTCATCGCGGCGTGCCTCGAGATTGGCGACACGCTCGCTGGCACGCTCGAGATTCGCCGCCAGCCCGGCCTGCGATGCACGCCGCGTCTCGGTGGCAACCTCCAAGCGTTGCACCTCATCGCGCAACGCTGTCTCTTCGCGTCGCAGCTCGGTCACGGCAGCACGCCGCGGCTCGCGCTCAGCGGCTAGGCCATCGCGGCGCTCGGTCAGCTGCTCGCTGCGCTCGAGGGCCGCATGCAGACGCTCGCGGCCAAGCTCCATCGCCTCCTCCATCTCGGCGCAGCCTTCCTGCAGCGCCAGTTGCTCATCGGCCAGCGCGGCGCGGCGCTCGCGCAGATGGGTCAAGCGCGCCCGCGCCGCGCCTTGCTCGGCATCCAGTGACGCCCGATCACGGCTCAAGCGGGCAAGATCCTCATGCGCATCGTTGCGCGCCTGCTCCAACTCGACGCGGCGCAGCGCCAAGACCTCCTGCTCGTCCGCCAGCCCTGCGATCACCTCTTCGAGCTCATCAGCGGCGACCACAAGGGCCTTCATCTCCTCGGCGCGCGCGATACTGCCACCGACATCGGTCGCATCCTGAGCGCCTTGCCCCGGCGCCTTGACCCAGCCCGGCCCAACCAAGAATCCATCGCGGGTGACGATACGCTGCCCGCCGCTCAGCTCCGGACGCCGAGCCAGCGCCTGCTCGCGACTCTCAGCCACATCGATGCCCGCGAGCAGCTGCGCCAAGACCGAAGGGCCGCGCACCAGGGCCGCCAGCCCCGCTGTGCCAGCCGGCGCCGAGCCAACCCAGTCGACCTGGGAGGCATCGTTCTCGAACAGCATCAGGGCCTCGCTCTCGAGCGAGCGCACCAGAACGTCCAGCTCGGCGACCGAAACGGCCGCAAGCGCGCTGCTCAGGACCACCTCAACCGCGGTCTCCCAGCCAGCGGTGACCTCGATCTGATCCAGCAAGCGCGGTGCCTGGGTCAGATCGCAGCGATCGATCCAGGCCGCGACCGCCTCATCCGGGTTCTCCAAGGCCGCATCCTGTAGCGCCTCGAGCGAGGCCAGACGACCGCGGGTGGTCTGCAACTCGGTGCGAGCGGCATCGAGACGCCCACTCAGCTCGCCCCGCGTCGACTCCGCCTCGCGCAGCGCCGCGGCCGCGCGCTCTTGTGCATCAGCGGCGAGACGCAGCCGCTCATCGAGCCCATCAGACCGCTCATCGAGCGCGGCCAAGCGGTCTTCCAGCTCGCCGGTCTCGAGCCGGCCCATTTCGTCATCGATGCGGTTGCTGCGCTCGCGATCTTGCGCCAGACGCTGCTCGAGATGATTGAGGGTTGAGCGCTCGTGCTGCGCCTCGGCCGAGGGTGCGGCGATCTCGAGCTGAATGGCATCCCAGGCCTGCTGCCAGGTCTCGAGCTGATCTTCGGCCTCGGCCAGCCGCTCGCGCAGGTCATCGAGGCGTTCACGCCCCTCCTCGAGCAACGGCATGTCACGCTCGAGCTCCGCATCCAGCTCGGCCTGGCGCGACTGATCCCGCTCCTGCTGGCCGCTGGCCTCATCCAGCTCACGTCGCACCGAGCCCAGCTCGCGCTCCTGGCGCTGCCGAGTCTCGGCCGCGAACTGCAGCGCCTGCTCGAGCCGGGCGATCTCGGAGCCAGCCGCGTACCAGCGCCCTTGCACGCCGTTGAAAGCCTCTGAGACCTCAGCATGCAGCGCTCGCTGCGCCTCGATCTCGGCCTCAAGCCGGCGCAAGGCTGTCTGGTCGGCCTCCAACCGCACCTCGGCCTCCCCGATGACCCGGTCCTGACGCTCCAGGCCCTGATCCAGCTCACGCCACTGCAGCGCGGCCAACTCATCGCTCAGGCGGCGCTCGTCCTCTTTCAGGGCGCGATACTTGGCTGCGGTCGCGGCCTGACGCTCCAGATGCTGCAGCTGCTTACCGACCTCATCGCGCAAATCCTGGAGCCGTTCTAGGTTCTCACGCGTATGGCGCATCCGGTTCTCGGTCTCACGCCGCCGCTCCTTGTATTTGGAGATACCGGCCGCCTCCTCGATGAACAGCCGCAGCTCCTCCGGCTTGGCTTCGATGAAGCGCGAGATCATGCCCTGCTCGATGATCGCGTAGCTGCGCGGCCCGAGGCCAGTACCAAGGAAGAGATCTTGGATATCGCGCCGCCGACAGCGAGCGCCGTTCAGGAAATAGCTCGACTGCCCGTCGCGCGAGACCTGTCGCTTGACCGCGATCTGAGCAAAACGCGCAAACTCGCCACCAGCACGCCCATCACTGTTATCGAACACTAGCTCGATATGGGCCAAGCCAACCGGCTTACGCGAGCTGCTGCCGTTAAAGATGACATCCGCCATCGACTGACCACGCAGCATCTTCGCCGAGCTCTCGCCCATGACCCAGCGCACCGCATCGATGACGTTCGACTTGCCACAGCCATTCGGCCCCACAACGCCGACCCGGTTACTTGGGAAGGGCACGGTCGTCGGGTCGACGAAGGACTTGAATCCAGCCAGCTTGATCTTTTCCAGTCGCATCGGCGAACGATACTGGAGGCCTCAGTGGCCGACAAGCGGTCAGTATCGACCCACCTCCGACATCGGCCATCCGCTAGAGCCCTATAAACCGGTCGTCGCCAACCCAGGATCGATCTCTGCGCTAGTTCCTTTGTGCCGCCCCGAGAGGTTCCAAGCGGCGTCCTTGGTGAGTGAAGACATACAGCCCCGAGCCAACGATGATGGCGGCGCCGAGACCGGTGACGAGGTCCGGAATCTCGCTGAAGACGAGCCAACCGAGCAGCGTTGCACTCAGGATCTCGAGATACTGAAACGGTGCCAGCACCCCGGCGCCGGCCCGCTGCAGCGCCAGTGCGGTGAGCACATTGGTCGCCGCCGCAATGGCGCCAACCCCCAGCAGCAGCGGCCAGACGCCGAGCGAAGCAAGCACCATCAGCCCAGCCATTGGGCGCGCCGACACCGGCGCCTGACCCATCAGTCCGACGCCCATGATCAGGAGGAGCACCAGCGCTGCGGCGGCTCCGGTCCAGAACGCCAGTGTCAACGCATCATCGCGCCCACCGACGACCCGCGTCAGCGCCAAGAAACCGGCGAAGAAGGCGCCCGCGGCAACCGGGAAGATCGCGGCTGGCCCATACGCAGCCCAATTCGGGCGCAAGACGATCAGCGCCCCAACGAGGCCGACGACCACCGCCAGCCACTGTCGCCCGGACACCGGCTCGCGCAAGGCAACCGCTGAGATCAAGGTCAATAGCAAGGGTTCGATGAAGAACAGCGCAGTGTTGTTGGCCAGCGGGAGATATTGCAGTCCTGAAAACAAGAAGATCACCGCCAGACCAATCAGCGTCCCGAGCGCCAGGTGGCGAATACCAGGCGGCGGCAGTCGACCAGCCTTATAGACCAACAACACTGGCAACAGCAGCAGGGATTGGAAAAGGAAGCGCGCGGCTCCGATCTGAACCGGCGTTAGCTCCGCGGTGAGAAATTTCGCGAGTGCGTCGCTGATTGGGAACAGCAGCATCGCGATGGTCATCAACAGCATGCCGACCTCGATCTCGCGACGATGATGCTGGGGCGCAGCAAGATTCATTAAGACCGCCGCCGCCAACTAGCTCGGTGCATGCCCGGCCGGCCATAGCGCGTGAAAATGATGCGTCGGCCCCTGCCCTTGGCCGACATCGAGCGCGTCAGCATGCGCGATGGCAGCGGCGACATACGCCTTGGCGCGCCGAGCGGCCGTGGCGAGGTCGAGCGACGAGTCAGCGCCGATCGCAAGCTGCGCAGCGAGCGCCGAGGAGAGCGTGCAACCGGTGCCGTGGGTGTTCTTGGTTGGGATACGCTCGGCTTCCAGCCAAACGCCTGCGTAGGCCGTGGCCAAATAATCCGGGCTTGCCGCCCCGCTCAGATGGCCACCCTTCAGCAGCACCGCGGAAGGCCCGAGAGCCAGCAACCGCTCGGCGAGTGCCGGCATCGCCGCTGGATCAGTCAGCTCTGGCTCCTCGAGCAACGCCGCCGCCTCCGGCAAGTTCGGCGTCAGGATAGTCGCCAATGGCAGCAAGCGCTCAATGAGGGTTCGGATGGCAGCTTCGGAAAGCAGTCGATCGCCACCCTTGGCCACCATCACCGGGTCCAACACGATGCGCTGCGCATCATGGCGCGCAAGCGCCTCGGCTACGGCCAGCGTGATCCCGGGCGAGCCGAGCATGCCGATCTTCACCGCATCGACACGGATATCCTCGAATACCATGTCGATCTGGGCTGTGACAAACTCCGGCGCGATCAACTGCACCCCGCGGACCCCACGGGTATTCTGCGCTGTCAGCGCCGTGATCGCCGCCATCGCATAGACGCCATTGGCCGAGATCGCCTTGATATCAGCCTGGATACCGGCCCCGCCGGACGGGTCGGAGCCGGCGATCGCGAGGACATGCTGGGTCTTACTCATAACGTAATAAGGGAGAAACATCTTATCGCCCAACGCCAGCCTCAGCCGCCGCGAGCGTAGCGAGCGGCGGACTAGAAGCGTTTATTAGGCGATTGATTGCACGTTGATTCAGCGCTTAGAAATTCATCCCGACTCATTTGATTCATCAGTTAACCGAATGTAGATGTCTGTTTCGCCCCTGTTCTTTTGCCAAATAGAGTGCTTCGTCGGCCTTCTCAATCAGTTTTTTAAGGTCTATTTCACGTGAAGGTACCATTGAAGCCGTGCCAATACTGATGGTGATATGCTTTGCAACCAGAGAAGCTGTGTTAGACTTGTGACTAAATAATATTTTTTTATTTTTCAGTAACCTGACGAGCATTCTTTCAGTAAGTTTTTTCAAAACAACAGCTTAACCTTGAAAAGTTATAATTCGACCCTAATAATAATTGAATGGCAACCATTTTTTAATAAAACTCAAAATGAGAAAATTCAAATCGATCAATATCAGAAACAAGCGGCAATTTCTTGCTTTCACAGGGGTTTCTGAAGAGGATTTTGATAAATTGCTGATTGAGTTCACTCGCGCTCTCGATCAAGATAGGCGAAAAAATTACCAAAAAAATCGAGCAAGCCGTCAAAGACGTCCGGGTGGTGGACGTTTAGGTGTTTTATCTACTCCTGAGCTAAAACTTTTCTTTGTTTTTTTTTACTTAAAGAACTACCCAACCTTCGATATTCTTGGT
>NZ_NHSH01000053.1 GCF_016653315.1 Halochromatium roseum | reverse complement strand
TCACCCAGAAGACCTCCTTTGCCGCCCTCAACCAGACCTTGAAGCGGCTACATCGCCACCAGAGCGAGCTGCTACTGGTCTTGTTGCGCCCCGATATCCCGCTGCACACCAACGGCAGTGAGAACGATATCCGCGGTTACGTCAAATGGCGCAAGATCAGCGGCGGAACCCGCAGTGACCTCGGGCGACGATGCCGCGATACCTTTGCCAGTTTGAAGAAGACCTGCCGCAAGTTGGGCCTCTCTTTTTGGGAGTATCTCAACGATCGCATTGAGCAGACCGGCACGATTCCGCCGTTGCCGGACATCGTCCGTGAGCGCGCGGCGGCCGCGGGCGTGCCGTGACTTATTGAGAAGTTACCAGCTGCAGGTCTGGATGAAGAGCGCGACCTTGGCCGCTTTACAGGAGCAACAGATGCCAGAGACCTATGCTGGGCAAGCCATCGGCGCGCAGCTCAAGGCGATCCAGTCAACGGTTGAAGGTGTCCTAAAGCCCTTGGGCTGGAGTCATCTGCACTACAGTTTTTCGCATGACGAGCTGGCCATGCATCAGGCCGACAGCGGCATCCTGCCGGTCAGTTTACTCAGCGATGGGGTGCGTGCCTTGGTCTCGCTGGTCGCCGATCTCGCTTGGCGCTGCGTTAAGCTGAACCCGCACCTGAGCATGGCGGCGCCGGCTGAAACGCCCGGTCTGGTCCTGATCGACGAGGTCGAGATGCACCTTCATCCGGCCTGGCAACAGCAGATGATCGCCACCTTACGCGGCGCCTTTCCGCGCATCCAATTCATCGTCACCACGCACAGCCCCCAGGTATTGACCACCGTGCGGCGGGAATGCATCCGTCTGCTTGGTTTCCGCGATCGGGGCATCGCCGTTGCCACAGAGCCCAAAGCCTTCTCTTACGGCGAGCCGAGTCAGGACGTCTTGCAAGCCGTCATGCAGGTTGATCCGCAGCCACCGGTACCCGAAAAGGCCCTGCTCGAGGAGCTGACCGAATTGGTCGACCAGGGGTATTTTCGAAGCGAGCGCGCTTGTGAGCTGATCGAGATGCTCAAGCAGCGCATCAACCCATATCATCCACAAATTCAGAAGATCGAGCGCAGCATCCGCCGGCAGGAGGCGCTGCAACGGTGAGAATGATCCGCAAGGAAGGCGAGGGCACCCATCCGTTAACGCGGGCGCATCAACAACCGCCGCTCGATGCGGACGCGGCGCAGCGACGCTGGAGGGCCTTTAAGCATAAAGAGCGCTTGACGGAGATTCTGCAGGATGAGCAGTACGGACTCTGCGCTTATCTTGCAGGATTTGGCCGCCCTCTATCTCTTGCCGCGTCGCCAGCGGCTCGATCCCTTTTTCACTGCTAGCCGGCAACGTTTTGGCGTGATTGCGGAGCACCTGTTGGCGATGGACGCGCCGATGCTGGTTTGAATCACGCTGGCGAGTTCGGCTTTGGGATGGCCACAGGAAAAGAAGCAGCTGATTCACCTGTTTGGAGATAGCACATGAAACACCTACCCAACACCGACTCAATCTCGGAGCTTGCTGCGTTTTGGCAAGCACACGACCTGACCGATTTCGACGACGAGCTTGAAGAAGTCACAGCCCCCGTGTTTCAACAAGTAGACCGATTTCAAGTGCGTCTTTCCACCCGCGACGCCCGCGCGCTACGCTCCAAGGCGCGCCAAGCTCAGCTGTCAGAGGGAGAGCTACTCTCACAATGGGCGCACGAACGCATCGGTGAAGTATGAGCCTCAAACCCTGGCGCGAGATCGCCCGCCCGCACAAGGATGTCCTGCACGGCACCTTCAAGCAGTCCGAATTCGCCGCCGACATCTCCCAGGTCGCCAACGGCACCGCGCCGCCCGAGTACCAAGACGCCGAGGCCTTCTTCGCCCGCACCTTCATCACCGAGGGCATGCGTCTGCTGCTGATCTCGGTCGCCCAGCGCCTCGCCGGACAGGGCGGCGATCCGGTGATCCAGCTACAGACCGCCTTAAGTGGCGGCAAGACCCACACCATGCTCGCGGTCTACCACCTGGCCACCCGCGCCAAGTTGGCATCGAGGCACTGAAAGCGGTCCCCAACGCCCTGCTGCTCGCCTCGCTGCCCGAATCCGATCTCGAGATCAGCGGCAGCATGGATCAGGCGGCACCGATGGCTCAGGTTCCGGTGGCACGGGGAGCACGACCGGGTTCGATGAGAACCTGCAGCGGGTGATCAAGGAAAACTGCAGCGCGTTGAAGTTTGGCCCTGCGGGGTTTGAAAGGGAGTAGCGTGATCAGGATTCCGTCGACGGCAAAGCAAGCAGCAGGGATTGATCAACGGGGACAGAGCAAGACTAGGTCGCTGCAACCACCTGATCACGCCTTGCGGCCTTGGCCTGATAGCGCAGGGTTTCGGCGTGCGCGAGCAGTTCGTCGGGTCCCCCAACCTCGGTCTCAGGCAGTGGTCAGGTTGGGCATCGCTCGATGCCAATCGGTCGCCTGCTGCAATCGGTGGGCGATGTTGAGCAGGCGTCCTTCTTGGAAGACGTCGCCGATCAGCTGCAGCCCGACGGGCATGCCATCGGCCGGTGCGACCGGGATCGACAGACCTGGCAAGCCGGCTAGATTGGTGGCGATGGTATAGATATCGTTCAGATACATCGCGACCGGATCATTGGATTTGGCACCGAGCACAAAGGCCGTGCTCGGGGTGGTGGGCCCCATGATGACATCGACCTGCTCGAAGGCGCGGCGGAAGTCGTCGCTGATCAGATGCCGCAGCTGCTGCGCTTTGAGGTAATAGGCGTCGTAGTAGCCGGCGGAGAGCACATAGGTGCCGATCATGATGCGGCGCTTGACCTCGGCGCCAAAGCCTTCGGCACGGCTGCGCTTGTAGAGATCCTCGAGATCCTTCGGGGCCTCGCAGCGATGGCCGTAGCGCACACCATCGAAGCGGGCGAGGTTGGATGAACATTCGGCCGGCGCGACCACATAGTAGACCGGGACCGATAGGGGCGCATTCGGCAGGCTGATCTCGCGCACGCTGGCGCCGAGCGCTTCGTACTCCTTGATCGCGGCCTCGATCGAGGTGGCGACAGCGGAATCGAGCCCTTCGCCGAAGTATTCCTTCGGGAGGCCGATCTTTAGTCCCGCGATCTCGTCATCAAGCTGAGCGGCATAGTTCGGTACTGTCGAATTGGCGCTGGTCGAATCGCGCTCGTCAAAGCCGGCCATGGCTTGCAGCACCAGCGCGGCATCGGCGGCGCTACGGGCAAAGACCCCGGCCTGATCTAGGCTCGAGGCGAAGGCGATCATGCCCCAGCGCGAGCAGCGGCCGTAGGTCGGCTTGATGCCGGTGACGCCGCAGAAGGCCGCCGGCTGGCGGATTGAGCCGCCGGTGTCGGTGCCGGTGGCGGCGACGCAGAGTCCAGCCGCGACGGCTGCAGCCGAGCCACCGGAAGAGCCGCCGGGAACCCGCTCGAGATCCCAGGGGTTGTGCACGGGGCCGAAGAAGCTGGTCTCGTTGGATGAGCCCATCGCGAACTCATCCATGTTGGTCTTGCCCAGCATCGGCATGCCAGCGGCCTGTAGGCGCTCGACGACGGTCGCGTTATAGGGCGCGACGAAGTTGTCGAGCATGCGCGAGCCGCAGCTGGTTTTGACCCCATTGGTGCAGAAGATGTCCTTATGGGCGATCGGGAGGCCGGTCAGCGGCCCGGCGGTGCTAGCGGCGAGCTGCTGATCGGCACGCTCGGCGGCGGCCAGTGCCAGCTCAGCGGTGACCGTGATGTAGGCGTTGAGCTTGGCATCGAGCTGCTCGATGCGACTGAGGTAGTGCTCGGTCAGCTCGCGCGCTGAGAACTCGCGCGCGCGCAGCGCAGCGCCGAGCGCGCAGACGGATCGATCATGCAACGGTTGATCAGGCATCGGTGTCACTCAATCACCTTCGGCACCAGGTAGAGTCCGTCCTCGGTCTGCGGCGCGATCTGTTGGAACTGGTCACGGTTTTCCCTCTCGGTGACCTGGTCGGGGCGCAGTCGCTGCGCCATGTGCAGCGGATGCGCCATGGGCTCGACGCCGGTGGTGTCGATGGCGCTCATCTGCTCGACGAGGTTGAGAATACTGCTGAGTTCGGTGCTAAAGTGATCGCGTTCAACGTCGCTGATGGCGAGTCGGGCGAGATGCGCGATCTTGGCAACGTCGCTGGTGTCGAGGGCCATGATGGAAATTAAGCCGGTTTGAGGTCTATGGGGTCGAAGTCTCGGATGTCAGGCTGAGCCGGGTCAACGCGGCATGGACGCTTGTGAGACGGACGCTCGCGAGACAGACGTTTCATGGTCCGGGCTGGCGACACAGGCGCGACCGTTAACGGGCCTCTCACGCGCTTCTCCGATGTGCTGCATGGTTTGAGGTCGCGCGGCGCCCTGTGCCTTAGGTTCAGCTTTCGCCGTCAAATTACCACAAGCAGCTGGGCCCGGGCAGCCGAGCGCGGCCGAAATACCTGGCCCCATGTGGTTGGGTTTGGCCTCTCGGATAGGAGGTTGCTCGTGCGGGAGGTCGATGATCCGCTTGCTCGGTGCAAGCTCCGTTGCTAGATTAGCGGTCGTTTATGTCGCCGAAATTGCCGACAATAAGCGACAATGTCTATCTCGAGAATCGCGCCGTCGCGGCTGGGCGATGTGGAACAGCGTTGCCAAAGCCAACCGACACGGCATGCTTCGGGTTCGAGCCATTGGACTCGATCAGCATACCGCCGGCGCCGAGATTTCCCTAAATTAACGGCCCCGATGCGACGATCCGATGCCGCCCGTTCAGCGGCGCCTTCATTTCACGCGCCGTCGTCGGGCGTATGCAGCTGATAACGCTGGAGTGAGCTACCGATGTTCCTGAGACGTATCCGAGGGCTGTTCTCGAACGATCTATCGATCGACCTCGGAACCGCTAACACGCTGATCTATGCTCGTGGGCAGGGCATCGTGCTCGATGAGCCGTCGGTGGTGGCGATTCGCCAAGATCAGGATGGGGGCCGCAAGTCGGTTGCCGCGGTTGGTGAAGAGGCCAAGCAGATGCGGGGGCGAACGCCGCAGAACATCATGGCAATCCGGCCTCTCAAGGATGGTGTGATCGCCGACTTTACCGTGACCGAGAAGATGCTGCAGTGGTTCATTCACAAGGTGCACGAATCCCGCCTGATTCGACCCAGTCCACGTGTCCTGGTCTGCGTGCCCTGTGGCTCGACTCAGGTCGAGCGACGGGCGATCAAGGAATCCGCCTATGGCGCCGGCGCGCGCGAGGTCTATCTGATCGAAGAGCCCATGGCGGCGGCGATTGGTGCTGGACTTCCGGTCGATGAGCCGCAGGGCTCGATGGTGTTGGACATCGGCGGTGGAACTTCTGAGGTGGCTGTGATCTCGCTCAACGGGATTGTGTTCTCGAGTTCGGCGCGCATTGGTGGCGATACCTTCGATGACAGCATCATCAACTACGTCCGTCGCAATTACGGAACCTTCATTGGTGAGGCTACGGCCGAGCGCATCAAGCACGAGATCGGCACCGCCTTTCCAGGTGAAGAGGTGCTCGAAATCGAGGTGCGAGGTCGCAATCTAGCTGAAGGGATGCCACGCAGCTTTACTCTAAACAGCAATGAGATCTTGGAGGCCTTACAAGAGCCGCTGCATAGCATCGTCAGTGCGGTGAAGAATGCGCTTGAGCAAACGCCACCTGAGCTAGGTGCTGATGTCGCTGAACGGGGCATCGTGCTCACTGGCGGTGGCGCCTTACTGCGCGATCTCGATCGGTTGATCTCGGAGGAAACCGGGCTGCCGGTCGTGGTGGCCGAACATCCGCTGACTTGCGTTGCGCGTGGAGGCGGCAAGGCGCTTGAGATGATGGACCGACGCGGGCTCGAGGTCTTCTCGGTCGAGTGATGCTGTCCTGTTGCCGGTGAGTGTCGAGTCAACGCGGAGAGTCGTCCTATCAACGCGCTGTTCCATCATGGCCCCTCACCGCTATGGCGGTTATTGATCGCGGTCGTGTGCGCGTTTGCGCTCATGATTGCTGATGCGCAAGAGCGTCATCTCGGCTGGTTGCGCTCGACTCTCACCGTGGCTGTCTATCCCCTGCAATGGCTTGCAGCTCAACCGAGTCGGCTGGCCCGCGACTTCGACTCCAAATTCGCGACCGGGGCCGATCTGCGCGAACGCAACAGCTTGTTGGAGAGTGAAAACCTGGCGTTACGAGGCCAGATGCAGCGGTTTTTGGCGCTGCAGGCTGAAAACAGTCGGCTACGCGACTTGCTCGGCTCTTCGTTCAAGGTCAGTGATCGTGTGTTGGTCGCTGAGCTGCTGCAGGTCGAGCTCGATCCTTATCGACAGCAGGTCTTGGTTGACAAAGGCACGGTCTCGGGCGTCTATGTAGGCCAGCCCGTCCTTGATGCGAATGCCGTGATGGGGCAGGTGGTGGTGGCCAACCCGCTCACCGCGACGGTCCTGCTGATCACCGATGCCGACCATGCCTTGCCGGTGCAGATCAATCGCAACGGGCTGCGCACCATCGCCACTGGCACTGGTCGGGTCAATCAGTTGCGTCTCCACCATTTGCCGAAGAATGCCGATGTGCGCGTGGGCGATCTCCTCGTCACCTCTGGGATGGGCGGCGTTTTTCCAGCCGGCTATCCCGTCGCGCAGATCGTCGAGGTGGCCGATGATCCGAACAGCCCTTTCGCCACTGTGCAAGCAGTGCCAACGGCGCGTCTGGATCGCAGCCATGAAGTCCTTCTCGTCTGGACCCTTGATTCGGCTGCTGCGCCTGGGGAGCCGGTGCAGGGATTCGGTGATCGTGCGCAGCCGGCGGATGCCGCCGACGCTGCTGACGCCGCAGCTGCGGCGGATAATCGCTCATGAGTGTTTTGTCACGCCCTGTCCTGTTCTTGCTCTTTACGTTGGTCGCGGCGCTGACGCTCACCATCCTACCCATGCCGAGCTGGGCGAGCGATTTCCGCCCGCAGTGGGTGACCTTGATTCTGATCTACTGGTGCCTGGTTCGACCGAACCGTATCGGTGTCTTTTCCGGTTTTTCGCTCGGCATTGCGCAAGATCTGGTGTCCGGCGCGCTGCTCGGCGAGCATGCGCTGTCGCTTTCGGTGGTTGCCTATTTGGCCGGCGAGCTGCACCGACGTATTCGTGCCTTTCCGCTGTCGCAGCAAGCGGTGGCAGTCTGGCTATTGTTGTTGATCGAGCGTTTGCTCTCGCTGTGGATCTTGGGTGCAACGGGTCAGCCAACGCCGACTCTGGCGTATTGGCTACCGACCTTGGTCGGCCTGCTGCTCTGGCCCTGGTTCAGCCTGTTGCTCGACCGGCTGCGGCTGTCGGCGCGGTTAGCCTGAAGCCCTGCTAACGTGAAACGAGCGCTTTCTATTGTGAGCAGCGCCGCGTGCTGAAGTGCGCACGCCTCTGCTGAGTCGAGACGATGCTGGAAACGATGTTTGAGGACCGTCGCGGGGAGAAACGCCTGTTTCGGGGGCGGGCCATCCTGCTGGCGGTGTTGGTGGTGCTCAGTCTGGCACTGATTGCAGCGCGGTTATTTCAGTTGCAGGTCGTGCGGCATGAGCACTTTACGACACTCTCGGACGATAATCGCATCAAGATTCAGCCCATGCCGCCGACGCGGGGGTTGATCTACGACCGCAACGGCGTGCTCTTGGCGGATAACGTGCCCTCTTATGCGCTCACCATCGAGCCAGAGAAGGTCGAGGATATCGACGCAACCATTGCTGAGTTGTCTGAGCTGGTGCCGATCTCGGAACTCGATCTGGAGCGCTTCGAGCGACTCTTGCCGCAACGTCGGCGTTTCGAAGGGGTGCCGATCAGGCTCGACCTCAACCATGTTGAGCGTGCCCGGTTTGCGGTTCAAGGCCATCGCTTTCCTGGCGTTGAAATCGCCGCTGAGCTGTCGCGTTATTATCCTGAAGGCGCCTATACGAGCCATCTCGTGGGCTATGTAGGGCGTATCAACGAGCAGGAACTGGAGCAAATCGACCGCTCGGACTATGCCGGCAGCAACCATATCGGTAAGGTCGGGGTCGAGAAGTACCACGAGCAATGGTTGCATGGCCATGTCGGTTACCAACAGGCCGTGGTCAATGCGCGCGGGCGCGTGCTCGAGCGGCGTGAGCAGAAGACGCCGGTACCGGGGCGTGATCTGCATCTGTTCCTCGATATGGACCTGCAGCGCGATGCTGCCGCCGCATTGGGTGACCGCCGGGGTGCGGTGGTTGCCATCGATCCAGAGACGGGGGGCGTGCTGGCGATGGTCAGCTCGCCACGCTACGACCCCAATCCGTTCGTTGGCGGCATCGGGTACAAGGCCTATGCGGAACTGCGCGATGACATCGATCGGCCGCTCTATGATCGCGCCGTGCGCGGCCAATATCCACCGGGGTCGACCGTCAAGCCCTTCATCGCGCTGGCGGGCCTGGCGACGGGTGTGACCACGGCTAGCCAAGGCAAGTACTGCGGTGGTTACTTTCAGCTGCCCGGACATTCGCACCGCTACCGGTGTTGGCGGCGCGGCGGGCATGGCAGCCTGGCGATGGAGGATGCGATCGTCCAGTCCTGCGATGTCTACTTCTATCGTCTCGCGCACGACATGGGGATCGACCGTCTTGATGACCTATTGGCCGAGTTCAATTTCGGCCGCCCAACCGGTGCTGATATTGCCGGCGAGCTGGGTGGACTGCTGCCTTCGCCGGAATGGAAGCAGCGTGTCCGCAATCGTCCTTGGTTCCCCGGCGAGACGCTCATCGTTGGCATTGGGCAAGGCGCCTTTCTGGCAACGCCGTTGCAGCTTGCCGCGGCGACGGCTGCGATTGCCAATGGCGGCACGTTCATCCAACCGCGTATCGTGAGTGCGACGCGCGCTAGCCTCGGTGCACCCTTGGAGCCGACCCAGGCCCAGCGCCGGCCAATACCGGATCAGGACCCGGCGCATTGGCAGACCATCCTCGATGCGATGACCAATGTGGTCGAGGGCCGACGTGGTACGGCGGGCCGCATTCGCACCGATGCCTATCGCATCGCCGGCAAGACCGGTACCTCACAGGTCTTCACGGTTGGGCAGAACGAGACCTATAACGAGGCCGAGGTCGCGGAGCGCATGCGCGACCATGCCTTGTTCGTCGGCTTTGCGCCGATCGAGGAGCCGCGTATCGCGGTGGCTGTGATCGTCGAGAATGGCGGCCATGGAGGTGCGACAGCTGCGCCAATCGCGCGGGCGGTCATGGATAGCTGGCTGCTCGATCAACGCGTGCAGGTTGCGGATGATGCGGACGATGGCAACAGCCCTTGACGATCAACCTTAGCCATGTCTAAACAGACCGATGTCTAAACAGGCCAATGTTGATATCGAGGCTGGCCATGACGCGCTCGATCGGGGCTGGCTGATCCGGCTGCATATCGATCTACCGCTGCTGTTGTTATTGCTGCTGGTCTCTGCTTTCGGGCTGCTGATGCTCTATAGCGCCACCGGTCAGTCGGTGGTGCAGGTTGAGCGGCAAGCCATCCGGCTTGGTCTCGCACTTGTGCTCATGCTCGGTATCGCACAGCTGTCGCCGGCGGTGTTGCGCCAGTGGTCGGTGCCGCTCTATCTGATCGGCTTGGCGCTACTCGCAGCGGTGCTGCTGTTTGGAGACCAGAGCAAAGGTGCCCAGCGCTGGCTCGACCTGGGTTTTTTGAGGTTTCAGCCGTCCGAGATGCTCAAGCTCGCGTTGCCGATGATGCTGGCCTGGTATCTGTCTTTGCGGACGCTGCCACCGCGGCTGCTCGATATTGTCGTCGCGGGTCTGTTGATCGGGCTGCCGGTGTTATTGATCTTCAAGCAGCCAGATCTTGGCACCGCCCTACTGGTGGGCAGTGCTGGGGTGGCGACCTTGTTTCTGTCCGGGTTGCGCTGGCGGTTCATTCTGAGCCTCGTCGTGCTTGCCGGGGTGGCGGCACCACTGCTCTGGTCCTTGATGCACGATTACCAACGCCAGCGTGTGTTGACCTTTCTCGATCCTGGCTCTGACCCCCTGGGGGCTGGCTACCACATTATTCAGTCGCAGATTGCGATTGGCTCCGGTGGGATTCACGGTAAGGGTTGGCTGCAAGGCACCCAGTCTCAGCTCGAATTCCTGCCAGAGCGTTCGACGGATTTCATCTTTGCCGTAATCGGCGAGGAGCTTGGCCTCTCGGGCATCATTGTGCTCATGCTGCTCTACCTGGCAGTGATCTTACGCGGGTTTGGCATCGCGGCCCAAGCCCAAGATGCCTATAGCAGACTCTTAGCAGGCTCGATCACCATGGTGTTTTTCGTCTACCTATTTGTGAACATGGGGATGGTGACCGGGCTGTTGCCGGTGGTCGGGGTGCCCCTGCCGTTGATCAGCTATGGCGGCACCTCGTTGGTCACGCTGATGCTTGGGTTCGGCATCTTGATGTCGATACAGACGAGGCGAAAATTGCTTCAAGCAGAGTGAGTTCCGGCATATACTCAAGCTTGTTTCGATTGACTGATTTCGATTGACTGATGCGGATTTCTCAGATGCCGACTCCCCAGCGCGCCCTGCGGTTTCGTACCCTGGCAGCCCTGCTGATGGCCTCGCTGTTCAGCCCGCTCGCCGTTGTTGCTGACTCGGTGCCGGCCAGCTACCTCAGCGAGCGTGACCGCTTTGTCGACGAGATGGTTGCGGAACAGGGCTTCGACCGCGCGGAGCTGACCGCCCTGATGGCCGGGGCGCGCTATCAGCAGTCGATCGTCGATGCGATGAATCGGCCTTACGAGGCCAAGCCTTGGGGACAGTATCGCGCCCTGTTCGTGACGCCAGAGCGCATTGCCGGTGGGCAGCGCTTCCTCGCCGAACATCAGGCGCTGCTGGCTCAGGCCGAGTCTGCCTATGGTGTGCCCGCCGAGATCATCACGGCGATCATTGGCATCGAGACCAATTATGGCGGCACCCTAGGCGGCCATCGCGTGCTCGATGCGCTGAGCACGCTCGGCTTCGCCTATCCAAGACGCTCAGCGTTCTTTCGTAAGGAGCTGAAAGAGTTTCTTCTGCTTGCGCGCGAGGAGGCGGTTGACCCGGTCGCTGTGCTCGGTTCTTATGCCGGGGCGGTAGGCAAGCCGCAGTTCATTCCCTCCAGCTATCGTGCCTATGCGGTCGATTTCGATGGCGATGGCCAGCGCGACCTTTGGGACAGCGATGCCGATGTGATTGGCAGCGTCGGCGCTTATCTCGCCCGGCATGGTTGGCGACGGGGTCAACCGATCGCCTCAGCGGCCAGATTGACAGGTCCACTGAAGCCTGGAGTTAAGGTCGGAGGCAAGCGGCCGGTTGTGCCGGGCGTCACTGTGGCGCAGCTCGAAGCAGCCGGGGTTGAGCCGGCGCAGAGGCTTGACCCGGGGGCGCGTGCCGCCCTGATCGAACTCGATGGAAACGGGCCTGATGGAAACGGTCCTGAGTACTGGGTCACGCTTGAGAATTTCTACGCCATCACTCGCTATAACCACAGCAATCTCTATGCGCTTGCCGCGCTGGAGCTGAGCCGGGCGATTGCGCCAGCAGAGACCACATCGGGGGACTGAGATGCCGACGACAGCCATTCTGAACCGCTTGCGCGCATCGCCGGCGCTACCGCGGCTGGTCATGGTCTCTGGGCTGTTGGTTGCATTGGCTGGTTGTAGCAGTGCACCGAAGAGTGTCGACGCCAACACCCGCGCAGCGGCCTTGGCGACTGGCGCGCTGCCGAAGGCCGAGCCGAAATCTCGCCATGGCAACATGGGTTCTTACGTCGTCTTGGGTAAGCGCTATTACACCAAGGCTAGCAGCCGCAACCACGTCGAGCGCGGGCAGGCCTCCTGGTATGGCAAGAAGTTTCATGGCCGTAGGACCTCGAGCGGCGAGCGCTACGACATGCACCAGATGACGGCGGCGCACAAGAGCCTACCATTGCCGACCTATGCACTGGTCACCAATCTCGAGAATGGCCGCAGTGCGGTGGTCAAGGTCAATGATCGCGGGCCGTTCGTCGGCAATCGCATCATCGATCTCTCCTATGCGGCGGCAAAGCGTCTGGATATGGTGAATGCGGGTACCGCGCATGTGGAGGTCCGCTCGATCGATCCGCGCGACCATGGTAAGGATGCAAAGGAGCTGCTTCGGCTTGCCGCGGCCGATGTCGGTAGGCAGCATCGCGTGAAGTCTTCGCCTACGGTGGTGACGCGAGACGGCGGCCCGATCTTCTTGCAGGTGGGTGCGTTCGGCAGTCGCGGCAATGCAGAGCAGCTGCAGAGCCGGTTGGCTGGCCGCGTTGAAGAGCCGGTTTTAGTCCGGGCTGCAGCGGTGCGTGGCGCCTCGACGCCGTTGTATAAGGTTCAGGTTGGCCCGATACGCTCGCGGACCGATGCCGATGCGCTCGGCCGGCGGCTCGCCGCGCTCGGTATCGATAAACCCGTGTTGGTTGTTCGCTAGGTGCCAATCAAGGCTGCCGTCGCGCGCACGAGCAGGTAAACTCACTAGCATGCGTTACCTAATCTCTATCCTCCTCCTCAGTCTTGTCGCCCCGCTGACATTGGCCGAACCCCCGCCGATCCCTGAGCTTGGTGCGGAAGGCTACCTATTGGTCGATTATGACAGTGGAGCGCTGTTGGCAGCGGCGAATGCCGAGAGCCGACTCGAGCCCGCGAGTTTGACCAAGATCATGACCGCTTATGTGGTGTTCTCGGAATTGGCGGAAGGCAATATCGGCCTTGACGACCCGGTGCTGATCAGTGAAAAGGCCTGGCGGACTGGGGGCTCGAAGATGTTCATCGAGGTCGGCAAGCAGGTTGCGGTCGAAGAGCTGCTGAAGGGTATGATTATCCAGTCGGGCAACGATGCCAGTGTTGCCTTGGCCGAGTATGTTGCCGGCAGCGAGGATAGCTTCGCCGGCCTGATGAACCAGCATGCGGAGCGGCTCGGGATGACCCAGAGCAACTTCACCAATGCCACCGGCTTACCCGACCCCAATCTCTATACGACGCCGAAAGACATTGCCCGCGTCGCCGCGGCAATGATTCGCGACTTCCCGGATTACTACCGTTGGTATTCGGAGCCGGAGTTCACCTGGCAGGGCATTACGCAATCGAATCGCAACAGACTCCTCCGTCAGGGCGTGGGCGTCGATGGCGTGAAGACTGGCCATACGCAGGCGGCCGGCTATTGTCTGGTCTCATCCGCGAAGCGCGATGGCCAGAGACTAATTGCCGTGGTGATGGGGACCAAGAGCGATTCGGCTCGGGTTGCCGATAGTTTGGCGTTACTGAACTACGGTTTCCGGTTCTTCGAGACCCATCATCTCTATCCAGCGGGTGAGCCAATCGAGTTGTTGCGAGTCTGGTCCGGCGATCCACCGACGGTGGAGGTTGGGCCGGCAACGGATGTCGCCGTGACCATTCCGCGTGGAAGCTTCGATCAGCTCTCGGCGCAGCTTGAGCCGATCCCCAAGCTGAGTGCGCCGATCGCGGCTGGGCAGCAGATCGGTGAGATTGCGCTGATGCTCAATGGCGAGGAGATCAAGCGCCAGCCCGCGGTGGCGCTCGGGGCAGTTGAGCGCGGCGGCCTGCTGCGTCAGGCCGCTGATTCAGTATTACGGCTGTTTTGATGAAAGAATTCTATCTCAACGGGGCCTTTGTGGCGCCGGAACAGGCGATGATCTCGGTGATGGATCGCGGATTTCTGTTTGGCGACGGCGTCTACGAGGTGATCCCCGCCTATGCGGGCAAGCCATTGCGTGAGTTCGAGCATCTCCAGCGTTTGCAGAATAGCCTGCAAGGGATTGGGTTGGCGCCGCCGCTATCGCCCTCGGACTGGTCGCTTATTTTCCAGCGGTTGTTGTCCGCGACGCCCGCGGTAGACCAAGCCCTTTATCTGCAGGTCACGCGCGGTGTGGCGCCGAGTCGCGACCATCGCTTCCCGAGTGCGCCGGTACCGACGGTGCTGGCGATGGCGAAGCCGATGAAGCCGCGCGATCCGGCAGTCGCCGAGCGTGGCGTCGAGGCCGTGATCCGCGACGATATCCGCTGGCTGCGCTGCGATATCAAGGCGACCGCGCTACTGGCGGCGGTGCTCTTGCGCCAGTCGGCCGAAGAGGCTGGTGCCGAGGAGGCGATCTTGGTGCGCGATGGCCTTGCGCTGGAGGGATCGACCAGCAACCTGTTCATCGTGCGTCAAGGGCGACTGATCACGCCGCCAAAGGGGCCATTGCTGTTGGCCGGCATTACACGCGATCTGGTGCTCGAGCTGGCCGCTGCCGCCGAACTCCCTAGCGAGGAGCGCGACATCAGGGTCGAGGAACTGCGCACGGCGGACGAAGTCTGGATCAGCAGCTCTACGCGCGAGGTACTACCGGTAACACGGCTTGACGGGGCGCCAATCGGCTCCGGCCGCCCTGGACCCTCATGGCAGCGAATCGATCGCTGCTACCAAGATTTCAAGGCCGATCTCGGGCGCGCTGCTGCCTGAGTGTCCGCAGCCCGAGGCTTCGATGACTGAGACTGGCTCCAATCAAGACGAGACCCTGTTGCGCTTTCCTTGCCGCTTCCCAATCAAGGCGATGGGACGCACCGAGGCTGGCATCGAGTCTATCCTGATCGAGATTATCGAGCGTCATGCGCCTGATACGAGCAAGGATGAGCTACGCTCGAGGCCCAGTCGCAACGGTAATTGGGTCTCGGTGACGATCGAGATCGAGGCCCATAGCAAGGGTCAGCTTGATGCCATCTACCGCGAGCTCTCCGAGCACGCCCAGATCACCTGTGCCTTCTGACGCGACTCAGGATGTTGCGCCTGGGGCTGGGTTAAGCCTAGCCTCGGGGTCAGAGCCGGTGCTGAGTCAGCATGCATCCGCGTCTCAACCAGACTCGCCGTTGCTTGCTGCGCCATTGCCTCCCCTGCGCCTGCGCTGGCTGGGGCAAGGCTGCGACTACCACGAGATCTGGGCCGGGATGCGCCGTTTCACTGACGAGCGCGGGCCGCAGACTGATGACGAGCTTTGGCTATTGGAGCATGCGCCGGTCTTTACCCTAGGACAGGCGGGCTTACCGGATCATCTGCTTGATCCTGGCTCCATCCCCATTGTGCAGTGTGATCGCGGCGGCCAGGTCACCTATCACGGCCCAGGCCAGTTGGTCGCCTATCTGCTGTTGGATCTGAAGCGGGTGCGGATCGGCGTGAAACAGTTGGTGCATCTGCTCGAGCAGGCCATCATTGACCTCTTAGCCGATCATCGGGTTGTCGCGCAGCCCCGCGCTGATGCGCCTGGCGTCTATGTTAATGAGGCGAAGATCGCCTCTGTCGGTTTGCGTGTACGCCGCGGCTGCTGCTATCACGGCGTCGCCTTGAACATCGACCTGGATCTGGCACCATTTGCCCGCATTAACCCCTGCGGCTATCCGGGTCTCGTGGTCACGCGAACCCAAGATCTGGGGCTATCACTCAGCGTCGATGCCGCGGGCCGAGAGTTGGATACCCAGCTCAACCGCTTATTGGGCCGGCCCTACAAATAAAGAGCGAGCGGAAAGATCTCGCTGATCAGAATCACCGGTTGGCCATCGATGATGATGCGATAGGTCCGAAACAGCGCCCGCTCACCGTCGACCGACCTTGGCTCGACGCCCACTTCCATGACCTCGCGGAAGCTTTCGAGTCCGCTGTCGCGAATCAAGACGCCGATGCCGATCTCACGGTTGATCAGGCGTTCTCGGAACGACGGGGGAATCAGCTCGGAACGGATAACGGAAAAGGCACGGGCAAAGTTTTTGTTGCTGTCGGTACCGCGCAGGAGTGCCTCGCGCACCATGACCTGGTCGCCGGGGGCGACCTCGATCCAAGGGATATCAGCGGCGGCCTTGATGAACTCTTGGCGGAGCGTATCGACCACGACCGGCTCCCAGAAATAGGCCTCGAGCGCCTTGGTGACGGTACCGTCTGTGACCAGCAGCGCGCGGAGGAACGGTGGCAAGGTCTCGATCGGCAAGGGTGCGCCTTCTTGGCAAGCGATGGTGCCGTTACGAACGAAGCCTTGGCAGCGAAACGGGTTGGGGCCGCTGTTGGGCAATGGGCGGCGGTAGTAGCGGTCGACCAAGTCTGATTCCTCTGGTGGATTCTGATGTGTCGGTTGAGGAGTTTTCCCCACAGCCGCGCAATAGCCAGGCGGCTTGACTTTCATGCAACCGCCCGACTCGGCATCTTGTTCATTGCTCGGTGCACCCCAAACTCCGTCTGTTTTGTGTAAGTGGCAATAACAATACGCTGTTTGATTCTGCTAACATCAGACTTCGAGGGTGCGGAAATGGCCCTCGGTCTGTGCTATAAACCAGTTGCCGTCCGGCAAAATCAAGAACGGAGAATTACCGATGACCAAGAAATTCAAGCTCGCCTCCCTGTCTGCTGCCGCGCTGCTGAGCGCCTCCCTGCTTGGTGGCTGTGCCACCGACCAGGAGGCTCGTGACATGGCTCAAGCCGCAATGGACGCTGCCAATGCGGCTCAGGCCTGCTGCGAGGCCAATGAGGACCGCATCAACCGCATGTATCAGAAGATCATGTCGAAGTGATGCCAGCTCTTTGAGCCTTGCCGGCCTCCGACGACCTGTGGGAGGCCGGTATTCTCCTGCTGAACCCGTCTTACCTCGTCCCAATCGATCACTACCCCATCGCCTTTTGCGATTGACGGGGGAATGATCTCTTCCGCTGCTCGTGGCTTCGTCCCCTCCAGCCGGCTGACCTCCAAGAACAGCTGGTCTCCAAGCCATCCCACCTTGTATGGCTGATCGACAATGGTCACCGGGGTGCCAACCTCGACCTGACCAAACAGATACTCGATATCTTCCGGAAACATTCGCGTGCAGCCTGAACTGACTGGCATGCCAACGCCCCAGGGTTTGTTGGTGCCATGGATCAGATAGCTTGGGTTACTAAGGCGCAAGCGGTAAGCGCCGAGTGGATTATCCGGGCCAGGAGGAACCACTGCCGGGAGCGTTTTGCCGTTCTTCGCATACTCGGCGCGAATCGATGCCGGTGGCGTCCAGGTTGGATTCTCGGTCTTCTCGATGATCCGATAGCTACCAACCGGTGTCTCCCAGCCGTCGCGGCCGATGCCGATCGAGAAGGTCTCGACTTCGGTTGCTGAGCGGTAGTAGTACATGCGCCGTTCGGCCAGGTTCAAGACGATGCCGTTGCGCGGTGCATCTGGCAAGACATGCCGATCTGGCGTCAGCACTGCGGTACCTTCACCGGGCAGCCACAGATCCACATCGGGATTGGCTTGCTGCATCTCATCGACGCCGAGTCCATGGTGGCGGCCGATATCGAGAAGCGTGTGCTCGCGCTTCGCCTTTACATAGAACGGGGTGCCGATGACACTATCGTTTGGGTCGATGAGTCGATAGACCTTGGCCAAGGTGGGCGTGACCGGTAGCACGCTGAGGCTGATGAGGGTGGCGAGCCAAATGATCGGACGCAGGCGGCGTCTTGCGCGGATGCGCCGGTCTGGGGCCGGCGAGTTCATGAAACGGGCGGTATCGATCGTCATCTGCTGGACTCCGAAACGGATGACCTGTTCCAAGCGTTGGACCAGGACGTCTGCCAAGTATTCAATTCAGGTATTCAATTCAGGTCGATGGTGGTTCATGAGTCAATCCAGTCAGCATTCCCGCAGCCCTAAGCAGGGGCAGACCGCGACAGCGCTCGATCGGGTGCGCAACATCGGTATTGCCGCGCATGTCGATGCGGGCAAGACCACCTTGACCGAGCGCATCCTGTTCTACACCGGCGCTTCCCATAAGATCGGCGAGGTGCATGATGGTGCGGCGCACATGGACTGGATGGCCGAAGAGCAGGACCACGGCATCACGATCACCGCGGCGGTGACGAAGGCGCCCTGGCGCGATCATCTGCTGCAGATTGTCGATACTCCCGGCCATGTGGATTTTACCATCGAGGTCGAGCGCTCGATGCGCGTACTTGATGGGGTTGTTCTCGTCTTGGACGGCGTTCGCGGCATCGAGCCACAGACCGAGACGGTCTGGCGACAGCGTTGTCGGTTTGGGTTGCCGGTGCTGTTCTTCGTCAACAAGATCGATCGGCCGGGGGCTGATTTTCTGCGGGTTCTCGACGCTATCCGTGAGCGGTTGGATGTGCAGCCGGTCGCGATGACGGTGCCGCTCGCCGAGGAGCAGGCCTGCATCGATCTGCTGCATCGGCGCCTGTTGCGGTTCGGCGGCGAGCAGGGCGAACAGGTCTCGGTCGAACCCTGCCCGGAGGATCTCTGGGCACCAGTTGCCGAGCTGCACGAGGCTCTGTTGCTGGCTGCCGCTGATGCCGACGATACCCTGGCCGATCTGGTGCTCGAAGGTGGCGAGCCGGAGCCCGAGGTCGTCCTCGCGGCGCTGCGGCGTGGCACCCTGGCCGGGCGAATCTTCCCCTGCTTTGGCGGCAGCGCGCTGCGAAACCTCGGGGTACAGCCGGTGATGGATGCCGCCGTCGACCTGCTGCCGGCACCGCTCGATCGGCCCGCCGCGGTCGCGCGGCAACCCAATGGAGAGGCCGAGACCGTCGCGATCAGCGCCAAGGGATCGCTGGTTGCGTTGGTATTCAAGGTGCAGCTGTGGGATGGCCGTCGCCACTGTTTCACGCGCGTCTACCGCAACCGGCTCAAGGTTGGCGATACGGTTGCTTTCAAAACCGCCGATGGTCGTGTGATCAAAGAGCATGTTGCGCGCATCTTCGATGTCGACGCCGGACGCAAGACCAAGCTGGATGAGGCTGGGCCAGGCCAGATCGTCTTGATCGCCGGTTTGCGTTATGCGGCGACCGGCGACACCCTCTGCGACCCCGATCATCTGCTAGCGCTGGAGCGGATCGAGGCGCGCCAGCCGGTGTTGAGTCTGGCGATTGAGCCGGCTGCTGGTACTGACGAGGATAAGCTGCTCGAGGTGCTAGACAAGGTGGAGCAGGAAGATCCAACGTTGCGGGTTGAGGAAGACCCTGAGACTGGTCAGCGTCTGCTGCGCGGCATGGGTGAGCTCCACCTGCAGATCGTGCTTGAGCGCTTGGAGCGCGAGTTTGGTCAGAAGGTGCGCAGTGGTCGGCCGGCGGTTGCGGTGCGTGAGACGATCCTGCGCAGCGCGCGGGCTGAGCAGCTGCATAGCCGCCCGCCGAGCCCGGATGGCAAGCAGTCCGAGTTGACCGCCTGGGCCCTGGTTGAGGTCGCGCCTCAGGCCCGCGGTGCAGGCAACCAGATTCGATGCCATCCGCGTCTGCGGCCGGAGACTGCAGCCCTGTCGCCGGAACAACAGCAGGCTTTGCAGGAGGGGCTTGAGACCGGGCTGGCCAGTGGCGTGCTGCAAGGCGCGCCGGTTGATGACGTCAGCGCGACCTTGGTGGAGGTTGAGCTGTTCGGCCAGCAGAGTACGCCGGAGGCATTACAGGCGGCGACGACGCGCGCGCTGGCGCGCGCGCTGTCTGAGGCCGGCCCGGTGGCGCTGCACCCGGTGATGCGGGTCGATGTGGTGGTGCCGGAGGCAAACCTTGGTTCGGTGCTGGGTGACCTGCAGCAGCGGCGCGCTGCGATCCAGGCCACCAAGACTGGACAGGAGGGCGGTGACGATACGGCCAGCATCCGCTGCGAGGTTGCACTCGAAGCGCTGCTCGGCTACACCACCGAGCTGCGCAGCTTGACCCAAGGGCGTGGCCAATACAGCATGCAATTTGAACGCTTCGACGTTGTTTGAAGCCTATCGAGCAGCGCAGCGCCCCTATCGAGCAGCGCCAAACAGCGCGGCGACAGCCTCTTTCTGTTCGCTGCTCATCGCTTCGATGATCTCACGATAGGCCTCATACTGGGCCATGGTCTCCACGCTCGGTGGCGCTTCAGCGGCTGCGCTGCCATCGCCGCCCGAAGCCGGGCTATCGAAGACCATGACGAAGGTCACCGGCACGGCGTTGCTGATGCTGTCAAGGCCGGCGATCTCACGCAACTTCTCGACGCCTTCGCCCAGGCCGAATTTGGCCGCATCGAGCACGACTGGTGCAGTACTCGCGACCATCAGGGTATCGTCGTCGAGCTTCGCGGCTTGCATCTTCAGAATCAGCGGCTGGGTCTCGCCGTGGAGGCTGAGGCTGCTCTCGGCCACGACCTCGATGATGTCGCCGGGCTGCATCGCTGCGATCTGGGCCGGATCGATCTTGGCGCTGAGGCTGGCATTGCTGTACTGCGTGGTCTTGAACAGCATTTCGCGCATGCGTTCGTTGCGGATCGGGATCAGCGTCTCGACGCTATCGAGGGTGGTGTCGATGAGGGCTTGGCCCTGTTCATTGATGCTGCCCGAAAGTTCGGTGAAATGATGGACCTCACCGATATTGCCAGCCTTGATCGAGACGAACGCGAGATGCGAGCGCTCGGGGTTGAGTGTCCACTCGTCGGCGACGGCTGTCGCGACGTTGGCACTGACGAGACTGATCGCGAGCAGGGCGGTGGTCAGGCGATTCATCTTCAAGCTCCTCTGGATGATAGGTCTTTGGGTGATCGATCTCTGAATCCATGCTGTTCGGTGGTCCGAGCCAAACCAATCAGCAGTTTCCTGTTAATGCGACCGCCGAGCGCCGATCCCAACGTCTCGAGCGTCCGAAAGATCCCTCAAACCGGAGAAGATGCCCGGCCAGATGCGGAGGAGTTAGTCTGCATCTTCGCCTGTTTTGGTAGGCGCAGCCGCACCCGAAGGCCGGGCGCCGCGTCTTCCAAGCTGAGCGCGGCGCCATGGAGCTGGGCGACGGCTTGGACCAGACTCAGGCCGAGTCCGTGGCCGGGCGCCGCACGACTCTCGTCGATGCGGAAGAAGCGTTGTAGCACCTTGTCGCGCAGTTCCGGCGGGATACCAGGACCATCGTCCGTCACACTGAGTTCGACACGGGTCTCGCTGCATTCAGCTCGGAGCCGGATCTGGCCGCCGTTCGGGCTGTGCTTGATGGCGTTGTCGACCAGGTTTGCGATCGCCTGGAACAACAGATCGCGGTCTGCATGCAGACGGCAGGGGCTGTTCTCGGTAACGCCCTCGACCTGGATCGTTTGCAGCGACTCGGCCGCGAGCGGCTCATAGAGTTCGGCGACATCCTGCAGCAACGGCAGTGGGTCGAGGTCAGCGAAGGCCGCGCGGCGGCTGCCGGCCTCGATCCGGGCGATGCGTAGCAAGGCGTTGAAGGCGCTGAGCAGCTCGTCGGCATCGGCGATTGCGACCTCGACCTCGTTTCGAGCCTCGTCGCAGAGGTCGCCTCCATGCAGCAGCTCGAGCCGATTGCGCAGCCGCGTCAGCGGTGTGCGCAGATCATGGGCGATGTTGTCGGAGACCTGACGAATGCTGAGCATCAAGGCCTCGATGCGCTCGAGCATCTGGTTTAGGTTCTCGGCCAGCTGATCGAAGTCGTCGCCAGTTCCCGCGCTCGGTACGCGGCGGCTGAGATTGCCCTGCATGATCTCGCGGCTGACCTGATTGACCACATCGAGCCGGCGCGCGATGCTGGCACCCATCAACCAGCCGCCGAGCAGCGCCAGGCCAACGGTGATGGCGAGCCCCCAAGTCATGGCGTCGAGGATCAGCTGGCGGATCGCGGTGAGCTCGCGGACATCGCGGCCGACCAGCAAGCGCAGATCCCCGCGCAGCCGAAACACCTTGGCGCGCGTCTCATGTTCAATGTCGACGTCCTCGCCCTCGCCTAGTGATTGGCGGGCGCGAAACCGGACCCATCCGCCCGCATCCGGCGCGACCTGTGGCCAACTGTCGAGATTGCCGATGATCGGATTGCCGCTCGGGGCGGTCAGTAGATAGATCGAGGCCCCTTGCGGGTCACGCGCAATACGCTCGGCGATCACGGTTGAAAGCCCGGCTAGGCCGCGGCGTCGATATTGCTCAGCCAAGCCTTGGATCTCGGCGCCGATGGTGGCATCGGTTTGCCGTGCCATGTAGCCGGCGGTTGACCAGTAGATGAAACCGAGCAGAATCGCCACAGAGACGCCGACCAGCAGCATGTACAGCAGCGCGAGCCGAAAGGTCGAGCTGGTGAGGATGAATCGCGATGACTGGTGTAGCCGGTTCAGGGTTGGACCGAGTGTGCGCTTCATGCCCTGGCCTAGCTGCTCGGCTGTTAACGCCATGGGTGAGGATTCGTTGCCATCAGGTGCGCACGAATGGCTGGCTGTTGGAGACCTTGCATGCGGTCATCCGTGCGCTCGCGCTAGGAGATTGGTCTAGTCGGCGCGCAGCATATAGCCGGCGCCGCGGACGGTTTGCAGCAGCGGCTGATCAAAGTCCTTATCGATCTTTGCTCGCAGACGGCTGATGTGGACGTCGATCACATTGGTCTGGGGGTCGAAGTGATAGTCCCAGACGTTCTCGAGCAGCATCGTTCGGGTCACGACTTGGCCGGCATGCCGCATCAGGTACTCGAGCAGCTTGAACTCGCGCGGCTGCAGCGCGATAGGCTGTCCGCCACGCTGTACCTGACGCTTGAGCAGATCCAGCTCCAGATCAGCGACGCTCAGGCTGGTGACCGGCCCATCGCCGGGCGCTGAGCGCCGCATCAGGGCCTCGATACGGGCATGCAGCTCGGAAAAGGCGAAGGGCTTGACCAGGTAATCGTCGCCGCCGGCACGCAAGCCCTCGACGCGATGGTCGACCTCGCCAAGTGCGCTCAGGATCAGCACCGGCGTCAGATTTCCCGAGGCACGTAAGGTGCGGATGATCGCGAGCCCTTCCAGCTCCGGCAACATGCGATCGATCACCATCACGTCATACGGATTGCCGGCCGCTAGGAACAGACCATCACGGCCGTTGTCGGCCAGGTCAACACTCGCGCCCATCTCGCCAAAGGCCTTGGCGAGATAGCCGGAGAGTTGAGGGTCATCCTCGATAACCAGTACGCGCATGGCAGTCCACTACCCAATCGGAACCGCGACGAAACGCTGTTCACCGTCCTGCTCGACCCGCAGCAGCACCGAGGGTCGGTCCGCAGCCGCGGCCTGCTTGACCGCCTCCACCACCTGGCTCGGCTGGGTCACGGACTGTTGGCCGACCATCGAGATTAGACTGCCTGCCCTGATGCCAGCCGCCTGTGCGGGGCTGCCCGGCGCGACCTGGGCCACGAGGACGCCGCTGGCATCCGCGGCAAGTCCGCGCTCGGCGCGTAGCTCCGGGGTCAGCGGCGCCAGATAGAGACCGATGCGGGGTTCGTCGCCGGCCGGCTCGTTGCCGCTGGCGGCTTGCGCCATGTCTTCACTCGGCATCTCACCGATGGTGACGGGCAGCGTTAGGGTTTGGCCTGAGCGAAACAGGACAAGGTCGATCTTCTCGCCGGCATCGATGCCAGCGATCAGTTTGGTCAGGTCGCGGTACTCCTCCATGCGCTCGCCGGCCGCCTCGAGGATGACGTCGCCGCTGCTGATACCCGCGGCCTCTGCCGGGGTGCCGGCGATGACGTCTGCAACCAGTACACCGCGCGTCTCGGGCAAGCCGAGGCTAGCTGCGATCTCTTCGCTGACCGGCTGGATTTGAACGCCTAGCCATCCGCGGTCGACACGACCCTTGGTCTGCAGATCGTCGATGATCTCGGCTGCGGTCTCGGCTGGGATCGCGAAACCGATGCCGATGTTGCCGCCGCTCGGTGAGAAGATCGCTGTGTTCACCCCGATCACGACCCCGCGGGCATCGAACAGCGGACCGCCGGAGTTGCCGCGGTTGATCGGTGCGTCGATCTGGATGTAATCATCATAGGGGCCAGAGTTGATGTCGCGCCCGCGCGCCGAGATGATCCCCGCGTTGACCGAGCCGCCCAGGCCAAATGGGTTACCGACCGCCAGCACCCAGTCGCCGACACGGGCGCCACGGCTATCGCCGAAGCGCACGTGCGGTAAGGCATCGGTGGCATCGATCTTGAGCAGTGCAAGGTCGGTCTTGGCATCGCGACCGATCACCCGTGCCTCGTATTTCTCGCCGTCGTTGAGCGTCACCTCGATGCTTGAGGCGCCATCAACGACATGGTTGTTGGTCACGATATGTCCTTCGGCATCGATGATAAATCCAGAGCCCTCGCCTTCGCGCTGGCGTGGCATCGGTATCGGCATCTGGTCGAGACCGCCGAAGCGCTTGAAGAACTCGTACAGCGGCGAGCCCTCGTCTGGCATCTGGCCGCCGGGGAGCGAGAGTGTCTGCTGCGATTGTTGCGCGACCGTGACATTGACAACCGCGGGCGTCACCCGCTCGACAACATCAGCGAAACTGGTGGGTCCGGTTGGTGTGGCCAAGGGGGCGGGCACCGACTCGGCGTGGACGATTTGAGGCGCTAGAGCGGCAGCTGAAGCCAGCACGATCAGGCTGATGGTGGCCGCGAGCATGGCGCGGCCGGTGAGTCTGGGCGCTGCGAGCACGACGGCTGACGGCTGGGTTGACCGAGGCTCCGTCGATCTCAAGGGTTGGGTCGAGGGCATTCGTGGGCTCCTGAGTGGACTCTGCTAGTAGAGGCCCGCAGTGAACTGCGGTGCTCGATGAGATGCTGCTGAGTGTTGGGAGTTGGGCTTTACCGCGCGGTTGCCGATGGGTTACCGATTGTTAATCTGCACTTTGGTCTAAGCTGGGGGTGCTTGCCGCGCTGCCGATTCGAGCGCTGGGCGGTAATCAGTCGCAAGCTCGGTCTGCGAGTGCGACAATGCTAGCGCGCGGTGCCTCTTGCGAGTTCCGCGGAGCCGGCCGTGTATCTAACCGTGAACAGATAAATCATGCTGGCGCCTCGACGAGCCCTTGGGAGCTCATTGGTGCGTCTGGCGGACCCGAAAAGGGGGATGAGATGGCAAGCCTCGAACAGGTGGAGATCAGCAAGTATCACAGCGAACTCGTGCACGATGTCCGACATCTGGTGCAAAAATATGGCCGGATCATGGGCTGGGAGGTGCCGGAGCTCGATGAAGCGGAGGCCAGCAAGTTGATCTTGCAAGCCCTGAAGAACGCGCTCGCTGACGTCGAGCGTGAGCAATAGCGTCGGGCGCAGCTGGCTGCTGCTGGTGATCATCGCGGGCGTCTTGCTGGACGCTTGCGGTTCGCCAGTCGCGAAGCCACGCTGTCTGCCCGAGATTGGGATGACAACAGAAGACTTGGTGAGCTGCGGTTGTCGCCTCATGGATTCCGGGAATCTCGGCTCCGCTAGTGTCGTGCGCTCGGAATCGAGCCCGATGGTGCAGACCATCATCGTGGTCAATTATGTCTGTCCGATGGGTCGCCAAGGCCTGGCAACGGTCTCAGTCGTGAATGGGGTTGCCGGAGAGGTCTTCTACTGAGGATGAGGCGACTGGGGATCGGTCGATAAACGACGATCTTGATGGGGCTCAGTAGGGGGCTCAGTAGGGGGCTCAGCACCAGTAGCGCGGAAGAAGCGCAGCGGTTTCACCGATCGAGCGTCAATCTTGGTCGGCTCAGGTCGCCGCGAGACATTGCTGCATCTGCGTCATCGCTTGCCCTGCAATATCATCGCTTGCCCTGCAACAGGGACTCGGGGTGGCGCTCAAGGTAATCGGCCAGCGAGCGAATCGAGTTGGCGGCTCGAGTCGCGGTCGTGAGCAACTGGTCCAGCTCGTAACGCGTCGAGGAGCCCTCGCCGGTGAGCTGGCGGATCGATCGCATCGCGGCTGCTGCCTCATCGAGGGCCGCTTGCGCTGAGCTGGCGAGCGGGTCGACCTTGCCCTCGACCCGGCTTGCGATCGCGGTGATCGTCTGGGTGGCTTGCGATAGTTCTTGGAGCAAAGGGCCGGCGTCGGTGCGCAGGGTCTCGGCGAGCTGCTGGTACTCGCTAAGGGTGGCGCTGGCGCGCGCGCTCAGCGGCATAATCTCCCGATCGATCGTGTCGATGAGCGATGCGATGCCGGCTAGGGCCTGATCCAGATTGCTTAGGGCCGACTGCGTCTGGTCGGCGCTGAGGAGTGTATTGATCGTCTCAAGTGCTTGTGTGGCGGTGTCCACGAGCTCGTCCAGATGCAGATTCTCGAGCATCTCTTGGACCCGGTCGCGCGTCGCGGCGATGGCTGGCACGCGAATGGTCCCATCCGGGCTCGGCGGATAATCCCGCTTTGGCAGATCCGGGTTCAGGCTCAGGGTGACCAGGTACTGACCGGTGACGAAACTGACCGATTCGAGCTGTGCACGCAGGCCACGCTCGTCGACCAGGCGCTGCACCAGCTCGCCGGGCTCAACGCCTTCGAGATCGCCAAGCACATGGATGGTGTTGGGCCAGACCTCGTAGCGCACTGGGATGCGAAAACTGTCACGATCAGCAATGTAATCAAGCCCAATCTCGACCACCTGGCCGATCGGCACACCCTGGAATTGGACCTGGGCGCCGACGCTCAGTCCTTGCACCGAGCCCGGGAAATAGGTGACCAGATAGAGGCGCTCGCGCAGCCAGGCGCCGCTACTGAAGACCAGGATGCCGATGACGACCAACGCGACGGCACCGAGGACAAAGCCGCCGATGATGGTGGGGTTGGCCTCGCGACTCATGACTCGCCCCGGCGCAGAAAGGCGCGCACCTCGTCGATCTCGCTATGGTCGCGCAGCTGTTTGGGATGGCCGGTGGTGAGCATGCTGTGGGTCTCGGCGTCGAGGAAGACGGCATCGTCGCCAATCAGGAAGAGGCTGTCGAGGTCGTGGGTGATCACCACCATGGTTGTTCCCAGGCTGTCGCGCAACTCGAGGATGAGGTCATCGAGCCGACGGGCCGAGAGTGGGTCGAGGCCGGCCGAGGGCTCATCGAAGAACAGGATATCTGGGTCGAGCGCCATCGCGCGCGCGACGCCGACTCGTTTGCGCATGCCGCCGCTGATCTGACCCGGATAATAGCCGCCAAAGCCGGCTAGGCCGACCAGGGCGAGCTTGTACTCGGCCAACTCGTTGATCTGTTGCTTTGAGAGCGGCGTGTATTGCTCGAGTGGCAGTGCAATATTCTCCTCCAGGGTCATCGAGCTCCAGAGTGCGCCGCTCTGATACATGACCCCAACGCCGCGCAAGAGTTGGGTCCGGGCCTCTTCCGACACTTCCCAGAGGCTTTGATCTTGTAAGAACACCTGGCCTTGTCGGGGTGCGAGTAGGCCGGTGAGCGCACGCATCACCGTACTCTTGCCGCAGCCACTGCCCCCCATGATGATAAAGACATCGCCGCGGCGGATGGCGAAGCTGAGCCCCTGCTGGACGATGGTGGAGCCGTAGCCGAGCGCGACCTCTTTGAGGCGGATCGCCACTGAAGCCTCATCTGCGCGCGGCGCTTGATCGTCTGCGGAGGCCAGTGCTTGCGTCTGGGTATCGCTCGGCGTTTGGGCCTCGGCTCGGGGCTTGGCTTGGGGCACAGCTCGGGGCGCAGTTTGGCCTTGAGATTGGCTGCTGTCTGGGGCGGCTGGGCCGTTCATCCAGAGAGTCCGATGGCATCGAAGATCACCGTCAGCACCGCGGCGGCGATGACGATGAAGACGATCGCGGTGACCACCGCCGAGGTGGTCGCCTCGCCGACGGCGGCCGCGCTGCGGCCGCATTGCATGCCGCGCAGGCAGCCAGAGGCGGCGACGATCGCGCCGTAGACGGTGGCGCTGATCAGGCCCTGGATGATGTGGTTCCAGCCGATCGCGGCCTGCGTCTGGACCAGGTAGGCGGTGAGGGTGACACCGCCGACGACGGTGCCGACAAAGGCGCCACCGAGGATGCCGAGCAGGTCGGCATAGAGGGTGAGTAGTGGCGTCATCAGGATCAGCGCGACCATCCGTGGCAGCACCAAGAACTCCATCGGCGGGATGCCGAAGGTGCGGAGGGCATCGATCTCCTCATTGACCTGCATGGTGCCGATGCGCGCGGCGAAGGCGGCGCCGGTGCGCCCGGCGAGGACGATGCCGGTGATCAGCGCGCCCATCTGGATCACGGTCGCCAGCCCGACCAGGTCGGCGACGTAGATGCGGGCGCCGAACTGGGCCAGCTGCTGATCGCCGATGTAGCCCAAGATCATGCCGACCAGGAAGCTGACCAGGCTGACGATGGGCAGCGCGTCCGCGCCCGATTCTTGGATGATGACCCAGAGCTCGGAACGGCGATAACGCGCGCGTCCGGCGAGGAAATGGCGCACGGCGATGGCGCCTTCGCCGAAGAAGGCCATGATCTCGCCGGTGGAGCGCACCAGATCGGCGATATCCAGCCCAACCCGGGCGAGGAAGCTGGGTCCGCGGTCATGCGCGGCCTCGTCCGGTGGGTTGGTGAGGTTGGCCATCTTGAGCAGGCTGCGCAGGCCTTCTGGCAGGGCGCTGGGGTCGTAGTCGATCTTGCGCTCGGCGCATAGCCGTTCGACGCCGGCGACATAGGTCACTAAGGCTGAATCCCAGTCGATCAGCGCGCTGGTCTCGAAGCTGAGCTGGCGTGGCTGGCTAGGCGCCTTCGCGCCATCGTCGCTGCCGCGATCGATCAGCCCAGGCAGGTCGGAGAGTCGCGGGATGTGCTGATCGAGCCGCCAGCGCCCGGCCAGGCGCAGGGCGATGCCACTGTCAGGGCGATTGACCAGCGCGATTGAAGGGGCGGACTCAGGTGCCCTGTCGTCGGTAGTGAGTGGTGCTGTTGGCATCCGATCGTGAGGACGGCTGAGCTGATTGGCCGGCAGGATTCACCGTCAGGCGGACCGATCGAGAAAGCGGAGCACAGCCCCGGTGAATTCCGCAGCGCCTTCAAGCGGCAGGCTATGGGCCAGCGCCGGAACCGCCCTGTACTCGGCATTCGGCAATCCGCTGAGTCCTGCGGCATCGTTTCGGGGAGGGAACAGCAGATCCTCAGCGCTGGCCAGGATCAGCGTCTGGGTCTCGATCTTGTGCAGCCAGTTGCGGGCATCGAAGCCGCGCATCGCCGCGACCTGGGCTCGGAATCCTGCCGGGGTTTGCGCGTAAGGATCGTTGAGCACCAGCTCCAGCAGACCGTTGAGGGTTTGAGGGTCCTCGAAGAAGTGTTCAGTGAAGATCCAGTAGAAGAAGTTCCGGAACCAGCGCTTGGGGTCTTGGCCGGCATCTAGCTCATCGGCCCAATCCTCGAACAGGCGCTGGTTGCGAGCGCTCTGGGTCGCGCCGCTGTTGCTCAGCACCAAGTGGCTGAGGCGCTGCGGGGCTTGGCGGGCGACCTCGAGCGCGATGAAACCACCCATGGAATGGCCAAGCAGGTCGAAGCGTTCTAGGCCCAGATGATCGGCGAGTGCTAGGCAGTCGCTGGCCATGTGCCCAATGCTGTTGGGTGCGTCTAGAGTCTGGCTGCGGCCGCAGCCGCGGTTGTCGAAGATCAGCACCTGGCGCTCGGCGGCCAAGGTTGGCAGTACAGGAACCCAGGATTGGCTATGACTCGCGAGCCCGGCGACCAGGATCAAGGGCGGTGGTCGCTCGTCCGCGGCGGCCGGTCCATGAAGCTCGTAGTAGAGCCTGATAGCGTCAGGTTGCAGGCTCGGCATGGGCGGAGTGCTCATTGGTTGAACGATGGATTGCTCCAGGGCATCGGCTCCAGTATAGGCGAGAGCTTGGGGGCTGAAGAAGAGCCAATCCTTAGCCAGTCAGGTCAGGCATCAGGTTCAGTACCTGTCGTCTCTCTGGTGACCAAGCAGGCGGATCGCGTATAGTTCGGCGTTTTCCGCGCGTCGGCTTTGGGGCAATGTCTCGCGCTGGGCTCGCGTCTTATCGACGCCCGCTATCGATGCCCTCTATCGACCCGCTTATCGACCCGCTTTAATCGACCCGCCCTACCGAGGATCTCGCTGTGAAGCTGACGATCGACGAATTTCGCCACTGGCAGCATCGGTGCGTCACGCTGCTGGGCATGTCCGGGGTTGGTAAGACCTATCTCTCCGGTCTGCTGCGGCGCAACGATTGGTTTCACTATTCCGGCGACTATCGCATCGGCACCCGCTACTTAGATGAGCCGATCCTCGACCTGATCAAGCTGCAGGCGATGCAGGTGCCCTTCCTGCGCGATCTGCTGCGCCGCGATTGGGTCGCGTTCCAGAATAAGATCCAAGTCGATGACCTTGGCCCGGTGCTGAGCTTCGTCGGCCAGCTCGGTGATCCGGATAAGGGCGGCCTCTCGCTGCCAGAGTTCAATCGTCGCCAAGCCCTATACCGCGATGCCGAGATCCGGGCCATGCTGGATGTCCCCGAGTTCATCCGCAAGGCGCGTGAGATCTACGGCTACAGCCATTTCGTTAACGATGTCGGCGGTAGCCTCTGCGAGCTTGAAGACCCCTCGGTGATCGAGCTGCTGGCTCAGCACAGCCTGATCCTCTACATCCGCGTCCCCCAGGCCGATGAGATCAAGCTGATCCGCCGCGCCCAGGCCGATCCGAAGCCGCTCTATTTTCGACCCGCCTTCATCAAGGCCGCGGTTAAGGACTATCTGCACGAGCACGGACTCGAGTACGTGGCTGATATCGACCCGAACGACTTTACCCGCTGGGTCTTCCCGAGGTTGTTCCATTCGCGGGTGCCGCGCTACGAGGCGATCGCGCGCCCCTTCGGCTATACCGTCGAGTCGACCGAGGTGGCCGCGGTGCGTGACGAGCAGGATTTCCTGACCCTGATCGAGACCGCGATCGCGCGCACGCCGCCGTTGGCGCCGGACGAGGAAGCACAGGCCCACAACGGCCTGGATGCAGTGCAGGTCTGAACCGATGCCAATTGTTGCCCATAATGAACTTCCGACCTTCGATCGCTTGCGCGCCGAAGGCCAAAACATTCTCGAGTCCGACTGGGCGATCCATCAGGATATCCGCGAACTCCATGTCGGCCTGCTCAACATGATGCCGGATGCCGCGCTGGCGGCGACCGAGCGCCAGTTCTTTCGGCTGGTTGGGCAAAGCAACCAGATCGCCCAGTTCTATGTGCATCCGTTTTCGCTGCCAGGTCTGCCGCGTGGGGAGAAGGCGCGTGCGCATATCGAACGCTATTATCAGTCGTTCGAAGCGGTGCGCGAGCTTGGGCTGGACGCGCTGATCATCACCGGTGCGAATGTGAGCGGCCCGGATCTTGCCGAGCAGCCCTTCTGGTCGCCGTTGATCGAGGTGGTCGACTGGGCCTTCGAGCATGTCACCTCAACCCTCTGCTCCTGTCTTGCCACTCATGCTGTGATGCAGTTCCGTTATGGTCAGCGGCGTCAACCACTGCCGGGCAAGCGCTGGGGCGTGTATACGCATCGCGTCGTCGATCATTCGCATCCGCTGATTGATAGCACCAACACCCTGTTCGACGTCCCGCACTCTCGCTTCAATGAGGTCAGCCGTGCACAGTTTGAAGCAGTTGGAGCAAAGGTGTTGGTGGAGAGTGATGAGGCCGGTGTGCATCTCGCCACCAGCCCGGATGGGCTGCGCATCGTCATGTTTCAGGGGCATCCGGAGTACGACACCATCTCCTTGCTCAAGGAATACAAGCGCGAGGTGGACCGCTTTGCAGCGGGCGCTCGTGAGAGCTATCCGCCGTTTCCGGACAACGTGTTCTCGCGCAAGGCGGCGGCGGTGCTCGATGAGCATCGCCATTTACTCCAGCGGGCGCTCGACCGGGGCCGCGAGCCGCCGAAGTTCCCGGAAGCGCGCATCGCTGAAGGCCTGGATAACACCTGGCGTGACACCGCCGAGGGTGTGGTTGGCAACTGGCTGGGCTTGATCTATCGAGTCACCCACAACGACCGCCGGGTGCCCTTTATGGATTGGGTCGATCCCAATGATCCGCTGCGTATGCTGACCCGCCCCTGAGCGCGTCTCTCCATTCGTTTGTTGTTAATTTGCACAAAAGTGTCTAATTCGCAACTGCGGCATGAAAAACCAGCGGGTTACAAAAATGCGAGTAGCTGCACGCTTTTTTTGTCAAACACCAGTTAGAATTTTCCTTGTCAAGTAGCATTTGCGCTCCTAGACTATGGGGTAAGAGACCGCTAGACGCACTTTTGCGACATGCGCGGTTTTGACGTTCGGGAAATCCCCGATGCAGCGGTGAACCTTAGTCCCCTGCTCGGTTTTTCTGGATGAATCAACATATTCAGCAGGTTGAGAGATGTTTGACGAACAAGAGCAGGTCATCCGTTACAAGTGGGATTCTTGGACGGGCTCTGGCTACCGCTTACGCTATGACGCAGCGGATCAGGCCCACAGCTACCACGTCGAGGACTGCAGCAACCATGTCGTGATGGACGACTACGGCTGCTCCGATCTCGACGAGGCCTTATTGGTGCTGAACCGCTTCTTCAGCATCGACGAGTCGGCCGAGCGCAATCGGATTGCCAACTGGCTGCCGCATCAGCGGTTGCAATAGCGGTCAGACTGAAAGCGCAGAAGGTGGTCAGTTGATCTTCACGCAGCGCCTACCGCCCGGTGCGGCACCACGCCATACTGTCGTCCGAGTCTTGGTGGCAGGCCCTGCGAATCGCCCCTGATCAATGATCCGACGCCCAAGGACGCGGGCGCAACGCATCAAGGCCGCTTCGAGCGGCCTTGATGCGTTTTAGGGGGCGAACTCCAGCATCTCGATCCTGCTCGAGCGATCCTCCCCAGCGCGGCCCTTTAGCGCCACCATCGTCGGCGAAGCCCGCATCGTCGTCGTCACCACCTTGTTGGCCATGCAGCACCCGGCAAATCAATGGATACGGGCAATCGCCTCAGCTGTCTTGGATGAGCGCTTGTATGAGCACCTGCATGAGCACTTTTGTATGAGAACAAGCCTTTAAGATTGCCAGCATGTTTAGCGTCGAAGACCCCGCCGGGCTTGCTCGTTTCGGTTTCAAATTCGGCAAAGGCGGTGTGCACGCGGCGCGGACGATGATGTTGGCGGAAGTGCAGCGCCTGTTCGAGGTGGTCCCCGAGGCAGCCCAGCGTGCCGATTATCGCCAGGAGATCGTCGACGACAATCTGCTCGACAAGCCAACGGCCAATGCGCGCAAGCTCAGCTTTCGACACCTCTGTGACCTGTATGCCTTGGACCCGGACACCTGTCTGTTCCGGATCTTTCGCCGCCTCTGGTCTCATCAGTCAGATGCACAGCCGGTTCTGGCACTGCAGCTGTCCCTCGCCCGCGACGCCCTGCTGCGCATCAGCGTGCCGATCATCCGCGACGCACCTCCCGGCGCACAGGTCACCCGCGAGCAGATGGAGCAGCGCTTTGCCGAGTGGAGCCAAGGCGGCTTCAGTCCGACCTCGATCGAGGCGATCGCCCAGCGTGTCAATGGCAGCTGGACCCAGGCCGGCTATCTCTCTGGGCATGTCAAAAAGCTCCGAGCCAGGCCGCTGATCACCCCGGTGAACCTCACCTTTGGCTTATTCTTGGCCTACCTGGAAGGTCGCCGCGCGCAACGGCTCTTCAGCAGCGACTGGCTGCGTGTGCTCGACCTTCCTGAAGAGCAGCTGATCGCGCTGACGCAAGCCGCAGCGCAACGCGGTTTGCTGGTGTTTCGCCGCACCGGCGCCGTGATGGAGGTCCGATTTCCCGGCTATCTCAGCGAACAGGAGCAGGAGTGGCTGCATGAGCAGGCTTGATCGACTCGTCGAACACTACGCGGAGCACATCAGCACCCCCTGGCCAGAGGGTCTGTCCGGGATCGAGCGCGTGATCTTCGTCGTCTATCCGCCGGCGGATGAGCTGAGATTCCGGGTCTATATCGACGAATTCGAGCTGCGCACACGCAACGCCGGCCACGGCTGGACCCTGCTCGACCTCAGCGACGCCTTCCCGACCTGGATGGCGAGCCAGCGTTACCGGGACAAATACTTTCGCCGTCCAGCCTTGCTCGCCGGCTACCCCGAGGGTCGACTGACCGAATTCACCAAACAGCTGGTCGCACAGACCAGCGCCGCCATCGCGCAGGCGTCGGCCAATGATGTGGTCGCGCTGGCTGGTGTCGGCACGCTGTTCGGCGTCTCGAGTGTCTCGACGATCGTCGACCAAGCCGCCTCCGCCATCAACGGGCGTTTGGTCGTCTTCTTCCCCGGCGAGGTCGAAGACAAGACCTATCGGCTCTTGGATGCACGCGATGGTTGGGGTTATCTGGCCCACGCCATCACCACGGACTGAGTACGATGCACAACAACAACCGCGCCATCTACAGCAAAGACCCACTCGCCAACCGGCTGATCAACAACGGTGTCGCCGAGGTCTCGGAAGACCGCTCCAGCGCCGCACTCGAGATCCTCCGCTACGAGCTGGAGACCTTCGTCTGCGACGGCGAGTATGCCAAGGGTCTGCGCAAGATCCTCGAGACCTTCCTCGGCAACCTGGGTCAAGCGCCCGAGCAGCCCAGCGTCTGGATCAGCGGCTTCTACGGCAGCGGCAAGTCACATCTGGCCAAGATGCTGCGTGCCTTCTGGGTCGATGTCGGCTTCGAGGACGGCGCCGCGGCACGCAGCCTCGCCAAGCTCCCGACCGAGATCAAGGACCATCTGCGCGAGCTAAGCACCCAGGCCAAGCGCTACGGCGGACTGCATGCCGCCTCCGGCAAGCTCGGCTCCGGCGCTGGCAACAATGTCCGCCTCGCCCTGCTCGGCATCGTCTTCAAGTCCGCCGGACTGCCCGAGAAATACAATCAGGCGCGCTTGGTCATCTGGATGCAGCGCGAGGGCATCCTCGACGCCGTCGAACGAGCCTTGGCAGACCGCGGCACCAGCCTCGAGCGCGAGCTACCCGAGCTGTTCGTCTCCGACGACCTGCACGCCGCGCTGCTCGCCGCCAAGCCTGAGCTGGCCCCGGATGCGATGAGCGTCGGCGATCGCCTCATCGCCCAATACCCCGAGGTGCGGGACGTCTCCAACGACGAGATGATCCGCGCCATCAAGGACGCGCTGACCAACGACGACGGCTTCCCGCTCACCCTCATCGTCCTCGACGAGGTCCAGCAGTTCATCGGCGACAGCGGCGATCGCGCCTACAGCATCCAAGAGATGGTCGAGTCCTGCAGCAAGCACTTCGGCGGGCGCCTGCTGTTCGTTGGCACCGGCCAGACCGCCATGTCCGGCACCCCCTCGCTGCAGAAGATCAAGGGCCGCTTCACGGTCCCGGTGCAGCTCTCGGACACCGATGTCGACGCCGTGATCCGCAAGATCATCCTGCGCAAGACCCAGAGTGCCATCCCCGCCATCCGCCAGACGCTGACCGACAATCTCGGCGAGATCTCCCGCCACCTGCGCGGCACCAAGCTCGAGCACAGCACCGAGGATGAGACCTTCCTGGTCGACGACTATCCGCTGCTGCCGGTGCGCCGCCGGTTCTGGGAAAAGGTCCTGCACAAGCTCGACGAGTCCGGCACCATCTCGCAACTGCGTAGCCAACTGCGCATCGTCCACGAGGCCGCTTGCGCCACCGCCGCGCAGCCGCTTGGGCAGGTCGTCGCTGGCGACTTCATCTATGACCAGGTCAGCACCGACCTGCTGAACACCGGGCTGCTCTCGCGCGAGGTCTACGACCGCATCGGCAAGCTCGCCGCCGGCGATGAGGACGACCGACTCAAGGCCAGCCTGCTCAAGCTTATCTACCTGATCGGCAAGCTGCCCACTGACCCGATGGCCGACAGCGGCCTGCGCGCCACCGAGGACAGCCTCGCCGACCTGCTGGTCACCGAGCTGGCCGGCGGCTCCAGCGCACTGCGCAAGCGCATCCCCGGCCTGCTCGATGCACTGCACAACACCCAAGGGCTGGTGATGGCCATCGCCACGCCAGCGGGCACCGAATACCGGTTGCAGACCGCCGAGAGCAGCGCTTGGCACGACGAATACCGCAAGCAGGTCTCCGAGCTGTCGGCGAATACGCAACGCCTTGAGATGGAGCGCGTCGACCTGCTCAAAGGTGCCTATCGGGAGGCGCTCAAGGCGGTCCATCTGACCCAGGGCCAGACCAAGGAGGCGCGGACGCTAACGCCCTGCTACGACGACGCGCTGCCGCCGAACGCCGATCAGCAGATCGTCGCCTGGTTCCGCGACGGCTGGAGCAGCTCCGAGGCCGAGGTCAAGGGCGACGCCCGCAACGCCGGCCCCGGCAGCCCGGTCATCTTCGTCTTCCTGCCCGCACAGAATCGCAACGCACTGCGCTCGGCCATGATCGAGCACAAGGCCGCCCAGCTCACGCTCGATGTGCGCGGCCAGCCCGCCACGCCCGAGGGCCAGGACGCCCGCTCAGCGATGGAGACCCGGCGCAACGATGCCGCCCGGCGCATCAGCCAGTTGGTCAAGGCCCTGGTCGCCGACGCTCAGGTCTACCAGGGCGGCGGCCAGCGCGTCCTCGGCAACGACCTGAGCGAGCAGCTACAGAGCGCCGGCGCCGCCTCGATGGTGCGCCTGTATCGCGATTTCGATACCGCCGACCAGCTCGGCTGGGACAAGGTCATCGAGCGCGCGCGCAAGGGCGAGACCCAGCCCCTGCAGCCGATCAAACACAGCGCCGACACCGATCAACACCCGGTCTGCGCTGCCCTCATCAAGCATCTGGGCGCCGGCAAGAAGGGCAGCGACCTGCGTGACGACTTCAAGGCGCCGCCTTACGGCTGGCCGCAGGACGCCATCGACGGCGCCCTCTACGCCCTGGTCGCCAGCGGCCATCTGCTGGCGCTGAACAGCCTCGGCAAGCCGGTCGACGCCAAGGGCCTGGAGCGCCGCCAGATCACCCAATGCAGCTTCAAGCCCGAGACCGTCACCATCAGTCCAGTGCAGAAGATCCAGATCCGCAAGGTGTTCCAGGCCGCCGGCGTCGGCTGCCAGCCGGGTCAGGAGATCGACAAGGCACCGGAGCTGCTGCGCCGCCTGCGCGATCTGGCCGCCAAGGCTGGCGGTGAGGCGCCAAGGCCCGAGGTGCCAGGCCAACAGCAGCTGAGCGACCTAGAGGCGCTCACCGGCAACGCCCTGCTCGCCGAGCTGTTCAGCCAGCGCGCGACCCTGATCCAGCACAGCCAGGACTGGCAAGCCACCGGCGAGCAGATCAGCCAGCGCTGGCCGCACTGGAGCCAGCTGCAAACGCTGCTCGCGCACGCCAAGGATCTGGCACCTTACCCAGCGCTCGCCGCCGAGGCCGAGCAGATCCAGCAACAGCGCGCGCTGCTCGCCGAGCACGACCCGGTTCAGGCCCTGCTCGACAAGACCGTCGACCTGCTGCGCGCCAGCCTCAACCACCAGCGCGACGCCTACCAACGCAGCTATCAAACCGAGCTGGCCGCCTTGGAGCAGGACAGCCACTGGCTCGCACTCGACCCCGAACAGCGCCAGGCGATGCTCGCCAGCCACAACCTCAACGGCGGTATGGCGCTGGACCTGTCCAGCCCGGACAGCATCCTCGACGAGCTGGAGCGCTGCTCACTGGCGCAATGGCCCGACCGCACCCAGGCCCTGAAAGGTCGCTTCGAGCAGGCGCGCATGGACGCCGCCCGGCTGCTGGAGCCCAAGGTGCAGCGCGTCGACCTCCCGCGCCGCACCCTCAGCGACGAGGCCGAGCTGGCCGACTGGCTCGCCGAGGCCGAGGCGCGCATCCGCGCCAAGCTCGTGGATGGGCCGGTGATGATCTGACGGGCGCTGAGCCTCACCGATGAGACACATCATGCCAATCACCGTCGATCTCGAGGACAACCTGCTGCATGGTGCCCAAGCGAGTATGAGGTTGGCTCTGGGGTAGCCATCTGCACCCGTCCATGCCTATCCTTGAGCGACATTGGCCCACGGCGAGGATAGGGAGGATGGTCGCAATATCGCTCAAATTGCCCGATGACCTGGTCGAAGAAAGTACTCGACTTGCCAACAGGCTTGGAATCACGCAGGCGCAATTGATGCAGCAAGCGCTTCGGCATGAGCTCACGCACATCGAGCGTGAGCAGGAGCGGCGCGCGATGGCGTCCAGCTTGCGCGCGATGCGCGACGATCCAGACTACCTTGTGCAAGCGGATTCACTCGATCAGGAGTTCGCGGAGGTCATTGCTGATGAACCGGAGGCCTGGTGGAACGGCCATTCCCGCTAACCCGCGGTGCTGTCCACCTGGCTCGGCTCGATCCAGCAAAGGGCGCTGAGGTTGGCAAATGCCGCCCAGTGGTTCTCTTGACTGCGCAGTACCTCCTCGATGTCGATCCGCCGGTCTTTTTCATCTGCCCACTGAGTAGCCGATCGGACCCTGCCTTTGCGGCGATCCACCTTGCTATACCCGCTCGTGATCAACTTCAGCGAGAGAGCTACGCCTTGGTTGAGCACTGCCGTGCGATCTCCCGCCGACGAGTTCTCTCGGATCGAATTGCACTCCTTAGCGGCGATGAGATCGATGCGATCCTGAACCGCCTAGAGCGGATGCTTGGCCGTTGATCTGCTGGGCTTGGCTCCTTGTTGCATGTAACGCATCGACCATCTAAGCTGTTTCATGTAACGCAACGCAGAGGGAGAGCAACATGGCATCCACGCACGTCAACGCCCGCGTCCAAAGACACCGCGAGGCACTGCGCCGGGCGGGGCTGCGTCCGGTGCAGATTTGGGTGCCCGATACACGCCGGGCAGACTTCGCGGAGGAATGTCGCCGACAGTCTCGCCTCGCGGCCCAAGCAGATGTCGCAGACAGCGACATGCAGCACTGGCTGGACGAAGCCCTCACCGATCTGGATGGCTGGTCCGCATGACGCGCGGCGACCTGGTGACCATCGCCCTGTCCGGTGACTTCGGCAAGCCGCGGCCGGCGTTGGTGATCCAGGCCGATCAATTCCAAGAGCATGCCACCCGGGCAGTGCTGCCGGTGACCAGCACAGTGGTCGCGGCGCCGCTGTTTCGCATCACGCTGGAGCCCAGCGCGGACAACGGCCTGAAGCAGCCCTCTCAGGTCATGGTCGACAAAGCGATGACGGTGAAACGCGACAAGATCGGCCCCGTCTTCGGGCGTATCGATCTCGACAAGCTGGTCGAGATCGAGCGCGCCCTCGCCGTGTTTTTGGGTATTGCGAAATAACAGACATGCGAGTGACAGTCGATATTGATGACGACCTGCTGCAGCGCGCCCAAGCACTCAGCGGCATCAAAGAACCAACGGCCTTGGTGCATGAGGCACTCAAGGCGCTGATTGAGCGAGAGAGTGCGCACCAATTAGCGCAGCTTGGCGGCTCTAAGCCCTAGATCGACGAAACGCTCGACTGGCTCCGTCGCGCAGTCTGGTCCCTGCCCATCCTCGACCCTCGCAGCGACGATGAGATACTGGGCTACAACAGGTTTGGCCACTTTGACTGATCCAACGGCCAGATTGAACGCCCAATCAAAGCACTAAGGAGCACACCCCCCATGGACCCCCTCGCCAAACCCCTGCGCCGGCAGCTTGAAGACGCCATCGTCAAGGCCCGCGACCTGGCCGAGCAGGCCGCCCAGGCCGCGCTGCAGCATCTCGGGGTCGGCGACGCCGAGGCGCCTCCGCATCTCACCGACAGCGAGCGCGCCCTGCGCCGACGCCTGCGCGCCCACGGCCGCCAGCTCGGCGACCAGCGCGCGCCCAACGGCGTCCAGGCCATCGAGCAGCTGGCGCAGGAGACCGCCTACGAGCACTGGCACCGCATGCTCTTCGCCCGCTTCCTGGCCGAGAACCAGCTGCTGATGCACCCCGAAGGCGTGCCCCTGTCGCTCGCCGAATGCCAGGAGCTGGCCCAGGACGAAGGCGCCGCCAACGGCTGGGAGCTGGCCGGGCGCTATGCCGCGCGCATGCTGCCGCAGATCTTCCGCCCCGACAGCCCGGTGCTGGCGCTCGACCTCGCGCCCGAGCACCAACGCGCGCTCGAGCGCCTGCTCGCCAACCTGGCGCCCGAGACCTTCCACGCCAGCGACGGCCTCGGCTGGGTCTACCAGTTCTGGCAGACCAGGCAGAAGGACCGCGTCAACGCCTCTGAGGTCAAGATTGGCGCCCGCGAGCTGCCCGCCGTCACCCAGCTCTTCACCGAGCCCTACATGGTCGCCTTCCTGCTCGACAACAGCCTCGGCGCCTGGTGGGCCGCGCGCCAGCTGAGCGACGCCGACCGGCGCAGTGCCGAGAGTGAGGAGGCGCTGCGCCGCAAGGCGGCGATTCCTGGCGTGCCGCTGGAGTACCTGCGTTTCGTCCGCTCCGAAGCTGAGGTAGTCAGGGCTTCTAGCCCTGAGTCCCCAGGCCAAGATGGCCTGACGACGCAGCCAGGCATCGACGAACAAACCCTCACTAAGACCCGCGGCGAACACCTACCGCACTGGACCTGCGACAACGCCATCTACCACGTCGTTTTCCGACTGGCCGACTCGATCCCCCGAGCCAAACTCGACGAATGGACCGCAGCACGCGAAGCCCGGTACGAGCAAGCACGCTCCCCTGACGGCCAACTGCCGGAGCCCGTGCGCAGACAGGCCAACAACGAGTACCAGCAACGTATTGACACCTATCTCGATGCCGGGCACGGCGCCTGCTGGCTGAAACGACCCGAGAACGCCCAGATCGTCGCCGACGCTCTCCAGTACTTCGACCAACAGCGCTACCGGCTCCACGTCTGGTGCGTCATGCCCACCCATGTGCATGTCATCGTCGAGCCGCTGCCCGGCCATGCGCTGTCCAAGATCCTCCATAGCTGGAAGTCCTTCACTGCCAGCGCCATCAACCGGCACCTGAACCGCACCGGCGCCTTCTGGCAAGAGGACGCCTACAACCACATCATCCGCAGCGACAAGGAATATGGCTTCCAAGTCCGCTACGTCTGGCACAACCCCGACAAGGCCGGCCTGCCCGACTGGCCCTGGCGCGGCAGCATCTACGCCGACGCCCACGCCAACGTAGCCAGGGCTTCCAGCCCTGATAACGCCAACGTAGCTTCCAGCCCTGATACCCAAGATTCATCAGGCCAGGATGGCCTGACTACGTACGCGCAACACTGGACCACCGCCGCTGGCACCTTCGACGCCTGGCCGGCGCGGCTTGGCGAGCTGAAGCTGATGGACCCCTGCTGCGGCTCCGGGCACTTCCTAGTCGCCGCCTTACAGATGTTGGTACCGATGCGCATGGCACTGGAAGGGCTCGACGCCCGCGCCGCCATCGATGCCGTGCTGCGCGACAACCTGCATGGCCTGGAGCTGGATCAGCGCTGCGTCGAGATCGCCGCCTTCGCGCTGGCCCTGACCGCCTGGCGCTGGCCCGATGCCGGCGGCTACCGTCCGCTACCGGCGCTGAATCTCGCCTGCTCCGGGCTGGGGATTCATGCCAGCAAGGCCGACTGGCTGCAACTGGCCGAGGGCGATGTCGATCTGCAGCATGCGCTGGAGCGGATCTATGAGCTGTTTCAGGACGCGTCGACGCTGGGCAGCCTGATCGATCCGCGCCGGGCCTTCCGCGATGATGATCTGATCGACCTGGGTCCACAGCGGGGCTGGGAGCGGGTCGCGCCCCTGGTCGAGCGGGCGCTGGCGTCGGAAGACGAGCAGCAGCGTGAGCTTGGGGTGGTGGCGGCGGGTTTGGCGCGGGCTGCACAGCTGCTGGCCGATCGCTACCATTGGGTAATAACCAACGTTCCCTACCTGTCGCGCGGCAAACAGTCGCTCAAGCTTCGTGACTACTGCGAAACCCGATATACCGATGCGAAGAATGATCTCGCCAACGTTTTTCTCGAACGCTGCCTAGAATTCACAGAGAAAGATGGCTCCGGCGTTGTTCAGGTCGTCATGCCTCAGAATTGGCTATTTCTAGCTAGCTATCGTAAGCAGCGAAAGCGTCTACTACGGCAAACGAGCTGGAATCTTATCGCTCGGCTAGGTATGGCCGCATTCCAAGTTATGGACTGGTGGGCTTTCAATGTGATTCTTCTTACTCAAAGCCGAACGCCGCCTGATGAGGAGACGGGCTTGCGAGGCATTGATGCAAGCGAATCGCGAGAAATCTTAACAAAATCAAGCTTGCTCCAAAAAAACGAGCTGTATTTGGCGAGACAGTTGCAGCAGCTAAAAAATCCAGACTCTCGTGTTGCCTTTGAGGACTACTCCGACATGGTTTTACTAGCCAATGTCGCAGACTACGGAAAAGGTAGTACAACTGGAGACGGACCGCGATTCATTTTATGCTTTTGGGAATTTCCCTTAGTAGATGAAAATAGAGTTTATTGGCTTAATTCTCCAGTGGAGTCGTCAGCTTGGTCCGGGCGTTCGCAGCTATGCAAGGTTCCAATCGATGACGCGGCATTAAGGAGCCAGCTTGGCTGTCGCATTCATGGACAAATTGTTTTTGGACGTAACGGCGTCGCAGTTAGCAAAATGCGTAAGCTGGAGCCGTTTCTTTATAGCGGAGAGGTATTTGATGATAACATTTGCCCGATTGCACCTAGCAGCCCTTCTTTAATTCCCACTATCTGGGCTTTTTTGGAATCTGGCGAGTATCATGAGAGCGTCCGCGCAGTAGATCAAGCTCTCAAAGTAACCGCAGCCACACTGACCAAGGTTCCTTTTGAACAATCCAAGTGGGAGTCAATTGCCGCCGAGCGCTACCCCAACGGCCTCCCCAAACCCTATTCCGACGACCCCACCCAATGGATCTTCCACGGCCACCCCTGCGCCTCGGTGATCTGGGATGAGCAAACCAAATGGACCGCCATCGGCCCCAAGCGCACCGACGCCAGTGTGCTGCAGGTCGCCGTCGCCCGGCTGCTTGGCTATCGCTGGCCGGCCGAGTTCGATTGCGGCAGCGTAGTCAGGGCTTCCAGCCCTGAGGATTCTACGAGTGGTTTGTCAGGCCAGGATGGCCTGACTACGTCGGAGTCGGAGTCGGAGTCGGGTGCAGAACCAGTGTCGCGGGGGATGGAGCTGTCCGACGAATCCCGCCAGCTCCTCGCCGAGGCGCGCCAGCTCGATGCGCTGAGCGATGACGACGGCATCGTCTGCCTGCCGGCGCTGCGCGGTGAGCCGGCAGCGCATGAGCGGCTGCTCAACCTGCTGATCGCCGCCTATGGCGAGGACTGGACCACCGGCACCCTCTCGACCCTGCTGCAGGCCGCCGGCGCCGGCGGCAAGTCCCTGGAGGTCTGGCTGCGCGATTCTTTCTTCGAGCAGCACTGCAAGCTGTTTCAGCACCGCCCCTTCATCTGGCACATCTGGGACGGACTCAAGGACGGCTTCGCGGCCCTGGTCAATTATCACCAGCTCGACCGCGCCAAGCTCGAGCGGCTGATCTATACCTACCTCGACGACTGGATTCGCCTGCAACAGCGCGCGGGCGCGGGCGGTGGCGCCAACGCTGGCGCGGAGATTGGCGCCGACACTGGCGCGGAGACTGGCGCAGATCATGGCGCCAACGCCCGTGGCGGCGCCGACGAGCGCCTCGCCGCCGCCCGCGCGCTCAAGACCAAGCTCGAGGCCATCCTCGACGGCGAGGCCCCGCTCGACATCTTCGTGCGCTGGAAACCGCTCGCCGAGCAGCCGATCGGCTGGAACCCGGACCTCAACGACGGCGTGCGCCTGAACATCCGCCCGTTCCTGCTCGCCGGCGATGTCGGCAAGAAGGGCGCCGGCGTGCTGCGCGCCAAGCCCAACATCAAATGGACCAAGGACCGCGGCAAGGACGTCGAAAGCGCCCCCTGGTTCCCGTTCTTCAACGGCGAGCGCATCAACGATCATCATTTGACCTTGGCCGAGAAGCGCGCGGCCAGAGGGGACGCTTGATGCTGTTGACAGGCTTGAAGATTGAACACTACCGAGGCATCAAAGCACTGGAGCTTGCGTTCGGGAACACGACCGTCCTGATCGGCGAGAACAATTGCGGCAAGACCAGTGTGCTCCACGCGCTGCGCGCCTGCTTGCACACGCTGCGCTCGGGCGGTCGCGGCTCGCCCTTCGACGAGTTCGACCTGCACTTTGACAGTCGTGCCGCCGATCCGACGACAGCACCGCCCATCGTCATGACCCTCAGGTTCGAGGAGCAAACGCCCGGAGAGTGGTCAGAGGAGATCGAGCAACGGCTTGGAGGGGATGCTGGGGTGATTGCCCTCGTGCCCCCCGATGACCGCAGCCGGGTTGAGCTGCGCGTCAGCGCCGAGTACTCGCAGGTCACCCAGGACATCGAGACCACATTTGACTTTCTCGATGCGGCCGGAAACGCGTTACCAGCGAAGAACCGGGGCCGCTTGAGCACGCTTCAGCAGTTGCGCCCGCTGTTCTACCTCTCGGCATTGCGTGATGCCGGCAAGGAGTTTTCCCGTCACTCCCAGTTCTGGTCCCCCTTCGTCAAGAATTCCCAGATTGACGAGGCGGCCAAGACAGCCATCGAAGCGCAGCTTGAGGACATCAACGCACGGATCATCGAGGCCCACGGCACATTCAAAGGCGTCCGAGAACACCTGGCCAAGGTGCAAGAACTGGTCGCCTTGGGCAACCAGGATGTCGTCAGCGTCGACGCTGTTCCGGCGCGAGTGTTCGACATGCTCAACCGAACCCAAGTCAGTATCGCGTCGGCAACGGGGGCACGGCTACCAATCGGAAGACATGGTGAAGGCACCCAGAGTCTGACGGTGCTGATGCTCTTCGATGCGTTCCTGAAATCCGAGCTCGCCAGGAAGCAGGGAATGCTGCAATCGAAGCCGATTGTCGCGATGGAAGAGCCGGAAGCTCACTTGCATCCCAATGCCGTCCGGGCGCTCTGGAAGACCATTCGCGACATCGATGGACAGAAATTGATTGCCACGCATTCTGGGGATCTTCTATCCGAAGTCGATCTGAGCGCCATTCGCCGAATCCACAAGTCTCGCGGCCAAGTGAAAATAGGTGCCGTTACAGAGACGCTGCTCAAGCCCCGCGACCAAAGAAAGTTCGATTTTCTGGTGCGCAGGACGCGTGGCGAGCTGTTGTTCGCCCGTTGTTGGCTGCTCGGCGAGGGCGAGACCGAAGCCATTTTGTTCGCCGGGGCGGCGGAAGCGCTCGGCTTGGATTTGGAGCAAGCCGGTGTTCGCTGTCTCGAATATCGACTGGGCGACATTGGCTGGTTTCTCGACGTCGCCAACGCCCTCGGGATTTCATGGCACTGCCTAACCGATGCCGATACGCAGGGTGATCGCGATGCAAAGAAGGCCGCTGACCGCATTCTAGATAAGCCAAAACGCCCTTGGCGACACATCTCTGTTCTGGCCAACGCCGCATCGATTGAGCCCTATCTGGCTGCGAATGGCTTCCTTGATGTCTACGAGGCCATTGCGGTTCCTGCTAAAAGGCGCCAGACGCTGCAATCCGCTCCCGGTGACCCTGAGTACGCGGAGCAAATCATCAAATGCATTCCTGACAAGCCGAGCGCCGCATACGCGGTGGTCGAGGCGATGCGCGAGCGTGGCCCTGCCGCTGTTCCCAAGGTGCTGAGAAGCGCGATCATGAAGGCAATGGCCCTTGCGAGGAGGCAATGATGGACGATCAGAAAACGTTCAACGCCAATCAGCTCGCGGCGGCGCAGTGGGACAGAGGGCCGCTCCTTCTCCTAGCCGGACCTGGCTCCGGCAAGACAGCGACGCTGACCGCCCGCGTTGCCCGGCTGGTCGAACAAGGGCGCGATGAGTCCTTCCGTATACTCTGCCTCACCTTCACTAGAAAGGCGGCAGCCGAAATGCGAGAGCGCCTACTGAAACTGGTGCCAGAAGCGCGAGACAGAGTGCTTCTGACGACGTTTCACGCGTTCGCCACCGACATCCTGCGGCAGCACGGTAGCCATTTCGGGTTGAGTCCAGACTTCGAAATCCTTGAGGAGGCCGAGCGCGTCGGCATCCTCAAATCGGTGCTTGAAGAGAAATCGGACGTGCTGACAAGGTTGGTATCTGCCGAAAAGGTTCTAAAAGCCATCGACTTTCTGCTCAGAAATGTGACCCCTGACGCCAACGTATCGACCTTGGTGAAGGACGCCGAGACGGGCAGACAGCTTCAAACCCTCTTTGTCCGCTACAAGGAGGTATTGAAAGAGCGCAACTGCCTAGACTATGGGTCAATCCTGTATTGTTGCGAGGAGTTGCTTCGCCAAAGGCCACGCCTCAGCGCGCAATTGCGGACTGTTTATCGATACGTCTGCGTGGACGAGTTTCAAGACACGAATCTCGTGCAATACCGATTGCTCCGTGCGCTCGTTCCTGATAAGGATGGCAATCTCTTTATCGTGGGAGATGACGATCAGATCATTTATCAATGGAATGGCGCGAGCCCGGCGCGTGTTAGGCAGCTAGAACAGGATTATGAGCTGACCACCATCCAATTGCCGGAAAACTACAGATGCCCACCGGAGGTCGTGGAGTTAGCAAATGCGCTGATTATGCACAACGGCGACCGGGCACCGCACAAGAAGCCTTTGCGTTCCATGAAGGCAGGGTCTGGCGCAAACCCTGTAGAGCTTCTTGCGTTCGAAGACGACCAGAAGGAGGCGGAAGGTGTTGCGAAGCATCTGGCAACAAGACTAAATGACGCTGTCGAGCCTTCCGATATTGCTGTGTTGGCGCGTTCAACCAAGCTATTGGAGCGGGTGCAGGTTGCGCTTAGCGAACTGTCCGTGCGCAGCCACCTACAGCGACGTAAATCCCAGTTCGAGAGCGCGCCTTTGCGGTTTGTGACATCGGCCTTGAAGTTGGCACTGGTAAGGTCCGACGACGAGTTGGCCGCGACGGTGACGAAGGCGCTTTCTGACTGCGTGGATCAAGACTTCAGCGATGACTATCTCGCACAATTCTCAGCAGCACTGAACGGCGACCAATTAGAGGCCCTTGGCGCGCTGATGGCCGAGAGCGCGGCAGTGCCCGCAGAACTTCAGACAGCGATCTCGGCGCTGGTCAAGGGTCGGTATGCCGACTTCGCAAAAGCGGCATTGGCATATTTCGATCGTGTCGAGCATGCGACCGAGGATAACGGAAAGGAACAGTATACGGAGTACGCAACGGAGCGGATGCTGTGGCAAAGCATTATTCGCGAAATCGGTGGAGAGGAAGAAGCCTACTCGCTTTCATTAGGGCAGTTCTTGCAGGAGTTGGCCTTGGCGAATAAAACCCCAGAGGCGCCTGCGAACTCCGTGCGGTGCCTGACAATCCATGGCTCAAAGGGACTGGAGTTTCCGCACGTCTACCTGATCGGCCTGGCGGAAGATCAGTTGCCTTCGTTTCAGAGCAAGAAATCCGGAGATGAGAGTCGCGAGATGCAAGAAGAGCGCCGAAACTGCTTCGTCGCGATCACCCGGACCATCGAAACGCTGACCATGAGTTATGGGAAAAGGTACAACGGCTGGGCTAAGACGCCTTCGCGCTTCTTGACCGAGATGGGGTTGATGGGGCCTCTATGAAGCCGACCACCGCACCTGATCAGCTCACGCACCTGAAGCTGGAGGGCTACAAATCCATCGCGCAAGCTGACCTGCCGCTTGGCGCGCTAAACCTGCTGGTGGGCGCCAATGGGGCGGGAAAATCCAATCTGATCGACTTCTTCAAGCTCATTCGCGACCTGATCGAAGGCCATCTGCAGCTCCATGTCGGCCAGGCCGGTGGTCCGGATGCGCTGCTGCACTTCGGCCGCAAGACCACCGAGCAACTGGTCGCGGAGCTTTCTTTCGGCGAGCGCGCCTATTGGCTGCGTCTGGCGCCGACGGCGGACAATCGGCTGATGTTCGCGCTGGAAGGCTACTGGTGGCATGACTCTGAGTCGCATCGTTTGGGCTCGGGGCATTTCGAGACGCTCTGCCGTGCCGGAGAAGCCGGGGTTGGCGAGGAAGTGGTGGCCGCGATGGCGCGCTGGGTTCCCTACCACTTCCATGACACCGGCGAGGATGCGCGGGTCAAGCAGGTCCATGCGCTCAATGACAATGCCTATCTGCGGCCCGATGCCCGTAATCTGGCCGCCTACCTGCTGCGCCTGCGGGAGACGGACGCGGCGCATTACCAGCGCATTCTGCGCACCGTGCAATTGGTCGCGCCCTTCTTTGGCGATTTCCATCTGCGCCCGACGCCGGTCAACCCAGATCGCATCGAGCTGGAATGGGTCGAGCGCGGCCAGGATGTCCCCTTCAAAGCGTATGCGCTCTCCGATGGCACCCTGCGGTTCATCTGCCTGGCGACCTTATTGCTGCAGCCACAGGCGTACCGACCGGCCACCATCCTGATCGATGAGCCGGAGCTGGGGCTACATCCCTACGCGATCACCGTGCTGGCATCCATGCTCAAGTCTGCTACCAGCGGCAGCCAGATCATCGTTTCGACCCAGTCCGTCGAGCTGGTCAATGAATTCGATGCCGAGGATCTCTTGGTGGTGGATCGCCAACAGGGCTGCTCCACCTTTTCGCGCTTGAATGAGCGGGCGCTGCGCGAATGGCTCGACGAGTACAGCCTCGGCGAGCTATGGAAGAAGAACGTCTTCGGCGGGGGAGAATTAGAGGCGCATGCGTAGTCGGGTTTTCGACCCTGGAACAACCCAGCCAAGATAGCCTGACGAGGTTAGCGAGCACACAATGTCCAAAAAAACGATGCTCTACGACACCCAAGACGAACTGCTCGCTGCCATCGCCGCCGGTGAAGATACGCTGCTGGAACTCAAGGAAGTGGTCTTCAAGGGCGATCAGGTCCGGTTTGCGGGTGAGTCGGGGCGGGCGCCAAAGGCGATCGCCGAGGTCTTCGTGTCGATGGCGAACACCGAGGGCGGGCTGGTGGTGTTCGGTGTCGACGACCGGGGCGAGATCATCGGCATCGACCCCGCCAAGCGCAACAAGCTGGAGCAGTTCGTGATCCAGTGCGCACTCGATCATTGTGTGCCACCCATCGAGCCGGTGTTGGACTGGGTCATGCTACCGGGCGCCGACGGCCTGAACCAGTTGTGTCTCAAGGTATCGGTGCCACGGGCACGCTTCTATGTACATCAGACCAGCGATGGGCGTTTTCTGAAGCGGGTCGGCAGTCATCGCACACCGATCCCGGCGGAGCAATTGGGCCGGCTATTGGCGAGCCGGCAGCTGATGCTGCCTTTTGAAGAGCGTCCGGTGCTCGGCGCCGACCTGAGCGCCCTGAACCGCACGCGCTTCGAGCGCTACCACGAGCGGCGCTTCGGGCGCCGGCTGGCCGATTCCGCGCTGTCCTACGAGCGACTGCTCGGCAATCTGAAGCTTGCCGTGCAAGACGATGATGATGCCTGGCGACCGACCAATATCGGCCTGCTGCTGTTCTGCGACCGCCCTGATCAACATCTGGGCGGCGCCTATGTGGACCTGGCCGTCTACGACCACCCGGTGGCCGATGGCAATACGCGCGATTCCAAGCGCGTCATGGGGCCAGTGACCGAGCAGATCGAATGGGTGCTGACCTACCTGCGCACCAGCCCGATGATCAGCACCCTGTCCCGCAAGGACGCCCTGGGCCGCATCGACAAGCCCGCCTACAGCGAATTCGCGTTGCAGGAGGCGGTGGTCAACGCGCTGGCGCATCGCGATTACGAGATCGCGGGCGCCCAGGTCATCCTCACCCTGTTCCCGGATCGGCTCGAGATCCGCAACCCCGGCGGGCTACACAACAGCCTGACCGAAGAGAACCTCTATGCGGGCTGTCAGCCAGTGCGCCGCAATCAGATCCTGGCCGGTTTCCTGCGCGACTACGAAAGCCCGGCCACCGGGCGCCGTTACATGGAGACCCGCGGTGAAGGCTTCCTGACCTTGGTCAGCAGAAGCCTCGAGCTCTCCGGACGCCGACCCGAGCTGGTCAACATGGGTGGGGCAGTGAAGCTGACGCTATTTGCGGCGCGTCCGGATGCGACGGACGAGTTGCTCCGCTCCCCGGCCAACGCTGAGCATCTCGCCCGATCCATTGCTCAACACCATCAGGGGAAGTCCTCTGAAGACTAACAGAACAGCGCCGCTCGTCTTGCGGGTCATTCACCCACTGCTCCAAGGATTGTGCAGGGCAACGCCGGTGCCGGCAAAGTCGCGGGTGTTGCGCGTAACGACCGTGAGGCCTCGGATCAAGGCGGTTGCGGCGATCAAGGTATCGCGATCGGGGCGCGGGTCGGGAACCTGAAGCGCGGCGCAGCAACGCGCGATCTCGGTATCGACGGCGATGATCCGGCCGGCAAAGCCGTCGATGACTTGTCGCTCCAACCAGGTGCGCAGCAAGGCGCCTTGGGCAGGATCGCGACGCTCGTGAAGCCGTACGCCCAGCTCCAGCTCCAGCACTGTGATCACGCTGAGGAACTGCGCGTCGGCGGGCAGGCCCGCAGCCCAGGTCAGCACGCCGGGATCGGCCTTGCCGGTGCGCGCCTTACGCAGCTCGGACACCAGGTTGGTATCGAGCAGGTACATCAGTCCAGCTCGGCTGCAACAGCCAAGGGTCTGTCGAGCCGGGGCGGCTCGAAGTCGACGGCCTCAGCATCCGGCATGGCGAGCAGATCGACTAGGCTCTGGCCCGCACCGCTCAGGCGCCGATAGTCCTCGATGCTGAGCAGGACATGCGAGGGCTGGCCGCGGTCGGTAATCATTACGGGACCGCTGCGAGCGGCCTTCTTCGCCTTACTGGTCTCCTGATTGAACTCGCGACTGGTAAGCGTGGTGATGGTCATCTTGGCCCCGGATGGTTAATGTAGTAACGTGGCTAGTATAGTCCTTCTGCATCTGCTGACCCGGCGCATCAACGAGATCGAGACCTCTCCGCATGATCCAGCGCTCACCTAAGCGCCCCAGCGTGGCACCGATGCCTGACACCGTCCTCGACCACTTGCTGAGCTCCCTACGCAATGCCGCGAACATCAGCCGTGCCGAGCAGGTGCGCCCGGCGGCGGTGCTCTGGACCGATCACGAGGGCCAATGGCAAGGCGTTGCCGAGCGGCTGCGGCCGTTGCTGCCTGAGCTGCTGATCCTCGGCGACTATGCGCCAGCGCAGCGCCGCGGCCCGGCGATCTGGATCAAGTGCATGCTGGCGCGCACCCTGGAGGAGGCGGACTGGCCCGATAACGCGGTGCCGATCCTCTATCTGCCCGGCGTCTCGCGCACCGATCTGCGTGCCATCGAGAGCTGCCCGCGCGAGCTGCAACCGCTCGCCGAGCTGCAGTATCGGGGGCTGTTCTGGAGTCAGCTCAACGGCCGCGATTGGACGGTGAATGCCTTCCTCTCCAGCCGCCGTGGGCTGCTGAAACTGGATATCTCTGGCGATCAGGCGACCCAAGCGGCCATGCATCGGGCGCTGGATGTGGTGCTCGACACGCCTATTGCGGACCTTCAAGGCCGGCGACTCGAGGCGTCGGATTTCGACGCCCTGCTCAGCGCCGACCCGATCCGCGATCTGCTGGCCTGGATGAACGACCCGGAGACAGCGGCCAAGGACTGGCAGGGCGCGCGCTGGGATGCCTTCCGCAGCCGCTGCAAGGCGGACTGGACGCTCGATCCGCAGGCCGATGGCGCGCTGGTCGCCGCGGAGCGGGTCAGCGAGGGGCAGCGGCAATGGGATGCGGTCTGGGAGCGGTATCGCAGCGGTTGGCGCTCCTTTCCGAGACTGATCGAGCGGCTGCGGCAGGTCGCGTTGCCGGTGCATCGGGATCTCTTCACCGACCTTGGCCGCTACCCCAGGGCCAACGACGAGGCCGAAGACCAGCTCCGAGTCGATCTGCTGAAGCTGGCCGGGGTCCATCAAACGGAGGCCATCGCCAAGCTGCAGGCGTTGGAGAACGCGCACGGGCCTCGCCGGCTCTGGCTGTGGGCGGAGATGGGCCAAGCGCCCTTGGCCCGAGCGCTAGAGCCCTTGTCTCAATTGGTGGGGTTGATCGCTGAACCCTGTGGTGGGCAGCAGCTGCAGGATCTGGCCACTGCCTACCAACAGCGGTTTTGGCAGGTCGATGCGGCGGCCCGCCGCGCGCTCGCCTGTCTGGGGACCGGTTCGCGGGTCAAGGCCGACACCGAGGCCGTCAGCGCCGCGCTGCAGGCTGTCTATGTGCCCTGGCTGGATCAGACCAATCAGCACTTCCAGGATCTGGTGCGCAAGGACGGCTATCCGGGGTCGACGCTGGTCAAGGAGCCGGTTAGCACCTATCAGGCCGGCGGCGAGTGCTGGCTGTTCGTGGACGGGCTGCGCTATGACGTTGCCCAGGATCTCGCCAGCGTACTGGCCGTCGATGCCTTGGAGGCGAAGATCGACACCGTCTGGGCGCCAGTCCCCTCAGTGACCGCCTCGGGTAAGGTCGCCTGCTCGCCGGTGGCGCATCTGGCCAAGGGGCGGAGTACGGATCAGGATTTCGTGCCCAGTCACGCCACTCAAGACCGACCGCTGGACACGGACATGCTGCGCACGTTGCTCAAGGAGCAGGGCTGGCAGGTGCTCGGCGGCAACGAGACCGGTGATCCGACGGGTCGCGCCTGGACCGAGTTCGGCGACCTCGACCACTACGGTCATGAGCACGGGCTGCGGCTGGCCCGAGAGATACCGTCGATGTTGAACAGCATCCGGGAACAGATCCGCTTCCTGATCGATGCCGGCTGGAAACAGATCCGCATCGTCACCGATCATGGCTGGCTGCTGGTGCCGGGCAAGATGCCGAAGACGGAACTGCCGAAGTTTCTGACCGCGACACGCTGGGGCCGATGCGCGGCGCTGACGGACAGCGCTCAACCGACGTCGCTGACGCTGACCTGGAGCTGGTGCCCGGATGTGCGCATCGCGATGGCGCCGGGGGGCAACAGCTTCATTGCCGGGCGGGAGTACGCGCACGGCGGCTTGAGCCTGCAGGAGAGCCTGATCCCGGTGTTGCGGGTGACGCGGCCGAGGGGCGTTGCCGATGAGCCATCGATCGAGATTCTCGATGTCAAGTGGACGCGGTTGCGCTGCGCCTGCGTCGTCAGGGCCTCCAGCGCTGGCGCATCCGGCCAAAATGGCCACGCCGCGCAAGGTCTGAGGGTGCCGGGGCAGATGCCGCAGGCGTTGCGGGTCGATCTGCGGCGGAAGGTCAATGATCCGGCAACCAGCGTGGCCGGCGGCGGCAAGCCGTTGAAAGGTGGCAAGGCCTCGCTGGTGGTCGAAGACGATGAGCTGGAGGGCGAGGCGGTCTCGCTGGTGGTGCTGGATGATCAGGGTCGGGCCGTTGCCAAGGCCGCCACCGTGATCGGCGGAGACTGAGGTGATCGGAGGAGAGACATCCCATGCAGCTCGATGATCTTGACCGCAAGGCTGCTGAGCACTTCGAGGGCTATCTGGTGCGCAAGGATCTGGTGCGCCAATTCAGCCGCCAGTTCCCGGTGCCGACCTATGTGGTGGAGTTCCTGCTCGGGCGCTACTGCGCAACGACCGATGAAGAAGAGATCAACGAGGGGCTGGAGATCGTCCAGCGCCAGCTCGCCTCGCGTACCGTCAAGGCCGGGGAGCAGGAGTTGTTCAAGGCCCGCGCGCGGGAGGAGGGCAGCGTCAAGCTGATCGACCTGATCAGCGCGCGGCTGGATGCCAAGACGGATTCCTATCTCGCCAACCTGCCCAGCCTGCAACTGCGCGACGTGCGGATCGATCCCAAGCTGTTGCGCGAGCATGAGCGCCTGCTCACCGGCGGTTTCTATGCCGAGGTGACGCTGGGCTACGACTCCGCGATTGCCCAGGAGGCACACGGCCGACCCTTCGGCATCGACAGCCTGCGTGCGATCCAGCTCTCCAAGCGCGATGTCTTAGAGGTGCTGGCCAAGGCGCGGGAGGCCTTCACCAGCGACGAGTGGAAGGCGTTGCTGCTGCGCAGCGTCGGGCTGGAGCCGGAGCCGCTCAGCGAGCGGGCCAAGGATGCGCTGCTGCTGCGCATGGTGCCGTTCGTCGAGCGCAACTACAACCTGGTCGAGCTGGGGCCGCGCGGCACCGGCAAGAGTCACCTCTTTCAGCAGGTCTCGCCTTACGCGCATCTGATCTCGGGCGGCAAGGCGACCGTCGCCAAGATGTTCGTCAACAACGCCAACGGTCAGCGCGGGCTGGTCTGTCAGTACGACGTGGTCTGCTTCGACGAGGTCTCGGGCGTCTCCTTCGATCAGAAGGACGGTGTCAACATCATGAAGGGCTACATGGAGTCCGGCGAGTTCAGCCGCGGCAAGGAGAGCATCCGGGCGGACGGCTCGATCGTCCTGGTCGGCAACTTCGAGGTGGATGTCGAGCATCAGCAGCGCATCGGTCATCTGTTCGGCCCGCTGCCGCCAGAGATGCGCGACGACACCGCGTTCATGGATCGCATCCATGCCTACCTGCCGGGCTGGGATCTGCCGAAGATGCAGCCGAGCCTGTTCACCGATCATTTCGGGCTGGTCAGCGATTTCCTCTCCGAGTGCTTGAGCCGGCTACGCATGGAGAGCCGGTTGCCGCAACTGCAGGGCAGGGTGCATCTGGGCGGCGCGCTCAGCGGCCGCGACATCAATGCAACCAACAAGACCGCGAGTGGCTTGCTGAAACTGCTCTACCCATCCGCTGACACGCAGGTCTCCGATGCGGATCTGGAGTGGGCGGTGCGGCTGGCGTTGCAGGTGCGACGGCGCGTCAAAGAGCAGCAGAAGCGGATTGGCTCGGCGGAGTTTCGCAACACCCACTTCAGCTATCTGCTCGGCGAGGAGGGTGTCGAGACCTTCGTCGCCACGCCTGAGTTATCGAGCGAAAACAGCATCGGCGCCGACCCGCTAGAGCCAGGTCAGGTCTGGACGCTGAGCCCCGGCGGTCTGGATGAGCATGCCGGTCTTTATCGCATCGAGGTCAGCGAGGGGCCTGGCAGCGGGCTGCGCATCCTGAACAAACCGACCCCGCCGGCGTTTCAGGAGTCGGTGCGCTACGCGCAGCAGAACCTCTACGCCCGCGCGGCCCAACTCGTCGGCGAACGCGACCCCAGGGCGCACGCGTTCTCGGTGCAGCTCCGCGGCTTCGATGCCGCCAAGACCGGCAGCCAGGTCGGCGTCGGTGTGTTGATCGCCCTGTGTAGCAGCCTGCTCAAGAAGCCCCTGCGCGGCGGCCTGGTCGTGATCGGCGGGATCAACCTGGGTGGGTCGATCGAGCCCATCCACAACGCGGTAACCCTGGTCGAGATCGCCGTCGAGAAAGGCGCCCAAGTGGTGCTGATGCCGGTGTCGAGCCGACGCCAGCTCTTCGATCTCTCCGATGACATGGCGACCAAGGTCGATACCCAGTTTTATCAGGATGCACGCGACGCCCTGCTGAAGGCATTGGTCGAGTGATTGCGCCCTGCGCACGAGCGCCAAATGTCGATCACGGCGACTCGCCATTTAACGTGAATCTCACGCGATTCATTTTCCGGGATGGCGCCGCGCCATTAGCGTTAGGGCAAGGCTCTCTAGAGATCAGCCCTGAGGCTGGCGAGCCGTTCTTTTACCCCCTTCCCAAGGCCTCCAAGTCCCGATCGCGCATGCCGATCAGATAGAGGATGCCGTCCAGCCCGACGGTGGCGATGGAATGACGCGCCTGCTCCTTGACCAGCGGCTTGGCGTGGAAGGCGATGCCGAGCCCGGCAATCGAGAGCATCGGCAGGTCGTTGGCGCCATCGCCGACGGCGATGACCTGTTCCAGCCGGATGCCTTCGCGGGCGGCGATCTCGCGCAGCAACTCGGCCTTGCGCTGGCCATCGACGATGCGGCCGGTGACGCGGCCGGTGAGTCGGCCATGCTCGAATTCGAGCTGATTGGCGTGGACATCGTCGATGCCGAGCCGGCGTTGCAGATGTTCGGCGAAGTAGGTGAAGCCGCCGGAGAGGATCGCGACCCGGTAGCCGAGCTGCTTCAGCGCGCCGATCAGTCGTTCGGCGCCGTCGGTGATCGGCAGCCGTTCGGCGATCTCGCTCAGTACCGACTCGTCGAGCCCTTCGAGTAGGGCCATGCGACGGCGGAAGCTCTCGCTGAAGTCGAGTTCGCCCTGCATGGCGCGCTCGGTGATCTCGGCGACCTGGGGGCCGACGCCGGCGGCAGCGGCCAACTCATCGATCACCTCGGTCTGGATCAGGGTCGAGTCCATGTCGAAGCAGACTAAGCGCCGGTTGCGGCGGAAGATGTCGTCTTCCTGGATGGCGATGTCCACATCGAGTTGGCTGCCAAGCTCAAGGAAGCTGGCGTGCAGCGCGTCAACATCGGCGACCGGGCCTTTGAGCCAGAGCTGCACGCAGGCCGGGCGCTGGGGTCTGTTGGCATTGACGCTGGCGTTGCTACTGCCGCTCGCGCTGCCACTCGCGCTGGTGCTGATCTCTGCGCTGGTGCTCGCGTTGGCATTGATGCTGCTGCTCGCGTTAGCGCTGCCGCTGTCGTTGGTTCTTGCAGTTGCGCTGACAGCGACGCCAATGTCGGTACTAAGGTCGACAGCACCAGTAGTCCGGCGCGTGATCCGACCAGAGACCCTAGAGATCTGCTCAATGTTGAGCTGGTTTTGCGTGACGACAGCGGCGACCTGTGCGATCTGCGCGGCGCTGATCTCGCGCCCAAGAAGCGTCAGGATGTGGCGCGCCTGGCCCTGTTCAGCGACCCAGTCCTCGTAGGCATCGGCGGCGACCGGGGTGAAGCGCACATCGAGTCCGAGCTCATGGGCACTGAACAACAGCTCCTTGAACACCGGGCAGCCGGCCGGCTCTTCCGGTAGCTCTACCAGGAGGCCGAGGGCCAGTGTGTTATGGATCACCGACTGGCCGATGTCGAGTACGGTCACGTCGTAGCGCGCCAGCACCTGCGTCAGGGCCTTGGTGATGCCCGGCTTATCACTCCCAGAGATGTCGATTTGAACGATTTCGCGCATGAGCGTTGCTGTCTCCCGGTCTCGGCATGGGTCTCCTGTCATCCGAGCGCATCTTAAGTATCGCGAAAGGTCGAGCGCTGTTGGTTAGGCTCAAACCTTGCAGGTCTGGATCATGCCAGATAGAGCAGAGCTGACGCGAAGCCGCAAAGAAACTGTCGATCAACTTCTGCCCGATCTGAGGGCCATGGTTGAGTGATGATCGGGAAGTAGAACATGAACAGCCACTAAGTGACTGAGTCGGGTTGCAACTAAGTCGCGTCGATCAGCGACATGACTTCGGCGATCATCGGCTCTAACGCCTGCTGCGCGGTTTCGCTCAGGGCATAGCAGGCATAACCCCACTCGGCCCCGCCGCCGGAGACCAGCCAGGCCTCGGGGGCGCGCTGATAGAGCGCCTCGCACCAGGCCAGCAACTCGCGCGGGTCATGGAAGTGCGCCATGGTCGAGAGGGCGGTTCGGTCTGGCGATAGGCGCCGGCGTCTGACCTGCCCAGGCGAGGTGTCGATCGCGGCGTCGACGAAGATGACGCGCTCGGTGCGTGCCAGGTCGTCGACAAGCTCGGCGGTCAGGATGTGGCGCGCCTGGATCTCGACCGCTCCGGTGGGCGTCTCGGTCTGAGCCCGCGGCTGCGCGCATAGCTGTGGCTGGTTGGCAAAGCGCTCCTGGAGTCGATCGGCAACCAATGGCCCAAGCGCGTCATCGCCGCGGATCGGGCTGCCATAGCCGATCACCAGCGCCCGCAGCAGTCGTGCTTTGGTCTGCTGCTCCTGGTCTTCCTGCAGCTCCTGCTGCTGCCCCTCCTGCCGCTGCCCCTCTTGCTGCTCTTGGGCGCTTTCGACAGTCGCTTGACCAATGTTCATGCGTCGCGCACTAGCCGGTCGATCACAGCCCCAGAGGCATCCTTGAGTTCGATGCTCAGCGGCATCTGGCCAAAGGCGTGCGAGGCACAGGATAGGCAGGGATCGTAGCAGCGGATCACCGCCTCGACCCGATTCAGCATGCCTTCGCTGAGCTTATTGCCATCGACATAGGCATCGGCGACCTGCTTGATGCTCTGGTTCATGGCCAGGTTGTTGTGGCCAGTGGCGATGATCAGATCGACCCAGTTGATCAGGCCGGCCTCGTCGATCTTGTAGTGATGCATCAGGATGCCGCGCGGCGCCTCGGAGACGCCGATGCCCTCGTCGCGGTTGCCGCGCGCATGGGCGCGAACCCGGGTGTCGAGGATGCTCGGGTCCTTGAGCAGCCGCTGCATCATCTCGATGGCGAAGATGATCTCGACCAGGCGCGCGTAATGGTAGTGGAAGCTGGAGCGCACCGGGCTCGAGTCTTCCTGCAGCATGTGGAACTCGGCCAGGGCGACATCGGCGAACGGCGTGCCGCAGCTCTCGGCATTGTTGAGCCGGGCGAGTGGGCCAACCCGATAGATGCCGTTCGGGTAGCCCATCGGCTTGTAGTAGGGGAACTTCATGTAGCTGAAGTCCTCGACCGCTTCGCCGATGATGCGCGGGTAGTCGGACGGCGGCACCCTGTCTTCAACAATCCGGCCTTGCGCGTCCTTGATGCGGATGAGGCCGTCGTAGTGTTCGAGCTGACCCTTGTTCGAGACCAGCGACAGGAACAGGGTCGGCATGGTGCCGAAGTGCTCGGCCTCGTCCTTGAACTTGGGCACCATGGTCTTGAACAGGCCATAGGTGTCCTTGGCGATGGTCAGCGCTTCGGGCAACATCTTCAGCATGGCTTCGCGCTTGTCGCTGTCGAGCGGTTCGCTGACGCCACCCGGCACGACCCAGGTTGGATGGATCTTCTTGCCGCCGAGGATCTCGATGATGGTCTGGCCGATCTGGCGCAGCTTGATGCCCTGCTTGGCCAGCTCGGGGTCTTTGGCCATGACGCCGAAGATGTTGCGTTTGACGGGGTCGGAGTCCCAGCCGAGCAGCAGATCCGGTGATGACAGGTGGAAGAATGAGAGCGCGTGCGACTGCAGCAGCTGCGCTAGGTTCATGATCCGTCGTAGCTTCTCGGCCGTCGGCGGGATGGTCACTGCGAGCAGGTCGTCGCAGGCCTTGTTGGAGGCGAGCAGATGGCTGACTGGGCAGATGCCGCAGGTGCGCGCGGTGAGCGCCGGCATCTCGCGGTAGGGCCGGCCCTCGCAGAACTTCTCGAAGCCGCGGAACTGGGTCAGATGGAACTTGGCGTCTTCGACCTCGCCGCTGTCGGCGAGCTGCAGCGAGATGCGGGCGTGGCCCTCGATGCGGGTGACCGGGTCGATGCTGATGGTTCGGCTCATGGTCGCTTAGTCCAGGGCGTCAGGCGTTGTTGGGGGGTGTCAGGGTCTGGGCTCGGATGTAAGGCGCTTGGCCTGAGCTCAAGCGCCGAATCGGGTCATGCGCAGCGGCTCCGGCACGCGACCTTCGAGCAGCTCGCTCAGCACGTAATGGATGGTGTCGGCCTGCGGCGGGCAGCCAGGGATGAAGACGTCGACATCGACCACAGCATGCACCGGCAAGACGGTCTGTAGCAGGGCTGGAACGCCTTGGGTTGGAATCTGCGGACGGGTGTTCACGTTCTCGAGATAGGCGCGCTCATAGACGTTGTCGAGCTTGAACGCATTGCGCATTGCCGGGACGTTGCCGTTCACCGCGCAGTCGCCAAGGCTGACCAGGAGCTTGCAGCGCTCGCGGAACAGCTTTGCCTTGTGCAGGTCTTCTTCGTTGCTGATCGAGCCTTCGATGATGCCGACGTCGACCTGCTCGGGCAGCTCCTTGCTGTCGACCAGAGGGCTGTAGACGATATCGATCTTCTGCGCCAGGTCGACCAGACGCTCGTCCATGTCGAGGAACGACATGTGGCACCCAGAACAGCCGTCGAGCCAGATGGTTGCGACGGTGACCTTGCTCCCGCTGCTGTTGCTGGCTACGCCGAGTGGTGCTTGGGTGTCGGGGGTTGGATGGCCAGCCTGTGAGCTGGCTGCTGTGGCTTCGGGCTGAGCGCTCATCGTGCGGATCTCCGTCGAGCAAGAATCGGCAGAAAGTGCTGATCTTTGACCATTTCACCGACGGAAGTGCCCTGTTTGACCAGGGCGCCGGTCGGACAGACCTGCACGCACTTGCCGCAGCTGGTGCAGGTGTCACTGTCGCCCCATGGCTTGGCGAGATCGGTGATCACCTGGCAGTCGCTGCCACGGCCCATCACATCCCAGGTGTGGGCGCCCTCGATCTCGTCGCAGACGCGCACGCAGCGGGTACAGAGCACGCAGCGGTTGTGGTCGAGGCGAAACATCTCATGGGTGCTGTCGACCGCGTAGCCGTGATTGCGGTAAGGCATGCGCACATGGTCAACGCCGCAGCTGTTGGCGAGCCATTGCAGCTCGCAATGGCCATTGGAGACGCAGACCGAGCAGACATGATTGCGCTCGGCGAACAGCAGCTCGACCAGGGTGCGTCGATAGCGCTGCAGCTTCTCGGAGTTGGTGGTGATCTCCATGCCCTCGGTGACGCGCGTCGCGCAGGCGGCGAGTAGGCGGTTTTGACCGGCCACCTCGACCATACAGAGGCGGCAGGCGCCGACCACGGAGAGTCCCTCCATCCAGCACAGGCTGGGGATCGGGATCTTGTTCTCGCGGCAGACTTCGATGATGGTCTCGTCTTCGCGCGCGGATAGATCTTGACCGTCGATCCGGAGCGTGACGACGCGGACACTTGGTTGCGTGGCGATGATTGGCATCGGTCTTCCCGTATCAGGCGAGGAGATTAAGTGCTGCGTTAGGCCCAAGGCCTGACGATACACGACCGCTGCGACGGACGCATGTCTGAGCGTGGCTTCTTAAGCCATGCACTGAGCGGTGTTTCCATGTAACAAGCGCCTCATCGCCAGCGCCTCATCGCCAGCGCCTCATCGCCAGCGCCTCATCGCCAGCGCCTCATTGCCCTGAGTGGTGATGCGCCATGGTTGTGAATGTGAATCTCAAGTGATTCCTGTTTCAGGGTGCTGCCGCGCCATCAGCCTTAGGCGCGACGATCGGGCGCGTTTGGGGTTTGATCAGCACTGGAGTCGCTGCCTGTGTGCTCGAGTCGCTCGAGCAGTCGGCCAATCGATCGGATCGAGGGTTGTCGCTGCTCGGCCAACGCGGTGCGGTCGATCTCGTCGAGCAGGGCGGAGAGTGCGCCTGGATCGCGTGGGCAGCGGCTGAGGATGTAGCTGATCATCGCGTCGCCAAAGCGCAGGCCGCGCTGCTCGGCGCCAATGCGCAACAGTTCGGCGCGGCCGGCGTCGCTGAGTGGCCGCAGGTTATAGCTGGGGCCGGCGGCGAGGCGCGAAGCGAGATCGGGCAGCCGAATGCCGAGCCGGCCCGCGGGTTGGCGTGCAGCCGCGAGCAGACGTCGGCCGGCATCGCGCACCCGGTTGTAGAGATTGAACAGCGCTTGTTCCCAGACGGTATTGCCGACGATCGCCTGCAGGGCGTCGAGCAGAATGGCGTCGCGTTGCTCGAGGTCATCGAGTACGGCCGGTGTTAGGCGGGGCGTATCCAAGGGCAGGTAGACCACGCCGAGTCCACGTTGACGGACCTCGCCGGCGGCGCAAACCAGCAGCTGCGATTTCCCGCTCGCGGCGCCGCCATGCAGGTAGATATAAGGCTCGCCGCTGCCATCGGCCCATTGCCGAACCGCGGCCAAGGCAGCGCCATTGCCGTGCGCGATGAAGCCATCAAGGCCGCGTGGCTCGGGCTGGCGCAGTGCGAGCGGGAGCTGCGGTGGATACCGCTCTTGCACCGCGATATCTCAGCGGTGCAGGGCCGCGGCTGTGGTGGCGAGGCGGCGACCGAGCGCCTGGCAGAGATCGCGCTCGATCTCGTTCAGCGGTTGATCGTTATTGATGCCGGCGACATGCGAGGGGCCGTATGGGGTGCCCCCGGCTTGGGTATGAATCAGCCCGGTCTCGCTGTAAGGCAGCCCCATCAGCAGCATGCCGTGATGTAGCAAGGGCAGCATCATTGACAGCAGTGTGGTTTCTTGACCGCCATGGAGGCTAGAGGTTGAGGTGAAGACGCCGGCGGGCTTACCGCTGAGGGCGCCGGAAAGCCAGACCGATGAGGTTCCGTCGAGAAAGTATTTCAGCGCGGCGGCCATATTGCCAAAACGCGTTGGGCTTCCAAGCGCAAGCGCGCTGCAGTTGCGCAGGTCGTCGAGTTCGGCATAGGGCGCGCCAGACTCAGGGATCGAGTCCGCGGTTGCCTCACACACCGTGGAGACCGGCGCAACGGTGCGCAACCGCGCCTCTAGCCCAGCCTCCTCGGAGCCGCGCGCGATTTGTCGAGCCATCTCGGCGGTTGCTCCGTAGCGGCTGTAGTAGAGGACGAGCAGATAGGGCATGGATGGATTCTCGGGCTTGCAGTCAATAAACGGAGGTATGGCCGCGAAAACGGCACACCGGGCAGGATACCATGGGGCCATCCTGTTGCCGTTTTCGCGACGGTTCGCTAGTCAGCGTGTCAGCGCCGCTCAGGGGCTCTATCGCCGTGCGCTCGGGCCGTCGCCTTTAATGTTGCGCCGGCGGTGCGGTTGCGTTGACCACGCCGGTAAAGAGGCTTCTGGCATCGACGGCATCGAAACGATAACCGCGATTACAAAATTCGCAGGTGACCTCGATGAGTCCTTGCTGGGCGATGATATCGTCGATCTCGTCGCGCCCGAGGGCGCGCAGGTTATCGGCGACCCGTGTGCGCGAGCATCCGCAGCGGAAGGCCACAGGCTCTGGCTCGAACAGGCGCAGGCTCTCTTCGTGGAATAGGCGTCGCAGCAGATCAGGAGTGGATTGTTGGAGCAGTTCACGCGGCTGAACGGTATCAGCGAGGATAACAGCGCGGTTCCAGTCGTCTTCATCGTCAGTTGGGCCTGGCAGGCGCTGCAACATCAGGCCGGCCGCGCGCTTGTCGCTGACCGCGAGCCAGAAGCGGGATGGCAGTTGTTCTGAAGAGGCAAAGTAGCTCTCAAGGGCGGCGCCGATACCGGCGCCCTCAAGCGGCACGATGCCCTGGTAGCGGTCGCGATGCTTGGCGTTGATGGTCAAGACCAGCTGCCCTTTCCCAAATAGCGCCTGCAGATCTCCACCTTCGATCTCTCCTTCGATTCCTCCTTCGATCCCTCCTTCGATCTCACCTTCCCAGCGTGCGAGTCCACGCACTGTTGCTTCATGTGTGGCCTGGGCGACCAGGGTGCGAATCGGGCCTTCCCCCTGAGCCTGCAAGATCAGCGAGCCTTCAAGCTTCAGCGTTGCGGTGAGCAGTAACACGGAGACCAAGGCCTCGCCGAGCGGCTGCTTGACGGCCCCTGGATAGTTGTGACGCTCGAGTACTGCTTGCCAGGCTGCATCCAGTCGGACGAGCTCGCCGCGCACGCGCGAATGTTCGAATACGAAGCGGTGCAAGGAATCGGTTTCGGGCAGCATGCTGGCTCCACCATCGGTTGAACGCAGGCCTGGCTCGCATCAGCAGGCGGGCGTCGATCAGTTCGGTTGATATCCATTATGGGTGTTCAGACGCTCAGCTGATACATCCGGGGCTGTCTCGACCTTTGGTTATCGCCTGGAGCGCCTGTTCAGGGCCATGTCGAGCGATCTGGCTCGGTTAAGAAGTTGTAAAAAAGTGACCACAGGGTGCTTTCTGTTGTGTTTTTTCTACAGCTGTCGGCGGCCCAGGGTTTTTCATTGTTACCGGCTGTAACAATCGGCGTTTATTAGCAAAAAATTGTGACAATCACTGAAATATGAGGTGTTTTTGCTTGCTTAATATTTAAGCAGATACTAATGTTTAGTCAACATTTGTTGTATGGAGGGTACAGATATGTTGCCTCTCTCGATTGGTATCGCGATTGCTGTCGGGTTCGCTGCGTTGGCCGGCTTTACCTACGGGTTTGATGAACTCCTCAGCGGTAGCTGGCTACTTTTGGTGATCTGGGGGCTGATTGCCGGACCCGCTCTGATGTTCGTTGCGGGTAGTAGGGATCGCAACGGCTCGTGGCGAGATAGGCCTAAAGCCTGAGTCATCTGGTTGCCCGAAAAATGGACGGCGGCTGAGCGCAGCCTAGCGCCTGCGATCTATGGCATGCGCTCAATTTCGCCCCTCGCCCTCGCCACCTGCCGCTCGCCAGTGCATTGTGACCTGGCGAGCTTGTTGCATCAGCGCGCGGTCGCGCTCGGCCGTGTTACCGTTATCGCTCAGGATAACCACAGGGAAACCTTCCGCTCAGTCTGGCTGCTATCCTGAGTCCTATGACTGCTTTCCAATGGCTGATCCAGTACCGTCGCGCTACCCGGCTCGACGCCGCTCCAGAGTTGATCGATCCGCACAGCGAGCCGATGACCGCGCTGCCGCTGATGGGGCGCGTCAGCGCCGGACAGCCGCTGGAGGCCATCGAAGACCCGGATTGGGTCCAAGTGCCCGAGCGTCTGGCTCAGCTTGCCGATTTCGCACTGCGTGTCAGTGGCGACTCGATGACCGAGGATCAGATCGAGGACGGCGATCTAATCCTGATCAAGCCACAGGCCAGCGCCGCGAATGGCGATGTGGTGGTCGCGCTGATCGATGGCGACGCCGCGACCGTCAAGCGCTTTTATGACGAGGCCGGCGGGGTCCGCCTCCAGCCTGCTAACGCGGAGATGGTACCGCTGCGGTTCGCAGCGGAAGCGGTGCAATTGATCGGTGTGGTTACCGCCGTGCTGCGGCAGAACGCGGATTAGATTCAGGCGCGCACGCCTCGCGCTTTGTCGTAAAAGGCCCGGTGATCATGCCCAAGCGCGGGGATCTCGTTGAAGCGCGGCTCTCGGCGCTAGAGGCTGTCGGCGACCCAATTGAGAATCGTCTGTACCACCGGCTCGGTCATCGCGGGGCTTAGGATATCACCGGCGATGACATGGTTGTTAGGATGCACTCCCTCCTGCGGCAGTTCCTGCAGAGCGAGCGTCACTGGACCACCCCACCGGAGCAGGATCTTACGTGTGGCTGCGGCCGAGACCACCTGATCGGCGTCCGAGAAGAGTACGAGGACCGGCAGGTCAAGCGCTGCTACATTTCGCGCGCGGGTTTCGCGCATCAGGGTGCCGAGGCTGATCAATGCATCCGAGCCATAGCGCGTGGTCCAATAACGGGCATGTTGATCGCTGCTCGGCTCGAATCCACTTTCGGGCCCGACCAGATAGGGCAGGTAGTGGCGCGCGAAGCCGAGTTCCATCAGCACGCCCGCTGGGTTTGCTACCTGGAAGCTGGGCGAGATCAGTACCAGGCCCGCGACATCCTTTGCCATCTCGGGCTCGGTCGCCGCATAGGTGGCCAGCGTACCGCCGGCAGAGGTGCCAATGATCAACACCCGCTCTCCGGCTTTTCGTGCAAGCGCGATGAAGAGTGCCGCATCATCCACCCAATCTCCCGCTTGCGCTGCCGCTAGCGCGTCGCCATCGCGGCCATGGCCAGTCAGGCGGGCGAAGATGAGGTTGGCGCCGAGCGCCTCGGCGACCCGGTCTGGCACCGGGCGGATTTCCTCGGAGCTGGCGGAAAACCCATGTAGGTACAGAATCGAAAGCGGCGTTTGCACCTCAGGCTGGCCAGCCCAGATTACCCGCGCCTCGGCGCCAGGTGTGATGTCGTCAAATGCCGCTTCGCGTGCAGCGAGTATCTCTGCGACAGCGCGCCCGTCGATCGCAACCGCGCTGCCCCGGACGATTTGGTCGCGTGGGCCCAAGACCAAGGCTAAGACCAGCGCCGCCGCGACAAGCGTCACCAGCCCAACTATCAGCACGAAAAGGCGTTTCATAAGCGAGTCAGGGCCTGAGGTTGGCCAGCGTACGCAAGGCGAGCGATCGCTAAGAGCGCAAGCCTAGCCGCGCCTCAACGCTGGCCGTCTTTTGCGCTAGGCGTCCCGTTGGCCCTTCGCGAATATCCAGCTTGACCGTTGCATAGACACGCTTGCAGCCGGCAGCGGCGAGCAGAGCCTGTGCTTGCTCGATCAGGCGCAAGGCGTCTGCGAGCGCATCGGTCTCGAACAGAGTGCCCATCGCCGTTAGCTGGTAGCTGTGGCCGCTGTCTGCGATCAGGTCGACCACCGAGGCGACGAAAGGACTCAGGTGCTCGGCCTCGCCGACGGGGAAGATGCTGAAGTCTACGAGTACAGACATCGATGTACCTCTGGCGTTAAGCTAGCTTCTGGTTGGGTCTATCTTTGCCGCGCTGGGCGATCGATGACAAGCATTCAAACAACAGACTTTGATGTCGGCGCCGATCCTGACTGGGATAGCCCGCTCAACTTCAAACTCACCCCTGAGTTGATCGTGCATGCGCTGATGGAGACGGCCTCCGCGGTGCATACCGGCTGGGAGAGCTGTGTCGACGAGGATGCCATCCTGTCGCAGATCGCGGCGATGAATGATGTCGGCGACAAGAGTATCCGTCTGGTCGAGCAGGAGATGCTCGATGAGCAAGATCAGACGGCGTCTTGGCATGATTGGACGCTTGAGGTTCGGGTTGGCGCAGTGTTAACGGTCGGCCACTGGCAGGTGCGTTCGACGGCGTCGCCGCTCGACTGGGAGTGGACAGCGGCGGCGGCTGAAAGCGCCTTTGAGCGTGCTTGTGTTCTACTTGGCCGTCGGGTTCGTCGCGGTTTGGTGGTCGAGGAGCCGATGCGGCCTGAGCTACCGCCGCGCTCGAGTCGACATTGAGCGCGGGGTCATCATCCGGACGAGCACTGAGGCCAGGGCGGCACCTTGGCTTGCTCGGTTGCCGAAATCGCTGCAGGAGAATACATCTCATGAAATTCCATATCGACGTTGAAATGACGCCCGCCGAGGTTCGCAAGTTAATGGGATTGCCAGACCTCGAGATGTTGCAGCAGCGGATGCTCGACGATATTCAGGCTCGCATCGAGCAGGGTGTGGAGGGCTATGACCCGATGGAGATGATGCAGCCTTATCTGAAGACCAGTCTCGCCGGCATGGATATGATGCAGCGGCTGTTTGCTGCCGGAATGGGGGCTGCTGGAGCCAAGAAACAGGCGTCGGGCTCCGCTGGCGACTGAGTGCTAACGCGGCCGACCTCACTGGTGGTTGGCCGCGGTGACCGGGCGTGCCGCAGCTACTCAGTAGCCGCCTTTGCGGTGAACCTCGGGCAGGCCTGCAATCTTGGTGCCTTGCTTGGTCGGTGCCAGCGGGAATAGCATATAGACCTCCTTGCTGCTGGGCTTGCTGCCCCATTTCTTGCCCATGTCTTTGAGCAATACCCGTTCCATGGGTTGGTTTTGATTGTTGTTCAGATATTCGTCGCGCAGGTAGTTGAGGATGTCCCAGTGACGCTCGGTCAACTCAATACCCTCGATCTCGGCTAGGGCCTTGGCAACGTCTTCGTTCCAGTCGAGCGGGTTGGTCAGGAACCCGGAATCGGTGGTTTCGATACTGTTGCCGTTTACTTCAATCGCCATTGCGAATGCTCCTCTCGTCGTTGAGTGCCGCCGTTTGGTTGGCAGGCGGTCTAGGGTTAACGCGTGTCGGCGGGCGGCCGGAGAGGTGATCCGGCGCGCGCAGCTGAAAACCCACGAATATTAGTCAATTGTTGTAGAGACGTCACCTCTGTGCTTGCGGCGGTCGCGCTTGCGGCGGCTCTGGTCAGCTCGCGGTCTGGGCGACGGCGTCAATCCCTTTGTGCGGCAGGAAGATGCCGCAGCCCATGGTCTGGTGATCGCCGATGCCCTGCTGTTGGAGCGCGATGGCGTCGTCGAGGCTGAGATCGGCGAGCATCAGACTGCGCGTTAGCACAGGGCCGGCGGGGGTGCTCAGCGACAGGGTCTTGCCGCAGAGGGCCTTGCGGATCTTGATGCCTCGCTGCTGGAGTTCGCCAGCGACCCGACGCAGGAACTGGTCTTCGTCCTCATCGGTGTGGGCGACCACATAACGCGCAAACAGGGTCTTTTCCGCACTGAGTGGGCGTTCCTTGGCCGGGCCAAGGGTGAAGCTCGAACCCTTGATCTCGAGGGTTCGCCCCTCGAGTGCGGTCTTGAGTTCATCGAGCCGAACGCGCGGGATGCGGATGCTAAGCTTGGTCCGGCGTGATGGCAGCAACTGTTGCTCGCTATTGTGCGCGGGTCGCTCCCAACCGTTTTGTGAGCCGGCCACATGGATCGTGTGGATCGCCGTGCGCGGTTCCTCGGCGAGCCAGGGTACCGCGTCGATCAGGGCGTTTGCGAGTGCATGCGCATGGTCAACTGGCAGAGATTTGCATTTCTGCAGCGCGAACATGACGTCGACGACGTCGTTGGGGACTTGCGGATGGGTCTCCGGATCGGATTCTTGCCAAAACATGGGTTGGTCTCAGTTGACGGGAAGCTTGCCCTGCAGGGAGTCGCGATCAAACCACCATTCGTCTTGCACCAGAACGTCTACTACATTGCGCAGCCGGACCAGGAACTTCTCCGGCTCGCGGAGTTCCAGTCGATCACGCCAGAGGTCGAATGCCTGTTGCGAATCGACGCCGCTGTGACGGCGTGCGACCTTGGCTAAGATCTGGGTCGCAAAGAAGGTGAGATTGTCGCGTTGCACACCGTCCGCGCGCACATCGGCTAGGAAGAGGGCGGTTGTGGCCGCCACGGCAGCGCCGTCGGCATCATCGGGGGTTTCATCAACGACATGCGACAACAATTCGATCGACAGCTCGATGTCCATTGGATAGGTGACGGCCAGCCAGATCCCCTGGCCCAGGGCGCTTAGAGAATGTTCCTGTTCGGCGCGGAAGAGCACGTCGCAGCAATCCGCGGCTGATTCGAATTCTTCGGCCTCGATAAAGGCATCGAAGGCGTCGCGGCCTAAAGGCCAGGCCTCTTCGCCGCGACCGAGTCCGACCAGCGTGCGCGCCTGCTGCAACTGGAGTTCCGCCAACTGCTGGCGGTTGGCGCCGATGCGTTGCAGCGTCGCGTACTGCTCCTCGAGCGCCAATAGATGCGATTCTAGGGCGGCCTCTTCAGCGGCTTGGTTGGTGATGGAGTCGGCGGCGGTATCCTGCAAATGGGTCTGCGTGATGTCGAAATGCTTCATGACAACTGCTCTTGTCGCCGCGTGCGGCGCTGTCCTCGTTAAATGTGTGGCTCTCTCCGTGATGACTGCTCGGCCGGCCGCGAGCACAGTATCCAGGCATTCTCGTGTGCGCCGCGCTCAAGGGGCGCCTATGGCCAGCGGGATGCTTCGGAGCTGAGCTAGCGCAGCAGGCCGCTAAACGCCGCCTCAAGCCGGTCTTCCCAGTCGTCGGGGGTGTCGGAGAATGGTGGCTTGACATCGATTCGAAAGAATCGCTCGCCCTGGCGGGCCACCTCCTGGATCGCCGGAAGCAGTTCCTCAAAGCTCTCAATCTCCTTGTTGGAGACGAGAATGTCGCTGAGCATGAGCATGTGGGTTAAGCCTCTCTGACTAAAGTGCGCCGATGACCCGCGGTCGCCGCGCATCTGGCCGAGCGTGGTCGCCGAGGTGGTCTTTCTCGTTCCGAGCAGGTAAAGCCAAGATCGGGCAAAAACAACTCAGGTCTTTCGCCAGCTGAGGGAAGAATGCGTGTTGTGGAGAGACAAGTTGCCTGTTGCAACCAGTGCGCGTCGCGCCATGGGGCAGCGTCCTCAGCACGGGATCGGCCAGCGACATCGGCTGATTGGCGGCTGCTGCTCGGGCCGTGCTGAGTCGGCGTCAAGCCCTGAATAAGCTATTGGAATATTAGGATATGTTGACACAGGGCGGCTTGGCGCTTATGCTCTCCGCCCCATAAGGCTGGCTGCGATGGCGCTCTAGGTTGCTGATCGCAAAAGAGAAAAAGTATGGCTGTCAACTATCCCCAAGGGGATATGCCGGGGTAGGGTGCCCCTCCCTAAGGTGCGGTTCCCAGTTTGGCCTGCCACCCCGTATAGTGCAGCTCCGTGGCACACGGCGCCGCGAAAGAATCTGAATTCGTTCTGTGTCTTACCACGACGTTTCTCGATAGGAGAGATAGCGACATGGCCCTCGACAAGCACCAAACTCCGATGCTCGACCAACTTGAAGACGGCCCATGGCCGAGCTTCATCTCGGGCATCAAGCGTCTCCGCGACGAGCATACCGACGGACGCATCAATGCGCTCACCAACGACCTGCTCGGCCAGCTCGAGCACTCCTACGAGACTCGCAAGGGCTACTGGAAGGGCGGCACCGTCTCGGTATATGGCTACGGCGGCGGTATCATCCCGCGTTTTTCCGAGGTCGGTAAGGCGTTCCCGAAGTCTCGCGAGTTCCACACGCTCCGCGTCCAGCCGCCCGCGGGTAACCACTACAGCACCGCCATGCTGCGTCAGCTGGCTGACAGCTGGGAGAAGCATGGCTCGGGCCTGGTGACCTTCCATGGTCAGACCGGCAACATCATGTTCATCGGTGCCGATACCGAGTCGACGCAGCATTTCTTCGACGAGATCAACGAGTACGGTTGGGATCTCGGCGGCGCTGGCCCCTGTGTACGTACCGCCATGTCCTGCGTCGGCGCTGCACGGTGCGAGATGTCTTGCACTAACGAGCTGAAGGCCCATCGCGCGCTGGTCAACAACTTCGTTGACGATGTTCACCGCCCGGCATTGCCTTACAAGTTCAAGTTCAAGGTCTCTGGCTGCGCTAACGACTGCCAGAACGCCATCGAGCGCTCGGACTTCGCCGTGCTTGGCACCTGGCGTGATGACATGAAGGTCGACCAAGACGAGGTCAAGGCCTATGTCAAGGCCAAGGGTCGCCAGTACATCATCGATAACGTCATCACCCGGTGTCCGACCCAGGCGCTGTCGCTGAACGACGACGATACCCTGGCGGTCAACAACCGCGACTGCGTGCGCTGCATGCACTGCCTAAACGTGATGCCGAAGGCGCTGCACCCCGGCGACGACAAGGGTGTGACCATCCTCATCGGCGGCAAGCGCACGCTGAAGATCGGTGACCTGATGGGCACCGTGATCGTGCCCTTCCGCAAGCTCGACACCCAGGAAGACTACGACGAGATGGTCGAGATGGCTGAGAACATCATCGACTTCTGGGCCGAAAACGGTCTTGAGCACGAGCGCTGCGGTGAGATGATCGAGCGCATCGGCCTGGCCAACTTCCTCGACGGCATCGGTATCGAGCCTGATCCGAACATGCTCAGCCATCCGCGTCAGAGTTCCTACGTCCGCATGGATGGCTGGGACGAGGCTGCGGAGCAATGGTTCGAGCGTCAGGCCGAGAAGGCCGCAGGCTAAACGCTGCCTTTATAGGATCAGCCGCGAACGTTGGTGTGCAGCCCAGTGGCATGTGCGCCAACGTTCAGTGTACCGAATTTGATCAGCACCTAACTGTTTACTGATTTACTGGAGAGTTGCCGATGGCCAAAGACATGCGCGAGCCCATCGAGTCTGGCTGCCCCGACCCTTGGCAGTACATGCACCCGACGATGCGGAAGAACTTCGGTCAGTGGAAGTATCACGAGCATCCCCGGCCTGGCGTTCTACGTCACGTTGCTTACAGCGGCGACGAGATCTGGACCGTACGCGCTGGCACTCAGCGTATCCTCGACGTCTTCACACTGCGCAAGTTGTGCGAGATCGGTGACGACCTTGCCGACGGCTACGTGCATTTCACCCTGCGCTCCAACATCGAGTACATGGTGACCGAAGAAGCGCGCGTTGCCCCGCTGATCCAGGCGCTAGAAGACGCGGGCTTCATCGTCGGCGGCACTCAGAATACCGTCGCCATGATCTCGCACACCCAGGGCTGGCTGCACTGCGACATCCCGGGCACCGACGCCTCTGGCGTGGTCAAGTCGATGATGGACGAACTCATCGACGATTTCCGCAACGCGACCATGCCAAACCGCGTGCACATCACCACCAGCTGCTGCCAAATCAACTGCGGCGGTCAGGGCGATATCGCGATCAACGTGCAGCACACCAAGCCGCCGAAGATCAACCACGATCTGGTCGCCAACGTCTGCGAACGTCCGTCGGTCGTCGCCCGCTGCCCGGTTGCCGCCATCCGTCCGGCGATGGTTAACGGCAAGCCGTCGCTCGAAGTCGATGAACGTAAGTGCATCTGCTGCGGCGCCTGCTATCCGCCGTGCCCGCCGATGCAGATCAATGACGCCGAGCACTCCAAGCTGGCAATCTGGGTGGGTGGTAACCACTCCAATGCGCGCGGCAAGCCGACCTTCCAGAAGCTGGTCGCCGCTGGCATCCCCAACAACCCGCCACGCTGGCCCGAGGCAACCGCAATCGTTAAGCGCATCCTCAAGGCCTATAAGGAAGGCGCCCGCGATTGGGAGCGTGTCAATGAGTGGATCGAGCGTATCGGTTGGCCGCGCTTCTTTGAAGAGGTCGAGCTGCCGTTCACCAAGTACCACATCGACACCTGGCGCGGCTCACGTGCCAGCTTCAACGCCTCTTCCTATATCCGCTTCTGATCAGCGGCTCTGATTAGCAGCGGAAACCGGAGCCCACACCAGCGAGGTCGCAATGAAGTTCGCAATCCAGGTCAATGAAGGACCCTACCAGCACCAGGCTGCCGATTCGGCGTATTTCTTCGCCAAGGCAGCCCTTGAGAAGGGGCACGAGATCTTTCGTGTCTTCTTCTACCACGACGGCGTCAACAACGCGACGCGGCTGACTACGCCGCCTCAGGATGACCGTAACGTCGTCGAGCGCTGGGCCGAGCTTGCCGAACAGCATGACCTCGATATGGTCGTTTGCGTCGCCGCCGCGCAGCGGCGCGGCATGGTCGACGAGGGTGAGGCGAAGCGCAACGGCAAGGATGCCACCAACATCCACCCCCGGTTTCGTATCTCCGGCCTTGGCCAGTTGGTCGAAGCGGCGATCCAGGCCGATCGGCTGGTCGTCTTTGGCGACTGATCGCCGGTCTGAGACCAGAACCAAGGCATCCGAAACAAGGGGAACGCATCATGTCTGAAACCATTAAGAATTTTCTGTATCTGAACCGCAGGGCACCCTACGGCACCATCTATGCCTGGGAGTCGCTCGAGGTCGTGCTGATCGGCGCTGCCTTCGACCAAGATGTCAGTCTTGCCTTCGTCGATGATGGCGTATTCCAGCTCACGAAGGGGCAGGACACTGCGGGAGTCGGGATGAAGAACTTCTCGCCGACCTATGCCGCACTCGGTGACTACGAGGTCAAGAAGATCTACATCGAGAAGGAATCGCTCGAGGAACGTGGGCTGTCACTGGACGACCTCCAGCACTTGACCTGGGAAGACGAGGACGACGATTACGCCGAGAAGGATTCGATTCATCTCGTCACGCGTGCCGAGATGGCGGCTATCATGGACGGCGCTGACGTCGTCTTCAGCTTCTAAGATCGAGCGAATACCTGAGGAACACGATGAGCACACTGCACACCGTCAACAAGTCGCCGTTCGAGAAGACGTCGCTGGCTGCCTGCCTCGATCATTTGAGTGCTGGCGCTGCTGTCTTGCTGCTCGAAGACGGCGTTTACGCCGCGCTGACGCAGACCAGCGCTGAAGGGCAAGTCAAGGCTGCGCTCGACTCAGTCAAGGTTTACGCTTTAGGACCTGACCTTCAGGCTCGCGGCTTGTCTGAGGAGCGCGTCATTCCTGGAATCAGCGTCGTAGACTATGCCGGCTTCGTGGATCTTGCCGCGGAGCACGACAAGGTCCAGGCCTGGTTGTAATTTTTCCCTTTTCCACTGTTTAGGAGAGTATCGATGCCAATCGAAGTAGATGGTAAGACGTTCGAGACCGACGAAGAAGGCTACCTGTCGAATATCAACGACTGGGTGCCTGGCGTCGCCACGGTGATGTCGAAGGAAGATGATCTCGAACTCACCGACGAGCATTGGGACATCATCAACTACCTGCGCGAATACTACGAGGAGTATCAGATTGCTCCTGCCGTGCGCGTGCTGACCAAGGCCGTTGGTAAGAAATTTGGCAAGGACAAGGGTAACAGCAAGTACCTCTATGGCCTGTTCCCCTATGGTCCAGCCAAGCAGGCGTGCCGTTACGCGGGTCTGCCGAAACCGACCGGCTGCGTCTAAATAACGCTGCTCGACTTGGCCGGGCGGTTTCGCCGGCCAGTCACTCGGGCTGTTTGAAGTCCGGGCAAGCTGTCGGCAGCCTCCCGAGGCTGTCGACACGGATAACACGCTCGAGATCGTGCGCCTGCTGGGCTGCTCGATCAGGGCAGACGCCATTGAGCCAACGCCACTGAGGTAGCGGAAACATGTCGTTTCTGTCGGATGTTTACGCCGGTCTGTTTTACTTCGCGGCCTTTGTGCTGGTCGCTGGGTTGGCCAATAAGGTCATCCAATATGCGCGCACACCCGCTCCGCTGAAGATCCCGACCACCCCAGCGCCGACCACCAAAACCGGGGTTGCGCTGCGCATGACGCGCGAAGTGGTGTTCTTCGAGAGCCTGTTTCGCGGGAGCAAGTGGACCTGGATCTTCGGCTGGATGTTTCATTTCGGCCTCTTCCTAGTCACCTTGCGCCATCTTCGCTATTTCCTTGATCCGGTACCGCTGCCGATTGAGATGATCCAGCCCTTTGGCATCTATGGCGGTATTGCGATGGTGATTGGTCTGGCTGGGCTTTGGGCTCGCCGCTTCCTGGTCGATCGGGTTCGCTACATCACCGCGCTTTCCGATCACCTGATCCTGGCACTGCTGATCACCATCGGTCTCTCCGGGCTCATGATGCGTTTTGTGCTGCATACCGACATCATGCGTGTGAAGCAGTTCTTTCAAGGTCTGTACTCGGGTCAGGTCTTCACCTTGCCGGCCGATCCGGTGCTGTTATTACATCTGCTGCTCGTAGCGCTGCTGATGATCATCTTCCCGTATAGCAAGCTGTTGCATGCGCCCGGCCTCTTTTTCAGCCCATCGCGAAATCAGGTCGACAACCCTCGCGAGCAGCGGCATATCGCGCCCTGGGCCGAGCGCCTGGAACAGGACTGAGTAGCTCAGGCTCTGTCGCTCTGGCTCTATGAGCACTGCGACCCTGGCTGGCGACGTTTCGAAACGAGGTTGAATCATGGCGAAGGCCGACTTCCAAGTCCCCGTACTCAAGCAGTACCCAGAGATCCCGGAGATCGAGCCGGGCGTCATGGCGCACTCGAGCCCGTTCAAATCTAAGCCACAATTTCAGGCTGAACTGGGCTTTCCAGGCGAACTGGTCGATGACTGGCAGAGCAAAGCGATCGACAAGATGGGCGATCTGCTCAGCCGCTATCGCTCGCTGCGGGTCTATCTAGACTCTTGCGTCAAATGCGGTTCATGCACCGATAAGTGCCATTACTATCTGGGCACTCACGATCCGAAAAACATGCCCGTTGGTCGCCAAGACCTGATGCGTAAGGTCTATCGTCGCCATTTCACCCTCGCGGGTCGGCTTTTCCCTAAATTGGTGGGCGCCGAAGAACTGACTGAAGAGGTGCTCGGCGATTGGTACAGCTATTTTCACCAGTGCTCGCAATGTCGACGCTGTTCGGTATTCTGTCCCTACGGGATCGATACCGCTGAGATCTCAATGGCCGCGCGCGAGATCATGGATCACATCGGCGTAGGCCAGAAGTACTGTAACGAGATCATCGGTAAGGTCTACAAGATCGGTAATAATCTGGGTCTGCCTGGGCCGGCCTTGGCGGATACGCTCGAGGGGCTGGAAGAAGACGTCTTTGACGATACCGGCGTTGAAGTTAAGTATCCCCTGGACCAGGAAGGTGCCGAGATCCTGCTGGTCACTCCTTCAGCGGATTTCTTCGCTGAGCCGCATGTCGATGGCCTGATCGGCTATGGCAAGGTCTTCCACGAGGCCGGCGTCAGCTGGACCCTCAGCAGCCATGCGTCAGAGGCCGCTAACTTCGGCATGTTTATCGGCTCCTACGAGAACATGCGCCGGGTAGCGCTGCGCATCCGCGAGGCGGCGTTGAAGCTCAAGGTCAAGCGCATCGTCTTTGGCGAGTGTGGTCATGCCTGGCGTGTGGCCTATAGCTTTCTGAATACGCTGGCTGGTCCTTGGGACTTCCTTGATCCCCGTTATCCAGTGCCACAGCACATCTGTGAGTTCACCTACGGGCTGATTCAAGAAGGCAAGCTGAATCTGGATAAGAGTCGCAATGACGACATGGTGCTGACCTACCATGATTCTTGCAATGTGGCGCGTGCCTCACGCATGGGTGATCGGCCTGGTGGCCAATTCGATATCCCACGCGCCATCATCCGTGCGACCTGCAACAATTTCTACGATATGGACGAGGATACCATCCGCGATCGCACCTTCTGCTGCGGTGGTGGTGGTGGCTTGCTGACTGACGACCTGATGGAGATCCGCGTCAAGGGCGCCCAGCCGCGTGTGGAGGCCTTGAACAATGTCATGCAGGAGAAAGGCGTCACTCACATGGCGGCGATCTGCGCCATTTGTAAGAGCCAATTCACTAAGGTGTTGCCTTATTACGGGATGGACCTGGATCAGATCGTGAGTGTCCATCAATTGGTTTCAAACGCGTTGGTATTGACCGGCGAAGAGACCGACGACGAAGACGAGGTTGCCGATGAGGCGGCCTGAGCAGGCATCGACCATGATCCTGCTAATGCATTGAGACTGTAGCTAATACGAGCTTCGGGTGCGACGCACGCATCCAGCGCCGGTGATCAACCAAGAGCCTCAGCTCGACTTCGACTCTTGTTAGGAGCGTTATCGATGGCAACTTCCACTGACGAAATGACCAAGCTTTCCTGGCGCCGCTTTGAGGATGGCGACAATGTTTGGGACAACCTGACCGAGCAAATCTTTGTTCAGGATACGTCTCATAAATGTCCCACCTATGTGCACAAAACGCCGCCTTGTCAAGGTAGCTGTCCATCGGGCGAGGATATCCGCGGCTGGCTGCAGATTGTGCGCGGCCTTGAGCAGCCACCGGAGGGCATGACCTGGCAGGAATATGCCTTCCGTCGCTCCACGGATGCGAATCCCTTCCCGTCGATGATGGGCCGTGTTTGCCCGGCTCCCTGTCAAGACGGTTGTAACCGCAATGAGGTTGAAGACTTCGTCGGTATCAATGCTGTGGAGCAGTTCATCGGCGACACCGCGACCGCCAATGGCTACAAGTTCGAGCCTGCTCCGGTCGATACCGGCAAGCGTGTGGCCATCATCGGCGGCGGGCCGGCTGGACTGGCTGCGGCCTACCAGCTGCGTCGCAAAGGCCATGCGGCGACGATCTTCGAGGCGAACCAGGAGCTGGGCGGGATGTTCCGCTACGGTATCCCAGGCTACCGCGTGCCGCGTGATGCACTCGACGCCGAGATCAATCGCATCCTCGATATGGGCCAGATCGAGCTGAAGATGGGCTCCAAGGTCGGTGTCGACGTGACCGTTGAGCAGCTCGAAAAGGACTACGATGCCATTCTCTGGGCCATCGGCTGTCAGTCGGGCCGCGGCCTGCCAGTCCCTGGCTGGGAAGGCACCCCGAACTGCGTTTCCGGTGTCGCCTTCCTGAAGGCCTTCAACGAGGGCCGCATGAAGGTGACTGCCGAGAAGGTGGTCTGTGTCGGTGGTGGTGATACCTCGATCGACGTCGTTTCGGTCGCGCGTCGCCTTGGACATATCACCAAAAGCGGCAAGAGTGATCTGCCCGAAACCGTCATCCACGACGGTTACGTTGCGCATGACACCGCGATGACGGCGGCTGCAGAGGGTGCTGAGGTGACCCTCACCTCGCTGTTCACCCGCGACAAGATGACGGCTTCCGAGCACGAGGTTCACGATGCCCTGCATGAAGGCGTCACCGTCCTCGACGGCGTGATGCCAGTCGAGGTGATCAAGAATGCCGAGGGACGGGCAATCGGACTCAAGGTTGCCGACTGCGAGATGAAGGATGGTCGCCCTTCGCCGGTGGAAGGCACTGAGCGGGTGCTTGATGCTGACCTCATCGTTGCCGCCATTGGTCAGGGCGGTGAGCTGACCGGTCTCGAAGACCTCGACAATGGCCGTGGTCTGATGAACAGTGACAAGTTCTACCAGGTGCCTGATAAGCCCGGCCATTTCGTCGCTGGCGACATCATTCGCCCGCATCTGCTGACGACAGCCATCGGCCAGGCCTGGATCGCCGTCGAGTCGATCAATGAATACGTCAATAAGGAGGAGCACAAGCGCCGTCCGAAGGTTGATGTGCATCACTTCGACCTGCTGGCCAAGCTCAACGAGGCGAAGCTGGCCCCAGAGCAGTTCAAGGTCGACGGCAGCAGTGATCTGCGTGGTACCTCAAGTGCCAATTATGCGATTCACAACTATGAGGATCGCTCAGGTGCTGAGGTCATCCCGCACGATGAACTCTACCTTGGCCATTTCCCCTATACCCCGCGTGTCCTGCGCCGAGAAGAGGTGCCAAGCTCCGAAGAGGTGCTCGGTCACTTCAAGGAGCGCGTGATTGGCTACTCCGAGGAAGATGCCGTCAATGAGGCCAAGCGCTGCATGAGCTGCGGGATGTGCTTTGAATGTGACAACTGCGTCATCTTCTGCCCGCAAGATGCTGTGTTCCGGGTCAACAAGTCCGAGAGCACCACTGGCCGTTATGTTGACACCGACTACGACAAGTGCATCGGCTGTCATATCTGCGCTGATGTCTGTCCGACCGGCTACATCAAGATGGGCCTCGGTGAATAAGCAATCCGCAACAGAGCAGGAGACGTCGATGGCAGAGGTCATGACCAAAGGCGTCCTCCTCGCGCTACTGGCTGCCGTACTCGGGGTAGGGTCGGCAGCCTACGCCGAGGAGGTCGGAGATTTCGTGCTGCCTAGCTCAAAGGCGGCGGCGCTGGAGAACTGCGTCGAACCGACCGAGTACATGCGGCGCAATCATTTCGAGCTGATCCGCCACCAACGCGATGAGACCGTCTATGGCGGTATTCGTGGCGACAGTCATGGCCTCTCCGGTTGTGTTGCATGCCATGTTGGCTATGACGACAGCGGTACGCCCATCGAGATCGATGCGGAAGGCCAATTCTGCCGCAGCTGCCACGCCTATGCGTCGGTCGAGATGAACTGCTTCGACTGCCATGCAACGGTTCCTCGGGGCGAAGCTTGGAACCATGAGGTTGCCGCGGCACACGCGCATTTGACTGGGTCCGCTGCAGCTAGACCAACGGCCGCCGAGCGATAGGCATTCAGCGAGGCGAGGCAATCGTTACGATGAACCACGAAACCGAATCGATGAACCAAGGTCGCCGGGACTTTCTCGGCGCCGCTGCTGGGGTGTCCGCCGCCGCGGTTGCGCCGGGGGTGTTCTTGCACACCCCGGTGGCCAACGCCGCTCCACGCACCGATCCTGTGACCGACATGCACCGCTGGGGACTATTGGTCGATACCAGCAAGTGCGCTGATGGCTGTACAGCCTGTGTCGACGCCTGTGATAGCGAAAATGGTTTGAACTTGCAGGCCAAGCCGCATGGCCAGGACGAGCTGAAATGGGAGAATCAGCGAGCTGTTTGGATTCGCAAGGTCAAGCTGCAGGATAACCTCACGGGTCATGTGACCAACCTGCCGCTGATGTGTCAGCACTGTGAGCATCCGCCTTGCGTCGATGTTTGCCCGACGGGGGCATCCTTCAAGCGAGCGGATGGCATCGTCATGGTCGACCGCCACACCTGCATCGGCTGCCGTTATTGCATGATGGCATGCCCTTATAAGGCGCGGTCGTTCATCCATGAGCAGGTTGATCATAAGCTGACCCGTGCTCCGCGCGGCAAGGGCTGCGTCGAGAGTTGTAATCTCTGCGCTCATCGGCTGGACAATGGCGATATCTCCACCGCCTGCGCCGAGGCCTGCTCCGCAGAGGGTCATCAGGCGCTGATCTTTGGTGACCTGAAAGATCCAATGGGTCCTTTGCGCAAGGCATTGGCCAAGACCCCAAGCCGGCAGATTCGCCAAGACCTCGGCCTTAATACTGGCGTTCGCTACGCCGGCATCTGACCTTTGCGCTGCAAGCCCCTGATCGCTGTTCAGGCTGTTGACGCCATCGCACCACGTTAGAGAAGTGAGCATGAAAAGAATCGTCTATCGGGAATGGCTGCTCCAACCCCAGCGCTACTGGGGCTTACTCGCAATCCTCGCCGCAGTGATCGCGATTGGCGGGCTGTCGGCGCTCTACATGGAGCACCATGGTCACTGGGTCACAGGTATGACGAACTCCGTGGTCTGGGGCGTCCCGCACGTGTTCGCGGTGTTCCTGATCATCTCCGCATCGGGTGCACTCAATGTGGCCTCGATTGGTACCGTGTTTGACAAGAAGGTCTACAAGCCGCTCGGGCGTCTGTCTGGGTTGTTGGCGGTGGCCTTACTGATCGGCGGGCTATTGGTGCTGGTGCTGGATCTGGGACGTCCCGACCGCTTGCTGGTCGCGATGACGACCTACAATTTCAGCTCGATCTTCGCCTGGAACATCTTTCTCTACTCTGGCTTTGCGGCGATCGTAATCGGCTATCTGTGGACCATGGCCGAGCGCAAGGGTCAATATCTGCAAAAGCCGGTGGGCACCTTTGCTTTCCTCTGGCGTCTGGCACTGACGACCGGTACGGGCTCGATCTTCGGCTTCCTGGTTGGCCGTGAGGCCTACGATACGGCGATCCTTGCGCCCTTATTTGTGGTGATGTCCTTTGCCTACGGGCTTGCGATCTACATGCTGGTGCTGTTTTATGCGTTTGATGCCGATGGTCGGCCCATCGGTCCAGCCATGCTCAAGCGACTTAAGAATCTGCTTGGGCTGTTTATTGCGGCCATCTTGTATTTCACTCTGATCTATCACCTCACCAAGCTCTACGGCGCCAAGAATGACGGCATCGAGACCTTCTTGCTGATCAGTGGTGGTCTCTACACGGGTCTGTTCTGGGTTGGCTGGATCTTGATTGGTGGATTGTTGCCGCTCGGAATCATCTATCACCCCGAACTGAGCCAGCGACGTGATTGGATCACCGCTGCCTGTGGCATGGTGATCGTTGGCGGGCTCGCTGCGATGTACGTCATCATTATCGGGAGCCAGGCCTATCCGCAGGAAATGTTCCCAGGCTACAACGTGATCCAGTTTGGCGCACCGGGTGATATCGGCGGGCAGGTCGCCCCCTACTCGCCGAGCTTCCCTGAACTCCTGCTCGGACTTGGGGGCGTCGGGATTGCATTGCTGATCACTGCTGTCGGTGTGCGGGTGCTGCAGTTTCTGCCCGAATCTCTCGCTGATCGCGACGTCGATCCGCATGCGAGCGCGCGCTCGCCAGCCTGACGATCCTCGTCATCAACCGCGGGCACCTCGCGTGGTGCCTGCCAGAGCCATGACATGTTTTGCATCGACCCCAGGCGCCATCACAATGCTAGCGTCGGGTGACTAACAAGCGATGGCCCATCTCTACCTGGCGGCAACGCAGAAGTCCTCCGGAAAGACGACACTGAGCATTGGCTTGATTCGGGAGTTATCGCGTCGCGGTCAATGTGTTCAGCCGTTCAAGAAGGGTCCCGACTATATCGATCCGCTATGGCTGGCCCGTGCCGCCGGTGGGCTGACCTGCCACAATCTCGACTATCACACCATGTCGGTCGACGAGATCCGAGGCGATTTCAGGCGTCTGCTCGAGGCCTCGACGATCGGCCTGATCGAGGGCAATGTCGGTCTCTTCGACAGTCCTAGCCTTGATGGTGCTGGCTCGAACGCGGAACTGGCGAAGTTGTTGCGCGCGCCGGTTTTGCTCGTCATCAACGCTCAGGGAATGGGACGTGGGATCGCGCCGCTACTCCTTGGCTACCAGGCGTTTGATCCCGATCTACAGATTGCAGGCGTTATCCTGAACAAGGTTGGTGGCGCCCGTCATGAGGCGAATCTGCACCGCGTCATCGAGCAGTACACCGATCTGCCGCTGCTGGGGTCGATCCCGCGCGATGCTGAGTTGGCGATTGAGGAGCGTCATCTCGGGTTGATTCCAAGCAACGAGGCCGAGGCGGTGGAGGCAACGATCGAATCGATTCGCCACGCGGTCGCCGATTGCGTCGATGTTGATCAGATCCTTGCCATCGCCGAAGACGCGCCAACTCCTGACTGGGAGGTCTTGCGGCCGGTCTGGCCGCAGCAGCGCGAGGGCAGTCGCAGTTCGGTGCGAATCGGCATCGCGCGGGATGAGGTGTTTGGCTTCTATTATCCTGATGACCTCGCCGCGCTTGAGCGCGCCGGGGCTGAGCTGGTGCCTTTTAGTCCGCTCGCTGATGCCAGTCTGCCGGCCGTGGATGGGCTTATTCTGGGGGGCGGGTTTCCAGAATCGCGGATGCGGGAGCTTGAGGCAAATCGCTCAATGCGCGAGTCGATTGCTGATTTCATCGCCGATGGCGGTGTGGCCTATGCGGAGTGTGGCGGCCTGATGTATCTCTGCGAGCGGCTGCACTGGGGTGCCGACTCGCGCCAGATGTGCGCAGTGCTCGACGCCGATGTCGCCATGCACGCTCGGCCTCAGGGGCGCGGGTACGTGCGTCTGCGTGAGACCGAGGCCTGCCCATGGCCGCGCCTGCCGACCGACGTCAGTGAGATCTGCGCGCATGAATTCCATCATTCCGCTATTGTTGCGCCCCGGGCAGAATGGCGCTTTGCCTTCGATGTTCTTCGCGGCACCGGCATCGATGGTGTGCATGACGGTATCATTCAGCGCAATCTGCTGGCGAGCTATGCGCATTTGCGCGATGTCGGTGGGGTCAATTGGACGCGGCGTTTCGTCGATCGCGTTCGGTCAGTGCTTTAGCGGGCACTGTCGCTGCAGCTCGGGCGGAGGTCGCCTTGCAACAATTGCGTCAGGCTGTCCCGCACGATGAGGATCAGTCTCTTGGCGCATCTGGTCAGGCGAGGCGGCCGAATCTGTGCCCGAGCCCTTGGCAACGAGATAGGATGAGGGTTTATGTTCAAACTAACGACGGCAGCTGCTGAACAGGTCTTGAAGGCAGCAAAAGAGGCTGGAACCGATGGCCTGTCGCTGCGTCTCGCTGCGACCCAGCAGGCCGATGGCAGCATCGACTACCGTATGGGCTTCGATGCCCCGACCGAAGAAGACATCCGCTTCCAGAGCGAGGGCGTTGACCTGGTGATGACGCCAGAGGATGTCCCGCTGCTGGATCAGACGGTGATGGACTTCGTCGAGCTCGAGCCTGGCAAGCCGCACTTCATCTTCATGAATCCGAAGGACCCAAATTACCAACCGCCGGCCGATGCCTGACAGCGTCCTTTGAGCGCTGAGCGTTACTAAGCGCAGCCTCTGAGTCTGGCTTCCAAGAGAGTGGTCGATGGAACTGTCGAGCGAGGATAATCTGCGGCTGAACGTGCTGATCGCGAATCGACCGCAGGCGATTCGGATCGATGAATCACGCCTCGTTGTCTACGGCCTCTCGGAACGTGGCGAGGCGAAGGTACCGCTGAATCCGACCGGCGCCGTCGATGCCTATCTGCGGGCGGTCAAGGAGCTGATCTCCGGTCACATCCTTGGCTCGCCGGGTGGCTATCCGGTTTATCTGCGGCGTTGGACGCGGATGGGTCAGATGCGTGATCAGAGTCTCGAGCAATTGTTGATGCTCGGGGAATCAGAGGCTGTCGTCGCGGCGGTTGGCTCACCCGGGCTCACTCCGGAGTTGGCGCGCCGCGCTTGGTGGGCGATGGAGGATGCCGAGAATGCCCGCCGTATGTTGCGCAACCCAACCATCGTCGCAAGCGAGATGGGACCGGTGCTGGCGGATTATCTGGTCGAGTACCTGCCGTTCGAGACCGAGCACGAGACGATGATGGAGTCGGTCCGGTTGGTGCTGCAGCCGGGTCTCCTGAGTGATGAGAAGATCCTCGAGCTGTGGAAGAAGTCGACGCGCAAGCAGGCCTATCTGGTCGGTTTTCTGCGTGCGCGGCCCGATGACCTCCCCGAGCAGTTGCAGCCGCGGGTCGATGCAGAACAGATCGCGGCAGCGCTGGCCGATGAACTCAGTGCTGGAAATGCCGTGGCCGGTCTCTTGGTTCGCGTCACCAGTGCCGGAGGACAGCGCTTTCTCAAGACCCTCTCGGCTGTGTTGGCCAAGCCGCCGAATCAAGATATCGTCAGCGCTGGCTTCGATCTGCTGCGCGGTTACTTCGCCGTCGTGCGTCCGGAGGGCGATCCGAATCTGAACATCGAGGCCCTGCTCACCGATGGTGAGGCCTTTGCTGGGCTTGGTAGTCATGCCCCGGAAGGCATGGCGATCGATGCGGCTGGGCCTGCGCCAATCACGGAACAGGTTCAGCGCATCCTCGAGCGACTTCCAGCCGCCGCCCCAGACCTCGCTGCGATGCGCGTGCTCTCCGGCGCTGGCTACGGTTTGATTCGCCCCTTGCTCCCCGATCCAACCACCCTCGGCAGCCTCATGCGCCGCAAGCTCACGCCAGCAATCGATCCGCTCCAGGCGCAGATTTCGCGGCTACTTGGCTAGGCCGGTGGTGCAGGTTCACGCAGATCTCGGCAAGCAGCGAAGGCTAGGGGATGGGCCGCGACTTAGGCGGTGATCGTCCGTGGCCCTTCGGCGGAACCGAGGATCAACACATCCGCGGGCCGCAGCGCAAAGATGCCGACGGTGACCACGCCGGCGATGTTGTTGATCTGTTGCTCGAGCTGCATCGGCTCCATGATCTGCAGGCCGCTGATGTCCAGGATCAGGTTGCCGTTGTCGGTGGTGAAACCCTCGCGCCAGACCGGATTGCCACCAAGCTTCACCAACTCGCGAGCGACGTAGCTGCGGGCCATCGGGATGACCTCAACCGGTAGCGGGAAGGCGCCCAGCACCGGTACCAGCTTGCTTTCATCGGCGATGCAGACGAAACGCTCGCTGGCAGCGGCGACGATCTTCTCGCGCGTCAGCGCGCCGCCGCCGCCTTTGATGAGCTGCAGCGATTTGTTCGACTCGTCCGCGCCATCGACATAGAGCGACAGGCCGCCGGTGGCATTGAGATCGAGCACCGGGATGCCGTGCGCCTTGAGCCGCTGGCTTGAGGCCTCCGAGCTGGAGACGGCGCCATCGATCTTGCCTTTGATGGTGGCGAGATAATTGATGAAATGATTGACCGTCGAGCCGGTGCCGACGCCGATGATGCCACCCTCGACATGGCTCAATGCGGCCTCTGCCGCTTGTTTCTTTAATTCGTCCTGGTGCTGTGCAGAGTCCATGGTCGATCCTCGAAAACGATGTGGTGATGGTGTGAGACAGCGTTTGCGGGCGGTTAAATTCGCCGCGCTGGCAGCGGTCTGCGCTAAGCCGGGCAGTATATCAAAGGCCTTTGGGCATCATCTGTCGTATCCTGAGGTATTTTGCCTTGGCCGTTACGCGGCGACCGCGCTCTCTACGGACCGCTCTAACGCAGATGGCGCGTCGCCGCCTTGGACGATGCAGCGCTTGTTTTTAAGGTAACGCTCGAGTTGTGGTGCCACCCCGGAAAATGAATCGCGAGCGATTCAGGTCAACGTCTATAGCGCATCGCCACTCTGGACGATGAAGCGCTTGTCTCACGGTAATCGTCACGGTAATCGTCATGCTCAACGCCTACATCGAGCGCATTCTCAAGGCTCGCGTCTACGACATCGCCATCGAGTCCCCGCTAACCCTAGCCAAAGGCCTATCGCGGCGTGTCGGTAACCAGGTCCTGCTCAAGCGCGAGGATCTGCAGCCGGTGTTCTCGTTCAAGCTGCGTGGCGCCTACAACAAGCTCCGGCATCTGCCGGCAGCCGTGCTCGAGCAGGGCGTGATCGCGGCCTCGGCCGGTAATCACGCGCAGGGCGTGTCGATGGGGGCCTCGCATCTGGGGGTGCAGGCCGTGATCGTGATGCCGAAGACGACGCCCGGCATCAAGGTCGATGCGGTGCGCAACTGGGGCGCGAAGGCGGTACTGCACGGTGATTCGTTCGATGAAGCCTATGCCTACGCGATGGCGTTGGCCGCTGAGCGCAGCCTGACCTTTCTGCATCCCTTTGATGATCCTGACGTCATCGCTGGCCAAGGCACCATCGGCATGGAGATCCTGCGCCAGCTTCCTGAGCCGCCGCACGCCATCTTCGTGCCGGTCGGCGGTGGCGGGCTCATTGCTGGGGTCGCGGCCTATGTGAAGGCGATCTATCCCGAGGTGAAGGTCATTGGTGTCGAGCCCGAGGATGCGCCGACGCTGCATGCGGCCCTTGCCGCCGATAAGCGCGTTGTTTTGCCTGAGGTTGGGCTGTTCGCCGACGGTGTGGCGGTCCGGCAGATCGGGCAGGAGACCTTTCGCATCGCGCGTGAGACGGTCGATGAGGTGGTGTTGGTCAGTACCGATGCCATCTGCGCCGCGATCAAGGATATCTACGACGATACCCGCGGTATCGCCGAGCCGGCCGGGGCGCTGGCGGTGGCTGGGCTCAAGCAGTATGTCGAACGCCTTGGGGTGCGTGATACGACCCTGGTCGCGATCGAAAGTGGCGCCAATATCAATTTCGATCGCTTGCGCCACGTCGCTGAGCGTGCCGAGCTCGGCGAGCGCCGCGAGGCCCTGTTCGCGGTTGAGATCCCGGAGCGGCCCGGCAGTTTTCTCGCCTTTTGCAAGGCCCTGGGTAAGCGTCAAATCACCGAGTTCAATTATCGCTACGCAGATCAGCAACAGGCGGTGGTGTTCGTCGGAGTCGAGCTTGGTGGTGGTCTTGCAGAGCGTCACGAGATGATCGAGCGCATCGAGAAGAAGGGCTTTGTCGTTACCGATATGAGCGATAACGAGACGGCGAAGCTGCATATCCGTTTCATGGTCGGCGGTCATGCGCCTGGTATCTGCGATGAGCGCCTGGTGCGGTTCGAGTTTCCGGAGCGGCCTGGTGCACTGCTCAACTTTTTGAGCGGGCTTGGTCGGCGCTGGAACATTAGCCTGTTCCATTATCGCAACCATGGTGCCGCCTATGGGCGAGTGCTGATGGGGCTTCAGGTGCCGGATGCCGAGGTGCCAGCGCTGACTGAGCTATTGACCGGTTTGGGTTATCCATTCTGGGACGAAAGTGAGAATCCGTCCTATCGGTTGTTTGCCGGCATCGAGCGCGGCGGCTGACTGCTCAGGGCGAGGGCAGACTGAGGCGTTTGCCGGAAAAGCGCTGAGCGAAAGTGCCGGATTTACGTTCGTCACCACCGCGTCAGCTTTGGCGCTGATAAAGTCTGCGTTCGGTGACCACCGCATCCATCGGCCGGTCCCAGGGCTCGGGCTCGATGCGATCAACGCGTTGACACTCATGCGCCACGCCGATCAACCGGGGTCGTTGCCAATGCTGCCGATGACCGAGGAAGGCGAGGCTGCGATCATAGAAACCGGCGCCCATGCCAATGCGATGGCACTGGGCGTCGAATCCAACCAGTGGCACCAAGATGAGATCCAGCCTCTGCGGTGTGAGGATCTTGCGGCCACGAGCGGCGGGTTCCAGGATGCCGAAACGATTACGCTTGAACTTGGAACGGCTATCGATGCGGACGAACCAGAGGCGACCGGGTGCATGTTGGCGCAGCACCGGCAGATACCAGCGGCGACGGCCTCGAAGCCGCGCGCGGATCGGTTGTGGGTCGAGCTCGCCGGCGATTGGCAGGTAGAGGGCGAGGCGCTTTGCGGCATGCAGGAGGCCGCTGCTGATGAGTCGCTGACAAACGGATTCGGCGTGATCGCGCTGCTCGCGCTGGCTCAGCGCAGAACGTGCACGACGCAGACGGCGGCGAAGCAAGGGATCAGTCACGATGGTCTAGCGGCAGAAAGGAGAGACACCTCCCACCTGTGCCGGTGCAGTCCTTCGTTCTTGAACCTGAGGGTTCAAGTGGGAACGCCACATCCGGCTTCAGGCTTTCCGCTCGGGGCGGACATGCACAACGGCCAGATTCTCAGCGTCCCCGGGGTACGAATTAGGCTCAAGAAAATACCCAGGCCGCTGCCGTACACTGCAGGAGATGTCTGAGATCGAGACTATACCTTATCGTTGGCAGCGTCTAGCCCGGAGGGTTCTGATGCGGGTGCATCCTCGGCGCGAGGCGGCGGTTCAATGGCATGAGACAAGCGTTCTTGGATCATCTGCAGTCGGTCGCGTTGCGCGCTGATCTCGTCGCGCTCGCGCATCAGGTCGTAGACTAGGTTGAGGGCAGCCATGACTGCGATGCGATCGGCGCCGATGATGCGGCCGTTCTGGCGCACCTCGCGCATGCGCTGATCGAGCAGTCGGGCGGAATCGATCAGGCCGTGATGCTCTTCGGGTCCGCAGGCGATCCGGTACTCTTTGTCTAGGATGCGGATCGTGACTGGCATGACGCGGCCATCGTCGGATGGGTTCATTACAATTGCTCCTCCATCGCCTTAAGACGTGCGACCATGGCCTCGATTCGGCTGCGTGCGAGCTCGGTCTTTTCGATTAGCTCGGCACGCTCGGCGACCAAGTGCTCTTGACTCGCTCGCAAGGAGGCGTTTTCCTCGCGAAGTTGTTCACACTTGCGGATCAGCGTCTCGACATGTTGCTCTAGTAGATTGATATCGAAGTCGGCCATGCCGAGCCCCCGCGGAAAAGCTTGCCGAGACTATAGAAGGGGACCAAGGTTGGGTCAAACAATGGCGTCGATATTGTCGTCAGCATGGTCGGTCAACCTGGCTCTGTCCAGGCTTCGATACAGGTTTCGCTTTGTCTGCAGCAACGATTGCCGCCGCTCATGGCGCGGGCCACCCTGGAAAATGAATCGCGTGAGATTCAGGCTAAGAAAGCGTCCATCAACTTCTTCCCGATTTTAAGGCCAGTGTTGACGGTTGAGCGATCATCGGTAAGTAGAAAATGGACAGCCCCTAAGCGCTTCACGAGGAAAAGCGCTGCATCGTCCTGGGTGGCGGTGCTGATGTAAGTGAGCCCAGTTCCGCTGCGGTCCCGATTGACGATGACGATGACGATGAGGATGTGTTCATGGCGTTTGCCGCCGCCCCAGATTACGACAGATTGTCCCAGCTACTCGCGGGTGTCGAATTAGCGCCAAGCCCAGCCGAGGCGCAAGGGATACTCTGTGGCCTGCTCGCCCTGCATCAGCCCGATCCGCTCGCGCGCTGGCAGGCGCAGCTCTTGGCGACTCCAGCTACAGAGTCAGACCCCAGCTCGGAATGGGTGCTGGAGCCGGCGATCGACGCTGACGCGGCTCCGGTTCCTATCGACCTGACCTTTCAGGGGCGACCAACCTCTGCAGCCGAGCAGGCCGAGGCTGAAGCTTGCTGCGATGACCCAAGCCATGATCATGCCGGCACCTATGCTCATGTTGGAGTTCATGCTGGCGACAACCCCTCCGGCGACCAACAGGCCTGCAATCACGACCATGCCCACGACCACGACCACGACCACGACCACGACCACGACCACGACCATGCTTGCGCTGATGCCGACGCCGATGAGCGGCGCGCGCTGTTAGAGCAGCTCGCGGCCTGGACGCAGTCGGCGATGGGTCCCAGCTCGTTGAGCTTCGATCTGCTCTTGCCGCCAGAAGATCGCCCCCTCCAAGAGCGTGCACATGCCGTACTGGATTGGGTGCGCGGCCTGCTGTTCGGTCTGGCGCTGGGTGGCTTGGATCGTGAACAACTGTTCGGCCAGGCCGCTGAGGCGGTTGATGATCTGGTCGAGCTGACGCGCATGGATCTTGATGCGGTCGTCGAAGGCGATGCCGATGAGCAGGCGCTGACCGAGATCGTCGAATTTCTCCGCGTCGCAGCCATGTTGATCCGCGAGGATAGGGCCAAGGCCTTGCTCGATGAACGCGACCGACAAGTTGCCGAGATGGGAATACATTAGATGCCGAATAGGGTTCAACCGACAGTTCAACCAACAGTTCAACCAACACCAGCGCGAGCCGCGGATCAGTCCAAACACCCCTATCGTGCGGCTGAGCTGAAACGCCGAAGGCGGGCATTGCTCAAGGCGCTGGGTGATGACAGCGTCCTGCTGTTACCAGCGGCGCCAGAGGTGATTCGCAATCGGGATGTGCATCATCCTTATCGGCAGTCCAGCGACCTGGCCTGGTTGACCGGCTTTCCGGAGCCCGAGGCGGTCGCCGTACTGGCGCCTAAGCGCAAGGATGGGGCCTTCGTGCTGTTCTGCCGTGCGCGTGATCCGGAGCGCGAGATCTGGGACGGCTTCCGCTATGGAGTCGAAGGCGCGCTTGAGCACTTTGGCGCCGATCAGGCGTTTCCGATCAGCGAGCTGGATGAGAAGCTGCCCGAGATCCTTGCTGATCGGCGCCGAGTGGTCTACCCGTTAGGGCTCGATGATGGCTTCGATCGGCGCGTGATCAGTTGGCTGCGCGCGGTGCGAGCGCTCGCGCGCAAGGGTATCAGCGCGCCGACCGAGCTGGTCAGTTCAGATCGATATTTACATGAGCGACGGCTGATCAAGTCGAGGTCGGAATTGCAGACGATGCGGCGTGCCGCGGACATCTCGGCGGCGGCGCATCGGCGCCTGATGCAGACCGCGCAACCGGGCTGCTCAGAGCAGCGCCTTGAGGCGACCTTCCTCGCCGCCTGCGCCGAGCAGGGCGCCCGTTTCCAGGCCTATCAGCCGATCGTTGGCAGTGGTGCCCACGCTTGCGTGCTGCACTATGTCGAGAATGCCGATGTGTTGCGCGACGGTGATCTGGTGTTGGTCGATGCCGGCTGCGAGCTGCATGGCTACGCCTCCGACATCACGCGCACCTTCCCGGCCAACGGCCGCTTCAGCCCCGCTCAGCGTCGTCTCTACGATCTGGTCCTCAAGGCTCAGCTGGCGGCCATCGCCAAGGTGCGTGCCGGCAACCATTGGAACCAGCCACACAAGGTGGCGCTCGAGGTGCTGACCCAGGGGCTGGTCGACCTCGGTTTGATCGATGCTGCTGGTGCGGACCTGAAGCAGCTGATCAAGGACGAGCGCTATAAGCCTTTCTTTATGCACAAGACTGGCCATTGGTTGGGAATGGATGTGCATGATGTCGGTCAGTACAAGCAAGACGGGCGTTGGCGTCGGTTCGAGCCGGGCATGGTGCTAACGGTTGAGCCTGGACTCTATATCGCCCCGGATGCCGAGGCGCCGGCCGAATACCGAGGCATCGGCATCCGCATCGAAGACGATGTGCTGGTGACCGATGGCGAGCCTGAGATCCTTTCGGCTAAGGTGCCCAAAGCGCCTGATGAGATCGAGGCGCTGATGGCAGCAGCGGCAACGCCTGTTGCTTAAGCTTTAGACTTGTGACTAAATAATATTTTTTTATTTTTCAGTAACCTGACGAGCATTCTTTCAGTAAGTTTTTTCAAAACAACAGCTTAACCTTGAAAAGTTATAATTCGACCCTAATAATAATTGAATG
>NZ_NHSH01000052.1 GCF_016653315.1 Halochromatium roseum | reverse complement strand
GGCTGGGGCTGCGTGCTGATGATGGATCACCGAGGAGTACCATGAGCGTTTCTTCAGGCTTCTCGCGCACCCTGATACCCTATCCACTCAACGCATCGAGACCATCGAGCACGCCCTCGGCGTCGACTCGAGCAGGCGCTGAAGCCCGGCCGCGATCCGCCCAACCCTGGAGATGAGATGAAGATCGCCATCCTTTCACGTAACCCGAGGCTCTACTCGACGCGACGGCTCGCCGAGGCCGCGCGCGAACGTGGCCACGAGGCACGCGTGATCGACGTGCTACGCTGCTACATGAACATCACCTCGCACGCGCCTTCGATTCACTACAAGGGCGAGCAGTTGACCGGATTCGATGCGGTCATCCCACGCATCGGCGCCTCCGTGACCTTCTACGGCACCGCGGTGCTGCGCCAGTTCGAGATGATGAACGTCTACCCGCTCAATGAATCGGTCGCGATCACCCGCGCCCGCGACAAGCTACGCTCATTGCAACTGCTCTCACGCCGTGGCATCGGCCTGCCGATCACCGGCTTCGCCCATACCCCGGACGATATCGAGGATCTGATCAAGATGGTTGGCGGCGCGCCGCTGGTGATCAAATTGCTTGAGGGTACCCAAGGCATCGGTGTGGTGCTCGCCGAAACCCGCCAGGCCGCCGAGAGCGTGATCGAGGCCTTCCTCGGCCTCAAGGTCAACATCCTGGTGCAGGAATACATCCGTGAGGCCAAGGGGGCCGACATCCGTTGCTTCGTGATCGGCGACAAGGTGGTCGCGGCGATGCGCCGGCAGGCAAAACCCGGTGAGTTCCGTTCCAACCTACATCGCGGCGGGAGCGCTGAGCTGATTCGCATCACCCCCGAGGAGCGCTCGACGGCGGTGCGCGCGGCCAAGATCATGGGTCTGAACGTGGCCGGCGTCGATGTGCTGCGCTCCAACCACGGCCCGGTGGTCATGGAGGTCAATTCGTCACCCGGCTTGGAAGGCATCGAAGCGGCCACCGGCAAGGATGTCGCCGGTCAGATGCTCAGCTTTATCGAGAAGGACGCCCTCGCCGGCAAGACGCGCACCCGTGGCAAGGGCTAGCGCACGCCCGGCGGGGATACGCATCGGCGGTCATCTGGTGCGCCCTGGCGAACGCGCGCGCATCGACCTCCCACTGCCGATTCTGTTCACCCAGAACCCGGTGGTGCTGCCGGTACATGTGCTGCAGGGTCGTCGCCCAGGCCCACGCCTGTTCGTCACGGCCGCCGTGCATGGCGACGAGATCAACGGCATCGCCATCATTCGCCGCCTGCTCAGTAGCACCGCCCTGCGCTCGCTGCGCGGCACCCTACTGGCGGTGCCGGTGGTCAACGTCTACGGTTTCGTCCGCCACTCGCGCTACTTGCCCGATCGGCGCGATCTGAATCGCAGCTTCCCAGGCTCCGAGGGCGGCTCGCTCGCCGGCCGACTCGCAGCCACACTGATGAGCGAGATCGTCACCGATAGCGACCTTGGCATCGACCTGCATACCGGCGCCGCGCACCGTGAGAACCTGCCGCAGATCCGCGCCCGCGTCGACGAGATTGGCATCGCGGATCTCGCCCGCGCCTTTGGCGCACCGGTGATCCTCGACGCGGATTTTCGCGACGGCTCCTTACGCGCTGCCGCGGCTGCGCTGGATGTGCCAGTCCTGCTCTACGAGGCCGGCGAGGCACTGCGCTTCGATGAGCTCTCAATCCGCGCCGGGGTGCGTGGCATCCTCGGCGTCATGCGTCAGCTCGGGATGATCCGCGATAGCTCGCGGCGTCCGCGCTCAGCTCATCAGCCGGTAATCGCCCGCTCGAGTGTCTGGGCCCGCGCCCAAACCAGCGGCATGCTGCGCTTCGCCCGAGCGCTCGGCGCCTGGGTTGAGAAGGGCGAGCGTCTCGCCACCGTCGCTGATCCCTTCGGCAATGGCGAGGAAACAGTCAGTTCGCCCGCCGCGGGTATCGTCATCGGCCGCATGAATCTACCGCTCATCACCGAGGGTGAGGCACTGTTCCATATCGCCCGCTTCAAGACCGACGCCGTCGCCGACACAGTCGAACAATTCCAGGCCCTGCTCGAGCCCGATGATCCGCTCGAGGAGCCAATCGACTAAGGCGATTGCCAGAAAAGCTCGTACCGAATACAGACAGGCAAGCTGGCCAGCGCCTTGACAGCACTCGCCGCAGCCGGGATATCCTCTCTCGACGCTAAAAGTCTCGACGCTAAAAGCCGGCCACGACCTTGGTCGCCAACTTGGTGTCGAGCGCCTCAGCGAGTGAGATCCAGTACATCCTGTTGTTTGGCACCGCCGCCGCCGCGAGGGCAATGCTATCGTCGATGCCCATCTCTCGCAGATAGAGGGCTGCGCTCACGACCGAGAGCTGCCCGCCCTCATGGCTGCTGAGGTGCGCCGGCACCTTGCTCTGATGGATGCCGAGACGAACATTGGCGGTAACGTAGCGCTCGATGCCGCCAGCCAACACATCGACACAGGCCGAGGTGCAGAGTTCATTGACACCCACCGGAATGCCATTCTCGCGCAACCAGCGTCCTAGCCGCCGCGCCTCATAGAGGGAGCCGCCTGGGCTATTGATGACCAAGCCAACGGCCCGCTCGGCACGCAACCGCGCGATGACCTTGTCCGCAAAGCCATCGTTGATCTCACCATCGACAACCAGCCACGTCCGATCAACGCCGCCCTCCTCATCAAACCGCACCAGGCCGGAGGCGGCACCGGTGAGACGAACAAGGTGGGCGCAGGCGCTGCGGGCGATCTCAACCATCTGCTCGCGCTGCGCGGGTCGAGCCGCAGCGATCCGCGCCAGGTAATTGGCTCGCTCGATCATCTGCTCGACCTCGAACCCGTACTGATCCAGCGCGGCAATCACGACCGCATCGGTGGCCGCGCGATCTCCGCTCTGCACCACACGCAGCAGATGACAGGCCGCGATCTTGCTCAGGAGTTCGTCCGCGTCGATCCCCGCTGGCAGTCGCTGACGACTGTCTGAGAGACCAGCACAGCCAGCGAGCAGGAGCATCGTCAGGCAAGCAACTGGCCACAGCAGGCGGCACCCTGGGGATCGCGCAGGGGTCAGCCATCCCAGAGCCGGCAGCGGACCTGCCCCCCGCTCAGGATGCCGCGTGCAGCGAAGCCTCATCGTCGCAATGCTCACCGCCATGCGCAGAGGCCACCGACTGCGCACGCCCTAGTCTCGAACCGGAATGCCATCCGCGCTCAGCTGCGCCTTGACCGCTGCAATCGGTACCTCGCGGCGGTGAAAGATTCCAGCAGCAAGCGCCGCCTCAGCACCGGTGTGCTCGAACACCTCGGAGAAATGCTCCGGCCGACCAGCACCACTTGAGGCGATGACCGGGATGCTCACCGCGGCGCGCACCGCTTCGATGAGTTCCAGGTCAAAGCCGCTGCCGGTGCCGTCACGATCGATCGAGTTGAGGAGGATCTCGCCGGCACCGAGCTGCTCGCAAACACGTGCCAGCTCCACGGCGTCTACATCTCGACCCTCGCGACCGCCCTTGACCGTGCACTGGAACCAGCAGTAGCGCTCGCCGTTCGGCCCCGGAATCGCAGTCTCGATGACAGTTCGCTCGGTCGCGTCGGGCGACTGCACATAGACGCGCCGTGGGTCAACCGAGATCACCACGGCTTGCTTGCCATACACCCGAGCGATCTCCTCGATCGCACTGCTGCCATCGCCGCCACCCCGAGCGCGGACAGTCTCGACCGTATCGACCGCATCGGAGCCGATCGAGATCTTGTCCGCGCCGGAGCGAAAATACTCACCGGCCACATCCAGCGCACTGTAGACATGGCCATCGGCATCGGTGAAGGCACGGATGCCGCCGCCAATGGTCAGGGGGACGAAGACGTTCTCGGAGGTTCGACGCAAGACCTCGAGCATCGGTTGATCGGCGAGTGGAAAGTCGCGAAAGGCCGTGATGTTGAGGAAGGTGATCTCGTCGGCGCCCTCCTCGTAGTAGCGTTGTGCCAACTCGACCGGTTTACCGAGATTTCGCACCTCGCCACCGGATTCGCGGACGTCGTACTGATCCCCCTTGGTCACCACCAGGTCTCCGGCGTCATTACTGCGCACGTCCAGGCACGCAATGACACGTTTCGTGAGCTGGGTCGGTAAGGCGCCGTCTTGCCCGCCGTCTTGCTCGCCACCTTGCCCGCCAAAAGACGGCCGCCCATCCTTGGAGCCGGCGGCGGCCTGAGTTGACGGCCCTGCCGCAGCGGCCAGTGACGGCTGATCAAGTGCGCCCCCCAAGAACCGACCCAACACCTCGAGCCCGGCCTGGCCGCTCTTCTCCGGGTGGAACTGCACCGCCGTGACCCGACCACGCTGGACCGCACTGACGAAGGCGCCACCATAGTCGGTCTCAGCCAAGACCCAGCGGGCATTCTCGGCGTTTGCTTCCGCATGATAGGAATGCACGAAATAGAAGCGCTCCTGCTCTAGGCCCGACAGCAAGGCACTGTCACGCTGCAACCGCAAGCCATTCCAACCCATGTGTGGCACCGCGAGTCGGCGCTCGGTGAAGCGCCGCACAACACCCGGGATGACCCCTAGCCCAGGGATACCGGGAGACTCTTCGCTGCCTTCGAACAGGCTCTGCAGCCCGATGCAGATGCCGAGAAAGGGCCGATCCGCAGCGAGATAGTCCTGCAACGGCTCGGTGTAGCCCAGGGCATTGAGCCGCTGCATGGCTGCCCCGAAGGCCCCGACGCCGGGAAAGATGAGATATTCAGCGTTGAGGATGTCGTCCGGTCGACGGATATCGGTCAGCTCGAAACCGAGCTTCGAAATCGCATTGCGCAGACTGCGCACATTACCGGCACCATAGTCGAGGAGCGAGATCATGAGGATTAGACAGCCAAGCCGATCATTCAAAGGCAAAGTTTAGCAGCAGGCGGACCTCATCTGATATCGATCCCCTCGGCCTCGACCACCCGCGCCAATGCCGCCTCCATCGTCGCCCGGGCGCGTGCTGTTGCCGCATGCAGGAATGCATGCAAGGCGGCATCGTCGGCATTGCGATTCTCACACTCGCGACTGTACTGCTCGAAGGCGACCAAGCTCGAGACCAGCTGCACCAGGTGATGGGGGCACTCGCAGCGCACCGTTGGTGAGGCGGTGGCAATGCGCGCCAAGCTGGTGTTGTCGAAGAGCCGACGGGGAATCGGCGCCCCTAGGTCAACGCCTTCGAGGCTCGCCTCAGGCGAAGGAAGCTTATCACTACCATGCAAGGCTGCACACCAGCGCACCAGCTCGGCTGCATCGACCGGCGCGCGCTTGGCGACAATGCGTTGTGCCTCGAGCCGCTCCAGCGCGGCACGCGGCGCAAAGCCATAGACGACCAGTCCCTGGGTCGCACCAGATTCGGTGAGTAGATCGGTGATCTGTGCGATGCGGTCGAGCTGGATGGTTGGGCGCTCGAGCACCAGCAGATCAATCTTCAGGTCGGCAGCGGCATGCCGAAAGCGATGCTCGTCCTCGAAGGCACCGACCAATTCGACACCATCTTCGAACACGGCTGTGCGCTCGCTCTCTCGGGCCAACAAGGTCGGCAGGGTAGACCCCAGCACCGCGACCCGACAGGGTGGCAGATCGCCCTCGGCGGTTGGGGCCAAACTGAGGCCGCGCGAGCGCTCGTGAAGTTGCGGCAGCGTGAGCGGCGCGACATGGCTGATCGCGTCGCCGTTATCGACCAGCCGCTTGATCAGCGTCAAGCGGCCAACGTCTTCCGCCGAATACAGGCGCGTGCCTGCTTCAGATCGGATCGGCTCCACCACCGCATAACGCCGCTCCCAGACACGTAAGGTATCGGGTGGAATACCTGTCAGGCGCGCAACTGCGCCAATCCGATAGGTCTGAGCGGCAAACGAATGCTCGGGCTCTGTCAAGGCCACGCCTCCTTTGAAAAGGTTTTGTCTATATAAAATCTCAAATTCGCCATTGACAGCAGCGTCAATAACGCCTAATTTCATTTCAAAACTTGGTCAGAAACCTCTAGCCTCAACATGATTCATCAGTCGGCGAATCAAATGGGTACTGTCTTTGGACTGAGGATATAGTGTCGCCGCGGCCTTCGACCAAGTTTTGTTCAGGCCTATCTCGACAACGCCCCGACGTACCGCTATCGAGCCGGCCACCACTTTCCCATCGCCATAGGAGACGCACAGTGTCGGCAACCAAGATCGCGACCCAGCACCTGCACGGAGCCCTACGGGCTGCCGCCGTGGCTAGCGTTGTACTGACGTCGACCAGCATCGCCGGTGTCCACCAGACAGCCTGCCTTAGTGCAGCCACGGCCTACGCCGCAGAACCGGCGCATCAGCTTGCGAGACCGGGGCCTGGACTGCTCGCCGTCGTGCGCCACCTTACTCAGGCGCCTAGCGCAACTCAGGCGCCTAGCGCATCGCCAATCAGGTCGATGAAGCCCTTGTTTCAGGGTAGCGCTCAGAGTGGATCGCCCCCCAAGAAACCGGAGCGGTTGCTCCAGGGCCATGCCCTGCCCGATCTAGAGAGCGCAGCAAATGTGTCTCAGGCACCATCAACGCAGACGCCGAGGCCACAGGACATCGAGCAACGGTGGGAGGCTCGTCAGCAACCGCTCAGCGATCAAGCCTTGCGCGAGCGCATCGCCCGTTACCGAGTATCGCCGGAGCAGGACCAACGCCAGGCGGCGCTCGCGAACAGCGCTCGAGCGCATTGCGCAGACTAGCCCCGGAGCTTGTCTCGGAGTTGTTGTAGCCAAAACGATCCGGGCGCCAGGCTCGAGTAGACCATCAACAGCACCGCTGCCTGATACCAGAGCATCCCCATCCAGGCTGGGGTGACGCCGTTCTCGAGCCAGTTTTCGGCCAGACGCTGCAGATTGAAGAACGCGAAGTAGGTCAAGAAGGCGAGCAACAGTCGGCCAGTGCCGCGTTGCCGTGGCGACAGAGTGGTCAGCGGGATCGCGAGCAATGCGAGCACGTAGATGGCGACCGGAGCAGAGATCCTGTGGCCCAGCTCAGCGCGATCCAGCAAGGAATCAGAACCGATCAGGTCGCGTGTTGGAAGCGCGGCGCGTCGGCGGCGCTCGACATCGACCTCAGCCTCTGGCTCGAGAAAATAGGTGTAACGATCGAACTCGGCGAAGTCATAGTTGGCGGTGCCAGGGATGCCATCGTAGCGCCGGCCTTCTTCGAGCACGATGCGCTGCTCGCCGGTGTTGGCGTCATGCTGATAGCGACCGCGGTTGCTGAGCACCAGGCGCGGCTTTGCAGCGCGCCGATCCTGAATGAAGACGTCTTGAAAGCGATTCTGATCGTCGATGCCGGTAGCATAGAAGGTGATATCGCCTTCTTCTTGCAGATAGAAGCGCCCGGCGCGCAGACCTGCAACCTGAGTGGATGGTTCACCTTTCGCATCTTCGATGATCTGCAGTTGCAGCGAGGCGTAGGGTTGGCCAATCAGTGCGAACCAGCCGGTGACCACGGAGAGCGGGAGCGCGAACAGCAGGAATGCCCGGTAGAGCCTGATCGGCCCGAACCCGCAGGCACCAAAGGCGATGAGCTCGCTGTCGCGCGCGAGCCGACCGAGGGTGACGAGTGCGGCGATGAAGAAGGCTGGTGGCAGCAGGCTGGCGGTGTCGCGCAGTATCTGCAGACCCAGGTAGTGCAGCACGGCGTTATTGCTGAGGGCGCCGAGATTGACGTCTTCGAGGGTTCGCAGTAGGAGAATGCTGACCATGACCATGAGCAGGGTCAGGATGATGGCCGAGAAGACCTTGGTGATCTCGGTGAGGAGGTAGCGGTCGGCGACGCTTAGCACGATGTCGATTCGCTATGGCTTTTATCAGGCGCTAGCGTGGCTGCCCGGGCGCCCTCTCTCGGTGGCTCCTTGCCCCCGGCTCTGGCTAGTCGAGATGGCTCGTTGCGCCCGGCTTTGGCTATTACGCCTTGTCGATGTTGGCAGCCTGTTTGATTCATTCTGGGGCTGTGATACTCAGGATGCCGGAGGCGGTGCGCGCCCTGAGACTGGGTTGGTACATGGCTTCGACTTGGGCTGCTGGATGGGCGAAGCGGCCTGGGAAGATGGCGCGAACGACGTAGGCGAGCTGGAAGCTCGAGGGATCGTTGCGCTGGCGATCGACGGCGGCGACGAAGCGGTCGCTGCCGAAGGCGACATGGGCAGGTTCAGTGACCAGGTTGAGCCAAGGTAGGCCTTCGACAGCACCGGAGCGCAGTAGGTGGGGGTTGTCGATCTCGAAACCGGCGGGCAATGGGTCGTTGATGAGCAGACGTGCGGCGCGGCGTTGGTCGGCGCTGATAGTGATCAGGGCGACAAGTCGATCGCCTTGCGTGAACTGGGCCGGGTCGAGGCGGCGGCCGTCGAGGTCGTAGTAGCTGCGCTCGATGCTGTAGCCTTTGCCGCCGGCCGGCGTGGGCATGGCGGGGATACCGCTGCGGGTGAGCATGGCGGTGAGTGGGCGATCTCCGGCGTTGGCAATCGCGAGTGCGGGTGCGGCGTTGGCGATCTCGAGCGAGGGTCCGACGTCGGCCTCCGCATCGGTTGCCGGGGCGGGCTCAGAACCCAGGTCGGTAAGCCAACCGCGGCGGAAGAAGGCGCCATCCTGGGGCCGGCCGTTGACGCTGAGGCGGGGCTTGGCTGCACCGTCCATCAGGGCATGCGCGGCGAGCAGCATCCAGGCTTGGTCTTGGGTGCTGGGGTAGTCGGTGCTGGCCCAGACGCGCTCGAGTTGGCTGCCGAGGGCGCTGATGTCGATGATGTTGCCGCCGGCCTCGGCGGCAAGACTGAGCAGAGCGGCACCGTCGCGCAGGTGGGAGCCGAAATCGGCGCGCCAGCTCGTGCTGGCGGGCTGCTGCTCCCAGAGCGCCTGAGCCGAGCGCAGGGCGGTGGCCGCGCGTTCGGTCTCGCCGAAGAGCGCGAGTGCGGCGCCGAGCTGGGCGCGCGCCATGGGTGTGGCGAAGGCGTCGAGCTTGGTTTCGAGGTAGTAGCGCAGATCGCCGACTGGAATGCGGGCGTTGCGGGCGAGTACAAAGAGGGCGTAGGCAATGCCTTCGCCGCCGTCCTTGAAGTCTGCGGCATAGCTGAGCTGGTTGCTCAGGTTGTCGAGCGCGTTGTTGAAGGCCGCCGACTGGACCTGGTAACCCTGCTCGCGGGCACGGGTGAGGAAGTCGGTGACATAGGCGTCGAGCCAGAGGTCGCCGGGACCCGGTTGCCAGAGCCCAAAGCCTCCGGTCGAGGATTGATGCGCGAGGATCTCGGCGATCGCTTTGCGGATGCGGGCGGGCACACCGGCATCCGCATCCGCATCCGCATCCGCATCCGCATCGTCGGCGTTAGCAGGGAGGCTAGCGCCGGCACCGGCACCGGCATCGGCATCGGCATCTTCGGCGTCAGCAAACAGGCGAGCGCTGGCACCGGTATCGCGTCTAAGCGCAAACAAGGGGGCAGCGCCGTCTACTGCCAAGCCAGCGCTGGAGGCGACCTGATCCAGGTAGAGCAATGGCAGTGCGCGGCTGGTGAGCTGTTCCACACAACCGAACGGATATTGGTCCAACAACCAGAGCAGGCCGGCCACATCGAGCGCGCCGGCACCGCTGATCGACAATGACCAGGAGGCGCTGCCGGGCAGCAGGCCACTGTCCGCAGACAAGAGGGTCTGGAGCTGGAATGGCGGCGCCCCAGGCTTTAGCGGGATGGACTGAGTGCGCGCCACCGCAGGCTCAAGGTTGCGCACACCGAGCAGCAGCTGTTTCGTCAGCTCTTCGCCGCTGGGGGTGACCAAGCGGATCAGGAGCTCGTTGTCGCTCGGGGCCGCCACTTCACTGCCGGCCTCGAGCGCAAAGCTGAGTTGGGCACGCTCCTGCTCGGCAAGCTCGAGCAGCATCGGTGTGCCATCGTTCTCGATCCGCAGCGCATTGCCATTGCTGGTCAACGAGACCTCGATCGGCCCTGCCGGACCCTCGACATGAGCCAGCTCGAGCAGGATGCGCGAACGGTCGCCAGGCGCCAGGAAGCGCGGCATCGCGGCACTGATGACGATTGGATCACGCACCAACACCTCGGCAGCCGCCTGGCCGATGCCGGTGGCGGACCAGGCCATGGCCATCAGCCGCACCTGGCCATTGAAGTCGGGCAGATCGAAGCTGGCCTCGGCGCGCCCATCGGCACCCAGCCGCAGCGGCTCGGTCTGGAAGGCGACCAGCGCCTCGCTCGGCGGTGGCCCCTCGAACGACATCAGCTGGCCGGCACCGCTGCCGGTGCGCAGTCGTCCTGGCTCGCCCTGCATCCGATCGATGAGCTGTCCGTAGAGATCGCGCAGCTCAGCACCCAGGCGACGCTGGCCAAAATACCACTGGGTTGGCGACCAGGACTCGAAGCGCGTCAGGTTGAGGATGCCGACATCAACGGCGGCGAGGGTGACAAAGGCGGTTTCGTCCGGTGCCAGATCCTCGATTTGGACACCAATCTCGAGCGGCTCGCGCGGACGGGCTTGCTGCGGCGCGTCGAGGGTCAGGGCTAAGCGGCGCTGTTGCGGATCGACGCCGGCCCAGTGCAGGCCGATTGCCCGCCGCGGCATGCGCCGCGCCTGTAGATCCATACCGCGATAGAGGATTGCAGTCACATAGGCACCCGGCCCCCAGTCCGCAGTCACTGGCACGGCGACGCTGGTGCCCGCCTCCGGCACCTCGACCGGATGCATGCTGACCAGCCCGTCACCGCCGAGCACCATCACCAAAGCCAAGCCCGGAAAGCGCGGCTCGAGGCGCACCCGCGCCTGCTCGCCGATGCGATACTCGGGCTTGTCGAGCGAGACCTTAAGCACGTCAGGGGTATCGAAGGCCTTGGGCGCGACGTACCAGCCGGCCTCGAAGCCGATGCTGGCTGGAACCAGCGGGTTGTCTCCATGGCCCTCGATCCGCAGCTCATAGGCGCCCCAATCGACCGGCGCCTCGAGCTGCGCCAGCGCGCTTGGATCAGCGCCGACAACCAAATCGCCGCTGGCGACGCGGGTGCGGCTGACGATCGGCTCGAAGCGCCAATCACCATCGGTGCGATACCACTGATACGAGGTCTGCACCCGAGACAAGGTCCAGCGCAGCCCATCGGCGGCCATCGGTGCGCCATCGGCAGCGAGCACCATCACCGCGAAACGGGCGTTGCCGCCTTGATCGACGGCCCCCTCGAATAGCGGCTTGATACCAATCCGGGCACGTTGACCGAGGATCGGCAAGCTCAGATTGCGCTCGACCGGACGGCCGCCGCCATCGAGCACCTGCACATCGATCCGTGCCTGCAACGGCCGCGTGCTCGCCACCAGCACCGGCAGCTCGATGCCGAGCTGGGCACGTCCCGCGGCATCGGTCTCGGCGCCAGGCAACGGCTCACTCCGATCCTCAACCTGTTCGCTGGCAAGCCCAAACTGCCAGCCCGACCAGTCCGCCAGACCCGCGGCCAACGTCACCCGCGTCATCCCGCTGACCTCAAGGTTTGCCGCCGGCGCGCCGTACAGGAACCACGCCTCGATGCTCAGACTCGGTGGCGCGGACGGATCAAGCCTGGGCGTCGAGGACTCAACGCTGAAGTCAAGGCGCTCGGGCATGAAATCCTCGACCAGGAAGTTGGTCCACGCCAAGGCCTCGGCTTTGGGGTCGGCATAGACCTCGGCCTGCCAAGTGCCGCGCATCGCATCCTTGAGCAGCGGCAGACGCAGCTGATAACCACCGAGGCCTTGGTCCTGGATCAGCGCTCGCTGTTGCTCTACACCATCAGGACGCTTGAGCACGAAGGTCAGCGGTACCCCAATGACGGCATCGGCATGCGGATCGCGGGTCAGCGCGGTCAGCACCACCGATTCGCCGGGACGATAGATCCCGCGCTCGCTGACCAGATAGGTGTCGATCGGCTGCGCTGCCGGGCGACCGTTGACGCCGCGATCGCTGAGGTCGAACGGGCTCGCTTTCAGGTCGAGGAAGCCATAGTCGGTATCCTGCCCCTCCGCGATCAATAGCGCCGGCCGGTTACCCCCTTGACCACGCAGCAGACCCGGCTCGAAGCGGGCATGGCCCTGTGCATCCGTCTTGGCCTCACCGAGGACCTGCTGATTCCGCGCCAGCAGCTGAAGCCGCACGTCTGCCAGCGGCTCGGCGCTCGAGAGCGAGCGCACGAAGGCATGTAGGCCATCATCGGCAGACAACGCCGTCAGCCCCAGATCAGAGACGACAAACCATTGCGTCGCCTGCTCATCGCTCGCGAGGGCATCGGCTGGGCGCGCGGTCAAGATATAGGCACCGGGCCGAAGTCCCTGAGTGGTCGAACCTGTCGCTGCGCCATCGCTCAGATCCGCGAGCAGTTCGGCGACTGGCACCGAGGTGGTGATCTCCTGGTTCAGCTCCGAGCGGGTCTCGATCTGGCCTTTCCAAAGCTGCTCGCCGCTGGTCTCCGCGATGGCATCGGTCTGGTACGCGCTGAGCTGGGCGAGCAGGGTCTCATCGTTCAGGAAACCGCCGAGGGCGCGATCGCCCACCCGATAGAGCGCGGCGTCCAGCAGGCGGGTGTTGACCGTGACCACCGGCAGCGCCGCCGCACCGCCGCTCGGCAAGACATAGGCTCGGCCGGGGAAGCGCACCGAGGGCGAACGGTCGCGCACATAGACCTCCAGAGTCACCGGCTTGGCCAGGCGCTCGCCATCGTTGGCCGGCAGCCCAGCGCGCACCCTGATCCGGTAGCGCTCGCCATGCTCGACCCCGTCGATACACAACTGCTCGGCCTCGGGCTCGATCGCCAACCCTTGGACATCAAGCTCGAGATAGTCGGCCAGCTCGACGCCCTCGCGCGCGAGCGGATCGGAGAAGCGGATGCAGATGCGAGGATTGCGCGCATCGGACGAGACCTGATGATCGATGATGCGAAAGCCGTGCTCGGCCACCAGCTGATCGAGTCGCGCACGCAAGGCCGGATCATCGACGAGCGCGAGTGAGGCCCGTTCGGCACGGATCGCCGGGCGCCAGGCCGAGCGCGCCTCGAGCGCGCGCCCGATCAGTGCCAGCGCGCCTGCACGCTGGCCGACCTCGGTCGCGCTCAGGTAGGCATTGATGGCCGCGGCGGTGGCCTCCTGCTGTACCTGCTGGCGCTCGGACCAATCGTTGCTCTGAATGGCCATGGCCGCTTCGGACAAGCGCTGCCAAAGGGCTGAATCATTAGGGGCGAGCCGCAGCGCGACTCGGTAGCCGGCGGTTGCCGCGCGCGGATCGTTGTCCGCCAGGGCTTGCCTGGCCTGAGCCAAGATCTCGTCGAGGCCGCCACCAGCACCGCTCTGATCGTCAGCATCAGCAATGCGTCGGCGCAGCTCATCGGCCTCATCGCGATAGCCGCTCGGCAGAAACGCCAGCTCTGAACGCCGTTGCGCGCGCTGGTCACCGGTTTCGAGCGGACCGGTCTGGATATAGCCCGAGACCGCACCATCGAAGGCGCGCAGCTCGCCGAAGCTGGACTTCAGAAAGCACCAACCAGCGTTGCTATTGAACGTGAACGCACGGCAGCGCTCATCGGCTAAGCAGGCGGCCTCGCAGGCATCGAGGTCAACATCCTGCAAGGTGTCGTAATCGTGGCCGAAGTAGTCTGCTCCACGGATCACGACCAGTCGGCGCTGAGGCTCGTCGCCGCTCTGCTTGACGGCGGGCTGGGCGGCAGTTTGGGCGGCGGGCGGCTGGGGCTGGGCAGCAGTCTGGGCGGCAGCCTCATGAGCAAGCTCCGCCTGGGCAACAGCCTGCGCAATCCTTAGGGTCGAATCAGCGGCGTGATCGCCTGTCGCGGCAGAGGTCGGTAGCGCCATCGCCATCGAGATCCCCATCATCGACAGCGCGAGTCCTCGCGCAAGCAACGCAGAGACCTTGCCGAGCCGAAATACCATCGCCCTCTCCTAATCGCTACCGACCAATGCCACCGAACACTGCCAGAAAGTGTAGACCGAAGCATGCAGCGGAAGAAGGGCTGTACGAGCAAACAGACATCCGAGACGCGGATACGGCGCTCAGGGTGAGGCGCAGGGTGAGGCGATCAGAATGCGTCGCTCAAGGTACAGTGCTCAGTCGGCTAAAGGCCGCTGTCGTCTGCGTGAGGAAGGACTCATCGTCGGGCGCATCTTGAGCGTGCTCGATGAAAAACGCAGCAAGCCCCAACCGCTCGGCCAGCTCGAAGCCAGACTCCGGGCCGAGCACCAGCAGCGCCGTCGCCCAGGCATCGGCCTCCATGGCCTGATCGGCCAGCACCGTCACCGAGGCCAGACGATGGCCGACGGGGCGTCCGGTCGCTGGATCGATCGTATGGGAATAGCGCTCGCCATCGACCTCAAAGAAGTTGCGATAGTCGCCAGAGGTGGCCATGCCGATGTCGCGCAACGCGACAACACGGAACATCGCCCGTTTGCTGGTCTCGGGCCGCTCGATGGCAATCTGCCAGGGCTCACCACGACCATTGATGCCGCGCCCACGCAGCTCGCCTCCGATCTCGACCAGATAGTTCTGCACACCAACCGATTCGATCAGCGCAGCCACTCGGTCCACCGCGTAGCCCTTGGCAATGGCGGAGAGATCGACGTAGAGATCCGGCCGTGCCTTGCGCAACGCGGGAGGCTGCAGCTGGACATCGAGCTGCTGCCAGCCGACGCGCGCCCTCGCGGCCTGAAGCTCAGCCGCGCTTGGCAGGACGTCAGCCGTCACAGTCGGGCCAAATCCCCAGAGGTTGACCAATGGGCCGACGGTCACATCAAAGGCCCCGGCACTCGCCTCGCTCACCGCCTGCGCCGCGCTGACCACAGCCACCAGCTCCGGCGAGACCAGGAACCAGTCGGTCGCGTTGCTCGCATTAAAGCGCGAAAGCTCCGAGCTCGGCTGATAGGTCGACATCAAGCCGTTGATGTCTGACAACTGCGCGCTGATCTGTTCTGCAAGTGCATCACGATCAAGGGCCGCGGGCGGTTCGACGATTTGCAGGCTGTAGGTCGTCCCCATGGTCGCGCCGCGCAAAACGAGCACTTGCTGCTCCGAGCCCTGGCCGCAGCCGACGAGCACTAGGGCAGCCAGCCAGAGCAAGAGACCGATCAGCGGCGCTTGAAGCAGCGGCCGCAAGCAAGGGCGCCATCGAGTCCAGCCGTCATAAGGCTTGCTTATCATGCGGATCACAGGGGCATTCAGTTGGACTGGAAGGGACTAACGACCATAGACAGCACCGCGCCACTCCGGCGGATGAATCGCGCGAGATTCAGGCTAAACATGCAGAGGCGGATGCGGGCACGCCCCCGGCACTGTCCCTGTTGACGCGCTTCAGCCAGGCTCGGAACAAAATCAGGTTCACGGCTAGCGCTAGGGCTAGGGCTAGGGCTAGGGCTAGGAACGCAACCGAGGCCGGGCTCACATCAGTTTGATCACCGGTTGATTACGCAATCCGAGTACCTGCTGAGCGAGATCGATGGCCTGGTCTGCGAACTGATCCAGGCTTTCCCAGCGGTCTGCGGTATCGAGCACGTCGGTGAGGCTTGCGCTGATCACGCGCAGGTCATAGGCACCTTCTCCACGCCGATCGGCAGGCGCTTGCTGACTGGTCACATAGAGTACCGGCTCCTGCTCACCCATCGGCACCAACGCCAGGATGAACCGATAGCGGTGATCATCATCAGTCTCGATCTCGCCCAGTATGGTCGCCGTGTGGTCACCGATCTGATAGCGCCGCTTCGGCAGCGCGGTCTTGATTTGGGGTCGATCCTGCATCCTATACGTCTCCCGAAAATGCGTCTTAGACCCAGGCCTCGAACACCTTAAAGATGCGATCGATGCGCTGGTATGAGTGCGGTGGGCATTAAGTCAAACCGTCTCGTCGGAGAGGTGAAATAGCGTCATCGAGTCGCTGCAACAACCCCCAGTGCTGTCGGCGAAGGCCAGCGCAACCGCCCAACTCCGACCATATCTCGTCAATCAGGGTGCCCCTCAAGCGCGCTCAGCAAGTGCCTGACAAGACCTGGACCACCATAGATCAATCCTGTGTAGAGCTGCACAAGATTGGCCCCCGCCTCGAGCTTTGCGGTCACATCCTCCGGCGTGAAGATGCCACCGGTGCCAATCAAGACCGGATCAGGCCCGAGGGCTTCGCGCACCAAGGCCAAGAGCTGGGTGCTGCGCCCGAACAACGGTCGGCCAGAGAGACCACCACTCATGCCCTCGGTCGAACCACTGAGACCCTCGAAGCGGATCGTGGTATTGGTCAGGATCAATCCCGCACATCCGGCTGCGAGCGCGGCCTCGGCGCAGGCGATCGCATCGGCATCGGCCAGGTCCGGCGCCAGCTTCAGCAGCACCGGGCGCGGATGCCGGAGCCGCTGATTCGGCCCCTGCACCGCCTCCACCAGCGCCTGCACCTGTTCCACGGTTTGCAGATCCCGCAGCCCCGGTGTATTCGGGCTCGAAATATTGACCACCAGATAATCTGCCAGCTCGGCGAGTAAGGCACTGCTGCGCTGGTAGTCTGCGGCAGCCTGCGCTGACGGCGTCACCTTCGACTTGCCCAGGTTGACCCCAAGCGGGACCTGCAGCAATGCTCGCTCACGCAGCCGGGTCAGGCGCACTGCCATCGCCTCCGCACCCGCATTGTTGAAGCCCATGCGGTTGATCAGCGCCGCATCGCCCGGGAGCCGGAACAGGCGCGGCCGCGGATTACCAGGCTGCGCTAAGGCCGTCACCGTGCCAACCTCAACAAAGCCGAACCCCAACCGCTGCCACAAGGGAACCGCCTCGGCATCCTTGTCCAGCCCAGCCGCCAGCCCAACCGGATTTGGAAAATTCAGTCCCATTGCGTTGACATTGAAGGCCGGAGTCCGCGCCCGATCCGACCCCGCAAGTTGCCCGCTGAACGCCTTCGACCAACGCGCCGCCAATGCCAGCGCCATGCCGTGCGCCTGCTCTGCATCAAGGCGGAACAAGAGCGGACGCAGCAACCCCCAAATCAGACCAGCCTGGCCTCTACTGCCAAGACCTGAAGAGATCCAGCCTGAACGCTCTGTCGACATCGATTCCCCTGCCATGAACTGATTTGACGTGAACCGGTTCGCGCTGCGCAACCCCGGGGATCGGAAGATTACGATCCGTCAATTGCAATTAATCCACTATATGCTAATAAACTAGAAGAGCGGACGCTTTGGCTGGTCTCGCGATCGTGCGTGCCACCGCTCAGCCTAGCGTCGCGATCTGAGTGTGCAGATCGCGACGATCCATAGACTCATCAAGCTAGCAACCGAGACATGCTGCCATGAAATACCTGATCGCGCTCAAAGAGCTCAACGGCGGGGAGCTTTTCTCCATCGCTGCCGTCCTGATGATGCTGATCATCATCGGCTACGGAATCATCGGCTAAGCCGAGCACCGCGGACCGCATCTCAGCCCGCAACCAATCGCCGGGGCCGAGCGCAAAACGCGCGTCGGCGCTCGGCGACATCCGCGAACAACTTCCCCCGCCCCCGTTAACAACCGCATCCCCAACGGTTGTTAACCAAGACCGGGCAGCGCCGACCCCCTATCTCCCGCTGCTAAACAGACATGGTGCATCGCCATCCGGTGCATCGCCATCCGGTGCATCGCCATCCCGGCCGATGAAGCGCTTGTTTCAGTAACCGCAGCATCCTGCTGTTCGAACTCGTGCCGGTTTTTCAGCTGTGCGCCCTACCCCCGGCGCCCCGATCTGACCTTTGATCGACATCCTTGGATCTGGCTCCTAGACCTGCGCTTCAGAGCTGCAACGGACGGCGTCGATGATCGTTTTGAACTCGCGACCTCGCTGCAGGAGCGACCTCTAGCGGTGCGAGCCGTCCTGATCTTCCTGGGATCGATACCAAGGCCCCGGAATCATCAAGACTGAGCGGACTAGCGCTAAGGCTCGCCGCACCAAAAAATGCCCGCCAGCCCGCCCTTAAAAAACAATATTAACAATTAATTATTCTGCGCGATTAACGATTGATAACCTCGCTTTATCAGAACTCCAGCAATTAACCAATTCGTAGAAATATAAAAGTACGCAGTGAATATCACTTTGATCGCGCCAAAGCATGACATAAGTCAATTATAAAAACTGAGATGTGCATCACTTTTCTCTCTCAGCATCTAGAGTAATGACCAGGGATCAAGAACCCGATAGACCAACAAAAAACCAAGGTAATTCAGAAGGTTCTAAGACCCCACAAAGGCAAACTCATTGACAATTCGCAACCTATAAGAAATACGCCAACTACTGCTTGGCGCGACAAATCACTACCATCAAAGAAAAGGAGAAGCCACGATGCCGAATGAGCCAACCCTAGGCGGATTACTGCGCAGCCAAGGGGTCAGCCGTCGCGCCTTCCTCAAGTTCTGCTCGACCACCGCCTCATTGATGGCGCTGCCTGCGGGTATTGCGCCGGCAATGGCCGAGGCCCTGTCCAGCGCTCGCCGGCCCTCGGTGATCTGGCTATCGTTCCAGGAATGCACCGGTTGCACCGAGGCCCTGACCCGCTCCAGCGCGCCATCCATCGAGTCGCTGATGTTCAACTTCATCTCGCTCGACTATCACCACACGCTGCAGGCCGCCTCCGGTGACGCCGCCGAGCACGCCCGCGAGCAGGCCCAGCATGACAACGCCGGCAAGTACCTAGTCTTGGTCGACGGCTCGATCCCGCTCGATGAGCATTGCTCCACGGTCGCCGGCATCAGCAACCTGGCGATGTTGAAGGAGGCCTGCGCCCATGCCGCCGCGGTGATCAACATCGGCACCTGCTCGGCCTACGGTGGCATCCCGATGGCCAAGCCCAACCCGACCCGCGCCGTCGCGGTCGGCGACATCATCAAGGACAAGCCGATCGTCAATGTCCCCGGCTGCCCGCCGATGCCGCTCGCCATCACCGGCGTCATCGCCCAGTACCTGACCCTGGGGCGCCTGCCCGAACTGGATCACCTCGGCCGCCCAGTGGCCTTCTTTGGCGAGAACATCCACGACCGCTGCTATCGCCGTCCGTTCTATGACCGTGGCGAGTTCGCCGAGACCTTCGACGACGAGGGCGCGCGCAAGGGCTGGTGCCTCTACAAGCTCGGTTGCAAGGCGCCGATCGCCTACAACGCCTGCGCCCATATCAAATGGAATAACGGTGTCAGCTTCCCAATCCAGTCCGGCCACGGCTGCATCGGCTGCTCCGAGCCGCGCTTCTGGGACATGGGCGGGATCTACGACTCGGTCGCCAAGGGCAACTTTGGTGATGGCGCCAAGCTCGGCGCGGCAGCGATGGCTGGCGCGGCGGTTGGTGCCGGTGCGGCGGTACTTGCGCGGCGCAAGAAGACCCGAGTCGCCGAAGAGATGCACGGCAGCGAGTAAAGGATCGCCGCTGCGCGCACACCAGCTGCGCGCACACCAGCTGCGCGCACACCAAACGGACGACCAGCAAGTGTAACCAGCGAGCCTGACCAGCGAGCACGACAAGACCCTAAGGGTGTCGGACACACAACGCCCGGAATGACGAGTTCCGACAGCCGAGATGCCATGACCGAGCTTGCCGAGACAGATGCGCCGCCACCGGCATCTGCCCGGCACCCTGAGTCAGGCGCGACGACGCAATCACAACAGGCTTAAGACCACCAACCTGCAGAGGACCATCTATGAGTCTCCTCGAATTCGCCCGCGGCCCTGCGATCCATGCCGCACTCATCATCATGGCCGCCGGCATCGCGCTGCGGCTGATCGGCGTGCTCGTGCTGACGCGCGGCGCTGACCTATCCCGTCCACGCGACGCCTTTGGCAACTTCAAGGGCTATCGCACCGTGTTCAGCCGCGCCTGGCCGAGCGGCGAGTTCACGACGACGACGCGCTATCAGACCGTCGTCGCCTATCTCTTCCATATCGCCACGCTGCTGGTGGTGCTTGGTATCGTCCCGCACATCGAGTTCATCACCAGCCTGACCGGGCTGTCATGGCCGGCGCTGCCGAACTTCCTCGGTGTCGCCCTCGGCACCCTCGCGCTGGCCTCGCTGCTCGCGCTGATCGGTCGCCGGCTCGCCAAGCCCGCCGTCTACAACTCCACCCTGGGTGACTATGTCACCTGGGTCATTGTCGCCCTGCCGCTGCTCACCGGCCTGATGGCCTTCGCCCATGTCGGCCCGCGCTACGAGACCATGCTTGCGCTGCACATCCTCAGCTCGGCGCTGCTGTTCGCCTACATGCCATTCAGCAAGCTGATGCATGCGTTCTGGTTCATCTTTTCCCGCGCCCAGAGCGGGCTGGCCTATGCCCACAAGGGGGTTCGGATATGAGCATTGCCAACGCGACAACCACCGCTCCGGCCGCCGCGACAGCGGCAGCGACGCCCATCTTTCCCAGCTTCGAGCAGGTCTACCAAGGCCTGGCTGGCCAGATCGGCATGCTGCGCCAGATGGCGCCAAAGCCGACCAAGACCGACGAGAAACGCCTGCAGGGCGCCATCGACACCCTGATCGAGGAGACCAATGCCGACGAGGCGGTCTGGCTCGAGAGCTGCATCCACTGCGGCCAATGCACCAACGCCTGCCATTACTTCCAGGCCACTGGTGAGGCCAAGTACGCGCCGATGCGCAAGATGGATCTCTATCGCCGCGTCTATCAGCTCGAGATCAGCCCGATGCGCTGGTGGCATCGGTTGATCATGAAGCCGGTCAAGCTGCAGGACTTCGCCGACGCCAGCGAGCTGATCTACGACTCCTGTTCCGAGTGCGGCCGCTGCACCATGGTCTGCCCGATGGGCATCGACACCGCCTCGCTGGTGCACCACATGCGCAGCGCCATGGTCGCCGCCGAGCTGGTGCCACCGGAGCTGGCGGCGTTGCGCATGGAGCAGAAGCAGATGGGCACGGTGTTCGGCTCCTCGCCGGAGGCCTTGAAGAAGCTGGTCGAGACGATTCGCGAGCAGGCCGGCGTCGAGATCCCGCTCGACAAGGACCAGGCCGAGGTCATGGTGCTCAGCTCCGCGGTCGACCTGGTCGCCAACGGCAACGGCCTGCTGGCCACCGCCAAGATCATGAACCACCTCGGCATCGACTGGACGCTGCGCTCGGACGGCTTCGAGAGCGCCAACTTCGGGCTGCTCTCCGGCGACATGTCGCTCTGGAAGCAGCAGGCCGATCCGATCATCGCTGCCGCCCAGAAGGTTGGCGCCAAGACCCTGGTCATCGCCGAATGCGGCCATGCCTATCCGGCGCTGCGCTGGAATCCGATGGTCAGCGGCGGCGAGCTGCCGTTCGAGATGATGTACATGTCCGAATTCCTCGGCAAACAGGCCAAGGCCGGCAAGCTGCATCTGACCCCCTTCGAGGGCAAGGTCACCTTCCATGATCCCTGCAAGACCGGTCGCCGGGGTGGCGCCTTCGACGAGCCGCGCGCGGTGCTGGCCGAGATGGACGCCGATCTGGTCGAGATGCCAGCGAACAAGGAGTACAACTGGTGCTGCGGCGGGGGCGCCGGCATCTTCTTGCTCGAGGACGCCACCCGGCTGCGCGATGAATCGTTCAAGATCAAGATGCGCGAGGTCAACGAGAGCGGCGCTGAATCCGTGGTCGTCAGTTGCGCCAGTTGTCGACTCAACTTCGAGTCCGGCCGCCAGAAGAACCACTGGGACAAGAAGGTCCATAGCCTGGTCGAGCTGGTCGCCGACCATCTGATCGACGACCCAGCCAGTCTGCCATCGTCTAACCGTCAAGCGGCCGGCGAGGCCCAAGGAGCCCGGCCATGACCCGTGTTGTCGTTGACCCCGTCACCCGCATCGAAGGCCATCTGCGCATCGAGGCGCAGATGAACGGCGGCATCATCGAGCAGGCCTACTCCAGCGGCACCAGCGTGCGCGGGCTCGAGACCATCGTCCAGGGCCGCGACCCGCGCGAGGTCTGGGCCTTCGTGCAGCGCATCTGTGGCGTCTGCACCCTGGTGCATGGCATCGCCGGGGTGCGCGCGGTCGAGGACGCGCTCGACTACAAGATCCCGCCCAATGCCGAGCTGATCCGCAACCTGATGATCGGTAGCCAGTACGTGCATGACCATGTGATGCACTTCTACCATCTGCACGCGCTGGACTGGGTCGATCTACTCGGCTCCCTGCAGGCCGATCCGAAGCAGACCTCCGAGTTAGCCCAATCGATCGGCACCTACGCCAAGACCTCGCCGGGCTACTTCGCCGATGTACAGAAGCGCCTCAAGGGCTTCGTCGAAGGCGGCCAACTTGGCATCTTCGCCAACGGCTACTGGGGCCATCCGGCCTACAAGCTGCCGCCCGAGGCCAACCTGATGGCGGTCGCGCATTATCTCGATGCGCTTGCCTGGCAGCGCAACGTCGCCGAATTGCATGCCATCTTCGGCGGCAAGAACCCGCATCCGAACCTCTGCGTCGGCGGCATGCCCTGCGCGATCAGTCTGGAATCCGGCAAGCAGGCCGGCACCGCGCTCGACGTGGTGGGCCTGGAGCGGGTGCGCAACATCATCCAGCAGATGCATGACTTCGTGCACCAGGTCTATGTGCCGGACACCCTCGCCATCGCCAGCTTCTACAAGGACTGGTTCCAGCAGGGCGAAGGCGTCGGCAACTTCATGACCTATGGCGACTTCCCGGCCAAGGGCTATGGCGACCCGGAGTCCTATCTGGTCCCGGCGGGCGTGATCCTGAACCGCGATCTGAGCCACATCGAGCCGGTCGATCTCGATGCCGAGGCCGAGATCCAAGAGTTCGTCGCCCGCGCCTGGTATGACTACAAGGCCGGCAAAGACGCCGGACTGCATCCCTATCAGGGCGAGACGACCTTCGCCTATACCGGCCCGGAGCCGCCCTATCAGCAGCTCGATGTCGACAACCAGTACTCCTGGCTCAAGACCCCACGCTGGAAGGGCAAGCCGATGGAGGTCGGGCCACTGGCGCGGATGCTGATGCTCTACACCAACGGCAACGAAAAGGCCAAGGCGTTGGTCGACAGCAGCCTGCAGCAGCTCGATCTACCCATCGAGGCGCTCTACTCGACCATGGGCCGTACCGCCGCGCGCACGCTGGAGACCGCCTTGATCGTCGACGAGCTGCAAGGCTGGTACGACAACCTGGTCGCCAACATCAAGGCTGGCGATGTCAAGACCTTCAACGAGACCCTCTGGGACCCGGAGACCTGGCCAAAGCAGGCCCAGGGCGTCGGCCGCATGGAGGCCCCGCGCGGCGCGCTCGGGCATTGGATCGTGATCGAGAACGGCAAGACCGCGAACTATCAGGCGGTGGTGCCCAGCACCTGGAATGCCGGCCCGCGCGATGGTCAGAATCAGCAAGGGCCCTACGAGGCGGCACTCGCGGGCCATGCGCTGCACGACCCGCAACAGCCGCTCGAGATCCTGCGCACCGTGCACAGCTTCGACCCCTGCATCGCCTGTGCAGTCCATCTGAGCAACCCCGACGGGGAGGAGGTGCTAAACGTCAAGGTGCAATAGAACGCCAGCGCGCGACTGTCAATACGGCGGCCGGACTTGGCACGGGCAACCATCTCGATAACAACACTGCCCGCGCCCCGGCCGTCAGCCAAGCCAAAGGAGAACCCCTATGACATCACTATCACGCCTCGCCGAGCTGCACATCCGCCAATTCGCCGCGCAACAAAAGCGCCAAGACGAGCTCAGTCGCCATGACTGCCTGATAGGCCAGAACCGCTGCGCTAAACGCACGCAGGAGACGCAACGTTGGCGCCAAATCGCGATCAACAGCGCCGGTCCCCTCTGTCTGCTGGATGCAGTCGGGCAAGCCGAGGAAAGCTGGCTCGAACTGCTCGAGCACGCACCCCGCTGCGAGCTTCCGCAATCGCACTCGCCGACGGATAAGGCCTGGAGTCCGCGCCGCCTCGGTGCGCTCACCGCCTGAGCGCTTTGCTCAAGCATACCCCCGCTACAAACCCGCGGACGGACAGGGAGGCCCGTCAGCGCACGATCAGTGAGCCAGCGCCTCTGAGCCAACCACTGGGCCAACCACTGGGCCAACCACTGGGCCAACCACTGGGCCAACCACTGGGCCAGCCTCGCAAAACCTCGGAATCGTCCCTGGTCGTCACCACCTCAATGGGGCCAGCGCGGACGCAATGTCACGCGCATCTGAATCTATCCCCTGAGGAGGACCATCGTGTACAGCTTTTCAACCAAGGTTAGTACCAGCTTTGACGACACCATCGCGCGGGTTACGGAGGCATTGAAGACCGAAGGCTTTGGGGTACTCAGCGACATCGACGTCGCCAAGACGCTGAACACAAAGCTGGGTGTCGAGCAAACGCCCTACCGTATCCTCGGCGCCTGCAACCCACAGCTGGCTCACCAGGCCATCAGCGCCGAGCCGGGCATCGGCTCGTTGCTGCCCTGCAACGTCGTCGTGCGACAAGATTCAAAGGGCAGTGTCGAGGTTCTCTTCATGGACCCGATGGCGGTCCTAACCTTGGTCGACAACCCCAAGATCCCCGAGCTCGCAACGGAAGTTCGCCAACGCCTTGAGCGCGTGCTTGCGGCGATCAGCGACGCGTAGCGCCCGTTCTCGGCGCTGACACCTCGGCACCGGCGACACCATGGCGCTGCTCACCGCCAGCCGTGAGCCAGCACCAGGTCAAGACAACGCTGAATTTTCAGGATCAGCACCTTGCTGGGCACGCGCGAGTTGATAGACACGCTCAAGAAAATGCTCCATCCCGGCTCGCCGGTTCGCACTCAGGTGCTCGGCCAGGCCGAGTCGCCCGATATAGTCGCTGGGGTCGGTCTTCAGCACTTGCGCTGGCGTCTGATGCTGAAAAGGGACGAGCAGCAGTGCGACTAACCCCTGCACCAGCGGCGTCTCGGCAGCGGCTCGGTATTCGATTCGCGTCGGGTCAGCAGGCTTCGGGCCGGCGGTCAGCCAGGTGCGCGTGTTGCAGCCCTTGACCAGATTGCTGTCCCGATGCTCATCATCAGACAGTGGCACCAGCTGCCGCGCCAGCTCACCGATGAACTCGTAGCGCGCATCCCAATCGTCGAGTAGCTCGAAGGCGTCGATGACATCGTCGGTGTTCATGATGGACTCCGGTTTGGCTCAGGATCTGCCTCTAGGGGTTCGAGACCGTTGCACTCTGGTCGCAGGCTGACGGTGCCACAACTCGAGCGACGGCTCGCCGGCTGCCGAAGCGCCTCCGCCCGCAACTGTTCGGCGTCGGTGATGACGAACAGGATGTCGGGGATCGCGGCCTTGATCCGCACCAGCATGCGCAGCAGAAAGTCGCGGTTCTTCTCGAAGGCAAGGCGCCCAACCTGTACCAGCAGCGAGCGCTGCCGGTCAATGCCCCGGTAGCCTAGCGAGGCGCTGGGCACCAGCAGAATGTACTTGTCGAGGTATTGCTCGAAGCAGGTGTGATAGCTTTCCACCAGGCTTCATCCTTCCCCGAGATCGACAACAGGTTCTTCGTCACAGCTCGCTGGCTGCTTTGCGGCCTCAGCTCGATACAAGGTGCTGGCATAGAACGCGATCAGGCGCTCGGTGAGCACCGGCGCCGACCAGCTACGGGCGTAGCTGCGGGCACGCGTTGAGAGCCGCGCGCGTAGCGCCGGCTCGCGCAGTAAGCGTAAGCACTGCTCGGCAAAATGGCGCTCGTCATGCTTGGCAATCAGGCAGCCTTCACCGTCGCGCAGCACCTCGCCGGCGCCCATCTCGGCGAGCGCGACCACGGGCGTGCCGAGGGCCATGGATTCCAGTAGCACCAGACCTTGGGTCTCGGTGCACGAAGAAAACACAAAGGCGTCTCCGGCCCGGTAGCAGTCTTCGAGTGAGCCATCGCGGGCGAGGTAGCCGGTGAAAAGGACTTGCCGCTGCAGATCGAGCTGGTCACGCAGACGCTGCAGGCGCTTGAGCGCCGGACCGTCGCCGGCGATGACCAAGAGAACGTCTGGGATCTCGGCCTTGACCTGGACCAGCATGCGCAGCAAAAAAGCGCAGTTCTTCTCGAAGGCGAGGCGCCCGACATGCACGAGCAGCGGGCGGCTGGCGGCGATGCCCCAACGTTGGCGAAAGCGCGTTCCATCGCCCCGTCCGAATTGCTCGAGATCGATCCCGGTCGGCACCACCTCGGCGGGGGTTTGGATACCGTAGCGCTTGAGCACCTCGAGCATGACCCGGGAGGGCACCGCCAGCGCATCGACGTCGTTGCATTGGGCGGCGGAGAAGCGCCGCGCGGCGTAGCGCAGCCAGGCACTGGGCACCAGCGGGATGTACTTATCCAGGTATTGCTCGAAGAAGGTATGGTAGCTTTCCACCACTGGAAGCTCGAGCCAACGGGCTAATGCAAGACCAGCGTAGTGGGCAATGAAGGGGGTGTGGATGTGAACCAAGTCGAAGCGCTGCGCGCGCAATCCCGCTCGATGTTGCAGCAACCGCCCCCAACGCATGATGCGATCTTCGGGGTCGAACGGCAGGTAGCGCGAGGGGATGCGGATGACCTCAAACGGGTCCGAAACAGCGTCGCGCTCAGAGCCATAGCTGGGCGTGATCAGCGTGACCTGATGGCCCTTTTGGACGAGTTCGCGCCCAACCGTCTGGATCGACGTCGAGACCCCATTGACGCGGGGGAAGTAGACATCCGAGATCATCAACAGGCGCATCGAGGGTGCCGACCTCCACAGGGCCCGCAGGATGCAGGCACAAAGGGCGAAATATTAGCAGCTCAGCATGATTCAAGCCGCCCTAGAAAAAAGCCGGCGCGTGCCATCGCGCTCGCGCTGCTGGTAACCTGCATCAGTCCGAGCGCGTTCGCCCTGAATCCAGCGCTCTGGGGTTACGGCGTCCGCAGCTGCACCGAGTATGAGCAAGCTAGTGCTGCAGCCGATGCTGGCAACCCAGCCGAGTACCAGCGCTACCAAGATTGGGCGGCAGGCTTCGTCTCCGGGCTCAGCCTCGCACTCGATGAAGATGTGCTCAGCGGCTCCGGCATCGAAACCCTGATGCGGCGTACCCTGAACCATTGCAAAGCCCACCCCAGCGACGACTTCTTTACCGCCACCATGAATGTGGTGCGCGTGCTGAGCTCACTGCGTTAGTAACGCTGCAAAAACGACCTCCACAGTCGGGTGGAACAATCGCGGCCGAGCCAATCACCTGCTCAGGTTGTTTGTGCACCGTTGCTTAGGAGACCTCTATGCCGAAACGTCCTGACATTGTAGATCTACTGGCTCAGATCAGCCTGACAAGCAAGCTGTCGGAAATGCAGCTGCAGCAGCTCGCCGATCAATGCCAGCTGATCCCGGTAGAGCCGAACTGGCGGATCTATCGGCGCGATCTCCATGCGCTCAGGCTCTTCCTGGCCGATGGCCATGCGCTTTGCCGCTACGATGGCGTTGAGCGCCAGATCGATAGTTGTCTCGGCCTGAGTGCACCCGTCGAGCTGTTCGAGCACGAGGGAAGCGATGACGATTTGGTGTTGGCAGACACCACCTGTTTGTTATTGCGCTTGCCAGTCTATGCACTCGAGGCGCTTGAGCCGGATACCGCACTCGAGGTCAGCGACATCGAGCTCGACGATGCCGAGAGCGATTTTCTTCGCGAGCTCTATGAGCTGATCGACGCCAATTGCCTTGAGCTGCCGGCTCGCCCGGAAGTCGCCTTGCAGATTCAGCAACTGACCCGAGACCCCGAGGTGGGCATCGATGAGCTGACCAAGCTCATTCAAAGCGATGGTACGGTCGCCGGCGCACTCCTGCACACCACCAATAGCCCGATTTTTCGCGCCGCAAAGGAGATCTCCTCGGTACGCGATGCAGTCATTCGCATTGGCTTTGACAATACCCGCAAGCTGGCAACGAACCTCGCCCTCCGCCAAGCCTTCACCGCACGACGCAAAGAATGTCGTGACGCCATGCTCAAGGTTTGGAATGAGAGCGCTCATTGCGCCATTTTCAGCCAGATCCTCTCCAATGAGCTCAAGCTCTTAAACCCGGAACGGGCGCTGCTCGCCGGCTTGATCTCCAACATCGGCGCAGTGCCGATCATTCGTTTTCTCGACAAGCGACCGGAATACGCCGGCACGGTTAAGCTTAATGAGATGGTGGCAAAGCTACAGGGCATCATCGGCGTGCTTGTCATCAGCTATTGGGGATTGGGCGCAGACATGATCAAGGTGGCCGAAAATAGCAACAACTGGTCTTACCGTGCGGCAGAGCCCGACTATGCCAGCATTGCGTTAGTTGCGCGCTGGGCCACTGCCCGCGAAGAAGGCCTTGAATATCCGTCGGCCAGCGAGGTACCGGCATTTGAGGTTTTGAAGCTCTCAATTCCGGAGGAAGGCCAGGGGATCATCGAGATCGAGAACAACGCCACGGCCCTAAAGGAGCTTCGTCGGGTGTTTGGGCTCAAAAACGACTAAGGCTCGAAGGCTAGCGGAGGTTTGCGCCACGACGTGGCGCCCAGCAGATTGGCTCAGCAGATCCGCGGCAACTGTTCGCCAGCCAGCCAGTCGACGATCCGACTACCGCCAAAGGCCGTCTCCATCTGCACGAAATGATGCGCGTCCTCGACCACCTGCCCGATGATCGCAGCGTCACGCCCCTTCGGATGCGCGCGCATCACGGCGAGTAGCGCCTCCGCCTGATCCCCGGGACAGATCGCAATCAGCTTGCCCTCATTGGCGACATAGAGCGGATCGAGTCCGAGCAACTCGCAAGCAGCACTGACTTCAGGTCGGACCGGGATCAACGGCTCCTGAATCTGCATACCAACCTGCGATTGCAGCGCAAGCTCATTGAGCGTGGTCGCCAGTCCGCCGCGAGTTGGATCGCGCAGACAGTGGATGCTCGGCACGGCCGTGATCATCACCGCGACCAGATCATTCAAGGCCTGACAGTCGGAGACGATCTCGGTCTCGAAGCCGAGGTTCTCGCGTTTCGACAAGATCGCCACGCCATGATCACCCATGCTGCCGCTAACCAGGATGGCATCGCCGGGGCGGGCCAGGTCACCAGAGATCTGAATGCCATCCGGCACCACGCCGATGCCGGTGGTGGAGATAAAGCAGCCATCGCCCTTGCCACGCTCCACCACCTTGGTATCACCAGCGATGACTTGCACACCGGCCGCATGCGCAGCCGCCCCCATGCTCGAGACGATGCGCTCCAGATCCGCCAGCGGCAGCCCCTCTTCGAGGATGAAGCTCGCGGTCAGATAAAGCGGGCGTGCACCGGCCATGGCGACATCGTTGACGGTGCCATGCACCGCCAGCGCACCAATGTCCCCGCCGGGGAAGAACAGCGGCGAGATCACATGGCCGTCGGTGCTGGTGACCAAGCGTCCGGGCGGAGGCCTGAACAGCGCCTGATCATTGCCTTGCGCCAGCAGCGGGTTATCCAGATGCACCCGGAAGAGTTCGTCGATCAGCTGCGCCATGGCGCGGCCACCACTGCCGTGGCTCATATCGATTGCGCCGCGCTTGAGATCAAGCCGTCCGGCGAAGCGACGCGCTGCTGGCGCAGAGGCTGAGACGGAGGCGCTGGAGCGCTCAGCGCATTGGCCCTCAGTTAAAGACGGATTGAGCGGAGCAGCCATTAGGCGCTCACCGCCGAATTACGTCGGGTTGGGGCACTCGCGGCAGGCAGGTTCGCCGGCGCCGCCAGCGTTGCAGCCACGCCCGATCCGACGTCAGCCCCGACGGCAGACGGGCTGGCTGGCGCCCTGAAGCGGCCGTAGCTCCAATAGGCCGCACAGGCCCCTTCTGACGACACCATACAGGCCCCCATTGGATTCTCTGGTGTGCAGACGGTGCCGAAGAGCTTGCAATCGGTCGGTTCCATCACGCCGCGCAGCACGCTCGGGCATTCGCAGCCCTTGATCTCTCGACCACTGCTGGGCGCGACCGCAAAGCGCTGCTCGGCATCGAACTCAGTATAGGCGTCGGCAATCCGTAGCGCACTCGCCGGCAAGAAGCCGAGTCCGCGCCATTCGAAGGTCTCGCGTGGGCTGAAGACCTCAGTCATCAGGGCTTGGGCCTTCGGGTTGCCGTCGCGGTTCACGGCGCGGATGTATTGGTTCTCCACCGACGACTGGCCAGCGTTGATCTGGCGGATCAGCATCAGCGCACTCTGCATCACATCCAGGGGCTCGAAGCCAGCGATCACTACCGGTTTACCGAAGGTCTGAGGGACGAACTCGTAGGGCCGGCTGCCGATCACGATGCTGACATGCGAGGGGCCGAGGATGCCATCGAGCTGTACGCCCCCCTCACCGCCCGAAGCCAGAATCGTCGCCAGCGCGGGCGGCGTCAGCACATGGTTGCAGAACACCGCGAAGTTCTTCAGTCGCTCGGCACGCGCAACCTTAAGCGCCACCGCAGTAGGCGGGGTCGTCGTCTCGAAGCCGATCGCAAACAGCACGACCTGGCGCTCCGGCGCCTGACGTGCGATCGCTAGCGCATCCTGCGTCGAATAGATCATCCGAATGTCGGCCCCGCCCGCCTTGGCCTTGAGCAGGCTGTTGCGCTCGCTGGCCGGCACCCGCATCAGATCACCGTAGGTGCAAAGCGTGACTCCATGTTCGACAGCCATCGCAATCGCCTGATCGATGCGCGCCATCGGCAGCACGCAGACCGGACAGCCGGGGCCGTGCACAAAGCGCACATTCGCGGGCATCAGATCCTGCACGCCATAGCGGTAGATGGCATGGGTGTGGCCACCACAGAATTCCATCAACCGATAGGTTCGATCCGGGTCAGCCTCGGCGGCAATGGTCCGAGCCAACCCCCGGGCCAATTCGCCGTCGCGAAACTCATCGATATATTTCATCAGTTGATCTCCGCTTGCGCTGCAGCGAGCACGTCCGCCTGTTCTGCGAGTTCACCGATCTCGCGCATCATGGCCAGGGTGCGCTCGGCCTCCTCGGCGCTGATCTTATTCAAGGCATAGCCAACGTGGACGAGCACGAAGTCACCGATCTCGGCATCCTCGATCAGCGCTAGGGAGACCGGCCGACGAACGCCGCCAAGCGACACGGTGCCGGTATCGGCAGCCTGATCGATCTCAAGAATCTGGGCGGGTATGGCAAGACACATAAACGGTGCTCCGACTTAGGCTGAGCGACGAGTAATGGAGTGGTGATCAGGATACAGAAAGTTGGTAGTCGACACAGGGATCGACCGCGGTGATATGGAGTCGCGCCAGCCGCTCGAGCTCGCTTCCCTCGGCACCACTGCGCACGATCGCGGTGAGTGACTGAGCGACAACGCCTTGCGGGTGAAAATTCCACTCGGTCGGTGCCAGGATCTGATAGTGCTCCACACGTCCATTGGTAATGGTGACCCGGTGCACGAGCAAGCCACGGGCGGCTTCGGCAAAGCCAACGCCGGTGCCGGTGCCGAGTCTGCCGTCTCGGCCTGGGCGAGAGCCAGCATTCACACCGACATCCGCGCCAACATCGACGGCGGCATCGCACCCTATCGCGTCGCTGGCATCTTCCATCCGCGTATCGAGCAGCGTCTCGAGCCCACGGGCGCTCTGCGCCAAATCAACCAAAAGCGCGGCTAGCCGCGTGAGCAAGCCGTTGCCATGCCGCGCGAGCAGGTCAGCGATCAGCGGCTGCGCGGCAACGCGTGCCAAGGGGCCCGTTTCAGCGCATTCTTGCTGCCACTGCGGCGCGGCGATAAAGGCATCAGCCTCAGCGCTCGCCAATGACCACGCGAGCTGTTGACAGGCTGAACCCGGCAGCCTTGGGACAGCGCTCACACCACAGCCAGCTAGCCCCTGCGCCACTAAGACGCGCACCAGGCCAGCGGCCGGCGTCTTGGTCTGCTCCGCCCAGCGGCGCAGGCTGGCGAGACGATCCACCGCATCGAGCCAATCGGCAGGCGCCGTTCCTAGCGCCTGATCGATCACCAGGTCCAGGAGCCTGCGGGAATCAATCGCTGCAACAGCGCCACGCTCAGCCTGTTGCTGATCCAATGAAAATGGGTCGCCGGCCGCCTGCTGGGCCTGCCGGAACGCCATGAAGGCCTGCATGACGCTTGGCATCGCAGAGGCCGCAGGCGGCAAGGCTAGAGCCGATGCTCGGGCGTTGGCGTTGGCGTTGGCGTTGGCGTTGGCGTTGGCGTTGGCGTTGGCGTTGATAGCTGCAGTTGATTCCGTTTTGCAATCAAGCATCCTTGGCCAATCCAGCAACAATCGCCACAGGTGCTCCTTGATCGTCTCGGCGTGAATCAAGGCTTGGCGACGCGCCAAGACCGCCGCGCTCGGTTGTTGCCCAAGTGCCTGCTCGCAGGCCCCGATACAGGCTGCCGCCTGCGCTGTGCCGCAAAGGCTAAACAACGCTGGCAACTGACGCACCACTTCAGCAGGCGACTTACCGGCGAAGACACGTGACGCAGTGACCGGACGAGTCGAGCCAATCGCGACGGCACCAGTGCGCCGATCGAGGCGAATCTCGAGCTGGCCGGCGAGATCGGACATCGAACCCCTCCGCATTGATCAAGTCGATCCCCTAGTCTAGCCAACGCGCTCGCGACATAGCCCTGTAGACTAGGCGCTTTTCATTGATTGGATCGTCCGCCAGATGCTTGCCCCTGACCAACTCGCAGCCCTCCGCACCCCAATTCAGTTCGAGGCCGAGCTGCGCGGACACCGGCTGAGGTTCGAATCGACCTGGGGTCTGTTTTCACCGCGCGAGATCGATGAAGGCACGCGTCTGCTCCTCCAACATCTCAAGATCGAGCCAACGGCCGACTGCCTCGATCTCGGCTGCGGCTATGGCCCGATCGGGCTGACCCTCGCGGCATTAGCCCCCCACGGCCAGACCCTGATGGTCGACAAGGACTTCGTCGCCGTCGACTATGCCCAGCGCAACGCGACGCTGAATAACCTGGGCAACGCCAGCAGCCTACTGAGCAACGGTTTCGATCAGTTACCACCCAAGGCCCGCTTCGACCTCATCGCGAGCAACATACCTGCCAAGGTCGGCAAGGAGTTGCTCTCGATCCTGCTGCACGATGCCCACGCCCGCCTCCGCCCCGGCGGCCGACTCTATCTGGTCACCATCAGCGGCCTGCGCGCGTTCATCAAGCGCAACCTGCAAGAGGTCTTCGGCAACTACGACAAGCTCAAGCAGGGCGCGCATTACACGGTTGCACTAGCGGAACGCACTGACCGCTGATCTGGCAGCGTTGCGGGCGAGGGTTTAGACTTCACGGGTTAAGCGTTATTGACGCATCCTGACCCAACGAGCGGAACGGACACCGCATTTGTCACCGCAGAGCCGCCCGAGGAGGACTCAACATTATGTCGGATTCCAAGATCTACCCCGTCCCCGCCGAAATCGCCGCTGAAGCGTTGATCGACGAAGAAACCTATCACAGCCTGTATCAGCGCTCAGTCGATGATCCGGAAGGCTTCTGGGCCGAACATGCGGAGAAGCATGTGACCTGGCTCGAGAAGTGGAACAAGGTCATGGACTACAGCTATGGCCCGGACGAGGTGCATATCCGCTGGTTCGAAGGCGGCAAGCTCAATGTGTCGCAGAACTGCCTGGACCGACACCTGGCCACCCGTGGCGATCAGGTTGCGATCATCTGGGAAGGCGACAACCCTGAGGAAGATCGCAAGGTCACTTACCGTGAGCTGCATGCCGAGGTCTGCAAACTCGCCAACGTGATGAAGGCGCGCGGCGTCGGCAAGGGCGATCGGGTCTGTATCTATCTGCCGATGATCCCGGAAGCCGCGGTTGCGATGCTCGCCTGCACCCGCATCGGTGCCGTGCATTCGATCGTCTTCGGCGGCTTCTCGCCCGATTCACTGCGCGATCGGATTCAGGATTCGGAATGCCGGTTGCTGATCACCTCCGACGAGAGCGTGCGCGGTGGCCGTCATGTGCCGCTGAAGAAGAATGCCGACAAGGCGCTCGAGGAATGCCCCAGCATCGATACTTGCATCGTGGTGCGTCGTACTGGAGGCGAAGTTGCTTGGAGCGAAGATCGCGACCTCTGGTACCACGAAGCCATGGCCGATGCCTCCGCCGAGTGCGAGCCGGAGCCGATGGACGCCGAGGACCCATTGTTCATCCTCTATACCTCGGGCTCGACCGGCAAGCCGAAGGGCGTGCTACACACCACCGGCGGCTATCTGGTCTATGCGGCGATGACGCATAAGTACACCTTCGACTACCGCGAGGGTGAGGTCTACTGGTGCACCGCCGATGTCGGCTGGGTCACTGGGCACACCTACATCGTTTATGGCCCGCTCGCCAACGGCGCCATCTCGCTGATGTTCGAGGGCATCCCGAACTATCCGGATATGTCACGCTTCTGGCAGGTGATCGACAAGCACAATGTCGCCACCTTCTACACCGCGCCCACCGCGATCCGCGCCCTGATGCGTGCCGGTGAGGAGCCGGTCAAGAAGACCTCGCGCAAGAGCCTGCGCATCCTCGGCACGGTCGGCGAGCCGATCAATCCCGAGGCCTGGGAGTGGTATCACCGGGTGGTCGGCGATGAGCGCTGCCCGATCGTCGATACCTGGTGGCAGACCGAGACCGGCGGCCATCTGATCACGCCGCTGCCCGGGGCCACCCCGACCAAGCCGGGCTCGGCCACCAAGCCGTTCTTTGGTGTGGTGCCGGCGCTGGTCGATGCCAGTACCGGTACCCTGCTCGAGGGCGAGGCCGAGGGAGCGCTGGTCATCACCCGGCCCTGGCCGGGGCAGATGCGTACCGTCTATGGTGACCATCAGCGCTTCATCGACACCTACTTCAAGCAGTATCCCGGCTACTACTTCTCTGGCGATGGCGCCAAGCGTGATGCCGATGGCTACTACTGGATCACCGGCCGCATCGACGACGTGCTCAATGTCTCCGGTCACCGCCTCGGCACCGCCGAGATCGAATCGGCCTTAGTCCTGCACGACGCCGTCGCCGAGGCCGCGGTCGTCGGGTATCCGCATGACATCAAGGGCCAGGGCATCTATGCCTATGTCACCACCATGGCCGGCGTCGAGCCGAGCGATGAGTTGAAAAAAGAGTTGGTCAAGCTGGTGCGCACCGAGATCGGCCCCATTGCCACCATTGATCTGATCCAATGGTCACCGGGGCTCCCAAAGACCCGCTCCGGTAAGATCATGCGTCGCATCCTGCGCAAGATCGCCGCCAATGAGATCGACACCCTCGGCGATACCTCCACCCTCGCCGATCCTGCTGTGGTAGAAGAACTGATCGACAACCGAGCCAATCAGTAGCAACAGAGTCCAAAACCAGGAGCGGCGCAAACGTGCCACTCCTGGCCGTCTTCACTACCCGTCCATCACTTACGCTTCCCATCCCGAACGGACTCCAGTTGGGCGCTCAGCCCCCACGAGGTTAACCTCCTTGCCTTTATGTCAGCGAGTTGGCGTCTATGTCGACGCCGAGAATGTCCGTTATAACGGTGGCTATCAGATGCGCTACGACATCCTGCGACGCTTCGCAGGGCGTGAGGGCGGCATCTTGCAACGCCTCAATACCTATATCTCTTACGATTCCGAGCGCGCGCGCGAAGACCCCGAATACGCTAAGAAGAGCCGCGGCTATCAGCAGATGGTGCGCGACTTCGGCTGGAAGATCACCGTCAAATATGTACGCCGCTATACGGATGAGGCTGGCAACGTCTCAATGAAGGCCAATGCCGACCTCGACATGGCGGTCGACGCCATGCTCCAGGCCGAGAAGCTCGATCAGGTCATCCTCGTCACTGGAGACGGCGACTTCCTACAGGTGGTCGAGGCCTTGCAGAACCGCGGCTGCCGTGTCGAGTTGATTGGATTCAAGAATGTCTCGCGTGCCCTGCAGCAAGAGGTCGACGCCTTCTGGCCTGGCTTTCTGATCCCTGATCTGCTACCGGTCACCTATGAGCCGCGCAACGAGTGGGGCAAGTCAGGCTCTTGCGTGCGCGGCGTCTGCACGAAATGGTTCCCGGACAAGGGATACGGCTTCCTCCGCTTCATCCAAGATATCTCTCCGGACCTGTGGATCACCGATCCGCGCGAGCCGGAATCGCCCTATGTCAGCGTCTTCTGCCACGCCAATGAGATCGCGGAGGAGGTGACCGAGGAGATGCTGATGAATCGCGAGACCATCCTCGAATTCTATCTCAATGAGAGCGAGCAAAAGGATAACGGCCTGGTTGCCAACAACGTGAGACTCGCTTTCAATATTAGCCGTTGACCATGAAAAAATAGGAACAAGCCTGCACCATGGCGACCGAAGCGTCCACCATCAATCCAGCCGGGCTGGCGCGACGTCTGGTGCAGGATGGGTTCTTATCGGAGAAACGGGCGCAGACGGCACAGGCTGAAGCCAATGGCCGACGCCAACCCTTCGTCCAATACCTCGTCGAGCAGAAGGTCCTCGATAGCCATCGAATCGCCGTTGCCGCCTCTGAGGAATTTGGCGTTCCGCTGATCGACCTACTCGCAGTCGACCTGCTCAACGTGCCGATGGACCTGGTTGATGCGCGCTTAGTCCGTAAGCATCGCGCATTGCCGCTGTTCCGCCGTGGCAACCGCCTGTTCGTCGCCGTCTCCGATCCCACCAACGACCGGGCACTAGACGAGATCCGGTTCAATACCGACCTCAGCGTCAGCGCCATACTCGTCGAAGACGACAAACTCGCTGACGCGATCAACAAAACGCTACAAGCTCAGGACACCACCCTCTCTGACCTCATCGATGCCGATCTTGGCAAGCTCGACGGCAGCGACGACAATGAAGCCGAAAACAATGACGCAGACCCGAACGTCGATGACGCACCCGTGGTTCGATACGTCAATAAGATCCTGCTTGATGCCATCAATACCGCCGCCTCAGACATTCATTTCGAGCCCTACGAACGCTACTTCCGTATCCGTTTTCGCCAGGATGGCGTGCTGCACGAAGTCGCCAATCCGCCTCTGAACATCGCCAACCGGCTTATCGCACGACTGAAGGTGATGTCGCGCATGAATATTGCCGAACGCCGAATACCGCAGGACGGCAGACTCAAGCTCAAACTTGGCTATTCACACGACATCGACTTCCGGGTTAACACCTTACCGACGCTCTACGGCGAAAAGGTCGTGCTGCGTATTCTCGACTCGGCCGGTAGCAGCGTTGGCGTCGACAAACTCGGCATGACTCCGGAGCAGCAAGAGATCTTCTTGCGTGCCATCGCCCGGCCCTACGGAATGATCCTGGTGACTGGACCCACCGGGTCTGGCAAGACCGTTACCCTCTACTCGGCACTCAACATCCTGAATGAGATCGGTGTCAACATCTCGACCGTTGAAGACCCGGTAGAGATCCAAGTCCCTGGCATCAACCAGGTCAACATGAACGCCAAGACGGGCTTGACCTTCGCGGCAGCATTGCGTGCCTTTCTGCGCCAAGATCCTGACATCCTGATGGTGGGCGAGATCCGAGATCTTGAGACCGCTGAAATTGCGGTCAAAGCCGCTCAGACGGGTCACCTCGTCCTCTCAACGCTGCATACCAATGATGCGCCGCAGTCACTGACCCGACTTGCGAACATGGGTGTCGCGCCTTTCAATATCGCCTCCTCGGTGCTGATCATCATGGCGCAGAGACTCGCGCGCAAGCTATGCATCCATTGTCGCGAAGTCGAGGAACTCCCACACGAAGCGCTCCTGGCGGAGGGGTTCAGCGAACAAGAGATCAATGACGGCATCACGCTCTACAAAGCCGTGGGCTGCGAGCGCTGTACCGAAGGCTATAAAGGACGCATCGGCATTTTCCAAGTGATCGAGGTTTCCGAGGCGATGGGCCAAACCATTATGGAGGGCGGCAATTCGCTTGATCTGGCCCGACAAGCCGCGCAGGAGGGTTATCTGGACCTGCGCCAATCAGGCCTACGTCAGGTCAAAAATGGGATCACCAGTCTACTCGAGCTAAACCGCATTACCCGAGACTGAACGCGATGGTCGCTTCGACGGCACAGAAACAAAAGCAGAGACAGAGGCCGAATAAACATGAGCCTGAGAAGGCTGCGGTCTTTTTATGGGAGGGCATCGATCGTCGCGGCGCCCGCGTCAAAGGTGATCTGCGCGCATCGAGTACAGCCTTAGCCCGCGCCGACCTCCGCCGTCAGGGTGTCAACCCGACCAAGGTCCGCAAGAAGCCGCAACCACTGTTCGGCAGCGGCAAGCGGAAGATCACCGCGGCCGATATCAGCATCTTTAGCCGCCAACTCGCGACCATGATGGCCGCTGGCGTCCCTTTGGTGCAGTCCTTCGATATCGTCGGTCGCGGACACGATAACCCTTCGATGCAGGAGCTCTTGCTCAACATCAAGGGCGATATCGAGAGCGGCACGAGTATGGCGACGGCACTGCGTAAGTTTCCGCTCCAATTTGACGACCTGGTCTGCAACCTGGTCGCTGCCGGCGAGCAAGCCGGCGTCCTCGATGTCTTGCTGGACAAGATCGCGACCTACAAGGAGAAGACCGAATCGATCAAGGGCAAGATCAAGAAGGCGATGTTTTACCCGGCCGCGGTGATCTTGGTTGCGATCGTCGTCACCGTCGTGATCATGCTCTTCGTGATACCGCAGTTCAAAGAGCTGTTCTCGAGCTTTGGCGCCGATCTGCCCGCGTTCACCTTGCTGGTGATCGCCATGTCCGACTTCTTGCGCGATTACTGGTGGCTCATTGCGGCTGGGATCGCCGCGCTCGTCTATGCGATGATCTACGCCTTCAAACGCTCGAAGGCGTTCCGCGACGCCGTCGACCGGACTGCGCTGCGACTGCCGGTGATCGGTCCCATCTTGCATAAAGCCGCTGTCGCCCGTTTTGCGCGCACACTGTCCACCATGTTCGCCGCCGGTGTTCCCCTTGTGGACGCGCTGGACTCGGTCTCAGGCGCCACTGGCAGCGTCGTCTACGCCAACGCAGTCAGCAAGATGCGCGAAGACGTCGCCACCGGCCAAAGCCTGCAACTGGCGATGCGTCAGGCCAATGTTTTCCCACACATGGTGATCCAGATGACAGCCATCGGCGAAGAGTCAGGAGCGTTAGACGCCATGCTTGGCAAGGCCGCCGATTTCTACGAAGAGCAGGTCGACAACGCGGTCGATGCCCTGAGTAGCCTGCTTGAGCCGCTCATCATGGTGGTGATTGGCGGCCTCGTCGGTGGTCTCGTCGTCGCGATGTATCTGCCCATTTTCAAGCTCGCGGCCGTGGTCTGAGCGACGCATCTGAAGCGCCTGACTGAACAAGCAAGCGAAGCCTGGAGCCCGTTCACTTGATCGATATCATCAGCCTCTTCGAGCAAGCACCTGCGCTGCTCTACTTGACCACGGCGCTGTTCGGTCTGGCCGTCGGCAGCTTTCTCAACGTGCTGATTTTACGGCTCCCGCGCATCATGGAACAGGAATGGCGCGAGGAATGCGCCGAACTCCTCGCCTCAGCAAGGGTAACCGCGTCGCAACAGGACGCAACCGAGCCGGCAGCCACAACATCGCAACAACCGCCTCCGACATCAGAGATGGCCAGAGCACCGCGCCTCAGCCTGTCCCGGCCTGGCTCGCACTGCCCGTCTTGCGGCACCGCCATCAGACCGCTCGATAACATCCCGATCCTCAGCTGGATGCGCTTGCGTGGCCGTTGTCGCGCCTGCGAGGCAACGATCGCGATCCGCTATCCGCTGGTCGAGGCACTCACCGCCCTGCTGTCGGTGGTGGTGGTCTGGCAGCTGGGTCCGACCAGCGCGGCGCTCGCCGCCTTGATCCTGACCTGGGGGCTCATCGCCCTTGCGATCATTGACTTCGATACGCAGCTGCTACCAGACAGCCTGACCCTACCGCTCCTGTGGCTCGGCCTGTTGCTGAGCCTCGGCGGCACCTTCACCGACGCAACCTCGGCGATTCTCGGCGCCACTGCGGGCTACCTGCTGCTGTGGCTGGTATTCCAAGCCTTCCGAATCACGACCGGCAAGGAGGGCATGGGGCGCGGTGACTTCAAACTACTGGCGCTCTTTGGTGCCTGGCTCGGCTGGCAAGCCGTGCCGCAGATCATCCTACTCTCGGCGCTCCCGGGCGCCATTGTCGGTGTTTTACTGATTGCAAGCGGACGTCAGCAAGCTGGACAACCGATTCCCTATGGACCATTCCTGGCCATTGCCGGTTGGATCAGCCTGCTCTGGGGCGATACCATCACAGGCGCTTATCTGAGCTGGTCGGGGCTGGCCTGACACCCATGACCTATCGTGTTGCCCTAACAGGCGGAATCGGCAGCGGGAAAAGTACGGTTGCCGAGGAGTTTGCATCCTTTGGCGTCACCGTCAGTGATGCCGACGCGATATCGCACCGTCTGACCGCGCCGGGTGGCGAGGCACTACCGGCAATCGCCGCCACATTCGGCGCCGAAATGATTGATGCGACAGGCGCCCTCGATCGCGCGCGGATGCGACAGCAGGTCTTCGCCGACCCGGCCGCGCGCCAGCGCCTCGAGGGCATCCTGCATCCTTTGATCCGCACCGACATGCTTGCCGAGACCGAAGCAATCAGCGGCCCTTACGCTCTGCTGGTGATCCCACTCCTCCTGGAGACCGGCCAACAATCGTTGGTCGACCGGGTGCTGGTCGTCGATCTGCCCGAAGCGATGCAGATCGCGCGCGTGCAGGCACGCAGCGGCCTGGAGCCCGATCAGATTCAACGCATCATCGCCAGCCAGGTCAGTCGCGCCGAGCGCCTTGCTGCGGCCGATGACCGGATTGATAACGGCGGCGATCCAGCCAGCCTTTGGCCACAGGTCGAGCGCCTGCACCAGGCCTATCTCAAGCTTGCACAGCTGCACGACGACCGTCCGCCAGTCCACCTCGCCCGCCAGTCTCGATAGCTCGTCCAAGCCCAGGGAAGGACCATCAAGCAGTGGACAACCTCGATCAGCTCACAACGGATCGGTCATTGATGAGTTGCACCTCCGCCTAGAGGCTGGTTATCCTCAGTCTCGTGGCTCTTGAGGCCACGATGGAAACCTTGCCTAATAACGCCCGCCAAACGGCGGACTCGGTGGATAGAGAGGAAGACGAAGTGATGAAAAGGCCCACTCGCTCAGTCAGTTTAATTGCAATGCTCACGATAACGGGGGCGCTAACGCTGGCCTCCCAATCGGCACTCTCAGCCGAATGCAAAGGGATGGAAAAATCCTCTTGCGAACGCCAAGACGCCTGTACCTGGGTAGACGGTTATAAGCGCAAGGATGGCGTAGAGGTCAGCGGCTATTGTCGAGGCAAGGGCGGGAAGAAATCGTCAAGCTCGAGCAGCAGCTCGAGCAGTAGCTCGAACTAAGTGGCTGTCCATTTTCTACTTCCCGATAATCGTTCCCGAAAATCGCCCAACCCTGGCCCTCCAATCGAGAAGCAGTTAATGGACAGTTTCCAAGGCCATTGTTGTCAAATCTCATACTGCCCTGCTGGTCTTTTCGACCGCCTTGTGCGCCGCATCAGGGTTACATAACCCGGCGCTACCGTCCGGCGACATTGCTCGAAAGCAAACGAAAATTCACCGCAATTTGGTACGAGATGTTCCGGCAATCGCCTCAGTCGACCAGCTGCTTGCCGAGCGGACCGGAGTCCCGGTCAAGCTTGGTGAGCGGCTGTTCCTGAAAGGGCCCGATAGCCGAGCCGACATCCCACGCCGATTACTCGTCGATGGCGTCCTCGTCCCAGAACAGATCGTAGTCTTGGTCCTCTGGCGGATTGCCGTCATGGACAAGGTTACGGCGTCGCTGCAGATAGGCATCGCGCACGAAGACGTAGCGATCAAGGGCGGCTTCATCCATCAGATCGCCGGCGGCAAGCAGCCCAGCGCGAGTGTCAATTGCCCGCACCACCACGAAACCCCAGTAGATCTCATCCGCCTCCAGACTAAAGAACGGGTCGATCACCACATCGCCGGCAAAGCCGACGGTGTCGCGCACTGAGCTGGGGCCCAAGATCGGCATCACGAAGTAGGGGCCGTCGCCGAACCCCCAATAGCCCAGTGTCTGACCGAAGTCTTCCTTATAGCTCGGGATGCCGACATTGGTGGCGACATCGATAAAGCCGACCAGACCCACGGTGGTATTCACCACCACGCGGCCGACATCGCTGCCAGCGCGCGAGAGCTTGAACTGGAGCACATTGTTCACCGCCGAAGTCACATCGGCGATGTTGTTAAAAAAGTTAGTGATGCCATGGTTCATCGGCTCTGGGATGACAGCCTGATAGCCCCGAGCCACTGGCTTGAAGAAGGCGTTGTCGAAGTCGGTGTTGAACTTGAACATCGCCCGGTTGTAGGGCTGCCAAGGATCGCGTGGATCGCGCTGCTCCTTTGGGATCGAGCTACAGCCCCCAGCCAATGACGCCGCCAAGAGCGCCAAGCAAAGGGTGTGAAAAAGGCGCACTCTGTGCATAGACCGGACTCCCGCATCTCATCGAACATCGCGATCGCTCGAGCGCGATGGCTCGATCACGATGTTAGCACAGCACTCCAGCGCGGCTGAGTATCAGTAGACGCGCGTGACCTCGACGCCTGCCGCTTGCAGGCGCTGCAACAATCCACCGGGACCAGGCAAATGCAGCGCGCCCACGGCAATGAACTGTCTTCCCTGTTGGAGCATCGGGACCAGCCGTGCGAACATGCGCCGATTGCGATCGTCAATCAACGCCCGGCGCAGGCGCTCATCTAACTCAGGATCTTCGGCCGCTAGGGTCTGCCCAAGCCTCATCAGGGTCACAAGGTCGCCGTCAAGGTAGGCATCCAGCAAGGCAGCAAAGATCTGCGGTAGTTGTGCACGGTGACGCAGAGTCGATTCGAGCAATACAACTTGCTCCTCAAGACTGAGCGCCTGGAACACGGAAAGCTGTTCAGCAATGCTCTCAAGCCCCACAACCGGCTTGTCCAACTCGGCTGCGCGTTGATAGAGAACGAGGTCAAGTACCGGAGCGGAACTCGGCGGAGGCATACTCAGGACCAGCAAGATCGCCCAGGGCGCGAGCCGCTCAGCCGCTGCCTGTGGTATGCCACGCTCGGACAGGGCGATGAGGATCTCTTGATAGACCGCAGGTGGCAACTGTTCAGAGAGGCGCTCGCCTGGGCTCAACACCATGGCTGCACGCGACGCCTCTTGCATCGCCGCGTCTGGAACCACCTCTAACACCACCCCGAGCGCCGAATCGAAGGCGGCAAGCACTGGCGCCGGCAAGCGCGTCACACGTGGATCATCACTATGCATGGTTCCGAACAACCAGCTCGATGGCTGAGCACTCACCTCTGGGTCTAGACGAAACAGGAGACCCTGCTCGCAACAAGGCTCAGCGAGGGCGGTCTCAGCGAGGAATCCGCAGAGGATCACCAACACCAGCCAACGCCCACACCGGCTCAGCAGCCCGCACCTCAACCGCGCACCGCTATTCATGATCATCACCAAACCGAGCTGCTCACCTTCTCGCGCATCCTGCTCTCCTCTTCCTGCTCTCCTCTTCCTGCTCTCTCATCTTCTCGCCTTAACCTCCTCTCCCAGCCCCAAGTCTTCCAAGGTTTGGCTTTTGTCGGCAACCCTCTTATGCTGCCGGTATGGAATACCAAGACCAAGACAAAGTGCACAAGGGGATCGCTGGCCGCTTCCGTGGCTTTTTACCAGTGGTCGTCGACGTCGAAACTGCGGGTTTTGACCCCCAACGTCACGCGTTGCTCGAGATTGCTGCGGTGATGATTCGGATGGACGCGGACGGCTGGCTGGCACCAGGCGCAACCCACGCCTGCCATGTCCTCCCCTTCCTCGGCTCCGAACTCGATCAAAGCGCACTCGCATTCAACAAGATCGACCCTGAGCATCCGTTTCGGGATGCCCTCGCCGAACGGCACGCCCTACCCAAGATTCTCGACCCAATTCGCAAGGCGGTTGCATCGCATGGCTGCAATCGCGCCATCTTGGTCGGACACAACGCACATTTCGACCTCGGCTTCGTGAAAGCGGCCGTGGATCGGAACGACTATAAGCGCAACCCGTTCCATGCCTTTAGCGTGTTCGATACGGTTTCACTCGCCGGTTTGGCCTACGGACAGACCGTACTCGCAAAGGCGGCTCAGGCCGCCGGGCTTGGTTGGGATAACAGTGCCGCCCATTCCGCGATCTACGATGCCGAGCAGACCGCGCGGTTGTTTTGCACCATCGTCAATCGCTGGCGAGCTGCAACCACATCCTGATGCGCTTAATCTGATGCGCTCAATCTGATGCGCTCAATGTGAAAGCCCCCTGCAGCGGGGGCTTGATGGTCTAGGCCTGATCAACGCGACATCGTTCAGACCCTTACTTGCCTCGGGGCGGTCTAACTTGCAGCCTGCTCTTGCTTCGAAGCGGCCGATTCCATCATGGTTTTGAGTTCGCCGCTGGCCGCTAGCTCCAGGGTAATGTCGCAGCCACCGACCAATTCGCCGTCGATGTAGATCTGTGGGAAGGTCGGCCAGTCCGCGTAGCGCGGAAGGTTCTCAAAGATCTCTGGATCTTGAAGCACATTCACATAGGCGAACGGCACTCCAGTGTCACCGAGCGCCTGTGAAGCGCGCATCGAGAAACCGCACTGCGGCATCTGCGGGGTTCCTTTCATGTAGATGACAGCTGGATGGCCCTTGACCTGTTGGTCGATACGCTCGATGACATCCATCGCAATACCTCGTCGAATACTGGGTGTTAGGTCTGGCCAAGGTCGGGATAGCTGCCGCGCTTATCAAGGCGCAACGGCCTACGCCATGCGAAACCGCAATCTCGAGGTCACCCGCGTTTCTGCTCAGGGCAATCGCAGTTAAACCGCCCCCATCCCCAGCGCCGACTCAGCTGGACGCGTCCAGATACCCGATTGCCCCTGGGCTAGGGAGGCACTAGCGTCCATCGATGTGGCGCTGCAGCCAGTACTCGAGCAAGGCGACATGCCAGAGCTTGCTACCCTGGATGCGGGTGTGATGCTGGTCGGGCTCATCCAGAAGCCGCTCGATATAGCCGCGGCGGTAAAGCCCACGTTCGCGGCAGGCTTGGGAGTTGAGGATGTCACGCATGAAGTCCAGAAAGGCCCCGCGCACGTATTTGAGCGCCGGCATCGGAAAATAGCCCTTGGGCCGATCGATCACGGCATCTGGCAAGCGCCCGCGCGCAATGGCCTTGAGCGGATACTTGCCGCCATCGCGCAGTCGTAGCTCCGGTGGGCAACGGGCAGCAAGCTCGACGAGCTGATGGTCGAGGAAGGGCACCCGCGCCTCGAGCCCCCAGGCCATGGTCATGTTGTCGACCCGCTTCACTGGGTCATCAACGATCAAAGTCGTGACATCGAGCCGAAGTACCGCATCGATGAGTTCGTCGGCGCCGGGCTCGGCGAGGCGCTCGGCCACCAAGGCAGCCGTGTGATCCGCCCCCGCATAGGCCGGAGCGACCATCTGCAGGTACTCATCGTGGTCGCGATCGAAGTAGTGTCGGCGCAGGCGGTCGGTCGGGCTCCCCTCGGTCTCAGCGGCGATCCGCGCATACCAGAAATAGCCGCCGAAGACCTCGTCGGCCCCTTGCCCTGACTGCACTACCTTGATCTCGCGCGAGACCTGCTCGGCGAGCAGATAGAAGGCGACGGCATCCTGGCCGAACATCGGTTCGGTCATCGCATCGACCGCCTCGGGCAAGCGGCGCAGAACCTCATCGTTCGGCACCTGGAAGCGATGGTGGTGGGTCCCAAAATGCTCGACGACTTGATCTGAGTATTCGAATTCGCTGCCAGCCTCCTCCGGGGTGTCCTCAAAACCGACCGAGAAGGTGTGCAGATCATTGACGCCATGCTCCGCGAGCAATGCGACCAGCAGGCTGGAGTCGAGTCCACCCGAGAGCAGCACGCCAACCGGCACATCAGCGATCTCGCGACGCTTGCGCACCGCCTGCTCAAGCGCGTCATGGATGGCCTCGACCCATTCGGCATCACTGCTCGGCAGGCCCGATCCGCTCGCGCCTCGGGTCGCGTCCAGCTGCCAATAGCGCTGCTCGGTGCGGCGCCCATCGGCGTCGATGCGCAACCAGTGTGCCGGCGGCAACTTGCGCAGATCGCTGAGAATGGTACGCGGTGCCGGCACCACCGCGTGCAGCGTGAACAGATTGTGGAGCGCCACTGGATCGATGCCGGCACCAACCCCACCCGCCGCAACCAGCGCCTGGGTGGTCGAGGCGAAGCGCAGCCGACCATTGGCATCACTCCAATAGAGCGGCTTTATGCCGAAGCGATCGCGCGCGAGGAAGAGCTGGCGGCGGTTGGTATCCCAGATCGCAAACGCGAACATCCCGTGCAGCCGCTCGACACAGCCTTCACCCCAAGCATGCCAGGCCTTGAGGATGACCTCGGTATCTCCATCAGAGAAAAAGCTGTAGCCCTTGTCGCGCAGCTCGCGACGCAGTTCGGGATGATTGTAGATGGTGCCGTTGAAGACCAGCGCGAGGCCCAACCCCTGGTCAACCATCGGCTGATTCGAGCGTGCCGAGAGATCGATGATCGATAGCCGCCGATGCCCAAAGGCCAAGGCACCATCACTGTAGCTGCCGCCATGATCCGGCCCACGCGGCGCTAATCGCTGCATCATCCGCTCGATCGCGCCCAAGTCTGCCGGCCCGCCATCGAAGCGCAGCTCTCCGCAGATACCACACATAAGCTCGGATCCTCCGCCATTATTCTGCTTGTGGCCAAGCTCGGCGCCTCTCCAGGCTGCGCTTCGCCACATCAAGTTCACCGGACGCGAACAGCATTCCCTTGATATCCCCTGTCTCGGGCCTACGTTTTCGTCGCAAGCAGTTCATTCACCCATCCCTAGCCAAACCGCCAGGAGAGTCAGTATGGCACACGAACTTCCACCACTCCCTTACGAGAAGAACGCTCTTGAGCCTGTGATCTCGGCCGAGACGATCGATTACCACTACGGCAAGCATCACCAGACCTATGTCAACAACCTCAACAACTTGGTGCCCGGCACTGAGTTTGAGGGCAAAACGCTTGAGGAGATCGTCAAGACAGCGTCCGGCGGCATCTTCAACAATGCGGCTCAGGTCTGGAATCACAGCTTCTACTGGAACTGCCTCAGCCCCAACGGCGGCGGCGAGCCAAGCGGCGCGCTCGCCGATGCGATCAACGCCAAGTTCGGCAGCTTCGACGAATTCAAGAAGCAGTTCAGCCAGTCAGCCGCCACCAACTTCGGCTCCGGCTGGACCTGGCTGGTCAAGAACGGCGACGGCAGCGTCGAGATCATGAACACCTCCAACGCCGGCACGCCGATGACAGAGGGCAAGACCGCGCTACTGACCGTGGACGTTTGGGAGCACGCCTACTACGTCGACTACCGCAACGCCCGGCCAAAGTATCTGGAAGCGATCTGGGACAAGATCAACTGGGATTTTGTTGCCGAGAACTTCGCAGCCTAAACGCAACACCGCGTTGAGGATCATCCTGATAAGAGGCTGATCCTCACAGCAACTAATGCCCAGCATCACGCTGGGCATTTTTGTGCGCATGGCATAAACATAAAAAAGCCCACGGAGCTGCGGGCTTAGGATGGCTGGGGGACTAGGATTCGAACCTAGGTTGACGGAGTCAGAGTCCGTAGTCCTGCCGCTAGACGATCCCCCAATTTTGACAGTGTGAGCTTACCGCGGTAACGAAGCCTACTCAGCTCAACACCGACGATGCTAACGCATCGATTAACGCTTGGAGAATTGCGGGCGCTTACGTGCCTTGTGCAGACCCACCTTCTTGCGCTCAACCTCACGGGCATCGCGGGTTAGGAAGCCCGCACGACGTAGTGGCGAGCGCAGACGTTCATCGTGCCCAACTAGAGCGCGGGCAATGCCATGACGAATGGCGCCTGCTTGTCCACTTGAGCCTCCACCGACGACAGTTGCGTTAATGTCGATTCGATCCACCATATCGACCGCCTCAAGGGCCTGCCGCACAAGCATCCGAGCAGTCTCACGACCGAAGTATTCATCAAGCGGCCGCCCGTTGACGTTGATCTGCCCGGAGCCGGTGCTCAGGAACACGCGCGCCGAGGAGCTTTTGCGACGCCCTGTGGCGTACTGTTTTTCCATGGTTCAGGTTTCCGAGAGTCTTAGTTCTGAGTGTCTGATATCAGCTCAAGCTAGCGTTCATCGCGCACAACTACCCTGGACGATCGAAGAGATTGCTTCAGGATAAAGCGGACCAGCGCAAGTCGCGCGTTAGATCTCTAGAGGCTGCGGTTGCTGTGCCGCGTGGCGATGCGTTGGGCCAGCAAAGACTTTCATCTTCTTGATCATCGCGCGGCCAAGCGGATTACGCGGCAACATGCCTTTCACGGCAAACTGGATGACCCGTTCTGGGTGCTTGTCTAGCATCTGCTGTAAGCTCGCTGAGCGGAGGTTCCCGATGTAGCCAGTGTGCCGGTAGTACATCTTGTCCGATAGCTTATTGCCGGTCACCCGCACCTTCTCGGCATTAACGATGACCAGGTAATCACCGGTATCGACATGCGGAGTATAGGTCGGCTTATGCTTGCCGCGGAGCCTGCGTGCACATTCGCTGGCGAGCCGACCAAGTGTCTTGCCCTCGGCATCAATTAAATACCAAGCTCGCCGAACTTCAGCCGGCTTTGCGCTTTGGGTTGTCATCACGGTCGCTCCCAGCGAGTCGTCAGTAAAAAGATAGACCGCCTAGGATAAACAATCCCGGCGGACCCCGCAACCATCTCGACTATCGAAAATGGCGTCAAATCTCCTCAGCCGTCATCACATGCTCGCCCCAGCGTTCAAGCCGGTCGAGAATAGCGAGCGCGCCCTCATCGCTGAGGTGCTCTGTGCGCAGACTGGCAAGTTTGGCCTCATAACCGTCGATCGTGATCGAGGCGCCGGCCTGCGGCTCGGTTAAGCGCTCGAAACGCCAAGCATCCCACTCTTCGCGTTCATCCTCGCTCAGCGTCTCAGGCCAACTGCGCGCCCGCATCCGAAACAGTAGCGTCGGCAAGCGCGGATCATCGAAACGCGGCTGCGCCTGAGCCAGCTCAGACGGCGTCAGGCGTCCGAGCTGATCCATCAGCCGCCGATCCTGATCCGAAAAAAATCCGCCCGTGTAAAGCATGCGCTCAGGATCAGTCGAAGACTGCAGCTCGGGCCGGGCGGAGAAGGCTTGCCCAAGCCGTTCAGCAATCTCGCGCCGATACTGGTCTGCGCGAGCCGCATGCACAGCGACCCGTTCTGGATCGATCTGCCAGCGCGCAGCAGCGTCCGGCGTTAAGGTCTTCATCGGCGCCAGCATTGGCGACGCGTTGATCTTCACACCTTTGGCCGGCAACCGCTCGACGCCCTCTGGCAAGTCTTCGCGGCGCGTGAACAAGCGCTGCTGCAGTTCCTCGGCCGACAGATCCAGCAGTTGCGCCGGGTCTTGGCGCAGATCGAAACAGATCACCTGATTCTTTTGGCTTGGGTGCGACGCAACCTTGAGCACGGGCGCAATACAGCCTTGCGCCGCTGCGTAGCGCGCCGAAACATGCAGCAACGGCGCACCCGTGGCAAACAGCTCGGCAACATACGGCTTCTCACGCAGCTTTAGCGCGTAGGCAAAGAGCCGCGGCTGTGCCGCCTTCAGCCGCCGCGCCAGCGCCAGGGTCGCCCGCACATCAGCCAATGCATCGTGAGCACCGAGATGCTCGATGGAGTTGGCGGCAGTCAGCGCCTCGAGTTTGAATGAGGTGACACCAGGCTCACGCTCTGGCCACAGGATGCCCTGCGGCCGCAACGCGTGCGCCAACCTCAAGACGTCAATCAAGTCCCAACGAGAATTCCCGTTTTGCCATGCATGCGCATAGGGATCGAGCAGATTCCGGTAGAACAACCAGTTATTGACTCGATCATCGAAGCGCAAGCTGTTGTAGCCGACCGAACAGCTGCCAGGCATCGCCAGCGCCTGCTGGATCAGCCGGGCAAACTCAGCCTCAGGGAGGCCTTGCTTGAGCGCCTGATCCGGCGTGATGCCGGTGACGAAGCAGGCCTCCGGCTGCGGCAGCAGATCAGCGGCCGGCCGGGCGAACAACAACAACGGCTCATCGACCTCATTGAGTTCAGCATCGGTTCTAAGACCCGCGAACTGACAGGGCCGATCGAGCGCAGGATCATTGCCCCAGGTCTCGTAGTCGTACCAGTAAAAGCTCGCCGTCATCAGTTAAACGACGACGGATACCAACCGCGGCCGCCGGCAATCGCCCGAGCCCCATTGGCGCGCTGCTGAAACCACAGCCAAGCGCGACTCAGACCTTCTCTTTGATGCGAGCGGCCTTGCCGGTGAGGCCCCGCAGGTAATAGAGCTTGGCACGACGCACGTCGCCACGACGCTTCACCTTGATGTCAGCGATAGACGGGCTGTGGGTCTGGAAGACCCGCTCCACCCCTTCGCCATGCGAGATCTTGCGCACCGTAAAGGCGGAGTTGAGGCCGCGGTTGCGCTTGGCGATGCAGACGCCCTCAAACGCCTGCAGACGCTCACGCTCGCCTTCCTTGACACGCACCTGCACCACAATGGTGTCCCCTGGCGCGAATTCAGGCACCGACGGGCGCATCTGCTCTTGCTCGATTTGCTGAATGATGTTGCTCATGTCATTACTCACTCTGTTCCGATCCGACACGCGGCCGCGACCGCGCCGCCTCCAGAAGATAGTCGTCGAGCAGTCGCTGCTCGAACGCACTGATGCCTCGCCTTTGTAGCAGGTCAGGGCGCCGCTGCCAGGTGCGGCCCAATGCCTGCTGCAATCGCCAACGCTCAATCGCCTGATGATCGCCACTCAGCAGCACCTCTGGCACGCTGCACTCGCCGATCCTCTCCGGCCGGGTGTAGTGGGGACAATCGAGCAGCCCGTTGGAGTGTGAATCCTGGCGCGCCGAGTCCGCATGCCCGAGCACGCCCGGCAGAAGCCGGATCGCCGCATCCATGACCACCATCGCCGCAAGCTCACCACCGCTGAGGACGTAGTCGCCGATCGACCATTCCTCGTCGACACAATCCTCGATCAGTCGCTCATCTACTCCTTCGTAGCGACCAGCCACCAACACCCAGCCAGGGGCCGCGCTGATCCGCTCGATTTGCCGCTGGTCGAGGCGATCGCCCTGCGGGGACAGATAGGCGACACGACTCTGCACACCCTCAGTCGCAGCCTCCGCCTGGGCCGCCTCAATCGCCAACCGCAGCGGGGTGTAGCGCATCACCATGCCTGGTCCACCGCCGTACGGACGATCGTCGACGGTACGATGAACGTCCGTGGTGTAATCACGCGGCGTGTGTAGGTGGATCTGAGCAACCTGCCGCTGCAATGCCCGCGCTACGACCCCCTCTTCGGTGAGTGCGGCGAACTGCGCTGGAAACAGGGTGATGACATCAAACCGCATCGCTTCCGCTCAGCCGGGTCGATACGTTGGCTTGGCCGTTAAAACTCAGGGTCCCAATCGACCAACAAACGCCTTGCCTCGAAATCGACATCCAGCACAAACCGCCCCCAAACGAACGGCAGAAGGCGTTCGCGCTCTCCTCGTACAACCATCACATCATTGGCGCCAGTCTCGATCAAATGACTCACCTGTCCGAGCGAGATACCCTCACGCGTCTCGACCTGCAGCCCCTGCAGATCAATCCAATAGAATTCATCCGGCGATGGCGGCGGCAACTGATCACGTCGTATCGAGATCGATTTTCCGGTCAGGGTCCGCGCATGATCGCGGTCGTCATAGCCCTGAAGCTGCGCAACAAGGCCCTTACTATGGTTTCGCCAGGCAACGACCTGCTGCTCATCGCCATCGACCAACCAGGGCGAGTAGCTGAAGATGTTTTCGAGTGGGCTTGTCTCGGAAAAAATCTTCAGCCATCCGCGCACACCATAGACGCCAAGGATACGACCAAGGACGATCTTGTTGGGTGCAGCGTGGTCCGAGGCTTCAGCGCTACCCGTCATCGCCCGTTGGCAACCGGCGCGGCAGCAATCGACGTCAGCACTCAGGCCGCAACGGCAGCCTCAGCCTGCTTGGCGGCGTCTTTCAGGAGCTTTGCGACACGCTCAGACGGCTGCGCACCTTGGTCGAGCCAGTGCTGAGCACGCGCTCGGTCGACGCGCAAACGACTTTCACCCCCGGTCGCGCAGGGATTGAAAAAGCCCAGACGCTCGATGCAGCCACCGTCCCGTGGCTTACGCATGTCGGTGACGACGATCTGATAGAAGGGACGCTTCTTGGCGCCACCGCGGGTGAGTCGAATCTTGACCATCGCTATTGATCCAAAATGCTCGCGTTGAGAAAACCGATGTCGTGGTGCGTCGAGATAGGGCACGACGCTATTTCCACATGACGTAACACGCCATCATACCTGAGCAGGCGACAGCCGAAAAGCCCTTTTGCGTCGTGGAGACTGATCGAGCGGTCGACGCCACGGTGCGCGCCAATGACGTCGTGCTCCAGTACACTCGACCTTAAAGCCACAGGCCTCGGTAAAAATGAAGAAGGGAGCCGGCCTGTAAGCCGGGTTCTGTCGTGGACAGTCATTCATCTGGGACGCGGATCACCCCGCGCCTCAAGCGACCTACCCGGGAGCCCATGCGGGCCGCATGTTGCAGCCAAAGCTGCTCGCTCCCCTATTTGGTCTTGCTCCGGATGGGGTTTACCCTGCCGTCGCGTGTTGCCACCGACGCGGTGCGCTCTTACCGCACCTTTTCACCCTTACCGCCCGCTCACGCGGGGTTGGCGGTTTGTTTTCTGCGGCACTTTCCGTAGGCTCTCGCCTCCCAGGCGTTACCTGGCACCCTGCCCTGTGGAGCCCGGACTTTCCTCCGCCTGACGCATGCGCCAAGCCGCGACTGTCCGGCCGACTCCCAATAAACAGTCTAGCGTTTTGCGCCCGAACTGGCCATTGCCCCAACCTGGCCACCGCCGGCAAGCCGGGTGTGCGGCCTCCGCCGACAGTGGCGCTCACATCAACAAAGTAGTAGATGACCCGTTGACGGCCTAATCAGCTCAATCACGCGCCCTCAAGGCTGCTGTATACAACTGATTCCGTGCCCCCCCGGTGATCGCCGCAGCGAGCGCCGCCGCCTGCTTCAACGGCAGCTCCGCCGCCAAGATCCCCAGTACCCGCAATTGCTCGGCGCGATCACGCTCATCGTCAACGCGCGCATCGCCCTCGATCATGATCACCATCTCGCCGAGCTGCTGCTCAGGGCTTGTGGCCACCTGCTGGGCAAGCTCAGCGAGGCGACCAACCAGAAAGGTCTCGAAGCGCTTGGTCAACTCCCGCGCGACCACGGCGCGCCGTGCTGAACCCAAGCCCTCGGCGAGATCGCTGAGGGTCGCCGCGGCACGGCGAGCACTCTCGTAACAGATCAGGGTACCCGGCTCTTTGGCGAAACCTTGGCACCAGGCCAGACGTTGAGGACGCGTACGTGGCGGGAAACCGACAAACAAGAAGCGGTCACTCGGCAAGCCGGCGGCCGACAAGGCGCAGATCGCCGCACAGGGACCCGGGATCGGCTCAACCCGAATGCCCTCTTCTCGCGCCGCCCGCACCAACAAGAACCCGGGATCACTGATCAGCGGCGTGCCGGCATCGCTGATCAACGCGATCGACTCACCCGCTTGCAGTCGCCTCAGCAGGCGCGGAGTCAGCTGATCTTCGTTGTGCTCGTGATAGGACAATAGCTCGCCAGCAATGCCGAATGCTGCGAGCAGTGGACGACTGTGCCTGGTGTCTTCGCAGGCGATCACATCGGCCTCAGCCAGCACCGCTTGGGCCCGCGGACTGAGGTCATCTCGATTGCCGATCGGTGTCGCTACCACGTATAGTATTCCAGTCAAATCATCCCCCTAGTCATCGGCCTCGTGGTTTTTATCTGACAAGCGTGCATGTTGCCTGCACAACCTACATTCCTCACTAGGGGCCTAGCAATCCAGGTGCGGAAGCCTGGGCACTCGACCCAGCCAACGGGAGATGCTGGTGGCCTTATCGCGACTCGCCCTCATTGCCATAGTTAGCACAGTCAGTCTGGTCCTGAGCGGCTGCTTTTATACCAACGCCGCTCAGGTTCCCATGGCGAAGACCTACCCGTACAGCGAGCAACAGCGCATGCAAGCCGCCCACCATTGGCAGGTGCTTGCCGAATATGAAGCCACGGGCATACTGCAACAACCGCATCTGAGGTCGACCCCTCTGTACTTACCCAAGCACAGAGATCACCCCCGCGGTGAGTTCGCCCGCGGATACCGCTCGCTCCTCACCAGCGAGCTCGTTTCCGGTGGGGCGATCGTTCAGAAAGAGCCAGGAGGCGCTGCCACAGTCGATTTCGACGTCGAGGTGATCAACCACAGCGACCGTGGCTTCATTCGCCCCTATCCAGGGACGCTCACCTTAGCCGCCCTTGCCACCGGCATCTCTGTACTCGTGGCGCCCTCAAGCAATGCCGCACTGGCCTTGATACCACCGGTCGCGGGCGCCGATGTTACCAGCGGCAGCTGGACCTCCGTGAGTCAAGAGGAGGTCATTATTACCACTAAGATCACAGATAACGAACGCGTCCTCTATTCCTCATCCAATATCTATTATATCAATCAGGGCGACCGCCAACACTATGATCCGACGCGGATTCCAAAACCGAAGCCCATACCTCGTGTGCCCTTAGATAACCAATGGTAAGGGATCAGCAATGAGTCAATCATCCCTGCTTACCCTGCAGCGAGCTTGGACGAGCCTACTGGCGATCCTGCCCGGCGTACTGCTGATAGGCTGTCTCCCCAACTATAAAACAGACCCTCCCGTCACTTATTATCAGAACGTACAACCAGCGAATCTATCTGCCGAGATCACAGACGCCGCAACACGCCTAATCAGCGTCAAGCCGGAATTGGCGCAATATAGCCCGATGATCGCATCAACCTTCGTCGACATCAATAACCTGAGAGTCTCCTCAACCTTCGGGCGCATCAGCTCAGAGCTCTTTGCATCCGCGCTCTCTCAGGCCGGTGTCCGCATGCGCGAGGTCAAGATGCGCGACAGCCTCTTTGTTGAGGAGAAGCTCGGCGAGCTGATTCTGACGCGCGAGGTTAAGCGTCTCAATGCCGCCTACTCAGCCAACTCGATTTTGATGGGCACTTATGCCGTAGGCTCAAATCGAGTCTACATCAGCGTGCGTGTTGTCAATACTAGGGATTCCATGGTGTTAGCGACAGCCGATCTCAGCCTGCCCCTCGATAATAATCTACGCGCAATGCTCGACGAAAAGGGCTGGTGACCACCTCTTGCGCGTATCGTTGCATCGAAACCATTAACAACAATTAAACATAACAACCATTAAATAAAAATCAAACAACCATCAAACCTAAACGATTAAACCCAAAACATTCCGCCCTACCCTCAGCCGATCAGTGCACGCGATGACCGATCGCCGTGAAAAAGACGCTTGGTACCGGAGCGGAGTCTCTTTCGGCTCGATCCCATCGGTTATATCTTCGGAGTCAATGATGCCTGCTCATCACCTCGATCGACAGCTCCAACAAATAATCTCGACAACGCTTTGTCAAGGCCATTCGCGCCCTCCAACACAGGCGAAGGCTCATGGTCATCGCGCATCACGACCGCGGAAGCTGCAGCGATTGCTGCACGCGAAAATCAGCTCAACCGCGCGGCTTGCTGCCCTGGCGTTGATCATCGGTCTCAGCCTGATTGCTGGCTGCGCCATGGACCCCGTCAAAGACGCCAACCGCTTGCTCGAAACCCTACCGCCAAATGCACTCGCGGAAGCCCGTAGATTGGAGCGCGAAGATCAACCCGGTGCGGCGGCTGACGCCTATCTCGCACTGGCCAAGACCACCGCACCACCAGCACGCCAACAGCTTGAGATCGAAGCAGCGAAAGCACTGCTCCGGGCCGGTGACGCACAGCGCGCAAGCCGCATCCTGCTGGCACTGGATCAAGCGGCATTAACCGCCTCGCAACGCCAGGCCGCACTGCTGCTGCAGGCCGATGTCGCACTCAGCCGCGGCCGCGCCGCCGAAGCCATCAGCACCCTCGATCGCGTCAACTCAGGCGCACTGACAAAGGAGCTGAAAACGCAATACTTCGGTTCCCTTGCGGCGGCTTATCGGCTCAACAAAGAGCACGTGCGGGCCGCCGAGAAGCTCGATCAACTCGACCGGCTGCTCACCTCACCCGATGCGCGCATGGACAACCAAGTCTCGCTTCTCTTCACCCTGAGCAGTCTCAGTCAGGCGCGTCTTGCAGAGGCCGAAAAGGCCGCCAAAGGACGCATGCGTGGCTGGATTGAACTGGCACAGATCCTCGCAGGGAAGAGCATCGCCACCCCCGAACTCAATGCCAGCCTAAAATCCTGGTGGGACAAGAACCACTCGAGCCATCCCGCCCTTGCCGGACTTGATGACGCCTACTTCACAACGCTTGCCGGCGGCTACGCTGCTGGCACCAACGCACTGGTTCTGCTGCCGACCAGCGGACAATTCGGTGCTGCGGGCAGGGCCATTAAAGACGGCATCATGGCTGCCTACGAAGCCGACCGCAGCGGCACCCGCCCCAGGCTGAGCTTCGGGGCAGATAGCGCCTCCGCATACGCACAGGATGTCGATGCCGGCGCCAGCCTGGTGATCGGACCGCTGCAGAAATCATCCGTGACCGCGCTTGCCCGCCAGGGCGCGCTGCCGGTGCCGACCCTTGCCCTCAACCGCGCCAGCGGTGCGACGACACCGAACCTTTACCAATTCTCGCTCGCCCCAGAAGACGAGGCCATGAACGCCGCCAACTACGCCTTTGCAGCGGGGTTGAAGCGCGCGGCACTGGTCTATCCCCAGAGCGCTTGGGGCTCAAGAATGGCGGACGCGTTCCGCAGCCAGTGGCGGGCGCTTGGCGGCACCCTCGTTGCACAGCCCACCTATGGCTCAGTCAGCAACGCCGCCGAATCCGTGGCCAGCAGCGATGCACAAGTCGTCTTTCTTGTCGCCACAACCCAGAACGTCGCCTCGCTTTGGGAGGCGCTGCGGCTCACCGGGGTTGCGGTCCCCGTCATCGCCACCTCGCATGTCTACGACGGCGCCTTCAACCCCTCGCGAGATCAAACCTTGGCCGGCCTGTACTTCGTCGACATCCCCTGGCTGCTCGACCAACAACGCTCCGATAGACTCTCACGTCAGGCCCTGCAAGGAACCCTAGGCGACGTCAGCGGTCCGCTTGCGAGACTCTACGCGATGGGCATCGACGCTTATCGGCTCAGCCCGCGCATCAGCGAGATGGGCCGCCAGCCTGGCACCTTCTTTCCCGGCGAGACCGGTGGGCTGAGCGTCGACTCGCGCGGCCAGGTGCAACGACAGTTGACGCTGGCGCGTTTTACCGGTTCGGGGGTGACCACAGCAGACCGCATCGACACGACCGAACCTGAATCCAGTGGGGATTGAGCCCATGCAAGCCCATCGACCAGCTCGCACCTCGAGCGCGCGATCTTGACCACCAAGGCAACCCCCTGGCGCAAACGGCTCGGCGACTATCAGGAGCAGCAAGCCCGCCGCTATTTGGAGCGACAAGGGCTCGATCATGTCGCCAGCAATGTGCGTTGCAAACGTGGTGAGCTGGACCTGGTGATGCGCGATGGCGAGACACTGGTGTTTGTTGAAGTCCGCTTTCGTGCATCCGCTCGTTTCGGCGGTGCTGCGGCCAGTGTCGACCCACGCAAACAGGCGCGCCTCAGCGCCGCTGCGGCCTATTATCTACAACGCCACTCGATCAATCTGCCATGCCGGTTTGACGTCATCGCCATCGATGGCGCCGGCGCCATCCAATGGATTCGTCATGCCTTTGCTGCCAGTTCCTAATCTGATTCGAGCGCTCCTGGTCGTCATAGCCAGCGGCCTAACCCCGCTCCTCCAGGGCTGCGCGCCAGCAGCAGTGGTCGGAACCGCATACGGCGCCTCGGTCCTGCATGAGCGCCGGTCAGCAAGTACCGTGCTCGACGACGAGATGATCGAGATCAAGGCGAAACACCACTTCTTCCAGACCCCGGAGGTCGAGCAGGCGAGCCGCATCTCGATCACCAGCTATAACTACCAGGTGCTCCTGACCGGCCAAGCCGACAGCGCCGAGGTGAAGAGGCGCTTCGCCGAGATCGTCAGTCAGCTACCGAAGGTCACCAGGGTCTACGATGAGGTCCAGATCGGACCGTCGATCTCGCTCGCGCAAGAGAGTCAGGATGCCTTGATCACCTCACGCGCCAAGATCGCGATCGGCGGTGGCAGAGGCGTCAAGGGGTTCGACGCAACCCGCGTCAAGATCGTCACCGAAGACGGCATCGTCTACCTGATGGGCCTGGTCACGCGTGAAGAGGCTGATACCACGACCGAGGTCGTACGCCGACTGCCCGGCGTCGTTCGCGTCGTCAAGTTGTTCGAGTATATCGAGCCGAAATCGCCATCAAGCAGCCCATCAGCAACCGATTCGTCAGCACAGACACAGACTGATGGCGCTTGATCCTTCCGCCATCCAGGGCCTAACAGAGATCGTTGGCCCGAAGTCTCTGCTGACCGACCCAGGCGACTGCTGGCCTTACGGCTACGACAATAGTCGCCGCCAAGGCCTGCCCGCAGCGGTTGCCTTCGTCACCAACGCCGAGCAAGTCGAGGCGCTGGTTCAACTCGCGAACCAACACGGCTTTCCCATCACCGCACGCGGACTCGGCACCGGAACCACCGGCGCCACGGTGCCGGAGCGCAACGGCATCGTCATCGCCTTCGAGCGCATGAACCGCATCCTGCGCATCGACCCGGCCAACCGACTCGCCGTGGTCGAGCCCGGGGTCGTCAACGAGACCCTGCAGCGCGCCTTGGGCGAACAGGGTTTCTTTTGGCCGCCCGACCCCACCAGCGCCGCGATCTGCACCATTGGCGGCAACCTAGCGTATAACTCGGCCGGCCCGCGCGCAGTGAAGTACGGTACCCCGCGCGAGAACACCCTGGGCCTAGCGGCGGTCACCGGCAGCGGCCAGTGCATTCGCACTGGCGTCCTCACCACCAAGGGCGTGGTCGGCTATGACCTGACTCGCTTGATCATCGGCTCCGAAGGAACCCTAGCGCTGATCACTGAAGCGACGCTGAAGCTCACTCCAAGGGCCGAAGCGAAGCAGACCCTGCGAGCAACCTATCGCAATATCCAGGCCGCAGCGGACGCAGTGGCAGCCATCATGGCGCAGCCAATCACCCCCTGCGCGCTGGAATTCATGGACGCCGCGGCGATCGACATGGTGCGCCAATACTCCGACCTCGGCGTCAGCGCCGACACTGGCGCGCTCCTGATGATCGAGGTCGACGGACCGGCTGACTGCGTTTCGACCACCGCCGATGCCGTCGCTTCAGCGGCTCGCAATCCCGGCCTGCTTGACCTCAGCGTCGCCCGCGACCGTGAACAAATCGCTGCACTCTGGCGCACCCGTAAGGCCCTCTCTCCGGCGCTGAGGCATGTCGCACCCAAGAAGATCAATGAAGATGTGGTGGTGCCGGTCTCCAGGATCGCAACCTTTATCGACACCCTAGAGCAGCTTGGACGCCAGCATCGCATCCGCATCGTCAACTTCGGCCATGCTGGTAATGGCAACATCCATGTCAACCTGCTGGTCAATCCAGACGACGTTGATGAGATGGCGCGCGCAGCCGACTGCCTCGCCGGCGTCTTCGATTGCGTCGTCGCGCTTGGTGGCACCCTCTCCGGTGAGCACGGGGTCGGGCTCGAGAAACGCGACTTCGTCGACCGCGAGATCGACCCACCCGCGCTCGCTCTGATGCGCGCCATCAAGGCGCAGTTTGATCCGAACGACATCCTGAACCCCGGCAAGGGGCTCCCGCTTGTCGTGCCCGAGTCAGAGTCAGGCGGCCTATAAGGTCCTCAGCTAACGCCGGCGTTGGCGCAAGTAGCCGCGGCTACTCTGCTGGACCTGCGGAGCCATGATATCGAATGCCGGAACGCCATCCGGATACAGCAGCGGCGCCAACTCGTGCAATGCACGTTCATAAACGCGGCGCTTGAAGTAGACGACATCCTGTACCGGATACCAGTAGCGGACCCAGCGCCAGGCATCGAACTCAGGCTTTTCGCTGCGATCGAGGCAAAAGTCGCCTTCCCCGCATTGGACCCTGAGCAAGTACCACACCTGCTTTTGGCCAATGCAGATCGGACCGCAGTGACGCCGGATAAAGCGCTTGGGCAAGCGGTAGCGAAGCCAGCCTCGCGTGCAGCCAAGAACTTTGACATGTCCTGGCAACAGGCCAACTTCCTCCTCCAATTCGCGATACATCGCCTCGAGCGGTGTCTCGTCGGACTTGATCCCACCCTGTGGAAACTGCCACGCGTTTTGCCCGACACGGCGCCCCCAGAACAGGCGGCGGTCTGCGTTGCTCAAGATGATGCCGACGTTTGGCCGGAAACCGTCCCCGTCGATCAAGTTGCTGTACCTTTTTGAGTTTCGTTGGCATTCTTCCACAATCTGCCTAGCCGCTTCAAATCCCGCGAAGGGCCACAGAGACTCGATGCTTTCCCTGAACAACACTGGCTATCGCATTTCACACCCGATTCAGACTTAAGCGCAGGCCCTTTTGGGCCATGCCAGCGCCAAAGCCGGGCGAGGGTATGGCCAAATCCGAGATAATCCTAGCCTCATCAGCCCAAGCCGCCTTTAAGGCCAAACCATGCCTCTTGCCATCTTCGATCTTGACAATACACTGCTCGGCGGAGATTCCGATTACCTGTGGGGGCGTCACCTCATCGACCTCGGCGTCGTCGACGGCGAACAGTACGAGCGAGCCAACCAGCAGTTCTACGACGACTACCGCGCTGGACGGCTTGATATCGACGCCTTTCTGCGCTTCTCGCTCGCGCCCCTGAGCCAGCACCCGCGCGCACAGCTCGAGCGCTGGCGCGAAACCTTCGTCCGCGAGCGCATCGAGCCAATCATGCTGCCAGCAGCGCATGCCCTGGTCGAGCAGCACCGAAGCAACGGTGATACGCTCATGATCATTACCGCAACCAACGCCTTTGTTACCGCGCCCATTGCCGAGCGGTTCGGCATCGAACACCTGATAGCGACCGAGCCCGCCCTCGTTGACGGACACTATAGCGGCCAAACCGTCGGCACACCGGCGTTTCGCGAAGGCAAGGTTGAACGCCTCCGTCAGTGGCTAGATGCGCATGCGGCAAGCTTGAGCGGCAGCATCTTCTACAGCGATTCGATCAACGATCTGCCATTGCTCGAAACGGTGGACTTCCCGGTCGCGATCGATCCTGACGAGCGCCTGGCCGCCATCGCCCATGAGCGCGGCTGGCCGATCCGATCACTGCGCAGCTAACGACAAAGCGCGACCAGCAGAGCGCGTCCAGACCCCGTTCCGTCATCCACCTGTCACCCAAGTGCCATTTGATCGACATCGGCCTCCGCTACACTGATCCGTTATCCCGTAGCGATGGTCGAAGCGAACATAAGAGCGGATATGGGAGCGAATATGGGAGCGAATATGGGAGCGAATATGGGAGCGAATATGGGAGCGAATATGGGAGCAAGTACAGCTGCGCTTAGCTTCAAACGCGGTGAGCGTCTGTTCGTCGAGCTAGCCGATTCCCCGGAGGCGGTTCGAGAGGCACAAGCGCTGCGCTACCAAGTCTTTGGCGAAGAACTCGGCGCCAAGCTCAAAACCGGCGAGCATGGACTCGATATCGATGAATTCGACGCCTTTTGCGAGCATCTCTTGGTGCGCGAGACCAGAACCAACCGCGTCGTCGGCTGCACGCGCTTGCTCAGTAACCAGAGCGCTGAACGGATCGGCAGGTTCTATTCCGAGAGCGAGTTCGAGCTTGGCATCATCCCATCGTTGCCCGGCCGCCTGTTAGAGCTTGGTCGCACCTGCGTGTCTCATGAATGCCGCCACGGCTCCGTCATTGCGGTACTCTGGTCAGGCGTTGCCCAGTATATTCAGCAACACCAGATCGATTACCTGTTTGGCTGCGCCAGCGTTCCGCTCGGCGAGAACGACTGCCAAGCCGCCGCCATCATGAACCGCCTACGTCGCCAGGCCATGGCACCGGACACCATGCAAGTCATTCCCCGAGTCCCACTTCTGACAGCTGTCGGCGCCACCGATGTGCTCGACGCGCCCCTCCCGGCATTGCTCAAGGGCTATGTCCGCCTCGGTGCCGTTGCCTGCGGTGAGCCCTGTCGCGACCCCGATTTTGAGGTCGCCGACGTCTTGATGTTGCTCGATATGCGCTCGCTCAACCCGAGCTATGCTCGGCACTTTCTGGAGCGCATCTAGGAATCACAGATGGCTCGACCGAACCCGGGCAGCCTGCGAGCGACGATGCGCGTCGTCGCAATCGGCGGACATCTTCTGTTTGGCGCGCTCATCGTTGTCGGCTTGGCGCTCTGGCGTACGCTTGGCATCGGTGGCATCAACAACGCACGTCCGATCATCGTTCACTGGTGGTACCGGCGGCTCACACCGATGCTCGGACTCAAGATCCGCGCTCAGGGACGCTCAGCGAAACGCGTCTTGCTCGTTGCCAACCACATTTCCTGGCTCGATGTGCCAGTACTCGGCTCACTCGCGCCGATCAATTTCCTCTCCAAGTCAGAGGTACGCGGCTGGCCGATGATCGGCTGGATGTCGGCACAGATCGGAACCCTCTTCATCAAGCGCGGCGGCAACCAAACCGCTGACCTGATCGCACGCATCGCTGAACAGGTTCGCGAGCGACAGGCGGTCGTGATCTTTCCGGAAGGAACCACCAGCGACGGCCACCAACTGCGACGCTTTCACCCGCGGCTGCTTGCTGCAGCGCAACAATCCAGAATCGATGTACAGCCGGTTGCGATCCGTTACGGCTCGAACAACAGCCCTGATCACATCGCACCCTTTATCGATGACGACACACTGATCGCACATCTATGGCGCGTTCTCTGCCAACCACAGACTGAGGTCAAGGTGCACTTCCTCGACATCATCGCCAGCACGCTCATGGACCGACGCACGCTCGCCGCTAAATGCGAGTCCCAGATTACGCAGGCCCTCGACATCACTGTCACCGCAGATCGCGCCAACGCCCGGCGGCGTGTCGACGAAGAAAAACACCGATGACGACCCCCCAAGCCGACACCCAGAGCCCAGGGTCGCCGATCGCGCGGCCGAAACTGCACATCGCGCTGGTCACCGAGACCTACCTGCCAGAGATCAACGGCGTCGCCAATACCCTGGCGCAGATCGCACGTGGGCTCGAGCGCCGAGGACATCAGGTCAGCTTGGTCAGACCCCGACAACCTGCAGATCGGCGGCGATCAGGCGCCGGCAACACTGAGCGCAATCGGCAACCAGAACCTGCCGAACTGCTCGTCGGCGGCCTGCCCTTGCCTGGCTACCGCGGGCTGCGCTTTGGCCTCCCTGCACTCGGCAAGATTCATCGTCGATGGCGCGACGCACGACCGGACGCGGTCTACATTGCCACCGAAGGCCCGCTCGGTCACGCAGCTCTCCAGGTCGCCGCACGTCAAGGCATCCCCACGCTTACCGGCTTTCATACCCAGTTCCAGCAATACTGCAGCCATTACGGGGTTGGCTTGCTGATGCGGCCAATCATCGAGATCCTGAAACGCTTCCACAACCGATCCGGGGCAACGCTGGTGCCGACACAAGCGTTGCGAGACGATCTTGCCGCCGCCGGCTTCAAGAACATGCATGTGCTCAGCCGGGGCGTCGACACCGAGCGTTTTTCGCCGCATTATCGTAGCGAGAGGCTGCGCAGCTCCTGGGGCTGCAGTGAGGACACGCTGGTCGCGCTCTATGTCGGGCGAATCGCCGCAGAAAAGCACATCGACCTTGCGATCGAAGCCTTCGAGCGCATTCAGCGTGTTGAGCCGAACAGCCGATGTGTTCTAGTCGGCGATGGGCCGGAGCTCGCACATCTGCGCCGCCAGCATGGTCACCATATCTACACCGGCGCCAAGGTAGGGGAAGAACTGGCCGCACACTATGCCTCGGCCGACTTGTTCGTCTTCCCGAGTCTCACCGAAACCTTCGGCAACGTCCTCACCGAGGCACTCGCCAGTGGCGTCGCAGCACTCGCATTTGACTATGCGGCCGCTCGCGAGCACCTGCACGATGACCGAAACGGCTATAGTGTGGCGATGGGCGATCGCGAGGCCTTTCTTCTGCGCGCAGAACAGGCCGCCAGTGATCGCACGCGGCTGCGGCTGTTTGGACAAGAAGCCCGGCGAACAGCGGAAGCGCTGAGCTGGGACCCTGTGATCAGAGACCTTGAACAGCATCTATACTCAGTGATCGACTGCGCCAGCAACCAGGGTGAGCGCCATGAACCCATTCCTGCGACTGCTGAATGAGTTAGAGACTCCCGTCTGTCGACGTTGGAGCCGGGCCCATCAACGCCCTTGGCTGTTACATCCTTTTGCGCTGATCAGCCGGCTCGGCAACGGCGTCTTCTGGTACAGCTTGATGGCCATACTGCCGATCGTTGACGGCATCGACGGCCTCAAAGCGGCTTTGCACATGCTGTTAACGAGCGGGGTTGCGCTCGTCCTCTACAAGAGCCTAAAGGGCTATACCCGACGAGTACGGCCCTGCCATTATGCGGCCGACATTGCTGCCAGCGTCCCGCCGCTAGATCGCTTCAGCTTTCCGTCCGGGCATACGCTGCACGCGGTCAACTACTCGACCATCGCGCTCTTCTACTATCCGAAGCTGGGTTGGCTCTTGATCCCGTTCACCCTACTGGTGGCGGCATCACGAGTTGTGCTCGGCTTGCACTACCCGAGCGACGTCCTCGTTGCATCCGCCATCGGGCTCGCGCTTGCCTACAGCAGCCTGTTGTTGGTCGCTTAATCGGGCCGCGGCCAGGCAAACCGCGCTCGCATCTGCCGGCCTGAGCGTCAGACGCAAAAAAATCCGGCGGCCGACCCCGAGCTCGGGGCCGACCGCCAGATTCGGGGCCGTTAAGTTGGCTTATCGCTCAGCTTACTTGGCTTCAGGCGCAGCAGGGGCGACTGGGGCGCCATATGGCACGGCACCATACGGAGCTGCGTAAGGAGCGCCACCATAAGGTACGCCATAGTAAGGAGCGCCGTAGCCACCATAGTAGGGATTGCCGTAACCGTAGCCATAGCCGTCGCCGCGGCCATAGCCGTAACCACGCCCACGACCATAGCCGCGACCACCGCCACTCATGCTCATGTTGAAGTCGCCGTAGCCATCGCCGAACATGTCGCTGAACATGTCGCCCATGCCGTCACCCCAACCATTGCCATATCCACGGTCGCCGTAACCAGGACCACCCCACCATGCGCTAGCAGAAGCGGACACACCAAGAAGAACGGCAACGGCTGCGGCAGTAGCAAGCTTTTTCATCTAATTTCTCCGAATTCGATTTTGTCTGGGTTGCAAGCGTCGCCGCATGTACTGCGACAACGGAGATCATTATATTAGCGTTTTCTAAAATTGATATTCAGTAATGCCTATCACACCCCCCATCTCGATAGACATGACAAATAGAGGGCTCGCACGCCCAACATTAACATGGCGCAGCGGCACAGCCGGCACAGCATCACGCGCCCCGACAACATGGCTCAGGCTAACGGTGCTGAGAGCAAACGCATGGAAAGGTCGACCGCCTCAACGTGCTTCGTCAGACCTCCAACCGAAATATCGTCGACCCCGGTCTCCGCGATCACCCGCAGCCGATCCCGGGTGATGCCGCCAGAGGCCTCCAACCTCGAACGCCCCGCCGTCAACTCCACCGCCCGTCGCAGCTCGGGCAAGCCGAAGTTATCCAACAGCACACGCTCGACCCCAGTGTCCAAGGCCTCGCTCAGCTCATCCAGCGACTCGACCTCGATCTCGACCGGCGCATCCCCGGCCAGTCGCCTTGCTGCAGCGATCGCCGCACGGATCGATCCCGCCGCGCGGATGTGGTTCTCTTTGATCAGGATCGCGTCGAACAGGCCCATCCGGTGATTATCGCAACCGCCGCAGACCACCGCATATTTCTGCTGCCGCCGCAAACCGGGCAAGGTCTTGCGGGTGTCGAGGATACGCACCGGCAGCCCCGCCACGGCATCGGCATAACGGCGCGCGCGGGTCGCGGTTCCGGACAGCAGCTGCAGGTAGTTCAGCGCGGTGCGCTCACCGGTCAGCAGTTGGCGCAGATTCCCCCGCAATGAACAGAGCAGTTGCCCCGGCAACACCCGCTCGCCGTCGCGTGCGTGCCATTCAATCTCGACCAACGGATCGAGCTGACGGAACACCTGATCGAACCAGGCCACCCCACAGAGCACGGCGTCGTCCCGAGTGATCACCTCTGCCCGCGCCACGGCATCCACCGGCAGCAGCTGGGCGGTAAGATCCCCAGCGCCAACATCCTCAGCCAAGGCATCGCGGACTTGCCTCTCGATCAGTGCTGGCGGCGGCAGATATCGCGACAACGACGCTGCACTCGGGTCGCAGACAGGGACAGCAGTAGGCATGAGATCAGATCCTCGGCATAGAGAAATAACAAGCACATGGATCAGGAGCACGGGCAACAAGGAGATCAGATAGAGCGCACTGAGGCAGGTCATCGTCCTTATTGCGCTCGTGTCCGAGACATGCGCGCGGCCTCAATTGTCGCCTATAGTTGCGACTTTGCGATCACTGAATGTGGTCCGCGCAGAACGATTGATTCAGTGCAGGCTGGCGATGAACCCGGATGATGAACGGATGATCGATATAACCGATCCCAAGCTTGATGCAGCCGGTCGACTGAGCATCGCGCGTTGGACCGCCTCTGCGAATGCCAACGAGCGCCCAGAAGGCCTCGAGCCCGACCTGCTGGTCATCCATAACATCAGCCTGCCACCAGGGCGGTTTGGCGGCCCCTGGATCGAGCAGCTGTTCTTGAACCAGCTCGACCCCAGCGCCGACCCCTTCTTTGCCAGCATTGCCGGACTTCGGGTCTCGGCGCATCTACTGATCCGCCGTGATGGCGAGCTGCTACAATTCGTCGAGCTTGGACGCCGCGCTTGGCATGCTGGACGCTCGTCGTTCCAGGGTCGCCCAGAGTGCAACGACTACAGCATCGGCATCGAGCTAGAAGGGGCGGATAATGTCGCCTTTTCGGATGCACAGTACGAGCGGCTTGCGCAGGCAACACAGCTGATCCGCGCCCGCTATCCCGCCATCACTCGCGACCGGATCACCGGCCATGAGCACATTGCCCCGGGTCGCAAGACTGACCCCGGCCCGGCATTCGACTGGCCGCGTTACCTCAACAGCCTGCCCGACTGATGCTCCCGGAAGATCAAGACTAGCCGGCGCGTGCGGCAATAGCCGCCGCGGCGGCAGCGGCAGGACGAGAGACCGGCTGCTGCTGAGTCAGCGGCTGCTCCGAGGTCAGCACTTGATGGCCCTCGGTCCAGCGCAGCAATTCGATAGTGCCATCGTGATGCTCGACCAGCGCCGTGCAGCTCTCGACCCAATCGCCACAGTTGCAATAGGTCACGCCCTCGATGTCACGGATCTCGGCATGATGGATATGACCACAGATCATGCCGTCGACAGCGCGCCGCCGCGCCTCCTCGGCCACCGCCTCTTCAAAGTTGCCGATGTAGTTGACGGCATCCTTGACGCGGTGCTTCAAGTAGGCCGCTAACGACCAGTAGCCGAAACCGAACCGCCGTCGCACAGCATTCAGCCGATGATTAGCCGAAAGCAGCAAATCGTACAACCGCGACCCGAGCATCGCCAGCCAGCGCCCGTTCTGCACTACCTGATCGAACTTATCGCCGTGCATGATCAGAAACTGCCGGCCATCGGCGGTGGTATGCACCAATTCGTCGCGCAGCTTCACCTGACCGTACTCCGAGTCCAGGTGATCGCGCAGGATCTCGTCGTGATTGCCCGGCACATAGACCACCTCGGTGCCATCGCGCGCCTTGTCCAAGATCGCCCGCACCACATTGTTGTGCGACTGCGGCCAGAACAGCCCGCTCTTCATCGCCCAGACATCGATGATGTCGCCGACCAGGTACAGTTGCTTGCAGTCGGTCGCTTGCAGAAAATCGAGCAAGAACTCGGCTTGACAGCCGCGAAACCCGAGATGGACGTCCGAGATCCAGATGCTCCGGTACTTCAACGGCCGTAGATGTGTTACCTGGCTCATGCTGATCAGGCCCCAGTAAAATGACGTGGCGGCCATGGTCTCGCGTCTTTGTTGCGAGAGGATGCACAGGCGATGAAGATCTGGTGAAAACGCCCGCGCTGCGGTCGCGCCGCCGAGGCAGGTTGCCGCCCGCAGCACGCGGCCGTGCATGCGTATACTGGCACCCCTTAAGACAATGTCCATCAACTGCTTCCCGATTTGAGCACCACTGTAGGGCCATCACTGGGAAGTGGAATTTAGACAGCGACTCAGCGGCGGTCGATGTCCGACTTGCCGATGCTTACCAACCCGTGCCCCTCAGGGCAGGCAAGCAAAGCATCGGCGAACCCCCTTTAACACCAGACTTGAAACTGAAACGAGGCGTTTTTCCATGGCACGCGAATCCGTGAACAAGGTCGTCCTCGCCTACTCCGGCGGGCTCGATACCTCGGTGATCCTGACCTGGCTGCAGGAGGAATACGGCTGCGAGGTGGTCACCTTCACCGCCGACATTGGTCAGGGCGAGGAGGTCGAGCCGGCCCGCGCCAAGGCCGAGGCCGCTGGCATCAAAGAGATCTATATCGAAGACCTGCGCGAGGAATTCGTGCGCGATTTCGTCTATCCGATGTTCCGCGCCAACGCCATCTACGAGGGCGAATACCTACTCGGCACCTCGATCGCCCGGCCACTGATCGCCAAGCGCCTGGTCGAGATCGCCGCCGAGACCGGCGCCGATGCCATCAGCCACGGCGCCACCGGCAAGGGCAACGACCAGGTCCGCTTCGAGATCAACGCGCTGGCGCTGCGGCCCGACATCAAGATCATCGCCCCCTGGCGCGAATGGGACCTGCTCTCGCGCGAGAAGCTGATGGCCTACGCGGCCGAGCACGGCGTGCCGGTCGAGCAGAAGCGCGACGGCACCAAATCGCCCTACTCGATGGACGCCAACCTGCTGCACATCTCTTATGAAGGCTACGATCTAGAAGACCCCTGGGTCGAGCCGGGCTCGGGCATGTGGCGCTGGACGCGCGACCCTGTCGATGCGCCCAACACCCCGCAGGAGATCGAGCTGACCTATCGCGCCGGCGACATCACCGCCATCGATGGCCAGCCGATGTCTCCCGCCGAGATCCTCGCCGAACTCAACCGTATCGGCGGCGAGCATGGCATCGGCCGCGCCGATATCGTCGAGAACCGCTACGTCGGCATGAAATCCCGCGGCTGCTACGAGACCCCCGGCGGCACCATCATGCTCAAGGCGCATCGGGCGATGGAATCCCTCACCCTCGACCGCGAGGCCGCGCACCTGAAAGACGAGCTGATGCCACGTTATGCCACGCTGATCTACAACGGCTACTGGTTCAGCCCCGAGCGGATGATGCTGCAGGCCGCCATCGATGAGAGCCAGCGTGTGGTCAACGGCCAGGTCCGGCTCAAGCTCTACAAGGGCAATGTGCTGGTGGTCGGTCGCCAGTCAGACAGCGACAGCCTGTTCGATGAGTCGATCGCCACCTTTGAGGATGACGCCGGCGCCTACGATCAGAGCGACGCCACCGGCTTTATCAAGCTGAATGCCCTGCGGTTGCGCGTGGCTGGGCGTCGTCGCGGCCGCTGAGCCGCGGCGTTCTTAACAGGTGGACGGTTGAAACTGTACCCGTGGAGGCTCCTGCCGGATACACCCGACCCGCCCTGAAGCAGGTACCAGCAACTTCATGAGTGGGGCGCATCAGGCTCCGGCATTTACCGCAGGCAGCTCGGAGGGCAACTCGCCACGCTCGCGCAAGACCTCGAACGGGTCCGGCGCGGTGCGCTTGCGGCCAACATCATTGAGTCGGCTCAGATAATCCAGCCACAATGGCTGCCAGCCGCGGCCAAGCTTATATAGGTACTGCCAGTCGTAGAGACCAGAGCGGTGGTTATCGTCGAAGACGATCTTCACCGCATAGCTGCCGATCTGTTGCAGATCGGTGATGTTCACCGCCTCCTTGCCCACCTGCAGCTTGGCCTGATCCGGGGTATGGCCACGGACCTCGGCGGAGGGCGAATAGACGCGCAGGTATTCGCAGGGCAGTCGGAAGCGCGCCCCGTCGTCGTAGACGATCTCGAGGATGCGGGATTGTTGATGCAGGTTGATCTCGGTCGGCAGCGGATGCTGTTCCATCGGTCGGCAACTCCGTCACGGTGTTCGTCGTTCATCTGCCGACTCAGGTGCGGACGTCGACCGGGTTTGCAATGTTGCCGCGCCGAGAGAACGCGGGGATTGGATCTCAGGCCGCCGCTGCCTGAGCAAGCCGTTCGACCTCCGGCCAACCGCCGCAATGCCGCTCGATCAGTCCGGCGAGCATCTCCAGATGCGCCGGATCATCATTGAGGCAGGGGATGTAGTGATACTCCTTGCCGCCGGCCTCGATGAAGTAGCCGCGATTCTCGACATCGATCTCCTCCAGGGTCTCTAGGCAATCCGCCGAGAACCCGGGGGCGATCACATGCACACTCTCGACGCCATCCCCACCCCACAGCTTCAGCGTCTCGTCGGTATAGGGCTGCAGCCACTCATCGCGACCCACCCGCGATTGGAACGACACCATCCAGCGGTCATCCTCCAGCCCCAGGCGCTCGGCGACCAGGCGCGCGGTCTTATGGCAATGACAGTGGTAGGGATCACCGGCCATGAAGTAGCGCTTGGGGATACCGTGGAACGAGAACAGCAGCCGCTCCGGCTCGCCATGCTCGGCGCGGGCGGCGCGGATGCTGTTGCAGAGCGCGTCGATATAGCCGGGCTCGTCGTGGTAATGGTTGATGAAGCGCAGCTCGGGCAGCCAGCGCCAGGTGGTCAGCTCATTGGTCACCGCATCGAAGGTCGAGGCGGTGGTGGTCGCCGAATACTGCGGATACAGCGGCAGCACCAGCAGCCGGCGCACGTTCAACGCCTTGAGTCGATTCAAGGCCTCGGGCACCGATGGCTTGCCGTAGCGCATGCCCAGCTCGACATGCACCCGGCCGCCGAGTCGCTCGCTGAGGATCGGCTGCAGCCCAGCCGCCTGCCGCCGGGCGACATCGAGCAGCGGCGAGCCCTTGTCGGTCCAGACCGCCTGATAGGCCTTGGCCGAGCGGCTCGGGCGCACGCGCAGGATCACCCCATGCAGAACCAGCCACCAGATTGGTCTAGGTATCTCGACCACGCGCGGATCTTTCAGAAATTCCGCCAAATAACGGCGGACCGCCGTTGGCGTCGGCGCCTCCGGAGTACCAAGGTTCAACATGAGCACGCCCAGGTGCTCTGACATGTCGTGCTCAAAGCCGACGATGCTCTTATATTTCATCGGGGTCCCATGGGTTGTGCGCGTTTTCCCTGATCTTCATCACCAAGTCCACAGATTGGCGCACGCCGAGCCGGGTTTCAACCGGATTGCGCAATTATCATCAAAGCCCCCAGCCACTTCATGACCAACCAAGGGCAGTGCCAATGGCTGTCAAACCTCCTGCGAGCCCTTGAGCTGGCGCAGAATCGCCCGAAATCGCAGCGGATCATCCTGGCCAAAGACCGGATCCTGCACGTCCGGCGCTGCGGCCAGCAGCTCATCCCAATCAGCCGCCGACAAACAGGCCAAAGCCAACGGAAACGCCTGTTCGTCCTCGATCCGCATGTGGGCACGCAGCTGCCCGATCAGCTCACGTCCACGGCGCTCCACTTCGTCACGCCGCAACACCTCCTCGTGCACGATACCCTCCAGCGCTTCTTTGAAACGCCGATTGAGCTGAACCAAGGCCTGATGCTGTTGCATCAACTGTTGCAATAACGCGTGTCCGGCACCTTGCTGCGCCAACACGCGCGCAAAGATCAGATCTTCGCTGGGATGGTGGACCTGATCGGCATAATCGATCAGGTATTCCATCAGCTCGCACATCAGCTCGTAGTCAGGCTCGAGCCCATCGCGAAACTCATCGAGCAGTCCCTCAAGCAGCCTAAGCAATTGCTCAAGCCGGCGATGATCTTGATCGAGACGCTGCAATAGCTCGTTCATTCCGGCCACCTCTCGGTGATGCGTTGCAATCAGAACTGGCGCCGCCGTAGCCAGCGCCAAAAGCTACCCCGCGGCAGGCTGACACCGGTTACCACATAGGTCAGCACGTCGGGGTTATTGAGCGTCCACTGCATCCAGTCACGCGCCTCAGGACGACCGCAGAGTAGCAGTTGATCGCCCACACGTAACCGCTGGCTGAGGTCGGGCAGCACACAGCAGCTTGAGCCGCGGGTGTGCATCAAACAGATCGCCGCGAGCGGATCATCGCGGTTGCGGGGATCGCGGATCAGGTCTTGCAAGCTCGGCTCCTGGCCTTGACCGGCCAGTTGGTAAGCAACCAGCCCGAAGGTTCCGCCTACCTTGAACTCCCACAGGATCGGCGGGCGTTCGTCCGCCAGCGCAACGATGCGACTAAACAGCTCGCAAGACCAGCTATCGGGTTCCTTGTCCGCCTGACTCACGAATTCGGTCAGCAGCGGGGCACTCAGTAGGATACGAATCCGCTGCGCCACGATCAGGCTCGGATGCATCAGGATATCCGCATCCACCGCTCGGAACAGCTCCTCATTCATCAGCTGATTTTCCCGCACCACGGTAAACAGGTTCGGGTTCAGCTCCTTTGCCGTCATGATGATGGACAGATTGTTGGCGTCGTTATCGGTGCCTGCAATGATGCCGACCGCGCGATGGATGTCGGCCTGCTCCAAGGTCACCGCCTCGGTGCCGCGCCCCTTGATCAACAGCCCCGGCGGCAGGCCGGTGCGTTCCGGCTCCATCTCCACCACGATCAGCTCAACCCCCTGTGCGGCGAGCTGAGAATACAACGCCTTGCCGAAGCGACCATAGCCACAGATGATCCACAGCCCCTCGGCTGGCGGGTAGACGGGCTCAGGCAACATCGAGCTGTGCAGCTGGCCGAGCCAGTCCTGCAATGCGGTCAGGCAGGGCGAGTCGATCGCGGTGCTGAGATAGCGGGCGAAGATATCAAAGGGGTCATAGATGTGGTCGGTACCAAACGAGGCCATGTTGGCCTCGACATCATGCGAGTCCGCACGGCAAATCACCTTGGCATCAGGATGCATCAGCTTGGCCGCCAACGCCACCTTCAGGTTCACCTCATTGGATGAGGTCAGCGCCAATACGCCAGCACAGTAAGGACTGCGTAGCCCAGCCAAGAGCAAAGAATCGGGGCGGCGCACGTCGGCACGCAGCGCGGGTACGAACTCTTGCAGCGACTCGAGCTTGAGCAGGTCGATCCGCTCCGGATTATTGTCGAGCACCACGGCCCGCTGACTACGCTCGGTCAGCGCCCGCACCAGCCCACTGCCGGTCTGCCCATAACCGCAGACCAGATAGAAGTCCTCCTTGAGGCGTCGCACATGGCCGGCAAAACGATGCTCCTCCATGGTCCGGCGCAGCGCCTTGTCCTGCAGCAGCGCGATCATCGAGCCGACCGAATACAGCCAGCCGGTGACGGTGGCGTAGATACAAAGCGTGACCCAGATCCGCTGCGCGTCACTAAATGCTTGCGGCAGCTCACCAAAGCCGATCGTGGTCGACATATAGCTGACGAAGTAGAAGGCATGGAAGATGCTCAGATGCCAGCGGCTACCGTCTGGATGTTGTCCAGGGATCAGCACGAGCCCGATGATCGCGACCGAATAGAGCACGATCAGCGTGAGCAGCGGCGCACGCATGCGCCGAAGGATGAGAAAGATGACGCTGTCCAAGCGCAGGCCCCGATGGCTGAGCAGTTATCTCAGCCGCTTAGCGTCGCAGCATGGTGGTTTCGATGATCAGCAAGATCACCGAGACGACGTTGGCCACCATGGCGCCAGCGGCAAGCGAGACGACACTGGCCAGCACAGCCGGAGTGAACCCCTCCGCCGAGGCATGCGCGGCGATAGTCCAGATCACCGCCCCGCCAATCAGCTGCAGGATCGCCACCAGACTGGTCGCCAGCAGCACCGCGCCCATCTGTGAGCGATCACCGAGCTTGAGCACGGTGGCGATCAGGTTCACCACCAACACCACGGCAAGCTCGAGCGCATGATGATGATCCGGATTGTCGATCTCGCCGTAGACGAAGCCAAAGTTCAGCGTCAGGGCCAGCAGGATGAAGAATCCAAAGACAACCTTCTCGGGATTCATGCGGTTCTCCTCGTACAACGCGGACAGTCGTAGGTCAGGCGCGTATCCTATACCGATTTGGTGCCGCGGGCTTCAGCGCTGAGCGCCGTCCGCCGCTCGCTCACCGCGCACAGGCGCCTCTACCTTATGAGCCAATCGCCCCAGATCCCGCCTTTACCGGAGGCACTCAACGCTCCACGGGCCGAGCTCCGCACCGCTCAGGCCGGACGCATCGCCTATTACCATGACCCAGCCGGCGAGGGTCGACCGCTGGTCTTGGTGCACAGCATCAATGCCGCGCCGAGCAGCTACGAGGTCAAACCGATCTTCGAGCATTACGCCGGCCGCCGCCCGGTCTATAGCATCGAGCTGCCCGGCTTCGGCCATTCCGAGCGCGCCGATCGCCGCTACTCCGCTGAGTTGTATGCCAACGCCATCCGCGCCCTGCTCGAAGACGTGGTGCAAGCGCCGGCGGACCTACTCGCCCTCTCACTGAGCGCCGAGTTTGCCGCGCGCGCGGCGCTTGGCTCACCGGCCAGCATCGCCTCACCGGGCTCGCCGGCCAGCGTCGCCTCATTGGTGCTGATCTCGCCCACCGGTTTCTCACGCCGACCGCTACCGCCCATGGGCCTCGGTCGCGGCCTGCATGGCGTGCTCGGTGCGCCGCTCTGGAGCCAGGGGCTCTATGATCTGGTCGCCTCCAGACGCAGCATCCGTTACTACCTCGGCAAGTCCTTCCGCGGCCAGCCACCGCAGGCGTTCCTCGACTACGCCTATGCCACCTCGCACCAGCCGGGCGCCCGCTACGCACCGCTGATCTTCCTCTCGACCCAGTTGTTCACCCGCAACGCCGTCGACAAGCTCTACGCCCGCCTGACCAAGCTCCCGGTGTTGGCGATCGCCGACCGCGATCCCTACGTCACCTTCGAAGAGCTCGACGACCTGGTCTCGCGTCAGCCCAACTGGCGGCACGAAACGCTCGCCCCGCATCTCAGCCTGCCGCAGTGGGAGCAGCCGGAGGCGCTGTTTGAGGCCTTGGATCGGTTTTGGACTGGGGGTTGAGAGGGCGGTTCGGCGGTTCTAGTGGATCGCCACTCAGAGCAGCAGGAGAGATGGCTCGCTTCTCTGTATTGACCATCTGCTTGACCGCGAATCAGCCTGTGACTAGGGTCTAGACATGATCACCTGGGATGACGCCAAGCGGCGCAGCAACATCGCCAAGCACGGTTTGGACTTTGCCGAAGCCGACGCGATCTTCGATGGACCGATCTTTACCGAGCAGGATATTCGTGAAGCCTATGGTGAGCCACGGTTTAAGACCCTGGGCGTCCTTCACGGCCGCGTCATCGTGCTCGTCTGGACCGAACGGGACGACGACCTGCATTTGATCTCACTGCGATATGGTGACAAGCGTGAAACCCGAGACTTCTTCAAACAGCTTCAGCCCTGAGCAGATACAGGCGATGATCGATGCGGCTCCGGAGGAAGCCGTGTTCGACCCAGACAACCCACCGCTTGAGCCTGAGTTCTGGGAGAACGCAGTCTTCGTTGCGGGTGGTGGGCCAGAAGCGGTCAAGGCCGCGTTAGCTGAACGGCGCCGCTTGCGCGGTCCGCAGAAGGCGCCGACCAAGATCCCAGCCACCATCCCGCTCGACCCGGACGTGCTCGCAGGACTGCGCGCGACCGGCAAAGGCTGGCAGACGCGAGCCAACGCGGCGCTGCGCGAATGGCTCCAGCACCGCGAGCACTCCTAGCGCCCACGGACAATTCCCATCTTTAGATGCCGGCGCCTTGGACCGGCATTCAGCTCAACACCACTCCGAGAATCCACCCTTCCACCTCGGCCAGGGCGCGCTCTGACGGCGCTAAGCAGGGGCAGAGGAATCCTTGCAGTCGATCATCGAGATCGGCTTGACGAAGCCAGGCGGCGACCGCATAGGCGTCGTGTTGGTCCGGGGTGCGGCCTTCGGTCGGGAAGTCATGTTTCCAAAGGGCTGGGTAGACCTCAGTCACGGCTGACCGACCTGCCGGGATCTCCCAACCGTCGAAGGGCCAGCAGTGCAGTCGATCGCCGAGCTGCCGACGCAGCGACAGTAGCCAAGGCAGGCCAGCGTGCGTGGACTTGGCGACTTGCCCCTGGACATCGAAGTGGAAGACCGACTTGGCCGTGCCGGCGCGCACCTCCGTCAGCCGTCGCCAACGGGGATTACCGGTACGTAGCGCCCCTTGGCCGACGTCGCCGTCGCGGACGAAGTCGACATAGATGTCCTGATCGGTTGGCCAATGCCGCTGGAAGTCTTCGAGGAAGGCCGGCCAGTCGAGCGGCAGCTGGTGGGCCTCGAAATAGGCCAAGGGAAACGAGAAGGCGTGATCGATGCCGACCAGTGTGGGCCGGTCTTCTGCCAGTCGCTCTGCCAGGTACTGCGCGAGGCCGAGGCGCGTCCAATACTTGCGCGGGCTCGGCGGCGGTGGAATCTCGACCGGCGGCTCCGTGCGCGTCGCGGCGTAGAGGCGCAGGCCCTTGAGGCTGCTGCTGGGAGTCTGCGCGCCGGAATAGTCGATGCCAAGGTAGCGTTCAAATTGTGGCATGAGCGATCAGGCGGCGATCAGGCGGCGGTGAGTTTGGCGACGAGGGCTTCGAGTAGATTCGCGGCGGTGGCGCGGAAGGTGGTGAGTTGAGCTTCCAATTGGTCGACCAAGGCCATCAGTTGGTCGACTTTGGCGACGATGCGGCGTTGCTCGGGGAGGGGTGTCTTCTCCAACGCACCGGGAGCGTCGGCGAAGGGGGCAAACCTCTCGAAGAAGCATGAAGGTTGAAGGATCAGGGCTGAAGGATAAGCGCGATCTGTTTTCATACTTCAACCTTCATCTTTCATACTTAAAGACAACTCCGTCTCAATATCATCAATACTCGGCAAGCTGCTCTCCAATTCCGCTGGCAACGCCCGCGTCAGCTCGTAGTCAACAACACCAATCGGCTTCTTAATGTCGCGCAGGGCATATTCCGCGAGGATGCGGTCTTTCGTCTGGCACAGGATGAGCCCGATGGTTGGTGCGTCCTCTTGGTGGCGAAGCTGTTCGTCGACGACCGAACAGTAGAAATTCATCTTCCCGGCATATTCGGGCTTGAAGTCACCCTTCTTGAGATCAACCACGACGAAACAGCGCAGGTGCAGGTGAAAAAACAGCAGGTCGAGATAGAACTCGCGGTCGCTGACCTCCAGCCGATACTGGCGACCGACGAAGGCAAAGCCGCGTCCGAGTTCGATCAGAAATTTCTGAATGTGGGTCAGCAGCCCGGTTTCGAGTTCGCGCTCGCGGAAGGGTTCGTCCAGCGTCAGAAAGTCGAAGAGGTAGGGGTCTTTCAGCAGCCCCTGAGCAAGCGCGGCGTGAGGCTGGGGCAGTGTCGTGGAGAAGTTTGTGACGGCGGCACCCTGACGTTCGTGGGCGCGGTTCTTGATCTGAACGGTGAGGATGTCCCGGCTCCAACCCTGCTCCAGTGCCTGGTGGGCATACCAGAGGCGGGTGGGGAGATGCTTGATCTTCTGGATGAGGATGACGTTGTGAGCCCAGCTCAGTTGCACGACGGCCCGCTTTAACATCGCGGCGGCAGAGATCTGCTCTGATTCAGGCACGCTCGGCACCCCTGTTTGGGCAACGGCTGGTTGCCCAATTTCCGTCGATAACGACGGCTCCATCAATTGGGCAACGGCCCGTTGCCCAATTGCGAGGCGCTCGGGATACGCGCGATAGAACTGAACCATCAGTTTTAAGTTTCTGAGCGAAAATCCCTTTTCGTCAGGAAGCTCGTTCTTGAGATCCACGGCCAGCCTCGGGAGCACCCCGGCGCCCCAGCCTTCCCGCTCCTGCCTCGCGGCAATCATTCGGCCGATGTCCCAATAAAGGTGGATCATCTCAGCATTGGCCGAGAGGGCGGCGCGGTGCTGGGCCTGGCGGACACGAGTCTTGATGTCGCTGAGCAGGTCGCGGTAAAGGTCGAGTTCCTGGATCTTCATCGCATCAACGCCTCCATCAGTTGCGCCTTCAACTGCGCGTGAGTACCTACCCGGCCGAGGTGCCGCGCCTATGATCGGCCTTGTCACCGCGGCTCTGGCAGATCCGCACGAGCCTCAGCAGGCTTCGCGTCAACCTCCTGTGTATCAACCCCTGTGCATCAACCACGCCTCCCCCGGGTCATCAGGATGTAAATCAGCGAGCCAATCAGCATCACCACCATCGAAAAGCCGAACCAGCCCAGAAACAGGTACAGCACCCGCGACCAAACGATACCGCCGGTGGCAGCCTCAGTGAGATCGACCTGTTCCTGATGCAGGAAGCCGATCAGGGTCATCACCAGCGCCAGCACGCATGACCAAAACCCGGAGAACAGGAGGAGATTCAGCTTCTTTTTCATCAGCAAACCGGTGGTGGAGGGTGGGCCGCGACAGGTGTGCCCTCAGCGTCATCAGCAGCGCCGGCCAAATCACGCTGACGCTTCACCGACCAGTGGATCACCAGATTCAGCATGCGCATGGTGGCGCCAATCGCCGCGAAGACCTGATTCGCATGCACGCCACGGGTCTTGAACGGGCCGCGCTCATCTTCCCAGGTGATGGTGCACTCGGTCAGCGCGTCGCTGCGGCCGCCCTTGGGGATGCGCACCTCGTAGTCGACCAGCGCCGGCAGGGTCAGCCCTTGCGTCTTCACCACCCGCGCCAGCGCCCGATTGAAGGCATCGAAACCGCCGTTGCCGCTGCCGGTGGCGGTCAGATGCTCACCGCGCAGACAGACCTTGATGCTGGCGGTCGATTCCAGCCCATAGCTCGAGGAGATGTTGCAGGCGATCAGCTCGGCATGGCTGTAGTCCTTGCTCTCCAGCACCTCGGCGATGATGAATGGCAGATCATCGGCGGTGATGGTCTTTTTCGAGTCACCCAGCTCAACGATGCGTTTCAGCACCTTGCGCTGGTTCTCTTCGGAGAGACTAATGCCGATGCGCTCGAGATTCTTCGCCAGTGAGGCCTTGCCGGCCAGCTTGCCGAGCGCGTAGACCCGACGCCGCCCGAAGCGCTCCGGTGACAGGCGCGTCACATAGAGGCTACCCTTGTTGTCACCATCGGCATGGATACCGGCGGTCTGAGTGAAGACGTCATCGCCAACGATCGGCGCGTTATCGCTAATCCGCTTGCCCGAAAAATACTGCACCAGCTCGCTGACATGGCCCAAGTGGCTCTCGTCGATGCCGATCGCCATGCCCAACTGATCGCGCAGGTTCACCACCACCTCAGCAAGCGAGGCATTGCCCGCACGCTCACCGAGACAGTTGACGGTGCAATGCACCCCGGCGGCGCCAGCCTGGGCGGCGGCGAACACATTGGCGGTCGCCAGCCCGTAGTCGTTATGCGGGTGAAAGTCGAACCGCAGGTCAGGAAAGCGGCGAATCATGTCCGAGATCGCCGCGAACACCCGCTCCGGGGTCATCACGCCGAGGGTGTCGGGCAGCATGAAATGGCCGATGCCCAGATCCGCCAGCGACTCGGTCAGTGCGAAAACATAGTCGCGGTTGTCGGCGTAGCCGTTCGACCAGTCCTCCAGATACAGATTCACCGACAGCCCCTGCTCGCGCGCCATCCGCACATTGGCGCGCACATCGGCGGCATGCTGCTCTGGCGTCTTGCCGAGCTGGGTGCGGCAATGCTTTTCGCTGCCCTTGGCGAGCAGATTCATCACCTGACCACCGGCGCGGCGAATCCAGTCGATGCTCTTGCCACCATCGACAAAGCCGAGCACCTCGATGCGTTGATCGAGCCCCTTGTCGCGCGCCCAGTCGATGATCCGTGCCACCGCCCCGAGTTCGCCCTCGGAGACCCGCGCCGAGGCCACCTCGATACGATCGACGCGCAGCATCTCGAGCAACGCCTTGGCGATGTTGAGCTTCTCATCCGGCGAGAACGAGACCCCTTGTGTCTGTTCGCCGTCACGCAGCGTGGTATCGAGGATCAGGATACGAGGGTCGTCTGGGGTCACAGGATCTCGGAGCTCATGGCTCGATTGTTCATTGCTTAACCTGAATCTCATGCGATTCATGTCCCGGGGTGGCGGCATCGCGCCAAGGCGCCGCGCCCAAAGTTCAGTCTTCGACCGCGCCCAGCGTCTCGCGCATGAACCCGCTGATCGCCTCGGCATCCGCGGGGAGTTCGGCGCAACGGGTCTCGCGCTCTAGCAGCCCTTGTAACGAGCGCGGCGGCGGTGGCTCGATGCCAATGGCCTCAACCACGGCGGCATCGAACTTGGCGGGGTGCGCCGTCGCCAGCACCACGGCCTCAGCGTTATCTGCCGCAGCCCGAGCACCCACCGCCGTATGCGGACAGAGGATATAACCGCTGGTCGCATAGACCTGGCGGATCTCGGCGAGGGTCTCGGCATCGGAGACCGCGCGCGCGTCGAAGTCGTCTGCCACGCGCCGCCGCCGCTCGCCATCGACCTGCAGCTGGCCCGTCTGCTCCAGCTCCGCCAGCAGCGCGCGCACCGCTGCGGGGTCTTCGTCGAGCAGATAGTACAGATAGCGCTCGAAGTTCGAGGCCAGCTGAATATCCATCGCCGGGCTCAGCGTCTGGAAGACCTCGCCGGCCTGATAGACACCCGAGGCGACGAAACGACTCAGGATGTCGTTACGATTGGTGGCGATGATCAGCCGATCGATCGGCAGCCCCATGCGCTTCGCGAGCCAGCCGGCGAAGACATCGCCAAAGTTACCCGTCGGCACCGAAAAACTGACGCGATGCTCAGGATCACCACCACTGATCCGGCCCCAAGCATAGAAGTAGTAGATGGTCTGCGCCAGGATGCGCGCCAGATTGATCGAATTGACCGCACCGAGCCGATAGCGCTGCTTGAACGGCAGATCATTGAACAGCGTCTTGACGATGCGTTGGGCATCATCGAAGGTGCCCAGCACGGCGATATTGTGCACATTGGCATCCAGCACCGTGGTCATCTGCCGCTCTTGGATCGGCGAGACGCGGCCTTTCGGGTGCAGGATGAAGATATCGATGCCGGCCTTGCCGCGCACCCCATAGATCGCCGCCGAGCCGGTATCGCCCGAGGTGGCGCCGAGGATGCGTAACACCCCTCCCTCGCGAGCAATCAGATACTCGAACAGGTTGCCGAGCAGTTGCAGGGCGACATCCTTGAAGGCCGCGGTGGGGCCATGGAACAGCTCGAGCCACCGCCGCCCGCCATGCTCCGCCAGCGGCGTGACCTCTGGATGCAGGAAGGTCGCGTAGGAGCGCTCGACCAGCTCAACCAGATCAACATGCGGGATGCTCTCGCCGACAAAGGGCGACAACAGCTCCACCGCCAGCTGTTGAAAGCTGAGCTGAGACCAGTCCTCGAGGCGTTTGGCAGGGATCTTTGGGATCTGCTCCGGCACCAGCAGCCCGCCGTCGGTCCCCAGCCCCATCATCACCGCATCCGCAAAGTCGACCGGCTCAACGCCACCGCGTGTACTCAGATATCGCATTGCATACTTAAGAATTGTTGTCTAGAAGAGAAGGCGCTGGGGCCTTGTGGCCAGAGATCCGACCAAGAGAGACCAAACCAAGGAACGCCAGACCAAGGTAGTGAAAAGGCACGCCAGTCGCAACAAGCAGTCCCAGCAAAGTCGAGCGATCTCGTCAATAATCCTTTCAAAACAGCAGGTTGTAAAATCCGCACCAGAGCCATCATGGTTACCCGCGGCGACACCGAGCCGATCATCAAAGCCTGATCAAAGATGCCACTCAGAACCACTAGATCGCGTTAGTTTGACACTTTTTCTCAGATATTCAGCCGCTTCAGCCCGGACACCCCGTCGTTGACAGGGGATTGCACCGAGCAACACAATGCGCGACCGCTTGCCAAGCCTCGAAAATGCCGCTCGGCAGCGTTGCAAAACGATCCCAACAACAATGGCGGGGATCTCGGCGGCAACCTGCGCTAGTCCGAGACATTGCTGGCATGGCCCGGGGCCCGGGCGCCAGCCCCCGACCTTATCACCCACTCTGATCTCTTGAGGGAGGGACATCACGGTGACACCCGAAAACCGTTCGGCCTACTGGAAGGCGAATATTCGCCTTGTAACCATCTTACTCATCATCTGGTTCATTGCCTCGTATGGGCTCGCCATCCTCCTGGTCGAGCCACTGAACCAATTCCACCTCGGCGGCTACCCGCTTGGCTTCTGGTTCGCCCAGCAGGGCTCGATCTACGTCTTTCTGGTGCTGATCTTCGCCTATGCGTTCGGCATGAACCGGCTCGATAAAAAATTCGACGTCGAAGAATAGTCAGGAGCCAATACCTAACATGAGCAATCTGAGCAATCTCGATATCTGGACCTATTCGGTCGTTGGCTTCACCTTCGCCACCTACATCGGCATCGCCATCTGGGCGCGTGCCGGAACCACCGGCGAGTTCTACGTCGCCGGCAAGGGCGTTCATCCCGTGCTCAACGGCATGGCCACCGGCGCTGACTGGATGTCCGCCGCATCCTTTATCTCCATGGCCGGCCTGATCGCCTTCAACGGCTACGGCGGCTCGGTGTTCCTGATGGGCTGGACCGGCGGCTACGTGCTGCTCGCGCTCTTGCTCGCGCCTTACCTGCGCAAGTTCGGCAAGTTCACGGTGCCGGAGTTCATTGGCGATCGCTATTACTCGCAGACCGCGCGCATCGTCGCCGTCATCTGCTTGATCCTGGCCTCGATCACCTACGTCATCGGCCAGATGAAGGGCATCGGCGTGGCGTTCTCGCGCTTCCTCGAGGTCTCCTACGACATGGGCCTGTACATCGGTATGGCCATCGTCGCGGTCTATGCGGTCCTCGGCGGCATGAAGGGCATCACCTATACCCAGATCGCCCAATATGTGGTGCTGATCATGGCCTACACCATCCCGGCCATCTTCATCTCGCTGAACCTCACCGGCAACCCCTTCCCGCAGCTCGGTCTCGGTAGCGAATACGCCCCCGGTGGCGATCCCAGCGGCATGAGCATGCTCGCCAAGCTCGACCAGGTGGTGACTGAGCTCGGCTTCAAGGAATACACCACGCAGACCATGGGCAGCACACTGAACATGTTTGCCTACACCCTGTCGCTGATGATCGGCACCGCCGGTCTACCGCACGTCATCATCCGTTTCTTCACCGTTCCCACGGTCAAGTCCGCGCGCTTCTCCGCCGGTTGGGCGCTGGTCTTCATCGCCATCCTCTACACCACCGCCCCGGCGGTCGGCGCCATGGCGCGGTTGAACTTCGTCGACACTCTGATGATTCAGAAGACCGAGACCAGCGAGCAGGGCTTAGCGGCCTTCGAGCCCTTGCCCGGTGATGAGCTGCCTGGCTGGTTCCAGAACTGGTCGCAAACCGGCCTGTTGGTCTGGAAAGACCTGAATGACGATGGCCAGGTTCAGTACTACAACGACAAGAACGATGCAACGGTCGCGGAGGCCGATGCACTCGGCTACAAGGGCAGCGAGATCTTCCACGGCACCGGCGACGCGCTGAAGCCAGGACCCGACCTCGACATCATGGTGTTGGCAAACCCGGAGATTGCCGGTCTGCCGAATTGGGTCATCGCCCTGATCGTTGCCGGTGGTCTGGCCGCCGCGCTCTCGACCGCGGCTGGTCTGCTGCTGGCCATCTCCTCGGCGATCTCGCATGACCTGCTGAAGAGCGTGTTCATGAAGGACATCTCGGAGAAGGCCGAGCTCAACGCCGGGCGCCTGTCGATGATCGGCGCGATCATCGTCGCTGGTTACCTGGGTCTCAACCCACCGGGCTTCGCGGCCGGCACCGTGGCCATCGCCTTTGGTCTGGCTGCCTCGTCGATCTTCCCGGCCTTGATGATGGGTATCTTCTATAAACGGATGAACAACACCGGCGCGGTCGCTGGCATGATTGCTGGTATCACCGTGACCCTGCTCTATGTGTTCCAGCACAAGGGCATCTTCTTCATCCCGGGTACCGAGTTCCTGGCTCCGCAGCTGGGCATGGGCGCGGATTGGTTCTTCGGCATCTCGCCGAATGCCTTTGGTGCCGTTGGCGCGGTGGTCAACTTCGTCGTCGCCTTCATCGTCTCCGCGGTCACCGCACCGCCGCCAGAGCACATCCAGCACCTGGTCGAGGATGTCCGCGTGCCGCGTGGCGCCGGCGAGGCCACTGGCCACTAAAACCAACCGCTGAGCAGGGCGCGCTATCGGCGCCTCTGCCCACAACCCAGATTGCCCCGCATTCGCGGGGCTTTTTTGTGGGGACAACAGATGCACAGCGTTGCTGACGCAGCGCGCGAAGACGCGCTGAACAGCCAGCGCAAGCAGCACTCGGTCGACTTACGGCATACTCCACAAAAAAGACAACGGGTCGTCACCAATCTTCCACCTGAGGATGCCCCCCGATGGACGTCGAGCTGATCGAAATCCAAGAGTTTCTCGCCAAGCATCCGCCGTTTGAGCAGTTGCCGACCGAGGCGCTCGAACCGCTGCCGCGCCAATTCAAGGTGCGCTACCTGAAGCGCGGCTCCGCCTTCCCGCCGAACGATGATCAGGCGGCACATCTCTATATCCTGCGCCGCGGCGCCATCGAACTGCGCAACGCCCAAGGCGAGTTGGTCGGCAAACTGGCCGAGGGCGATCTGTTTAGCGATGTTTGTCTCAGCGGTGTAGAGGGCGGTGACACCGGCGGCACTGATTCAGCCGGCCGCCGCAGCAAGGGTAGCGAAACCAACAAGGGCAACCGCAGCGAGGGCAAGGATTCCAGCGATCCAAGCAACAAGAACGCTGGCAAGCCCACACTCAGCGGCGAGACGGTCGAAGACAGCCTGCTGTATTCAATGACCTGCGCCCAGTTCGAGCAACTCCGCTCCGCGCATCCCGAGTTCGCCGAGTACTTCGACGGCTCCACGACCACGCGCCTGCGCAAGGCCCTCGACGCCTTCACCGAGCCCACCGCCGCCACCGGCGGGCTGATGACGGTGAGCGCGCGCGATCTACTGCGCCGCACGCCAATCAAGGCCAGCCCTGAAATCAGCATCCGCGAGGCCGCCCGCATCATGTCCGCCGAGCGCGTCTCGGCCCTGCTGCTAATGGAGAACGAACGCCTCAGCGGCATCATCACCGATCGCGATCTGCGTAACCGCTGCGTCGCCACCGGCCTCTCCACCGAGCAACCGGTGCGCGAGATCATGACCGCCACCCTCTCCACCATCGATGCCGATGCGCTCGGCTTCGAGGCCCTGCTGCAGATGACCCGGCTCAATGTGCATCACCTGCCGGTGGTCGATGGCAAGCGGTTGCTCGGCATGCTCTCCACCAGTGACTTCATGCGTTTTCAGAGCACCAGCGGCGTCTACCTGGTCGGCGATATCCACAAGGCCGACTCGGTCGCCGCGCTCGAGGCGATCAGTGACAAGGTGCCCGATCTCCAGGTGCAGTTGATCAGCAGCGGCGCCACCGGCGGCCATGTCGGCCAAGCGGTGAGCGCGATCACCGACGCCATCACCAAGCGCCTGCTCGAACTCGCCGAGGCCGAGCTGGGTCCACCACCGGTGCCCTACGCCTGGCTGGTCGGCGGCTCCCAGGCCAGGCGCGAGCAATCCTCGCATTCCGATCAGGACAACGCCCTGCTGATCGCCGACAGCATGAGCAAGGACGATGACCACTACTTCCGCCAGCTCGCCGAGCGCGTCAACGACGGTCTGAATGCCTGTGGCTACATCTACTGTCCCGGCGAGGTGATGGCCAAGACCGCCAACTGGCGCCAGCCACTCAAGGTCTGGCAACAATACTTCGAGAACTGGATCAAACGCCCGGACCCCAAAGCGCTGATGCTCGCCAGCGTCTTCTTCGACCTGCGCGCCCTGCATGACCCGGCTGGGCTGTTCGATGGACTGCATGAGCAAGTGCTCGAACTCTCGCGTGACAATCGCATCTTCATCGCCTACATGGCCGCCAATGCCATCAAGCACAGGCCACCGCTGGGCTTCTTCCGCAACTTCGTGCTCATCCATGGCGGTGACCACAACCACACCTTCGATCTCAAACATCGCGGCACCGTGCCGATCATCGACCTCGCCCGCGTCTATGCGCTCTCCACCGGGCTGGCGCCGATCAACACCATTGAACGACTCGAGGCCGCCGCCGAGACCGCCGCGCTCAGCCACGACGGCGCCGCCAACCTGATCGACGCCTTCGAGCTGATCAACAGCCTGCGCATCCGCCATCAGGCCAATCAGCTGCGCAACGGCGAGAAGGCCAACAACTTCCTCGCCCCAGAGCAGCTCTCGCCACTCGAACGCGGCCATTTGAAGGACGCCTTCTTGCTGATCGACCGCATGCAGGAGACGCTGGGACAACGCTATCAAGCAGGACGTTTCGGATGAGCCCAATCTGGAACCACCAGCCACCAGATACGCGTGAAACCGGTCGGTATTCAGCGGAGATCCCGCTGAAGATCGCGTCTTTCACGCCTCATCTGCGCTGTTTGTTTTTGTCTGCGATCATGCCGTTGTTTCTGAGCAGTTCTTGAGGAACGCAACATGCGATCGCCAACGGAAGGACATCGCCGCCAGTGCTTGCGGCAGCTTGATGCCGGCCCCTTGCGTGACTATTTCGGGCGCCCGTTCCCCGCGCCGGCGCTCGACTACCGCTGCGTCGACTATGTCGCGCTCGATCTCGAGACCACCGGGCTGGACGCCAAGCGAGACCAGATCTTGAGTATCGGCTGGGTGCTGGTGCGCGGCCAACGCATCGATCTTGCCAGCGCCCGCCACCGGCTGCTGCGCTGCGAGGGCGACATCCCGGCCGAGACCGCGGTGATCCACCAAATCACCGATGACGAGTCGGCCGCCGGCCTACGCCAAGGCCGCGTCCTGCGCGAGCTGCTCGGCGTGCTCGCCGGACGGGTGCTGATCGCCCATCACGCCAAGATCGAGCTCAGCTTTCTGGACGCCGCCTGCCGCGAACTCTATGGCGAAGGGCTGCTGATCCGCTGCGTCGATACCGAGGTGCTCGCGCGGCGCACCTTCGAGCGCCGCAACATCCCCTTTCGGCCGTCTGAGCTGCGCCTGCACTCGCTCTGTGAGCGCTACAACCTACCGCGCTATCGCGCCCATAACGCCTTCTACGATGCCTTAGCAGCCGCCGAGCTGTTCCTCGCTCAGGTCGCCTATCGAGACAACGGCAACGGCTTTCGGCTTAGAGATCTGCTCTAGCGAGCATGGCGCCTCACCACCCTGGACGCCGGGGGTTGCTCGCGCTGTCGCAGCTAGGCCCAACGCCAGGCTAGCGAGGTGGCTAGGCCTTAGGCAGCGCGTTGACGAAGTACCAAATACCTTGCTGCTCAAGCAGCCGAAACACCCCGAGATCGTTCGACAGGACCTCGGTGGTACCGACCACTAGGAAGCCACCCGGCTTCAGCAGGCGCTTGATGTTCTGCAAGACCTTGGTGCGCGTCGGGATATCGAAATAGATCGAGATGTTGCGGTAAAAGACCAGATCCTGCTGACCCAGGATCGACGGCAGCCGGGCATCCAACACATTGACCACCTGAAACCGAACCGCCTGCCGAATCTGCGGCTTTAGGCAATAGTGGTGCGCATCCTGCATCACGAACCACTGCTGCCGACGCTGCACAGAGAGTTCGCGCAGCGCGTGTTTGTGGTAGCAACCGGCGCGCGCATGCGTGATCCGGGTCGAATCCAGATCAGCGCCGGTGATCCGCACCAAGGCCGTCGCCTGCCGACCCCAGCGCTCCTGAACGGTCATGGCCAACGAATAGGGTTCCTCGCCGCTTGAGCAGCCCAGCGACAGGATACCAACAGGCTCAGCACCCTTGCGCGCAGCGAGCAAACTCGGCAACAGATGATCAGCTAGCAGCTGCAGATGATGCGGCTCGCGATCAAAAAAGGTCTCGTTGATGGTCACCAGGCTGGCCAAGGCATCCATCTCGGCCGGGCTGCGACGCAGCAGCTCGAGATAGGCTGCGGGCGAAGACGCCGCCGTGGCCTGCAGCCGCTGCGTCAGCGCACGCCGCAGCTGGCGCTCGCGCAACCCCTCGAAATGCAGCCCTAGGCGCTCGTGGATCAAATGTTTTGCAATCGAGAGCTGTTCAGTCAACTTGGTTTGCTCGTTGAGCAGAAGGCGACATGGACCGGAATTGATGCATTACTTTATTGCTTCGTCGTTCCCCTTGCCTCTTTCACTGTTGCATTCACTCGTTGCGTGACAATGCGGCGAAGGCAGCCTCCAAGGATGGCTCCATCGCAACCTTGCCGTTTTGACTCACAATGACCCGTTTGAGTTGCGGGATCGCCACGTTTCCAGCCGCTTTTAAGTAAACCGGCTGAACATAAGTGATGATGCCATTGACCATGATCAGAATCAATTTTCCTCGGTGGATTTCCGCGCCCCCGCGCCCCCACAGGGTAAACTGTTCGGCAATGTCGGAATCCTGATTGATGAGTGCATCAATCTGCGATGGACCGTGAATCAGCGCTCCAGTTGGGAAACTATAAACGATGATGCGGCCATAATTATCTCCATCCGAACTGACCAACCCGATGGCACGCATGTTCTCACGACCCTCCGGATTCATTGGTGCGATCAAGAGATGCTCGAAGCGAGCAGGATCAATCAGATTGAGGGTGACATAGTAGGGCAATAGCGATTGAACCTCGCCCTCGCGCGAGACACGTGGAAACATCCAACGGTCCTCTTGGCCGTAAAAAGCATCTGGGTCTGTCTGGTGATACTTCGCGTAGACCTGCATCTGCGTGATGAACAAATCCCGTGGATAACGAATATGCGCTCGCAACGCGACTGGGAACTCATCCATGCCTTTGATTAAACTAGGATACATGCGCTGGTAGGCACGCGCGATGGGATCATTGGGATCAGCCAGATAGTAGGTCATATCGCCATTATAAGCGTCGACCACGATTTTCACAGAATTACGAATGTAATTGAACTCCTTCTGAATCGGACTAACCATAGAGCTATCTGGATCTGAGCCCAAGCCACGGTTTACCGGTTCGGCATAAGGGTAGAGATCCGACAGGGTATAGGCGTCGACGATCCAAAACAGCCGTTTCGGCGTGATCACGAGATAAGGATCGCTATCAAGCTCCAAGAAAGGAGTCACAACCTCGATCGTACTCGGCACATTACGCCTGATCAGAATCTTACTCTCAGGAATAATGGCTTGGGTAAAAAGCAACTTGTAATCGCGATAGTAGAGCGCGAAGATCGCGCGCCGAAACCAGCTGTAAATAGGAATACCGCTTTCACTACTATAATCATCAAGCACCACTCCATCCTTACCTGGGTAGGAGATTTCCCGCAGCGCATTTGGCGCAATCACATCGTAGAGATCCTGCATGCCAAAATAGATAGCAGGCTGCTCAAGCGTCACCCCGACATCGGACTGTGGCGGAATATCCTTAAGAAACCACTTTTTGGTGTCTTCGCCAACCTGCGCGGCCGGTGACATCACGGCACCATAGCCATGGGTATACTTAAACCAGCGATTGACCCAATTACGCGAGTCCGGCGGTAGGCGGTCGAAATCCAACTCTCGCGCGGCGACAAACACCTGCTGATATTCGCCCTCAATGGTATAGCGATCACTATTTACCTGCGGGAAGCGATAATAGGTTCGCAACTCCTGGAGTTCGCGATAGACATCGATCAACATATCCCGGTCCCATACCGGAATATTACGCAACTCAAGCCCGCCCGGCCCACTGTTTGCCTGACCAGCGCCACCCCCAACGACATAGGGACGGATTTCCACCTCAGTCAGATCGAAAGCATTAAGGGTAGCATCAATGTTGTTGCGAATATAGGGCTCCTGACGTGCAAGCTCATCCGGTTCAACCACAATATCCTGCACACCTTGTGCTAATGCACCCCATTGGTTAAGGCCGATGATAGCCACTAGAAAAAAAGTAGAAATTAATACAAAGATACGACTACACCGCTTATTGATATATAGGACCACAGTTGCCCCCAGGATGACCATCGCCATCATGGATGACCAGATAAGTGGTAGCACGACCGTCATATCAGTATAGCCGGGACCAAAGAATAACGGCGTATTACTATCACGATACAAGAGCAGATAGCGCTGCATCAGCAACTCGAAAATGGACACCAAAAAGATGAGCGTAATGATTACGCTCAGATGCCGTCTGACACCAGGCGGCAAAAACAGATGGCGACTGCTCAGTTCTCGCAGTTGCAGATAATAAACGACGGAAAGAATGATCAGCAAGATACCCAGAGCTAACAACAGTTCGTAGACGATGGTGCGAAACAATGGCAGGCCAAACAAATAAAAACTAACATCAAGCCCATACACAGGATCAGCGATGCCCGCAGACGGCGCGAACAAAAAGAGTAGTGCAGTCTCCCAGTGGTGGTAAAGCGGATAGGCGACGAACAGTGCAAGTATCAGTGACGCGAGCACATAGAAGCGCCGCGAATTAATGATCAGCCATTGCCACGACCTCCTGTTTTCACCCGAATCGCTCGGAGCGCACGATTGTTCCGTCATGACCAAGGCGTTTCTCGGCGCCGCCCATTTGAATTTGCGCTGCAGGCGCAGAAAGAAATTTGCCGACCCTGAGGGACGGACCCTGAGCAGGCGCGAGGCAAGGTTAAAGTTATAATAGAAAAACGCAAAAAATAGCGCTGTTGCGCCGCCTAATATCAAATAGTTGTAGAGCAGGCGTTGCCAGAAATAAAAGCCGAGTCCGAGAGACTGGTACCACCAAAACTCGACCAGCGTATCCGCATAGAAGACAGCGAGGACAGGCGGCACCACCAAGATTACAAGAAACACACCGAACCCAACGACCCAAAACCGGCATGCGCGCGTTTTTTTGCCCATCGTTCAAAACCTCTGTTGCCGAGCCCTCCGTGCAAACGCCGCTAAGCGCAACACTGGCTATCCAGGCAGCTGAAAACCCATTCGTCAGTATAGCAGTCTTGGACGGATAGCCTTGCCGCGATCCCACGTCCGCACGTGATGTTTGACAATGACAGGCAGCCAACCTGTAGAACTACGGCAATAGCTGCCAAGCCACAATCTAGGGCAGATAACGCAAGAAGCCGCCCGCTTGCTGAACAAAGCTTGCTGAACAAAGCTTGCTGAACAAAGCTTGCTGAACAAAGAATGCCAGCGCACTACATCTCACAGCAGTCAACCAAATCCGGCTCCAATCATCACTCAAAAAGGCGACAAGGCCGATGATTTCTTTGCCTCAGAAAAAAGAAAAACAGAAAAACCCTCTCAAGCTGGGCGATCTGAATGAGGGATGAAACATACAAGACGCACAAACGCACTCGATCTGCGCTTATCACCCTCGCGTTTCTCTACAGCCCCTAAGGAAGCAGCATGCGTTCGCCATCGGAGGGACGTCGGTTGTAAGCTGGGGCGCGGCCTTCACCTCAGTCAACTGCTCGGTCACATTGGTTCGCTCGGGGGCCGGCGACCAACGACCCGGTCCTTGAGACCAGGATTCAGAGCATGATCGCGATAAGTAAGACGGCGATGCAGCACAGCTTGGGCTGTCGCTGTACTATCTGCCGAAAGGCGGCGTTGAACGATCGACCCGCGATGCGAGCAAAGCTCGCTGACGCTTAACCTCGCTTCGCTTACCAGCAAGCGCTCGCTCTGACCAAACAGGCACAGGTTTAACAAGGCCCGGCAATGCATTCTCCAGCGACGATACAGATCCCCCGCTACCTCGAGATCTACATTAGGACGATCAATTCGGAACTGGATCGGTTCTGGTCGCGGTTTAACCTTTACGCGGCGATCGAGATCCTGGCCGTTGTGGCGCTGATGCTGGCATTCGACAAGGTTCAGATCCATCCGGATACAGCGCGGGCGGCAAACACGGTCGTCTGTCTTTGGTCGATCACCGGAAGTCTCTTCATTTGGCAGTCGATGGAGATCCAGCGCCGACTGGTCACGGCAATCGTGGCGGCCGAAGCGAACCTGCCAGACGATGTCGGCCTCTTCCGCGAGGCGTTACGGTCGGTCAGCCCGTCACATTTCCTGATGTTCCGCGCCTGCTTTTCTTTTTCGGTCGTCTGCTCGATCTTCTGGGGAGGGATGATCTTTCTCGGTCCTTACGGTTAACCTGGATCTCACAGGATTCATCTGCCGGGGGCCTCCCAGGTCCGCCGACCAAGCAGTGCCGCGACCAGGCTGACAGGGACCGCAAACGCCGGTAGCACCCAGAGTGGATCATCCAGCCCAAACAGCAGCAGACTCACAACCAGACACCAAAGCACAGGAACCGGCATCAATAGCCACCCGAGTCGCGGACCAAGCATGGCAGCAAGACCCAGTGTTCCAATCGCAGTGGGGGTCGCTGCGCTGCCGAAACACGAGAGTCCCAGCCAAGCCCGCCCCGCGGCAAGCTCGATCAGCGGCAGCAGCAGGACGGCAAACACCAGCATCCCAGCACCCAGCCAGACACCCCGTTGAGGCTGACCGACCGGTGACTGTGGTGCCAACCCCTGCGCAACCCAGTGGTGCGTCAAGCGAGGCGTCGACAAGACTGCGCTGGCAAGCAACAACCCGCTTTGCAGGGCAAAGGCGATCGCAAACAGCTCACCGGCCCAAAGCAGCGGTGCGAGGGTCTGAAGCTGGAAGGCCCAACTGATCCACAGCCAGCACAGGCCAAAACCGGCCAACACCCAGCGCAAGCGCCAAGGCGTCGGTCGCCATAGCGAGAACAATGCCAGTAGGCCGATGCCCAGGCCGATGGCAACCGCGGCGCTGAAACGCGCGTTGTAGAGCTCCGCAAGCCGCTGATAGGTCTCGAGCGAGAACGGCAGAAAATCGCTCAGCGCGTAGCTCGACCAACTGGGCATCAAGGTTTCTCCTCTCTCAGTCGTGATCGGCCTCAACGCCTAGACCTCATGAAGTGCAGTCGTTGGCTTAAGTCTCCCTGAACCAAGGCGCCAACGATCTGTCGCGAATCCGCCAGCGACGAGCCCATGCGCTCACCCTCGTCCAACGACCTTGCTAGACTGCAGGTTGACACGCAGCAACGAGCAACGTTGCCTGGCCTTGCTCGGAGAGCGTCAGCCTTGGTTAGAAACAGTCGGCGGTAGTGCTCTAGACGTGGTTTATCCGTAAAATCTGTAGAATAATATCGATATTTGCTTTTTATAAGGTTATTGTATGGCCGAGATCTCAGTGCTATGCCCGCAATGCGGTTCGGATCACGTCAAAA
>NZ_NHSH01000051.1 GCF_016653315.1 Halochromatium roseum | reverse complement strand
CGATATCGCGGTTGTAGGGCGGCTGCGCGTACTCGTCGGCCATCTTCAGGAAGATCAGATAGGTGAGCTGCTCCAGGTAGTCGCCATAGCCAACGCCGTCGTCGCGCAGCGTATGACAGAAGCTCCAAACCTTGGAGATGATCGAGGCGGTGTTCACGGGGTCTCTGTTGTTCTCGTGTTAGGTCACCAAATTATCCACTGAAGAAAGGCAAAACAGATGAACGTTCACTACGATGAATCAGTTGATGCACTATACTTAAAACTAGGCGAGGATGAGCCAGATGGAGTTATTGAGATTGCAGAGGGAGTTAATATTGAAACAACGGCTGAGGGGAAGCTTGCGGGTATTGAAATATTAAAAGCATCGCAAAAAATTAGCATGAATACTATCCTATCTTACACACTTTAGTTAGGTCAAGATTTGTTAACGAAGAAAACTCGCTCATCTCCGCAGGGTCCATCACACTAAGCAAGTTGGCGAGGACAAGACCATTAGATCCAGGCTCGAAATCAGTCCGTTAAGGTGGCCGGGCAGGTGGTGAATGCACGAATCGGATTGAACGAGTAGGATATGATGGTATCCAATTAAGCGGTTATCGCTCAGAAAAGATACTATCGTATCCTTTATGACCATGGTTCAGCTCTCCTTGCACTCGGCCTTCGATGTGCAGCAAGCCTTGGCTTCTTGGATCAAGGCGCGACGGAAAACACTCAAGCTCTCGCGCCATGCGCTCGCGACGCGCAGTACCGTACCGGCGCCGACCATCAAGAAATGCTGGATCGGCTCGCCTTCGTCGCTGATCGCGGTCTGGGGGCCTTGTCCTACGAGCCGCCCTCGTCGCTGCAGCCTGCGGTTACCGAGACGCGTATCGACCTCGGTGAACTTGGCTTACAAGCACAGGCCCTCTACGAGGGCCAGACCACCGAGGTGCTGGCCGAGCTGGTTCGGGTCGGTAGCTCGGGCGGAGCCAGACCCAAGGCCCAGTTGTACCTGTCGGACACAGACCGCGACAGCTGTGGCACGACCCCCGGCCCAGGTCGCACGGCCTATCTGGTGAAATTTCAGCCCTAGTCCCTATGGCGAGCATGCCACTGCCTTTGCCGGTTTTGGCAAGGCGCCACCCCGCAAAGCGATGCAACGATTGGCGGCTCAGGCCAATTTTGCGCACTGGCGACAAGCGCGCGCGGTCATTGCCGAGGTGGCCGAGAGCATCAGCGGCTTTGGCGAGATCGCCAGAGGGCTCGGCGTTCGCGACGACAGCATCCGGCTGATTTTTGCGGACGCGCTGCATCTGTCCAGTTACCCGGACTGCGAACAAGTGGCTTCCTTCGATGATCGCAAATTTGCCCGCTGGGCGGACTGGAGCCGGAGGTTGTTGTTCTGCCGCTTGCGGCATCCGCGCGGCATCGTCACCCTGCTAGAGACCATGCTAATGTGACAGCCGCTTTCAATCGACGAGTAAGGATCATGAGGCTCGCGTTCGCCATTCTCTGCTTGCTGGCCGCCTTCGCCGCGGCCGCGGATCAGGGCTCACGCCCGCGCATCGGCCTGGTGCTCGCCGGTGGCGGCGCCAAGGGCTCGGCGCATATCGGCGTGCTCAAGGTACTCGAGGAACTGCGCATACCGATCGACGCCATCGCCGGCACCAGTATGGGCGCACTGGTCGGTGGCGGCTACGCCTCCGGCCTCGGCGCCGCCGAGATGGAACGGGCGGTAACCTCGGTCGACTGGAATCAGCTGTTCGACGACGACCCGCCGCGCGCCGAGTGGCCGATGCGGCGCAAGGAGCAGAGCCTGCGGCCGACCTTTGGCTTTGCCGTCGGCCGCCGCGATGGCGAGTTCCGGCTGCCCAAGGGGGCGATCTCGGGGCAGGAGGTGGTGCTCTACCTGAGCGAATTGACCAAGGGCGCCGAAGGGGTCGCGCATTTCGATCAACTGCCGATCCCATTTCGCGCCGTGGCCACCGATCTGGAGACCGGCGAGATGGTGGTCATCGACCAAGGCCCGCTGCCGCTGGCGATGCGCGCCAGCATGGCGGTGCCGGGCGTGTTCGCGCCCCTGGAGACCGAGGATCGGATCTATGTCGATGGCGGCCTGGTGCGTAACCTCCCGGTCGATATCGCCCGCGCCATGGGCGTCGATCGGCTGATCGTGGTCAAGCTCGACTCCACCCCGCCGAGCCGCGAGCAACTGAACACGGTCCTAGGCAGCTTCGGGCAGATGATCAACTTCGTCTTCGCCCAGAACGAGGAACGCTCGCTCGCCGAGATCGACCCGCGGCGTGACATCCTGGTGCGACCGCAGCTCGGCAGCATCGGCCCGGGCGACTTCAACCGCGGCCCCGAGGCGATCGCCAGCGGCGTCGAGGCGGCGCGCCAGGTCGCGGACCAACTCGCCGGCCTCGGCCTGAGCCCGAGCGACTATGCCGCCTGGCGGGCAGCGGTCGCGCGGCGGCGCCAGCCGATCGGGCACATCGATGAGATCCAGGTGGTCGGCCTGGAACGGGTCAGCCGCGACCTGTTCGAGCCGGTGGTGGAGCGCCACCAGGGCCAGCCGCTCGATCGCCAGCAGCTCGAGGACGATCTCAACCGCCTCTATGGCCGCGGCGACTTCGAGCGCATCAACTACCGCGTCGAGCGCGAGGATGGACGCAACCTGCTGATCGTCGACGCGGTCGAAAAGGCCTGGGGACCGGGCTATCTGAGCTTCGGCCTCGGCCTGACCAGCGATTTCGAGGGCGACAGCCGGTTCGGCTTGCGCGCCACCTATCGCCAGACCTGGATCAACGCGCTCGGCGGCGAATGGCTGAGCACGGTCAACCTCGGCAACGAACCGGAGCTGTTCTCGGAGTTCTATCAGCCGCTCGATCGCGGCCGCACCCTCTTTGTCGCCCCTTATGTTGACTGGGGCAAGATCCCGCTCAGCGTCTTCCGGGGAGGCAACCGGATCGCCCGCTATGACATCGCGCGCGCCCGCGTCGGCCTCGACCTCGGCGCCACACTAGGGCGCTTCGCCGAGCTGCGATTCGGCCTGCTCGCGGGGGGCGCCGACGCCCGGCTCGATACCGGCACCTCGCTGGTCCCCGAGGATCACTTCAACGAGACCGGCATCCGCTCCCGGCTGCTATACGACACCCGCGACAGCGGGGCGCTCGCCCGTCAGGGCGCTTATCTCATGGCGGACCTGTTCGCGCCGCTCGAGTCCCTCGGCGCCGACCGGCAGTACTTCAGGACTGAACTCCAGGCCGGCCAGGCGCTCAGCAGCGGTCCCAGCACGCTGGCGCTGAACCTGCGCGCTGGCAGCTCATTTGGCGACACCATGCCCTACTACAATCAGTTCCCACTCGGCGGCTTCCTCAAGCTCTCCGGTTACGCCAACGAGCAGTTCCGCGGCAACCAGTACGCCTTCGGCAGCCTGGTCTACCAATATCAGCTGACCACGCTTACCCCGCCGCTCGGCAAGGGCCTCTATCTCGGCGGATCACTGGAGGTCGGGCGTCTGTGGGACGTCCTCGAGGAGCTGAACCCCAGCGAAACCCGCTACGGCAGCAGCCTGTTCTTTGGCGCCGACACCTGGCTTGGCCCGTTCTACTTTGGGCTTGGGCTCTCGGGTGATGGCGATACCACTGGCTACGTCATCCTTGGCAAGCCCTAGGGGGACAGGCCAATGAACCTGCCATTGAGACGATCTTTCTTGAGGGGGGCATCAATGAACAGCATCGCGGAAGTGTCCGGCGAGCGGCCAGCGACGGCGTTCGATCCACCGACCGAGGAGCATCGGGTGGAGATCGCACCCTGTTCCTGGCAGCGGTTCGAGCAACTCACGGCCTTGTTCCCCGAGACGAAATCCTTGCGCCTGACCTATATCGACGGGGTACTCGAGATCATGTCACCGGTTGGCGAGCGTCATGAGCGTCATAAGAGAACCTTGGGGTACTTCGTCGACACCTATTGCCAAATCAGGGGCCTGCGCTACTACGGTCGTGGCGGCTTCACACTCAGGGAGTCTGAATTCGCCGCTGGGGAGCCGGATGAGTCCTATTGCTTCGGGCAGGACAAGGCCGTGCCCGATCTGGTCATCGAGGTAGTCATCAGCAGCGATGCTCTGAGCAAGTTGCCGCTGTATCAGGCCAAAGGTATCCCAGAGGTCTGGATCTGGCGCAAGGGCCATCTGCTGATCCATCACCTCGGCGTTGACGGCTATGCCCAGGCCACGCACAGCCGCTTGCTGCCGGGCCTCGACGCACAGCTGATGGATCGCTGTCTCGCGGTGGCCGATCAATACGACGCGGTGCGGCTGTTTCGCGAAGCCTTGGGGTGAATCAGGGGCAGCGTGGCTTGCGACGCGCAGAACCGGCGGGGGGTCTTTTTCCAGTACGCGAGCGACGATCTGGCGCGGTTTGCAAATCTCTCGCCCTTTGGCCTGACATACGACGCCTCGCTGCAGGCCGCGCCGCGCAGGCCGCATGCCGGGCTGCACGGGGTGTTCGCCGACTCATTGCCCGATGGCTGGGGCTTGTTGCTGATGGATCGGGTTTCGCCTGTCTCACCGGGTCAATGCGCTGAAAATTGCCTGGGGGAAGCGTTCAGAACCCACTTCCGCCATGCGCAATTCGGCTACCATTGCCAAAACGATGTCCTCATTGCAAACGACCGGGTGTTTTATCGTGTCCAAACATCAGTCATTCCAAGTTGGCGCGCCGGTTGTGACGCTCCTGCTGTTGCCTTGCTGTCTTGTCCTGTCCGGCTGCTCACAAGAGGCCGCTCCCGAGGGTCCACCACCAGTGCGACCGGTGAAGACGCTGCTGGTCGCGTCGCCCGACCTCGGCGGCGAGCGCAGTTTCCCAGGCCGAGTGGATGCCGAAGCCAAAGCGGAGCTCGCCTTTCGCGTTCCCGGCACCGTCAAGGAACTGCTAGTCAAAGAGGGTGATCAGGTCAACGAAGGCGACGTGCTGATCACCCTTGATGCCACCGACTACGAGATCGCCGCCCGCGACGCCCAGGCCACCTTCGATCGCGCCGAGAACGACTTTAAGCGCGCGCAGGAGTTGGTCAAAGACGGCTTCATCTCGCGCACCGATTTCGACGCCAAGGAAGCCGAGTTCAAGAATGCCCAGGCGGCGCTCGAGCGCGCGCAGCAGGATCTGGACTACACCCAGCTCAAGGCCTCGTTTGACGGCACCATCAGCCAGCGCTACGTCGAGCGCTTCGAGGAGGTGCAGGCCAAGCAGCCGGTGCTGGCGATGCAGGACAACAATAGCCTGCAGGTCAAGGTGGCGGTGCCGGAAAACATCATCCGCAGCCTGCGGCCGAGGAATGGGGAGGATCAGTCGACCAGGGACCAGGTGCCGACCTGGGCCTCATTCGATAACCATCCCGGCAAGCGCTTTGCCCTGACGATGCGCGAGGTCTCGACCCGCGCCGACGCCGCGACCCAGACCTTCGAGGTCACCTACAGCATGCCCGCCCCGGCGGACTTCATGGTCTTCCCAGGCATGACCGCCACGGTCACGGCTGATCTCAGCAAGGTCACGGCAGGCGAGCGCGTCTTCAGTCTACCAGCCACCGCGGTGACCGCCGATGCTGAGCTCGAGCCCTTCGTCTGGGTGGTCGAGGAGCCAGCACTGAGCGTCCGCAAGGTGCCGGTTGAGGTCGGGCGCCTGACCGGCAGCTCGATCGAGGTCGAGGGCGGGCTCGAGCCTGGACAGCGGGTGGTGGTGGCCGGCGTTGGCTACCTAGCGGACGGCATGGAGGTGCGTCTGCTGACGCAACGCGAGGAGGCCGAACCGCGCGCGGATGAGGTTCCGGTCAGGCCGACCAGCGAGGGCCCGTCCTCGTGAATATCGCCGAATACTCCGTCAAGACGCCGGTCATCTCCTGGCTGCTGGTCATCGTCCTGGTCGGCGGTGGCATCTGGGGCTTTCAGAGCATGGGCAAGCTCGAGGACCCGGCGTTCACGGTCAAGCTGGCCAAGATCATTACCTTTTATCCAGGCGCGTCGGCGCAGCAGGTCCAAGACGAGGTCAGCTACCACGTCGAGGAGGCCATCCAGCTGATGGAGCAGGTCAAAGGAATCAAGCGCTCGGTCTCGCGGCCGGGCATGTCCGACATCACCATCGAGTTCAAGGACCAGTATCGCGGCGCCGACTTCCCGGACATCTACGACGAGCTGCGGCGCAAGATCGCCGACATGCAGCACAAATTGCCACCCGGGGCGCAGCCGCCGATCGTGGTCGATAGCTTTGCCGATGTCTACGGCATCTATCTCGCGCTGACCGGCGAAGGCTATACCTGGCGCGACCTTTGGGATACCGCCGATCATCTCAAGAAGCAGCTGATCCTGGTGCCCGGCATCCGCAAGATCGTGATCGGCGGCGAGCAGCAGGAGGTCGCCTATCTGGAGATCTCGCGCGCCCGCCTCGGCGAACTCGGGATCCCGCTCGCGACCATCGGCGCGGTGCTACAGTCGCAGAATCTGGTCGCCGATGCCGGCAACATCGTCGTCGGCGAGCAGTATCTGCGCATCTGGCCGACTGGTGAGTCCGAGTCCGTGCAGTCGATCGGCGATGCGCTGATCAGCTCCGAGGATAAACGCGTGCTGCGCATCTCGGACATCGCCGAGATCCGCCGCGCCTATGTCGACGTACCCAACCGCTACTACTATCAAGACGGCCAGCCGGCGCTGACCCTTGGCATCTCGGTGATGGGCGGGCAAAACGTGGTCGAGGTCGGCCGTCAGCTCAATGAACGACTCGCCGCGCTCGAGGGCGATATCCCGCTCGGCATGGAGCTGAAGGCCATCTACAACCAGCCCGAGGTGGTCGACACGTCGGTCAACGGCTTCATCATCAGCGTTGCGCAAGCGGTGGCGATCGTCATCGTCGTACTGCTGCTGTTCATGGGCCTGCGGGTCGGCTTCATCATTGGCGCGGTGCTGCTGATCACCGTGGCCGGGACGCTGTTTATCATGGCCTTGGCCGGGATCGAGCTGCAGCGCATCTCGCTTGGCGCCCTGGTCATCGCGCTCGGCATGCTGGTCGACAACGCCATCGTCGTCGCCGAAGGGATGATGGTGCGCATGAACGCCGGGATGCGCCCGGAGCAGGCCGCGAGCGAGACCGTCGGTAAGACCATCTGGGCGCTGCTCGGCGGCACGGTCATCGGCATCCTCGCCTTTGCCGGCATCGGCTTCTCGCAGGACAGTACCGGCGAGTTCGCCAATTCGCTGTTCTATGTGATCCTGATCTCGCTGCTGCTGTCTTGGATCACCGCGATCAGCACCACGCCGCTGCTCTGCGCCCTGCTGCTCAAGGTCGGCAGCGGCGATGACGCGGACGAGGGCGCGGCCTATAACGCGGCACCTTTCCGTATCTATCGCGGCCTGGTCGCCGGTGCACTGCGCTTTCGTTGGCTGACCGTCGGCGGCGTGGTCGCGCTCTTCGTGATCTCGCTCTGGGGCTTTGGCTACGTCAAGCAGGCCTTCTTTCCGAGTTCCAACACGCCGCTCTTCTTCGTTGATCTGTGGGAGCCGGAAGGGACCGATATCCGTAAGACCCGCGAGGACGCGCTCAAGGTCTCCGACTACCTGCGCAGCCTGGAAGGCGTGGTCAGCACCAGCTCGGTGATCGGCGGACCCCATCAGCGCTTCGTGCTGACCTATGACTCCAAGGACCAGACCCCATCCTATGCGCAGATCGTGGTCTATACCGATACCCGCGAGCGCATCGCCGAGGTCTGGGAGCAGGCCGACGAGTTCATGCGCGAGGAGCTCTACTGGACCGATCCGATCATCAAGACGCTGATGATCGGCCCCGGGCGCGACAGCAAGATCGAGGCGCGCTTCAGCGGCCCAGACCCGGCAGTGCTGCGTGAGCTGGCCAATGAGGCCAAGGCCATCATGCACGCCGACCCGGATGCGAAGGAGATCCGCGACGACTGGCGCGAGCCGGTGAAGGTGATCCGCCCGGTGTTCAACGAGCAGGTCGGGCGCCAGCTCGGCGTGACCCGCGAGGACGTCGCCAAGGCCATGCAGTATGCCTTCGATGGCGTGCAGGTCGGGTTCTATCGCGACGGCGAGCGCCTGCTGCCGATCCTGGTGCGGGCACCGCTCGGCGAGCGCGTCGATGTCGACAGCATCCAGGATGTGCAGGTCTGGAGCCCAGTGCTGCAGCGCTCAGTGCCCATCGCCCAGGTGGTCAGTGGCTTCGAAACCATTTGGGAGAACCAGGTCATCGGCGGACGCGACCGCCAGCAGACCATCATCGCCTCGGCCAACCCGCGCGGGCCGCTGGCCTCGCCGCTGTTCGAGCGCCTGCGCCCGCAAATCGAGGCGATGGCATTGCCACCGGGCTACAGCCTGTCCTGGGGCGGAGAGTATGAAGACCAGACCAAGGCCCAGAGCGCGCTGATGGGCGTGCTGCCGCCGAGCTTCCTGGCGATGATCCTGGTCAGCATCCTGCTCTTCGGCAAGATCCGCCAGCCACTGATCATCTGGCTCACGGTGCCGATGGCGATCATCGGCATTACCGCGGGGCTGCTGGGCGCCAATGCCGCGTTCGACTTCATGTCGATGCTCGGCGCCCTGGCGTTGGTCGGTCTGTTGATCAAGAACGCGATCGTGCTGATCGAGGAGATCGACCAACAGATCGCGAGCGGCAAACCGGGCTACACGGCGATTCTCGATTCTGGTGTCAGCCGCATGCGCCCCGTCGTCTTGGCCGCATCGACCACGATTCTGGGTTTGATCCCGCTGCTGCCTGATGTCTTCTTCGTCAATATGTCGATCACCATGATGGCGGGCCTGGGTTTTGCGACCCTGCTGACGCTGATCCTGGTGCCAACCTTGTATGCGATCCTGTTTGGAATCAAAGAGGGGCAGACAGCATCCATGGCGAGCGCGCAGAGGCTCGGCACCACCGGAGGCGCGTCGCCAAGCACGACATGAGCATCGCACCGCGGCAGGTGATGTGCAAAAGACGGGCCAACGTCATGACCGCGCCCCTTCGGAAAGCAGTCGAGTGATCCATGCCGTGATGCCATGACCCTGCCCCTGCTCACCGGCGCCTTGCTGGTCGTGATCACGGTCCTGATCCAGGGCCTTGGCTCCATGGCGTTGATCCGTTTTCTGGCGCGTCATCATGTTGGGCCAGATGGCCAGCTGCTACCGCGACGTGCCCTCGCGGCCGTGATCCTGACCGCGCTCGGGCTGCTGCTCTTACATTGGCTGCAGATCCTGGTCTGGGCCTTGGCCTATCGGCTGCTGACGCCGGTGACCCCGATCGGCACCCTGGAGCAGGCCCTGTATTTCTCCGCCATCACCTTCACCACGGTCGGCTATGGCGACATCACCCTGGCGACCGAGCAATGGCGCATCCTCTCCGGTATCGAGGCCCTAAACGGGGTGCTGCTCCTCGGCTGGTCAACGGCCTTGCTCTTCGCCGTCGTGCAACGCAGCTGGGGCAGCTACGTGCGCGGAGAGCATTGGATCAAATCGCACCCAGCCGCCGCCGAGGAACCTAGGAGCCGCGCCAAGGCCGGTAAAGAACAGCCGCTCAGGATGCGCCAATTACCGAGAAGGGATTGATCAGCCTCGGCATTCCATCGACGGGCTGCCCGTGCTGGAGATCCTCAGTCCAAAGGATATCGCAGCCAGTGGAAAGATCCGTTGCGATGATGAGGCTGTCGAAGTGGCTATAGCCGCTGCGATGCGTGGCCACACACTCTTTCTAGCGCACTGTTTTTTAAAGCTTTAACCTGCACGCATCTGCGTCACCCACGGCATCCGCGGTTTATTCAGTCAATGGCAGCCAGCAGCGAACTCCGACCTGAGGCGGCAAGCCCCGCGGCACCCGAGCACCTCAGTGGCGCCATCGAACGTGTCACCTTCCACAACGCGGAGAACGGCTTCTGCGTCCTGCGCATCAAGGCGCGCGGCCAGTATGACCTGATCACGGTGGTCGGCCAGGCGGCCAGCGTCACCGCCGGCGAGTACATCGAGGCCAGCGGCCACTGGGTCACCGATCGCACCCACGGCCTGCAGTTCAAGGCCAACCGGCTGCAGGTGATCCCGCCGAGCACCCTGGATGGCATCGAGCGCTATCTCGGCTCTGGCATGGTCAAGGGCATCGGCCCGCACTTCGCCCGCACCCTGGTCAAGGCCTTTGGCGAGCGCGTCTTCGCGGTCATCGAGGACAATCCAGAACAGCTGCTGGAGCTACCCGGCATCGGTCGCAAACGCCAGCAACGGGTCACCGCGGCCTGGGCCGAGCAAAAGGTGATCCGCGCCATCATGGTGTTCCTGCAGTCACACGGGGTCGGCACCGCGCGCGCGGTGCGCATCTACAAGACCTATGGCGAGGAGGCGGTCGAGCGGGTGCGCGAGAACCCCTACCGGCTCGCGCTCGACATCCACGGCATCGGCTTCAAGACCGCCGATGCGCTGGCCCAGCGCCTGGGCATCCCGCCTGACTCGCTGATCCGCGCGCAGGCTGGCGTGCGCCACGTCTTGCAGGAGATCGCCGGCAATGGCCACTGCGCCGCCTGGCACGATGAACTCGCCGAACAGGCGACGGCGCTGCTGACGATACCGCCCGACATCATCGAGCAGGCCATCGCCAGCGAACTCGAGGCCAAGCACCTGATCGCCGAGCTGATCGACGAGCGCCCAGCACTGCTGCTAACGCCGCTGCAGCGCGCCGAGCAAGGCATCGCGCTCGGCGTGCAGCGGCTATTGCGCGGCGCACCGCCCTGGGGCCGGATCGACCCCGAGCGCGCGCTGCCCTGGGTCGAGCGGCAGATCGGGCTCCAGCTGGCCGCGTCACAGCGCGCCGGGATCGCGCGGGTGATCAACGCCAAGCTCAGCGTCATCACCGGTGGCCCCGGCGTCGGCAAGACCACGGTGGTCGATGCCATTCTGCGCATCCTACAGGCCAAGGCGGTGCGGGTGCTGCTCTGCGCCCCGACCGGACGTGCCGCCAAGCGCCTGACCGAGACCACCGGGCGCGAGGCCAAGACCATCCATCGGCTGCTCGAGTTCGATCCGCAAGCGATGGCCTTCAAGCGTGACCAATACAATCCGCTCGACACCGATCTGATCATCTGCGACGAGGTCTCGATGGTCGACACCGCGCTGATGAACCAGCTGCTGCGCGCGGTACCGACCGGCGCCGCGATGATCCTAGTCGGCGATGTCGATCAGCTGCCTTCGGTTGGCCCCGGATCGGTGCTCGCCGACCTGATCCACTCCGAGCGCGTGCCGACGGTGCGCCTGACCGAGGTCTTTCGCCAAGCGGCGGCCTCGAAGATCGTCGTCAACGCGCACCGCATCAATGTTGGGCGCATGCCGGAGACGCCGCGCGAGGATCAGCCCAAGGCTGATCCGTCTAGGGATGATCCGTGCGGGGACAATCCGTCCAACAGGGATCAGTCCAGAGGCGAACAGTCTAGGGGCGAACAGTCCAGGGCCGATCGGCCCGAGCCGGATTTCTATCTGATCCGCTGCGACTCCCCCGAGCAGATCCACGAGCGTCTACTCAAGGTGGTCACTGAGCGCATCCCACAACGCTTCGGCCTCGATCCGGTGCGCGACATCCAGGTGCTGACGCCGATGAACCGCGGCAGCCTCGGCGCCCGCGCCCTCAACAGCGATCTGCAACTTGCACTCAACCCCAGCGCACAGCCACGTCTGGAGCGCTTCGGCTGGACCTACGCCCCCGGCGACAAGGTGATCCAACTGGTCAACGACTATGACAAGGAGGTCTTCAACGGCGACATCGGCCGCATCCTCGGCATCGATACCGCCGAGGGACTGGTCACGATCGAGGTCGACGGCCGCCAGATCATTTACGAGACCGGCGAGCTCGATCAGGTCGCCCTCGCCTACGCGACCAGCGTGCACAAGGCGCAGGGCTACGAATATCCAGCGGTGGTGATCCCGCTTGCCACCCAGCACTACAACCTGCTGCAGCGCAACCTGCTCTACACCGCCGTCACTCGCGGCAAGCGGCTGGTGGTGCTCATTGCTCAGCCCAAGGCGCTGGCCATTGCGGTGCGCCAACCGGGCAGCCAACGCCTGACCCGGCTGCGCCAGCGGTTGCAGGATCTCTTCAGCAACGCCCAGCAAGACATGCCAGAAGACTACGCCCTGACGCCGACCTTTCTAGACCACTAAGTAGACCACTAAGTCAAACCTAGATGTTCCCAGAAGGCCAGTTGGTTGACGACACCCGAGGAGACGAGGGCAGGCTCCTGATTGGCTTCTGCTCCAGCCTTCGGTCTTCAGGAGAGTGAAAAAATGCGCAACAGCATAGCCAGTGACAAACACTGGAACATGAAACCCAACCTGGGCCGCGCCATGATGCTCGCCCAACGACAACTGCCGGAATTTGTCTGTGATGCCGTCAATCTCGAAGGCATTCCCTTCACCCTGCCAGAAATCCAGACCCTGCTGGACGGGATCACCGTAGGTGGACACAAGCTCAGCGATCAACAGGTTGCCATCAATCAAGCGGAAGCCTGGCGCCATCTGTTCAAGGCCATCAAACAAGCAGGCTTCAGCCTGAGCGGGAATTCGCCCAATCACTCCATGCCATCGCCGGCAAGGAAGAAGCCTTGGCTTGGGGGGCGTTCAGAACCGGCATGGTCAGCATCGCCGGCACTGACTACAGGCCGCCCGATGCCAGTAAGTTGCCCATGCGCTACACCGACATGCTAAACCGGTTGGGGCAGATGGATGACATCTACGATCAGGCCATTTTCATCTTTCTCGACATGGCCCGGCAGCAGTATTTCTACGAGGTCAACAGACGCATGGGTCGATTCCTGATGAATGGCCTGCTGCTCAGCCACGGCTACCCCGCGATCAACCTACCGACAAAGCGCCAACTGGAATTCAATCAGTTGATGCTGGCCTATTACGACTCCGGCGACGGGCAGCCTATGAACGGCTTCATGCGCTCTTGCCTGGATGAAAGGCTGATTCAAATCATGCGAGAACACCACACAGACAATGGCGCACCAGGCTGAACCGGTCAGGCCGCACTGGTGACGCATGCCGAGAATCCGCATTGAGAGCAGTTTGAGAGAAATCCGAGACTGCCATCGGCAAGAAAAAAGAGCGGCTCTCGCCAGCCAAGCATCGAAGGCCGCCAGATCGCGACCCAGCCTCAAGCCCGCACCACGACCAGGCTCCGCCCCTGCGGACTGCGCGCCTCGGTATAGGTGGTGCGCGCCTCGATCGGCGGCTGATCGGCACGCCGGTCGAAGATCACCAGCCAGCCGGTGTCCAGGCCCAGCCCGTCCAGATAGCCATCGAGCTGTGCCAGGCCTTCGTCCAGCGGATCGGGACGCCCGTCGCGCCAGACCTTGAGTTCCATGCCCAGGGTGACCGCGCCATAGCGCAGGCACAGATCCATGCGCCCGGAGCCGATGGCATACTCGCGCTCCAGCGTGCCGCCGCCGTTGATCACACGATGCAGAAAGGCCATCAGCACCAGGTGTGGGGCAATCTCGTGATAGGGCGCGCTGCCAAGCATGGCTTGGCCGTGCTGACGCCAGAAGGCGAGAAAGGCGGTGAGCAGGCGATCGGGGTTGAGGCTGCCGTCCGGATTGAGCCAGCTCGGGGTGATCTGGGGCAGGGAGGCTTGCGGGGTGAAGGCGAGCATCCGCGGCAACACTTCGCGATAGATGGGATTAGCGATCGTCAACCCCTGGCCGTTGTTCATCCGGCAGAGTCCTAGGTCGAGCAGGTATTGCAGATCATCGATCGGCACCTCGCCCAATGCGGTGCCGGCCAGCATCGGCTCGATCACCCGCCGCACCCGTGGCTCGCGCAGCTTGTCGGCCAGTTGATCAAGATGGGTGACCCGATTGAGGATCAGGGTTTCCTTGGCTTGATCGATCATGGCGCGATCAATCGCACGACTGCGGTCGCGACCCGCGCGCCTCTCGAAACAGGTCTCGTAGGCCAGGGCATTGACCAGCCAGGGCTGGCCCTGGGTGAGGGTCCAGACCTGCTCGATGGCCTCAGGGGTGAAGACCTGGCCGGTCTCCTCGGTATGCTGGTGTAGCAGCGCGCGCACATCGGCGGCGTCGAAATCGCCTAGGCGCAGTGATTTGGCCTTGATATTGAAGGCGCTGCCGCCGGTGATGACTTCGCGCTCGGAGCTGGCATGGATGCGATAGTCACGCAGATCGCGCACCCCGCACAGCACCACTGTCTGCGGGAAGCGCTCGGGGCGCTGGGGGTAGCCGGCGCGCAGTTGGCGCAGCAGCGAGATCAGGGTGTCGCCGATCAGGGCGTCGACTTTGTCGAGCAGAAGCACCAAGGGGCGCGGGGAGGCGGCGCACCAGCGTTCGAGGAACTGCCCCAGCGCGACCGTGGCGGCACGATCGCGCAAGACGGATGTCGCCAGCGACTCGACGCCGGTGTCACCGAGTTGTCTGGTCGCTGCCGCGGCAATGGTCTGCACGATCCCAGTCATCGCGAGCGCGACATCCTCGCGCGCCGCTTGCGCGATCTCAAGATTGGCATAGACCGCTTGATAGCGGCCGTCGTGATTCAGCTGCTCGGCCAACGCCAACAGGCAACTGGTCTTGCCGGTCTGACGCGGGGCGTGGAGCAGGAAATATTTCTCCCGTCCGATCAGCGTCAGAATCTCCTCCAGATCCCAACGCTGCAAGGGCGACACGCTGTAATGGATGTCGGGCCGCACCGGCCCCTCGGTATTGAAAAAGCGCATGGCCTCACTCCGATGATCTTGGTTCAGGTCGCTTGCGATCATCTCCCCCGAGCCGCGCAATACCCAGGGTCACCAAGAACCCGGCGAGGATGAGCCCCAAGCTGCCGCCAAGCTGGCTTGGGCTGGGCCTGAAGCTGCGCTGAGACCAGTCCTTAGCGTTCTTCGGCGCCGCCAGCTCGGCGATATTCTGCTCGGTGACGAGCTGACCCTCGAAGACATCACCAAGCTGCGGGGGGACGCCTTCTCGGAATGGATAGAGCCCGGCGGGGGCGGCCAGCAGCAGCCCTAGCAGGACGCCAATGGTCGCCTTCTCATAACGATGCAGCAGGAAGCGCAGCAGGTTAGCGACCACCACCACGCCGAGGACGACACCGATCCCCACCGGCACGATGACGCCGAGCTGGGCCAGCACCCCGGCCAGGTCGAGCTGAGTCGCGGCCGACACTGCGTCCTTGATGGCATGGATGATCGGCTCGTACTGGCCGAGCAGGAGCAGCAGGTAGGCCCCGCTCACCCCCGGCAGGATCATGGCCGAGGCCCCGGCCATGCCGGCGATGCCCAGCATCAGCCAGTTGCTCTGGGCGCCACCGGCGTCGGCCGCCGTACCTTGGAGCAGGGCCAGCGCAAGCATGGCCAGGGCACCGGCGGCGACGCCGGCATAGGCAGCGCGATTGAAGGGCCGGGTCATGCGCAGCAGCAGCGGTGCGCCACCTAGGGTCAGACCGATGAAGAGACTGAACATGGCCCAGCGAAAGTCCACTAGGGCTTGCGCGATCAGGCCGCTCAGGGCACCGATCGCCACCAGTGCAGCCAGGGCCACCACGGCGAGCAACGCCAGATTAGCGATGCTCAGCCGCAGCCGTGTGAGATCGCTCACGGCATCGATGAAGCGCCGATAGATGCCGACCGCCACCAGCATGGTGCCGCCGGAGATCCCCGGCACCAGGTTGGCCAGCCCCATCATGGCGCCACCGATAGCGGCCCGAAAGGCCAGGGCTGGGGTCAACGCTGGGGTCAACTCGGAGGTCAGCGACGCGGTCTGTTCGTCATTCGGTACGGCTTCAGGACTGGGCGACATGGTTTTCCTCAGCAGGCGATGGCATGCCGCTTCCTCTTTCGAGCACTCTTGGCAGCAGCCGTAAAGGGTCAGTGCGATCGATCTGGTGCACCGGGATGATGGTTGTGGCATCCCTCCCGGTCGATGACTCGCTGTCGGATCAGGCTAATCCAAGCATCACTCCGCGGCAAACAGAACATCGGGACCTCGGAACCGGCTGCCGATCAGGGTTTCGGACCTCGTAAAGCCTGCTTGTGCCCCGCTTGTCAGCGCTGCAAAATCCGAGGCGAGCGTTGGCCACTGACGCTGGCGTCGCCGAAACCCTGAACCGAGCCGAACAGGAGCACCAGACGATGGCCACCGACACCCTGACCACCGCCCCCAACCAGCTGCGCGCGCTGCTCGAGCAAGGCGGCCTGATCTCGATGCCCTGCTGTGGCGATGCGCTGAGCGCGAGGCTGATTGAGCAGGCGGGGTTTTCTCTCACCTTTATGTCCGGCTTTGCCGCTGCCGCGCATCGGCTCGGCGCGCCGGATACCGGGCTGATGTCCTATGCCGAAGTCTTGGACCAGGGCCGCAACATCCTCGAAGCGGTTCGCATCCCGGTGATCGGCGACGGCGATACCGGCTACGGCAATCCGTTGAACCTGCAACGCACGCTGCGCGGCTTCGCCCAGGCTGGCTTTGCCGCGATCATGCTCGAGGATCAGGTCGCGCCAAAGCGCTGCGGACACACCCGCGGCAAGGCGGTGGTCGAGCGCGAGGAGGCCTGTGATCGCATCCGCGCCGCGGTCGAGGCGCGCGATCAGGGCGCCGACATCCTGATCCTGGCGCGCACCGATGCCCGCGCCCTGCTTGGTCTGAACGAGGCGATCGAGCGCGCCAATCGGTTCCGCGAATTGGGCGCCGACATGCTCTTCGTCGAGGCCCCAGAAACGCGCGAGGAACTGGCCACCATCTGCCGCGAGGCGCCCGGCATCCATCTCGCGAACATGCTCGAGGGCGGCCTCACGCCAATCCTGCCGCCGGCCGAACTGGAGGCGCTCGGCATCCGCATCGCCGCCTATCCACTGACCCTGCTCGCGACCGCGATGCAGGCGATGACCGAGGCGCTGGCTGAACTCAAGGCCGGACGGCATCCGCAACGGCTGATGGGCTTCCCCGAGCTGCGGCGTCGGCTCGGCTTCGAGGACTATGATGCGACCGCGGCTCGCTATGGCCGCTATCGCAACAGCGAGGCCTAGGCTTGAACCATTCCCCACTGCTCGAGATCCTGAGCGCCTGCCGCTTCAGCGAGACACCCGACCTCGAGGCGCTAGACCTCAACGGCCTGAGCGACATCCAATGGCGCGCCGACCGCTGCACGCCGAGTTCGATCCTCTGCTTTCAGCGCTTTGATGACGGCAAGAGCGACTCCGAGATCATCGAACGCTATCTGGCGCACAGCCGATTCGGCGCGCTGGTGATCAATCGCCCGCTGGGCGCTGATCATCGAAGCCCTGGCCAGAAAACCCGCCCAAGCAAGCCCAAGTCATCTCAAGCGGAGCCTTGTCAAGCGGAGCCTTCTCAACCCGAGCCATGCCAACTCGTGCCGTCGCAATCCGAGTCATGCCAATCCGAGGCACATCAACTCAAGGCAGATCACCCCGAGTCACGCCAATCCGAGTCTGACCCCATTGAGCTGTTAGCGGGCCGACCCGTCTTGGTCACCGCCCCGGGCGCCTGGGGCGAGACACTGGCGCGGCTCTGCGATCATTTCTTTGCGACCGGACCCGAGCACTGGCAGATCGCCGGCGTCACCGGCACCAATGGCAAGACCACCACGGTGAAATACCTGGAGGCGATCCTGCTCGCCGCTGGACGCCGGGTGCTCAGCCTCGGCACCTTGGGGCTCTCGCTGAACGGCCAGCCGCTGGCCGAGACCGGCTTCACCTCGCCACCCTATATCGAGCTGCGTCGCATCCTGAATCAGCATCGCGCCGAGGCGGACACCCTGGTGATGGAGGTCTCCAGCCACGCGCTGCATCAAGGCCGCGTGCACGGGCTGCGCTTCGCCGCCGCGGCCTGGACCAATTTCAGCCAAGATCATCTCGACTACCACGGCGACGAGGCGAGCTACTTTGCCGCCAAGGCGTTGATCCTCGATCAACTCGCCGACCGGGTGCCCTTGCTCACCAGCAGCGCCGAGGTCGAGCAGCGGCTGCGCCTCGAGCGCGGTTGCGAGGTGCCGGTCCTGCGCATTGAGACACCCGCATTACCGCGGGGAACCGGCCTCTCCGAGCCAGCCAGTTCCCGGTGTCCGAGCGCGCCGATCAGCGCCGAGGCCCTGCAAGCACGGCCATTTCTCGCGCTGAGCTACAACCGCGCCAACTACGCCCTAGCCTGCGCGCTCGCGACCCGACTGCTCGGCCGCGAGCCCGAGCAGCCTTGGCGCGCCCTGCAGCCGGTCGCTGGGCGCTTCGACTGCGTCGTCCATCAGCAACGCACCATCGTCATCGATTTCGCCCACACCCCGGATGCGCTCGAGAACATCCTCGCCGCGATCCGCGAGGCCTTCCCGCAGGCGCGGGTCCTGACTCTCTTCGGCTGCGGCGGCGACCGCGACCGCGGCAAGCGGCCGTTGATGGGCGCGGCGGTCTGTCGCGGCTCGGATCAGGTGATTCTGACCTCTGATAATCCGCGCTTCGAAGACCCCCAAGCCATCGCCGAGGACACCCTGGCCGGGATGCGCGACTGCCCCGAGCCACCGACCCTGATCCTGGATCGGGCCGCGGCGATCGCCGCATTGTTCGACCGGCTGGCCGCGCGACCCGACGACGAGCCCTGGGTCGCTCTGATCGCCGGCAAGGGCCATGAGCCTTACATCGACCAGCAAGGGATGAAGCGCCCCTATAGCGACCGGAAGCAGGTGCAGCTCAATCTGCGCCGACTCGGATGGGAGATGACATGAGACGGATAGACCAGCCGGGCAGACAACAGCGGAGTAACGTCATCGACATCGACAGGGATCGCCCCGCGCTTAGCGCTTGGCGGATAGTCTATGAAGCCCGCAGAGCCTTTACGCTTAGCACCGCTGCACGCGAAACGCCTGCAATCGGCACGCTGCTGAAAGGCAGATTTAGACCACTGCACTGTCTGGCTGCCATCCTGGTCCTTGCAGTGCTGTTCGGCTGCGCAGGCGACGGCTCGAGAGGCTCCTCGACGACCATCAGCGACTGCCTCGAGCCGACCCGTGCCAACTCAGCCGACATCCGTCGTAACCTCAGCCGTATCCAAGGCGCAGGGCTCTGTTATCGGCAGCAACAGGTGTACGAAGGCCGCTTCCGCTGGACCTTCCACATCCTTGAGCATCAACAGCATCCGCAAGGACCATTCTGGATCTTGCCGCATGACAACGAAGACACCGCCTTCGATGTCGCGGTACAGGCGGTGATCGACTATGGCGGCGGTCTGCTGGCAGTCGACAGCGGTGGACAGCGCAACTTCCTAGGTCAGGACCCCAATCGTAATTTCAGTCGCTCTCAGGCGGAGTCCAGGCGCTGCCCTGGCCAACGCGCGCCAGCCCCCGGCTACAGCCAGGCAATACTGGATCATTACCAAGACCGCCACGGACCCGTCCTGGCCCTGCACAACAATCACAACGGCTGGAGTGGCAATGGCGGTGCCGGCAGCATCTCGATGGCCCGCGAGAGCGTGTCGCTCAGGGCTTATCCGGGAGCCCGGCTGAACAGCAATCCAGGCGTCCAGGCGAGCCGCAGCAACATCAGCGGCAGAAATGCCAGTCGCATCAGCAGCACCGGCACTTCTGGCAGCACCGGCAGCAGTAACAGCAGCAGCGGCAGCACAAAAGGCAACAGCAGATTAGGCGATGAGGACAACCTGATCTTCGTCGTGGGCACAGCACCACTCAGCGCCGACCCCGCGCTCAAACGTCGGGTTGCTGCGCTCAATGCCGCTGGCCTGAATGTCATGCACAAGCAGTTGAACAGCACCAATTTCGACTGCTCTCTGTCCGACTATGTCGCCCGCCATCGGCTCGGTGAGTATTACAACATCGAGGCCGAGCACGGCGACCGCCAGACCCAGCAGCAGATGGTCGAGCGCCTGCTCGCCGTGCTCGGCATCGAGCGATTGAGCGCACAGCGCCGCAGCTCACCTTTCTTGCAGCACTAGCCGCATCGCTAAGCCATTCGCCCTGTCTGCCAGATTGGGCGGGTACAGGTGCGCCCAGCGTTCCGGCTGCCGATCAGATGGAATGAGCATAAACCGCTCGGCGCGCAGGATATCGCTTTAAGAGAATCCACATCAGACTCGGCGCAGACTCTGAATCGGCTCAAACCCGGATCGGCTAGGCCCAAGTCCGGCGCAGACGCAACGCAGGGCCAAGGCGAATCGGCACTGCGCGCAAGAAACACTTCGAAAAATACGAAGTCTTTGAAGGTTTTCTCGAAGACATCGGCGGCCTGATGGGCTGATCGGCACCGATCAGTCTCGCTATGATCGACTCACCTCCATCTTGAAGTCACCGCCGCGATCAGGATCGCAGCCCCATACGTGGCGCAATCAGAACCGCGCTGCTGAGGCAAATCCCTTCGCGCCGGCTCCATACCGGGTCCAATCATGTCCCCACTTGATCATTCCTCCACATCACCCCGCCCATCGACAGGTGGCAGTCAGCCATCGCGCAAGCTGCTCGATCTTCCGCTGCCACCGGAGACGCGCGCACTGCTCGCGGCGGCGCCAAGTGTCACCGTGGCTGGTTCCCACGAGGAGCTAATCGCCCTCGCGGTGCGCGATGCGCGCGAGGGAAACCATGAGGTCGACTACGATGTGCCTGGGGTCGGCCGGGTCGTCGAAGCCAATGTCTGCCGCACCCGCAATGGCATCTCAGCCAACTACATCGATCCTTATATGCGTCGGCGCGACCCCGATTGCATGGTCATCGGCGACGACCGGCCGACGGACAAGACCACCTATGTCGAGCGTTTCGGGACCTCCTTCGACCCCGTGCGCGAAGAGACCTTCGCATGGCTGAAGACGCAGCCGCTCGCCATCTTCGCCTTCTATGCCGGACTGCCGAGCCCGGCCACCCAGGCGCTGGTGATCGCGCCCGACAACGCCGGCTTCTTTGCTCTCGGGCTGGCGCTGCTGCAAGGCATCGTCCCGGTCGAGGAGCTGCCCGATGACTTTCAGCCGAAGGCGATCATCTATGTCGCGCCGCCGTTTCGGCATACCCATTTCGAGGGTCGTCAGGTCGTGGTGCATAACCGCCGCGAGGGCCTCCACGAGGTCTTCAGCTACAACCTCTACCCCGGCCCCAGCGCCAAGAAGGGCGTCTATGGGGTGCTGCTCAACATCGGCGAGGAGGAGCGCTGGGTGACCATGCACTGCGCCACGGTGCAGGTGGTGACGCCCTATGAGAACAAGGTAGTGATCTCGCACGAGGGCGCCAGCGGCGGCGGCAAGAGCGAGATGCTCGAATACGCGCATCGCCGGCCCGATGGCACCCTTTTGATCGGCCGCAACCTCGAGACCGGCGAGAAGCGCAAATTCACCCTACCCAAGGGCTGCGATCTGCGCCCGGTGACCGATGACATGGCGCTCTGCCATCCGTCGCTGGAGAAGGGCAACGGCAAGCTGACCCTGATCGATGCCGAAGAGGCCTGGTTCGTGCGCTGTAACCACATCGACCGCTACGGCACCGATCCGCACATCGAGGCGCTCACCGTGCACCCGCCGGAGCCGCTGCTGTTCCTCAACATCGAGGGCCGCCCCGGCGCCACCACCCTGATCTGGGAACACATCGAGGACGCCCCAGGCGAACCCTGCCCGAACCCGCGCGTGGTCATCCCGCGCAAGATCATCCCGGATGTGGTGAACGGCGCTGTCGATGTCGACGTGCGCAGCATGGGCGTGCGCACACCGCCGTGCAGCGCCGCGCGGCCCACCTACGGCATCGTCGGCCTGTTCCATCTGCTGCCACCCGCGTTGGCCTGGCTATGGCGCCTGGTCGCGCCGCGTGGTCACGCCAACCCCAGCATCGTCGAGACCGCGGGCATGACCTCCGAGGGCGTTGGCTCCTACTGGCCGTTCGCGACCGGACGCATGGTCGATCACGCCAACCTGCTGCTGAATCAGATCATCGAGACGCCTGAGGTGCGTTATGTGCTGATCCCGAACCAGCACATCGGCATCTGGGAGGTCGGCTTCATGCCGCAGTGGATTGCCCGCGAGTATTTCGCGCGGCGCGGTGGCGCCCGCTTTGCCGCTAACCGCATGCGGCCGTCGCGCTGTTCGCTGCTCGGCTACACCCCTGGCAGCATCATGATGGAGGGCAGCACGATCGGGAACTGGTTCTTCGAGGTCGAGCATCAGCCCGAGGTCGGCCCGGCGGCCTACGACCAAGGCGCCGCCATCCTCACCGACTTCTTCCACCGCGAACTCAAGGCCTTCCTCGGTCCCGATCTGCTGCCGACCGGACAGCGGATCATCGAGTGCTGCCTGCAGGGTGGCAGCCCGGATGACTACCAGCGCTTGCTCGACCTGCCGTTCCTCGAGCCGGACGAGCGCTGAGGGGTCGTTCATTTGGAACAGTTTGATTTCCGTCGACATCATCATCAGCCCCGCGCCTTCGATAGCGCCCCCGAGTCGCTGCGGCGCCGGGTGCTCGGGGTCGATTACCTGCATCTGCGTGGCAAGCAGTCGGGTGACCTCTTTGTCACCCGCCATGGCTGGCCGGTGTTGGAGTCGATCGTGCCCTCGCAGTGGTTCGTCGGTGATCGGCTGCGCAAAGTCGGTCGCCAGCTCGCCGGGGCGACCGGCGCCGTGTATCGGGTGCCGGTCGCGCATCCGGCGCGCGCCGGCTTCGCCCTGGTGGTCAAGTTCAGCCGCTTCGCACAAGAAGCGCTGATCTCGATTCCGCCAAGCGAGCCGCTCGACTGGGCCGAGCGCGATCGCATCGCGGTGAGTGAATTCCTGTCACCGTTCGAGGAATTCGCCAATCTGGAACGCCTGCGCGCCCGTGCTGGCCCGCGCATCCCGACCAAGGCACCGCTGGCGATCTACTCGCCGGCCACCCGCTATCTCGACTGGCAGCTCGGCCGTATCGACCACCGCCGCTGGTGGTACGACCGCGTGTTGGCCGAGGATCAGGCTGCTCAGCCCGAGGGCGCCAGGGTGGCCTACGACTGGGAGCGGCTGTACGTGCTGATCTATCGCTGGATCGATGGGGTCGATGCCGAGACCGCCTCGCAACAGGGCTATCTGACGCAGACCGAGCTGCACGCGCTCTGCCAAGAGGCACGGCAGGGCTTGCGCGCGCTTGGCTGGGATGTGCTGGATCACAAGGCCCGGCATGTGATTGTGCGCCCCGCGTCCGAGTGCGCGTCGGAGTGCGCGTCCAGGTCCGAGTCAGCGCCGGGCGGACTGCTGAGCCGTCACGGGCGCACACTCTGGGCCTTGGTCGACTACGAACTCTTGGTGCCCTACCCCGCTCCTGCCGGCGAGGGACCTCAAGCACAGCAGGACGCGAGCACCCCAGTCGATGCACGGACTCACTGACGCTAGCCAAGCGCATCACTGACGCTAGCCAAGCGCGATCCTCACGCCAATCCGAACCGCCCCATGTTCCCTCTCCAAGGAATCGCAGCATGACCAATCACCATGACGACAAGCGCTGGGTCGTGGTCGCCGGCGCCCTGATCATTCAGGTCAGCCTCGGCGCCGTCTACATCTGGAGCGTCTTCCAAACCCCGCTGCTGGCGCAATTTCCGAGCTGGTCGGAGACCCAGATCACGCTGCCCGCTCAGCTGGTCATCGCGGTGTTCGCGTTCGCCGTGATCCTCGGCGGACGCATCCAGGATCGGCTCGGGCCACGGCTGGTCGGCACCCTCGGCGGCCTGATCCTCGGGCTCGGGCTGATGCTCGCCAGCCTCACCGACCAGTTTTCGGATGGCGTCGCCCTCGCCTGGTTGGTCGGCACCTATGCCGTGCTCGGCGGCATCGGTATCGGCATGGCCTATGTCTGCCCAGTGGCGACCTGCGTCAAGTGGTATCCGGACAAGCGTGGGCTCATCACCGGCCTGGCGGTCGCCGGGTTCGGCGCCGGCGCCTTCTTTTTCGCACCCTTGGCACGGGCGCTGATCAGCGGCAGCGACTACGAGTTGTTCGGTATCGCGCTCTTCCCGTTACCACAGGCCGGCGTCTTCGACACCTTCATGGTGCTCGGGATCATCTTCCTCACCGCCGTGGTGCTCGGCGCCCAGCTGTTGCGTAATCCGCCCGAGGGCTATCGTCCAGCGGGCTGGACGCCGCCCGCCGCGGCTAGCGGCACTGGCAGCAGCTTTGGCACTCGCACTGGCACCGGCTTTGGCACTGGCGCCAGCACCAGCACGAGCAGCGGCACCAGCGCTAACAGCGGACACACCGGATTGCCGCCAAACCAGGTCGATTTCACACCCGGTCAAATGCTGCTTACCTCGACCTTCTGGCTCTTGTGGCTGACCTATCTGGCCGGCAGCACGGCCGGACTGATGGTGATCATGAAGGCTGCGCCGATCTGGGAGGCGTTCAGCCTATCCGCGATCACCGAACGACCTGTCCCCTATGAACAGTTCGCTACCATCGCCTCGGCGGCGGCCATGGCCGTGGCGGTGCTGGCGCTGTTCAATGCCGCCGGGCGTATCCTCTGGGGTCGGGTTTCGGACAGCCTCGGCCGCAAGTCGACCTTGATCCTGATGTTCGTGCTCTGCGGTCTGGTGCTCTTTGGCCTCGACTGGATGCGGCCCTATCCGCTGTACCTGCTCGGCGTGTCGCTGATCGCGCTCTGCTTCGGTGGCTTCCTGGCGCTCTATCCGGCGATCACCGCGGACTACTTTGGCACCCGCCACATCGGCGTCAACTACGGCCTGCTGTTCACCGCCTACGGCATCGGTGGCCTGCTCGGCCCGTTCCTGGCCGCCGTTCTGCTGAAGACCACCGAGGGCATCGACTATCTGGCGCTGGATGCCAGCGGAACCCTCGCCACACGCCTGTTTCAGCTCGGCGAATACGACACCGCCTTCCTGGCTGCGGGTATCCTATGCCTCGCAGCGGCGGCGCTGACCCTAGCGTTGCGCGCCCCAGTAGCACAAGACAACCGCAGATCCATGACCACCCATGCCAGAGCAACCTTCAAGCCCCAGTTGGACGCATCAAGGCCCTAACGCGTCGCCGCGCGTCACGCTCGAACCTTGTTGAGCTGGCGCTCGCTCTACTCGACCCCCACCGGCCTGGCACTCGGCGTCCTGCTCGCCCTGCTCTGGCCAGCGGGCGCGATCTGGGTCGGCTGGCTTGGCGAGATCTTCCTGTCGCTGCTGAAGGTGCTGATCCTGCCGCTGATCCTGATCTCGATCTATGCGGCGCTGGCGCGTAGCGTCGATCTGGCCCGGATTGGCGGTCGCACGCTCGGCTTCTATCTGCTGACCTCGGCCTTCGCCGCGATGAGCGGTAGCCTGCTCGGGCTGTTGTTCTCGCGTGGGGTTACGCCGGGACTGCTGAATCTGGAACCAATCGCCAATGGCGGCGAGGTCTTTGGTGCCGGCTTCAGCCTGGAGCAGCTGATCACCAACTTGGTGCCTTCGAATCTGTTCGCCTCGCTGGCCGCGGGCAACATCCTGCACATTGTGGTGCTGGCGATCCTTGCCGCGCTCGCCGCGCGCGGGTTGCAGCCGGAGCCGCGCGCCTTGCTCGCCGATGGTGCAGATGCCTTGAATGCACTACTGATGCGGATGCTTTCGGCCCTGCTGGCGCTGGCGCCGATCGGCATCGCGGCGCTGGTCTATGCGAGCCTGGCCGGCATGGACTGGGCCGGGGTCTTGGCGCTGCGGCCGTTCGTCTGGGCGGTGGCGCTGGCTGCCGTGCTGCATGCGCTGCTGTTCTTGCCGACGCTGCTCTGGTTGGGCAGCGGCCGGCATCCCTGGCGCTTCTTTATTCAAGTCCGGGCTGCGCTAGCAACCGCGCTCGCCACGGCCTCAAGCGCAGCGACCTATCCGGTCTCGAAACAGACCTTGGAGCAGAACGCCGGCGTCAGCCCAGGCACTACGAGCTTCACCCTGCCGCTGGGCGCAACCCTGAACATGGACGGCTCGGCGCTCTATCAGTCGATCCTGCTGATCTTCATGGCCCAGCTCGCCGGCGCCGAGGTCTCGCTCTGGCAGGCGCTGATGATTGTCTTGTTGACCATGGCCTCGAGTGCTGGCACCGCCGGCATCCCCGGCGGCGGTATCGCGATGATGGCCTTTATGCTCGAACTGCTCGGGCTGCCGCAGACCTATCTCGCGCTTTACCTGGTGGTCGATCGCTTCTTCGATTACCCGATCACCGCGCTGAATGTCTGGGGCGATCTTGTCGTCGCCGCGCTCGTGGATCAACCTAAAGAGAGCATTTGAACCACAGATCGCATGCAAGTCGTAAGCCGTCGAGGATCACTCGGCGAGACGACTAGGGCTCGATCTCGATCTCGGCAATGATCTCGTTCGAGGTCAGCTCGGCGATGCGCTCCGGCGTGTAACCCAGTGCCGCATAGTCGAGGATGCCATCGGGCTGGTGACAGGCCTTGCAGTCATGGCCCTTGCGCTGGATGCCATGATTGACCATCAGCGTGCCCATCTGCCGCATCCAGTGCGGCTCGACCTGTGGCGCAAGCGTCTTATCGGCGGTCAGCGGGTAGATGGTCTTCCAGCCACCCTCAACGCCAAAGTAGGCCATGAACTCGTCCATCATGTAGAGCTTGAACGGCTCTTGGTACATGCGCAGCACGATCGGGTCTTGAATCGCCTTCGCCACCGCCGCGCGCGCATCGCCGGTCTCATAGTAAACCGCGTAGTCGAACGGCAGGATCATCGCACCGAACGGACCCTGGTTGTTCATGTCCTCGAACATCATCGCGTTGAAGGGCTTGAATGGATAGATCCGACTCTCGCCCTCCTGCATCGCCTTGCCGAGATTGTCAGCCACCATCTGACGACGCTTCTCGAGCATCTCGGGACTGAGCTGCGAAAGCGGATTCGTGGCCATCTCGACATACTCGTCGACATTGATATCCGGGTACTGCTGCTTGAGTTCCTCAGCCGCGGCGCGCACCGCAGCAATCACATCCGGGTTATCGATACGGGCGATCTGCTCCATCAGCGGATTGTAGCTACCGTCACCTTCTGGGTTGCTTCCCAGGGCGTTGGCCAAGAAGGTGCCATTACCGTTGAACCAGAGGTACATCAGGCCTTCGCCAGGCTGACCGGAGCGATACACGTCGGTCGGCGTCCAGATGCCCTCTTCGGCGTCCCAGGTCGGATGCACCCAATCGCGCAGGACGACATTATTGTCCTCAAGCTGCGGGATGTGACAGGTCTCGCAAGCCAGCCGAGCGACATGGCCATTCAGTAACGCCCGGTGGTCAGAGACATTGTGCGGCGCCTGCGAATGGCAGCTCTCGCAACTGACCTCTTTGTGCGGCAGATCGCTGGCGACCAGGTCGACGCCCTTGCGACCGCGCGGGATCTTATGGCCTTCGGGCACATGGCAGTCGGTGCATTTGATTCCAGCGGCTGCGTGCGCATCGGACTCCGGGCTGAATGGATTGCCACGCTTGGCGCCGGTGTGAAGCAGACGCTGGTGCTTGTCGCCCAAGTGCTTGGCAGCAACATTATGGATGTAGGCATCGCCGCCCATGTTGTGCTGGTGGCAGTTGAGGCAGTTCTGATTCGTGGCCCGGCCAACCGTCATCGCCGCGCGCATGCTGCGGTCCTGATTCCAGCGCAGACCCTTTTTATCCTGAATCACGTAGCGCTGATTCATGTCGTACTCGGCGGCATGGCAGATCAGGCAATCGATGCCCTCTTTCGCCACGCCCGGCACATCGCCGACCGGCATCATCTTCTCGGTGGCCGGATGATAGTTGCCACCGATGTGGCACTGGCCGCAACCCTCACTCCGCAGCACCACGCCGTCGGCAACGCCCTCACCCACGCCATGCCCCTCGGCGCCTGGATCATTGAGCGCGAGCGTGATGCCCTCGGCAGTGGGTGGATCGGCCGAGACCGGCGACTGCTCAGCCTCACCCTCGAGGCCATGCTCGGGCCGACTCGCGACCAACGCCGCCCAACCGGTCCAGGAGAAGCTGCCCGGGATACCGCAGGCGCGGTTGATCTTGCCAACCGGGATCTTGCGTGCGCCCTCGGCATTCACCTGTCGCCCATCGTAGCCATAGGTCGAGAAGGCGCCGCCTTCCGCGCTCTGGAACTTGAAGTGCACCGTGTTAACGATGTTGTCCAAGGTATCGACCGTTTCCACGCTGCCGTCTTCATGGGTAATGTCGATCGTCGCGTGACACTCAAGGCAAGTCTCTGGACCTTTGTACTCGAGGATGCCGGCCTCGCGGAAGTACTCGATGTGCGCGTAGCCACTCTCGCGAATGAACGAGGGGGTGCGCATCAGGATCTCCATCTTGACCTCGCGGGCAAATGCGTCCCGCTCTTCGGTCACAGTCGCCTCGGCACGCTCGCGACGGGCCGACTCGGTCAACTCAAGCGCCAGTTGATTGAACTCAGCCTCGCTCAGCTTGCGCGTGTCGTAAGTCAGCGGTGCGTTCTTGACGCCCGTATAGGCATCAAAGAAGAGTGGATAAGCCACCTTGTAGAGCACCGCCGGCACCAGTATCACGGCCAGCACGATAGCCAGGCGGCGGCGCGTCTTGGTTGCAAAAAGGGAGCGGATGTTCATGGCGTTGAGTCTCGAAGAACGCGTTGCGAATAACTAGGGCCTTTGACCCTGCCCGAGCGACGATGTTACGAAGCTGGCCCCGCCAACCTCAGCCGCCCGACGCTTCCTTGTGCCAGCCGGTCAGCATGGCCTTTAGATTGGTGGTCGGCGTTTCTCCAGTGGTAATGATGTACGAATGCACGATCAGGAATAGCGTCAGCATCCAGGCCACCACCAGGTGAACCATCGCGATGATCCAGACGGTGCCAATCCCGAACAGGGTCTCCGGCAAGGAGGTCGAGAAAAGAAAAGCCCAGCCGCTCAGGACTAAGATCGGCATCAGCCCATACATCACTCCGACGTAACTTAGGGTCTGCAGCGCATTGAGCTTGTGCTCGGCGCTAACGTGAAACGGATGCGGCGCACCCACAAAGATCCCATGCAGGTAGTAACGCGTCTGCGCGATCAGATCACGCGGGAGGCTGCGCAGATTGATCAAGTAGTGCTTGCCATTGCCACCCCAAAGGTTCCCGGCCAGGAACACTAACCAGGAGACGGTGAGCAAGACGCCACTGGTGTTGTGGACAGGCACCGCCACATCGAACGGGATCAGCCAATTCAGGCTGAAGTGCATGCTGGCGCCGGTCAACAGCAGGGTGATGAACAGCAGTGCATTCAACCAATGCCAAAGCCGCAGCCAAACGGGATACAGGTAGAGCGCGCTCATTGTGAGTTCTCCTGTTGTGAGTTCTCCTGGCGACGGCGACTGTAGTAGCGGCCATAGCCGTGCGCGGCAACGCCGAGGATCATCAGAAAGATCACCGCAAGACCGATACGATCCATCCAGGCATTGCGGGTCATGCCGACGATGTAGGCATCGTTATAGATCGCCTGGGAGAAAAATCCATCCTCCTCGCGCGCCTGCTCGGCACGGTAGTTGTAAAGCTGACTGAGCAGCGCCGAACCCTTGCTGTGACATTCAACGCAGAGCTGATTGCTCTCCTCGGCCGCCAGTACGTTGTGCGATGGCCGATCTGGAATACGACCCTCGAGCGGGGTATGACAGTCTAGGCAGCGCACCGAACTCCAATGCGCCTGTGGCCGCGGCAGCCATTCATGGCCCTTGGGCACCGGCGTTAAGAGCTCGGTATGACAATCCAAGCAGGTGCCATTGGTCTCGGCAACCACCTCGAGAATCGACACGCCTGGCTTAAACGGGTGAAAGGTGTGCGGATTATGGCAAGAGAAGCAGGAAAATTCCTCAACGCCCTCGGTGAAGTGAACGCTTTTCTCAAACTCGTGCTTGACCCCGATCAGATTCGGTGCGCCATCATCCTGCCGGCCTTCATGGCAGTCGACGCAATTCAGCGCCTCGTCAGCACTGCTGCTACGGTGCGGGTAGCTTGAAAAACCGCGGTCATGGCAATCGCTGCAGGCAAGCTCTGCGTGCACCGAGTGGCTGTAGGCGTCGCCATCGATCGACAGATTGACGATCTTGCCGGTCTCGCGGTCGCGGTACGCCATGGTCTCCATCCAGTGACAGCGCATACAGTTCTGGCTCTCTTGCTTGAGCAGACCCTTCCCCTCGGCCATTGGCGCTGAACTCGCATCGGTAGGCGCTGGTGCAGCGGCAACAGGCGCTGGTGCAGGAACAGCAGCGGCCGTATAGGAGGCGGCTGGGCCAACGGCGTTCGCCAGCGCTGATCCGGTCAGCACCAACAGCGCCAGCATCAGCAGCATCGACAACCGCGGGCGGCGCGCAGCTTGGAACAGCCCGATCACGAGCCATCGGGTTATAGGACGTGGGTCAGGCGGCGGAAGGGAGAACATGCGGGGTGCCTCTCAGCAATAGAGACCGTCGGATCGAGTGCGTTCACCACCTTAAACGCCGACAGCATCGCTCGTGAATGATCTTTGGCAATATCTCAAGGTCAGGTGTTGCAGTCTTATCAGTCGTCATTCACCACATGGGTGATGAGCAGGCTGGGCAGACAGGCTGGGCAGACAGGCTGGGCAGAGTGGCCTCGTTCGTTCGCAGACGGGTTTGTCGGTTCGTTGAGGCGCGCGCCTCTGGTAAGCTCCACTCGCTAAGTCTAGACCGGCTGTTAGACCTGCTGTGAAGCAAGGAAGGGCTCAAGCAGCAGAGTACTGAAGAATGTCACAGTCGGGCGCCGAAGGCTGCAACCTGACCCAGATACCAGGTCCAGATAGCAGGCCCAGATACCAGGTCCAATAAGTGCACCATCTCAAACCGACCTACTTGTCGATGAGGATACAAGCCATGATGAGACATGTTTACACCGCTGTGGTTGCCCTGATGGCGTTAACCACTCTCACGCTACTCAGCGGCTGCCCGGCCAGCATGTCCGCCTCCTCCTACACCCGTGATCAAGCACGCAGCGCACAGAATGTCGAATTCGGTACCGTGCAGTCGGTCCGCGAGGTGCAGATCGAGGGCACTAAGAGCGGTGTCGGCACGCTCGCTGGCGGCGCCATCGGCGGCGTGCTCGGCAATGAGGTCGGCGCCGGGACCGGCCGCACACTCGCGACCATTGGTGGCGGCCTCGCTGGCGCCGTTGCCGGCTCAGCCATCGAAGAAGGTGTCACGCGACAGCGCGGCTTGGAGATCACCGTGAGGCTCGACAATGGCCGCACGATGGCGGTCACCCAAGCCGCCGACGAGTCCTTCGTCGCTGGCGATCGCGTCCGCGTTTTATTCGATCGCTTTGGGACAGCTCGGGTCGTGCGCTGAACGCAACGTCTCACGGTCAGAGCGGGGTCGCTACCGCGGACCATGAAGCGCTTGATTCACAGCAATCTGCTTCACGGTAACCTGGTTGACATGACTCAATGTCAATCAGGGAAACTTTTGCGAAGGTTTAAGGCTTTCTGCGATCAATACAAGAACGCCCGCAACCGCTCATGACCTTAGCAGATCGAGTCAATACCTTCGGCGTCGATCTGGTCCGCCGCTACGGGCGCCGGGTGCATAAGCTGGCGATTCACGCCGGCTTCACCTGCCCGAACCGCGATGGCAGCAAAGGGCGGGGCGGCTGCAGCTTCTGCAACAACGTCTCATTCAGCCCGAATGCCAACAGCCCGACTAGCAGCGCAACCAAGTCTTCCGGCCCCGAGCTAAGCGTTGCCGAGCAGATCGAGGGCGGTCGGCGGGTACTGCGCAAACGCACCGGCGCCGAGCGCTTTTTCGCCTACTTTCAGGCCTATACCAACACCTACGACGATATTGCTCGCCTCAGCGCCCTCTATCAGCAGGCACTCGATGAGCCCGATGTGATCGGCCTCTCGGTCGGCACCCGGCCGGATTGCGTGCCCGATGCGGTGCTCGATCTGCTCGCTGACTATCGCGCACAGGGCTACGAGATCTGGCTTGAGCTCGGCCTGCAGTCGGCCTTCGACAGCACCCTAGCGCGGGTGAATCGCGGCCATTGCTTCGCCGACTATCGGCGCACGGTACGCGCGGCACGGCTCCGGGGTATCCCGGTCTGCACGCATCTGATCATTGGCCTACCCGGCGAAGGCCGCGATGCCGCACTGGAGACACTCGCTCGCGTCGTCGCACTGGGGACCGACGGGCTGAAACTACATCCGCTGCATGTGGTTCGACATACCCTGCTGGCGCAGCAGTGGCGCCGTGGCGGCTACCAGCCATTGGCGATGAACGACTATATCGAGATCGCCGCTGATCTCATCGAGCGCACCCCCGACGACATCCTCTATCACCGCGTCACCGGCACCGCGCAACGCGAGATCCTGCTAGCGCCCGAATGGTGCTCGAAGAAGTGGGTGGTGCTCAATGGCATCGAGCATGCGCTGCGCCGTCGCGGCACCTGCCAGGGGACTTTGGCAGCGGAGCAATCGATGCTGCGCGCATCTCCGATCGACCGCGTCGCCTGAGGCCGTGCTCGTAATGCCCATAACGCATCACAACACGAGCGTTGACGCAGCCGATCCAGAGTCAGGTTGATACCGCAACAGGACGCGGAAGACGAGGCAGCTGTTTCACGATAACCACGAGTAACCCAGACGATGGAATTGGTTTGTCCGGCCGGCAATCTGCCGGCATTGAAGGCGGCCGTCGACAACGGCGCCAACGCGGTCTACATCGGCTTTCGCGACGATACCAACGCGCGCCATTTCGCCGGCCTCAACTTCGCCCCGAACAAGATGGTCGAGGGCATTCGCTATGCACGCGGCAAGGGTGTACGGGTGTTCATCGCGCTCAATACCTATCCGCGCCCAGACGGCTTCGGTCGCTTCGAGCAGGCGGTTGATAAGGCCGCCGATCTCGGCGTCGATGCGCTGATCGCCGCCGACATTGGTGTGCTCGACTACGCCAGTCGCACCCATCCAACGCTCAACCTGCATCTGTCAGTGCAAGGCTCGGCGACCAACTACGAGGCGCTGCGCTTCTACCATGAGCACTTCGGCATCCGTCGCGCGGTGCTGCCGCGGGTGCTCTCGATCAGCCAGGTCAAGCACGTCATCGACCAGAGCCCGGTCGACATCGAGGTCTTCGCCTTCGGCAGCCTCTGCGTGATGGTCGAGGGACGTTGCATCCTCTCGTCTTATGCCACCGGCCGCTCGCCGAACACCTATGGCGCCTGCTCGCCGGCCAGCCATGTCGAATGGATCGAGACCGACGCCGGACTCGACACCCGCCTCGGCGGAGTACTGATCCAACGCCACCCAAAAGGCGAGAACGTCGGCTATCCGACCCTCTGCAAGGGCACCTTCAACACCGATGGCCAGATCGATCACGCGATCGAAGACGCGGTGAGCCTGAACGCGATGGAGCTGCTACCAGAGATGAAAGCCGCCGGCGTCAAGGCGGTGAAGATCGAGGGTCGGCAGCGCAGCCCGGTCTATGTTGCACAGGTGACCAAGATCTGGCGTGAGGCACTCGATAGCTTTGAGCGCAGCCCGAGCAGCTTCGCGCCCAAGCCCGAGTGGACCGCAGCCCTGGGTAAGGTCTCCGAGGGCGCCCAAACCACCCTTGGCCCCTATCATCGGCCTTGGCAATGAGTTGCCCTCTCGGCGCCCTCTCGGCCGCCGGATAGGCCTTGGCAATGAGCGCCTTGGAGACTGGAACAGACCGGAGAGCAAGCGATCGGCGCAAGCTCGACCCAACGCCTAACCAAGTGCTTCAGCCAGCTGCACGCCCCTTCTGATCAAACTGCCGACTAGCCTCGCCGCAAGGCCCAGGAATACCTCACAATGAGCGCTCTTCAGACTCCAATCGCGGCTGCACAGGGCAGCCATCGCCCTCGCCTCTCGCTCGGGCCGATCACCTATTACTGGCCGAAGGAGCAGGTCAACGCCTTCTACGCCATGGTCGCCGAAGCGCCGGTCGATATCGTCTATCTCGGCGAGACCATCTGCTCGAAGCGCAATCAGGTCCGCCATGAGGACTGGCTGGCGATCGCCGAGCGCCTCGCCGAACACGGCAAAGAGGTGGTGCTCTCGACCCTGACCCTGCTTGAGGCCGAGTCCGAGCTCAAGCGACTGCGTGCGATCTGCGGCCAAGACCGGTTCATGGTCGAGGCCAACGACATGGGCGCGGTGCATCTGCTCGCCGGCCGACCGTTCGCGATCGGCCCAAGCGTCAACTGCTACAACGATCGTACCTTAGGCGTACTCGCCAGGCAGGGCCTCAAGCGCTGGGCGTTGCCGGTCGAGCTGACCCGCGAGACGCTTGAGCAGATGCAGCGCGCCAAGCCGGCCGGCGTCGAAACCGAGGTCATGGCCTACGGACGGCTCCCCCTCGCCTATTCCGCGCGCTGCTTCACCGCGCGGCACAAACACTTGCCCAAGGACGACTGTCGAGATGTCTGTATGGACTACCCGGATGGCTTGGTGGTCAACACCCAGGACGAGCAACAGTTCCTGGTGCTGAATGGCATCCAGACCCAATCCGCGCACACGCTCAACCTGCTCGCCGAGCTGCCGGCGATGCGCGAGTTGGGCGTCGACATCTTGCGCATCAGCCCTCAATCGCAGCAGATGGATCAGGTCATCGAGCTGTTCCATCAAGCCCTGAGCAACGTGCTCGACCCCGCTGAGGCCAGCATACGGCTCAACGCGCTGATGCCGGTTGGCCCCTGCGACGGTTATTGGCATGGCAAGGCCGGGATGGCGGCGACCGCGGCCTAATGCGTGCGCATTGCCGAACGGCTTGCATGCTCATTCGTCTGCAGACAGCTGAGGTCAAATGAAGTACTTCACCCAGCCGTTCCAACGAACAGAGCGGCTGATCCGCTGGCGCCAGGCTGACAGCAAGCCCAGCGCTCTACCGCAGCACATACTCCGGGCGTAGACCCCAATCGGCCGGATCTTCCGCATCGATAATGCGATCTTGCCCAAAGGCCGTGGGACGGGAAAGATCGATGTCTTGCGGCATCAGGCGTTGATGCTTATTGATATCGAATACCAATCGGACGACAGGCTTTAACAGCTGTTCGCGCCCAGTCTCGACCACCACCGCGAGGCGTTGGCTCTCGAGCCGGACCAAGGTGCCGATCGGGTAGATGCCAACGCAACGAATGAATTGCTGAATCAGGGTACGATCGAATTGCTGCGGGCTTTCCTGTAGGAGACTTCGCAGCGCCTTGCTTGGTGGCATGGCATCGTGATAGACGCGCCGAGTGGTCAGCGCGTCATAGACGTCAACGATAGCCGCCATCTGACCGAAACGCGAGATCGATGCACCTGACTTCGCCTTTGGATAACCACTTCCATCGATGCGCTCATGGTGCTCGACAACAATATCAAGCGCGGTTGCTGAGACGCCTGAGGTCTGTGCCAAGATCTCATGGCCGAGGTCAACGTGGCTGCGCATCACCTCGAACTCAGCCGGAGTGAGCTTGCCGGGCTTGTTCAGGATGGCATCCGGGATCTGGCTCTTGCCCACATCGTGCAGCAACGCACCGAGGCCAATCTCCTCAATCAGCGATGTCTCTAGGCCAAGCGAGCGCGCGAAAGCAATCATCAAGACGGCGACGTTGATTGAGTGCTCGAAGGTATAGCGATCAACAGAACGAATGCGATGAAGGCCAATGATGGCATCTTGGTTTCGCACGATCGAAGCGACGGCGTGAGAGATCACCTCACGAGCGGGATCGACCTCGATCTGTCGGCCGAGGCGGGCATCTTCCATCACCCGCTCTACCACCCGGTTGGCCTCGCTGAGTATCCGCCGCGCCCGAGCACGCTCTTCAGCGAGGCTTGAGGCGTGGAACACCGGTAGCCGCTGACGCGCGGCCGCATCCAATGCTGGCCTCAGATCCTGAGCCACCTCACTGATGCTAGGCACACTCGGTGCATCCCTGCCCAGATCGGTGTCAATCTCGATCTCATCAACGCCGAGCGCACGGATGCGCCTGATCTGGTCATCGCTATCCAACCAGAAACGGTTGCGCAGAAAGGGGTGATCGGTCCAGCCGCAGTTCAGGCTATGCACATACATGCCGAAACGAAGCTGCTCGACTGGAATACGTTTAATCAAGGCGACTCTCTCCCCTCTCCCTTTGCCTCAAGCTGTGCGTCGCAAGACCGCACTCCGGCGCCACCGACGCCGACAGCGACCTCCGGCGCGATCATAGACCGGCTTTTTTATAACAGCATCCGTCTTGATTGCAATGCGGGCCTTATCTCAACGCGGGAACCCCAGCCACACCTCAGCCACACCTCAGAGCCAACGCAGCATTTCACGTTGATCGAGCGTCTTTTTCAATGCTCATCGGCGCTCATCGCCTGTCCTCAGCAGGGCGCCGTGCGAAATTTAGACGCTGAGATCGATCTGCTGCGTGGTCCCGACCGTATCGTCAGTACTCAAGTAGAGGCCAGTCGAGCGAACCGCGCCAAGGTCCGCGTTCTGGTGCCCCCTCAGCTCAAACGGCGTCGCGATGCTGGAGGTGGAAACGGCCGCAACCCCAGCCTCCTCAAGCGTCATGAGCTTACCATCACCGCCAGCCTCTGGCAGCCAGAGGTAGAGCTGATTGGTGGCGGCGTCGGCAGAATCGATCCAGCCGTTACCGTCTTCATCAAGGGCCTTGAGGTCGGCGAAGCCATCACCACTCAGCGCGCCAAACAGCTCGGAGCCATCGTTCACGCGACCGTCACCGTTGCGATCGTAGACCAGATAACCGCTACCATTGGCCAGCAGCGGCAGCGACTCTAAGTCACCGTCGGCATCGAGATCGAACTCGAAGCGTTGATCACGCAGTTGCGCGGACTGCCCAGGGAAATTGATCACGATCGGATCTTCGCGCTGAGCCGCTGATCCCATCTGAAGCTCGAACCGGCTTTCTTCACGGTACGAACGCTGCATGCCAAGCTCCACCGCGAAACGGATGGTCTTGCCGTCAGCGGTACGGATCACACCCTCGGCAGAAAAGTGCATTGACTCATGCTCTTCGAGGCTATGGGTGCGCTCATAGAAGAGTGAGAAATCCGACTGCCGGCCGCGCGGGGCGGTCTCCGGAGCAGTCGATATGGCATTCGGCGCGGCAGCACTAGACTCCATTCCTTTGCCAGACTCACATTCAGCAGGCTGGCAGTCCTTGCTATCGATCAGCCGTATCCGCTTCCCGGTGAGGTACTCCACCAGCGCGATCAGCAGCTGGTTACCCGGGTCTTTACGGGCCTCCTCGGCCGCGGATTCGATCGCATCAGCGGTTGCTTGGCCTTTGCCAGCCGCGTTTCCAATCTCGCCGGACGCCTGCTCAGCAGCCGCCAGGGCGCGCCCTTGTCCAGACAGCACCACCGCCGATACACCGGTCTCAGGTCTTGCCCCGGCTCGATTCTGTCCGGCTTCGCTCGGCATGGCGCGCCCGCGTCCATTGATCTCAAGACGCTCGGTCGAGGTCTCGACCCGACTGTAGCGATGGGAGGAAGCCAAGCTCAATTCGCTGCTGACAACGTTCATGATGACCTCAGGGCGCAGGGGCACAAAAGCCGAGAAAACCGTTCTCTAACTCGATATATCGGTCTCCGGAGAGAAAAGTTTAGCCTTGGCCGCGAAGCCCAGCTCGACTTGCACGCACTGGATTGCTTAAATGACCTCTCCCTCATCGAGCAGACGAAAAGAGGACGTCCCCTTGCCACATGTGATGGAAGAATTCGCGAACCGGATCCGCAACTACTACCAGGACCCTCTCGACCCACTGGCAGAACAGTTCCTGTTCCGACGTCCGCCCACCGTGGGTGAGTTGCGGCGGCCGACGCAGGTCTTGCTCTTGGGCAACCACTCATCGGGGAAGTCCACGTTTGTGAACTATCTCCTAGGCGACGATGTTCAGAAGACAGGGGTTGCTCCCACGGATGACGGGTTCACGATCATCACCCATGGCGCGACCGCGACCGAGCGAGATGGACCTGCTGTCGTAAGCAATCCGGACTTGCCCTATGAGGGGCTCCGGCACTTTGGCGACCAATTGGTCTCGCATGTGCGCCTCAAGCTGCGCCCCGCTGAACTCTTGCAAACGGTGACCCTGATCGACAGCCCGGGCATGATCGATGAGGCCAAAGCCGAGAACGGGCGTGGTTTTGACTTCCCCGGTGTGGTGCGTTGGTTCGCCGAACGCGCCGACCTTGTGATGATCTTCTTTGATCCAGATAAACCTGGGACGACAGGTGAAACACTTCAAGTCTTCCGCGAGTCCTTGGCGGGCATCGACCACAAGATGTTGATCGTCTTGAACAAGGTGGATCAGTTCCAGAACTTGCACGACTTCGCGCGGGCCTATGGCGCGCTCTGCTGGAACCTAGGAAAGGTGATCCCGCGCAAAGACTTACCGATGATCTATAACACCTTCATACCGCTGGCCGACAAGCCGAAGTCGCGCCTGCCGATGGAGGACTTCGAGAAGGCGCGCAACGACCTGATCAGTGAGTTACGCCGTGCACCGACTCGGCGGATGGACAACCAGATCACACAGCTCCAAGCCTATGCTGAGCGGCTCCGGCTCCACGCCATGGTGATCGACAAGGCGGCCGACAGGTTCAAATCGATCCGCGCGCGCTGGCGAGGTGTTTGGCTGTTGCTCTTCGGCGGATTGGGCGCTGCCGCCTTTGGCACCGGCATGCTTGTGGCGTTGCCAGTGATTGCAGTGACCGCAATCCTGGCTTTCATTGTCATCGAATACCTTGTTCTCCCGCGGACCAAACGGCGTCTGATTGCTCGCTTCGACCAGATCTTTGAAAAGCTGCACGATCGAGAGCTGCTGTTGCGCGACCGGGCGGAGGACTTGCGCATGATGTGGGCAGAGGTCAGCCCACGCGCCCGCGAGATTGCTGAAAAGAGCGGCCTCCAGTCGTTCCGCAAGATGAGTTGGCACAGTCGCGAGCATCTTGAGGAATTGACGGGCGAGCTGCTCCCACAGCTTCGCAGCAAACTCTACGACGCCATGCGTGATCACGAGGCGCCCGCACCCGCTTTGCAACAGGATCGCCCAGCAATGCCCCCTGCATCAGAACCGGACCGTCCGCAACTGGTCAAAGGTGAGCAGTCCGGGCGCCCTAAGCGTAAAACGTTCTTCTGACCAGCGATACGCGGGGATCATCTATCCTGACATCTTCCTGATATCTGTCGAAGACATGGTTCAGACTGTTCTTGGCCAATGCCGAATTGGCAGCCTACCGGCGCGCCGAAGCGACCAAAGGTGCGTAATGATGACAAAACAAGCGCAGTGCCAGGGGCAGTGCCAGGGTGTTTATCCTCGGGCAACGGCAGATAAGTAGCCACCCATTTTTAATTCCTAATGATCGCCCTACAGGTGCTCAAATCGGGAAGACGTTGATGGACAGTTTCTAAGGGTCAAGATCACCTTTCTGACCGAGCTTCTTAGGCCGCTGAATCCGTTAGCAGCGTTGGAGCCAGCGTCAGACTTCGACGGCTTTCGATCCCCCACTCGGACAAGACGCCAACAGCGGTCTCAATGATCTTAGGCATGCGCTGGCGCAAACAGTCCGAAAGCGCCAGTTCCATCTCCAATCGCTCAGGCACGATGCCGATGAGGACGATCTCCGACGGCGCGTAGTCGAGCAGCTCGGCCAGTGCCAACAGATCGGCGATGCCGAGATGGTGCAACGAGACCTTCTCCGTCAATGCCGTCCTGATCTCCTGGTTGCGAATCACCTGAATCGTCCCCGGGGCCGCATCAGAGGCCAAGGCATCAATCAGCAGCAACCGGCGCTGATCCTTAAGCAACGGCAAGAGATCCAGCCCAGAGGTACCGCCATCGACCAGCTCGACGGCCGGCTGGAAGCCATACTCCGCCTCCAGCCGCCGCATCGCATGCACCCCGACACCCTCATCGCCCAGGATCAGGTTACCCAACCCAATAAGCATCGCGCTCGATGGCTCGGGCTCGCTTATCGAGCCAGGGCTATAACGAGCACGATGCGGTGCAGCGGCAGATAACAATTCTGAATCAATCACAGTCCCAATCTCCGATGCACAGATCACCTGAACCCGGCCATGCACCACAGGCAGTCATCAAGCGGTATTCACTCGCACCACCGTCTGCCGCTCGTTATCATGCAGATGCACCGCACAAGCCAGACACGGATCGAACGAGTGCACCGTGCGCAAGACCTCCAACGGCCGGTCTTCCTCCAACACCGGATTGTCGATCAGCGACGCCTCATAAGGTCCACGCGCATCATCCTGGTTCCGCGGCCCAGCATTCCAGGTCGAGGGCACCACCGCCTGGTAGTTCTTGATCTTGCCATCCTCGATCACGATCCAATGCGACAGGATGCCGCGCGGAGCCTCATGGAAACCGAAGCCCATCTGCTCACCCTTCGGGAACACCGGCTTGTTGAAGCTGGTGTAATCACCGGATGCGATGTTTGCGATCAGCGCGTCATAGTTCTCCTGCATCATGTCGTAGAGCACCTGGGTGCGCACACAGCGCGCCGCATGCCGCCCCAGCGTCGAATGCAGTACCGAAAGCGGCACCTCGGAGCCAGTGATCGCACCAATCCGGTCCATCGCCATCTTCAGATACCGCTTGGTCGGCTCATGCCCGGCCGCGACACCGGCTAGCACATTCGCCAGAGGCCCGACCTGCGCCGGCTGATCCAAGAAGGTCGGCGCCTTGACCCAAGAGTAGGCACCGTTCTCATTGAAATCGGTGTATTCCGGCTCGGTCTCCTCCTCATAAGGCGTCCGCGTCCAGTCGCCCTGATACCAGCTGTGCTTGATGCTCTCTTTGACGTTCTTCTCGAAGTAGGGATCACCGAAATACGTGATCTCATGGAACCGCGACAGATCCGCATTCGGAATATAGCCACCCGGCATGCCAAACTTGGTCCCCCTACCATCGCGCGGAAAGTCCGGCGCTGACAGATAATTGGTCACCCCCTGACCATAGGGCAGCCAGTCGGCATAGAGCGCGGCGATCGCCGTCACATCGGGCAGATAGACCTCGCGCACGAAGCCACCCAGCTCATCCATCAGCGTCTTCACATAGGCCAGACGCTCCATGTTCAAGGCCGATTGGTTGTCGGGATTGATCGCATTGGCGACGCCACCAACCGCCAGGTTCTGAACATGCGGCGTCTTGGCGCCCAGCACCGCGGTGATCTGGTTCGAACGGCGCTGATAGTCGAGCGCCTCCAGATAATGCGCGGTCGCCATCAGATTGGCCTCCGGCGGCAGGATCATCGCCTTATGGCCCCAATAACCATGCGAGAAGATGCCGAGCTGGCCGCTATTGATGAACTTCTTCACCCGCTCCTGCACATTGGCGAAATGCTGGGCGTTATTGTTCGGCCAATTCGAGATCGACTGCGCCAACTTCTCGGTCGCTTTCGGATCAGCCTTCAAGGCCGAAGGCACATCGACCCAATCCAATGCCGACAGATGATAGAAGTGGACGATGTGATCGTGGATGCCATGTGAGGCCATGATCAGGTTGCGGATCAATTGCGCGTTGAGCGGGATCTCCAGATCCAACGCGTTCTCAACCGCCCGCAACGAGACGATGGCGTGCACGGTGGTGCAAACACCGCAGATGCGCTGCGTATAGAGCCAGGCATCCCGCGGATCGCGCCCGCGCAGGATGGTCTCGATGCCACGCCACATCTGGCCGCTGGACCAGGCGTCGGTAACCTTGCCATCTGTAATGTCGCAGTCGATGCGCAGGTGACCTTCGATGCGGGTCACCGGGTCGACGGTGATTCTGTTCGTGCTCACTGTTCTTGTTCTCCAGCCGAAGGGCGGCGCGGACGATCAATCAGCCTGCCACCGCCAAATGATGTCTTGATCAGGCAGAGGTCGCTGCGGGTGGCGGAAAGCCGCCCTTGCCTCGCCTCTGGCTACTCAATCGGTCAGGCGCTGTCGTTGCAGGCCGTTGCCCTGACCACGCGCCTGAAGGTCCAGCATCCGGTCCATCCTCTCCGGGAGCGGCCATCATCACCGGCGTCATCTTGACGAAGAACAGATAGGCCATGATCTCGAAGGCGACGATGCCAATGGTGATCATCATCTCGCCCACGGCCGGGAAGTAATGCCAGCCCGGACCGGGGTCGAAGGCGATCATGAAGGCGTCGAAGCGATACAGGGCACCGCCCAGCAAGACCGCCAGCGAGGTCCAGAACAGCACCGTCGGACGCACCCGTTGCTGCTCATCGCGTAGGTGACGGATGGCATAGACGAACAACGCCACTTCGAGCATGAACAGCAACGGTTCAGAACCCCCTCTGAATAAGAACAGGATGTCACCACTGATGACGCTCTCGCCGATCCGCAACACCAGATAGACGATCAACAGCCAAGGGATCACCGCGCTGATCTTTGAGAGCAATGGCGTCTCCAACGGCCGACGCAGATTGACCGAGGCATAGAGCGACTCGAACACCACGATGGCATAGCCCATGGTGATGGCCGTGAGCAGGAACAGCAGCGGAATGATGTTGGTCTGCCAGAGCGGGTGCACCTTATCGCCGGCAATGATCAACAGCGACCCCAGCGAAGACTGATGCATGGTTGGCAACAGAATGCCAAGACCAATCGCTAGGAACAGAAAATGCCGCAGATTGCGCAGCCAACGCTTCGCCTGCATCGCCTCCAGGATGGTTGGCGAGAACTCGATCCAGAGCACGACGGTGTAAAGCGTCACGCAGAGCGCAACCTCCAGCATCACCGAATTCAGGTTCATGTACTGGGGCAAGAACACGTTATAGAGCTGCCACCAACGGCCGACATCGACGATGATCGAGGCACCGGCCAAGGTGTAGCCAAAAACGCTGGTCAAGAGCGCGGCGCGGATCATTGGATGGAACTGGCCGCGATTGAACACATAGACCATTAACGCCATCGCATAGCCGCCGCAGGCGATCGCGGTGCCGGTAACGACGTCATAGGTGATCCAGATACCCCAAGGGAATCCATCACTCAAGTTCGATACCGCGCCGATGCCGAAGATGAAGCGCTTGGCAATGAACCAGGCCGCGATCAGTACCAGCAGGCCAAGAAAGTAGAAGTGCGGGGTCAGCAGACGCCCGCCGATGGGCCGGAAACGCTCACTCATGACCGCCTACCCTCCTTCGGCTGCGCTTGGACTTTCGGCTGATTCGCCTTGGCCGCGCTCGCGCCTGCGTCAGGCTCGCCTCCAATCTCATCGTCAGCCCGCGCACGCTCTTCACGCGTATTCCGATAGGCCGCTAAGACCAGGCCCCCAAGCAACAGGGTCGGCGCCACCATGCCGCCGTAGAGCGTATGTTGGATGGTCTCGGACAGCCGCGCCCGCGACTCATCACTGAGCCTTGGTAGACCAAGATCCTCGAACGGCACATCGGCCATCAGCATGTACTGAGTGCCGCCGGTCTCAGTCTCGCCATAGATGCGTTGGGTGTACTGCGCAACGGTTGTAACCTTGGTATCGTTGCGATCCAGCGAATGGATCGGATACTCGATGCGCGAGCCTGGCTCTGCGGCGAGTCGCCGGTGGCCCTCTTCGCGCAGTTCGGCTACAAGACCGAACAGGCTCGCGCCAGTCGGACAGGCCTCGCAGCAAGCCGGAATGCCACCCGCCTCGACGAGATCAGTGCACATCTGGCACTTGACGATCTTCGGAAAGGTCTTGTCGAACTCGAACTTCGGGATATTGAACGGGCAAGCCACCTGGCAGTACCGGCAGCCAATGCAGGCGTCCGGGTTGTACTGCACGATCCCGGTGTCCGGATTCTTGGTCAACGCGCTCACCGGACAGGCCGAGACACAGTCCGGGTCGACACAGTGCATGCAGGCGCGCTTGACGAAGCTCACCGCATCCGCTTTGGGGCCGCCAACCGTCGGCTCCGCCAGCACCGCATCAGCACGGCTCGCCTCGACCGCCTGCAGGCCCGGATAGGCCTTGATCTTGTTCATCGTACGGCTGTCCAGGTCGTCCCCAGCGTCCCAGACGCCTTCGACACCATAGGCTTGACCCAACGCCGGGTTCTCAACCGGCGGCAGATCATTGGCCGCTTTGCAGGCGACTTCACAGGCCTTACAACCGATGCATTGTGTGGCATCGTAGAGGATGCCGACTGCTCCGGGCACGAGCTCCTTGCCCGGCCGCGCGACGGCCGGCCCCATCACGGAGCCCGCACTAAGACTGACGGCTCCAACCGCCAGACCCTTCAAGAAATTGCGACGATCGATACTCATTGCCCTGACCTCTCCGATTAAACCGCAACCGGCTCGCCCCGCTTTGCACAGGGCGGGTCTTCATGCATCTTGCTGACTGGCTTGCTGACTGGCTTGCTGACTGGCTTGCTGACTGGCTTGCTAACTGGCTTGCTAACTGGACTCTGAGGCCTCAGCCTTCTCCGCACGCTTGAGCTTGTCGTAAGCGCCCAGCGCGTAAACCGTGGCACCACCCGCGACCGCGCCGGCGAGCGCCGCAGAGCCAACACCGATGCCACCACCGTGCTCGGTGAAGATGCCTGGAAACATCGACGGCGGCGTCACTGAGGTCACATCAGCCTGCTCATGTAGCGCCTTGTGGAAGCCCACCCCCTGCTCGGAGCAGCCGAAGCAGGGATGCCCAATGCCAACCGGCCAGGTATTGCCGCCGACATCGCCAAACTCGATCGCCGGGCAATTGGCATAGGTCTCTGGACCCTTGCAGCCGAGCTTGTAGAGGCAATAGCCCTGGCGATGACCTTCGTCGCCGTATTCCTGAGCGAAGCGCCCAGCGTCATAGTGCGGACGCCGCTCGCAGTTCTCGTGGATCAGCCGCCCATAGGCGAATTGCGACCGCCCTTTCGCATCCAGTGCTGGCAGTTCTTTCAGCGTCAGGTAATAGAGAACGGTCGAGAGGAAGTTGTAGGGCGAGGCCGGGCAGCCCGGCAGGTTGATCACCGGCAACGCACTGCCGTCGGTCTTGATGATGCCCTCCATCTCGAGCGCCTTCGCCAACCCCACTGCACCAGTCGGGTTCGGCGCTGCGCTTTGCACGCCACCCCAAGAAGCACAGGAGCCGATCGCGATGGCAGCCACGGCATGCGGTGCGATCTTGTGCAGCATCTGCTGCGGGGTCTGGCCTGCGACCTTACAGAAATTGCCGTTGTCTGCGGTTGGCACCGAGCCCTCGACGACCAGAATGAAGCGCCCGTCATTGGCCTGCATCGAGTCATGCAAGGCCGCCTCAGCCTGATGACCGGCTGCGGCAAGCAACGTCTCCGAATAATCGAGCGAGACCATGTCGAGAATCAGGGTCTCAAGCGTCGGATGTGTCGAGCGCAGTAATGACTCAGTACAACCGGTGCATTCCTGAAAATGCAGCCAGATCACCACTGGTCGCGCCGCCTCCTCTTCAATCGCCGCCATGACCCGGCCTGACATGCCAACCGGCAAACCCATTGCCACTGTCATACTCGCCGCAAATTTAATGAAACTGCGTCGATCGATGCCTCCAATGTCTAACTGATCCGAGATCCTCGGACCGATTTCTTTCTCTAGCCACTCACCTGTCGTTTTCATGAGCCGATACCACCTCTCATGGCTCGGGCATTAAAGAAACGCGGAGCCGTTGGCATGGCTCATTCAAGGCCAGTCTCCCCACTCCGTCGCTCTCCGAGCATCCAACACCAGATTGGTTTGCATGCAGCGCGCCCTAGGTCCGCTGCGGCCGATCTAGTATTGCGAAAAGTCAATTAGTCAATAATATTAGAATTTTCTAACTTATGACTTCAGGTATAGCGCATCCGATTCGGAGCGTCTAGCGACAGGACGGCAGATTGAAGCGATTCCTCGATCAACCCCGCCCAGATCAAGAAAGCGACACTTTTAGCTTGCCAGTGGCACCTAGCAGTGCTCGCAGCAGTGCTCGCAGCAGTGCTCGCAGCAGTGCTCGCAGCAGTGCTCGCAGCAGTGCTCGCACAAGACTGCGCCGCCGCCGAGCAAGAGGAGGTCAAGCAGGCCGGGAGACGGGGCAGGAAGCGGAGAAGAGTGCGCTCTTCTCAGGACCACACCCAAGCTCAGGGAGAAAGGGACAGCGAAGGACTCAGCATCAGTCGAACTAGTCAGTGAGGTCCGCGGACCGAAGCAAGCACAGCAAGCCCGAGCGCGACCGTCAGACAGGCTCGTCCTCAAGCGTCACTTCGTAGCGACGCCCGGGACCATCCAGACGACAAATGCTGCCTGTGCGCAAGGGAAAGTGACCAGCGGCGCGGTCGCGAAAGTACAGCTGCAGCGATTCCTGAATCACCGGAAAGGCGATTTCATCCCAAGGGATCTCCGACTCTGTCATCAGTTGTGTCTCGAGACTCTCGCTACCCGGCCCGAATTCAGGCTCGAGCATGCGCGCGCGAAACAGCATATAGACCTGGTTGATATGCGGCAGATTAAACAGCGCATAGAGGCGTCCGACCTCCACTCGGGCTTCAGCCTCCTCCCAGGTCTCGCGCGCTGCGCCCTGCTGCACCGTCTCGCCGTTTTCCATGAAGCCAGCCGGTAGTGTCCAGAGCCCATAGCGAGGCTCGATGGCACGCTTGCACAGCAGCAGCTGATCTCCCCACTCGGGGATGCAGCCGACGACAATCTTCGGGTTTTGGTAGTGGATGGTGCCGCATTGGGCGCAGACGTGGCGCGGCATGTTATCGCCTTCGGGCACCGTCAAGGTCACGCCCGATCCGCATTGGCTGCAATATCGCATTCGTTTCGCTCTCAGATTGATCTTCCGCCATTCTACGCATTCGTCGCAGCTACCCGCAGGCAGCGTGACGACACAGTCATATCTTCGTCTGCGCTGAGGCATTACCATTGGGGCACCAGAGGCTCGGCGCCAGCATCTCAGCTCACCAGCGCCGGGCTCGAGCAGGCCCAGACCCAGACCGAGATTCAGATCCATAAGGAAAATCCCACCCATGGCAGCCACGCACTATCGCACCCAAGCCGGCGACTGGGGACTCTCCGGCGCGACCTTCGCCGACAACGGCGTCAATTTCTGCTGTTTCTCGCGGCATGCCACCCAGGTGGAACTGCTGCTGTTCGAGCATGAACACAGCCGCGAGCCATTCCAGATCATCCAGCTCGACCCCAACACCCACCGCACCTTCTTCTTCTGGCATGTACTCGTCGAAGGACTGCCAGACGGCATCTGTTACGGCTGGCGCATCGATGGCCCCAGCGACACCCGCGAAAGCGGCTGTCGCCATGATCCCGACAAGCTCTTACTCGACCCCTGGTGCACCGCGGTCAGTGATCGGCTCTGGGATCGCGCCGCCGCCTGCCGCCCAGGCAGCAATCTCGCCAGCGCAATGCGCTCGCTGCTGATTCGCGACGAGTACGACTGGGAAGGCGATCAACATCTGCATGTGCCGCTCACCGAGGCCGTCATCTACGAGCTGCACGTTGGCGGCTTCAGCCGTCATCCCTCCGCGAACACCCAGCATCCGGGCACCTTCCGCGCCATCATCGAGAAGATCCCTTACCTCACCGAGCTTGGCATCACCCATGTGGAGCTGCTACCGATCATGGCCTTCGATCTCCAGGACGTGCCGCCGAAGACCGCGCAGATGGGGCTAAAGAATTTTTGGGGCTACAGCACCCATAGCTTCTTCGCACCGCACCCGCACTATGCCTGCGACCCGCGCCAAGCGCGCGACGAGTTCCGCGACATGGTCAAGGCGCTGCACCGTGCCGGTATCGGCGTGATCCTCGACGTGGTCTACAACCACACCGCCGAGGGCGGCGCCGAAGGGCCAATCATCAACTTCAAGGGCATGGGCAACGAGGTCTTCTACCACCTCGACTTCAATGACCGCAGCCAGTACCGCGACTATACCGGCTGTGGTAACACCGTGAACTGTAACCATCCACTGGTGACGCGCTTCCTCATCGATTCACTGCACTACTGGGCGCGCGACATGCACGTCGACGGCTTCCGCTTCGACCTCGCCAGCGCCATGGCGCGCGGCGAAGACGGCGAGCCGCAGTATCACGCACCGGTGCTCTGGTCGGTCGAGCTCTCGCCCGAGCTGGGCCGCGCGCACATCATCGCCGAGGCCTGGGATGCCGCCGGGCTCTATCAGGTGGGCGACTTTCCCGGCTTTCGCTGGGCCGAATGGAACGGCAACTATCGCGACGTGATGCGCGCCTTCGTGCGCGGCGATGGCGGCCTGATCGGCGACGTCGCCACCCGCATCGCCGGCTCCAGCGACCTCTATCAGAGCCGCGGCCGCCGCCCAGCCAACTCGATCAACCTGATCACCTGCCATGACGGCTTCACGCTGCATGATCTGGTCAGCTACGACGAAAAGCACAACCAGGCCAACGGCGAGGACAACCGCGACGGGCACAATCACAACCTGAGCTGGAACGGCGGCGTTGAAGGCCCGACCGACGATCAGGCAATCCTCGCCCTACGCCAGCAGCAGGCGCGCAACTTCGTCGCCCTGCTGCTGCTCAGCCAGGGCGTCCCCATGTTGCTCGCCGGCGACGAGCTGCTGCGCACCAAGCAGGGCAACAACAACACCTACTGCCAAGACAACGAGCTGTCTTGGATCGACTGGCGGTTGGCCGATGAGAATCGCACCATGCTCGCGTTTACCCGCGCCATGATCGCCTTTCGGCATCGTCATGCCACGCTGCGCCGCGATCGCTTCCTCACCGGCCAGCCCACCCACGAGGGCGGCATCCCGGACATCCGCTGGCACGGGACCAAGCTCGACACACCCCTCTGGGATGATCCGGGCACCCGCGTGCTCGCCTTCACGCTAGCTGGGCTTGAGCCGCACGAACCGCACCTGCATGTGATCATGAATATGTGGAAAGAGCCGAAGGAATTCGAGCTACCACCGATGCCTGGACGGCGCTGGTACAGCGCTATCGATACCGCCCGAGCACCCTACATCTGGTCAGTTCACGATCAGCAGCGGATCGATCGCGACAGCATCCGCGCACAGGCCCGCAGCGTCCTGGTGCTGGAGGCTCGCTGAAGCAACCCACGACTCGACACCGGTCTCTATCCGTTGAACGCCCGCGCGGTCGAGGTCAGCTGGCCGCGCCAGCCGGCGCCAACCCTTGCCAAATCTGGGTAGAACCCACCACGACACCCACCACGACAGAGAGGACCCGCCAGCATGCAACTCGGAATGATCGGACTCGGGCGCATGGGCGCCAACATGGTGCAACGACTGCTGCGCGCCGGCCATGCGTGCGTCGTCTACGACACCGATCCAACCAGCGTCGCGCAACTGGAGACACAAGGCGCCATCGGCAGCAGCGACATCGCCGACTTCTGCGCCAAGCTCAGCCAGCCGCGCGCGGTCTGGGTGATGGTGCCCGCGGCCGTGGTCGACAGGGTCATCGACCAGCTCGAGCCGCATCTCGAGCCGGGCGACATGATCATCGACGGCGGTAACTCCTACTACAAGGAGGACATCCGCCACGCCAAGCGCCTGCATGCCAAGGGCATCCAGTTCGTCGACTGTGGCACCAGCGGCGGCGTGTTTGGTCTCGAGCGCGGCTACTGCCTGATGATCGGCGGCGACGAGGCCGCGGTGCGGCACCTCGACCCAATCTTCGCCGCGCTCGCCCCCGGCGCCGGCGAGATCGAGCGCACCCAGGGGCGCACGGGCGACTACGACCGCGCCGAGCTGGGCTATCTGCACTGTGGCCCCAATGGTGCCGGCCACTTCGTCAAGATGGTCCATAACGGCATCGAATACGCCCTCATGGCGGCCTATGCCGAGGGCCTGAACATCCTCAAGCACGCCGGCGTTGGCCGCGCCGATCAGACCGTCGATGCCGAGACCGCCCCGCTCTCCGACCCCGAGTTCTACCAATACGAGATGGACCTGCCGCGCATCGCCGAGCTCTGGCGGCGCGGCTCGGTGGTGTCCTCCTGGCTGCTCGACCTGACCGCCAATGCGCTCGCCGAGGACCCGGAGCTGAAGGCCTTTGGCGGGCGCGTCTCCGACTCCGGCGAGGGTCGCTGGACCAGCATCGCGGCGATCGAGAGCGGCACCCCGGCGCCGCTGCTCACCACCGCCCTCTACGAGCGCTTCAACTCCCAGGGCGAGGCCGGCTTCGCCAATCAATTGCTGTCGGCGATGCGCTACCAGTTCGGTGGCCACCACGAGAAAGCGGAGGGCTGATGGAACCGCAAACCATGTCGTTGAACCACACCGGCTTCAACACCGCGCCACCAGCGCCACCGAATGTGATGATCATCTTCGGCGCCGGTGGCGATCTCACCAAGCGCAAGCTGATCCCCTCGCTCTATCACCTCTGGTCCGCCGGCCTGCTGCCGGAGAGCTTCGTCATGCTCGGCCTCGACCGACTGGATCATGACGATGCCAGCTTCCGCGCCCTGTTCTCCGAACATCTGCGGGCGACCTCGGGCAACAACTTCCGCCCCGAACTCTGGACGCAGCTCGAAGAGCGCATCCATTACATGAAGATCGATATGCTCGCCGGGGCCGACTACGAGCTGCTCTGCGAGCACCTGAGCCGCATCGACGCGGAACGCGATACCGAGGGCAACTACCTGTTCTATCTCGCCATCCCGCCGAGCATGTTCGGCACGGTAACCGATCATCTCGGCGAGGTCGGGCTGCTGCACGAGACCGAGGACGACTGGCGCCGGGTGATCATCGAGAAGCCGTTCGGACGCGATCTGGACTCGGCGATCGCGCTCAATGAAGACCTGCACCGCAACATGAACGAGGAGCAGATCTATCGCATCGACCACTATCTCGGCAAGGAGACGGTGCAGAACATCATGGTGTTCCGCTTCGCCAACAGCTTCATCGAGCCGCTGTGGAACCGCAACCATATCGACCATGTGCAGATCACCGTCGCCGAGTCGGTCGGGGTCGAGCATCGCGGCGCCTACTACGAGGAGGCCGGCGCGCTGCGCGACATGATGCCGAACCATCTGCTGGTGCTGCTCGGCTTCCTGGCCATGGAGCCGCCGAACTCGTTCGACGCCAAGGCGATCCGCGACGAGGTCAACAAGGTGCTCGATGCGGTCATCCCGCTGACCCCGGAGCAGGTGCTGACCCATGCCGTGCGCGGGCAATATGGCGCCGGCACCATGCCCAATGGCGAGCAGGTCAAGGCCTATCGGACCTCACCCGGGGTCAAGCCGAGCTCGCACACCGAGACCTTCGCCGCGCTCAAGCTGACCATGGACAACTGGCGCTGGGCCGGGGTGCCCTTCTATCTGCGCACCGGCAAGCGGCTCACCGCGCAGTACACCGAGGTGTCGATCCACTTCAAGAAGGCGCCGACCATCATGTTCCAAGACACCGAGGTCAATGAACTCGAGGCCGATATGTTGGTGCTGCGCATCCAGCCCAACGAAGGCATCCAGATGAGCTTCGGCGCCAAGGTGCCGGGACCGACGATGAAGATCGGCACCGTCAACATGGACTTCTGCTACGAGGACTACTTCGGCAACAAACCGGCGACCGGCTACGAGACCCTGATCTACGACTGCATGAAGGGCGACGCGACCCTGTTCAAGCACGCCGAGACGGTCGAAAAAGGCTGGGAGATCGTGCAATCGGTGATCGACGTCTGGGCCGCGCTGCCCCCGCGCGAGTTCCCCAACTACGCCGCCGGCACCTGGGGGCCGCCCGCCGCCGGCGACATGATCAAGCGCGATGGCCGCCAGTGGCGACGGATCGAGACGCCAAAGGCGCATGCGCGCGGTGGCTAGTCCTGCCCCGCCACCCACATAAGCGCTGGGGTTTCCTCCTCGGCGGGGGTCTCCGGCACCAGCAGCATCCCATCGCGCAGGCGCCAGGCGAGCACGATCCCGCTGCCGACGCTGTCGCGCCTGGGCTGACCATGCCGCCCCTGCAGCTCCTCGAGCAACGCCTCGTGCCAACGGCGGCGATAGTCGACCCGCACCGCCTTCAGCTGGTCATCATCCCAATGCAGTTGGGCGCTGCGCGCGGGTATCCCATTGAACGAACCGATCGGCGCGACACAGCGCCGGTCACCCAGCCCGCTCGGCTGATCATCGCAGACGAAGTCGACCCGCGAGAACTGCGCCAACAGCGCCTGCTCCTCGACCTCGGGGCGCAGGTTGGCGACCGCCAGATTGAATGGCTGATGCCCCAGCAGATGCAGCAGAAACAGATCGCTGCGCCGCTTGCCGTCCTCGGTCAGCACCAGCCAGATAAACGGCCCCGCCACCAGGCAGATGGCGAGGAAGGTGATATAAGGCTTCGGCAGCTTCAGGTTCATGTCTTAGGATGCCTGAGATGTCTGAGATGTCTGGGACATCAGCGCTGGTAGGTGCCGATCAGGGTCGCCTGCTCGATCACATGGCCACGCATCGCCCGCTCCAGATCGGCCTTGGTCGGCCGCAGCAGGCCGTACAGACTGGTATCCAGCGCGTACAACTTATGGAAGTAGCGATGCCGGCCGATCGGCGGACAGGGTCCACCATAAGCGGTGCGGCGCCAGTCGTTGATCCCCTCGCCGATCACCGTCGCCAGGGTCGCCGGCTCAAAGGCCTCCGGCAGCCCGCCCAGCGAAAGCGGCAGGTTGTAGAGCACCCAGTGCACATAGGTCATGGTCGGCGCGGCGGGGTCGGGCGCATCCGGATCATCGATGATCAAGGCCAGACTCTGCGTGCCCTCCGGCACCCCGTCCCACTCCAGCGGCGGCGAGCGATCCTCGCCATCACAGCTGTACTGGACGGGGATGGGCGCGCCCTCGGCAAACGCGCTCGATCGAATCGTTAACGGCATGGTCACCTCGCTGCGATGAGAAGAGAACGGCCAGGGGTCAGCCGATACCGGGCCTGATTGTACAGGCTCAAGACCATTCGTCTCGGCGGCTTTAGCGGATTCGATGGATTCGGCTGAGGCTGAGGCTGAGCGCAATCGGGTGATTGGGCACCGAGGACGCTGAACCGCGATCTGAGCGACCGTCAGATGATTCCGCAGCCGCCAGAATGTGCGAAAATCGCGCCACCACGCGGTTGGCCCGTCGACAGCGATCGTCAGGCGAACCGCGACCTAGAGGGACAGGTCAGCGTCACCACCGCAAGGCGCCTCCCGAGACCATTGCTGAGTCCAATAAGCGCGATGTTTAGCAACGACCGCCTTGTGATCCTCGACGCCGATGGCACCACGATCGACGCCTTTCGCGCCATCGAGAAGACCTTCAACCACCTCGGCATGGACATCGGCCCACTCTCGCGCTTTCAGAAGCGGCGCAACCTGTTCAAGTACATCGGCGGCTTCAAGGAGATGCCCCAGAATCTCAGGCGTCAGATCGGTCCCGGTCGCCGCACCAAGCTGATCGACACCCTGACCGAGGTCTATCGCGAAGAGGCCTGCATGTTCGACGGCATCGAAGCCCTGCTGCGCCGTCTCGCCGCCGCCGATGACGTGCGCGTTGGCATCGTCACCCGCAACATCACCAACGAGCCCCTGGTCACCCTGACCAAACTCTTCGAGCGCCACGGCCTCGAGCCCGACCTGCTCGACTTCCTGGTTCACCTACCACTCAGCGAAGACAAGCTCGGCTACTTCCGCCAGACCCGCGAGCGCTTCAGCATCAACCCCGCCTGCGCCTTCGCCTGCGGCGACGAGGCCAAGGACTTCCGCGCCGCCATCAACTCCGGCATGCACCCGTTCATGGTCTCCTACGGCTTCGAGGACTTCGACCGCCTCAACGGCAAGCACGAGATCCCCGCCGAGGTGATCAGCCGCTCCCCAGATGAGCTGGCCTGGCGCGTGCTGCACGCGCTACAGCTTGACCCAGGGCTGGCGATGCCAGCGATGCATTCGATCGCCGAGACGGCCACTGAGATGCTCCCGATCGCTGAAACAGATCAGCCCGCGCTGGAGCCGGCGAGGTAAATCGGGCAGGTCTGGGCATCTGCTCAAGGCCAATAGATCTGGTGCATGACCAAGCGCCTTCCTACTAACTGCGTAGATCCGGCTTGACCGTGGGTGGGGAGAACTTTGCGCGGAAATTCCCGCACGGTCGCTTCGCTCGGCGGCGACGATCAGCCGCTTGCGAATAACGCTGCGGATGAGGTTGTAACGGCGATGAACCGGGTTTGGTCATCGGCGTTAGACTAAACTGATCGCCGGATGCCCCACGAGGGTTTGTCCGGTACGCCGGTCTGTGCAGCGCTGAGAGGTTCTGGGGAGAGCCGACATGCAGCGGCCGCAGATGCGCATACTGTTTGAGGCTGCCGCGCAAGCTCTTGGGCGGCTCCGTGCCGGAAAGCGATGCGTTTGCCGTGGTCTGGATGATGACCTCGACGTTCTAATCCCAGAAGGCTTCTGGCAGTTGCAGTCGCAGCTCGCCGTTGGTGATGTGTTCGATCTTTCGTATCGCTTCCATGGGCATGCCTCTGCTGATGGATTGGGGCCGGCGCAGCGGATGAGCGCTGGGCGTACTCCAGCTAATCACTTGATTACATTTCACCCGCCTCCAGCGCATAGGCCTCGAGACGCCGTCGCTTGGGGTCGACAAGCCAGGCGTAGGCCACGCCATCATGCGCATAGAGGGGCATCTTGATGCGCCGGTCTTTGCTTTCGGTCGAGGGAGACAAAATCTCGCAGATCCAATCAGGAACAACCTCGAATCGATGTCCCTCGGGGATTTGCGGCATCCGCTCTCGACGCCAACCCGCAAGATCTGGAACCGCAACCTCCACATCGCTGATGAAGTGGATCTCGGGCTCGACGATGATCCACCAGCCGCCCGGTCCGCCACGGCCACGACTGTAAGCGCTGCCAACGTCGATACTGAGTTCAGTTTCGGCGCGCGCATGCGGACCAGCCGGGCGCGGTTGGGTATGCAGTTGGCCGTTGAGGATTTCGCCGGTCAACCCTTCTGGCAAGTCTTCGAGCTGTTGGTCAAGCGTTTGTTTGTAGGCATGTTGCATCGTTGTCGCCTGCTGGACCGATTTGGTTAAGGTGCGCTCACATTGCTTTTGTGGCGGTCAGCGACAGGATTCATCAAACCGCCCGCACCTGCTCACTGCCCTTCAACCGACACTCTTGGATCATGCGCTCCCAACTGTACCGAGCCTGGCCTCGATCGGTCAGGAAGCTGTCGACCTCATCGAAGATCAGCACCGCACCAGTGCGCTGGGCCAGTAGGCGTTGCGCCAACAGGTAGGCCAAGAGCCGTCCCGAGCGTGTGAGGCCATCGCCATCCTCGTTGCTGCTCTTGACCTGATAGGCCTCAAGCCCCTAGGCGCTAGCTGACCCGCACGGTGGTTTCGATCTATGCTCATCAGACCTTTCCCACTTCCCAAGCAACACATCATGCACATTGATATCGAACTTGATCCATCCCTCGGCGAGCGGCTGTTCGCTGTGGCGGAGCAGCAAGGACAAAGCGCTTCGGCGCTGATTGCCCAGGCGCTGCAGGCCTGGTTGGCGGAACGCTCCGCCTGGCCAGCGGCGGTGGCAAACTTCGAGGGCATCCCAGATGCACCGCGTTTCGAGGCGCTGCGCGATGCGATGCCAGCGCCCACTGATGATCCGCTGGCATGAGGTACCTGCTTGACACCTGCACGGTGTCTGACTTCGTCAAGGGCAAGCCGAAGGTGCTAGCGCGCGTGAAGGCCACGCCGCCGGCTTTGATCGCGGTCTCGACACTGACGCGCATGGAGGTCGCCTTCGGGTTGCACCTGAAGCCGGCACGGGCGCGTGAGCTAACGCCCGTGCTGGAGGCGTTTTTCGCGTCCATCACCACGCTGCCCTTTGCCTTGGGCGATGCGCAAGCAGCCGCCTCGGTGCGCGCGGACCTAAAGGCCCGGGGTAGGCCAATCGGCCCCTATGATGTCCTGATCGGCGCGACGGCTTTGGCGCGCGGCTTGACGATGGTGACCAGCAACACCGACGAGTTCGAGCGGATTCGTGGATTGCGCCTGGAGGACTGGCGCTAAGCCATCGGGGTCGCTCATCATGACAGAGTCCAACCATCATCCACCTCTAGATTCTGACCTGTTATGTAAGGTGAAGAGGTAGCGTTCTCGATCTGGATGCCTTCCGACGTCATAGCCCGATGATTCAGTCGCTGGGACATCAACCCGCAGCTTCAGCACACCGACTTGCGGCCGGCCTCCTGACTGGAACCACGTAAAGCGCGAATTTTGATAAGAGACTGGCGCGAATGTTGCTTTTCAAGCGATGAAGTCAAGTCAGACGACTCATACGCCACCAAGAATAAAATCTTTTTGCTCTAAAACGAAAGAGCCTTCGTGGTCGGGTTGCGATGTAATTTGTACGGCCAAGAAGTCACCTCGTGAATTTACCCCGTTGACAATGAGAACTGGACGCTTTTTATAGGCGGAAAGATCAGTGAATGGAAAAGGCAGCAATACTACATCAGACGGCTGGCACATCGTTCCAGACCTCATCTTCCTCATTACCCCAATCCATCAAAGAGTTGGCCTGGGAAAACATTAGATTTTGCCATTCATCATCTGCAGCCTGCTGACGGTTCAAGGGGTCAGTTGCCTGTAATGGGCTCGGTAACAACCGACTGACGTCACCCTCTTTCTCGACCTTGGAGAGCACATCCAAGCGCTAACCGCGACGCAAGTTCAAGCGATGCGCGCCGCTGATGCCTTGGTAGGTCGGGCACTGCGCCAGTGCAAGGCACAAGGGTCCTGGGAGCAAGACAACCTCATCGACCTTCAGGAGTACCTAGGCCAGGCGCGCGAGCAAGCGGCATGACGACCATCTCCCATCTGCGCCATTCAGGGTAATCGGTGGCTCAAGCTGGCGGCTAGGATGAGCGCCTCGGCAGCCATACCCGAGCGCCCAAGCAAAATCGCCCGGGGAGTCACCGAGCCTGAGCAGCGCTCACATCCCCGTCATAGTAACCAAAACTTGAAACCGTGTTTATCACCTTTGCCGCTGGTTATGGTTCTATTTCAACCAGCAAGCAGGTTCGCTCGGACGAACCCGGGCGGTCCGAAGCCGCCGATAGACGCCAAATGCGATCAGGAAATTGCTGACCGAGAGCAGACCCTCACTCGCGCCATGCAGGAGATCGGCATGTGACAGGCTCGGCAAGCCAAGGCGCTGGGTGGCGATGTGCGTCGTGGTGATGGTGACCGCGACGAAGACCAACAGGAACCAGAAGCCGAAAACGGTCAGCGCCGAGAACAGCGCCCGATCCTGCCGGTAGAGCACCAACAGCATCAACAAAAACCCCAGGTAGACCAGATTCGCCGCGGGCAACAGTGCTGCTGATCCCGCCTCGCCAAACCACCAGCTGAACAGGCCCCAAACGAGACCCAAGGCCATCACCGCCGCTGCCGTGCTCCCGGGCGAGAATCGCCCCTCGGGCAGCAACAGGAGCGTCGCGGACAACAGCGACAGACTGCCGACAAAGGTCAGCAGCCGCGACAACGTGATCAGCCCATCGGCCTGGTCACCACTCAGATGAAAGCCCAGCACCGCGAGTCCGGCGAGCAGGTGCGGGATCATCGCGTAGGCGAACCAGCGCAGCCGCCGCCGTTCGATGCGGATCGCATAGCGACGCAATAGCAGGATGGCGGCACACCATTCGCTGACGGTCAGCAAATGGATGATCCAGGTGGGTACCGAGAGCAGCATGCGTCTAGTCAACGATCAGGTCATAAGAAATGTCGCAGCGATCCCGGTCATCGATGAGGGCGAGCAACCGATCATGCGGCCTGGCGCAGCTCCAGATAGTTGCTGACGATGAGTTGCTGACGATGAGTTGCTGAGGATGAGTTGCTGAGGATGTGAGCGGCTTGTAGCGCCTTACCGAGCAGGCGTGCGTTGAACAGCGGTTTGAAGGGTTCGCGATCACGGGCAAGGAGTGTCCGCAAGCCCTCGCGGATGACCTCACTGTCGGAGGCATATTCACCTGCACGGACTCTCGCCTTGACCTCTTCGACCAGATCGTTCGGTAAGCTGATGCTGAGCTGTTGGGTAGTGTGCATGGTGGTCTCCGATCTCACGAGCAGGCTTAGATCTTAACTGATCCAGTGTGATGAGATTGATTGATGCTCCCCTGAGACTCAGACCGCAGCGCCCCCCTAGGCATCGAGCCTACGCCCAGTCAACAGCCGATACACCTCAAAACCCGCCTCGCGCTCGCGACAGCGCAGGATAGCCGCCCTGCCCGGCGTGCTCGGATCGGGCTGCACCTTGACGCCGAGTTCATGCGCGGCGCGCAGATGTTCATCGCTCAGATCGGCCTCACCAAACACCGAGATCACATAGCCACCCGGGATCGGCGGCGGCGGGCTGAAGGCATCCCCATCCACCAGCGCGACCCAGGCTGGGATAAACGCCGGCCCATAGAGGTCGAAGAAGCCATTGGAGCCGCGCAGATGGGCCTCGATCGGCCGACCGCCGATCAGCTCGATATTGCAGATGCCGGTGTAGCCCGCCAGGTTTCGGCGCACCCAAGCGCTGAGCCACTCCTCGGCATCTGGAAGGTCGGCACCGATCTCCCAATAGATCGGGCGCGAGGCATCTTTCTCGTCCGAGCCTCGGGTATGCGCAAACCACTGCGGCTCCCCGTCTTGGACCAGGCAATCGCTGCTGCTGTGTGTTCCTGTTAGCCGCTCTGACCAATAGCTTCCCGGCTCCATCGGCACCTGATCGGCCCGCACCGAGCGCGCACTCAGCCCCATGCCCGCGAGGTTGGTGATCGGCTTCACGAACACCTCGGCATCCTCGGCCATGCCCAGATCCATTGGACTGACGCCACAGGGTGCAGCGGTGAGACCGGCATCGAGCGCGAGGCGCAGCTTGTCGTAGATCTGTCGATGCGCCGGATTCAGCCGCCAGGCGGCCGCGTCACTCACGGGCAGATCGCAACGCGGCTCGGGCGTGAAGAGCTGTTTGCGCTCGGGAAGAACACCAATGAAAGGCATGATGAGTTTTCTCCTTAATCTTGACGAATCGGACTGCTGCACCGCCCCGGAAACGGGTGGCCATGCAAGTGCGCTGACTTGTTCGGCCGCTATCACGCCTATGACGCCAACACGCAGCGGTTACGCCCGAGCGACTTGGCCCGATACATCGCCTGGTCGGCCTTAGCAAGCAGATTGTCCACCGTTTGCGACGGAGCCAGGCTGGCGATGCCAATGCTGAGGGTGACCTGACCAACGGGCTCGAGCTTAAGCTGCTCCGCCCGCGCTCGAATCCGCTCCGCCAAGGAGCGCGCGTCCTCACCGGTCGTCTCTGAGCAGAGGATCAGGAACTCCTCACCGCCCCAGCGGCCAAGCCGATCATGCGCCCGTAGCATGGCGCCAAGCTCGTGGGCCATGCGCACCAGCACGGCATCGCCGACCTCATGCCCATGGCGATCATTGATCTCCTTGAAGTGGTCCAGATCTAGGTACATCAGTGAGAAAGGCCGACCGTAACGCTGGCTCCGTTTCACTTCGTCCTCAAGCCGTTGCTCCAGGGCGCGGCGATTGAGTACGCCGGTGAGCCGGTCGGTATGCGCCAGCCGTTCGAGCTGCCGATTGCTTTCTTCCAGCGCAGAGGTACGCTCGGCGACCTTAGACTCCAGGGCTTCATTCAGGGCCTGATAACGCGCTAACAGGTCATGAATTTCGGCATTCGCATCGCGAAAGCGGGCTGCCGCCATCGCCAGCTCGCCGATCTCGTCGTTGTGCGGACTTTGGATGCAGATCGGTGCGCGGGAGCCGGCGGCAAGATCGTTAAAGGTCTGCGTCAGCGCCCTGAGCTGCTGGGTCACGCTCGTCGCCATGGCTTGGCCAAGAGCAAACACGGCAAGACTCCCGAGCAGCAACAGCAAGATGAGGGCAGAAGCAAAGCTAAAGAGCCTTGAGTCGGTAGCGCGGTGCGCGTCGGCCAGGGCCGTTTCGATCTGTTGCTCGAGCTGACCGGCGATGACCTGCATCTCGTGCGCATCCGCCGCCATGACGACATTCACCAGAAACAGATACCCACGGGCTCGCTGCAATAAGGTGCCCCAAACGTGCTCCATCTGCTCCAACGCGGTCCGAATCGCAGCGACCGAGGCTTCGGGTACGGATGGCGAGAGCTGGGCAAGTTGACCGCGCTCGCAGTCGAAGTCGATGGCTAGGCTGCTATAGGACTGCAGATTGGCACTGTAGAGCAGCGAATCGGTCGCCTCCTCGACAGCCAGCAAGTGCCGCTGAATCGCCCGCAGGTTGACGGCATCGAGCGCTTGCGGCGAATCGGCTCGAGCCCCTGACGACTCAGTGTGTACCAGCGCCGGCAGTTCCTGCCGCACAAAGGCAAGATTGGGCTTAAAGCGCTGATCGATGATCGAACTCAAGACACTGCGCTGGGCAACGGCGTCGCCAAAGGCCTTGTAGAATCGATCCAAGCCCTCCACTAACGCCTCAATACGCCCTTCTGCGCTGGCGTCGACGCAGCCCGTCGCAAGACACTCTGTCAGCGAGGCCCGGGTTGCTGAGTAAAGGCGACTGACCTGGACCACCGCCGAGCCATGGTTGGCGGCGACGAAGCGATAGGCGGCGAACTGCATCTTGTCGACGTTGGTACGGAAACCGCGAACCGCCTTCGAGGCGTCTGCCAACCGCACCAGCTCATCGGTCTGCGAGCGCGTCATCTGCGCCATCCAGATAGCGCCAACGCCAAACAACAGGGCGAGCAGCAAGGTCAGATAGACCGTGGCCGCAACCCGCTGGCGCAGCGGCAGCCAGCGCGCAGCCAGCGGCACCGCAGTGCGCTCAAGCGAGAACAAGCTCGCTCCAGCGGCGCACGCTCAGATCATAGGTCGACATGACCGTGTTCCAAACGGCGACGTGCGACCAGCGCTCGACGTAGGAGCCGCCATGGCGCAGCTGTCCGGGCTGCACCACAATGCGGCCATCGGTACCAGGCAATGGCCGCTGCGCCGGCTGCCCCGCGTACCAATAGCCCCATTCATCGGCGCTGAGGAATGGCCGCGAGCGCTCTGGGTTGAAGATATAGTAGCCCTGCCTGGCCATGTAGGCTCCGGCCCAGCCTGAGAGCCACCAGTTCATGTAAGCGTAAGCCGCCTCTTGGCGCTCATCGGTACAGGCGCGCGACAAGCACATCACCCCGAACCAGGCGCGATAGCCTTCACGCGGAGCGGCGTAGACACAGGGCACGCCAGCGGCGCGTACCATCAATGCACCCGGCGAGAACATACTTTCGAGACAGACCTCGCCCGAGATCATCAGCTCGGCGGAATGCGGTATCGAGCGCCAGAACGAGCGGAATTGGCCATCAAGCTTGTAGGCGATGGCGATCTTGAACAGCTCATCGACCTCTTCTTCCGTCATCGCGCCCAGATCGGCAAAATCCATCAGCCCGCGCGCGCGGGCTGCCAATGCCAAGTCGAAGATACCGATGCTCGGTGCATTCACTAGAGCGACGCGCCCGGCGTAGGCGGGATCGAGCAGCCAACCCCAACTCTCGCCGACATAAGGCTCAGCCTCAGGGATGACGCGACTATCGTAGCCGAAGGCGTCCACGTTATGCACGTAGGGCAAGTAACCGATACGGGCCTGCGGCGTTGGCCCCAGCGCACCATCCGGCTGCACATAGAGGATGGTATTGGGCGGGTCGCCGGCACCGATCGGCGCCTCTTCGGTGATGCGGCCGGTCTTGCACAGACGGTTGACCTCGTCCCAATACGTCAGGCGACCAGTGTCGATGGGTTGGATGGTCCCGGCTTGCCAGAGCAAGCGCATGCTGTCGGACCATTGCTCATAGAGATCGAAGCTGTCTGGCTCGGTGGATGCCTGCAGTAACACCTGCGAGCTGCCGCCTGGCAGCAGCTCGATGCGGAAGCCTAAGTCGCGCTCGGCCTGCTGCCGGATGGGTTCCTGCAGCGTGGCATGGGTGCCCAAGATACGCAGCGTCGGCCCGGCATTGCGTGCCTTGATGATGGCCGGAAAACCGGCTGCGACCGCCGCCGACGAAACCCCTTGTAAGAACCGCCGGCGTCCTCGATTGCTCGCTCGATTGCTCACAGGCCCCCGTCTCCGGGGGCTGTCTCATGCGCTGTCATTGCTTGCTGTCACCGCTTGCCGCCACCGGATGAAAACATTGATCGGCCTTGAGCATCAAGCGGCTTGACGCCCGGCACCCTGCACCGGTGCAACCTCACAGAGTAACGACTTAAACGGAGGGAAACCACTGATCGGGTCGAGGGCGCCGTCATCGGTGAGCTCGTTGATGTTGGCGTGATTCCAACCGTGTGCGCAGTGGGCAACGCCGGGCTTGATCCGATCTGTGATCCGAGCCGTGAACCGCACGCTGCCGCGGCGCGTCGACACCATGACCTCATCCCCGTTGTTGATCCCGCGCGGCGCGGCATCGTCTGGATGCAGCTCGACCAGCGCATCCGGCATCGCCTTGCGCATCCGCTCCAGGTACTGATGCTGCGAATGGGTGGCGTGCTTATGCCGCGCGCCGCTGGTCAGCACCAACGGGAAATCGCGCGCCACGTCGGGCGTCGAGAGCGGACTCTCGGCCGGCTCGCGCCAGATCGGCAGGCCATCGTAACCGGCATCGCGCAGCTCTTGGGCGTCGAATTCGACCTTGCCGCTGAGGGTCTTGAAGCCATGCAGCCGATACTGGCGATCGGCATCGAGGTAGCCGTGCTCGACCAGATCATCAATGGTCTGCGCGTACACGGTGACACCGTCCGGATTGGAATAGACCTCCTCGCGCACATCCTCCGGAAAGCCTGAGGCCGCCTCGGCCCAGCAGGCGGCGAGGTCGCCATTCCAGAACTGTTCCGCCATGCCAAGGCGCACGCCCAGCTCGAGCCAGACCTGGGCATCCGGCCGCGCCTCACCCTTGGGCGCGACGACAGGATAGCGATAGCGCAGCTCGCCCTGGAAGGCGCAGCCGGGATAGGCGATCAGCGCTTCCCGCTCGAGGTTGGTCGCCGCTGGCAGCACGATGTCGGCCATGCGCGTGGCCGGATTGTGGAAGAAATCCGAAGCCGCAAAGAAGTCGAGCGCGCCCAATGCCTGTTCCACGCGCTTGGAATTGGCCCACATCGCGGTATTGATGCCCATCGCCAGCAGGCTGTGGATGCGCTGCGGCTTGCCCTCAAGGATGCAATCGGGCAGCAGCATGCTCTGCGCCGCCGGCCAGTGCCGGGTCCAGACCGGGAAGACCTCATCGCCGACGCGCGGCGGTAGGTCGTTGACACAGTGATCGAACAGCTCGATCGGCTTCGGGTTGAGCTTATCGTTGAAGAAGCGGTTACCGCCCTCGCGGTCGAGGTTGCCGGTGACCGGCGAGAGCAGGATCACGGCGCGATGATTCTGGAAGCCATTGCTGTGCTGCACCGTGGCGGTCGGTGAGAGCATGATCTGCGCAGGGTGCAGGGTCGCAAACAGCTCAGCGGCATGGCGCAGATCGTCGGCGTCGATGCCACAGATCTCGGCGACGCGCTCGGGTGGGAACTCGGCGACATAGTCGCGGAAGGCCTCGACGCCGCTCGCCCATTCGTCGAGGAAGGCCTGGTCCTGCCAGCCGTTAGCGAAGATCAGATGATGGAAACCGAGCGCCAGTGCGCCATCGGTACCGGGGCGGATCTGTAAGAACACATCGGCCTGATCCGCCAGCGGCGTGCGGCGCGGATCGACCACGATCATTGGCCGCCCCGGCTTGGCATGCGCCTGCGGATGCAGATGGAAGGGCGGGATCGAGCCGCGCGGATTGGTCGACCAGACCAACAGGCATTTGGTCTTATAGGAGGCGACGGTGGAGGTGGTCTTGATCTTGGTGCCGAAGGTCACCTCCTCGGCTACCTTGGTCGCCGAGAAGCAGCAGCCGCTCTCGGTCATGTAATTCGGCGAGCCGAAGGCATGCGCGAGGCGCTGCAACTGCGGGCGGGCCTCTTTGGTATAGCCGGCGAAGAAGGCCACGGCCGGCGCACCATAGTGGTCACGGGTCTGGCTCAGTCGCTCAGTGATGGTGCTGAGCGCCTCGTCCCAACTGATGCGCTCGAACTCGCCGCTGCCGCGCGGTCCGACCCGCTTCAGAGGATAGAGCAGTCGATCTGGATGGTTGCGCCGATCGAGTTGAACATAGCAACGCGGGCAGTCAGGCCCCTCGATCGAGACCGGCTCACCCTGGGCGTCGAGGGTGACATCGATCGCACAGTTGGCATCACATTCGTAGCAGGTACTCTTGACGGTAGACATCGGCTCGACGGTCCTCAAAAAAGGGATGTTCAGCTGCTGAATGCGCGTCCTGGCTCAGAATTCAACCTCATCATGGCCGTTGGCTCCGTTCTCGCTTGAAGCAGCCGAGGGTTTTAATACGAGCGTTCCTAAGGATGTGGCAACCTTTTCGCTAGTCGTTGGTCTCGCCAATCCCGGCAAGCGCGCGTTCGAGCAATGCTTTAGCAGCGAACCGATCATCAGCAAACCGAGAGACTGAACACAGCGACGCGCGATCAGATCCAGTATCCACAACCCAGGCTTCAGTCCTCACGTTGCATTTCCTCCATGACCTCATCGACACTGACCTGAATGACGGGGAAGGACCCGCCTGAAAGACCAGACCGAGACCGCAATCGCGCTAGAATGGCAGACTTTCAAGGCCCGGCCGCTGACACCGAGGGCCTCCGCACGCAGCACCTCCGCTGACGCTGCAACTGTCTCGCGCGAATTGCAACCCGCTACTATGAGCAAACCACAGCTAAGTTACCAAGATGCGGGCGTCGACATCGATGCCGGCGAACGCCTGGTGCGGCAGATCGCACCCGCGGTCAAGACCACCCACCGGCCCGGCGTCCTCTCTGGACTCGGCGGCTTCGGCGGTCTGTTCGAGCTGCCGAGCGGCTATCGCGAGCCGGTGTTGGTCTCGGGCACCGATGGCGTCGGCACCAAGCTCAAGCTGGCCATCGAGCTTTGCCAGCACGACAGCATCGGCATCGATCTGGTCGCCATGTGCGCCAACGACATCGTCGTCTGCGGCGCCGAGCCACTCTACTTTCTCGACTATTACGCCACCAGTACCTTGGATGTCGAGGTCGCCACCGCGGTCGTCAATGGCATCGCCGAAGGCTGTCGGCAAGCCGGCTGCGCGTTGATCGGTGGCGAGACCGCAGAGATGCCTGGGCTGTACGCGCCGGGCGACTACGACCTGGCCGGCTTCTGCGTCGGCATCGTCGAGAAATCCGCCATCATCAGCCCGGAGCAGGTACGGATTGGCGACGCACTGATCGCCTTCGCCTCATCCGGGCCGCACTCCAACGGCTACTCATTGATCCGCAAGGTGCTCGAGCTGAGTGCGATGCCTCTCAGCATGCCGCTCAAGACGCAGGCATCCTCAGCACAGGCGTCTTCAGCACAGGTGTCTTCAGCACAGACATCCTCGGCACAGGCGTCCTCAGCGCCAGCGTCTTCCGTGCAACCCGCCTCGATGCCCGCTGCCTCAGTCACCGGCGAGCGCAGCCTCGGCGAGCTGCTGCTAGCGCCAACCCGCCTCTATGTGAAGCCAACGCTCGCGTTAATCCAGGCGCTCGAGGTCCATGCCCTCGCCCACATCACCGGCGGCGGCATCACCGAGAACCTGCCGCGGGTGCTGCCCAAGGGCAGCCAGGCGCTGATCGATCTCGACAGTTGGTCGCTGCCACCGATCTTCGGCTGGCTCCGCGAGCAGGGCAACATCGCCGATACGGAACTACTGCGCACCTTCAACTGTGGCGTCGGCATGATCGCCTGCGTGCCCGCCGACCAGGCTGAGGCCGCTTGCGCCCAGCTTGCCGAGAGCGGCGAGCAGGCCTGGATCATCGGCACCATCGAGGCCAGCGACGAAGCACGTCCATCGGTGCGCTACTCTGGAGCGCTGACGTGACGCAGAGCAGCAACGCGCCTCTGCGGCTTGCCGTACTGATCTCGGGCAGCGGCAGCAACCTGCAGGCGCTGATCGACCACGGCCAACACCAAGACGCGCCGTTCGAGGTTGGGCTGGTGATCAGCAATCGTGCTGACGCCTTCGGCTTGGAACGAGCAGCGCGCGCCGGAATCCCGACGCGAACCCTAAGCCATCGCGGCTTTGAGACGCGCGAAGCCTACGACACCGCGCTCGCCGAGCTGTTGCACGCAGCGGACCCAGGGCTGATCGCCCTCGCCGGCTTCATGCGCATCCTCACCCCCGGCTTCGTCGAACAGTGGCAAGGCCGCCTGCTCAACATCCATCCCTCGCTGTTGCCGAGCTATCGCGGCCTGCACACCCACCAACGGGTGCTCGAGGCCGGCGACCCGGTGCATGGGGCCACGGTTCACTTCGTCACCGCTGAGCTCGACGGTGGGCCGGCGATTCTGCAGGCGCGGGTGCCGGTGCTCGCCGACGATGATCCTGACCGGCTCGCCGCACGGGTATTGGAGCAGGAGCATCGCATCTACCCGCTCGCCGCACGCTGGTTTGCCGAAGGTCGGCTCGCCCTCACGACAGATGGACGAACCCAGCTTGATGGCAAGCCGCTCGACAGCCCGGTGATCATCGATACCACCCGGTGATCATCCATGCCAGCGCCTTGCCGTCGACAACCCCACACAGACCTCAGATGCCCCATCTGAATCTCAAGCACATGCGCTACTTCTGGGCCGTTGCCACGCACGGCTCAATCGCGCGCGCCGCTGAGATCCTGCATCTGACACCGCAGACCATCAGCGGCCAACTGCGCGAGCTCGAAGAACAGGTCGGCGACAAACTCTTCGCCAAGTCGGGCCGAGGCTTAGCGCTGACCGAGACCGGGCGGCTGGTCTTCTCCTATGCGGACGACATCTTCCGCCTTGGCGAAGAACTCGAGGATGTGCTGGCTGGCCGCACGCCAACCGGTGGCCTAAGCCTCAACGTCGGCATCGCGATGGTCGTCCCCAAACTCCTGACGCACCGAGTCTTGGCGCCGGTCTTAGCGATGCCGGAACCGGTTCGGCTAGTCTGCGCCGAGCGGCCACTGGTTGAACTGCTCGCTGACCTCTCGGTGCATAAGCATGACCTGATACTGGCCGACAGCCCCCTCAGCCCCGCGCTGAATATCAGGGCCTACAGCCATCCGCTTGGAGAGTCGGCAACCTGCTTCTTTGCCGCAACCGCAAAGGCCGAGGCACTCATGGCCGACTTTCCGGCCAGCTTGCACGGCGCACCAATGCTCATGCCGAGCAGCGCCAGCGCGCTGAGGCGGGCCCTCGAACTCTGGCTCGAGCACCAGCAGGTGCAGCCACGCGTTGTCGCCGAGATCGAAGATCGAGCCTTGATGAAGACCTTTGGCGAAGCCGGCGCCGGCATCTTCACCGCCCCACAATCGGTCGAAGCCGACGTGCTCGCCAAGTATCAGGTGCGCGTCATCGGGCGTGCACCCGAACTCAAAGAGCGGCTCTACGCGATCACCGCCGAGCGCCGCATTAAGCACCCGGCCGTCTCACTGATCACCGAGGCGGCGCGCCGCGGCGACTTCAGTTGACAGCCAGCCAACCGCCAACCAAGCGCAAAGCGTTAGAATCCTACCTAGATTCCTACCTAGAATCCTAAGGCTAACGGCCGCACTCTCTTTCCATAAAGAGACTGAATACGCGACGCCTAAGACCTGTACAGGAGGACGAGCCCATGACCTGGAACGAGCCGATCACCGACGGCACCAAACAATGCCCGCGCTGCGGTACCGCTTTCGAATGCAGGGTTGATGATCTACGCAACTGCGACTGTGTCGCGGTCAAGGTTTCGCTGCCCGTGCTGAAAACCCTGCAAGGCCAGTACGAAGATTGCCTTTGCTCGAACTGCCTGCGCGAGATCGCCGACAGCGCGGAGACCAGCACCGCCTAAGCACCGTCTGCAGTCTGGGCATGCTGATGAGTGCAGGCGATGAGCCTGGCACTGTACGCGAAACGCAACCGCGGCTGGCCGTGTTCGCCTCGTTTTCCGGTCAGGGCGGCGTGGAACGGATGCTGGTTCACCTGCTTCAAGGCTTCTGCGCGCAGGGTTATCAGGTTGATCTGTTGCTCGTTCGCACGCAGAGCGTTCACCTAGAGGCCCTGCCCGACAGCGTCCGTTGCATCCCGCTCGGCCCCCGCCACACCTGGCTGGCCAGTTTCGCACTGGCACGCTGGCTGCGCCGCGAGCGCCCACCCGTCTTACTGGCCGTCAAGGACCGCGCTGGTCGTGCTGCCGTCATCGCGCGCGCCCTCGCCGCCAGCGACACGCGCTTGGTGCTACGGCTCGGCACCAATCTGTCCGCGGCCCTATCCGGCAGCAATCCCCTCAAGCGCTGGCTGCGGCTACTGCCGATCCGTCGACTCTATCCAGCCATCGAGCAGATCGTCGCGGTTTCTGAAGGGGTCGCCGAGGATACCGCCAGGATCGCTCGGCTCCCGCGCGGCCAGATCCGGGTGATTCGCAACCCGGTGATCACGCCGCGCCTGGCTGAGTGGGCAGCCGCCCCCTGCCCGCATCCCTGGCTAGCCGAGAGCGCATCGATTCCGGTCATCATCGGCGCCGGTCGCTTACAACGCCAGAAGGACTTCCCGACGCTCTTGCGCGCCTTCAGCCGGCTCAAACAACAGCGTGCTTGCCGGCTCTTGATCATCGGCGACGGCCGCGCCCGTGACACCCTCGCAGCGCTCGCCGAGACCCTAGGCCTGCGGCTCGGCGCCGAGGGTGATCTTGAGCTACCCGGGTTTCAGACCAACCTCTATGCCTGGCTCGCACGCGCCGACCTGTTCGTGCTTTCGTCCGCCTGGGAAGGGTCACCAAACGTGCTTACTGAAGCACTCGCACTCGGCATCCCGGCCGTTGCGACCGACTGCCCAAGCGGGCCACGCGAACTGCTCGACGATGGCCGCTACGGCCCACTGGTTCCGGTTGGTGATAGCGAGGCGATGGCCAGCGCCATGCTGCAAACGCTAGACGACCCGCTACCCGCGAACAGGCTAAAGCAGGCAGTCACCGCCTACAGGCAGGAGGCAAGCGCGCGTGCCTACCTTGATGCCATGGGCGTTCAAGCCCTGCCATAGGCCATCAATCGGCCCCGGCTTCGTCGAGTTCGAGCGGCTGAACCAGCACCCAGGGCCGCACCACGAGGGCCCAGACCAGCGCATCGACCTCGATCCAGTGCCGCGCATCCGCATCCCTGACGCGCTCAACCTGGCCCTGGGTCATCCAGTGCAACACCTGCTCGGCGTCGTCGTGGTGGACGGCCAGGGCGACCTCAACTAAGTCGAGGCCGGTAGCGACATGAATGGCGCGGCCCTGGGCGAAGAACCGCTGTAACTCACACCAAGGGATCTTGGCGGTCTCGCCGCCGAGCTTGGCCTTGGTGAGCGCGGTCACATCGGACGGATCGGGTTGCATCGGCGCGAGCCATCGACGACGAACTTAAAGACTGCAGTTTGGCTCGCCGCAAGATCCTGCTGCTCCTGCGCAACCTGCCCTGGTCCGCCCGAGCGTCTCAAGGATGCAGCCAGCGAGCGGCGGAATTCTTCTTGCAGCGTGCTGAGATAGCGCTGCAACGTATCACCCGGGTCAACCTGTCTAGCCTGACGATGCATCGACTGTCCTGCACTCAAAATGTGAACTGGGTCACATAAGTGTAGACCATCAAACGCCAGTACAGAATAGCGATGGAACCTAAGCCGCCGTCACTAAGTGGCTGTCCATTTTCTACTTCCCGATAATCGTCCCATACCGGCCCTCAAATCGGGAAAAAGTTAATGGACAGCCACTAAGCGTGCACTGGAGCCCAGCGCAACAGGTTCGAGTTCGAGTTCGTCATCGACCATGCGCCTCGTCCCGCCGGTCCCCATCGCAGCAGTCATAGGATTGAACGGTTGACGCAAGCTCGGCTTCACCCGGATGCGCATGCGCGTGGACCGGCAACTCACTGAGATGATCCTGATCACTCGCCAAACCCGGCGCATGCAGATGCAGATGTGCGTGTCGATGCTGGTGCGGATGCCGATGCAGCTCGGCCTCGACCAATCGGCCCTGTTGCAGCCACAGCGCCCGAGTGCTGAGACGCTCGAGCACGCGCTGGTCATGCGAGACGATCAACATGGCCTGCGGCAGTGCGTCCAGATGATCGAGCAGGCGTGCCTCGCTCCGGGTATCCAGCCCGCTGGTCGGCTCATCGAGCAACAGCAGTTCGGGACCCATGGCGAGCACCGTGGCCAAAGCCACCAGCCGTTTCTCGCCGCCAGAGAGACGATGGGTGACCCGTGGACCATAGCCCTCAAGTCCGAGCGCGGCCAAGGTGCGCTCTGCCGCAGCCGCCGCTTGCGCCGGCGAGCGCCCCAGATTCAACGGCCCAAAGGCAACGTCATCGAGCACCGTCGGGCAAAACAGCTGATCATCGCTGTGCTGAAACACCAGCCCGACCTTGGCCCGTGCAACGCGGAAATCGGCCTCAGAGCGACACTCCCTGCCCAGCACCCGCACCTGACCGGCACTCGGCGCCAAGAGGCCAACGATCAGCTGCAGCAGGGTGCTCTTGCCAGCGCCATTCGGCCCGACCAGCGCCACCCGCTCGTACCGGCCGATGCGCAGATCGATCTCGCGCAGGAGCGGCCTGGCTCCGTAACCGAAGCTCAGCTCCTTCAGCTCAACCAGCGGCACATCGCCCGCACTGGCCAGATCAGTAGGGTCCATCGCAAGGCCTCCGGATAGGCTGTTTCCGCAATGCTTGTCAGTTCATGCTACGTAGCAACTGTGGTCTAGCTTGAATCGACCAGCAGCAGGCCCGCGAGCAATGGCAATGCGCCGAACAAGAGCAGCGTATCACCGCGCTGCCAGTGGAAGCGCTGCAGCAGCCGCAGCTGACCATCAAAGCCGCGGCAGCGCATCGCATCGGCAACCCGCTGGCCGCGCGCCAGGCTACGCACTAAGAGCATGCCGATCAGCCAGCCCAGCGCGCGCCAGCTGTGTCGATCGCTGCGCGGCACGAAGGCGCGCGCCCGCATCGCCAGGCGCATGCGGCGATACTCAGCGCCGACCAGGTCGATCTGCCGCAGCGTCAGCAACAGCAGCTGGCAGAGTTTCGTCGACAGCCCAAGGCTCGCCAGCGCGTGCACCGTTGGGCCTGCGCCAATGGCGCCAACCAGCCCGAACAGGATCAGCACCACGGCATTCGCCTTGAACAGGATCAGCAGCGCCAGCGCGAGCCCTTCAGCACTGGCCGCGAACGACCCGAGCTGCAACAGCGGAGCGCCAGGCACCGAGAACGGCAGCGTCAAGATGAGCACCAGCATCAACAGCTCGAGCGGCAGCAGATAGCCTAGACGACGCACCGAGACACCGCCAAGCCAGGCGAGCAAGATCGCGCCGCACAAGGCCAAGAACGCCATGCTGAGCGATTGCAGCGAGACCACGGTGATCGCGCACAGCGCCGCGATGATGACCCGAGCACGCGGATCGAATACGGCGAGCAGATTTGATCGCTCATCAAAGGCCTGATCGAACAGGCCCAATGCCGGCCCCACCTGATCAGAGTCGGCCCGCTTGGGACCCGGCAGCTCAGCCATCGCTGTTGTCCTTGACGGAATGCCGCTGCTCGCGGCGCCGCGTCCACCAGAGGCCGAGTCCGGCCAGACCAGCAATGTAGCCCAGTCCACCCAACAGATCACGGAGCGAGGCCTGTGCCTGCGCCTCAGCCAACGCCTCACGCAGTGGGCGCACCTGCCGCGCCAGCGCTTGTTCAAGCGTCTGCCCAAGCGTCTGCTCAATCGCTTGCTCAATCACATGCTGAAGCCATGGCTCGAGCCCGCGCTGACTAGCGACACTTAGTGCCAGATCAAGGTCTGCGCCAGCAGGAAAAGACGCCTCGTCATCTTGGAGCGATGACTCAGTAGACGCGGGCGGCGACGCTGGAATGCGATTGGGGCTTTCACGCTCATTAGCAACACCTGCAGCAGGACGAGAGACGTCTACAGCAGGAGCCGTCGGTGGCGTCGGCCTCACGTCAGCGAACACCCCGACCAGCTCGGAGGCGGCGATCGGCCATTCGGCGCGGTGACCGTCGCCCGACTTGGCGACCACGCGATAATCGTCGACGACAGACACCTGAGCGCGAAACCGCCCGTCGTCATCCGAGCTCAGCTCAGCCACCTGCTGGCCATCGGCGTCCAGCAGCTGGATCTCGATGCCGCGCGCAGGATGCCCGCCAACAAAATAGGCTCGCCCCTGGATCTGGTCTCCATCAGCGCTGGCAAAGACCTGCAACCGATGAGCCTGCACCGGACCGCTGAGGCTCAACAAGATCAGGCCGAACAGCAGCATCCCGGCAACCCGAACAGGGCCCGGCGCAGATGCTGACATCGGCGCCTGTCGCGGCAGCATTCCGGCAATCTGGGCGCGACGCCAATCAGGGAGCTGGGCGCATTGATCGCCAAGAAGCGATGCAAACATCACCGGAGCCCCTCCAGACCAGCTAATGGACATGGCGCATCACCTCCAGCCTCAGCAGCGCCGGCTCGACCCGCAGCAAGAAGCTGACCACGATGCCGGTCAGCAAGCCCTCGACCAAGGCCAAGGGCACAAAGGTGATGGCGATCACGCGCGCAGCCGGTGCAAACGGCTCACCACTCAGCAGCAGGCTTCCGGAGAGCATCACCGCGGTGAGCGTCACACCAAGCACGCCGGCAGCAACGCCAGCGCCGAAGGCTTGATGACGCTGCCGCGGGCTGATGAAGTCCTCCGCCACTGATTCCGCCGGAGTCTGCACAGTAGCGCCCTCACCCGCATCGGGATCAGGGCCTGCGTCAACCGCAGCGGCTGAGTCGGCTGAAGCGACTGGAGCAGCGGGGGCGACAGGTACTGCTTGTGCTAAAACGCTCGAGCCTTGCCGCGGCGCAAGGCTCAGCAGGCGTTGCAGCAGCGGCCGCAGCAGCAGCGCGACCGCAAGCGCGGGCAGCGCGAGATTCATGGTGTTCACGCCCAACACCAACAGACCGCCAAAACCGAAGAAGACCGCCTGCAACAATAGCGCGACAAAGATCGCAGGCAGCGCCGCCCAGCCCAGCAACAGCCCCATCAGTCCGTTCAGCAACAGGTGCACACTACTCGGGCCGAGCGGCACGCTGATCAACGAGGAGACGAAAAAGGCGGCCGCCAGCACCGCCGCCTGCGGCAGATCAGCCTCACGCAGCTTCCGCAACGCGATCGCGAGCAGCCCCGTTGAGACCAGGGCGCCGGCAACCAGCACAGGGGCGGACAAAACACCGTCGGGGATATGAGCCATAAGTCGCAGCGATAAGCAGCAATGACCAAAAGATCATACCAGTTTCGACCCGGCGCCTGCGAAACGCACCCACGGCCAACAGCCAGAGCCAGATCGCCAGATTAACCAGGGACGAAGGGAGCGCCGTGACCGAAGCAGCGAGACAGGACTCCGGCAAGCACTCAAGCGGGGTGTTGATCATTGACTCGGCTTGCTTGCCGGCCAAGTCTTGCGCCAGTATTCCTTACTCGAGCACCGGACTTCGGCCATCAGCAGCGGCCCAGGGCTCAGAATAACCCCCGTCCCCGCTCAGCGGCACGCACCCGACACCCAGCCAAGGCGACTGACCACGATGCAACGCGTCACCATCACGCTAGACGATGCCCTGACCGACGCCTTCGAGGGCTACATGGTCAGGCGCGGTTATGGCAACCGCTCCGAGGCCATCCGCGATCTGATCCGCGACAGGCTCCATGCCGAGCAGCTCGCAGGCCAGCCTGAGGGCGATTGCATCGCGACCTTGAGCTATGTCTACAACCATCACGAGCGCGAACTCGCGGCACGCCTGACCAGCGCCCATCATCAGCATCACGACCTCACGGTCTCGACCATGCATGTGCACCTGAGCCACGATCACTGCCTCGAGACCGTCATCCTGCGTGGACCGAGCAACCGGGTGCAGGCGTTTGCCGACGCCGTCATCGCTCAACCCGGCGTCCACCACGGCCATCTCGCCATCCTGCCGGTCAAGGCCAGCGCAGAGGCGCATCGGCACGGGTCTGAGGACACCGCCAGCGCGAGCGACAGCGATCGGCACCTGCATCTCGAGCCACTGGCCTAGCGCCGACCCTGATGCCCATCCAACCCCCCGCTCCCAGCGATCTGCCTGCTCAGGGCGACGGGCGTCCTCCGCAGGTCTTGACACAGTCGCGTAACGACTGGAATGGCCAGCCCGGATCACAAACGCCCGGCCTAAACGGCCGGCAGCTATCAGACCGATAGTCGTAATAGAAGGCCGGGCGCGGCCGACTACAGCGGTCAGGCTGCGGCTCCTGCAAACAGCTCACATGCAACAGATCCCCCTTATCGCCAGCACCCGGACCGCCCGCGCAGCCAGCGACAAGGCCCACAAGCAGCAGCAAGACCAGCGCCGCAACCGGAGGCGAGCCCCGAACAGCGCGCGGATCATTGCCCCACCAGCCAGGCCACCTGGTAGGGCTCCAATTCAAAACGGCTCGGCAGTTGCTCTCCACTTTGGTGCCAACCTCCAATCAATTCCGTCCATCGCAGCTCGCGCGGCCGCCGCACGAGGCGCGCAAACCCCAACTGCACCGGCGCGCCGGTCAGATTGGCGATCATCCAGAGCGTTTGGCTGTTATCCGGTGCCACACGACGCACCCCAAACAGCCCCGCCGGTAACTCCAGCACCCGCTGCGGGCCATCTGGATGAAACGCTGACTGCGAGCGTCGAATCCTAAGACGTCGCAGGTACTCGGGCAATAGGCGCTGCGCCTGATGGCTCGAGCCCTCGCCCAACATGACCTCGAGTTCTGGAAGCGCCCATTTTTGTCGATTGATGGTCCGTGCGCGGCCACTCTGCTCGGCCCCGCGTAGGTTATTGGACGCACCAAGCAGGCTATTGAAGTAGATGCCAGGCAAGCCTTGTAGACTCATCGCAATGGTCTGGACACAGAGGAAACGTCGAACCGAGGCCTCCTGGTCACCAGGGATGCCAACCGCATCGAAATAGGTGATATTCAGCTCGTAGGGCGTTGCCGAGCCGTCGGGATTACTCCGCCGCGAGATCAGCCCGCCGCGCTCCTCCATCGCGGCGACCAGCGCATCGAGCTGTGACTGTGGCAACAGCCCCTCGAGCGGCCGCACCCCAATGCCATCATGTGAGGCAGTGAAGTTGAAATAGGTACAGCCTGGCGGCGGCGGTGCCAGCGCCGCCGCCCACTCGGTCAAATAGCGCCCATTGCCGCTATGCATCGCGTGCAACAGCAGCGGCGGCAGACTGAATTGATAGACCAGATGCGCCTCGTCGCCATGGCCGAAATAGCTGATGTTCTCGGCATGCGGAACATTAGTCTCAGTCATCAGCAGCACCGTTGGCGCCACCAGCGTCAGTAGGTCTCGCAGGAGCTTGACCACCTCATGCGTCTGCGGCAGATGGATGCAGGCACTACCAAGCCGTTTCCAAAGATAGGCAATCGCATCCAAACGGATGATCTGCGCGCCGTGATGGACATAGAACAGCAGGATATCCAGATACTCGAAGAGCACATCTGGATTACTAAAATCGACATCGATCTGATCCTGTCCGAAGGTGGCCCAGACATGGCGCTCGCCATAAGGTGTCTGCACCGACCGCAGCAGCGCGGAGGTCCGTGGACGCACCACTGCCGACAGGTCCGCCTTGGGGTCGACCTCGATGAAATAATGGCGCTCCGGCGCCATGCCGTTGGTATAGGCACGGAACCAGCGGCTCTGACTGGAGACATGGTTGACCACCAGGTCCAACATCAGCCTATAGTCTTCGGCCAGCGCATCGACATCCGACCAATCGCCAAGCGCAGGATCAACCTGCCGATAATCGATCACCGCAAACCCGTCATCCGAGCTATAGGGAAATATGGGCAACAGATGCAGGCTCGAGATCGCATCGCCGACATGCTGCTCGAGGAAGCGCCGCAGCGTCGCCAACGGCGCCTCCTGGTTAGCGCAAACCATATCGCCATAGGCGATCAGCACCGCATCGGTTTGATCCCAAGGCGCGCAACCAGAGGCCTCGGGCGGACACTCAGCGCCCACGCCATAGCGCCCAATGATCAGCTGCAACCGATCCATCAAGCGCGGTAATGCCTCCTCGCCATAAAGTCGGCGCAGACGCTCGCGAATGCGCTCATAGACGCGCCGCTCGACCACAAACATGGCTTACTCCGTCATATTGCGCACGTTATTGATCATGCTGCGCAGGCTGTCGCGCAGCACGCGGTAACTGTAGAAGCGACTGGCGACCTGATAGTTGTGCTCGACTAGCTCGGCACGATAGCCAGGGTCGGCCAAGATGGTCCTTGTTTGCTCAACCGTGGATTTGTCGATCACCCCATCGATGAACGGCAAACGGAAGCCCTTCGGCTCGATATCGCGCTGGTAGACGCTGTAGCGCCCGATCACGATCGGCAGCCGAAAGTAGATCGCCTCCAGCAAGGCATTGCCGAAGCCCTCATAGAGGCTCGGGAAGGTCACCAGGTCGGCATGCGGATAAAGATCGCTCAGCACGTAGACCTTCTGCCCCGTCTGGTCCAGCTGCCGGCGATCGGCCATGCGCTCGCCGAACAGCTTCAGCGACACCCCTTCGTCCTGCGCCAACTGCTGGATCTGGCGCTCGTACTCATAGCCCTCGTCACCGCTATGATGCGAGATCACCAGGTGAGCATGCGACAGCTTGAGCCGGCGGATCAGATGGATGGCATTCTCGATGCCCTTGCGCGGCACGATCCGCGTCGGCTGTAGCACCAGCAGCTCCTCAGCGGTCAGCCCCAAGGCCTGGCGCACATCGGCCGCATAGGCATCCGGCGGACCCGGCGGGTTCTCGAAATCGAACACATTCGGCACCAGGATGCTCGGCAGGCCCTTACGCCAGGCGATCTCCTCGCGCGCAGCCTGGTTGATCACCACATGCTGCAGGTGCGGCACCCGTGGCGGAAAGGCCATCTCAAGGTAATCATCGACCGCCGAGATCTGGAACCGCTGCCGCTCCCACATGAAGTCGTGGTGATGAGCGATCGCCGGCATCCCGGTCTCGAGCAGAAACTCGGTGATCGCGACGCCAAGCGGGATATGCATCGGGATCGTGAGCGCGTTCTCGACGATCAGCACATCGAGATCGAAACGCGCACGAAACGCATACAAGGTCGACTTCAGATAGGCCGCCAGCTCCTGGATGCGGCGGCTTACCTCGGGGCTGCGGCGCGTACAGCCCCAGAGCTGGGCGTTGATCCACTGGTTCTCTGAGTGATCGAAGAAGGCCTCCGGGATGCAGAGACTCATCGCCGGATCGCGATCGAGCACGCCGCCATACCAGGCGCTGACATGCCCGCTCTGCCAGAGCACCTCGGCCCATTTCGCGGCCTCCAAAGAGACGCCATCGGTGCCGGCAAAGCGGGTCGAGACGAAGCCGATGTTTTCCGGTTGCTTCATGCGTACTGCGGGAGCTGTCTGGGAGCTGTCTGAAAAGTCGTCAAGATGAGCGATCAGTGAGAGCAGAGCCTGGGGTCCAGCAAACCAGCGAGTCAGTCAGCCGAGGATGCAGAGCGCCCGCAGCGCACTCGATGCTGCATAACCCGTGCCCGATGCGCGGCTCTGCCATTGAGCCAACCAGTCAGCATAGCGTCGACTGTACCTGACCGATTGCTGCCAGTGTCGGTAGGCCTGCCAATCAGAGCATCGCAACAGCCAGCCAGTCGACCAACAATCCGAGCTATGATCCCACAGCATGCGTATCGCGATCGTCCATTTCCATCTTCAGACCGGCGGCGTCACGCGTGTGATCCAGCACGCCTGCGCGGCCCTAGCATCAGTGGGTCACGCCGTTGTCGTGCTCAGCGGCGAGCCACCACAACAGCCCGGCTCGCTCGCGGCCCGGGTTGAGGTCGTCTCCGCGCTCGGCTACGAGGAGCGCCGGCAGCCTTTGGGCGCCAGCGCCTTACAGCAGGCCATGGAGCAGGCCGCGACGCGCGCCCTCGGCGGACCAGCCGACCTCTGGCATGTCCATAATCATTGCCTCGGCAAGAACCTCGCCCTCCCGGACGCTCTCCGCGGGCTCGCCGCGGCTGGCCAGCGCTTATTGCTGCAGCCGCATGATTTCGCTGAGGATGGCCGCCCTGCCCTCTACCGACGCATGCTTGAGACCACCGATGCCCAAGATGGTGCAGCACTGTCCACGCATCTCTATCCATTGGCACCGCAGATCCATTACGCAACGCTGAACGAGCGCGATTACCGCTTTCTTGCCGCGGCGGGCATACCGAGCACGCAGCTACATCGTCTTCCGAATGCGGTTTCCTTCGCAAGCGAGCAAGACAGCAGGGCCAGTCGACGGCCCCGCGACCAACACACCAGGGCGCGCGGCGATCATCGCCGCTGGCTCTATCCGACCCGCGCCATCCGCCGCAAGAATCTCGGCGAGCTGCTGCTCTGGGCCGCGCTTGCCGGCCCTGAGGATCGCTTTGCGACCACCCAAGCGCCACAGAACCCGCTCGAGCAGCCAATCTATCAGCGCTGGGTGGCACTGGCGCAGGAGCTGGCCTTGCCAGTCGACCTCGAGCTTGGTGCCGACAACAGCGATTTCAGCGCCCTGCTCGCCTCCAGTCATGCGCTCATGACCACCAGCGTCGCCGAGGGCTTCGGCCTCGCGTTCCTCGAACCCTGGCTCATCGGCCGACCACTCGCTGGCCGCGATCTGCCCGAGATCACCGCCGACTTCCGTGCCGACGGGCTCGACCTCAGCGGGCTCTATCAGCGCCTGCCGGTACCGCTCGACTGGCTCGATGCGGCCACCCTGCGCCGACGCCTCGACCAAGCCCTCGCGGCCGCCGCCAGTGCCTATGGTCGCGAGCGCGAAGTCGATGACCTCGAGCGTGCCTGGCACGCGGCCGTGGCTAAGGATAGCCGCGTCGACTTCGGCCGCCTCGACGAAGACGGGCAGATCCAGGTGTTGCGACACATCCGCACCGACCCAGCCGCCGGCTCAGCGCTCGACGCAACCTCACCGCCGCTCACCGCCGGCGCCGAGCTGATCGCGCGCAACCAGGCTGTGGTCGAGCGCGAGTACCTGATCGACGGCTACCGACGCCGGCTCGAGGCGATCTACCAATCTTTGCTCAACGCCCCCGCCGCCCCGTTGCGCGACCAGGCCGATGGCCCTGTGCTCATCGCCTGCTTCCAGGCCCCTGAACGGCTCCATCTGCTGCGAACCTGAGTCAGATGCCACAAGCCACAAGCCACAAGCCACAAGTTCCAGAATGACAAACGCCCATCGCGCCCATCAATCCCATCGCCCGGCCCATCGCCCGGCCCATCCCCCGGCCCATCACCCGGTTGTAAGCGGCGCATGACCGAGCAGATACTCAGCGCGCGTATCCGCGACCTCAGCACCCCGCTCGAACCCAAGCCGACCGGCGTGGAACCATGGCTGGAGCCGCTCCAGGGCATCAAAGCGGTGCTCTTCGACGTCTACGGCACCCTGTTGATCTCCGCCAGCGGCGATATCGGGCTCAGCGGCCACACGCCGGGGTCGATCGACCTCCAGGCACTGCTCGCACATGCAGGCATCAACACAGGTATCAACGCCCCCATCAACACACCCATCAACGAGCACCTGAGCGTCGCCATCCGCGCCGATCACGCACGGGTTCGGGCCAGTGGCAAGCTTTACCCGGAGGTGGATATTCGTGAAATCTGGACAACTGTGCTCGCCGAGCATGGATGCCAACCAACCCCGCAACAGCTGGAACGGATCGCAGTAGAGTATGAGTGCCGGGTGAATCCTGTCTGGCCGATGCCCGGCCTCACCGACCTACTCAGCGAGCTGCGTCAACGCGACCTGGTGCTCGGCATCGTCTCTAACGCCCAGTTCTACACGCCACTGATCCTAGAGGCCTTCCTCGGCCAGCCACCGGCCGACCTCAGGCTCGACCCAAACTGCAGCGCCTGGTCCTACCAACTGCGCGAGGCCAAGCCATCAACCGCCATCTACCAAGCCGCGCTCGGTGGTCTCGCAGCCGCGCACGGCATCCGGCCCGATCAAGTGCTTTACATCGGCAACGACCGTCGGAATGACATCTGGCCAGCGCAACGGCTTGGGCTCAAGACCGCGCTCTTTGCTGGCGATGCGCGCTCGCTCAGACTCCGGGAAGACGACCCTGAGCTCGTTGGCGTCAGCGCTGACCGCGTCATGACTCGGCTAGAACAGATTGAACAAATCGTCTAGCCGCCAAGCATCCTGCTTGGTCATCAATGGCTACGGGTCAGTCGCTGGAAAGCCTGTCACCTGGCGGGTCGCAACGCACGACGCCGAGCCCCGTGCCAGAGTCTTCGCCAACGCTAGCCGAACACCTGCTCACGCAGCCGGCGCAGCACGTCAAGGTCCACATACTCAGCGCCACCGAGATCGCCCATCAGGGTCCTGGCTGGGTCACCAGGCTCGCCAAGTTGGTCGACCACCAGAGTGGCGCCGCCAAAGTCTTGGCTTTCGGTGTAAGAGCTGGTCGTCACTAAGAGTGCATCGAGGCCGGCGCCGAGCGCCGAGCGAACGCCGTTCTCGGAATCTTCAATCGCCACACAGGCCGCAGCGGGCAGATTCAGCTGGGCCAGGGCGAGTTCGAAGATATCTGGAGCGGGCTTCTTCTCGCGCACCACGTCGCCTGCGGCGATGACCTCGAACCAATTCACCAAGCCCGGCTCCGGCCCGGAATCGAGCAGCGCCGTCACGTTGGCCGGCGTGGTGGTGGTGGCAATCGCGAGCCTGACGCCGGCGTCACGGGCCTCGCGTAGCAGCCGCAGCACGCCGCTGCGCAGCGGGATACCCCCCTGCCCCAGCCGCTCGACATAGAGCTCGGTCTTGCGCTTATGGAGCTGCGCAATCAGCGTATCGAGGTCCGAATAGCGCTGCTTGTCGAGCTCGAAGTCGGGCCGGTATTGGGCCAGGTAATGCCGCATCCGCTCCTTCCCGCCGGTGACGGCGAGCAGCTCGCCATAAAGCTCGACAGACCAATGCCAGTCGAGACCGGCCTCGGCAAAGGCCGCATTGAAGGCAGGGCGATGGCCATCGCGCTCGGTATCGGCCAGGGTGCCGTCGACGTCGAAAATCAGCGCTTGGAGACCCGTCTGCATCGGGGATTCCCTCTGTCAGTGGTGAACCTAATCGGCGCGCAAGATTAGCACAGCCTCATCACTCTGCCGGCGCGCAATGCTTGTCGCGGCCGAAGCGATCTGCTAGAAGGAGCGGCTTCGCAGTCGGGCGGTCGATGGCTGACGCTCGGCGTAGTCTCAACGGAACCGTCCATTGCCACCTTCAAAGGCCGGTTTCAACATTGCATCGTCTCCGGGAGCAGATCATGGCCGAGACAGACAAGAAAGGCGCGAGGTCGCTCGGTTTTGAGCCCTACGCAATCGCACAGGACGAGGAGTACATGAATGCAGACCAGGAAGAGCACTTCCGTGGGCTGCTGCTGGAATGGAAGCGGCAGCTCATGGAAGAGGTCGACCGTACGGTCCACCACATGCAGGACGAGGCCACCAACTTCCCGGACCCCAACGACCGGGCTACCCAGGAGTCTGAGTTCAGCCTCGAGCTGCGCACCCGCGACCGCGAGCGCAAGCTGATTCGCAAGATCGACGAGGCGCTTGAGCGCATCGACGATCACGACTATGGCTACTGCGAGGCCTGCGGGGTCGAGATCGGCGTCCGCCGCCTCGAGGCCCGCCCAACGGCGACACTCTGCATCGACTGCAAGACGTTGGACGAGATCCGCGAGAAGCAGCGTGGTTGATTAGCTTTTGCTGGCGCGGCGGCTCAGGCTGCAGCGCCAGCAAGCCGCCTCGCAAACCGCTGACCGACCCCATCGTATCGACCATGGGCGGCACCGTATCCGCGCCTTATCGTGGTCGGTTCGCACCCTCCCCGACCGGCCCACTCCACTTCGGCTCACTGCTGGCCGCTGTCGGCAGCTTCGCCGATGCGCGCGCCAATGCCGGTATTTGGCTGATCCGGATCGAGGATCTGGATCGGAACCGGTCCGTTACCGGCGCCGACGCGCACATCCTTTCCACGCTCGAGGCGTTTGGCCTTTGGTGGGATGAGCCGGTCGTCTACCAGAGCCAACGCAGCTCGCACTACGAAGCCGCGCTTGAGCGCCTGCGCCGTGATGGGCTGAGCTACCCCTGCGCTTGCACCCGCCGCGAGATCGCCGCGCATGGCATCCAGGGACCGGAAGGCCCGATCTACACCGGTCACTGCCGCAACGGACTCCCGCAAGACCGGGTTGCACGCAGCGAGCGCTTGCGCATCGATGGCGACCAGCTCAGCCTGACCGACGCGGTCCAGGGGCCAATCACGCAACAGCTGATGGCCGAGGTGGGTGATATCGTGCTGCGTCGTGCCGATGGCTTCTACGCCTACCAGCTCGCCGTCGTCGTCGACGATGGCGACCAGGCCATCACGCAGGTGGTGCGTGGCGCAGATCTGCTCATCTCGACACCGCGACAGCTCTATCTGCAGCGCTGTCTCGGGTTACCCCAGCCAGGATACGCACACCTGCCTTTGGTCCTCGGCGACGACGGGCGCAAGCTCTCCAAGAGCCTTGCTGCAGCCCCAGTCGATCCCGACCATCCACTGCCAGCACTGGATCGCGCCTGGCGCTGTCTAGGCCAGACGCCGCTCGAAGCCCCGCCCCGCAGCGTCTCCGAATTCTGGCAGCACGCCATCCCGCGCTGGGATCTAGCACGCATCCCGCGCGGACCTCTGCAGATCGACGCCGCCGTTCGCTCAAGGTGAATCTGACGTGAGTCATCTGCCGATCCAGATCGGTGCCCGGCTGCCCCCCGACACCGGCTCGACATCGTCTGCCGTCTGTTGGCCCCGGTCTCAGCGACCTTCCAGCATCCCAGCCAGCGTCCGCAGGTCGCCCGCTATCGTGCGCAGCTCGGCACTCGCTGTACGACCCAAAGAGGTGCCAGCGGCATTCGTGGCTAGCTGATCCAGACGCTGCGCCTTGGTGATGAGGCGTTCGCGCTCTGCTGCAAGCTGGGTGAGCTTGGCATCCGTGGCACGATTCAGCTCCAGCGCCGCCCGCACACGCTCATCATCGTCCTCGGCGCGACCGAGATCGCGGCAGGCGATCGTCTCCTGCATCGAGCTGCGCCACCAGTCGAAAAACCGCGTCTTATGATCGAGCAGGGTATTCACCGCGATGCCCATGGCATTGACCTCGTCGCGCCCGTAAGGGTTGGTTTCAATACGCTCGCGGGGATGCTCGCGCGTCAGCCGATCGAGCAATTCAGCCATGCGCCGCACCGGACGCACGATGCGTGAGGTGATGACCAACGCCAGCAGGAAACCTAACACCGGCGCGATCGCCGCAACGATCATGCTCCAGCGAGCACGTTCTGCCGAGGTCTCGGCAACCGCCGCACTGCGCTCCTGCATCGCCGCCATGGCGCTCGCGAGGTTGGTCTCAACCAATGGCGTGATCCGCACTGCAGCCTCGTACATGGCCGCGGTCAGCTGCTCGATCTGGGCATTCTGCTCAACCAGGGCATGAAAATCCCGCAGGTATCTAGCCAGCAGAGCGCTGAACGCGGAACGCTCATCGGTCGGCAACGGCGACGCCTGGATACGCGCCTCGATGTCCGCTCCAATCGCATCCACCATCGCCACGTAATCGGCGTCGCTTCGCAGCAGATAGTCTTTCTCACGCCGACGCATCTGCAACACGGCCGGCTCGAGGCCAGGCACCTGTTGGCGCTGAACGCGGTCCTCGAGTTCATGCACCGCATCGCGAAACGCGCCCTGCAAGCCGGAGCCTTCATCCAGGCCACGGATGCGCCAGGCGCGGACGATGGCATCGAATCGACTCGCAAAGTCATCTGCAGCTGCGCTGATCGCCGCAGCCGTCTCCGCCGAGGCCTGATCCGTCAGCGCCAGGGCCTCGGTTTCGGCACCCAAGGCGCCGGCGTGCAGCCGCGTCTCTTCGGCGAGCGCCGGATCGCGCGTCAGCAGAAAGCGGTCTGCCGTCGAGCGCATCGCAAGCAGCTGCCTCTCAATAGCAAAGGCGTGCACCTGCCGGGCTCCGTACACCCGGGCCAGCTCTTGGTAGGCGTTGACGCTCTCGCGCAGATTGACCTGGTAGTACCCGATGACGCCGAGGAAAATCAGCCCAATGGCCCCGAAGCCAAGGACGATCTTTTCGCCGATACGCAGTCGACTTGCGAGCTGTTTCAAGGCGTCGAACCTCGTGTTGATGCCAGAGGAGGATGCGGACAGGGCCGCCGGCCGGGCGGCTAGCGATCATCATAGTCGACCTGAGCGCTGACTCCGAGCGGAAGACCACGAACAGCGCTTATGTGACGAATCTATTGCGAAATGATGACAACGCTGTTATCAACGGCCAGAGGGGAAGCGAGGCTCCACTCACCATGACGATACCGCCGTGCCGGGAATGAGCAAGAGCGGTCGCATGCCTGATCTGGCGCTGGGCTGCGCCGGTCCCCTGCCCGGCCACAACCGGACCTCAGCACACGTTGGCGGCACCCTGAGGAAGAGTCTGCAATGAAAACAACAAACGCGATATCAGCCGTGTTCGCGCGCTCGCCATTCAAACCCATGCAACAACACATGGCAACCGTGCATGCCTGTGTCAGCTTCATACCAACCCTCTTCGATCAACTGATCGCCGGCGATCAGAACGGGCTCATCAAGACCCAAGAGGCCATCTTTGCCAAGGAGCGCGAGGCCGACGAGATCAAACATAATGTGCGAGCACACCTACCGCGCAGCCTCTTCCTCCCCGTGGACCGGCGCGACCTGCTCGAGGTGCTCGAGGTGCAAGACGCCATCGCCGACACCGCCCAAGACATCGCCGGGCTCCTGCTGCAACGGCAGATGACGGTGCCCGATGCCATGCAGGAGCATCTCAAACAGCTGATTCGCCGCTGCGTGGACGCCTGCACCCAGTCGCACGCGATCATCGATGAGCTCGACGAGCTGATTGAGACCGGCTTCCGCGGCCCAGAGGCGGAGCGGGTCGAGGGCATGGTCGCTGAGCTCAATCGCATCGAGACCGAGACCGACGATCTCGCCATCGCCCTGGCGCGCAAGCTATTCGAGCACGAAGACGAGATGAGTCCAATCTCGGTGGTGTTCTGGTATCGGCTGATCGAGTGGATTGGAAACCTGGCCGACAACGCCGAGAAGGTCGGCGATCGCATGCTGCTGCTGATCGCGCGTTGACCCAAGCGCGCCTTATCAGCACAGCCCATCCGCGCAGCCTAATTGCTCAGCCTACCCGCTCAGCCTACCCGCTCAGCCTACCCGCTCAGCCTACCCGCTCAGCCTACCCNACCCGCTCAGCCTACCCGCTCAGCCTACCCGCTCAGCCTACCCGCTCAGCCTACCCGCTCAGCCTACCCGCTCAGCCCACTTGCTTAGCCCACTTGCTTAGCCCACTTGCTCAGCCAGCCCCGGACGCGCTCGCGCAGTCGGCATCGCTGGCACTCGCACTCCTCGTGGAGGAATCATGGAAATTATTGCCACCTACGGCACCGTCTTTCTTGTCCTAGCGGTCATCTTTGGGCTCTACATGACCTGGGGCATCGGCGCGAACGACGTCGCCAACGCCATGGGCACCTCGGTCGGCACCGGCGCCATCACCGTCAAGCAGGCGATCCTGATCGCGGCCATCTTCGAGTTCGCCGGCGCCTTTATCGCCGGTGGCCAGGTCACCTCGACGATCCGCAAGGGCATCATCGACCCTACTCCACTCATTGGCAGTCCTGAGCTGCTGGTCTATGGCATGCTGGCATCGTTGCTGGCGGCGGCGATCTGGCTCATGATCGCGACCACGCGCGGCTGGCCGGTCTCAACCACGCATTCCATCGTCGGCGCCATCGTCGGCTTCGCCATCGCCGGCATCGGCATGGATGCGGTGCAATGGCCAAAGATCGGCAAGATTGCGGCAAGCTGGGTGGTGTCGCCCGTCATTGGCGGGCTCATCGCGTTCCTGCTGATGCACAGCATCCGCAAGCTGATCCTGGACGCCGACAACCCGTTTCGCAGCGCCAAACGCTGGGGGCCGCTCTACGTCTTCCTGGTCGGCTGGATCATCAGCCTGGTGACCCTGTTCAAGGGCCTCAAACATCTGGATCTGCATCTGAACACCTGGCAGAGTGTCGCCAGCGCGACGGTCATCGGCGTGATCGTTGCCATCATCGGCAAGCTGATGATCGATCGGGTTAAAGTAGACGCCAACACCGACCGCCACTACCACTTTGCCAGCGTCGAGCGCGTGTTTGTGCCGATGATGATCTTCACCGCCTGCGCCATGGCCTTTGCCCACGGCTCGAACGATGTCGCCAACGGCATCGGCCCGATGGCAGCGGTGGTGTCGATTGTCGAGAGCGGCGGCAAGGTCGTGCAAAGCGCCTCGCTGCCCCTCTGGATACTGGCGCTTGGTGGAGTCGGCATCGTCGTCGGCCTCGCCACCCTTGGCTACCGGGTCATGCAGACGATTGGCACCAGGATCACCGAGCTGACGCCAACGCGCGGCTATTGCGCAACCCTGGCCGCGGCATCAACGGTTGTGCTGGCCTCGAAGACCGGGCTACCTGTTTCGACCACGCAGATCGCGGTCGGCGCGGTGATGGGGGTCGGTCTCGCGCGCGGTATCGGTGCGGTCGATCTGCGCGTGGTCGGCAATATCTTCCTCTCCTGGCTCATCACATTGCCGGCTGGGGCCATTCTTGCCGCGCTCATCTTCTATCTCTTCAAGGCCATCTTTGGCTGAGCCATGGCGATCGCGATTGATGCCCTTAGCGACTCATGCCGCGACTCATACCCATAGCGACCGCCGCTCACGCCGGCACCACCGGCAGGCCTTTCACAGGAGTGCAAATGCCGTCGATGCAAACTGGTCTGCCGGAGCTGAGCCTGGAGCCGGTGCCTCAAGTCAAGAGGTTTCGCGATGTTCCGGTTGCGCGTTGTGTTCACTTCAATCAGATCATCGTAACCGGCCCGCCGGGGGCCGGCAAGTCGACCTTCATCCGCCATCTCGGCGGCTGGCCTGAAGAGGGCTTCATCGATCTCAGCCGCAGCGGCTGGTGGCGTGCCCAGGCCTTGGCGGTGCGCCCGCGCGAGGTCCATCTCGGCCTGCCGTTCATCGGCCATCAAGCCGCACTGGCCCTGTTCGACGACGCCTGGCTCGAGCATTGGGGCGAGCTCGCGCTCGACGCCGAACGCATCCAGCTTCCGCCGCCGCGACGCTGCCTGCTGTCGGTGAACTGGCGCTCTCGCTTTGTGTTCGAGTTCCTGCTGCCGGCACCGGAGCTGATCGATAGCGATCGTCGGGCACGCGCGCTGAAGGGCACCCATCCGGTCGATCGCCAGATCAATCTCGATCAGATTCGCGCCCAGGTGAAGCTGTTTGCACAGGTGGCAGCGCATTTCGATCGCCACGGCCTGCAGGTCTACCTGCGCCAGCGCATCCGGGACAACCCGATGCGATTCGCCATCGCAACCAGGGCTGACCCTCGCTGAGCCATCATCTCGGACTTCCGCATGATGACGAGGGGGAGGATACTCAGCGGCCCGGCAATCCGAGTAAACCGTGCGACGACCGAGGCGGCTCCGTAAACGCTATGCCCCATTCCTCCAGCGAATCCCGCCACCGCTTCCTGCGCTACTTCCACGAGCTCCTAAACGACATGGAAGAGTGCGATGAGCTTGATCTCGACGCCGCGCTGCGGCTCGGGGAGAAGAAGGTCCGGGTACCGCATCCAACCTTGCCGCTGCAGCTCCTGCTCGGTAGCGACGACGGCTATCGGTTGCAGCTCGAACCCGAGCTCAAGCTCGCGGCCGATGGCCGCTTCCAGCGCAGCGGCGACTACCTGCTCTTCGACCCCTCCACCTTCTTCAGCGACATCAGCGGCTTTGTTCGAGTGCGCCCGGGCGAATCGGTCACCCTTGGCCGCGAAGACCCAATCCAACGCGGCCTACTTGGCTACCCGAAGCTGGTCGCCAACAAGCACCTGCGCGTCAAGCTGAGCGGCAAGGGGCTGGCGTTGAAGAACAAGGCGCCAAAGCGCGGAACCTGTGTCGCACCCCTGGTGAAACCCGCCGATATCGATCGCATGACGCGCTGGCGGGCACAAAAGATCGCGCGTCTGGCAACGGTGCTCAATGCACCCATTGAGCCGCTCGAGCGCAGCGCCGCACTCGACCTGCTCGAGCAGACCATCGCCTTGATGGAGCGCGAGCCATACCGGCTCAAGACCCGCGATGGCGAGGCCGGAGGCGTGCTGCGCCTACCGAGCCGGCCAACACCCATCTTCGTCGGCGACCTGCATGCCTGTATCGACAATCTGCTCGTGATCCTGACCCAGAATGGTTTCCTCGAAGCCATCGAGGATGGCAGCGGGCTGCTGATCCTCATTGGCGACGCCGTGCATCCGGACACACCCGGACAGGAAGACCAGATGGATAGCTCGATGCTGCTCATGGACCTGATCTTCCGGCTCAAGCTGCGCTTTCCGGAGCGGGTCTTCTACCTGCGTGGCAATCACGACGACTTCGCCAACGACATCAGCAAGGGCGGTGTACCGCAAGGACTCTTGTGGGAGCAGGCCCTGCATGAGCAACGCGGCTCGCGTTACCGCGACCGGATGCAGGCGCTCTATGAGCGCTTGCCTTATGTGGCCGTCTCACCGCGCTTCGTCTGCTGCCATGCTGGCGCGCCAACGATGAAGGCCTCGCGCAGCGACTTGATCCATGTCCGCGACAAGCCCAAGCTCCAGCGCCAACTCACCAACCTGCGCCTGCGCAAGCCCAACTCACCGTCGGGTTATGGCGCCAGCGACATCAAGCGGCTCTGCAAAGCGCTCGGCGTCAGCCCTAACACGCCGTTCATCGTCGGGCACACGCCGTTGTCCGCCGACGGCACGCTCTGGCTGGATGCCGGCGGTATCCCGAATCATCATGTGCTGTTCGGCGCCAACCCGGACCAGATCGGCGTCCTCGCCATGCCCACTGGAAAGCTGCTACCGCTGACCTATCCGACCGAGCCACTGCGCGTGGTCTACAACCGGCTCGTCGACAACGGGCGGAAGCAGCCATGAACCGAAAGCGCGCAGCGGTAGGCCCGGTAGGCTCGGCGTTTGGTGCCAACTCCCGCTTTTGGCCGCGCGTTCTCGCTGTAACAAATCTGTCATAAAAATGACATAATCGAGGCTCTGCCAAGGGGTGCTCCACCACCGAGCGGCTGAGCGGTTCAACAGCAAACGCGGGTCTCACTCGCATTGAGGGGCTATGAGCGACAAGCACACGCCGGGCCCGATCCTCGTGCCCGTCGACTTTTCAGCACCTTCCGAAGCCGCCTTGCTCTGCGCCTTGGAGCTGGGGCGTTGTCTGCAACGCCCGGTCCAGGTGCTGCATGTGATCCACGACCCCGCCTCCATGCCTGGCTACTACAGCCGCGCGCTGAAGAAGAAGCAGCTCACGCGGATCGAGGACGGCGCTGCAGAGATGCTCGATGAGTTCTTGCAACGGGTCGCCAACGCGCATCGCGATATGATCAAGCGCAAGCAGCTCGAATCCATGCTGGTCTCCGGTTTGCCAAGCTCGCGCATCCTAGAGGTCGCGCACAAGATCAACGCTAGCATGATCGTCATGGGCAGCATGGGATTGACCGGATGGAAGCACCTGCTGATCGGCTCGGTCGCCGAACAGGTCGTGCATCTGGCGCCGATGCCGGTGACCGTCGTCAAATCCGATCCGCATCAGGAGGGATAACCGCTTGCTGATCCGACCGACTGCAAGGCCGTGTCTGCCAACAACCGCGATCTGGCTGCCGGGGCTGCTCGCCCTAGGGCTGCTCGCCACGACAGCCGCATCCCTTGCCGCAACCAGTGTCGATGCCAGCACCGAGCAAATCGACTGGCTGACCATGGCCATGGGCCTGTTCGGCGGTCTGGCACTGTTCCTCTTCGGTATGGATCAGATGGCCGACGCGCTCAAGGCGGTGGCCGGCGAGCGGATGAAGGATATCTTGGCGCGGCTGACATCAAACCGCTTCACCGGCGCACTGACCGGCGCCTTCGTCACCGCGGTGATCAACTCATCCTCGGTCACCACCGTGCTGGTGGTCGGGTTTATCAGCGCCGGTTTGATGTCGTTGGCGCAATCGGTGGGCGTCATCATGGGCGCCAACATCGGCTCGACCGTGACCGCCCAGCTGATCGCGTTCAAGATCACCAAGGCCGCGTTACTGATGGTCGGCGTCGGCTTTACGTTCTTATTCGTCTCTAAGCGTGAGCGCTTCCGCCAGTACGGGGGCATGGTAATGGGGCTCGGGCTGGTGTTCTACGGCATGAGCGTGATGAGCGACGCGATGGCGCCACTGCGCAGCTATCAGCCCTTCCTGGACGTGATGCAGACGATGGAAAACCCCTTCATCGGCATCCTGGTCGCCGCTCTGTTCACCGGACTCATCCAGTCTTCGGCGGCCACCACCGGCATCGTCATCGTCATGGCCAGCCAAGGCTTTGTGAACCTACCGACCGGAATCGCACTCGCCTTCGGGGCCAATATCGGCACCTGTGTCACTGCCTTGCTGGCGTCGATCGGCAAGCCCCGCGAGGCAGTGCGCGCCGCCGTCGTGCACGTTCTCTTCAATGTGGCCGGTGTCCTGGTCTGGATCGGGCTGATCCCGCAGCTCGCCGAGGTCGTGCGCCTCATCTCGCCCCAGCACGCGGGCTTGACCGGCGCAGCCCGTCTTGCCGCCGAGGTGCCGCGCCAGATCGCCAATGCACATACCCTGTTCAATGTCGCCAACACCCTGATCTTCATTGGCTTCACCGGCCAGTTCGCGCGCCTCGCCGAATGGCTGGTCCGCGACCGACCACTGGGCGAGGAGGAACTCGTGGTGCGCGCCAAGTACCTCGATGACGAACTCCTGGCAACGCCGTCTTTGGCGCTCGACCGCGTTCGCTTAGAAGTGCTGCACATGGGCGAGCGGGTCCAGGACATGATGGGCCGGATCATGCCCGCCATCCTCAGCGGCAGTCGAGACACGCTGCGCGACATCGAGCGCATGGACGACGATGTCGATACCCTGCATGCACAGATCATCGCCTACCTCAGCAAGATCAGTCGCCTCAGCCTGACCCAGCACCAAACCGCGGAGCTGATCCGACTCATGGAAGCCGTCAACGACCTCGAGAATATCGGTGACGTGATCGAGACGAATCTGATCGTGCTCGGGCACGAGCGCATCCAGCAAGGGGTCTCCATCAGCCAGCCGACGCGCGAGGTTTTGACCAATTTTCATGTCGCGGTCAATCGCGCGGTGGAATGTGCGGTGCAGGCGGTTGCCCAGAACAACGAGCTCGCCGCGCGCTCGGTCACCTCGATGAAGCAGGAGATCTCGCGCATCGCGGACTCCGCCGCCGCCCACCAGGCACAGCGCTTAGTCGCCGAAGAGCCAAACCGTATCCCGGCCTACACCCTCGAGATCGACATCATCGAGAAACTCAAGCGCATCTACTACTTCGCCAAGCGCATGGCGAAGACGGTCGATCGCGACGACGACATCGAACAAGGCTGAGGCGATTTCTGCCCAAGCTCATCACTTCATCAGTAGCGCGCCGGCACGAAGAGCTCGTTCGGCAGCACGGCCCGGTCATAATCGGGGCTGAAGACGCGATCCGGCAGCGTGATCGACTCGTGTGGCATATCTCGATAGGGGATCTGGTCTAACAGGTGATGGATGCAGTTCAATCGCGCGCGCTTTTTGTCATTGGCCTCGACGATAAACCAGGGCGACTCGGGAATGTTGGTGCGCGCAAAGGTCTCCTCCTTGGCCTTGGTGTAGTCCTCCCAACGCACCCGCGACTGCAGATCCATCGGGCTCAGCTTCCACTGCTTGAGCGGATCATGGATGCGCATCAAGAACCTCAGCTGCTGCTCTTCATCGGTGATCGAGAACCAGTACTTGACCAGGCGAATCCCAGAGCGCACCAGCATCCGCTCGAACTCCGGGACGTCCTGAAAGAACTGCTCGACCTGATCCGGCGTGGCGAAGCCCATCACGCGCTCGACGCCAGAGCGGTTGTACCAAGAGCGATCAAAGAGCACGATCTCTCCACCCGAGGGTAGATGCGGCACATAGCGCTGGAAATACCACTGCGTCCGTTCACGATCACTGGGCTTGGTCAGCGCCACCACCCGACAGACACGCGGATTCAACCGTTGCGTGATGCGCTTGATCACCCCGCCTTTGCCAGCGGCATCGCGTCCTTCGAAGATGACGCAAATCTTTTCGCCGCTATGCTCCACCCAGTCTTGGAGTTTGATCAGCTCGGCCTGCAGGGCCAGCAAGGCCTTGAAGTAGGTCGCGCGATCCAGCGTTGCTGGATGCCGCTTCTTGTAGATCCGTCTCAGCTCGAGCGATAGCGCAGACTCTGACAGCTCAAGTTCATAGTCTTCATCGAGCTCCGCCTCAAGCTCGGCCTTCAACCAGTCCATACCTCCGAGATCCGCACTCGTATCGTTCACAGATTGCTCCTGACGTCGAACATCAGCGCCGCCGCCGGACCGGGCTCAGTCGAATCGGGCAACAGCGATCGGTCAATTAGAGTGACAGAAGATTGACAGAGGTTGATGACAAAAAGAAGACGACCACATGTCGATCGAGAGGCCGAGGCGAGGAGAGAGCATCGCCGCAACAACCCTGCATCGCACGCCCAAACCCCCGGTTGCCAGCACCAAACCATAGGCTAAGGTTAAGGTAAAACAAGCGCTTTATCGTCTGGGGTGGCGACGCGCCACGTCCGTTGGCGTCATCCAATGTTCACCGAAACGTTCTAATCTGAACCCTATCTTGAACGCTATCTTGAACCCTAAGCTAGTCCATTACCTGATCCACAACACAGCGCGCTCAGGAGATCATCATGGCCGAAGAAAACACCACTGTTTCCGCGACCCTCAACCAGGCTCAGCTCGAGAAGATCGATGCCTACTGGCGCGCTTGCTGTTATCTCGCGGCCGGCATGATCTACCTGCGCGACAACCCGCTGCTGCGCGAACCCCTGCGTGAGGAGCACCTGAAGAAACGCCTGCTCGGCCACTGGGGCTCCAGCCCGGGCCTGGCCTTCATGTATGTGCACATGAACCGACTCATCAACGCCCACCAACAGGAAGCGATCTTCCTCGCCGGGCCAGGACATGGCGCCCCCGGCGTCTTGGCGCCGGTCTACCTGGAAGGCACCTACTCCGAGATCTACCCGAACAAGAGCGAGGACGAGGCCGGCCTGCAGGCCTTTTTCAAGCAGTTCTCGTTCCCCGGCGGCATTGGCAGCCACTGCACCCCCGAGACCCCCGGCTCGATCCACGAGGGCGGCGAACTCGGCTACTCGATCTCGCATGCCTTCGGCGCTGCGTTCGACAACCCCGACCTGCTGGTGACGGTCGCGGTCGGCGACGGCGAGGCCGAGACCGGCCCGCTCGCGACGAGCTGGCATTCGGCCAAATTCCTGAACCCGATCCGCGACGGCGCGGTGCTGCCGATCCTGCATCTCAACGGTTATAAGATCAACAACCCGACCCTGCTCGCGCGCATCCCGAATGAGGAGTTGGCGAGCCTGATGCGCGGCTATGGCTGGACGCCGCACTTCGTCGAGGGCGATGACCCGATGACGATGCATCGGCTGATGGCAGAGACCCTGGATCGCTGCTATGCCGAGATCAAGGCGCTGCAGGACGAGGCGCGCCGCTCGGGCAAGGCGACCCGCGGTCATTGGCCGATGATCGTGCTGCGCACCCCCAAGGGCTGGACCGGCCCCGAGGAGGTCGATGGGCACAAGGTCGAGGGCTTCTGGCGCGCGCATCAGGTGCCACTCTCGGGCATGCACAACAATCCAGAGCATCTGCAGCAGCTCGAGACCTGGATGAAGCGCTACAAGCCGGACGAGTTGTTCGATGGCAACGGCCTGCTGATTCCAGAACTGAAGGCGCTCGCCCCCCAGGGCACCTTGCGCATGAGCGCCAATCCGCATGCCAACGGTGGACTCTTACGCCGGGCGCTGCGCCGACCGGACTTTCGCGACTATGCGATCCCGGTCGACAAGCCCGGCACCACAAGGCACATGAACACCAAGCCGGTGGGCGCGCTGCTGCGCGATGTGATGGCGAAAAACATGGATAACTTCCGCGTCTTCGGCCCGGACGAGAACAGCTCGAACAAGCTCGACGCGATCTACGAGGTCTCCAAAAAGCTCTGGCTCTGCGACTATAAGGACGAGGATGCCGACGGCGGCGAGCTGTCACCCGACGGCCGCGTGCTCGAGATGCTCTCCGAGCACACCCTCGAGGGCTGGTACGAGGGCTATCTGCTGACCGGCCGCCACGGCTTTTTCGCCACCTACGAGGCCTTCGTGCATGTCATCGACAGCATGTACAACCAGCATGCAAAATGGCTGGCGATCTGCGAAGACATCCCCTGGCGGGCACGCATCTCCTCGCTGAATCTGCTGATCACCTCGACCGTCTGGCGCCAGGACCACAACGGCTTCACCCATCAGGACCCCGGCTTCCTCGATGTGGTGGTGAACAAGAACCCGGAGGTCACGCGCATCTATCTGCCACCAGACGTCAACAGCCTGCTCTCGACCGTGGATCACTGCCTGCAGAGTCGCGATGACATCAACGTCATCGTCGCCGACAAGCAGAATCATCTGCAATACCTAGACATGGACGCCGCCATCAAGCACTGCACCAAGGGCCTCGGCATCTGGGACTGGGCCAGTAATGACCAGGGCGAGGAGCCGGACGCGGTGTTGGTCGGCTGCGGCGACATCCCGACCAAGGAGGCGCTTGCGGCCACCGCGTTGCTGCGCGAGCACTTCGCGGATATTAAGATCCGCTTCATCAACGTCGTCGATCTGTTCCGGATCACCACCCCGAATGAGCATCCGCACGGCCTCACCGATGCCGATTTCGACAGCCTGTTCACCAAGGATCGGCCGGTGATCTTCAACTTCCACGGCTATCCTTGGCTGATCCATCGGTTGGCCTATCGGCGCACCAACCACAAGAACCTGCATGTGCGCGGCTATAAGGAGCGTGGCAACATCAACACGCCACTGGAGCTGGCGATCGAGAACGAGATCGATCGTTTTACACTGGCGATGGATGTGATCAAGCGCGTCCCACGGCTGCAAGTGGCAGGCGCACATGTGATGGAGCGACTCAAGGACATGCAGATCGACTGCCGCAACTATGCCCATGAGTACGGCATCGACAAGCCCGAAGTCGACGATTGGGTCTGGCCGTTCTGAAGATGGCTCTAGGAACACGGATCTAGAACACGACTCCAGAACACGACTGCACAAGAGGCGCGCAATGAGCACAGCTGACAACCGCTTGGACGAAGAACGCACCCGCACCGGCTTATCAAAGGACGCACTGAATCGCGCCTTCCTCGACAACCTGTTCTACATCCAAGGTCGCTCTCTGGAGGTCGCAACCGACAACAACCTGTACCAAGCCGCTGCCTATACGGTCCGCGATCGGATGCTTGAGCGCTGGATCAAGTCGGCGCGCATCTACAAGGATCAGAGCGCCCGTACCGTCTGCTACCTCTCGGCCGAGTTCCTGCTCGGCCCGCACCTGGCCAACAACATGATCAACCTCGGCATCACCGAGGTGGCGCGCGAGGTCGCCGAGGAACTGGGGCTCGACTTCGAGCGCATCATCGAGAGCGAGGAGGAGCCGGGCCTCGGCAACGGTGGACTCGGCCGGTTAGCGGCCTGTTACATGGACTCCCTGGCCACGACCCAGATTCCAGCCATCGGCTATGGCATTCGCTATGAGTTTGGCATCTTCGACCAAGTCATCGTCGACGGCTGGCAGATCGAGAAGGGCGATACCTGGCTGCGTAACGGCAACCCCTGGGAGATCATGCGGCCGAAGCTGGCGTTCCCGGTCGGCTTTGGTGGCTATAGCGAGGCCTATGCCGACGAGCATGGCGTTCCGCGCCAGCGCTGGCGCCCGAACCTGGTCGTCAACGGCGTCGCCTATGACACCGCCATCATGGGCTATGGCGTCACCAACGTGAATCTGCTCCGGCTGTGGAAATCAGAAGCCCCGGAATCGTTCGATTTCGGGGCCTTCAATGTCGGCGACTACTATGGCGCCGTGCATGCCAAGATCGAGGCCGAGACCATCTCCAAGGTGCTCTACCCGAATGACGAGCCGGTGGCCGGCAAGGAGCTACGCCTGAAACAGCAGTTCTTCTTCGTCTCCTGCTCGCTGCAAGACATGATCCGGCTCGAGCTGCGCCATACCGGCCATCTGGAGCGTTTCCATCACAAGTACGCGATCCAGCTCAACGATACCCATCCATCGCTGGCCGTCGCCGAGCTGATGCGGCTGCTCCTCGACGATCATCTGATGACCTGGGACCAGGCCTGGGAGATCACCCGCAACAGCTGCCACTTCACCAACCACACCCTGCTGCCAGAGGCGCTGGAGACCTGGTCGGTCGAGCTGTTCGAGCGCCTGCTGCCACGCCATCTGGAGATCATCTACGAGATCAACCGGCGCTTTCTCGATGAGGTACGTGTGCACTTCCTGGGTGACGACGAGCGCGTTGCGCGCATGTCGCTGATCGACGAGCAGGGGGGACGCCGGGTGCGTATGGCGCATCTCGCCGCAGTCGGCAGCAAGGCCATCAATGGCGTCGCCGAGCTGCACACCGAGCTGCTCAAATCGACGGTGATGAAGGACTTCAATGACCTCTGGCCAGAACGCTTTCACAACGTCACCAATGGGGTAACACCACGGCGGTTCATCGTCGCCAGCAATCCCGAGCTCGCCGCGCTGATCACCGAGACCTGTGGTAATGACCGCTGGGTACAGGATCTCGAGTGCCTGCGCGATCTCGAGCCACATGCCGAGGACCATGCCCTGCAGCAACGCTGGCGCGAGGTCAAGACCAACGCCAAACGCAAGCTCTCGAACTGGCTCGGCGAGCGCACCGGCTTTGCCCCGGACCCCGAGACCCTGTTCGATGTCCAAGCCAAGCGCTTCCATGAGTACAAGCGCCAGCACCTGAATCTGCTGCATATCGTCTGGCTCTATGAGCAGATCAAGCAGCGCCCAAACATCGATCTGACGCCACGTACCTTCATCTTTGGCGGCAAGGCCGCGCCTGGCTATTTCATGGCCAAGCTGATGATCAAACTGATCAATGCCGTTGGCGAGGTGATCAATACTGACCCCCAGGTCAATGGCTATCTGCGCGTGCTGTTCATGCCCGACTTCAACGTCAAGAACGGCCAACGGCTCTACCCGGCCGCCGATCTTTCCGAGCAGATCTCCTTAGCCGGCAAGGAGGCCTCCGGCACCGGCAACATGAAGTTCTCGATGAATGGTGCACTGACCATCGGCACCCTGGATGGCGCGAATATCGAGATCCGCGACGAGGTCGGGCATGAGAACTTCTTCCTCTTCGGCATGACGGCGGCCGAGGTGCAGCAACAACAGGTCGCCGGCTATGAGCCCTGGGAGCTGTATCAGCGCGACGAGCAGCTGCGCGCGGCCGTGGATCTCATCAGCTCAGGCCTGTTCTCGCACGGCGACACCGAGCTGTTCCGTCCGCTGACCGAGAACCTGATCCACGGCGACCCATTCATGGTACTGGCCGACTTCAACGACTATCGTGAGCGCCAACAAGAGGTCGACCATGCCTACAAAGACCCTCACCACTGGGATCGAATGTCGATCCTCAACACCACGCGCATGGGCAAGTTCTCGTCTGATCGCTCCATCAAGGAGTACGCCGAGCGGATTTGGCAGGTGACACCCATGTCAGCCGACCTCAGCAGCCCCTTTTGACCAACCCAACAATCGATCTTTCAGGCCAAGATGACTAAGACCACACTGCCTCTCACTCGCCTCCTCATCCTGCTGCTGCTCAGCGTCGCCATGCTGGGCTGCACCCAAGAGACCCAAAACAAGATTGGCCGCTCGCTGCAGAACTGGACGGGCGCCAACGGCGTGCTCGAGGTCTACTCGGGCGGCAAGGTCGTCAAGCGCTTCATCAAGATCGATAAGCTCTCGACAGCCACAGCGACCAGCGGCGACATGAACCGCCCTTATCGTTTTGCCTACGGCGTCCTCGACAGTAACCTCAATGGCGAACAAGACGGCAATGAGCGCAAGGTCTATTTCGAGATCAGCGATTACTCGACCAACTACGTTTTCTATGGAGATCCGGGCACCTGATGCCTGCTCACAACGATGCCTGTACACAACGAAGAGAGGTTGACTGCGGCAACGGCCCATCTAACCAGAGCAACGATCAGCAAGGTCTCCCGATCGGTTCATTGCCACCTTCTCGCGCCTGGCGTAGCATCCTGTTCGCTAGGGGATGACATTTGCGCAGCCCTTTGGTGACTGAGCAGCTCAAGACAAAATACAACAGAGTCTAACGACCCCATAGGAGGATCTGACCATGATCACAACACGCGCCACCGCCTTAGCTGTACTGCTCGCAACCGGAAGCCTCAGCGCGCACGCAGAGGTCTTCATGAGCAATGCGTGGGCCAAGCAGGCCTGCGATGCCTGGAACAAGAGCAGCACCCTCACCAATGAGCTTGCCGACTGGGCCAAGAACGACGATGACCGCGGTTTCAAGACGATTCAAATGTATCGAGACAAGTGCGGCCTCGGCAGCAAGGTCGAGTTGAAGATCTCGCACAAGGACGGCAAGGCCATCTGTACCTATGGTGGCGCGGTCACCAACAGCAACCCAGATTACGGTGTCGACTACCTGATGCACGCCACCGACGAAAACTGGACCTGCATGGGCGAGGGCAAGTGCAAAGCGGCCGGCTCGATGATGACTGGCAAGCTCAAGTTCAGCGGTCCGAAGATGGAAGCCATGGGCGTGATGGGTCCTTTTAACGCGTTCCTCGCACTGACCGGCAGCGTCGGCGGTGACATGAACACTTGCCCATAACCACCGGCCACTTGGAGCGACCAAGGCGACCGAGCACGACACCATGCTTCGCCGGTCGACGCCCAGCGAGCGCGGGCCGACACGCCGAATCCTGACCGCGATTCACATGCGGAGGACGCATGGAGTACTACATCTTGCTGGTCGAGAAGAACGGCGACGCGCTCGCTCGCGTCATCGGCACATCGCCGTCTTCATCGACCGCTCGCGAGCTGGCACAAGCCCTCGACGTCAAGCATCACGGACGCATCACGGGGCGGACCTTCTATCTCGACCACGATGCGCTGATCTCCTGGCGGAGCCAGGGAAAGATCGCACCCATCGGTTCCCTCAGGCCAGAGCTTGATATTCGGGCGCCGGGCTAAGGCCGATGGCCGACGCTGCGACGGGCCAGCGTCCCCTGTTGCGAGAGCCTGAGTCGCTGCCCATTTTCTACTTCCCGATCATCGCCCACCATGGGCCCTCAAATCGGGAAGACGTTGATCGACAGTTTTTTACTAATCTTGCTCGCGCGTCGGTGTTTCAGTCGAACCGGCACCGCCGCCTTGCGCTGTGCTCAGATGCGAATGCTCGGCATCCTGATGTAAGCGACGCCTTGCACGTCTGAGTCCAAGCCAAGCGATGCCAACCACCAGCGGTACCGCAATGCCAATGCCAAGTGTCGAATTGAGGGGCCAGCCGCTCGCCTCGAACCCCTTCAGTAGATAACCGATCAGCCCGACTCCGTAATAGCCGATCGCGACGACCGATAGCCCCTCGACCGTCTCTTGCAACCGCAGCTGTAGCTTGGCACGCCGATCCATCGAATCCAACAGGCCGCGGTTTTGCTCCTGCAACTCAACCTCGACCCGAGCGCGCAGCAGCGCGGTCAAGCGCGCCGCCCGCTCGGCGAGATGTTGCTGACGTTGCGCGGTTGCGGTGCAGGTAGCGATCGCCGGCGCCAAGCGTGCATCGAGGAATTCGGTCAGTGTCTGTACCCCTTGAATGCGCTCTTCGCGCAGCTGCTCGAGCCGCTGTCGCACCACCTGATAGTAAGCTTGCGAGGCATCAAACCGGGTTGCGGTCTCGGCCGCGACCGACTCGATCTCAGCCGCCAGTGCGGTGAGTTCGGCCAGTAGTTCGCGCTCTGGGGGCAATGTCAGGCCATCGACAGGGCTCGCGTCGCCGCTACCCGCAGCGTCCAATTGGCCATCAACCATACGCGCGGCCACACCTGCCAAGCGCTGCTCCGCATCGCTCAGCAGCAACGCCGCTTCCCGCGCCGCCGGCAGACCCAGTAGCGCCATCGCGCGATAGGCATTGATCTCGAGCACGCGCTTGATCAGCCGACCCGCCTGCTCAGCTGACAGACAGACATCGCGTAGCAGAATATGGCCAAATCCGTCGGCATGAATCCGCAGATCAGACCAGACGTAACCAGCCCCGCCGGCAACCTGACCACCCACCACTGGATGATGACCGAACAGCGCGACCAACTCGTCGAGGCTGCGCTCGGGCATCTCGGCTGACTCAAGCGCAAGTTGCACCGCAGTCACCACCTGCCCCGGGAGATTACGCAGCCAGACTTGCGGCAATTCACCCAGCAGATCGGAACCAAAGGGTTGAGCAAATGGACCCTGACGGCTGAGCGTGTAGGTGACAAATTCAGTATGCCGCTCCCAGCGCAGCCAGAGCCCACCGAGATCGGTGGCGAATTGCAGGCCAACCTTCGGTGGCAACTGGATACCAAAGTGTGAGAGCAAGCGCGCCAAATACTGTTGCTGGCGCCCGCTCCCCCGCTCGCCACAGAGATAGGCAAGATGTGCGACCCGAACCGGCGCCTGCATCGGATCGAAGGTGCGGGCATGCAGCTCGGAGGTCACCAGCTCGCGCAGCGGATGCACCGGAAACGGCAGGCCGGAGCCCTGCGCTGAGGGCTCCGGCAGCACACTCACGATGGGCGTGGCATTGTCGTGGTTATCGTCGTCGTCAAGTCTAGTGGCCATCGAGATGAACCTTCTCAGCGTCGTCCTTGAGCAGGTCAGCGAATCGTTTCACCAGTTTAGGACGTTCTAGCAACAACCGCAGTGAATGTTTACGCGAGTTCTTGACCAGCGCCGAAGGATCGAAATAGGCCTTGGCATTCTCAACCGAGAGCACGAAGGGCGGCTTTCCGTCACGAGCGAGTATCCAGCTCATCACCAGCGAGCCAGTCCGATGGTTGCCCTCGATGAACAACTGTGGCTGACTCAGGATATGAATGTAGGTACTCGCGGCCCGCCGCCGAGTCGGTGCGCCATTGAGACCTCGTACCCAGTTCACTAAGGATTCGACCCCGCCGTCGGTGGCCGCGTAGAAGTGTTCTTTGGTCGCCTCGAGCTGCGAGGCGCACTCGGGCCGCCGTGCGGCGTCGAGCCCGCAGAGCACGCGCACATTGAGTTCGAGCAGCAGCGACGAATGCCCAGCGGCAAACAGATCCACCCCATCGGCGAGGTAGGCGTCGACCAGCTCGTAGCCGAGCAGCATGCGCTCGAGGACGGCGTTGCCGAGTGGATCACGCGGCGTATCCAGGGTCCCATTGATCCGTTCGAAGTCTGCCTGCACAGCGCGTAGTGACGCCTCTATGGCATCCAGGTTAAGTCGTCTCGCCTTCGGCATCGAGATCCATTTGCAAAATTGAAGCAAAAGCTCTGCCTTGCCAGGGAAGCGGAAGGCCCCAAAGCTTGGCGTGATTGCTGGCTGAGGTATCGAACAGCTGCTAAGCAGCTGCCGATCAGCTGAATTCGCCGGAAACGTATTCCTTCGTCAGCTGTGCCTGCGGGTCCTCGAAGACCTGGCGCGTCTCGCCCATCTCGACCAGGTAGCCGGTGCGTCCACCCTGTGAGATGTCGACCGAGAAGAAGGCCGTGGTGTCGGCAACACGCGTAGCTTGCTGCATGTTATGGGTCACCAGCGCCACCGAGTAGTTTTCCTTCAGCTCCAGCATCAGTTCCTCGACCTGACGTGTCGCGATGGGGTCCAGCGCCGAGCAGGGCTCGTCCATCAACAGCACATCGGGCTCGGTGGCCACGGCACGCGCGATACAGAGACGCTGCTGCTGGCCGCCGGACAAGGACAAGCCACTGTTCTTCAGCTTGTCCTTGACCTCGGTCCAGAGCGCCGCACTGCGCAATGCCTTCTCGACCCGCTCGTCCATATCACCCTTGAACCGATTCAGCCGCAGGCCGAAGGCGACGTTGTCATAGATGCTCATCGAGAACGGGTTCGGCTGCTGGAATACCATGCCGATGTAGCGCCGCACCAAGACCGGGTCGATCGACTTGTCGTAGATGTCCTGCCCGTGGTAAGTGACGCTGCCCTCAAAGCGGAAGATGGGGATCAGATCGTTCATCCGATTGAGGCTGCGCAGCACGGTACTCTTGCCGCAGCCAGACGGCCCGATAAAGCCAGTGATCTTGTTCTTCTCGATCGGCACGATGCTGTTGCGCACGGCCAGGAAGTCGCCGTAGAAGATCTTCTGCAAGCGACAGTCCATCACCCTGTCTTTCGGGTCGACCGACCAAGCCGCAGCTTGGCTGCTGAGTGCTTCTGAAGTCGCGTTCATGTCCGAGTTACCTCATCAATCGCAATCAAAACTTCTGCCGGCCGAGAACGCGGGCCAGAATGTTGAACAGCAGGATAATCAGCACCAGCACCAACGAGGCCGTCCAAGCCAGCTCGATCTGGTTGTCATAGGGCATGCCCGAGAAGTTGTAGATCAAGATCGACAGCGACGAAGTGGGCTCGCTCAATCCTTCCCAACCATTGATGTAGTAGGTACTGAACAAGGCGGTAAAAAGCAGCGGCGCCGATTCGCCCGCCGCACCAGCCACCGCCAGCAGCACACCGGTGATCACGCCGGGCATGCCGGTCGGTAAGGTCACCTTGCTGATGACCTGCGCTCGGGTGCAACCCATACCGTAGGCAGCATCCTTCATCTTCTGCGGCACCTGCTTCAGCGCCTCCTCGGCGGTCAGAATCACCGTTGGCAGCATCAGCACCGCTAGCGCGATACCACCAGCCCAAGCCGAGTAGCTCTTCATCGCTACCACCAGGGACGCATAGACGAAAACACCAGCCAGGATCGAGGGGAAGCCGGTCAGCACCTTGGCCAGGAAGCGCGCGATCTGCGCCAACTTGGCGTGCGGATCGATCTCAGCCAGGTAGATGGCGGCGAGGATGCCGATCGGGATGCTGATGGCGGCGCCAATGCCAACCATGACGCCGGTGCCGACGATCGCCGGGCCGATACCACCGCCGACCTCGAACGCCGAGGGTGGCAGTTCGGTCAGGGTCTCCCAGTTGATGCGAGCGCCGCCCTTGGCGATCAGCATGTAGAGCACCGAGAACAAGGGAAATGCGGCCAGGATGGCGAGCAGCCAGGTGATGCCAGTATAGATGCGGCTCCTGAGGCCACGACCTTCGAGCACCGAGCCCTTGAGCTGCGGCAAGGAGTCAAGATCCCGCTCGAGGATCGCCTGGCTAATGTTACCGGTCATGGCCTATTTCCCCTCAAACTTGCGCGTAGCGGCCTTCATGATCCAGAGGCCAAAGATGTTCACCAGCAGCGTGATGGCGAGCAGCGCGATGGCCGCATACATCAGCGCCTGCACCTCGATCGGCCCAGCCTCCGGAAAGCTAGAGGCGAGCAGCGATGCCAGTGTGTTGGCCGGCGCGAACAACGACAGGCTGATCTGATTGGAGTTACCGATCAACATCGCCAGCGCCATGGTCTCGCCCAGCGCGCGCCCGAAGCCGAGCACCAGCGCTGCCAAGATGCCGCTCGAAGCACTCGGCAACATCACCTTCAGGATCGCCTCCCAACGCGTGGTGCCCATACCATAAGCGGCTTCTTTGACCTTATAGGGCACGCGCTTGAAGGCATCGACCGAGATCGCTGCCACCGTCGGCAGGATCATCACCGCCAGCACAAGCGCAGCCGGCGCCATGCCAGGGCCGCTCAGCGAGGTGCCGAAGAACGGGAACCAGCCGAGCGTGTCGTGCAACCAGTTGGCGCCAGGCCGGATCAGCGGAATCAGCACGTAGATGCCCCAGAGGCCATAGACCACCGAGGGGATCGCGGCCAGCATCTCGACAATGGTGCGAAAGACATTGGAGACGCGATGGTCGAGAAAATCTTGGGTCAGAAAGATGGCGATCGCGACCCCAAGGATACCGCCAAGCAGCAAGGCCAAGAGTGAGCTATAGAGCGTACCCCAGATCTCGGGCAGGATGCCGAATTGCTTTGCCTGAACATCCCAGGTGGTGCTGTAAATGAATTCGGGGCCAAACTCGAGCATCGCCGGAAAGGCCTGGCGACCGAGTTCGAAGACGATATAGGCCACCAGGAGCAGGATAACCGCGGCCGCGCCCCAGACCACCCCTCGGAGCAGTTTGTCCGCCCCATAGTCGACAGCCGAGGGCGGCCCGCTGACCTTGGTGACAACATGAGCGAAAGGATTGGAAGCCATAGCAAGTGCGCCGTTCTTGGATCGCCAACGCTGGCGAAGCTGAGCGATAAGGAAGCGGTATGGAAGCGATAAGGTTGGGCGATAAAGATTAGGTCAAAAAGCTGCCGGCGAACGGTGCAACCTTCGATAGCGCACCGACGCCAGCTGAGCCTCAAGCGGGCTTCAGGTCGCAGCGTTACTTGCTGCTGCCGACCAGCTTCATGGCCTCTTCAACCTTGGCCTTGACGTTCTCCGGCAGCGGAATGAAGCCCATCTTGGTGGCGTCCTTTTGGCCTTCGGTCAGGCCATATTCGATGAAGTCGCGCAGCACCTTGGCGTTTTCCTCGTCTTGATGCTGATACATCAGCATCCAAGTAAAGGTCGCGATTGGATAGGCCTGCTCGCCCTCGGGGTCATCAACCCAAACGCGCAGGTCGGGCGTGCCCGGATACCCTGGCAGATCAGTGGTTGGGAATTCGGCGCTGGCCAGTGCGGCCTTACCGCTGTCCTCGCCCGGCTTGACGAAATGACCGGCCTTGTTCTGCAGGATCGCCATCGGCTGACGGGTCGCCTCGGCATAGCCGTATTCGATGTAGCCGATCGCGCCCGGTGTCTGCTTGATCATCGCCGCGACACCGTCGTTCTTCGGCGCGCCGACAAAGCGCTTCGGCCAGTTCACGCTCTTGCCGTGACCGACCTGGCTCTTGAACTCATCGCTGATCGCGGCGAGGTGGCCGGTAAAGACATAGGTCGTACCGGAAGAGTCAGAGCGACGTACCACGGTGATCTTGTCATCGGGGAACTTCACATCCGGATTCGCCTTGGCGATGCGCTCATCCGACCAGGTATCGAGCTTACCGGTAAAGATATCGATGAACACGTCCCGCGGCAACTTCAGCTCCGGGTTGCCAGGCAGATTGTACGAGAGGACGACCTCACCGGCGGTCATCGGCAGCAGGACCACGCCCTTTTCGGTCGGCACCTTGCTGATCTCGTCGTCGTTCATGGCCGCATCGCTGGCCGCGAAATCGACGGTTTCGGCAATAAACGCCTGAATGCCTGCACCACTACCGACCGCCTGGTACTGGACGCGTACGCCCTTGTTCTGTTTGCTGAAGTCCTTCGCCCACTTGGCATAGAGCGGGAACGGAAAGCTGGCGCCGGAGCCATTCACGGTGGTGTCGGCGCTGACCGCCGCAGAGAAGGCGAACGTCGAGAGACAGCCGGCAAGTGCCGCTGTCTTCAGTGCATGCAGAAGCGTCATGGCGGAAGAACTCCTAAAGATCATGGTGCGTAGAAGGGTGGCCCAAACTCAGGCCAGCGCTATTGTGACGACCGCATACTGCCATTCTGTGAATTTTTCGTGACCAACCGATGCCAGACGAGACCGCCTTGAGGTTTCCTCGACTGGGAGGTTTGCCGACTGGCACGGCGGCGGTGTCAATGGCGACGCCCAGGGCGGTCGACCTGAAAATTCTTCGACGGGTCGACCTGATCATAGACCGAGAAGCGTGAAAACAGGGTCATGGCGGAGCCGTCCATGGCCGTTAACGCGCAGAGCCCCATATCGAGGTCGCGGAAGTAGAAGGTCACCCCGAGGAGATGTCCGAAGGTAAAGCCGCCATGGGCAAACCCGTACTGTTTGAGTGCAGCCAAGGTCATGGTGCGCGGCTTGACCTCGGTGTCTGGCGTCATGCGCCGTCGAAGCACCTCCAGCACCCCGTAGAAGCGTGACTCGATCTGCTCGTCCCTGAGCTTCTTGCCCTTGGCGAGAAAGGCGGGATCATCGACCAGGGCATCAAAGAAGTAGGTCATCGGTTCGGAAAATTCCTCGGCATTCACCAGCAGGGTCTTCAGATGAGCGATCTTGCCGGCGAGGTTGGTTGGCTGCTTCATCGATGCGGTCTCCAAGGCTGACGAGAGGGTGGCCATGGCACATGGCACATGGCACATGGCACATGGCGATATCGTACCTGAGTGAGGCTGCGAGCCGCGAGGAGGCGCACGACCCGGCCCCCTCACCGCTCGGAGCAACCCGCAGCTCATCATCCCTGGCCTGGAGACTGGCGTTTTCGCCGGCGTGACGCTGGCATCCCGCTGAACGTTGCAGCCGCTGTTCCACTAGGGCTGTTCCACCAGGGCTGTTCCACTAGAGCTATTCCACTAGGCATTGCTGCACCCAGAGGTGTGCTGTGCGAAGATTCAGCGCTTATCTTTCAGTCCGCTGTTCTGCTCTTCCTTGTCGCTGTGTCCCAAGACCCTACCGCTTCTCGCTCGGATGCGCCCTCGGCGCTCACCGCCATGCCCCCAGCTGGCCTCACGGATGCCCTCACCGAGGATGCGCGAGCGCCATCACCGCTCGCACCACCCTTGCCGCAGCGCCAAGGCGAACGGCTGTTGTGGGGGAAACTCTATGGCGCTGCTTCAGCGCTGGCGATTGCCGAAGCCGCCCGCAACGCGCGGGCTCCGCTGCTCTGCGTGGTCGCGGATATGCCGGCGGCGGTTCAGCTCAGCGAGGCGCTGCGCTTCTTCCTCGATGAACAGGACATCAGCGCGAACAATGCGTTGGCCAACGCCGGCACGGCCACCGGCACGGATAGCAACAGGGGCGCCGAGACGAAGACAGGCAAAGGCGCTGGGGCAAACGCCGGCACGGGCGCTAACGCCGGCAAGCCGAGTACCGAACGGGCTCGCGGCCAAGCCGTGCCGGTGCTCAGCTTTCCGGATTGGGAGACGCTGCCCTACGACGTTTTCTCACCGCTCCCGGAGCTGGTCTCCGAGCGGCTGCTGACCCTGCACCGCTTACCGCGGCTCGCGCGTGGGGTGCTGGTGGTGCCGGTCGCCACGCTGATGCAGCGGCTGCCGCCGCCGGACTTCGTCGACGGCCAGTCGCTGGTGCTGGCCGCCGGCGACCGACTCAACCTGGAGCACACCCGCGAACGCCTCACGCGCGCTGGCTATCAATGCGTCTCGCAGGTCATCACCCACGGCGAGTTCGCGGTGCGCGGCGCGCTGCTCGACATCTTCCCGATGGGCAGCCGCGAGCCACTGCGTATCGACCTGTTCGACGATGAGGTCGAATCGATCCGCACCTTCGATCCCGACAGCCAGCGCTCGATCGCCAAGCTCGAGCAGGTGCGCCTGCTGCCGGCGCGCGAGTATCCGTTCACCGAGGAGGCGATCGCCGGCTTCCGTCAACGCTGGCGCGCCAGCATCGACGCCGACCCCAAGGCCAGCCTGATCTATCGCGAGGTCTCCGAGGGCCGAGCACCGGGCGGGCTCGAATACTACCTGCCATTGTTCTTCGAGCAGACCGCGACCCTGTTCGACTATCTGCCCACCGGCGCCCTGCTGTTCGAGCCAGAAGGCGCCCGCGAGGCGGCCAAAGCCCGCTTCGAGGATATTGGCACCCGCTACGAGCAGCGCCGCCACGACATTGAGCGACCACTGCTGCCACCTCAGCGCCTCTATCTCAGCCCGGACGAGCTTGCCGGTCAGCTCAATGCGCTGCCCGGTGTGCGCTGGCAGAGCGCCGAATGGGCCGAGCGACGCAAAGGCTTTGCGCAGGTCTACAACTTCGCCAGCGGGCGACCGCCGGCCGTGGCGATCCAAGCACGCGCTGCGCATCCCGCCGCGGCACTCAAGGCGTTCTTGGATGAGACCGCGTTGGTTGACGCGCCCAGCGCGCCTAGCGCGGCATCGGGCTCACCTTCACCCAACCCCACCGGCCGACGCGTGCTCTTCATCGCCGAGAGCACCGGCCGACGCGAGCTGTTGATCGACAATCTGCACGGCTTTGGCATCCAGCCAAAGCCCGTCGCGGGCTGGCTCGATTTCCTCACCGACACCGCCCCGCTCGCGGTGACCGTCGCGCCGTTGGAGGAGCCGCTGCTGCTGCCCGCCAGCGCTGATCAGCCCGCGCTGGTGATCCTGACCGAGACCCAGCTCTACGGCGAGCGGGTGCGTCAAGAGCGCCGCCGCAAGCACCGCGAGCGCGATGGCGAGGCGGTGGTCCGCAACCTCACCGAACTGGTCGCGGGCGCGCCGGTGGTGCACGAGGAACATGGCGTCGGCCGCTTCCTTGGGCTGCAGACCATCGCGGTCGGCGGCACCCCGGCGGAATTCCTCGCGCTCGAATACGCCAAGGGCGACAAGCTCTATGTGCCGGTCAGCTCGCTGCACCTGATCTCGCGCTACACCGGCGCCGAGCCCGAGCAGGCGCCGCTGCACCGGCTCGGCAGCGATCAATGGGAGCGCGCCAAGCGCAAGGCGGCGGAGAAGATCCGCGACGTCGCCGCCGAGCTGCTCGACATCTACGCCCGCCGCGCCGCCCGCCAAGGCGTCTCCTTCCCGACCCCAGGCGCCGACTACGACGCCTTTGCCGCCGCCTTCGAGTTCGAGGAGACCCCGGATCAGCAGCGCGCCATCGAGGCCATCCTCAGCGACATGGCCGACCCCAAGCCGATGGACCGGGTGGTCTGCGGCGATGTCGGCTTCGGCAAGACCGAGGTGGCGATGCGCGCTGCCTTCGTCGCCATCAATGCCGGCAAGCAGGTCGCGCTGCTGGTCCCGACCACCCTGCTCGCCCAGCAGCACTTCCAGAATCTGTCGGATCGCTTCGCCGACTGGCCGATCAAGGTCGAGAGCCTGTCGCGCTTCAAGAGCGCCAAGGAGGTCAAGGGCGTGACCGACGGGCTCGCCGCCGGAACGGTCGATCTCGTCGTCGGCACCCACAAGCTGTTGCAGCCCTCGGTCAAGTTCAAGAACCTAGGACTCGCGATCATCGATGAGGAGCACCGCTTTGGCGTGCGCCACAAGGAGCAGCTGAAGAGCCTGCGCGCCGAGGTCGACGTGCTGACCCTCACCGCGACGCCGATCCCGCGCACGCTCAACATGGCGATGGCCGGGATGCGCGATCTGAGCATCATCGCCACGCCGCCGGTCGAGCGCCATCCGATCAAGACCTTCGTCTCGACCTGGAACGATGCCCTGATCCGCGAGGCCTGCCAGCGCGAGATCAACCGCGGCGGCCAGGTCTACTTCCTGCACAACGAGGTCGAGACCATCGAGAACATGGCGCAGAAACTAGAAGCACTGGTGCCCGAGGCGCGGGTCGAGGTCGCCCACGGCCAGATGCGCGAGAAGGAGCTCGAGCGGGTCATGCGCGACTTCTACCATCGGCGCTTCAACCTGCTGGTCTGCACGACGATCGTCGAGTCCGGCATCGACGTGCCGAGCGCCAACACCATCGTCATCCATCGTGCCGATAAGCTCGGCCTGGCGCAGTTGCACCAGTTGCGCGGACGGGTTGGCCGCTCGCACCATCGCGCCTACGCCTATCTGATCACCCCGCCGCCGAAGGCGATGACCGCTGATGCGAAAAAGCGCTTGGAGGCGATCGAGTCGCTGGAAGACCTCGGCGCCGGCTTCACGCTGGCCACCCATGATCTGGAGATCCGCGGTGCCGGTGAACTCTTAGGCGAGGAGCAATCCGGCCAGATCCACGAGATCGGCTTCACCCTCTACATGGACCTGCTCGAGCGCGCGGTGCAGGCGCTCAAATCCGGCAAGACCCCGGAGCTCGATCGCCCGCTCGACCACGGCGCCGAGATCGATCTCGGCCTCCCCGCCCTGCTGCCGGACGATTATCTGCCCGATGTCCACACCCGGCTGGTCACCTACAAGCGCATCGCCAGCGCCGCCGACCGCAACGAGCTGAAGGATCTGCAAGTGGAGATGATCGACCGCTTCGGCCTGCTGCCGGAGCCGACCAAGGCCCTATTCGCGATCACCGAGCTGAAGCTCAAGGTCCAGCCCTACGGCATCAAGAAGATCGAGGCCGGCCCCAAGGGCGGGCGCATCGTCTTCGGTGAGCAGCCGAATATCGATCACATGAGGCTGATTCAGTTGGTGCAATCGCGGCCCAAGGACTTCAAGCTGGATCAGGCGGCGGGTGCGCTGCGGTTCAGCATGGACATGGCTGATCCGGCCAAGCGGGTGGATCAGGTCAGTACGGTGGTGGCGCGGTTGACCGGGTGAAGCGCCATTTCATCTGAACATCAGCGGAAGACTTACGTGTCAGGTCCCTGGTGATCATAGCGCCATAGCGCCGGAAGACATCCAGATCTAAACCACGACCGCCCAGACTAATCAGGCCGTTCCTGGCCATCTGGTGCAGAGGTTGATCTGTTTGCGTCAAGCGGACTCGCACCACGGATTGAACACCGCAACCCCGGCCGCTACGAAGTCGACCACGGAGGGCGTTGGCCGCTGACGCCGCAGCTCCGAGAGCACGTTGGTATCCAGTAGCCATCCGCTCACAGCTTGATGTCACGGACTGGACCACGGGTCTTGCGGTGCTCGAATTCGAGATCATCGAGGTCGGCCTCGGCGAGCAATCGGACCAAGGCGTCGCCCATCGGTTCGCCGCGCAGGCGCTGGTAATCTTTGGCGGACAAGACGACGGCCTTTTCCTGACCATTCACGGTCAAATGCTGTGGTCCAATCTCGCCGGCAAGACGAACCAACTCGCTAAAGCGAGCTTTGGCATCTTACAGCTTCCATGTGCCGGGGCGTTCGGCTGCTTCGGCAGGGGGTGCGCTCATGGTTGAGGCCAAGAATCAACATCCATAGAAAACTTGCGTTGGAGACGTCGCCAGACCGATCCTATCCACTTTACTGGTCACCCTTGGCCAAGTCGACCTCTTGCCCCGGCGCTCAGGAACCCGGTTACAAAGTCGCGATTGCTGGCCGCAAGTAGGTTGCCATCGTCGCTCAGCTTGGCGAGTAGGGCCGAATCCAGTCGGTCGGCATCGGCGCGCGCCTTCTCGGTCGCCGTCATCGCCAGCTTGTCATCCTGATTGGCTTCGATGGCAAACTCACGCCGATCAAGCGCCTCGGTGCGCACCCGCACCAAGACAGGATGTGTCATCGCCTTGACGCGCTCAGGATCAAGACCGAAGGTTTCCGCCTCCTCGGTCAGCCACTCGCGGTATTCCTCAGCGCGACCGCTGCGGTAGGCTTCGCGAATCGCCATGGTGCGGCCGTTGCCGGACTCGACCACGCGATCCGGCACCACGATCGGTGCCCCGGTATCGGCGCGACGGGTACGGCCGAGGCTGTCGGGGGGTGGCGGATGTAATCGTGGGGAATCCGCCGTTTTTGGGCGGGAGCAAGAAGCGAGCAGCGCTTGGTGATGCCTACTTTACGGTCTCGCTAGACTCTATTCCGGTCGCGTGCCCGCCGGTGCTGATCTTGTAACCTACTGGTTCGAGAGGGCCCGCGCGCAGCTCGTGGCGGGCCAAGCGGGCGCGGCGGGGCTGGTGGCCACCAACAGTATTCGCGGCGGGGCCAATCGCAAGGTACTGGAGCGGATTCTTGCAACACCTAGTCGATCCGCCGACACGGAGACCGATGATGACAACACTGACATTCGACACCCACAAGTTCATTCAGGCCCTAGAAACGACGGGCTTCAGTCGCGATCAGGCCGAGGGGCTGGCCGCAGCGCTCAAACAGATCCAGGAAGAGCAACGCCCGGTGACCCAGGAGTATCTGGACTACCGACTCAAGAGCGAACTGGCGGAACTCAAGCTCGATCTGATCAAGTGGGTGACCGGCGCACTGGTCGCCCAAGCGGCGATCATCGCAACGCTGGTGAAGCTCCTGTAACCGTTCCTCGAGCCATGGAAAACTATCCATGCACGTGAGCCGAACAGTGTTGCTCACGATTCGCGGGCTGGGATTGCACCAACCTCAGGCGAATGGATCGCCGGTCACGCCGTCGCCCGTGGGGTC
>NZ_NHSH01000050.1:57314-68262 GCF_016653315.1 Halochromatium roseum | reverse complement strand
TGATCAGCGTGGCGCCGGATGGTTATTTGAAGCGGGGTCGATCCCGCTTCACGACGCCGCGTTAAGGATTTGGCTGGAGCGCAAGCTGGCTGCGGAGCGACTTCATCCTGGCGAAAGCCTCCGCCATAAGGGAGCCTGCCAAGCCGCAATGTTGAGCCCATCGGTGGTGCGAGCAATCTCGGCGGCCAGGTCGTACTCAGAGACCGTCTTATCGACCTTGGCCTCGGGATGCAAGAATCAGGGACGTACCACTAAATGCCGCGAGCGGCAGGCGGCTCGCCGTTAGGCTGCAATCCGAGTAAAGTCCACCGCCATGGATGAGATCAACAACCCGCACGACGTCTACTTCCGCGAGAGCTTCACCCGGCGCGAGATCGCGCAAGACTTCCTGCGCCAGCACCTGCCGGCTGAGCTTGAGGTGGTGGATCTCGACAGCCTGGAGATCAGCAAGGACAGCGACGTCTCCAAGGAATTGCGCGCGTCGTATTCGGATCTGGTCTATCGGCTGCGATGGCGTGTGCCCGAGCAGGCCGATCCAGCGGCGCCCGAGCAGGCCGATCCAGCGGCGCCCGAGCGGGCTGATCCAGCAGGGCCCGAGCGGGCTGATCCAGCAGGGCCTGAGCGGGCTGATCCAGCGGTGCCCGAGCGGGCTGATCCAGCAGCGCCCGAGCAGGCTGATCCAGCAGAGCCCGAGCGGGCTGATTCAGCGCAGCCTGAGCGGGTTGATCCCGCCGCGCCTGAGCAGGCATCGGTGCAAGGCGCTCGCCATCCGGTCGCACCATCGCCGTCAGCAGAGCAGGGCGAAGCCGCCCAGGCCATGGCTGATCAAGCCGATGTGGCAGCGCGTGATCCGGCCGATGCGCCCGCCACGCTCGATCAAACAGCCGCGCCAGCCACCCTGGCACTCCACGTCTACATCCTGTTTGAGCACAAGCGCCAGACCGACGATTGGGTCTTGCTGCAACTGTTGCGCTACATCACGCTGCAGGGCGAGGCCTACCGCAAGCAGCATCCCGAGGCCAAGACCCTGCCGCCGGTCTACCCGCTGGTGCTCTATCACGGCCAGCGCCGCTGGCGCATGCCGAGCGACTTCCACGCCCTGATCCGGCCGCTACCAGAGGCGCTCAAGCCCTCTGTGCTACGATTCCACTAAGCGCTGCAGGATCTCTCACCGTGCAGCGACGCCGAGATCAAAGGCGATGTGCTGACCCGTCTGGTCCAGTTGGCGCTACGCTGGATCTTCAGCGACCAGCCGCTGGAGCATCTGCAGCGGTTGATCGCCTTGATCAACCAGGTCGCCGATCGCGACACCGCGCTACAGAGTCTGGAATCGCTGCTGCGATACGATGTCCAAGGGACACAACGGGTGGAAGAGGATGACGCCCGCCGCTTGTTGGAACAGACCGCACCGGGAGATCCCATCATGCAGACCTTTATTGATCGGTATATTGAACAGGGCCGCGAGCAGGGCAAGGCCGAGATGCTGCTGCGCCAGATGGAGCGCAAATTCGGCCCCATCGATGTCCGGCTACGTCAGCAGATCCAGGAAGCCGATGCCGAGACGCTGCTGGAGTGGTCCGATCGCATCCTGACCGCTGATTCCCCCGAGGCAGTGTTTCACTGAGCAGCGCGTTGGCCTGCTGGCGAATGGCCTCATCACCTCATCCCTCGGGAGCCTGCCAAGCGAAGAAAAGCAAGGCACAGAGTACCGATGCAGGGTCCGAGGACGGACCGACCCGTATGAGCGTTGACGCGGCTGTAATGGCGGCCGAGCAAAGGGGTCGGGTTGTTCCCGTTGCATCTTGGGTCAACTCCTTGCGGAGGATGAACCCCCGATGACAACAAAACCGTTTGTGACTTTGCGGTTGGAACAACAGGAGCCCGGTGAGTCGAGAGGCTCACGCCGGGTTCTGTGAGCGGCTGAGGGGCAGTTCCCTCGGCCGACTCGACCGCCTGCCCTTGTTACGAGTCTTAAGAATCGTAGAGGGCGAGAGGAGCACATCATGGCTCGATATTCCGAAGAATGCCGCGCCAAATAGCGTTCAAGGACTGCGTTTTGTTCCTCCAAAACCATGCTCATGGCTGTCTCGCTTTAGGTGCTGAAGCAGGAAAGAAATCCGGGTTGAGCACCTGCGCAAGTGTATACGGACAGCACTCCGGGACGGTGACTGTCTCACCATGCAGGGCAAAGGTCTTCTCTGCGGCGCGCCGTGCTTGCTTCCAAGCCTGGTCGAACAGCTCGGGGGCATGATGCTTGAGGCTGGGCGTTGCGTCGATTCGAGCTTGCGCCTGATCGCGGAATTCAATGATCTCTTCGGCCCAGTGGTTTCTTGGGGATTGAGCCGGTGAGTAGTCGAGTTTCAGCAAGTGCACCAGGATTTGCCGCAGCAACGATTGCAGGGCGAGTTTTTGCTCTCTTCCCATGTCTTCCAGCTCCTCGGCAATGTGCACTTGGTCAATGTGCGCCCAATGCCCCGCGCGCAGCAATGTGGATTGCTCCTGCGTCCAGCTCAGGAAATCGGTCTCGTAGGTGGCGGTGCTGGTCATTCGGCAATCCTCATGACTGGGATGGCGGCTCGGTTTCTGAAAGCGTCAGAGTATAGCGCTTGCCCCAGCACTCGAAGAACGCCGGATAGCGCGCATGATCCACCACCCTCAGCAGATCGAACTGCTCCGCCAGTGGCTGCTCCGGATCAAGCCGGCTGTCCGCCGGCCGCCGGCGCGGATAAAAACTCTCCTTGAAACAGATACCAGCGGCGGCTGGGGTCTTGTTGCAGGCGCTGGAACCAGGCGCGGTGCTCGTCGAGGCTGATCTCGTGGTGGCTGACCATGGCCCGGCGCACGGCGGGGGCGTTGCGCCAGGGGAGGATCAGCTCGAGGTCGGACTCGGTGAGCGGCTCAAGGGGCATCGGGAGCGATTCCTCGGCTCAGAGCAGTTTGACCAGCGCGGAGACCAGCACCGCCTGGGCGAGCAGGAGACCGGCGATCCACTTGATCAGATCGCCCTTTGCGCTCTCGATCTCAGCGCGCAGATAATCCTTGGTGACGATCTCCTCGCCGATGGCTTCGCGGAAGGCCTCGGCAATGGCTTCCGCCTGTTCCTCAGGAAGATTGGCCCGCCGGAGCGTTTGGATAAAGCGGTGAGTGTCGAAAGCGGTGACGCTCATTCAGGGCATCCTCGTTGTCGGGAATCGTTGCATCGCCAAGTTGACTCGCCGTGCGCCGCTGCCGTCGACGCATGCAGCGCTGACTGCTGATAGCCGTTGACGCTGCTGTGCATCGTTCCGCAAAGTTTGGATGGCGTCGCGGAGCCGCTCAGTCGTCACGCTATCTTGGTGACCAAGATACGCGATCACCCCCGCTGCAGCCAGCGCTTCGCAGGCTGGGCGCTGGTTCTCGGCGATGCTGATGACCAGACTCGGCAGACCGAGGCAGCAGCGCTCCCAGGTGGTGGTGCCGCCGGCGCCGATGGCGAGATCGGCCTCGGCCATGAGGTCGGCCAGGTGCGGGCGTGGCGGGTGTAGTTGGGTGTTGCCTCTTGTCTGCGCTAGCGCGGTGAGCCGCTCGCGGTGCGGATTGTTGGCGCCGATGACCAAATCGACGCTGAGCGCGGCGAGGTCGGGGGCGCTCAGGGCTTCGAGCGCGCGGCCGCTGAGATCGTCCAGGTCGGTGCCGCCTAAGAAGATCAGCACGCGGCGTACTGGTTGTTGCTCGCGTTGGCCGGGGTCGTCGCGTTGAGCCTCCGGGTCGCTGGGGTTCGCGCTCGTGCAGCGCCTCAGCCGTTGCCGTACCTCGGCGTACTCGGGCCGCAGCAGGGCGTAGCGCGGACCGAGCAGGCATTGGGCGCTTGCCGGCAGCCGGTCGGCGTAGCGCGCTTCGGCATTTGGGGCGACGTTCTGGTCAAGCAGCAGGTCGCAGGCGTGGCGGCGGTTGGCCAGGTCGTCGATCGCCAGGATCATCGGTGGAGACGATAATGTGCTCGAACAAAGCGGATGCCTGCGCGGCAGCGATCGACCAAGCGATCATCGGCTTCCCGCAGAAGTCGCGGATGTTCTTGCGCGGGATGCGCTTACTGCCGCCACGGGCGGGGATGACGCAGAGGTTAGATGTTATTGACAACAATCGATCCTTCCGGTTTGGAATCAGGTTGATGCACGGTTATCTCCACAGCCACGTCCATTTTTTCTTTTTATCGGCAGCTTGATAGGGCGCGCGTCGCGAGATTCCCGCTTGAGCTGCCATCGAATCGACCAGGGTCAGACTAAACGGGGCCTTTGGGCAGTCAACCGTGACCTTGTAGAGCTTTCCATCGACACGCTTGACCCATTGCTCATGGGAGGTGCCTTTCTGCGGTCGGGGCTCGAAATCAAGACTTTTCAATGCTTTCTTGACGTCTGAGCAGTCGAGCGGCGGCCAGCGGCTCATCGCGCATAGTGGTTGTTGTACGGTACGAGCGGCAATTTGGGGATGAAATCACGCACCCGCTGTCGGAACAGGAGGCCGAATAGGTGCAGGTGGATGAGTTGGTACTTGAGCCGCTGGCGCAGCGGGGCCTTTCTGCGAAGCAGTTGATTGGCGTAGGCGCGATCCTCACCCGCCAAGGCGTCAAAAACGTACTCCTTGATCTGATGATTGAGCTTTTGCCGGGCCTCTCGATAGGTTTTCCCCTGTGCGGCGAGGCACAGGTCCACGCAAACCGCGATCCAAAGGCAGTCGCCCTGCTGTTCGGCGTAGCAACGGAGGGTCAGATCTTGTGGTCTCATTGCGGGCTCTCCATTGACAACCCCGCGGTTCTTGTCCGAGCGATCCTGTATCTGCGCTGGGTCGCAGATGTTCTTTTGCGTGGGATGCGCTTGCTGCCGCCGCGGGCGGGGATAACACAGAGTTTCATTTGATTGTTGCCTGACCGCATCAGAACGCTTGCAAGAACTCGCGACCTAGCCATCCTTGGTTGACGAGTGTCGTCTTGATCAATAGCGGCGAGACGTGGAACTCGGCCGCAGCTTCTTCGATGTGGTCGTCACTCGGGTGCTCGGTATCCAGAAAGGCTTTCAGGTCTTCGACCGGACAGAGTAACTGCTGCGCGAACGCGCGCTGGAATTTCTGCCGGGCGGTCTTGGTCGTGGTTGCTGGCAGTAGGCGTTCGGCGTCGCTGGTCGCGAGGTAGTCGCCCAAGAGCCTGGCGACGGCAAAACGCCTGCCTGTCGGCGCGCGCGCCCCGATGGCGACGGCGAAGTGGCCGCTGTGTTCATCCCGAAAACCAGCGGAGATCGGGGAGAGTGTTGATGCGTTCGGGGTGAGCAGCAGCTGTTGCTCTGCGCCCAAGGCCTCGGCAAGCTGTGCATTGCTGATTGCGCCGGACCCGAGGGCCCAGTCATCACGCACGGCATCAGCGACCTCGTAAGCCCGTTGCCAGGGTGGCTCCTGTGCTTCAGTCAGGCTGTTTGAAACGCGCTTGCTATTGAGTTGTTCGTGAATCCGCTGCCGTAAGGATTCGAGATTCGGCATGGCGAGCCCTGATGCACTGTGCTCGCGGATGTTTGCGAGCCTATTCAGGGTGGCTTGCGTCGCGTCTTTGCACGCGGCAACCAACTCTTCTAGTCCAGACGGGCCGATCTCGGATTGGCGAGCCAGCAAGGTGTCGAGAAACGCGCCCGATTCCGCGCCTGGATCGAGGCCCGCCAAGGCCTCCAGTTTTCGCCAGCGTGCCGTCTGCGCATCCCGGCGCTCTTCTTGGATCTCGTTCCAGAGTGCTTCCAGCTCGGTGTCTTTGTGGCCAGAGGTACGCATCCGTTCGATCACCGCGCCGATGAACCGATCGACGCCACTCACCCAGGCGTCGAGACTGATGCGAAGGTCTTGTTGGACGAGGTAACGGATGTCTTCGGTCGCCGCGACGGTGCTCGATCGCATTCGCAGCGTGACGTCTTCGCCATCACTGATGAAGGTCAGCGAGGGCCACAGGTAGCCTGCGCCGATGGCGGCCAGGTTGTGTGACAACTGCCAGTCGAGGTGGTCAGCCTCTGGCTCCCAACACAGCCGCCACCAGTTCTCAGCTAGCCAGAACGTCAGTCGGTAGGTGCTGGCCCTGAAGGTTGGACGAACCGTCCTCGCCATGCGGTCTTCGAGCTCGGTCAGACAGAGGATGCCGGCGAAGAGGCCGATCTCGGCCTCGGCAACCCGATCCAATGCATCGCGCGCGGCGCTTTCGCGGGGCGAGAATTGGATGTCGAAGGCGAATGGGCTGCTCATGGCCGTTGTTGCCAGCGCTTGAGGATCTCGGTCCTGAACGGATCGTTTGCGGGCATGGGGTAGCCATGATAGGCGCCTTGCTCGGGGTTCTCCAACATGGCTTCGAGCGGTTCGCCAGCATCGGTGACTGCCCAGATGTTCTGCGGCCAGCCATTGCGTCTTTGCTCACTGATCAGCCCGCGCCGGAGGATGCCGGCACGAAGCAAGTTGAGGGCCGCAGCGCGCGTTAGGACGCCGGTATCATCGCATAAGGATTTGTCGGCGCGACGATGCGCGGCTGGCGGGGTCAGTCCAAAGTCCCCAGGATTGCGTTTGTGCTCGGGATTGCCGCCGTAGCTGATGCGACTGGCCAAGGAGCGGTCCTTCTCCTGCGCTGAGACAAGCTTGCGTTTGGTGTTGTACCTGTTGCGCCGGGGTTTCATGGCAGTGCCTCGTTTAGGTGCAGGCAAACTCTATCCTGCTGTGCCTCGGTCAGCCCCGGGTAAAGCGGCAGGCTGATCGCGCGCTCATAGTAGGCCTCGGCCACTGGGTAGTCACCTTTGGCGAAGCCGAGCCGCTGATAGTCGGGCTGCGTGTGCACCGGAATAGAGTGCACGTTGACGCCGATTCCCGCATCGCGCAGGGCCTGGAAGCTGTTGGCGCGGGTTGCGCCGTCGGCAACTTGGATCGAGTATAGGTGCAGCGCTGAGCGGTGTTTGGGGTCTTGATAGGGCGTGCGCACCGGCAGCTCGGCGAGCCGCTGATCATAGCGCTCGGCCAGCGCCTGTCGGCGGGCGATGTAGTCGTCGAGGCGCTGCAGTTGGCTGAGTCCGAGCGCGGCCTGCATGTCAGTCATGCGGTAGTTGTAGCCCAGCTCGATCTGCTCATAGTCCCAGGGGCCAGCGGGCTCACCCTGCATCCGCGCCGGGTCGCGGGTGATGCCGTGGCTGCGCAGGCGACTCATGCGCTCGGCCAGATCGGGGTTGTTGGTGGTGGCCAGGCCGCCCTCGCCGGTGGTGATGAGCTTCACCGGGTGGAAGCTGAAGACGGTGATGGCGCTGTGGCGGCCATTGCCGACCGGTTCGCCGTCGCAGTGCGCGCCAATGGCGTGGGAAGCGTCCTCGATGATGCGGAAGCCGTAGCGGCGGCCTAGCTCGCCAATCGCCGCCATGTCGCAGGGCTGGCCGGCGAAGTGCACCGGAATGACGATCTTGGGTAGTTGGCCTGTCTTGTCGGCCTGCTCCAGCTTGGCGGCGAGGGCCTCGACGCTGAGGTTGTAGGTGTCCGGGTCGATGTCGACGAAGTCCACTCGGGCACCGCAGTAGCGGGCGCAGTTGGCGCTAGCGACGAAGGTATTGGGCGAGGTCCAGAGCCAGTCGCCGGGGCCGAGATCGAGCGCGCGGCAGGCGAGGTGCAGGGCGCTGGTGGCGCTGTTGACCGCCACGCCATGGGCCGCGCCGACCTTGGCGGCAACGGCCTGCTCGAAGCGGGGCACGGCGGGGCCTTGGGTGAGGAAGTCCGAGTGCAGCACAGCCTCGACCGCGGCGATGTCGGCCTCGGTGATGGCTTGGCAGCCGTAGGGGATCATGCCGGGTCGTTGACGCTGAAGTGCGGGTCCAGATGCGCGCGGATCAGCGCACGCAGTTGCTCGACGCTGAGGAAGTCCGGATTGGTGCCGCTGCTGTAGGCGAACCCTTCTAGGCCTCGATCAGGTTCTGGGCGCCGAGGATGTTGGTCTTGATGCACTCGAAGGGATTGTACTCGGCGGCGGGTACTTGCTTGAGCGCGGCGGCATGCACCACGGTGTCGATGCCTTCGAGCGCCCGATGCAGGCGTTTGTAGTCGCGCACATCGCCGATGAAGTCGCGCAGTCCCGGCTAGTCGGCCGGGCTGAACACCTGTTCCATCTCGAACTGCTTGAGTTCATCGCGGCTGTAGACCACCAGGCGCTGGATGTGCGGATGCTCGGCCAAGAGGGTCTTGACGAAGGCCTGGCCGAAGGAGCCGGTGCCGCCGGTGATGAGCAGGCCTTGTATGTGGTGCATCGGTGTCTCCCGGTATCTCCCGAGGGCGTTCCAGGACGGCCGCGGTAGGGGATTGCGCAAGCCACTGAGCTTAATCGATCTTGGGCCTGTTTGCCTGCGGTGATGTGGCTTGGGGTTGCGCTGGGGCAAGGTTGGGTGGCTCCACACGCGCTTGCGTTGCGCCGTCCATGTCGACAATCGACAACGCCGTCCACGTCTTGCTCACCACGGCGACGGACTCGGTGGTCTCGGTCACCGAGGAAGGCGAGCCCATGTTCACCCATGGACGCCATGGCCTCGAGCTGCTCAAACCCGGCCGCTTCCAGCCGTTGGTCTATGAGCGTGAGCGCCTGTTTCGTTTCAACGGCGCGGTCCTTGGGATCTGGACCGAGGTCTTACACACCGGCAGCCTGTTTGGCGAACGTGTCGCCTCCATTGAGATGTCGCCAGAGGACAGCCAACAGGTCAAGTGCCGTGAGGATTGGGCTGCGCTGTTGGCGCGCTTGAGTGCGGCCGGAGGCTGACGCTCGCGGTTTCGGCCGAATCCGGATACAGTCGTCGCCATGGACGAGATCAACAATCCCCATGACGTCTACTTCCGTGAAAGCTTCACCCGGCGGCGGTCAGTCCACGGCCTGCTCGGGATGGCGAAGTGCCCAGTCGAGCAGCTGATCCCCCAGCGCAAAGAGCCGGTCTCGAGCAGGATCATCGCATCGACCACTGCGGGTGCGTTCCAGACAAGCGTCGATCCGTGACGCGGTACCTACCGGGACTAAACACGTAACCATATTATTTACCGCGAATGAATATCCGGTTTTTTATTGATCCACGAACAGATCTACCGCACATTTACAATCATCGCGTCTCTGAAGAAGAGGTGGAAACGATACTGTTGAATCCGGCAGAGGATCGCCCAAGCACCGAAGTCTCACGAATTTCTATTGGCCAAACCGATTCGGGGCGATTTTTAAGGGTCATTTATGTGCCTGATCCGGAACCAAATAGCGTTTTTGTGATCACAGCTTACGACCTTAAGGGTAAACCGTTAACGGCGTTTAGGCGCAGACACAGGCGAAAATCATGATGAATAAAAATGTTTTTCCACCAGGCTGGGACGAGGGCAGAGTTGCCAAGGTACTAGAGCATTACGAAACCCAGACGGAAGACGAAGCCGTAGCAGAAGACGAAGCCGCATTCGAATTATCTGGCCAAACACTTATTGAGGTTCCATTGGAACTTGTGCCTATAATTCGGGAGCTGCTCGCAAAATACAACGCAGGAAGTTCAGACTTAACAATCACCGGCTAAAAATCAGGGAATTAAGGGGGCTTATATGGTTCGCCCCGCGATGCAAGAGGAAACTCGCTGATTTAGTCGAAGGAAACATTGCGGCCAACTATCCGGCAGCACCCGATCAACCCCTGGCGCTCCCGCCGCATTTTCACTAGAGTTCGAGTTGGCAGAGTCCTCAATCATGTTTCTCAACCCAAGGTTAGTTTCCTTCTCCAAGGGTATGAGAAACTGAGGGTTCTGCCAACTTCCTCGTTGGCCTAAAGCCGACCGTTATGGTTGGTCTTGGCCGGGGTTATGATCAAGGCCGGCAAGTTATTTCCATGAAACTTTGGATGCCATTGAGAATCCAACCGTTATCGTTAGTGGAAATAATGGCACATTTAAAGCAGCTAAGTCACCAATGGTGATCTGCTGACCAAGGCCGACTTCCGCAAGATCCTGGATTTTCATCGCGAGGAGGAGAGCGATTTCACCGTTGGCGCGGTGCGCTATGACATCTCCGTGCCCTACGGGGTCTTGCTACAAGAGGACGATCACATCCAGGGCATCGTCGAGAAGCCGGTGTATCGGCATTACGTGAATGCCGGTATCTACCTACTGAACCCCGAGCTACGACAGCGCATCCCCAAGGGCCAACGGACGGATATGACCGATCTGATGACCATGCTGTTGGCGGAGCAGAAGCGCCTGCTGACCTATCCGATTATTGAGTATTGGCTGGATATTGGCCGACATCCGGATCTGGAGCTGGCTCGGGCGGAGTTTGATGTGCATTTTGGGGAGGGGTGAGGGGCCTACCGCAAGCAGCATCCCGAGGCCAAGACCCTGCCGCCGGTCTACCCCTTGGTGCTCTATCACGGCCAGCGCCGCTGGCGGATGCCGAGCGACTTCCACGCCCTGATCCGGCCGCTGCCAGAGGCGCTCAAGCCCTACGTGCCACAATTCCGCTACGCGCTGCAGGATCTCTCGCCGCGCAGCGACGCCGAGATCAAAGGCGATGTGCTGACCCGTCTGGTCCAGTTGGCGCTACGCTGGATCTTCAGCGACCAGCCGCTGGAGCATCTGCAGCGGTTGATCGCCTTGATCGACCAGATCGCCGATCGCGACACTGCGCTGCAGAGTCTGGAATCGCTGCTGCGCTATGATGTGCAAGGGACACAACGGGTGGAGGAGGATGACGCCCGCCGCTTGTTGGAACAAACCGCACCGGGAGATCCCATTATGCAAATTCGGCCCCACCGATGTCCGGCTGCGCCAACAGATCCAAGCGGCCGATGCCGAGACGCTGCTGGAGTGGTCAGATCGCATCCTGACCGCAGAAACCCCGGAGGCGGTGTTTCACTGAGCACCGCCAACAACGAGCCTGCAGTTGTGGCTCTGATGGCGCGCCAACGCCGAGC
>NZ_NHSH01000050.1:0-57215 GCF_016653315.1 Halochromatium roseum | reverse complement strand
CGATGCCGAGACGCTGCTGGAGTGGTCAGATCGCATCCTGACCGCAGAAACCCCGGAGGCGGTGTTTCACTGAGCACCGCCAACAACGAGCCTGCAGTTGTGGCTCTGATGGCGCGCCAACGCCGAGCGCTCACGCCCCAGCGCCGTCGAGCGTCCTCAAGGTCCGATCAACACATCCGCGAGCTTGAGCACGACGCCAAGGATGGCGAGTCCGCCGATGAGCCAACGGGTCTGCGCGGCCAGTGCCTGGTGCAGGCTCACTTCGAGCTGGCTGATGCGCTCCTGTAAGCGCGCGTCGACCTCTTTGATCTCCTTCTGCAGGCGTGCTTCGACCTCCTTGATCTGGAGTTCAAGGGCCTTGATGTCCTTCTGTAGTCGCGCTTCGACCTCCTTGATTTCCTTCTGTAGTCGCGCCTCAACCTCCTTGATTTCCTTCTGCAAGCGCAACTCGGCTTCGCGGACATGGCCCTGGGTCGCGAGATCCGTCAGCTGAGGGAAGCGGGCTTCGAGCGCATCAAAGGCCTGCGCAATCACCTCGGCGCGCTCCTCATCGCTTGAGGTGTGTTTCAACTTGGTGTAGAGATCAAAAGCGGCGCTCATCAGGGATTGCTCTGGCTGGGGCGTTGGTGACCGACGCTGGGACTGCGGCGGGACGGGACGGGAGTGAGGAGTATAGCCGGAGAATCAGCGACGTCCCCCTCAATGCTACAAGCGGCCGCCCCCCTCGCACGCCACGTCTACATCCTGTTTGAGGACAAGCGCCGTACTGACTGACGATTGGGTCTTGCTGCAACTGCTGCGCGACATCGCGCTGCGGGGCGAGTCCTACCGCAAGCAGCATCCCGAGGCCAAGACCCTGCCGCCGGTCTACCCGCTGGTGCTCTATCACGGCCAGCGCCGTTGGCGGATGCCGAGCGACTTCCACGCCCTGATCCGCCCGCTGCCGGAGGTGCTCAAGCCCTCTGTGCTACGATTCCACTAAGCGCTGCAGGATCTCTCACCGCGCAGTGACGCCGAGATCAAAGGCGATGTGCTGACCCGTCTGGTCCAGTTGGCGCTACGCTGGATCTTCAGCGACCAGCCGCTGGAGCATCTGGAGCGGTTGATCGCCTTGATCGACCAGATCGCCGATCGCGACACTGCGCTGCAGAGTCTGGAATCGCTGCTGCGCTATGATGTCCAAGGGACACAACGGGTGGAAGAGGATGACGCCCGCCGCTTGTTGGAACAAACCGCACCGGGAGATCCCATTATGCAGATTCGGCCCCACCGATGCCGGCTGCGCCAACAGATCCAAGAGGCTGATGCCGAGACGCTGCTGGAGTGGTCAGATCGCATCCTGACCGCAGAAACCCCGGAGGCGGTGTTTCACTGAGCACCGCCAACAACGAGCCTGCAGTTGTGGCTCTGATGGCGCGCCAACGCCGAGCGCTCACGCCCCAGCGCCGTCGAGCGTCCTCAAGGTCCGATCAACACATCCGCGAGCTTGAGCACGACGCCGAGGATGGCGAGGCCGCCGATGAGCCAACGGGTCTGTGCGGCCAGCGCTTGGTGCAGGCTCACTTCGAGCTGGCTGATGCGCTCCTGTAAGCGCGCGTCGACCTCCTTGATGTCCTTCTGTAGTCGCGCCTCAACCTCCTTGATGTCCTTCTGCAAGCGCAACTCGGCTTCGCGGACATGGCCCTGGGTCGCGAGATCCGTCAGCTGAGGGAAGCGGGCTTCGAGCGCATCGAAGGCCTGCGCAATCACCTCAGCGCGCTCCTCATCGCTCGAGCTGTGTTTCAACTTGGTGTAGAGATCAAAGGCGGCGCTCATCAGGGATTGCTCTGGCTGGGGCGTTGGTGACCGACGCTGGGACTGCGGCGGGACGGGAGTGAGGAGTATAGCCGGAGAATCAGCGACGTCCCCCTCAATGCTACAAGCGGCCGACCCCCCCTCGCACTCCACATCGACATCCTGTTCGAGCACAAGCGCCAGACCGACGATTGGGTCTTGCTGCAACTGCTGCGCGACATCGCCTTGCAGGGCGAGGCCTACCGCAAGCAGCATCCCGAGGCCAAGACCCTGCCGCCGGTCTATCCCTTGGTGCTCTATCACGGCAAGCACCGCTGGCGCATGCCGAGCGACTTCCATGCCCTGATCCGGCCGCCGCCAGAGGTGCTCAAGCCTTATGTGCCACAATTCCGCTATGCGCTGCAGGATCTCTCACCGCGCAGCGACGCCGAGATCAAAGGCGATGTGCTGACCCGCTTGGTGCAGCTCGCCCTGCGCTGGATCTTCAGCGACCAGCCACTGGAGCACCTTGAGCGACTGATCGCCTTGATCGACCAGATCGCCGACCGCGACACTGCGCTGCAGAGTCTGGAATCGCTGCTGCGATACGATGTCCAAGGGACACAACGGGTGGAAGAGGATGACGCCCGCCGCTTGTTGGAACAGACCGCACCGGGAGATCCCATCATGCAGATCTGGCGCAGCACCTGAGCCCGGCCGCGATAGTCCGCAGCCTCATCCAATCGCCCCAGCTGTTCATAAAGGACCGCCAGGTTATGCGCGGCAAGAAAGCTCCCACGCCCCCGGATGCTGCCCTCCAAGCGCGGCTGCTCGCCGATCTCCAAGCACGTCAGCCAGGCTTGCTCCACCACCGGCAGGATCGCCTGCGCCGCCTGCTCGGGATGGCGAATCGCCCAATCCAGCAACAGATCCCCCAGCGCAAAGAAAAAGTCCGGTGACTGCGGCCAGTGCGGCATCTCCTGCTCCGCGAGCGCGATGGCCGGCTCCAAGGCGCCGGCACGCTTGAGCGCAAACAGCGCCCGCACCACCAAATCATGCCGGTAGGCGGGCTGCCCTGGCAGCAAGGCGCTCGCCTGCAGCGCATGCTGATACTGGCGCGCCGCCTCGTCGCGGGCGATGACGACCAGGGTTAGCCTGGGTGCGTGTGGGGTTGCAGGCATCGGTTCGGACGGCGGCCTAGCGGAGAGCGTCACCGAACGCTGAGGTCACTGAGCGCGTGCTCTGGAAAGTATCGCACCCTAAGCTCGCCTGTTCACGCCCTGCAGTTGCTAGAGTGGCGACCTGCCGGTGCTACACTGAGCGCCTATGGAGCGAGGCGGCAGTGGCCTTGGCGGAAGGCGTGGTAGAGTCTGCGGTCATCTCGACCCGCTGAAGCGAAGTCCGCACAATCAACAGTCGCCAACCCTAATGCATTGGTCGTTCCATTGATTGAAAAACTCGACATCCAAGGCTTCGCGATCTTCAAGCAACCGCTCGAATGGCGAAGGCACGGCGGCCTGAATCTCATCATCGGCGAGAACGATACCGGCAAGACGCATTTGCTGAAGTTGCTGTATGCCGTGACGCGGGTGGCCGAGGAGTACTGGAAGAAGGCGGCCGGCCCAAGCCCGGTGGAGCTGCCTGAGATCCTAGCGGCCAAACTGCGCTGGGTGTTTCTTCCGCAACAGATGGAACTGGGTCGGTTGGTCAGCCGGGGCGGCCACTACCGGCTCAAGGTTGACCTGGGCATGAGCGGGGACGGGTCACTCAGGTTTGAGTTCGGCAAAGACACGACGAGCAAGATTCTTCAATGGCAGAGCGATGGTCTGTCCGCGCTGAAGGGATTGCGCGCTAACTATCTGCCACCAAAAGAGATCCTGTCGATCTTCGATGCCATCGTCGCCACGCGTGAGGCGCAAGAGATTGCAGCCTTCGACGATACCTATTACGACTTGGTTCAAGACTTCCGCCAACCAACGACGGCCGGGAAATGGCAGAACAATGTGGCGCGCGCCGTGAAACATCTCGACCAAGTGACTTGTGGCGGCGAGGTGGAGATGGATGCTAAGGGTATCTGGTTTCGGCGCGGCAATGAGCGCTATAACATGCATCAAACGGCCGAGGGCATCAAGAAGATCGGCATCCTGCATCGGCTCATGCGCAATCGCCGTCTGACGCCAAAGGGTGGGTGCCTGCTGTTTGTCGATGAGCCGGAAACCAATCTGCATCCGAAGGCCGTTGTGCGTTTTGCGGAAATGCTCTTCGAGTACGCCCGCTCCGGGATTCAAGTCTATACGACAACACACAGTTACTTTCTGTTGAAGCGGTTGGAGCAGCTCGCGCGCGAGGGTCAAACGGATGATACCTTGTTGGATCTTCGGCGTGAGAACGGCGAAGGTGTTCGCGGCATGATCACGCGCCTGGCCGATGGCCTTCCGGATAGCCCGATTATCGAGCAATCGATGGCCTTGTTCGATGAAGATGTGCGCCTGGATTTAGGGTTATGACGCATGAATACATTGAGGAATCAGGCTTGCGCCTTGGTTTTCCGGCCGGAGCCGTTTTTCGCTTCCAGGATTTGGCCGGTTATCGCGCACTCTGCGGGCAATCGCTCAAGGAAATGGATTTTGCCTGGCGGCATGAGACAACACTCTACCTGCTTGAGATCCGAGATTATCGCAATCTTGCGCAAGCACTGTATCGTGACGATCTAGTACCTTCGATCAAAGGCGATGCCCCCTATCGCTTCCTGCAGTTGGTCGACAAGGTCACTGACAGTGTGTTGATGCTCTTGGCGTTGCGGGCCAATACAAGGCGAAGTCAGGCATTGCGCGACGGTTTGCCGGACTTCGCCAAGTCTCGAATTCGGCTGCGCCTGATCATCGCTTTGGGCTTGCCCGCGAACCTGAACATTCACTTGGGTGCTTTGCGACACACTGTTAACTCACGACTCAAGGGACGGATTGCGTTGGCGGATATTGATGCCATTTCCGTTCTGGACTATGACCGCCTCTGCGAAAAAGCGCCGCTATTGGGTATCGACTGCGAACCCATCGCCGATACTCGCAACGCTTGACCCTGAGGCCCATGAGTCTCCTCCGCCTCTACAGTTTCTTCCACCTCAACCTGGCCTACTCGGCCATTGAGGAAGATCGCCCGCACGTCATCGAGCGCTGTTACTGGTCCCTGCTGCGCCTGGCGCGGCAACGCGCTCTGCCGTTCGGCATCGAGCTGTCGGGCTATACGCTGGAGACGACTATTTCAGCGGGCATTTGGTCTTCGAGACGCCGGGGTGCCCGAAGATGACTGATCTGAATGCGGTTGAGCCGCGATTGATGCGGGTTGCCGGTGGGCTTGCGGTGACCGGGGTGGTGCCGACGCCGCTGGGTCCGATCGAGAAACGCTGGTTGATCGATGAGGCGGGTGGACGCGGCTTGGCGAACAGGCTCAAAGTCGCGCTATCCTGTAGATCAGGTATTCTAAAAGGCTGAAAAGATGGGCGCGGCTCGATTACAAAAACTCGCGTTGGGCAACTTTACGTTGTTTGACGAATGCGAGTTATCTTTCACGCCGGGCATCAATGTGATCCTGGGCGAGAATGCGACTGGCAAGACGCATCTTCTCAAACTGCTCTATGCCGTCTGCCGCTCCGTGGCGACGGCGAAGGACTTGGATTGCAGCAAGACGGGGTTCACGACGCATCTCAGCAAGCGCTTGGTTCGGAATTTTCAGGTGGATGCCGTGGGTCGCTTGGCTTCCCGTGTGCAAGGGCATAAGCACTCAACGGTGACAGTGACAGCAGAGGGCTCAATCTCTTTCGAATTCTCGGCCCGAGATCGGGAAGTGGACCTCCGGAGGTGGGAGATCGGCAAGCAACTCTGGCCTGATCCTGTTTACCTGCCGACCAAGGAGGTACTCTCCATGTTCCATGGGTTGGTGCCTGCGATGGCGGAATCGCATCTTGAGCTTGAGGAGTTGTATAGCGATCTGGCGCTGAAGCTTGGCGCGCGGGCTGGTGCGGGGAAGCGGGCGGATTGGCAGCAAAAGCTGATCATGCCGTTGGAGAAAATGCTAAAGGCCAGTATCGATTACGATGAGCATGCCCAGCGCTTCTATATCAAGCAACGCGGACTTGGTCGTGTCGAGGCGGGGCTTGCGGCGGAAGGCTATCGAAAGATCGGCATGCTGTTGCAGTTGGTGGCGAATCGCGGTCTTGCGGACAATGCGGTGCTGTTTTGGGATGAGCCGGAAGCCAACATGAATCCCGCCTTTGCTGAGCCTCTGGCCGAGCTGTTGGCGACATTCGCGCGACAGGGTACGCAAGTCTTCCTTGCTACGCATGACTATTTTACGCTTAAGTACCTCGCGCTCACTGCAGCGGCACAAAAGGCGCCAGTCCGATATTTCGGGTTGTACAGGGAGGTCCCGACGGATAAGTTTGTTCGCTTCAGCATCGAGAATCATCTGTATGATCTGGAACCCAACCCAGTCATCGATGCCTTTGAACGCCTCTATCAGCGTGAATCGAAACAGTTCTACTCGGGCAGGCTCAGACGTGAATCGAGGCCGTCGTGACGAATACTCCATGGAGTGATTGGGTATCCGAGTCGCCCTTTGAGCTGCGTTTTCGCTTGCCTTTTGTCGATTACGACGGGGCTGATGGGCCGTATGAGACCGTTCGGTTTTGTGGTCTGAAAGCAGCAGATTTTGCGATTGTCGATCCATCTCGTCAGGTGTTGTATCTGCTCGAAGTCAAGAGTGCCGAGTGGTTTCTTATCGATAAGGCGAGTGATTGGGATGCGAAGGTTTGCGACCTCTTTCGTTGTTTTATCGACTCGTTGGGGATTTGTGCGCGCCTGACTGACTCCCAGTGGCAGGATGTGCGTGATGCCGCGCGAACGTATCAGGTTCAGCTCGTGTTGTTTGCTGGTGATCATCCTGGCGACCCTGAAGCGCCGATGATCTTTGCCGAGACGATCAGGCGTTATCTGCGAAAGAAGCTGCGCGCGCTGGATATCGAACCCTTCGTCTTGGTGGAGACGTTGCCACATCAAACGCGTGAACTCTTTGAGGCGCGTATCGAAGACGATCAGCGCGCTCCTTGATGCTCGCTCGTGATCACGGCGTCCTCACAAAGAGACGTTGGATTGCGGTGATGATGTGATGCTGTTGCGATTCGGTGAGGGCCGGAAAGAGCGGTAGGCTGAGCGCCCGGCTGTAATAGGCCTCTGCGACAGGATAGTCGCCAAGATTGAAGCCCAAGCGTTGGTAGTCGGGCTGAGTGTGCACTGGAATGTAGTGCACGTTGACGCCGATGTCAGCGTCGCGCAGGGCTTGGAAGGTCTTGGCGCGCGTGGTGCGATCGGCGAGCTGAATGGGGTAGAGGTGCAGCGCTGAGCGATGTCTGGGATCTCGGTACGGTAGCCGTATCGGTAGGTCGGCTAGCAGACGGTCGTAACGCTCGGCCAGTGCGTGGCGGCGGGCGATGTAGTCATCCAGGCGCTGCAGTTGGCTGAGTCCGAGTGCGGCTTGGATATCGGTCATGCGGTAGTTGTAGCCGAGCGCGAGCTGTTGGTAGTACCAGGGGTCTCTCGATGTGCTCAGTACGGGCTCGCCAAACCTGGGCTTAGCAGAGACAGGCTCCGCTAGTGCAGCATGATGAGGCGTCGGCTGCCCAGAATCGGTTTGCATCCGCGCTGGGTCGCGGGTGATGCCGTGGCTGCGCAGGCGGGCCATGCGCTCGGCGAGTTCTGGGTCATTGGTGGTGGCCGATGGCCTTGGCGACATCGGTGATGCGATAGCTCGGGAGCTTGGGCACGAAGCGTTCGCCGCGGGCGTTGTTGAGCGCCCAACGCACCCTGTCGACGCCTTCTTGCAGGCTGATGTTGAAGCGGGTCATGGCCGGATCGGTGATCGGCAGCACGCCGGTATGGCGGCGCTCGAGGAAGAAGGGGATCACCGAGCCGCGACTGCCTATGACGTTGCCGTAGCGCACCACGGCGAAGGTGAGATCGCGGCTGCCTTTGATGCGGTTGGCGGCGATGAAGAGCTTATCCGAGCAGAGCTTAGTGACTGTCCATTTTCTACTTCCCGATCATCGCCCAACAGTGGCCCTCAAATCGGGAAGAAGTTGATGGACAGTTTCTTAGTGGCGCCTTAGAGGTTGACCGGCGCGGCGGCCTTGTCGGTGGACAGCGCGATAACCCGTTTGACGCCGCTATCGAGGTAGGACTCGATCAGGTTCTGGGCGCCAAGGATGTTGGTCTTGATGCACTCGAAGGGGTTGTACTCGGCGGCGGGTACCTGCTTGAGCGCGGCGGCATGCACCACGGTGTCGATGCCTTCGAGCGCGCGATGCAGGCGTTTGTGGTCGCGCACGTCGCCGATGAAGTCGCGCAGTCCCGGCTAGTCGGCCGGGCTGAACACCTGCGCCATCTCGAACTGCTTGAGCTCATCGCGGCTGTAGACCACCAGGCGCTGGATGTGCGGATGCTCGGCCAAGACGGTCTTGACGAAGGCCTGGCCGAAGGAGCCGGTGCCGCCGGTGATGAGCAGGCCTTGGATGTGGTGCATCGGTGTCTCCCAGTATCTCCCCAGGGCGTTCCAGGACGGCCGCGGTAGGGGATTGCGCAAGCCGCTGAGCTTAATCGATCTTGGGCCTGTTTGCCTGCGGTGACGTCGCTTGTGGTTGCGCTGGGGCAAGACGAAGCCGCCCCAGGCCATGGCTGATCAAGCCGATGTGGCAGCGCGTGATCCGGCCGATGCGCCCGCCACGCTCGATCAAACAGCGGCGCCAGCCAACCTGGCACACCACGTCTACATCCTGTTTGAGCACAAGCGCCAGACCGACGATTGGGTCTTGCTGCAACTGCTGCGCGACATCGCGCTGCAGGGCGAGGCCTACCGCAAGCAGCATCCCGAGGTCAAGACCCTGCCGCCGGTCTATCCGCTGGTGCTCTATCACGGCCAGCGCCGTTGGCGGATGCCGAGCGACTTCCACGCCCTGATCCGACCGCTGCCAGAGGCGCTCAAGCCCTCTGTGCCACAATTTCGCTACGCGCTGCAGGATCTCTCACCGCGCAGCGACGCCGAGATCAAAGGCGATGTGCTGACCCGCTTGGTGCAGCTCGTCCTGCGCTGGATCTTCAGCGACCAGCCACTGGAGCACCTTGAGCGACCAGATCGCCGACCGCGACACCGCGCTGCAGAGTCTGGAATCGCTGCTGCGATACGATGTCCAAGGGACACAACTAATGAACAAGCTTCTCAGTGGACGGCCAATCGTAGAAACGCTTCTTCAGCAGATCATCTAGCGGCCAGTGCGGCGAGCAGTTCGTCCATCTGCGCGGCGCTGGTGTTGTGCTCCAGCGTCACCGGATGAAAGGTGATCAGCAGGTGGCGCGAAGCCAGCCTGAAATCGAGGGCGGCTTCTCGCTCATCACGCGCCAAGAGTTTGAGACGCTGAATGTTATCGATGCCGAGCCCGCCGACGCGAAAGACCCGTTCCGGCTGTTCGCCGAGTTGAATCACCCGACGCCGATACTCTTCGGCAGCGACAAAGTGCAGGTGCGACATCTTGGTCAGGCTGTGTCGGATCGGCTCATCGATGACTCCCTCAGTGGTCTCGCCCCCATGCAGATGGGCAACGGGGACGCGCGCGATCATCGCGGCAGCGGTAGCGGAGAAGATCTCGTAGCGATTACCCAGCACCAGCATGAGATCTGGCTGTAAGTCCGCTAGCGCGTCAGCGAAGCCGATTAGGCCGAGGCCCATGGATTTGGTGACGCCGACCGCAGTGTCCGAGCTCAGCAGCATCTCAACCTTGCGATCGACCTGAAAGCCATCAGCCTTGATCGCCTCAACGGTGAGCCCGAATTCGGGCGAGAGGTGCATGCCGGTGGCGATGAGTTGCAGCTCCAGCACGGGTGACTGGCGGATGCCCTCCATGACCCAGCGCAGCAGACCGTATTCGGCGCGGGTGCCGGTGACGACGCAGATACGCTTAGGTTGTGTCTGCATCAGAGAGATCGGTAGCGGGTCAGGCTTTCTGGAGCAAGATCCTCGCCCTCGGGCCAACACAAGGCTCCGAGTGGATCAATGCCAACCTGTCGAAAATACCGCTCCTGGCGAAGTCGCCAGTACGCATCACGACGCTGAATCAATGGCTTGAGATCGATCAGCCATTGTTCGCCGCTGTTGAGCAACACCTGCAGTTGATATTGTTCAAGTGGTGTTGCCTTGACTACCTGTGGCCAAGGGGTTTCAGCCGCTAAGCTCATCCCACTTCTCCAACAACTCAGCGTTGTTATCGCAGATAAAGCGCTTGATCTTTTTTGACTGTGCGGGAGGCATCTGTCCAGCCATTAGTTCGCCATCATCAAGTCGAAAAGCGCCAGCGTAGTCGCCATAGATTGCATGGCAATGCGGGGTGCCGTGATCGTCCATGTACATGTAGATCGAAATTCCAAAGAAGAACGCGATTCTCGGCATCCAAATACCTCAGATTTCAAGCAGTTCATCGATAGTATAGTCGCGCCTAGCAATCCGGCCCATCACCTCATCCCAGCGCATCGGCGAGAGGCCGGTGCCGGGACGCTTGGCGGTGACATTCTCTGGTGTGAACGGTTCGCCAGCGCGGATGGGTCGAGCGGCGACCAGGGATTTGCGGGCGATGGGCCGGTTCTTGGCTTCGCTGGGGCTCGGGCGCTTGATGCCGCTGCGCGGGGTGCCGGCGGCGCAAGCGCGGCAGTGGCCGCCGCCGCCGAGTAGAAGGAGCGACTCCACGCTCGTCGGCTCTACTCAGGCCGCTGAGACCATCGGCGCCTGCTCATGCCGGCGCGCGAGAGGAACCACCAATCGGGCGAGCGGATGGGGCGTCTCGATCATCGTAAAATCCTGCCCTGTTGCCGAGCCGTCGCGCTGCCGATCTGCTTGCTTCTGAACCCGTTTGAGCGTGTCTAACACCTCTCCACCACGACCTGGTTGATAGTCCCTTACCCGCAAAATCTTGAACAAAATGACGAAGACTTTATTGCACCCGTCCGGCGAGCGCGGGGTTGATGAAGTACTCACGTAGGCAGAGCGCCGCGGTGGTCACGCGCCGCCCGAGCTTGGTGAAGAAGTACTTGTAGGTATGCCCGACCTTCTTGATCAACCCATGGGTGCGCAGGCGCTTGATCAGATAAGAAGCGCCACTGGTGCTGAGGCCGCTGATGTGCTGGCGCAGATCGCGCGCACGAAAGCCAGAGATCGACCACTCGCCGCGGGCCAGCGTCAGGAAGAGACGATAGTCGGGATCAAGGGCTTGTACCGATGCCAAAACTGACGCTGCTCCTCATCCGAGGCGCGTTGCAGCAGGAACAAGAACGCAGCGGTGGCAAACTGTGGCGGCAGCGTCGCATGGAGGTCGCCGAGCTGGTCACGCAACAGACGATCGAGCCACTCCACCGGCAACTGCCCGCCGAGCTGCTGCAAGCGTTCTCTGAACAACCGATACTCCGCAAGCGCGTTCTCCGGCGTGCCGTCGCCCCACTTGTAGAAGCGCATGGCCAAGGTCATCGTGCCCGATCCGGGGTCGATGATGTAGTAGTCGTACCAGGCTCGTGTTGACATCTTGGTCTCCCGATTCAGTACAGATCTCTACCGAGCAGCCTGCCTTGCCTTGCTCTTCAGTCGGAACTCTAGAGTAGGGAATGCGCGGTGGCGACGAAGGAGTAGGGCGTGGTGATGACCTCACCGGTGATGCGCAACACCTGCAGCGCGGTGAGCAAGGCCAGGGTGCCGTTGGCGAACAGCGTCAAGTGCTCGATGCCCAGAGACTCCGCGAGCGCTTCGGCCGGCGTGAGATGGCCTTGGACGTCCTGCGATGGCATCGGTGCCAGGGGCTCGCCATTCTAGGAGCGCCGACTTCTTGCTGTCGCTGGAATCCTGATCTGGCGCGATGCTCAAGAGCCGCCTGAAGACGCTATTCCGCCAAGCGGTTGCGCGACGAGCCTATGTGATGCACAGCGAGTATAGTGCGTCGATTCCCGCTGGTGGCTTGACGCGGGCCACCTACATGCGTGTTTCCTCAGAAGTTGCGGGCAAGCCAGAGACGTACCTGACATTCGCTGCAGCGCCGTCGAGCGTCGTCAAGGTCCGATCAGCACATCCGCGAGCTTGAGCACGACGCCGAGGATGGCGAGGCCGCCGATGAGCCAACGGGTCTGCGCGGCCAGCGCCTGGTGCAGGCTCACTTCGAGCTGGCTGATTCGCTCCTGTAAGCGCGCGTCGACCTCTTTGATCTGGAGTTCAAGGGCCTTGATGTCTTTCTGCAGCCGCGCTTCAACCTCCTTGATTTCCTTCTGCAAGCGCAGCTCGGCTTCGCGGACATGACCTTGGGTCGCGAGATCATTGAGCTGAGGGAAGCGGGCTTCGAGCGCATCAAAGGCCTGCGCAATCACCTCAGCGCGCTCCTCATCGCTCGAGCTGTGTTTCAATTTGGTGTAGAGATCAAAGGCGGCGCTCATCAGTGGTTGCTCTGGCAGGGGCGTTGGTGACCGACGCTGAGGCGCGGCGGGACGGGAGTCATCAGTATAGCGAGCAGCACAGGACGGCTGCACGACGCTAGCGCGGGTCAATGCGCAACCGGCGCAAGCTCGCGAAGAGGGAGAATCAGGGGCTTACCCCTCAATGCTGCGAGCAGCAGGCGGCTCGCTGTCAGACTCCAAGACGCCGGCCCGCTTGAGCGCAAACAGCGCCCGCGGCCTTGGCGATAGCGACCGTCTCATCGTGCGAGCCGGTATCGAGCACGATCATCGCATCGACCAGCGCGCGTGCGCTCTCGAGACAAACGCCGATCTGTGCTGCCTCCTCGCGGACGATGATGACGAGCGTTAGCCTGGGGGCGTGTCGGGTTGAAGGCATTGGTTCAGGCTGCGGCCTAGCGGAGCGCGGTAGTGCTACAGATATGTTGGTGTCGAGTCGATGACGCAATCTCAGTGACTGGATCATCGCCCCATGATGACGGGAGACATCCAGATCGAGAACACGTAGACCACCGGTGAGCACCCGAAAGGTATCAGCGGCGCTGCGCAGAATGCAGAGGAAAAACTTCGTGATCCAGCGTTTGCGTGACCGTGTAGGGGCATACGAGAGGAATACAGACAGATTTCCCATGGGCTTGCAAGGATTTGGTGGCAGATCGGTGCGCTTGCAGCCAAGCTTTGTCGAATAATTCGTTGAGTTAATGCTTCAAACTCGGTATTGCATCCAAGCGGGTTTGTGCTTGATCGCGCCACTCAGCCACTTCTTCAATCCAAACTTCAAGTGCGACACTGAAGTTAGGTTCTGCCTGCATCAGAGAGATCGGTAGCGGATCAGGCTTTCTGGAGCAAGGCAAGGTAGGTCCTCGCCCTCGGGCCAACACAAGGCTCCAAGTGGATCAATGCCAACCTGTCGGAATTCTCGAAAATATAAAAAATACATCTGAAATACAAGTGGTTATAAAAAATGCGACGAAGCGGAACTTGATGAGATGTGGAGTTTTGTGCGCGTTAAGTCAAACCAAAGGTGGCTTTGGCACGCGATTGATCACGAGACAGGAGAGGTGCTCGCCTATGTCTTTGGGAAACGCCAAGACGCTGTTTTTCAGCAACTTCAGGATCTTCTAAAGCCATTCGGAATCAAACATTACGCTTGCAAATTGTGTCTGAATTTTTTCCAGACAGACTCTAAGGCCGCGGCTGTTCCTTGTGCTCGGCGCGCAGGGAGTCGCAATCGTGGATGCTGTCGACGGTACAGCCACCCGCATCGGCGCTCGGTAGCAGCCGGAGGAGCCACCACCCCTTGACGCACCGCAATCGGCAAGGGATCGTATAGGCCATCTTGTCGTCACCTCATCAGGGCGTTTCGATCGCAGTGGCAGTACTCCGACCGCCTTCGGGCAAGGGCCGAGCCAATCCAGGCGGCCGTCTGCAGTTCCGGATCAAGAAGGGACTCGATATCCCGCTCGCCGGGGTGCCGAGCACCGAGATCGATGCCAGCCCGGTGGTCGGTCGCGTCGCCCACATCGGCTACGACTGCGCTGGTGTCAAGCGCCTGCCGACCCTGGAGATCGAGGTCGGCGATCGCGTCCGACTCGGCCAACCGATCACCCGCCGCAAGGCCTATCGCGAGGTCGCCGCGACCGCCCCTGGCAGCGGTATCGTCGAGGCCATCCATCGCGGCCCAAGGCGCATGCTGGAGACCATCGTCATCCGCCTCGATCAACCGCGTGATGGCAACAACCCGCTGCCGCCCGAGGATGAGCAGGAGACCTTCAACGCCTATCAGGCCAGTGAGCTGGATGGCCTGAACCGCGATCAGGTCAAGGAGAACCTGCTCGCTTCTGGCTCTTGGCTCGCCTTCCGTACCCGTCCGTTCAGCATGATCGCGCCACCCGACAGTGCCCCGGCGGCGCTGTTCGTGACCGCGATCGACAGCCATCCGCTGGCGCCTGATCCGGCCCAGATCATCGCCGATGCCGGTGACGCCTTTGGCGACGGCCTGCGGGTGATCAGCAAGCTCTGCGACGGCCCCTGCTACTGCTGCCAGCGCCCCGGCGTGGATCTGCGGGTGCCGGCGGCGTCCGGCTTTCAGGTCGCCGAGTTCGCCGGTCCGCATCCGGCGGGACTGCCGGGCACCCATGTCCATCTGCTCGCTCCGGCCAGCCTGCGGCGCAGGGTCTGGTACATCGGCTATCAAGACGTGATCGCCATCGGTCGGCTGTTCCGTACAGGGCGCATCGATCCGACCCGGATCATCTCGCTGGCCGGCCCCATGGTCGCCAATCCGCGACTGATCAGAACCCGGCTCGGCGCCAGCACCAACGATCTGATCCAGGGCGAACTCAGCGGTCGGCGCGAGGCGCGGGTGATCTCCGGTTCGGCCCTTAGCGGTCGGCATGCGGTTGGCACCAGCGCCTTTCTCGGCCGTTTCCATCACCAGATTACGGTGCTCGCCGAGGAGCGCGAGCGCGAATGGCTCGGCTGGCTGAAGCCCGGCAAGGGGCGTTATTCCGCGCTCAACCTGTTTTGGTCGCGCCGTGCCAAGGGCGAGCGGCTGCCGCTTGGCACCTCGCTGCACGGCAGTCCGCGAGCGATGGTGCCGATCGGCGCCTATGAGCGGGTGATGCCGCTCGACCTGCTGCCAACCCAGCTGCTGCGCGCGCTGATCGTCGACGACATTGAGGCCGCCGAGGCGCTCGGCGCGCTCGAGCTGGACGAAGAGGATCTGGCACTGTGCAGCTTCGTCGATTGTGGCAAGCACGATTTCGGGCCGATCCTGCGCCGCAATCTGACCAAGATCTGGCAAGAAAATCACTGATCCAATGCGTCGTGTAGCCATCTCCACCCAGGTCATAGTGACCCTTGCCCAGGGCACGACCGCCACTGATCAGTCGCGCTTGAGGTCTGCATGAGCAAGGCGCTACGCAAATTTCTCGACCGCCAAGAGCGCCACTTCCTGCGCGGTGGCCGCTTCGAGCGCTTCGGCGCTTTGTTCGAGCTGGTCGACACTTTTCTTTATACGCCGTCTACGGTCACCGCCGGCACGCCGCATCTGCGCGACAACATCGACCTGAAACGGGTGATGATCTTCGTCTGGATCGCGGTGCTGCCCTGCGCCCTGTTCGGCATGATCAACGTCGGTCTGCAGGCCAACAGCGCCATGGCGGCGATGGGGTTGGAGCAGGTCGAAGGCTGGCGCGGCGGGCTGCTGTGGCTGCTCGGCGCCAGCGGCAATGACGCCAACAGCCTGTGGGACAATTTCTGGCATGGCGCGGTCTACTTCCTGCCGATCTACATCGTCACCATGGCCGCCGGTGGCTTCTGGGAGATCCTGTTCGCCACCGTGCGCAACCATGAGGTCAACGAGGGCTTCTTCGTCACCTCGATCCTGTTCGCGCTGACCCTGCCGCCCGATATCCCGCTGTGGCAGGTGGCGCTCGGCATCTCCTTCGGCATCGTCATCGGCAAGGAGGTGTTCGGCGGCACCGGCAAGAACTTCTTGAACCCGGCGCTCACCGGTCGCGCCTTTCTGTTCTTCGCCTACCCGAGCGAGATCTCTGGTGATTCGGTGTGGACCGCGGTCGATGGCTTCAGCGGCGCCACGCCCTTGATGCTCGCCGCCGAGGGCGGAGTGGGCGCGATCCAGGCCGCCGGCGTGACCTGGTGGGACGCCTTCTTCGGCACCGTGCAGGGCTCGATCGGCTCGACCTCGGCCTTCCTGATCCTGCTTGGCGCCATGTTCCTGATCTACACCGGGGTTGCCTCCTGGCGCATCATGGCCGGTGTGCTGATCGGCCTGATCGGCACCACGTTGCTGTTCAACCTGATCGGTAGCGAGACCAACCCGGCCTTCGCGTTGCCCTGGCACTGGCATCTGGTGCTCGGCGGCATCGCCTTCGGGCTGGTGTTCATGGCCACCGATCCGGTCTCGGCGTCGATGACCGAGGCCGGCAAATGGGTCTATGGCGCGCTGATCGGCTTCATGACGGTGCTGATTCGGGTGCTCAATCCGGCCTATCCGGAGGGTGTGATGCTGGCGATCCTGTTCGCCAATCTGTTCGCGCCGCTGATCGATTGGTTCGTGGTTCAGGCCAACATTCGCAGGAGGGCCCGTCGCCATGTCAGCTGATTCGCGATTGCATGCCGGGGGAGCGGGCCTGACAGGCCTCATCGCCTCGATCAAAGCGGTGTTTAAGCTGCCGAATGATGATCCGCGCAAGACCCTGGCGGTCGCCCTCGTGCTCTGCCTGGCCTGCTCAATGGTGGTCTCGGCCACGGCGGTGAGTCTGCGGCCGCTGCAGGAGCGTAAGGCGGCGCTTGCACTCAAGTCGGAGATCGTTGAGGTCGCCGGCCTCGGCTCGGCTGAACTTGGCCTGGACGAGGCCTTTGCCCAGATCGAGACGCGGCTGGTCGATCTCGACAATGGCCGCTTCGTCGAGGGTGTCGATGCGCTGAGCTACTCCTATCGTGATGCGGCAAAGAACCCGGCGGCAAGCACTGCGCTGAGCGAGTCTGATCCGGCCGGAATCACCCGGCGCCCAGATCGTATGCCGGTCTATCTGGTGCGCGATGCGGGGCAGTTGGAGACCATCATCCTGCCGATCTATGGGGCTGGACTCTGGTCGACCATGCATGGGCTGCTGGCGCTGGCCCCGGACGGACGCACCGTGAAGGCGCTGACCTTTTATGAGCAGCGCGAGACGGCCGGACTCGGCAGTGAGGTCGCCGGCGAGCGCTGGCTCTCCGAATGGCCGGGCAAGGTCTTGCTGGATACGTCCGGCGAGCCAGTGATCGAGGTGGTAAAAGGCAATGTCGATCCGAATGCGCCGAACGCTGAGCACCGTGTCGACGGCCTCTCTGGCGCGACCTTGACCAGCAATGGTGTTACCAACCTGATGCGCTTCTGGCTCGGACCCCAGGGCTATGGTCCGTTCCTAGCAACAGTGTCCAGTCGCGAGCGCGGCTAAGGCTGGAACACTATCGGGAACATTAAGGGGTACGCACAAGATGGCAAACACATCCGTCCGGCTGCTGCTCGAGCCGATCGTCGACAAAAATCCGATCACCCTGCAGATCCTCGGCATCTGCTCGGCCTTGGCGGTGACCACCAAGCTGGCGCCCGCCATCACCATGAGCATCGCCTTGACCGCGGTGCTGATCGGCTCCAGCCTGATCATCAGCCTGATTCGGCGCCATATGCCGAGCAGCATCCGCATCATCATCCAGATGACCATCATCGCCTCGCTGGTGATCCTGGTCGATCAGATCCTGCAGGCCTTCGCCTATGAGCTGTCGAAACAGCTCTCGGTCTTCGTTGGGCTGATCATCACCAACTGCATCGTGCTCGGGCGCGCCGAGGCCTTTGCCTCGAAGAATCCGCCTTGGCCAAGCTTTCTCGACGCGCTTGGGCATGGCATCGGCTACAGCGTCATCCTGATCGGCGTTGCTGCGATCCGCGAGCTATTGGGCTCCGGCAGCCTACTCGGCGTGCAAGTCTTGCCGCTGGTGAAAGAGGGCGGCTGGTATGAGCCAAATGGGCTGATGCTACTGGCGCCCGGTGCCTTCTTCATCATCGGCCTGATGATCTGGGCGCTTCGCACCTGGAAGCCAGAGCAGCTCGAGAAGCCTGAATACCGTATCCACGTCGTCCATCGCACGGAGGCGCAGTGATGCCGATGCGTCAGCACTCATCACGGAGGCAGGTTGCGGTGGTTTGCGCAGGGGGCCGGGGCTGATGGAGCATTATCTGTCATTGCTGTTCAAGGCGATCTTCGTCGAGAACCTGGCGCTGGCCTTCTTCTTGGGCATGTGCACCTTTCTCGCGGTGTCGAAGAAGGTCGAGACCGCGATTGGGCTTGGCATCGCCGTGGTGGTGGTGCAGACCATTACCGTGCCGGTCAATGGCCTGATCTATCATCATCTGCTACAGGAGGGGGCGCTGGCCTGGCTCGGCCTGCCGGAGCTTGATCTCTCGTTCCTTGGCCTGATCACCTACATCGGCGTGATCGCGGCTATGGTGCAGATGCTGGAGATGCTGCTCGATCGCTACTTCCCGGCGCTCTATCAAGCCCTGGGCATCTTCCTGCCGCTGATCACGGTGAATTGCGCCATCCTCGGCGGGTCCCTATTCATGGTCGAGCGCGGCTACGACCTGGCCGAGAGCACCGTCTACGGCTTCGGCACCGGCTTTGGCTGGGCACTGGCCCTGGTGCTGCTGGCGGGCATCCGCGAGAAGCTCAAGTACAGCGACGTGCCGAACGGGCTGCAAGGGCTCGGCATCACCTTTATCACGACCGGGCTGATGGCCATGGCCTTCATGTCCTTCTCAGGTATCCAATTGTGAACAGCGCCCTTGACTGCTCACTGCCGAGCAGCGCTGCTGTTGGCATTGTTTCTTCGGCGGCTAATCTCTTTGTGACGACTGGTTTGTCTAACGTCCATGGCACATTGCCATCCCGACCGGTGAAGTATCCGTTTCAATGGACGATGGAGGTTGTCGCATGCTCGACCTGACCTTCGGCATCCTGGTCTTCACCGGCCTGGTGCTGGCGCTGGTGATGGTGATTCTGGGTGCGCGGCGCCTGCTGGTGCCGAGCGGCGCTGTGCATATCGACATCAATGAAGAGCGTGACATCGTCACCAGCGCCGGGCGTAAGCTGCTCGGCGCCCTGACCGATGCCGATGTCTTCGTCCCCTCCGCCTGCGGCGGTGGCGGCACCTGCGGTCAGTGTCGGGTCAGGGTGCTCGAAGGTGGTGGCAAGCTGCTGCCGACCGAGGCCAGTCTGATCAACCGGCGCGAGGCCGGGGAGGGTTATCGTCTCGCCTGTCAGGTCGCGGTCAAAGAGGATCTGCGCATCGAGGTGCCGCGCGAGGTCTTTGGCGTGCGGCGCTGGAATTGCCGCGTACGCTCCAACCGCAGTGTCTCGACCTTTATCAAAGAGCTGGTGCTCGAGCTGCCGCCAGGAGAGGACGTGGCGTTTCGCGCTGGCGGTTACATCCAGATCGACTGCCCGGCTTATCGACTCGATTATCGCGATATCGAGATCCCCGATGACCTGCGCGGCGACTGGGATCAGTACAACCTCTGGGATCTCAAGGCGGGCACCAAGCATCCGGTCACACGCGCCTATTCGATGGCCAACTATCCCGGCGAGGCCGGGATCATCATGCTCAACGTGCGCATCGCGACGCCGCCACCGGATCATCCCGATGTGCCGCCTGGCATCATGTCGAGCTACATTTTCGGCCTCAAACCGGGCGACGAGGTCACCATCGCTGGCCCCTTCGGTGAGTTCTTCGCCAAAGAGACCACGGCCGAGATGATCTTCGTGGGTGGCGGTGCGGGCATGGCGCCGATGCGCAGCCACATCTTCGATCAGCTCAAGCGCTTGAACACCAAGCGCAAGATGTCCTACTGGTACGGCGCCCGCAGCAAGCGCGAGATCTTCTACCAAGAGGATTTCGATGCCCTGGCCCGCGAACACGATAACTTCAAGTGGCACATCGCGCTCTCATCGCCGCAGCCGGAGGACAACTGGACCGGCGAGGTCGGCTTCATCCATAGCGTGCTCTACGAGCGCTACCTGAAGGACCATCCGGCGCCTGAGGATTGCGAGTTCTACATGTGCGGACCGCCGATGATGACCGCGTCGGTGATCGGCATGCTGCACAGCCTCGGTGTTGAGAACGACAATATCCTGCTCGATGATTTTGGGGGTTAGTGGTTAGTGGTTAGTGGTTAGTGGTTAGTGGTTAGTGGTTAGTGGTTAGTGGTTAGTGGTTAGTGGTTAGTGGTTAGTGGTTATTGTTGACGCTGACGTTGGGAGTCTTTGTAGGGGTTTTCAGGGTGGTAGGGGATGGTTGAATTCGGCTTTGCGTTGATTCTGTTCGTACTAGCCTTTGCTGGGCTTGCGCTGGGTGTGCTCAACGGCCGCGCCGAGCTTAAGGGCAGCTGTGGTGGTCTCAATCAGATTCCCGGGCTCCACGCTGATTGCGGCGGTGCCTGCAGTCGTGGCCAGATCTGTCCGAATCAGGCCGAGCATGCGCAAACGCCCACGCGCAGCGGCGATTTGGCCTAAGCTCAAGGCTGAGCGCGGTACCTTTTACTTTCCGATCGTTTCGGTCAGGAGCCAGCGATGAAAGAGACCAAGACGGCTAAGCAGGCGATGTCGAGGGGACTCGTGACCCTACAGCCGAGAATGGATGTCTTGGAGGCCTTACGCATCCTGGTCGAGGGGCGGCTGTCCGGGGCGCCCGTGGTGGACCAGATTGGTAATCTGGTTGGCATCCTGACTGAGCGCGACTGCATGAAGATCGCGCTCGGCGCTGGCTACCACAGCGAAGATGGCGGCCGGGTCGAGAACTTCATGACCCGCTCGGTGGTCACTGTGGATGCCAATACGCCCGTCACCGAGGTCGCCGAGCGCTTCGCGAACAGCAATTTTCGCCGTCTCCCGGTGATGGAGCGAGGCCGCCTGATCGGCATCATCAGCCGCCGCGACGTGCTCAAGCAGCTCGAAGCCGCCTGGCAGCCTGATCGGCATCGGATCTGAAAGCCAGATCTGAAAGCCATGGATCTGAAACCAAATACGATCCGCGTTATACTGAGCGGTTTTTGATTTCCGGGAGTGTTCCCTATGTTCGACGCCAGCATGCAGATCACCGGCTACGATGACGAGCTCGCACAGGCCATCCGCGACGAGGAGCGCCGCCAGGAAGAGCATGTCGAGCTGATTGCCTCTGAGAACTACGCCAGTCCGCGCGTGATGGAGGCGCAGGGCTCGGTGATGACCAACAAGTACGCCGAAGGCTATCCGGCCAAGCGCTACTATGGCGGCTGTGAGTACGTCGATGTCGCCGAGCAGCTCGCGATCGGGCGCGCCAAGGCCCTGTTTGGCGCCGATTATGCCAACGTGCAGCCGCATTCCGGCTCGCAGGCCAATGCGGCGGTGTTCATGGCCCTGTGTCAGCCCGGCGATACCGTGCTCGGCATGAGCTTGGCCCACGGCGGCCATCTCACCCACGGCGCCAAGCCCAATTTCTCCGGCAAGCTCTACCATGCAGTCCAATACGGGCTCGACGCCGCCACCGGCGAGATCGATTACGCCCAGGTCGAATCGCTGGCACGCGAGCACCAGCCGAAGATGATCATCGCCGGCTTCTCTGCTTACTCGCGCGTCATCGATTGGCAGCGCTTCCGCGACATCGCTGACGAAGTCGGCGCCTACCTGCTGGTCGATATGGCCCATATCGCCGGGCTGGTCGCCGCAGGCGTCTACCCGAGCCCGGTGCAGATTGCTGATGTGACCACCACCACCACGCACAAGACCCTGCGCGGTCCGCGTGGCGGGCTGATCCTGGCCAAATCCAATCCCGAGCTGGAGAAGAAGTTCAATTCGCTGGTCTTCCCAGGCACCCAGGGCGGCCCGCTGATGCATGTTATTGCCGCTAAGGCCGTCGCCTTCAAGGAAGCCATGGAGCCTGCCTTCAAGGATTATCAGAAGCAGGTCATCCTCAATGCCCAGGCGATGGCCGAAACCTTCCTCGCGCGCGGCTACGATGTCGTCTCCGGTGGCACCGACGATCATCTGTTCCTGGTTAGCTTCATTGAGCAGGGCCTGACGGGCAAGGACGTCGATGCCTGGCTGGGCGCGGCCAACATCACCGTCAACAAGAACGCGGTGCCGAATGATCCGCAGTCGCCCTTCGTCACCAGCGGCATCCGTGTGGGTACCCCGGCCATCACCACGCGCGGCTTTGGCCTCGATGAGGCTCGTGCTCTGGCGGGCTGGATGTGCGATCTGATCGATAGCCGCGGCGATCAGGCGGTGATCGAGCAGACCAAGGCCAAGGTGCTTGAGCTGTGCAAGCGGTTCCCGGTTTACGCGCGTTGAGCCAATCGCCCGACTGTAGCCGCCGGCCGATACCGGCGCGGACCTAGAGACGGCCGCATGCGCTGTCCTTACTGTGGTGCGCAAGACACCAAGGTGATGGATTCCCGGCTCTCTGGCGACGGCGATCAGGTGCGCCGTCGGCGCCGCTGTGGCGCCTGCGGCGAACGTTTTACCACCTATGAGGCCGCTGAGCTGAACCTCCCGCGCGTCATCAAGCGCGATGGAACCCGCGTTCCGTTCGATGAGCGCAAGTTGCGCACTGGTCTGATGCGCGCCGTTGAGAAGCGCCCGATTAGCACCGAGCAGGTCGAGGCCGCCATTGCCCGCATCCAACGCAAGCTGCTCGGGACCGCCGAAGGCGAGATCAGCGCGCGCAAGATCGGCGAGTTGGTGATGGACGAGCTGCGCGGTCTCGATCAGGTCGCCTACGTGCGCTTTGCCTCGGTCTATCGCAAATTCGAGGATGTGGCGGCGTTTCGTGAGGAGATCGAGCGTCTTGAACGCCATCAGACGCCTGAGGTTCGACGCGCCCAGCTCGATCTGCTCGACGCCCTCGACAAAGAGTCTTGAGTATGGATGCTGAGGGTGCTGCTCGACTGACGCTGATGGCGCGCGCTGTTCGGCTCGCCGAGCGTGGTCTCTATACGACCGATCCAAATCCGCGTGTTGGCTGTGTGCTAGCGAAACAGGGGCAGATTGTCGGTGAAGGTTGGCACCGACGCGCCGGTGAGCCGCACGCCGAGCGTCTGGCGATCGATGCGGCCGGCAAGGCGGCTCGGGGCGCGACCGCCTATGTCACCCTAGAGCCTTGCTGCCATCATGGTCGTACACCGCCCTGCACCGATGCCTTGCTCGAAGCGGGGGTCAGACGCGTCGTCGTCGGCATGGAAGACCCGAATCCGCTTGTGCACGGCCGCGGTCTCGAGCGGATGCGTGCGGCCGGGGTCGAGGTCATCACAGGCGTGCTCGAAGATGACTGCCGCGCGCTGAATCCGGGCTTCGATAAGCGGATGCGTCTCGGCTTGCCGTTTGTGCGGGTCAAGCTCGCGGCCAGTCTCGACGGACGCACGGCACTGGCCAACGGCGAGAGTCAATGGATCACCTCAGAAGCCGCGCGCACCGATGTGCAATGGCTGCGTGCTCGCTCCTCGGCGATCGTCACCGGCATCGGCACCTTGTTGGCTGATGATCCCTCGCTCAATGTGCGGCTTGCGCCGGCATCGATCGCGGCGCTGGAAGAGGGCGAGCCCGTACGGCAACCGCTGCGTGTGATCCTTGACAGCGCGCTGCGCTTACCACTCGCAGCGAAGATGTTGCCGCTGCCGGGCGCCACCCTGGTGGCGACCTGTGTGCAAGATGCCAGGCGCATCGCTGCCGTCACCTCCGCGGGTGCTGAGGTCTGGGTCGGCCCGCCGGATGCGTTCGGGCGTGTCGATCTCGAGGCCCTGTTGCGCTACTTGGCCGAGCGCGAGATCAACGAGGTGCTGATCGAGTCGGGGCCGACGCTCGCTGGCGCAGCGGTCCAGCAGCGCCTGGTCGATGAGCTGGTACTCTATCAGGCGCCGCATCTGATGGGCAGCGATGCGCGTGGCCTGTTCCAGCTTGGGCCGTTGGTCAGCATGAGCGAACGCGTGCCGCTAGACATCCTCGATGTCCGTCAAATTGGTCCCGATCTGCGTTTACGCGCACGCATTAGCGAATCAGGTCTTTGTAGCGCGTGAGTCCGTCATTGGCGGTTTCTCGGTGATCTCTGAGCGCACTAATGCGTAGTCCTTGCCGCGTGCTTGCTGCACCATCTGCTCGGCATCCTCGTCGGTGATGCCCAGCCCATCCAGGGTCTCTGCCGCTAGGCGCAGGCTGGCCTCGACTGCCTCGGGGAAGGCGCGGCTGGCGCCGGCCCGAAAGAGGGCATCGCAGGCGGTCAGGTCGCGCGCGCGTGCGACGATGATGATCTCAGGCGCATAGTGTCGGACCAGGGTCGTTGCCTCAATGCTCGCGTGTGGATCATCGATGGTTAGCACTACCACTTTGGCCTGCTCGACCTTGGCTGCGGCGAGCAGCGCGGGATTGCGGATGTCGCCATAGAACACCGGCTGGCCCTCGGCGCGCCAGCGCGCGACCAGCCCCGGATCTTGATCGAAGGCGATAAAGCGAATGCCATGGCTAGATAACACTGTGCCAATGGTATGCCCGACGCGCCCATAGCCAGCGATCACCGCCTGCGGTGCCTGCTCCTGGCTCGGCTGATAACGGAAGCGCTCGTCGACCTGCGGGTCTGAGCTCGGGAAGCGATCGGCCAGAAAGCCGCCGAGATGCACGAGCAAGGGCGTAATGAGCATGCTGCCGGAGATGAGCGCTGCCGCCATGGTAAAGGTGTCGGCATCGATGATGCCGAGCAGCTTTGCGGCTCCGAACAGAATGAAACCGAACTCGCCGGCCTGTCCGAGCATGAAGGCGACCTGCAGCGCACCGCTGCGCGTGCTGCAGAAGCCAAGCGCGAGCACAAAAATGAGTGACACCTTAATCGCGACTAGAACCAATAGGTGCAGACCGAAGAGCAGCGGCTGCGTCGTCAGCACGCCCAAATCGAGCGACATGCCCACGGTGACGAAGAACACGCTCATCAACAGACCCTTGTGCGGCTCGATGCTGGCGTGGATCTGAACGCTGTAGCGCGAGCCGGAGAGCATCATGCCCATCAGAAAGCCGCCCAGCGCCATCGACATCCCAGCGCGGTTCATCGCCCAGGCGGCGACGAAGACGGAGGCCAGGGTGACCAGAAAGAAGGCCTCGCGGTTGCCTTGTCGCGCCAGCAGGTCCAACACGAACGGCACCAGATAGCGACCGGAGACGATCACTCCGGCGAGCATCAGTATGATGAGGCCGAGCTGTTCCCACAGCGGTGGGCCAGGCAGACTTGTGCCGGTGCTGGCTGCCAGCGGCAACAAGGCCAACATCGGCACCACCGCGATATCCTGCATCAGCAGGACCGCGAAGGCGGTTTGCCCGCGCGGCGTGGCGATCTCGCCTTTCTCGTACAGCATCTGCATCACCAGCGCCGTCGACGACAGTGCCAGGCTCAGGCCGATCAACAACGCAACCGGCCAGGTCTCGACGAAGAGGCGAAAATAGAGCGCCAACGCCAGGCCTGAGAGGATGATCTGCGAGGAGCCAAGCCCGAACAGTGTGCGCCGCATCTCCCACAGTCGACTCGGATGCAGCTCCAGACCGATGACGAAGAGCAGCAGCACCACGCCCAACTCGGTAAAGTGGCGCAGGTCATCGACATTACCCGTCACCGATGGACCTGGTGTATAGGGTCCAATCAAGATGCCAGCGACCAGCAGACCGAGGATCGAGCCAAGACCGAAGTGTTTGAACAGCGTCACAGCCGCTGCAGCGGCAAGCAGCAAGAGGACGGACGATTGGACAAAGGCTTCGGGTTCCATGCGCGAAAACGCTCCAATGGGATCGAGGTCTACACTCGTTGATGATATACCAGCGGTCTCCTGTCGGCTTGCGGATACCGTCGATGGCTAGTTTGCGGCAGTCATGAGGTTGAGTCGTGACAAGAACGCCAATACCACCCGAGGCCCTTAGATCCATGTGCGAACTGTTTGCGATGTCGAGCCGAGTTCCAGCCACCTTGGGTTTCTCGCTCGAGCGGCTGGCGCGCCACGGCGGCGCGGAAGGCCCGCATCGCGACGGCTGGGGGCTCGCCTTTTACGAGGACACTGATTGCCTGCTGCTGCGCGAGCCGCGGCCCGCGAGTGAGAGTCCGTTGATGCAGTTCATGGAGAGGCAAGGTCTGCGCACTAAGCTCGGACTTTGCCATATCCGACTTGCGACCTTTGGTGGGCTGGCGTTGCGCAATACGCAGCCCTTCGCACGCGAGCTGGGTGGGCGGATGCACGTCTTCGCGCACAACGGCGATATGCCGTCGCTGGCCGATTTGCGCTCGCATTATCCAGCACGCTTTGTGCCAGTGGGTGATTCAGACTCGGAGCGCGCGTTCTGTGGTCTATTGACCGCGTTGGCACCGGTTTGGGATGACGCGCCTGGCAAGGTGCCTGACCTCGCGGTTCGGCTGGCCGTGATCGCAGACTATGCGCGCGAGATCCGTCCGCTGGGGCCGGCCAATTTCATCTACGCCGATAGTGACGCACTCTTCGTGCATGCGGACCGACGCACCCAACCCGATGGACAACTGCGCGCTCCGGGGATCTACTTCTTGCAGCGCTATTGCTGGCGAACCGCACCAGAGCTGCACGATGCCGGCGTCAATCTGATGTCGATCCGTCAGGACGTGGCGCTAGTGGCCAGCGTGCCTTTGACCGATGAACTCTGGGAGCCGCTGGGGGAAGGTGATCTCATTGCCCTGCGTGATGGGCTCTGTTACGGGGCTGACGGCTTGCAGGTCGAGCCAGAGCAAGCGGCCGGGAGGCAGCCGCTCCGACTCTGAACCTTTGGCGTCGCCTGGGCGTCAGACGCAGCCGGTAGGCTTCGGCAGACCGCCCCACTTGCAGATGAGCTTCATCGGGCCTTTCTTGAAGATGTTGTAGAGGTCTTTGGTCGAGACGCCTTGCTTCTTGGCAAAGATGCGGATGGGCGGCACCACGCCGTCGTTATCGTACATGCTGCGTGCTTCGCGGATGAGCTGCATGACCTGCTCGGTCATCTCGAACTCGTCTTGCTCGGCGAGTTCGACGGCCAGTTCTTCGGTCCAGTCGTCCCGATTGAGCAAGAAGCCTTCGTTGTCGAGCGGTACTGCTACGGTCATAGGTCACCTCGTCGTGTCGTGATCTGTGTTGTATCTGATGGCGTCGTTCGCAAGATGGCCCCGCGATGATGAGATTCCACCTTGCTTGATGTAAGGTTTTAGGGCTTGCCGCGCGCGCTCTGTACCGCTTCGAGCACGCCATCCCAAAAGCGGATGCGTGCGCAGATGGCCTCTTCGGCCGCGATGACCGCCTCGTCGAGCCGTTTTGGATCATCTTCGCAGAGCTGCTCGAGCATCGACATCGACAGCGGGCCGTGGAAGTCTTGGTCGAGATGGATGTGGCGCTTCAGGTAATAGTGGAAGGCCGGTGCGTCCTGTTCGTTGATCGCCATGCGCGTGAGCAATGATCGGAACATCTCCGGAATCACGCGCTCGCGGCCAACGGCCAGTGCCGCGGCGACGGCATGTGGCTTGTCTTCACGAATGAAGCAGAAGGTGGTCTCGGTGAAGTAGCGTGATGGCAGCGGGACCAGCTCCGAGTAAAGGGCGGCGTCGAGCCCCTTCTCCTGCACCAGGGCGGTAAAGCGGCGCGGGTTGTCGCCGTCGGCACCGATCTCGTGCATCGCCTGGCAGTAGAACTCGAAGTGACTGCTGTAGCTCGGTCCGCTGCGGCCTTCGATGGTGTCGGATTCTTCTTCCAAGACCAGCTGGTTGATGAAGTAGCGCACCGCCGGGTTGCCCTGTGGCACCCAAGGCACCTGCACCGGGGCGAGCTTGCCCTGCAGGTATTTGATCAGCGACATGAAGTCCCAGACCGAAAAGGCATGATGGGTCATGAACACCCGAAGATCGTTGATATCCTTGAGTTCGGCGTAGATCGGATGCTGATCGAGCTCTTCGACCAGCGGTTGGATGGATGTCAGGTCGGGTGCTGCCATGGTTGTGACCTCTCGAAGTCGTCTGTCGCATTGTACAGGCCAATATACGCCCTAACAGACGTGCTCCAAGCACCTCATGAGCTGAACACATGGGGTGAGCAGTTCCCGCGTCGGCGTGTATAGTACGCCGCTGCTGTGAATGCGCCGTCTCATCAAATCAACAACAGGGGGCACCAATGGAACAGGTTTCTGCGGTGATTGGTTCCATCAACGGTTGGGTTTGGGGCCCGCCGATGCTCGTGCTCATCCTCGGCACGGGTCTGTACCTATCGATCGGCTTGAAGGCGATGCCGCTGCATCGGCTCGGCTTCGGGTTTCGCATGCTGTGGCGAGGCCGCAAGGAGCAGGGCAGTGGCGACATCACGCCGTTCAATGCCTTGATGACCTCGCTGTCGGCGACCATCGGCACCGGCAATATTGCTGGTGTCGGTACGGCGTTGGCGATTGGCGGACCCGGAGCCCTGTTCTGGATGTGGATCACCGCGTTGGTCGGTATGGCCACCAAGTACGCCGAGGCGGTGCTTGCGGTGCGTTATCGTGAGGTCGACGAGAACAACAACCATGTCGGCGGGCCGATGTACTACATCCGCAATGGCTTGGGTTCGAAGTGGCTCTGGCTGGCCACCTTGTTCGCGATCTTTGGCGCTGTGGCCGGCTTCGGCATTGGTAACACCGTGCAGGCCAACTCGGTTGCGCATGCGCTGCAAACCAAGTTCGGCATTCCCGAGCTCGGCACCGGCTTGGTGATGGCGCTGCTCGTCGGGTTGGTCCTGATTGGCGGCATTCGTTGGATCTCGCAGGTTGCTGGCCGCTTGGTGCCTCTGATGGCGCTGGCCTATCTAGTCGCTGGTCTGATCGTGCTAGCGCTGAACCTGAGCGAGATTCCCGGCGCATTCGTGACCATCGTTGAATACGCCTTCACGCCCGCCGCTGGTGTTGGCGGCTTCGCTGGCGCCTCGGTGTTGCTCGCGATCCAAATGGGTGTCGCGCGCGGCATCTTCTCGAACGAGGCCGGCCTGGGTAGTGCACCGATTGCGCATGCTGCGGCCGAGACCGATAGCCCGGTTCGGCAGGGCACCGTCGCCATGCTCGGCACCTTCATCGATACCATCATTATCTGCACCATCACAGGGCTGGTGATTGTCGTTTCAGGGCAGTGGAAGGCAGAAAGCCCGGATTTCACGGACTGCGTCGAGCGCGGCGGTGTCATCGAGGAACGAGTCGATAGGACCTGGATGATCAGAAAGCCAAGTACCCTCTGCACGCTCGAGACTGAAGACGGCGCCACTGAAGAGCACAGTCGGACTATCACCGGTGCCGCGCTGTCGGCGATTTCATTCGGTGAAGAACTGCCCGGCAGTGGCGCCTACGTGGTCTCGATCGGGCTCGCGCTGTTTGCGTTTACGACCATCCTGGGCTGGAGCGTCTATGGCGAGCGTTGTGTCGAATATCTCTTCGGCATCCACGCGATCATCCCGTTCCGCGTCCTCTGGGTGGCGGCGGTGCCCTTCGGCGCGATCATGCATCTTGATTTCATTTGGCTTCTGGCCGACACCCTCAACGCGATGATGGCGATTCCAAATCTGATCGCTCTGCTCCTGCTAAGCCCTGTGGTATTCAAGGTGACCCGGGCATTTTTCAACGATTAGGTCGGCTCGATTTTAACCTGAATCTCCCGCGATTGATTTTTCGGGGTGGTGGAACGCCATGAGCGTTAGGGTCATGCTTCTGCGCTGGCGATGCTTGGATTCTGTTCATCAACGGCTTCCCGAAGCGAGCACCACTGGAGGGTGATGCTCGTGGAAGGCGATGCTCGGGAAGTAGAAACGAGACAGCGACTTGGTCGTCAAGCCGGGGCAGGTGGCGTAGTGCTGGGCTCTTCGGCCTGTTTGCTTCCACCCAAACATTCCGGCGACGCGGGCGCCTCGCCACCACCTTTGTCGAACCATTCTTGCGGCGTCCAGGCGTGGATGGCGAGCGCGTGCAGGCCGCTGGCGAACTCGTCGCGCACGAGGCCATTGACGCGGCGGTGCCGGTCAATCAGCTTCTCGCCGGCAAAGACCTCGCTGATCGCGAGCACCTTGAAGTGTGACTCAGCACCGTCGGGCACGTTGTGCATGTGGCTCTCGTCTGAGACCTCCAGGTGCATCGGCTTGAGGGCGGTGGTCAGTGACTCTTGAATACGAACTTTACGGCTCATCGGCGCCTCATTTAGCTAATCATCGTCCGCCAGAGGTTGGGTCGTTCGTGCGATGACCAAGCGCCCGATGAATCAAGCACCTGTCTTGATGGACACCCTGGAGACCTTCGTGCCGGGGCCTCTGAGGGCTCTCTGATAGCGGTCGAGTCAGCTCGCGCTGTTGCTAAAATTGTGGTTGGAGTCACTGTTGGGAGCGCGCTTCTCCACACCGGCAGTCTTGGGCTTGAGCAGCTCAAGGATCTGGCTATGCCCCTGTTCGCGGGCATGATCTGCGGCGGTCTTCGCCTCGAAATCGGGCAAGGTGGTGTCGGCACCGCGCTCCAGGAGCAATGCAACGGCCTCTTGGTGGCCTCGGTGCGCGGCCCAGATCAGTGGTGTGTAGCCTTGTGTCTGTTCTTTGGCGTCGATCATCGCGCCCTGGGCTAGCAGCTGCTGCATCACGACGGTATGGTTGTTGGATGCCGCCAGTAGCAAGGCCGTGTAACCGCCCTGATCGACTGCGTCGACCTCAGCGCCGGCTGCGAGTAGGCGCTCGACCGTCTCGACATGGCCATGTACGGCGGCCATCATCAACGGTGTCCACTGACAGCTGTTGCGCACATTGGCATCAACACGGCTGCCTAGTAGGCGCTCGACGGTCGAGACATCGCCCGTTTCTGCGCCGCTCAGAAGTGCTTCGGCCTGCTGCTGAGGGTCGCTTGTCTCGCTGCAGCCAATGAGCAACAGCATTGCAATGATGGTGGAGCTGGTCTTGATAGTCATCGGGATAGCGCTCTCGGCGGGCCTGCGAATCATGGATCAATGATTCACAGAGGTTGCCGGCTATGCCCATGACAACCCGCAAAACCTCCTGAATTTCTCGGACAAAGGATGGCGTAATGCAACTTGTCGGAATCCTGATCGCAGTCTCGTTGCTGCTGCTAGTCGGCCTTGGTGTTGCAGCTCTGTTCATGGCTGGCCGTAGTAGCCGTTCTGCAAACGATGATGATCCTGATTCGCGCGGCTGATCGCGGCGGGCATCGGACAGGCCGATCAGCCCGAGGCGTTAGCGAGCCATCCAGCAGCGCTGTCGGTTACAGCGTACAAGCATGGCATCGCGATCAATGCAACCAACGCGATGCAGCTCAACGGCCGCTTGATCGGAGAGGAGGATTGCGCCGATCTCGTCAAGCGTACAGCCTTGTTGCCGCGCGAGCTGCTCGGCATCGAAGGCCCAAGTGCCAATTCGGATGGCGGGCTGGAGGGTGGTTGCGGTCTGAGGCTGTGCTGCGTGAGGCACGAAGGGCCTAGGGTCTTGCTGATGTTTGCTGACGGTGTTGGGATCGAGGGGGACTGGGTCGCCGCTGTCGATGGTCCGAGCCGACTGCGGTTGCCGGCGATCTGTCTGCAGAGGCGCCGAGCGCTCACTGGCTCGGGTGAACTGCAGCCATTGCGCGCTCAGTGATGCCAGTGCCCGCTCCAGATTGGCTCGATAGGTTTGGGTAATATCGGTTGACCAGGAGCGTTCGGTGCCGGCCCGCCAGATCTCTGTAGCACTCAGCTGCGCGGTCACGCCGCCTTTGCTCTGGCTGAAATCAGCCCGGATACGCAGCAGGGTCTTCTCCGATCTGCGCGCATCGGCGGGTCCGGCGCTGGCCGGCTCGTCCAATGGGGTTTCAAAGATTGCATAGTCGCGTCCGCTGTCAACAAGCTGCCACCCTTTGATCAGGGCCGCATCGAGTGACAGCGCTTTGGCTCGTGGGACGGTCGCATCGGGGAGCTGAATGCTCGGGGCTCGAGTGCTGATGGGACTATCGGCGTCTGAGACCTGTCCGTGAGCGGACGTGCTGGTCTGGCCGAGGGCTACGAGGGTCATGAAGATGACGAGCCTGAGCGTGATGAGGTCAGGTGCAAAGACTTGGCGGCCGCTTGGTCTTTGCCGCTTAGTTGATATCACGGCAGACGCCGCCCTGGCAGCGTAGCAAGAGGTTAGGGCTACCAGTGCATTGTACCTCATAGAGTTCAAACGCTGTCGTCGTGCTGAGCAGCACCGCGCCGCGCTCACCGACGGCGCAGCCGCGCTCACGCGCTGAGGCCTCGGCGTAGAATGTCCACAGCCCGCGGCGGGCCTGGCCGTCGAGCACGAGCATCTCGTTGCTTTCGGTGGGCGTTGTTTCAGCGTTGAGGTCTTGCGCGGCGCTCACGCCCGAGCCGATGGGCTGGGTCTCTCGTGGTGCGTCGTCTCCGGTTTGCAGCGGCGGTGTTGGCGCCGGAGGTGTTGCGATGGGAGTTGCGATGGGAGTTGCGATGGGAGTTGCGATGGGAGTTGCGATGGGAGTTGCGATGGGAGTCGCCATGGCGGCCATGGTCGCGCCGTCCGTGCTAGGCTCGGCCGGTATGTTCAGGGCGGAACGGTTGCTGTCGCCGCTGGGTGGCGCAGTGCCGCCGTCGCTGACTGCGTCAGCCTCTGCGATGACGACCTGATCGGGATCGGGTGGTAGTGGGATCTCTGAAGCGATGCGCGTTCGGTTTTCCAGCCAGGCGCTCGCTAATGCATTCAGCGAGATCGTTAGCTGGTCTTGGTAATCGGCGGTGTAGTCGACGCGGCGCTCTTGTTCGGTTCCAGGGTTGACGATGACCGATGAGCTTAAGCCAACGACGACGTCGTTACCGCGCTCGCGCAGTCGAGTCTCAACCTGGAGCCTTGGACGGGTGAGCACGCCCTCTGGACTCAGCATCTGCGCCTGCGGAGAGCTTGCGGGCAATTCACGCTCAAGCAGCACCCGTTGATCATCGATCTCGGCGATCTTCCAGCCCTTGCTGCGCGCCATCCCCATCGCGAGCAGCTGTGCCTCCTCGACCCCGCCATCCGGTAGCAAGATCTCTGGCCCCGATGATCCGGCGATGCTGCCGACCCGAGTGGGCTGCGATGAGCAGCCGACAGCGAGCAGGGTCGCGCACAGGAAGTAAAGGAAGAGGCGCTGCTTCACGTCGAGCTCCGGGTGTTAACTTGGCCAAATGTGAGTCTGTATAGCATGAGGTTCTGGCGATGCTATGCGTTCTAACCGAATTCCATCGCCTGGCCCGATGCTAGCACAGTGCGTCGAGCGCTCAGATGCGCGTACCGCTATCACTCTGGTCGCAGCCGAGGTGGACAACCCGATACGCCTTTGGGCACCATTAGATCGCTAGATGGCTCTTACCCTCGGAGAGAAAGCGATGGCAGGTGGCGGTGTCAACAAGGTGATCCTGATCGGCAACCTCGGTGTAGACCCTGAGGTGCGCTATATGCCGAGTGGTAGTGCAGTGGCCAACCTGCGGATCGCAACCAGCGAGTCCTGGCGCGATAAGACGACTGGAGAACCGCAAGAGCGTACCGAATGGCATCGTGTCGCGTTGTTCGGCAAGCTTGCCGAGATTGCAGGTCAGTATCTACACAAGGGCTCCAAGGTGTATATCGAGGGTAAGCTGCGGACGCGTAAGTGGCAGGGCCAAGACGGACAAGATCGCTACACGACCGAGATTATCGTCGACATCAATGGTTCGATGCAGATGTTGGATAGTCGCGGCGGCGGTGGCGGTGGAGGTGCTGGTGACGGCGGCTATGGTCGGCCCACAGGCACTGGCGGGGCCGGTAGCGCGCCGGCACCAATGCGTGAGGAAGGAGGCTCGCAGGCCCCGGCGCCGGATATGCGCGGGGATGGGGGCGACTTTGACGACGATATACCGTTCTGATGCGATGTTGGCTCAAGCTGCCGTGCACGGGTTTTGTTTGTGCGCCGGGTCCGACGACGCATTGCGGGTTCATGACACACATGAGCCCGTCCTCAATAGCAGCTAGGCTGTGCTCACTGCAGCCGCTTCTCAGCGCTCGCGCTATCCCCTGCTTGACGACAAGGTTGACGACTCAACGATGACCGATACCCCACGCATCCTGCTCATTGGCGCCGATGGCCAAGTTGGTTGGGAGCTGCGACGTACCTTGGCACCCGTTGGCCAAGTAATTGCGGCTTCACTCTCAGGTCAAGATGGGCCTGCCGTTGACCTCACCGAGCCAGCTTCGGTGCGGCGGCTGTTCCACGAGACGGCGCCGGACGCGGTGGTCAATGCCGCGGCCTACACGGCTGTCGACAAGGCCGAAAGCCAGCCTGAGCTGGCCCAGGCGATCAACGGCGATGCGCTGGCGTTGATCGCCGAGCTGTGTACGGCGCCACGCATTCCGGTGATCCATTATTCGACTGATTTCGTCTTCTCCGGCGTCACCGATCATCCCTATCGAGAAGACGACCCCGCCGAGCCGCGCAGCGTCTATGGGCGCACCAAACTCGCGGGCGAGCAAGCGTTGCTTGAATCCGGCGCGCCGGCGCTCGTGTTTCGCACCGCTTGGGTCTATGGGGTGCGTGGCAGCAACTTCTTGCTGACGATGCTGAATCTGTTTCGTGAGCGGGCAGAGCTGCGGATCGTCGACGACCAGATCGGCACCCCGACCTGGAGTCGAATGCTGGCTGAGGTGACAGCCCAGATCGCCTATCGCGTGTTCCATGGCGGCCTCGATATCGAAGAGGTCAAGGGGCTCTACCATCTCACCGGGGCTGGTGCGACCTCCTGGTTTGGGTTTGCTGAGGCCATTCGCGAGGCGGCTGGCAGTCAATGTCGGCTGCTGCCGATACCGACCAGCGAATACCCGGCTCCGGCGCAGCGACCGGCCTACTCGGTGCTGGATACGGGCCGTTTTCGCAGAACCTTCGGGCTTGCGCTGCCGGATTGGCGTCACTCATTGGCGCTCTGCCTTGCCGATCTGCGTGAGCAACGTCCGCTCATGACGTCAGCGGCGAAAGGGCCGAAATGATCCAAGCGCCGTGTCGGGCGTTTCACATCACCCATCAGTCAGTGTGCCAGCTCCAAAGCTGGTGCGAACCTTGCGTCGTACTCGCTAAGACACAGGCAACCGGTCGAGCCTTGGTCGTTAGCAGGCTGACCATCACCGCATTTTCTAGGTAAGCAACCGAGGATATCCTCCACCATGACCACCACCCATGATGGCGCGTCGAGAACCAGTAACACCAAGCTCTTGAGCTGGGTCGATGAGATGGCCAGCCTCTGCAAGCCAGATCGCATCTACTGGTGCGACGGCAGCCAGGAGGAGTACGACCGACTCTGTAATGAGATGGTTGAAAGTGGCGCCTATATCCGGCTCAATCCCGACAAGCGTCCCAATAGTTTCCTCGCGCGCTCGCATCCAAGCGATGTCGCGCGGGTTGAGGATCGCACCTTCATCTGCTCCGAGCGCAAGGAAGACGCCGGGCCGACCAACAACTGGATGGACCCCAAGCAGATGCGCGCGACCCTACGCGAGCGTTTCGACGGCTGTATGCAAGGCCGCACCCTCTACGTGATCCCGTTCAGTATGGGGCCGATCGGCTCGCCGATTGCCCATATCGGTATTGAGATCACTGATTCCGCCTATGTGGTCACCAACCAGCGCATCATGACCCGGATGGGACAGGCGGTGCTCGATGCACTGGGCGCCGATGGCGACTTCGTGCCCTGCATGCACTCGGTTGGGGCGCCCTTGGCCCCGGGTGAGCAGGATGTGCCCTGGCCCTGTGCGAGCAATGTCGAGGACAAGTACATCACCCACTTCCCGGAGACCCGCGAGATCTGGTCGTTCGGCAGTGGCTATGGTGGCAACGCGCTGCTCGGCAAGAAGTGCTTTGCGCTGCGCATCGCCTCGGTGATGGCGCGCGACGAGGGCTGGCTCGCCGAGCACATGCTGATCCTGGGCGTGAAGTCGCCCGAGGGCAGCAAGCACTATGTCGCCGGCGCCTTCCCGAGCGCCTGTGGCAAGACCAACTTCGCGATGCTGATCCCGCCCAAGGGCTTTGAGGGCTGGGAGGTGACCACGGTCGGCGATGACATCGCCTGGATCAAGCCGAATCCGGAGGATGGTCGGTTCTACGCCATCAATCCGGAATACGGTTTCTTTGGCGTCGCGCCTGGTACCAATGAAAGCTCGAACCCGAACGCCATCGCCTCGCTGCGCAGCAATGCGATCTTCACCAACACCGCGCTGACCGATGAGGGTGATGTCTGGTGGGAGGGGCTGACCAAGGAGCCGCCCGAGCATCTGATCGACTGGCAGGGCAACGACTGGACGCCGGGCTGTGGCCGACCCGCGGCGCATCCGAACTCACGCTTCACCGCGCTGGCCAGTCAGTGCCCCTCAATCGACCCGGACTGGGAGAACCCCAAGGGGGTGCCGATCAGCGCCTTCCTGTTCGGCGGCAGGGTGAGTCGGAACTTCCCGCTGGCGTTTCAGAGCTACAACTGGGAGCACGGCGTCTACATGGCCGCGACCATGGGCTCGGAGGGCACCGCGGCCTCGATCGGCCAGGCCAACATGCGCCGCGACCCGATGGCGATGCTGCCGTTCTGCGGCTACAACATGGCCGAGTATTGGAAGCATTGGCTGCGCATCGGCCGCCAGCATGTGGCCACGCCACCGCGCATCTTCCGCGTCAACTGGTTCCGCAAGGATGCCCACGGCAAGTTCATCTGGCCTGGCTTCGGTGACAACATGCGGGTGCTGAAGTGGGTCATCGACCGGGTCGAGGGGCGCGCCGCGGGCATCGAAAGCCCGCTCGGTTGGCTGCCGGGCTGGGATGACCTGACCTGGGAGGGCCTGGAGTTCAGCCGCGAGCAGTTCTTCGCGATCATGAACATCGACAAGGAGGTGGCGCGCCAGGAGACGGTCGAGCAGGACGAGCTGTTCACCCGCTTTGGCGATCATCTGCCGCGCGAGATGGAGCTGGAGCGCGAGCTGCAATTGGCGCGGCTCTATCACTCGCCCGATGTTTGGGATCTGTCGCGCGCGGTCGCGTGCTGAGGCTGTTGTAAGACAATGAAAAATAACTATCCAGGTTTAACCACTGAAGAAGTCAAGGCGTCGCGCGCGCGCTGGGGCAGCAATGCCCTCACGCCGCAGGAGAGCGAGGGCTTTCTCGACAAGCTGAAAGCCAATTTCAAGGACCCGACGATCGTCGTGCTGATGATCGCCCTGGTGATGATCACCGCGTTGGCGCTGTTCGGCTATGCCGAATGGTACGAAGGGGTCGGTATTGCGATCGCGGTGCTGATCGCCGTGGGCGTGGCCACCTGGTCGGAGTACAAGAACGAGGGCGCCTTTCAGCGGCTGCTGACCGACGCCTCGCAGATCCAGGTCAAGGTGTTCCGCGATGGCTCGAGCCTAGAGATCCCGATCGATGAGCTGGTCGTCGGCGATAAGGTGTTGTTACAGCCAGGCGATAAGGTGCCCGCCGATGGCGTCGTCCTCTCCGGTGAGCTGACGGTCGATCAGGCCTCGATGACCGGCGAGTCCGATCCGGTGAACAAGCACGCGGTCTCGAGTCGGGACGCCGCCGCCGAGGTGGCGGATCTGCATGACCCGCATTGGGTCTTCCGTGGCTCGGTGATCGAAGACGGCGAGGCCGTGGTCGAGCTGGCCGCGGTCGGCGACAAGACCTTCTATGGGCGCCTGGCCCAAGAGATGAGCAGCGAGGCGCGCGAGACCCCGCTGCAGGCGAAATTGTCGGTACTTGCCGGTCAGATCGGTAAGTTCGGCCTGTTTGGCGGCATCGCCATCGCCTTCGCCTTCATGGGCCAGAAGCTGTTCATGGAGCGTGGTCTGACGCTGGCGACCCTTGGCCCCTTCCTCGCCGACTGGGCGAATTGGGGCGCCTTGATCAGTGATTTCGTCACCGCGATCATCCTCGCGGCGGTGATCATCGTCGTCGCCGTGCCCGAGGGGCTGCCGATGATGGTCGCAATCGTGTTGTCGATCAACATGCGCAAGCTGCTGCAAGACCGGGTGTTGGTGCGCAAGCTGCTCGGCATCGAAGCCGCCGGCAGCCTCAATGTGCTGTTCACCGATAAGACCGGCACGCTCACCCGCGGCCATCTGCAGGTCTCGACCGTGGTGCTCGGCGATGGTCGGCAGTGGCCGGATTTTGCCGCCTTGCCGGACCCAATCCGGGCGACGGTCGGCACCTCGATCCGACTCAATACCATGGCGGTGATCGATGTCAGCCAGCCCGAGGTGGTCAATATCATCGGTGCCGATCGCACCGAGCAGGCCTTGCTGCGCTTCGTCGAGCCGGTACTGCGCGAGCCGGACCCGGCCGCCGTGGTCGACATGATCGCCTTCAGTACCGCGCGCAAGTTCTCGGCGGTACAGCTCGAAGGCGGTCCGGCGACCACCCTGATCAAGGGCGCCCCGGAGATCATCCTGGCCCGCTGCACGCAGATGCTCGATGCCGAGGGTCAGCGGCGGCCGCTGACATCGGCCGAGCTGGAGCCGACCCTGAACGCGCTCGCCGAGCGCTCGATGCGCCTGCTGGCGCTGGCCGTCTCGGACGCGCCGATCGGCGAGCATAAGGAGCTGCCCGAGCAGATGACGCTGGTGGCGGTGGTCGGCCTGCGCGACGAGCTGCGGCCGGAATCCCGCGCCGCGGTGCGCACCGCGCGCGAGGCTGGGGTGCATGTGGTCATGGTCACCGGTGACCGCCACGAGACCGCGCGCGCCATCGCCACCGATGTCGGCCTGCTCGACCCGGGCACCGGGGTGGCGATGACCTCCAAGGAGATCGAGGCGCTCTCGGATGAGGAGCTGAAAGCGGTGCTGCCGCGCCTGCAGGTGGTCTCGCGCGCCTATCCGCACACCAAGAGCCGACTGGTGCAAGCCGCGCAGGAGATCGGCCTGGTCGGCGGCATGACCGGCGATGGGGTCAACGACGCCGGCGCCCTAAAGCGCTCCGATGTCGGCTTCTCGATGGGCAGCGGTACCGAGGTGGCCAAGGAGGCCGGCGATATCGTCATCCTCAACGATAACTTCTCGTCGCTGACGCGCGCCGTGCTCTATGGCCGCACGCTGTTCAAGTCGATCAGGAAATTCCTGATCTTCCAGCTCACGGTCAATGTCTCGGCGATCCTGGTCGCCTTCCTCGGGCCGTTCTTCGGCTTCGATCTGCCGCTGACCATGGTGCAACTGCTGTGGATCAACCTGATCATGGACACGCTGGCGGCCTTGGCCTTCTCCGGCGAGGCGGCGCTCGATCGCTACATGCGCGAGAAACCGATCCCACGCGATACGCCGATCATCAGTGGCGATATGTGGTCCTCGATCCTGATCAATGGCTTCGCGATTGCTGGGCTGAGCATCATCTTCCTGACCTTCGCGCCCATTCGCGGGTTGTTCAGTAGCGAGGCGGCCTTCCTGACCGGCTTCTTCGCCTTCTTCGTGTTCATCAACAACTTCAACAAGTTCAATGCGCGCACCGAGAACACCGATCTGTTCGAGCATCTGACCGAGAACCGGTTGTTCATCATCGTCGTCGCGCTGATCTTCGCGCTGCAGATCATCTTCACCTACTTCGGTGGCGAGGTGCTGCGCACCGTGGGGCTGAGCCTGAGCGAGTGGATCTGGGTACTGCTGTTCTCGGTGTTGATCATCCCGATCGACCTGGCGCGCAAGCGGGTGCGCGACAAGCTGGGGCTGCATCCGGTGGAGCCGTTCGAGCAGGCCGAGGCAAAGGCCGAGGCCACGACCGCGCGGTAACACTGGGCGGTCGTCACACCCGACGCATTGCGCATGGATGCGCAATGCGCCTGCGGCGCCTCATCAGGAGGCAGCAGGGCTTGGTTGTTGCTCCTGATGCCGCTGCGCCGGGTCTGCGCTGCTGAGCCTGGTCGCGCTTGGTCGCGCTGGCTTTCCGATCAGCGACCCATGGCCGCGCGTCCGACGATGTGCTCGGCCCAGGCGCTGTGGGTGGCCAGCTCGCACATCGAACCCCCGAATTTGAACACGGCGCGGTCGTCATTTAGGATGCGTTGCGCGGCCTTGAGGTCGCTCGGGGAGACGCGGAAGCGGCTGTCGATCAGCGGCAGCTGATCGGGATGGATCGCGGTCTTGCCGCAGAGGCCGTGGGCGAGGTCTTCGCCGAGCTCTTCCGCGAGGATCTCGGGGCAGTCGATGTGCTCGAACACCGGCGCGGTGAGTTCGAAGCCATGCGGCTTGAAGACGGTGACCAGGTTGGCGATGGTCAGCCCGAGCGGGGTGCGATAGAGGGTGCGATCACGCGGGCGCCGGATGCCGAGGAGCGCCAGCAGATCGTTGCCGCCGATGCGTAGCGCGAGGATCTGGTCTCGATAGCCGCGCTCGAGCATGTAGTCGCGCAGCTCGGCCATGCGCGCGGGATCGAAGACGTCGCGGGTCTCGAGCGTTGGCATGCAGTGGAAGCGGGCCCGACCGCCACCGAGCCGATAGCCATCGATCTGGTCCATGTAGACGTCGATGTTGCTCATGTCGAGCTTGGGCAGGACGAAGCCGTCGAGCTTGTCGATGCCGGGAAGATCAAGCAGCCAGGTCAGGATCTCGGGGTTGCGCACGCGCACGAAGCGCAAGGTCTCAGTGCTCGGGCGCATCCGGTCGAGGCAGTGGCGCAGGTTGTCAAGCGCCGAGCCCAGGGCCTCGGCGGCCACTGCGTCCTCGGTGCAGAAGATGACTGAGCGCAGCTTAGGCCATTTGCGGCCGTTGGCGATCTGTAGGCAGTCCTTATGCGTCACGGGGACATACAAGGAGCCGCCCAGACGATAGGCGTCAAGCATTGGTGACCGCTCTGGAAGACTGAAAAGGCTAGGCCGCTTGTTCCGGAAGAGGGAGCTGGAATCTTCCGGCCACGACACCCGCAACGGTCAGGTCTTCATCCAATGCGTCCCAACGAAGCGCATAACCGTTGACCTCAATGGTCACTTGCTTTAGCTGCTCCTGAGTCGCTGCGCTGAGCAGCTTAAAACGATCCGCCGGGAAACCAACGATGCGCCCGTCCTTCAGCTCAAGGTAAATCATTCTCGCCTCGGCCCAAGCACGCAGGGCGCATGGCTCATGGTCAATCGCCGTGGTATTCATGGAATTGCTCCAGCAGAAATGCTTGGTGATTATAAATGATTCTCTCGATCTCTCTGAGCTGATGCGCTGGAATGCCCCGGTTTCGTGCAAGTGAGCTAGGCGACAGCCAGAATTTACACTCACCTTCAGCGCCGCGAATATGGATATGAGCCGGCTCTGTCCCTTCGTCAGAGTAGAAATGGAATCTCAAGCCTTTGATTCTTAGGACGGTTGGCATGCCTTGATCAACGCAACGGCTTGATAGGGCAGGCTGGGATCGATCTCGCAGCGGACGGCCTTTTCGTTGGCGAGCTGGCGCAGGTGCGCCACCTCGGGGATCGCGGCGTCGCGCAGGATCAGCAGCTCAGGCACGCGCCGGAGCAACACGCGGGTGGCCTCGCCGATGCCTGGCTTGATCAGGTTCTCGTCGCTGATGGCGAAGCGGTTCTTCAGCTCGGCGATGAGGTGCCGCGAGCGTGTCCGTGCCGAGCTTGGATCGATGGGGACGGGGTTGGGCCGGTAGCCAGCCGCGAGCTGCTCGCGAATGGCCTCGCGCAAGGCCTCGACGAACCAGACCGAGCGATCCTGGGGCGCGAACTCGGCGTAGTAGACGCAGCCGTGGAAGTCCCGCGGGCCGATCTGCTCGTTGAGGATGGAGCGGCTGACGAGTCCTGATAGGGTCGCGTTCATGATGCTCGAGGGGATCAGGTAGTCGGCATCCGAGGGCGCAATCCCGACCCCGGCGAGATCGGTGAGGGCATAGAGGTTTGGGTCTAGGCACAGGCTCGGGAACCGGCGTTGGTGCTGGTCCTCGTTCTTGGCATCGCCTTCGTCCTCGCCATCGCCCTTGCCCTCGTCCTTGCAGCGATGCTCGCTGAAGTCGGCGATGGCGCGCCGCAATTCTCGCGCGATGACGCCTTTTCCGGTCCAGCCGTCGATGAAGACGATGCTGGCCGGATCATGGCCGGCCTGCTCGAGCACATAGCGCAGCGCCTGCTGATCGATGCCGCGATCGCGAATGATCGAGAGCGAATAATGGGTTGTCGGACGCGCGAAGAGGTCAGTCAGGGTGTGCTTGAGCACCGCGCCGACCGGTGTGCCAGCGCGCGCCAGCGACAGCAGCGTGATGGCATCGGCTCGCTGGTTGGCGATGATGGCGGCGAGATCCAACAGTCCCTGCGCCATGCGCGCCCGATTCATCGTCCAGGCCTGCTCGAAGAGGGTCATGTAGCGCGGCGAGGGCAGGGACTCGCGGCTCAGCATCTCGCTGTAATGACGCTGTCCGCTCTGGATCAGGCGTTCCTTCTCGGCGACGGGGGTCGGCTCGAGCTGGATCGGCGTGAGCAGGAAGCGCACATCCTCGGGGCGGTAGCTGCCGTGAAAACAAGCGCCTTGGGCAGGCTGCTGTTTAGGTAGCGACCGCAGCTGCGGCTGGGACTGCTGCTGCGGTTGCGACTGCTGCGGCTGTGATTGCTGCGACGGTGGCTGCTGTGACTGTGGCTGCTGTGACTGTGGCGGCGGCTGCTGCGACTGCGGCTGCGATTGCTGCTGCGGCTGCAACTGCAGCGACTGGCGGTGGTGTTCCAGCGGATCTCGGTCCATGGGAAGTGCGCGGCGATGAAGATTGAGCAGGATGCGACGAGCAGGTTGAGCCGGCGAGCGCTAGAGCAGCGGGCGGCCGAAGGTCGCGGCGAAGAGCTGGGTATCGCGCGGGGTGATGCAGTAATCGCAGGCGGCGATGAAGGCGCCGTCGATGAGACTGTCGCCAATGCCGATGGTCAGCAGCGCTTCGCCATCATCGTTGAGGCGGTCGATCAGATAGCGCACGGCGTGCTCCTTGCCGATCCCGCGCGGGATCACGGCGAGATTGTTGTCGTTGCGATGCACGCGATAAGCGTCGCCCTGCGCGCTCAACCACGGCTGGATCAACTCGGCGTCGAGCTGGGCCAGGTCTTCATCGCGACCGTCGCGATACTTGGCGACGAAGTAGAAGGGCAACTCGAACTCGCCGACCAGGCGGACTCGGGCGGCGAGGTCGTTTGCTTGAATAGAGGCTTGCGCCTGCTCGAGCAGATCCAGGAGATCGCTGCGTGCATCATTGGACACCCCACGCATGCGCTCCAGCCACTCGGGATCGGGCGTGCCACTCGGATCGAGTAAAACACCGCCATAGACCAGGATCGACCAGCTCTGGAATGGCAGGTCGACCCGGCGCAGCGCATCCAGGTCGCGCGCCGTGGTTGGCACCAGGGTGGCGTCGGCCGCGAGCCAGTCCCAGAACGCCCGCTGTTTGCCGGTCATGAACGAATGCGCGCTGCCATCCCGTAGCCGGGCCACGGGGTGCAGCGCCTCGTCTGGCGCGCATTTGCGATGGCTCTGGAACAGGGTGTCGTCCAGATCCAGGAACACGAGCTTGCGCATTCGGGGGGCGCTCGTTAATCGATATAGCCCCAAGATCTGAAGCGTTCTTGCAGATCGGGCTCATGCTTGAACGCCTGAAAGTAGAGAAATTCAGGAGCAAGGTCTGCACCATTTGGCCAAACGATCGTGTCGAGTTCGGTATCGACACGCAACTGTGAGAATACCTCAACATCCAAAAGGGGTTCAAACGCCGGGCCGGATAAGGCTGGGCGAAGGTCTGCGACACCTTGGCGGCCATCGTTGAAAAAGAGTTCAACTGTGTAATCTCGAAGGTGGCGGGCTTCGCGGACGTGGAGGAACATGATATTACTCCAGAGGCTCTATTGGTTTAGGCGCATTACGTGTTTGGCAAAGGTGCCAGTCTTCCAGAAGCTCGTCGCGGTGCAAATCATGCCACTCGAGGACATGATGGAGTGCGCGTTTTGGAAACCTTCCCTGGATGATTCCCGTCACGATGTCCACGGTGATCTCATACTCACCATATTTCGCATGGAAATGAGGTGGCGAATGATCATCCCAGTACATGGCGATGATAATCCCGAGAAATCGACTAATGACAGGCATTCTGGAAGAACGTGACTCAGCGCTGATGCGTGCGGATCTAGGCCAGCTCGAATTCAGCCGGATTGAGGTTGAGTTCCATCGCCAGTTTGCGCGCAACCCGCTTCTCGTCATCATCGAAGACGCCGTCGGCGCCGGCGATGGCGATGATCAGGCGCATGATCAGGCGTGCCGCCGAATCATTGCTCTTCATCTTGCGTACCGCCTCATAGGCCTTGGTCTCGCCAAGATCCTTGTCGAACTCGATCTGGCTGACGATGTTCTGGAAGCTGTCGATCAGCTCCTTGCTCGAAAAGACAGACAGCGCCTCATAGTTCTCGATGAAGCGCATCATCTTCTGCTTCTCGTCCGATGAAATATGACCATCGGCCATGGCGATCAGGACCGAGCCACTGACGGCGGCGTTCATGAAGTCCTTGTTCTTGAACTTGAGGGCCTCGTTCTTGAGCTCGGATGCCTTGTTCTTGAGGTTGTCGAGGAAGTTTTGAAAGCTCATGCTGATGTCTCGGGTGTTGATGGGTTGTAAGGCAAGAATGCCGGGGTGTTGAATGCGTACAGCGGTATTGGGCGTGCCTGGCCTGCTCGGCCTGTTCAGCCTGCTTGGCCCGCTTGTTCAATCCTTGCTTCCTGAGGTCCAGCGCAGGCCCCAGTGATGGGCCTGGTCGACGTCGCGATGGCCGCGATAATAATCCACCAGCTTGGTGATGCGTACCGCGCCGGCGTCGTTCTCGAGGAGGGCGATGGCGCACATGGGCTGATGGTTGCTCTGTGAGTCGAGCCGAACCTCGATCTCGGGCTGGCCGGGCGTCTTCAGGCTGATCCTGGCATCGGCCTCGGCCCAGTTGGGCGCGCCCTCGTAGATGAAGGCATAGATGAGCACGCGCCGGATGGCATCCCAGTGCTGGCCATTGATGCGCAGGTTCTCGCCTTCGCTGCTGTTGCCGCTCCGGTCATCGGCATCCAGCGCGATATAGGGCGGGTTGAGCAGATCACCGAAGTTATTGCCCAGTGCCTGGATCGCGCCCTTTTCGCCGGTTTGCAGCTCGATCAGGCAGCCGAGGTCGAGATCGATTTGGCTTGCGCGTTTGCCGCCGAACAGGCCGCGTTTGACGGCGGCGGATGCGGCTGGGCGCCAGCTCAGATTGATCAGGATCTCGCCATGCTCGGCATGGCCTGGCTTTTCGAGCGAGACGCGGTTGCCCTTCTTCTCGAGCGTGATCTTGCTGAGATTGAGCGGCGGTGTCTTGGGCTGAGACGGTGGCGATTGCGACGCTGGCGGGGGGGAGGCCTGCGAGGTTGGCGGCCGCGTCGTTGTCCCCTGCAAGGTTGGCGACTGCGGCGGTGCGGCCGCTGGCGTTGGCTCGGCGACCGTGCCACCAAAATGCTCGACCAGGGCCGCGAGCCCACCGTTGAAGCCCTGGCCGATGGCACAGGTGCGCCAGACGCCGCCCTTGCGATAGACCTCGAGCAACATCAACGCCCGCTCGGCGGCGAAATCGGCTCCGCTGAAGGCGAAGCGTCCGCGCTCGGTCGCGCCGTCGAGAAAGCGCACATGGCCTTGACCAATGTTCGACATCGCCCCCGTCCCGTCGATCGCCGCGGTGATGGTCAGCCGCTCGATGCTGGGCGGCAGCTTGCCAAGATCGATGTCGAAGCAGGTCTGATCGCCCGGCTGACCAGAGGGACCACCAGCGTGGGCGGCAGACGGGCCACTTGCGGCGGCACCTGCCGGCGCGCTCAGCCGTACCCCGCCGCAGGGCGAGGTTGGCTGGTTGAAGAAGGTCATGTAGCGCTCATCGGCGAGCTTGCCGGCGGCATCCAGCCCGAAGCAGGCGACGTCGATGCTCAGGCCCGGTGCCTGGATGGCGACACCGAGCCTGAAGTGCTCGCCGTTGGCGATCAGGTCCGTGATCTTGGCGCGTTGTCCGCGGGTCAGGTCCATCCGCGGTTAGCCGACGTTAACGCCATGCTGCTGGGCGAGTGCCTTGAGGCCGCCGGCGTAACCTTGGCCCACGGCCTTGAACTTCCAGTCGCCGCTGTGGCGATAGATCTCGCCGAAGATCATCGCGGTCTCGGTCGAGTAGTCTTCGGACAGATCGAAGCGCACCACCTCTTGGTTGTTGTCGCGGTTGACGATACGCACGAAGGCGTTGCTCACCTGACCGAAGTTCTGGCGACGGGCCTCGGCATCGTGGATGGTGACGACCACGACCAGGCGTTGGATGGTGGCTGGAACCTTGGAGAGGGTGACATGGATGGTTTCGTCGTCGCCTTCGCCCTCACCGGTGAGGTTGTCGCCGGTGTGCTCGACCGATCCGTCCGGTGAGGTCTTCTGGTTATAGAAGATGAAATGGCTGTCATCTGGCACCTTGCCATCGTCCTTGACCATGAACAGGCTGGCGTCGAGGTCGAAATCCTGGCCGTCGGTTGCCCGCGCGTCCCAGCCCAGGCCGACGAGCACATTCTCCAGATTAGGTGCTTCCTTGCTCAGATTGACGTTACCGCCTTTATTCAAGCTGATTGCCATCGGTGCCTCCGCTTGGGGTTGAGTGTGGGGTTGCTGGTTGGTGCAGGTTGGTGCAGGTTGGTGCAGGTTGATGCAGGTTGATGCTGGTTAGGCTAAAGACATGCCAAGGTGATGCTCGATACGCTGCGCTGGGTGAGGCACCCTGGGGACAGGCGAATAGCCAGCCTTGACTAGGCACAGGTCCCAGGGGCTGAGGTCTGGTAAGGCACGCAGCGCGCGCCGAGCTGCGCACGCACATCCATTAAGCTGTCGCTCGGGGTCTCGTGACAGAGGATGATGCGGGCATAGGCATTGGGGTCGACATTGTACAGATAGTTCGGGATGCCTTCGCCATAATTGTCCTCAAAGACCAGACGTTGGCTGATATCCGCGCCACAGAGGATGGGCGAGCGGGTCGTCGACTGCACGCGCACATTGCGCCCCTCGCGCTCCAAGGCCCGGCCAACCCGGAACGCCGGGTGCATCAGCTCCCCGGTGCCGAGCACCAGCAGCGGGGCGTCCAGCGACAGATCGTCCACCAGCGTGGCGATATCCGCCGCGCAGAGCGGCCAAGGTTGGCTGATGCCGAAACGCCCGCCCATGGCGGCGAGCTGATCCGGGCGTCGCTGAGTGTCGCCGACCGCGCTTGGGGCGGACTGCGCGGCGAGCCGAGGGGCTGGACTGAAATCGATCTCGGCATCCAGGGCGCTGATCAGGCTCACCGGCAGCCCGAGCTGCTCGCTGAAGGCCGCGGCACGTTGTTGCCCACTGAAATTGGTGATCGAGACGAAGTGGATGCGCGCTAGGTCTGGATTGTGTGCCCGATAAGCGGTCGCCAGATTGCAGAGCGTGGAGCCGGTGCTGATCTCGTCATCGATCAGGATCAGCTCGCGTGCCGTGGCGAAGCGCCGCTGGTGTTCGGGGTCGAGCGGTTCATAGAGGATCTGATCCGGGGCGTGGCAATGGGCCTCTTGGAAATCCAGTGCGCGGCAGCCGGGCACCCGATAACGGGTCGAGTGCAGGAACAGGGCGTTGGCGTCAGGTTGCTGGGCGAGCAGGGCCTCGAAGATCCCCTGGCCCAGCCCCGTGGCGGTCTCCGCCATGGCGACGAACAGCCAGGGACCCGGGCTTGACCCGAGGTGTTGGGCGAGGGCTTGGGCAAGATGCTGATGGATCTGCTCCATCGCCGCTGGCCGTGCTGGCCAATGCTTACCGAGCACCTTGCTGACGAACAGGAAGCCGCGCTTGGGATTGGCGCGCGCGGCAAACCCGCAGAGTTGATCGAGCGGGAACGCCGCGCGCGTGACCTGGACCTCGAGCCTGCCAGTGGCAAGCTCGACGTGCAGGGTTTGGTCTCGGCTCACAGATGTGGCTTGATCTGCGGCAGCAGTTCCTCGAAGGTCCGTCCGCGGCCGACCTCACCGATCGCATGCATCTTCCACTCGCCATTGTGGCGGTAGACCTTGGCCATGATCATCGCCGAGTGGCCGCCCTGGCAGGAGAGGTCGTAGCGGGCGATCTCGCTGTTGTTGGCGCCATTGACGATGCGGCAAAAGGCGTTCTCGACCTGCGAGAAATCCTGGCCGGTGTAGTTGTTGACGGTGAAGACCAGGCTCTTGACATTGCCCGGCACTGCGGAGAGATCGACCTTGATCTGCTCGTCGTCACCGTCGCCCTCGCCGGTGCGATTGTCACCAGTATGCTCGATGCTACCGTCCTTGCTGCGCAGTTGGCGGAACCAGATCGCATCGAGCTGATTGCCCTGCTCGTCGAATAGCAGGCAGGAGGCATCCAGATCGATACTACCGCCGCCGCCACCGCCGCCGAATAGGCCGCCGAGCATGCCCGATTTCTTGCTGTTTGCGGCGTCCCAGCCGAGGCCCATGATGATCCGGCTCAAGCCGCCGCCGGCCTCCTTCTCTAGCGAGATTTTCTGACCCTTTTGCAGGTTGATGCCCATCTTGTTTGTCCTCGTGTCGGGTGAATGATGCGATCGTTGTGTTGACGGGAGTGACCTTGGCTAGGCCGCCAGCCAGCGAGGCGTCACGGCTTCAGTTGCCGCCCTTTGCCTGGAAGAGGCTGCGGTTGCGCGAGCAGATCACCACCTTGCCTTGGCCTCGGAAGCGGATCACCAGCCCTTCGCCGGAGGTCACGGAATTGACGATGTTGCCGAAGAAACCGCCCCCGGTCTGTGGCATGCCAACCTCGAACGAGAGGTTCGACGACCAGGCGACGGCATGGCTGTTGTCGATCACCGTCTCGCGCTCGGGGCTGACATCAAGGGTGAAGATCGAGCCAAAGCCGGAGACGGCCAGCTTGCCCGTGCCCACCGCCTCCATGATGACGAAGCCGCCGGTACCACCGAAGAAGCCGCCACCGACGGTGTTCATCTTGGGGCGCACCTGAACGCCTGATTCGGCGGCGACGAAGCTACCGTCCGACAGGGTGTAGGAGGTGCTTGGGCTGACGTCGAGCAACTCGATCGACCCGGGTAGGGCCGGCGAGAGCAGGCAGTCGCCGTCGCCAGTGACCGCCTCGATCTCCTGTTGAAAGAAGGACTCGCCCGTGGCCAAGCGCCGCATCAAGGCGTTGCCGATGCCACCGCGCATCTGGCCCTTGACCTGCAGGGGCGCTTCCATCATCACCATGGCGTCGGATTCACAAAAGATCTTCTCGCCCTTGCTGAGACTGACGTGCAAGAACGGGTCGATGTCACCGGTAATGGTGAAGGCTGGCATGCGCCTGTTCTCCAGCGGTTGGGATTGAGCACCAGGGGCGCTTGAGCCCCCTTGGGATCGATCTGGGCTGGGGACGGCATGGCTCCTGCTTCAACGTCGCTGACCAGGGTTGGCGCAGCCCGTCCCAGCCCGTCACATTGGATCAGCCGAGGTTGACGCCGTGGTCTTTGGCGAGTGCTTGCAGCCCACCGGCGAAGCCCTGGCCGACGGCCTTGAACTTCCACTCCTCGCCGTGGCGATAGATCTCGCCGAAGATCAGCGCGGTCTCGGTCGAGTAGTCCTCGGACAGATCGTAGCGCGCCAACTCGGTGTTGGAATCCTTGTTGAGCACGCGCATGAAGGCGTTACGCACCATGCCGAAATTCTGCTTGCGGCTCTCGGCCTCATGGATGGTGACGGCAAAGACGATGCGTTTGGCATCGGCGCTGACGCCGGGCAGGTTGATCGAGACCGTCTCGTCGTCGCCTTCACCCTCGCCAGTGGTGTTGTCACCTGAGTGCTCGACGGCGCCATCGGGGGAGGTCTTCTGGTTGTAGAAGACGAAGTGCCCGTCAGACAGCACCTTGCCGCTGTCGCCGACGATGAAGACGCTGGCATCCAGATCGAAGGCGGCGCCATCGGTGGAACGGGCGTCCCAGCCAAGCCCGACCAGCACATTGGTCAGACCCGGATCGGTCTTGGTGAGACTGACATTGCCGCCTTTTTGCAAGCTGATGGCCATGCTGCTTTTCCTCTCAGTTAGGTGAGATCTAGGTGAAATCTTGGTGAGGCCTAGGGAAGGCCTAGTGAAACCCAGTGGATCGTTTGGTTCGCTTTTTGCTCTATCGCTAGTCTACAGTCAAGACGCCTGTGGCGAAAATCTACTGTACGCGGATTGGGCTCGGATTGGAGTCGGATTCGCGCCAGGTTATGGGGTGCGCGCCAAGGCCCAGATGTCGATGCGCTCGCAGCCGGCCTGTTTCAGTACCCGCGCCAGCTCAGAGACTGTGGCGCCGGTGGTGACCACGTCATCAAGGATCGCGATCCGCCGCGGCACCGCGGAGGTGACCTCGAACGCACCAAGGATGTTACTGAAACGCAGTCGCTCGTTGAGCTCCGACTGGGCGTGGGTTGCCCGCCGGCGTCGGCAGCAGCAGTGGTTGATCGGGATGGCCAGTCGGCGACTGACCACGCGCGCCAACTCTAACGCCTGATTGTAGCCACGGACCCGCAGTCGCTGCGGATGCAGAGGCACAGGGAGGATCGCGTCTGGTGTCTCACAGCCGGGATGCTGGCTCTCATCGGCGAGTGCTGCGGTGAGCGAATCGGTGAGCGAACCGGTGAGCGAATCGGCGAGCGAATCGGCGAGCAGGTCGCCCAGCAGCCGGATCAGGTTGAGCTTCGATTGAAACTTGATGCCGCCGACCAGTGTTGGCAGCGGGTCCTCATAACGAAACGCGGCCGCGCAACGCTCATAGGGTGGCGGTTGGTGCTGACAGCGAACGCAGATGCCTGCTGCCTCTGAGCCAGACTCGCCGGACTGATGCTCCCGCCCCGAGAATGGCTGCGCACAGCGTGCGCAATGCGGTCCGAGCAGCGGTAGGTCGGCATGGCAGCCGGCACAGAGGTCACGCCCAGCCGCGCCGGGAGCGCCGCAGAGCACGCAAGTGGGTGGATAGAGCAGCGTCAGGGCCTGTTCTGCAAAACGCTGCCAAGCAGTCGTTTGGCGAGCCTGACCAACGCACCGATTGGATGCCAGCCTCAAGGGTTCCAGAACTTGATCAGACCGACGCTGATACCGGCGACACCGATAATGGTTCCGAATGACCAGATCATGAACCGGTCGATGCGGCGGGTCATCGCCTCGAAGCGTAGATCCATGTTGGCTTGCATCGCTTCGAAGCGCTTGTCGGACTGCTCGAAACGCTTGTCCATGTTGTTTTGCATCGCTTCGAAGCGTTTGTCGACTTGCTCGAAGCGTTTTTCGACTTGTTCGAAACGCTTGTCCATGTTGGCCTGCATCGCTTCGAAGCGTTTGTCGATCTGTTCAAAGCGTTTATCAACCTGTTCGAAGCGCTTTTCCATCTTCGAAAAGCCCTCGCGCATCAGCTCGCGCTGATGCTTGAGCTCTTCCTCGACCCTCACCATGCGCTCGCGCAGCTCGATCTCGTAGACCGCCGTCGGCTTGCCGAGACTCTGCTCGATCAGCCAGTCGGCCATGTTGTCTTTGATGAAGTCGATATCGTCTTGGGTCAGCGTCATGGCGATTCCTCTTTGCCTACAGTGGTCGAGTATAGCAATCGTCTGAATTGCCGGCTTTGCGGGCTCTCACATGAGGTCTGCTCTCATGCACATCGATTGGCGCTCATGTCTGGCGCAGCCTTTGCCTAGGCCGGCGCTCAGCCAGCCCGGCATAGCCCGCGTGGTATAGACTAGTCAACCAAAACGCCGAGATTTGGTTGACAGCGCTGAGCCGATGGTTAGTCTATCAGCCTCGATTGCGATCGCTTTCTGCGCCGCGACTTCCGCAAACCGCTGTCGGACTCTGTTATGTCACCTTCCCCAAAGCACGCTGATCTGGCTTCTCAGGGCGGTGCGCCACTGCGTCATGATTGGTCAATCGATGAGGCCGCTGTGCTCCTGGACCAGCCGCTCAACGACCTGCTGTTCGCCGCGCAAACCGCCCATCGTCGTCATTTCGATCCGAACCGCATCCAGGTCAGCACCCTGCTCAGCATCAAGACCGGCGCCTGTCCGGAGGACTGCGGCTATTGCTCTCAGAGCGCCAAGCACGACACCGGCCTGGAGCGCGAGCGCCTGCTGCCGGTGTCCGAGGTGCTCGACGCGGCACGGGCGGCGCGCGAGGAGGGCGCCACCCGCTTCTGCATGGGGGCGGCCTGGCGGAATCCGACTGATAAGAATCTAGAGCAGGTCATCGCCATGATCCGCGGGGTCAAGGCGCTGGGCCTGGAGACCTGCGTCACCCTCGGCATGTTGGAACAGCAGCAGGCGCAGCGCCTGCGCGAGGCCGGGCTCGACTACTACAACCATAACCTCGATACCTCGCCCGAGTTCTACGGCCAGGTTATCAGCACCCGAACCTACCAAGACCGGCTCCAGACGCTGGACTACGTGCGCGAGGCCGGGCTGAAGACCTGTAGTGGCGGCATCCTCGGCATGGGCGAATCGCGTCGCGACCGCGCCTCGATGCTCTGTCAGCTGACCAATCTGCCGGCGCATCCCGAATCGGTGCCGATCAACCTGCTGGTGCAGGTGGAGGGCACGCCCTTGTTCGGCACCGAAGCGCTCGATCCGTTCGAGCTGGTGCGCACCATTGCCACCGCCCGGATCATGATGCCAGCCTCTTATGTGCGACTCTCGGCCGGCCGTGCCAGCATGTCCGACGAGCTGCAGGCCCTCTGCTTTGCGGCTGGCGCCAATTCGGTGTTCCATGGCGATCGGCTGCTCACCACCGACAATGCCAAGGCCGCGCGTGACCAGCGGCTCTTCGCCCGTCTTGGCCTGCAACCCGAGGAGGCCGAGCTGGAAGGGCGCGATCAACCCGGTGGTTGCCATCAGTCGATCGATCGGCCAACCCCTGACCAGCACCCGCATCCCGCGCAAGTGTCGCAGGCAGCGGCACCAGGGCATCGGCGATCGCCACAGGATCGGCCCGCCGCGCCAACGGGGCAGGCCGCGAGCCTCTGAACGTGCTGGGTCGCTCAGGCTCGGCCCAGGCGTGGCCAAGATGATCGAGCTTGCGCCTGAACTCGACCGCCTGCGCGCCGCTGGCCTCTACCGCCAGCGGCGGCGGCTCGCCGGCCCGCAAGCGGTGCGGCCGCGCATCGATGGCCGTGAGATGCTCGCCTTCTGCAGCAACGATTACCTCGGGCTCGCTGCCCATCCGGCGGTGGTCGAGGCCTTGCGCGAAGGGGCCGCGCGCGACGGCGTCGGCAGCGGTGCCTCGCATCTGATCACCGGCCACCATGAGGCACACGAGGCACTTGAAGCGGCGCTTGCCGCCTTCGTGGGCCGCGCGCGCGCGCTGCTGTTCTCGACTGGCTACATGGCCAATCTCGGCGTCATCCAAGCCCTCTGCGGGCGTGGCGATCAGATCTTCGCCGACCGGCTCAACCATGCCTCGCTGCTCGATGGTGCCCAGTTGAGCCAAGCCCGGCTGCGCCGCTACCCCCATGTCGATGTTGACCGGCTTCAGGGCATGCTTGGCCATGGCCATCGACAGGCTGACGGCTGCCGTGAAGACAGCGTTGGCGGCAGCTACAATGACTGCAGCGGCAATGATCGCAGTGGTGGCGGCGATCGCAAGCAGCGCCGCTTGATCCTGACCGATGGCGTCTTCAGCATGGATGGCGACCTTGCGCCGATCCCCGCCCTGGCCAGCCTTGCCCGCCACGGCGATGCCCTGCTGATGGTCGATGATGCCCATGGCATCGGCGTGCTCGGCGCTGGCGGTCGGGGTACGCTCGCGCACCTTGGTCTCGACGGTCCCGAGGCCGAGGCTGCAGTGCCAATCCTGGTCGGCACCCTCGGCAAGGCGATCGGCACCTGTGGCGCCTTCGTCGCTGGCAGCGCTGAGCTGATCGAGTTCCTGATTCAACGCGCGCGCAGCTACATCTATACCACTGCATTACCTCCGGCCATCGCCACCGCCACCCTCAAAGCGCTCCAGATCGCGCGGCAAGAACCGGAGCGCCGCGACCAGTTGCAGCAGTTGATCAGCCGCTTTCGCGCCGGCGCCGCCAGCCTCGGACTGGCCCTGGCCGACTCGCCGACACCGATCCAACCGCTGATCGCCGGCGATGTCGCGACCGCCCTGCGCTGGAGCCAATACCTGGAAGGCAACGGCATCCTGGTCACCGCGATCCGCCCACCCACGGTCCCGCGGGGCTCGGCGCGCTTAAGAATCACCTTCTCAGCAGCGCACCAAGCGACCGATGTCGATCGGCTCCTCGAGACCCTGGCCAGGCTTCCAGCGCAGGAGCGGGACAAGGAGCAGTAGGCCAGCGAACCGCATTCATGCCCGTTATCCGCACCAATCACCGATCAACGATGCACAACGACCGACCGAATCTCGTCCTCCTCCACGGCTGGGGCATGAACAATGCTGTCTGGGATGCGCTGCCGGCGACCTTCACCGATCGCTTCCATCTACACCCCATTGAACTGCCCGGACACGGCCACGCGCCCTTTGAAACAGACTGGCGCGACCTCCCAGACTGGGCCGACGCCGTGCTCGCCCAAGCCCCCGAGCAGGCGCTCTGGCTCGGCTGGTCGCTTGGTGCCCTCGTCGCCCTGCAAGCCGCGTTGCAGACGCGCGTTCCCGGCCGCCCGCTTGGACCAGGACAGCAGGTACCCGCGGAAGACAAGCCCAGCTACAGCTTCGCAACAAGAGACGGCTGGCCTTCAAACAGCGACAAAGTAGGAAGCCCCAGTTCGGCATTGAGATCCAGCCACCTAAGCCGCAGTCAGCCAACAAGCCGCAGCAACCAGCGATCAAGTCGCATCAGCGCCTTGATCCTGGTCACCGCCAATCCGCGCTTCGTCCAGGCCGCCGACTGGCGAGCGGCGATGCCGGATGAGGTCTTCGAGGGCTTCCACGCCGCGTTGCTCGATGATCCAAACGCCACCCTCGAGCGCTTCCTCGCGCTGCAAGTGCGCGGTAGCGAAGAGGCCCGCGAGACCCTCAGACGTCTGCGTACTGGCATCGCTGAGCGTCCGCAGCCACAGCCCGACGCCCTGCAAGTCGGCCTCGATCTGCTGCGCGAAGAAGACCTGCGCGCGCGTCTCGCCGATATCCCACAACCCGCGCTCTGGCTGTTCGGCGAGCGCGATACCCTGGTGCCAGCCACGGTTGCCGAGCGCGTCGCGCTGCTGATGCCGACTGCCCGCTGTCAGACGATTCCAGGAGCGGCCCATGCGCCACTGCTGTCGCATGGCGATGCCGTTGCCGCGGCCATCGCTGACTTCCTCTACGGCACCTCGGCATCAGTCTGAGCATCGTCATGAGTCTGATCCTATGAGTCCGATTATCAGTGCAACCATGGACCCAAGCACGGGCCCAATCATGGGCTCAACCACAGGCCCAAACACCGGCCAGTGCATCAGCCCAATCGACAAACGCGCCGCGCGCCGCGCCTTCGAGCGCGCCGCGGTCAGCTATGATGAGGCCGCGGTGCTGCAGCGCGAGATCGGCACTCGCATGCTCGAGCGGCTCGACTATGTGCGTCTCAAGCCGCGGACCATCCTCGATCTCGGCTGCGGCACCGGGCAGGGCATCGACGCGCTCGCCAAGCGCTGGCGCAGGGCCAAGATCATCGCCCTTGATCTGGCCGAAGCGATGTTGCAACGCGCACGCCGTCGGGGCACCTGGATGAACCGGCCACGGCCGCTCTGTGCCGACCTGGAAGCCCTGCCACTGGCCGATGACGCGGTCGACCTGGTGATCTCCAACGCTAGCCTGCAGTGGGCCGGCGATCTGCCACGCGCCTTCGCCGAGCTGCGCCGCGTGCTGCGCCCCGAAGGCCTGCTGATGTTCACCACCTTCGGCCCAGATACCCTGATCGAGCTGCGTCGCGCCTGGGCGCTGGCGGACGCGGGCGCCCATGCCCATGTCAGCCCGTTTCTGGATATGCACGACATCGGCGATGCGCTGATGCGGGCCGGATTTGCGGACCCGGTGATGGACGCCGAGCGTATCACCATGACCTACGAGACCGTCCAGGGTCTGATGCGGGATCTGAAGGCGATCGGCGGCCGCAATGCCTTGCGGGATCGCCCCCGCGCGATGACCGGGCGGCAACGGCTCAGTGCGCTCGAGCAGGCCTACGAGCAGGAGCGGCGTGACGGCCGGCTGCCCTCGACCTGGGAGGTTGTGTACGGCCAGGCTTGGATGCCAGAGGGTGCCAAAGTCCCCACGCAGCAACAGACCGCCGATGGCATCGCAATCCCGCTGTCGGCAATCCCGCGGCGAGTGGCGCGATGAGTGGCGAGATGAGTGGCGCGATGAGTGGCGCGATGAGTTGGTCCGCGCTCTTCACTGACCGGGGGTTGAAGCGGAGTGGAGTCTGCGTTGTCAAGACAATGTCTGGCGGCTATGATGGGGGCTTGATCACTGGAGACGCCTATGCTGAACACTCAAGCCCGAAGCTCCAAGCTCGATCTGCGGCTCACACCGGAGGCCAAGGCGCGGCTCAGTGCCGCGGCCCGCGAACGGCACCAGTCAGTGAGCCAGTTCGTGTTGAGCGGCGCACTGGAGCGTGCCGACGAGACTTTGGCTGATCGCCAGCATTTTGGGCTCGATGCCGAGCACTGGAGCGCCTTTATGGCTGCGCTTGAGAGGCCGCCCCGCGGACTCCCACGCCTTGAGCGCCTATTGCATGAGCCGACGCCCTTCGACCCGCCTGACGCGGCATGACGGCCGGCTTTCGGATCGAGAAGCTGCGGCGCGACCATCCGCTCGACGGGTTCTCGAGCGGAACTGAGTCACTCGATCGTTTCCTGCTGCGCCATGCCTTGACCAATCAGCAGGCCAACGCCTCGCAGACTTACATCGGTCTGCATGATGATGAGGTGATCGGCTTCTACACGCTGGTGGTGGGGGAGGTGGCCTATGAGGATGCCCCAGAGCGACTGACCAAGGGGCTCGTCCGCCATCCTGTCCTCATCATGCTGCTCGCTCGGCTCGTCGTCGCCGTCACCTGGCAGCGTCGTGGCATCGGCATGGGCTTGCTCAAAGACGCCATGCGCCGCACACTTCAGGCCGCTGAGATTGGTGGTATCCGCGCCTTCGCGGTCCACGCCAAGGACGACGACGCCCGTGGCTTTTACGCCCACTTTGGTTTCGCCCCCTCACCGACCGATCCGCTTCATCTGTACCTGCTGGTCAAAGACCCACGGCAAATCCGTTCTAGCCAACGGGAGCTGTTTGGGCAGCACGGGGGTTGGAGTTCGCTGTCATACCCAGGTAGTCGAAGACACGGCGGACCTTGCGGGCAAGCTTATCAATGGTTGCCGAGACG
>NZ_NHSH01000049.1 GCF_016653315.1 Halochromatium roseum | reverse complement strand
GGGCAGCTCTAACGGGCGGTCGCGATCGATGGAGCGGAAGTTGGGCATCGGCGTTTGTCCTGAAGCGGGACGACAGTCTACCAAGTCGGCAAGCGGGCGGCGGTAGCAAAGTCCGACAGGCTGCTAGTTGCGGGAATTCCTCGTCTTTGAGTGCGCTGATCGCACGAGATGAAACCTCCGGAAGCGCGGCCACCAGACCGCGTGGGCGGATCAGACTGCGATCATAGGGATTCACCTTGGACTCTCGCCTTTCCCACGCGAGCGCTTCATCAAAGAGCTGAATCAAATAACGCGGCGTGCGATCGCCATTAGCGTCCGCGAGTCGGTTCCACACCCAGTTGCGCGAGAAGGCCGTATTGCCACCCTTCATGCGTTCGCCGACCAGCAGATTCCAGGCGCGGAAGACGCTCTCTCTCGGCCAGTGATCGATGGGATTCTGCTTGTCAACAGGCCATCCCTGCGTGGCGACAAAACGACCAAATGCCTCGCTGCGCATGGCTTGCTTGAGGACCACCCGCAGGAAATCGACCTGCTCAGACCATTTCAGGCTACGCGAGCGCCCAAAAAGATGACTTTTATTCTCGAAACGAAGACCTTGCCAAAGGTCTTCGCGCAGCACGACCTTGAGCCGAATGTGACTAAACTGCTCACCGCGATCCGTGAGGAAAGAGAAGAGTCCTTGATTGGCCAGCTGACGGCGCTGTCGATCCGCAACGGTATTCCCGAAGCCCGTATCAAGACCGTCAAAGAGCAGCAAGGTCGGAAAGGTGGCCGCCCGATCCAGCCGATCCAACCAATCGCTGACCAATAGACCGGAGCCAGCCATTCCCAAGACCTTATCGAGGCTTTCGATGAAGGCCAACTCGCTTTTCGGCGACAGATCGATGGCCGTCATCAAGCGTTGATCGGGAGCCGGAACTGGGCTGTCGATGCCCGCTTCCGTATACACCGCGACGGCGGTGCAAAACGACCAAAATTGTCGCCAGTCGGCCTGATGCTGTTGAATGATGTGCTCCACCCGCTTGAAACCGTCGACACCCGGAATCCAAGGGCGTCCCCGCCGCAACGGCGCTGGCGCCATCACCACCACGGCAGTCGGGCTCGAGGCCTCAGACAAACGCCGGAAAATGGCGGTTTTGCCGGTTCCCTTGCGCCCCAAGACGAGCGGAATCTCGGCAGCCAGGGCCGCAACGACGACCGCCGTCTCGACAAAGGTCTCCAAAAAGGCTTCCTGGCGCTCCGCCGTATCGCTACGAAACTGGAGTGACGCTAGGAGGTCTGGTTTACGCTCTGCGATCAAGGCGGGAGCAAGGGGCTCCTCACCCTGTTTCAAGAAACCTTGGAACCATTCGGCGATCTGCTGGTAGTCGTCCCACTGGTTGGTCTCCTGCAAGAGGCTGTCAGAGGTTGCAACCGCCTCACGGTAAGGAACGAAGTGGGTCACATCGCCTTCCGCCGGACGCTGATCTTCAGCCAGCAGCGAAAACCAATCGGCCACCCAATCCAACGCCCGATGTTGGTAGCGCTTGATGACCTCGGGTGCCTTGCTCGCAGGGATGGGTGAGACCAGAAAGCGCGGCATGGGCGTCAGCGGACCTGCATCCTGATCCCTCAATGTGTTTGAGGTGAGCAACGCCCGCACCAGCTCCCCGGTGCCCTGGCGTGCCTGTGGATGCGGGAAAAAGACGATGACCGCCAGATCCGAGAACTCGAATAGAAATGGCGCATTGAGCGCGTTGAATCCGGTGCGGGCATCGAAGAGGATTAGGTCCGGTTGGAAACTCAGCTGACGCAACTGCTCGACCATCTTCCGCAGCGGATTCGCTTCCTCGCGGTACCAGGACAGTGGATCAGTGAAGCGAAGCAGACGGGCATAGTCCGCATTAGTCACGCCGGCGGGAAGGAGATAGAGTTCCAGCGACTCATCGGGTCGAATCAGGTGATCACGCAGATCGACCTCCTCCCCACGATCCAGCGCGGCAAGCAGATGCACCACACCCATCTCCGGCTCAATCGCGTGCGTTTGTCCGAAGACCTCGGCAAGTCCGGGGGCCTCCAGATCCATATCAACGCAGACCACCTTAAACCCTTTGTTCGCCAGGATCAGGGCGCTATAACCCAAAGCCGTCGTCCGCCCGACGCCACCCTTGAGCGAATAGAAAGTACCGAGCAGCGGCGTGGTCGGGTCCTCATCCAGATCGGACAAAAACCGCGCTTCAATGGGGGCAGTCCGCGACCGGGCGCGCGACAGTGCTTCCGGCCAGAGCGGCAAATCCTCCAGGTCAGAATCCAGTGGCGCTGCGCCGGTCCAGAGTTTTTCCTCGGAGGTGATCAGATCGAGCCATTCAAAATGCTCGTTTTCTAATCCGTCGAGCACGAGTGCGCGCCGCTCACGCGCAGCCATGCCGCGAAAATCATCGGATTCCAGCCAGAGTCGCCAACCGGCGTAGGGATCGGGCTGAATGCGCAGATCGGCAATCGTGAAACCATGTTCCGCCAGATTACTGGAGATCTGCTGTCGAATCGCGTCGGATTTCATTGTCGCCTCCGTCTGCCGCGCTCACGAGCCAAACGCGTATGGATCACACGGACAAGAGAGGCGGCGCCCGCAAGCATCTCCTCGCTGCTGCCTGGGAAGGACTCAGTCACCAGCCCGACATTCAGGACGATTGTCCAAACAGCAGACCAAGATCGATCTCGAGCTCAGTGAAAGGCGGGATGCGCACCTTGGCCACAGTCTCGGCCGCGCCGTCAGCGGTGAACACTGTCCGGTAGCTGCGGGCATCCAGCGCATAGGCAATCAAGGCGCGCTCTTCCGGCGCAACGATCCAATAAAACGGCACGCCGGCACGCTGCAGACGCAGGAAGTGCGTCACCGTATCCTTGCGCTCATGGCCGGGCGACAGGATCTCGCAAACCCAGTCCGGCAGGATCGTCATGACGCCGACAGGCCGCTCCTTACGCCAGCCGGCAAGGTCATGACTGGGACAGTGGTGCGCGTTGTAGCGGACGCTGATCTCGGGCACGATCCACCAACCGCCCGGTTGCGCTTGCGTAACGAGTGGGAAGGATTGACCAATCAACCCGGTCTGCACCTGCCCGTGCTCGAAACGGCTCATGGGGCGTTGCACGATCTCGCCGTCGATCAGCTCGACCGGCTCGTCTCCGCCCCAGGCTAGTAGGTCATCAGTCGTGCTCAAGCGTGGTGCTTCCATCGAATGGTGCTCTCAGTCTAACTTGGACGTGTCCGATTGAGGATGTATGAAGCGCAGCTGATTTCCCGCTGACGAAAACCTGGAGGCAGTCAGTCCTGCGTAGAACCAGGGATAACGCCCGTTGCCGTCAGATCGAGCAGAGCGCCACGATGTTCTTCCGCCAGCTCATTGATGCACTGATGGATGGCCACTTGGCGGTCTTCGGAGAGGCCACGTCGATGCATTTGCTGGCCTAACTGATGCCGAACACGAGCGACCCCACCTGCGGCCAGCCAACTCCTCAGGTCATCAGCCGAACTGCCGACCGAGCGAAACCGATCTTCCTTCAATACCTCCAATGTGTATAGAAAGCAGCTCCGAAGGAAATCCTCCCAATCCTCATGCTCCAAGTTCTCGATCAAAGCCATACGATAGACTCCCGCTTTGCCATATTCAGATGCGGCCCAAGCCCTTCACATTGGAGACGTAGTGATGGACAGGCCAATATTACCGGCACGCTCAATCCTGCGCCTCCGGATAGAAGGTCGGGTCGAAGATCTGTTCGACGGACCATTGGCAATCCTCCGGAAAGAGGTCGAGGCCCGTTTCATCGATCGCTCGAGCCAATGCATCGGCCCAGATGCCGTCAAACCAGGTTTCATTTCCCAATGAAACCTTGAGGCTTGGGGTCTCCTTGAGGTGGGCCTGAATGGCACGGCGTTGCTCTTTGATCGTGCGCTGCCAGCTTGATCCGCGTCGGCCGGGTTGAAACTGCCATTTCAGCAGATGCGCGAGCAAGATCACCATGCGGCTCGCAAGCTCGCGTCGTTCACTCTTGCCCACGTCTTCGATCTCCTCGGCGATGTGCTCGATATCCAAAAGGGAAAAGTTTCCCGAGCGCAACAGCCTAGTCTGCTCCTCCGACCAGGCAATAATGTCACTGTTGTAGGCCGTGCTCATTGTGTTAAACCTCAATCAAATTTAGACGGCAATCCTGTGGGCTGATCTCCAAACTGCGAGCATTTTAAGGCTTATATTTAAGTCGTGGAGTCAGGGATCAAGCTCATTGCCATTAGCTCGCAACTACCAACCGGTAAGAAGCTCTCGAAAGGCCACATGTCTATTCAGAACCTCTGCCGTTGACTCCCAATCTGTTTCTAGTGACTCGATAGTCTCTTTGACTGTGAACGGGTTTTCTTCACGCTCGGCAATGATGTTTAGAATGCTGTTCTCATCCCAAGCCTTATCCTCAAGCATATCCGTCACCCATTGATCGACGATGAAGTCGGGCACGGTGCCAAAGATAGTGGTGATTTCTTGAATTCTGCCGGATAGCGAGTCGAAGAGTTTTTGCTCGGCACCCTTGTCGTAACGCATATTGTAGAATGGGATGCGCTTCGCTAGCGTTCCTCGCTGGACGCGACCCTTGCGCTGTTCGAGGATCGTTGGATTCCAGGGCAGATCGAGATTGATCAAACACCCCAGCCGTTGCAGATTCAAGCCTGTGCTTGCGGCATCTGTCCCGATCAAGAGTTTCAACCGCCCGAGGGTCACCTTCTCTTTGAGCAGTGTTCGGTCAATACTCTGGATCTTCCCGCCTTCGAATAGCTTGCTGGCGCTACTGTTGGCATACAACCCGATCGGTTCATCGAAGTGCTGGAGCAGATATTCTGCGAGTGCATACGCTGAATCGTAGAATTGGCTGAAGATCAGCACGCCTCGATCGACCCACTTCAGGCCGTCAAAGGTCAAGTTGAGGACCTCGCGCACCCTCTCGAATTTTGGATCATCCTCCCGCTTAAGATGCCTGAGCAGATGATCTCGCAGTCGCCCGAGCGCCTCCTTTTCACCTTCGGTGAGTGGATAGATGGAATCCGCCTCCTCATCCGGATCTTCTTCCTCGTCCGGGCGTTTGCCGGCAAGCATCTTCTCTGTCGTCTTCAAACCCGCGATCAGGGAGCTGCCAACTCGCCGTTGCAGTAACGTCTTGATGAAACCGCCCGCCTTGACGCGCTTGTGCAGGGCCTGAGCAAACTCTTCCGCCAAATCAAAGGCCTGCTCTATGCTGTGAGAACACAAGATGGGCTGCCCGTCACCATAGGGAACCATCTCAATCCGGACCAGCTTACCTTCGGCCTCTAAGCGATCGCGGGAACGCTTCACGACCCATTGCGTGAAGGGGTTGAGGTCTCGCAGCCGCATGAACTCCAGGTCGAACTGGCGCGCATCGTCGATGCGATCCTGGTCCGCAATGGTCGCCTGGCTGTCGATATCATGAAGTCCGATATCATGCCGTACCCAATCGAAGACCTCTGACCTGGCGTCGAGCGGCGACGGCAAAGGATCTCGCCAATAGAGCCACTTGTCATAAAGTGCATCAAACTCTTTGCGCCCTGCCACGATGTCGAACACCTCGGGTCCATCGACCCGACGCCAAAGAGCATTCTCAGTGCCCAGCACATGCGGGTTATTCACTGACAGAATGTAGAGCAAGTCCCAGAGTTCCATCGGATGCAACTGCACCGGAGTCGCCGTAGCCAGCAGCAGGGTCTGCGTTCGCGCCGCCAAGCGCTCCGCGAATTGGTAGAGCAGCTTTTTCTCAGCGGGTGCATAGACCCTACTCTCCGAGAGGTTTGCCCGTCGAATCTTGTGCGCCTCATCCCAGATGACGCAGGAAAAACGTCTCTCAAGGAGCTGTTCCATCAGCTCGCGATTGCGCTCGGAGCGTGGCGCGCTCGTGACCACCGAGGTCGAGACGATCGCAATCCGGCGCGGGCAGTTCGTCATCTTCTCTGGAAACGCGGGGTGGAACTCATCGCGCTCGGTCATCCAGCCGCCCTGCTCGAAACGAGCCGACGGCATCGCGAGCTTGCCCAGCAATTCCTCCTGCCACTGCTCAAGTAGCGGCTTGGGAGCCATGATCAGAATCGGCAGGCTGTCGAGGGTTCCAATCAGCTTGGCGATCCCCCCGAGTTGCAATGTTTTGCCGAGACCGACCCCATCGCAAAGCAGGAAGCGGGCTCCCCGTTGCGCCTGATCTCGATACTTCAGATGCTCCTGAAACGCCAGATTGATGAAATACTTCTGGTGATCCCAAAAGCCGAACAGCTCGGTCGCGGTGGGAACCTCGGCCAATAGAGGCTCGGGTGAGGGGTTCTCCTTCCAGGGCCCGACGTGCTCGATGACCGTGCGTTCAGAGAGCCGGCCAATCTGCTTGACGATAAACTCGGACAGCGGAAAGGCCTTCTTCCAGAGGGCGTCAAATTCCTCTTGGAGCCAGGCGACGCTAGCCGGATCATCGTCTTCCCACACCAGCTCGTAGTTTTTGGTCCAGGCACGGGCGCTGTCGTTAGCGCTGCCGATAAACGCGGTTTTACCCCAGCTCCCCTCAATCACACCGCCCTTGCCATGCACAAAGCCAAATTCGGCATCAGGAACCAGACGGATCTCGAACAGACGCCCTTCCTGGCCAGACGCGGTCAACAGGTTGTGGAGCACCTTCAGGCGTTGCTGCGCGGGTTCGCCATGCACCTCGATCAGGTGCGTAAACTGTCCAGCATTCCAGGCCAAGCGCAGCAAGCTGTCTTCCAACTCCGCGCGGCGCGTGCCCACGGCTTGGCGGACCGTCCTGACATCCTGCGCGCTGACCTCGGTATTACAGAGGATGCGGATACGCGGAATATCCGCCAGGCATTCGCTGGCCAGTTCCAGCAGACTGCTCTGAAAATAACCGGCAATACGGTCGTAGCGCGTCGCTCCAGTCAAGCGCGGTTTGAGGAAGCTGTCATACAGACTGGCACGGCGGGAGCTGAATCGTCGCAGCATGGAAACACTCAGCCTGCTCGATCGCATTCATCAACGAGCTTCTCGATCAATCCTGCCGACAGCCAAAGCCCGGCACTTTGCAACCGATGCAAGGCCTCCTCGACCGATCCAAGGAACCCCCTGCGCTTGGCCAACACGATGACACCAGCGGTCCCAATCAGGGGGATGCTCAAAACACGCGCGCATCGCCTAGCCGCCCGGTCATCCACAATGGCTGTACAGCCAGATTTGCGCATCGCCAGAGACAGCACGGCTGTCTCGCCGGCACCTAAGCCCCACAGTTTGACTCTGGGGTCAAGCGTGGCAGCCGTCCGCCGCACCCAAGATGCCGTCGGAAGCCCCCGTGCCGCCGGATCATCGTAGGTCTGGCTCACAACCTCGTTCCAGACCGCGTCCGGAACCAGTAGCTCCGGGAACAATTGTGGCAACACAGGATGCAAGCCGGAGCGAAACAGCGTAATCAAGGGGGATGCATTGATGACCACCCGGTCAATCGGCATTGGCCAGCTCCGACAGCACTTCGTCTGCTGTGTATTGGAACGGACTCACCCGATACTGTCCGAGAGCAGTAATGAATTCGGCACGGGTGAGGCCGGCGATCTCCGCCGCCCTGCCCTGAGAAACAAGCTCCAGTTCATACCACTTGACCGCCGCGGCAATCCGAAGCTCGCGGGTGAACTCAGCGGGGTCCTTCTGCAGAGTGGCGAAAACCTCATCCGGCATTTCAAGCGTGAGTTGAGTCATGGCAACCTCTTCATTTCGTTAGCCCCTGTAATGCTCGACCCCGATCGCCAATTGCGCTAACAGGTCTTGGTAATGAGCCCAGTTGGCATTGGCCTGCGTGATCTCCTGCAGATAAGCGAGAATCGCCGCAAGCCGTGTGGTACGAAGATTCCAGAAATCGGTGCTATCCACGAGGTGTTTGACTGCACGTTCCGGGTCGGCGGCTCCCTGTAGCAGTTTGAGGGCATGGTAGAGATGGCGGGTCGCCGAGTAGCGCCAAAGCCCACGGTCTGCTGCGGGTACCTCGTCGAAGCGAAGGCTATCAGGGCGCGGCAGTTCCTCGGGAAGTGCGGTGCGGGTGGCATTGGCGCGCACAGGACCGAGCAGTTTCTCGTAGTCTGCTAGGCCATAGGCTCGGCCGAGATCCTGAAAGGCTCCGAGCTTGCTGACGCCTTCTGCCTCTCCCTCAAGCCCCTTCAGCAAGAATTTCTCTTCTGGTGAGAACTGACGCCAGAACTGATAGGGGTCACCGCCGCCCGCCTTGGCGATCGCGCGATCCATGGCCGGTGGTACCAAGAAGTCGGTGGCGGTGCGTTTGGCGTTATCCATCAGGTTGCGCAGCGCCGAACGTCCTCGCTCCTTGTTGGGTGTACGCAGTTCCGCTTCCAGATCAACCCCGTCGATGCTGCTGTAGCCCGTCACCACCTCGGCGGCAGCGGCCTGGGCAGCGAGGAGATAGTCGGTATCGGTGTAACCGCAGCGGGCAAGTCCGGTCGCGACCTGGCTCTCGCGCATGCGGGTGATGACCTCGGTGACCCGTTTATTGATCTGTGGCGTGATGAAGTCGACGAAGCCGACCTTGGAGCCTGTGCGTTTTCTGAGCACCATGTTGTAGGTGGCTTGGACGTAGTTGCCTGTGCGCGTTCCCAGCCCAGCCGTCTCTGTTGCAACACTCCAAACCTGCTTCACCTGCAACCCAGCGGTCCACATAATCAACGCGAGGTCTTCCCAGACATCGGTGGATTTGTGGGTGAACATCAACACCTGCATACCATCATCAGGCATGTGCTGAGCGAGGTTGCGGTAACACTCAGCCATCGCGAGCCGAAACGGCGCATCGTCGCCTTTTACTGCCCTGTTGCGCATCGAGTCCATGTACCAATCGGGGAAGGTCGCCTTCAAGTGCGGGGCATACCAGGCGAGGAAATACTCGGATAACTCCTCATAGTTGACCGCATCAGCATAGGGAGGATCAGTGATCCAGATTTCACAGTTTTCCTTTAATGCTCTAGCGTCAATCAGGTCGCTTGACTTTCGCCCTGCGGTATTGATCTGCCAATGGTTTGGCTGAACGTTATCTTGTAGCCCAGCCCAAGTCCTAGCGGGGTAGTTTGGGAACGTATTGAATGCCTGGTTGTAAAAGGTCCATTTAGTGCCCCCGATACCACCACCCTGGCTAGGTAGCCAGTGGCATATGCGACTCGAATAATTGCAGGCAATGCCGAGAGCAAGGGTCAGTGCCGGACGTACAGCCTCCGCGCTCTGGCCGATTCGTCTCGAATACTCACCTGCCATTAGCAATTGTCGAGGCGTAAAAAGGTGGTGCCAGTATGTCCAGCCCTTCTCTCTGTTAAGGCGCGTTGTTTCAACTCCTGGCTCGATACGCCAACTTGGAATCCACCCTGCTGCCTGCCAGTCATCAACCACCGCTCTTAGGTCCTCTAACACCTGACGTTCGATAATCAGGTCGTAGCTTTGTGGCTCGCGATAGACTAATTTTGGAATGCGTTTTGCGAGACTTTTCACCAACGCATCACGTAGATTGCGGGTCGCCTTGCGCGCTTTTAAGCTCAAGCGCTGTGATTTCAGTTCGAGGCGGCTACGCGCATCAATCTTGTTCCGCAGTCGCTCGATTTGCTGTTCAACATCGACTAACTCGGCATCTTCCCGTTTCCAGTCCCGTCGCCGCAGCTGTTGTAGTTCGGACCAAGTTGATGCAGTCAAGAATGGCTGCAGAGACTCAAACAGTCTATCAAGCTGATTCAGCCTGCTGTGTTGGCCCTGTTCAGCACGAAGCGTCTGTTCTTGCTCCAAAAGCTGCTGCAAGTTGGGCAGGCGCCATCGGATGCAAAAGAGCCGCTCCTGAAGAACGTCTCCGGGCCGCGGCATCAGATCGCTGTTTTCCCAGCGCCTCAGTCCACCGGCATTCTGAATCAGCTGGTTATACGAAACGGCCGAGGGCATCTGCTGATGTCGACCCTGGCGCCGAAAGATCTCACGCAAGGCCGGTGGACAGACGACTTCACCGCCTTGCTGGTCTCCTCCCTGCTTGGTGCCTTTACTGGCATTCTCCCAACCACTGCCACCCTGACGCACACGGAAGCCAAAGCGCTTCTCCGATTCGATGGGAACCAGTTCCACCCAAGTCTTGGTCTTAGGCGCGATGACCCAGCTTGGGCAGATGGGGATCATCCAGTTGTCCCACTCAGGCACCTTCATCTCGACACAGTAGAGATAGGCTTCGGCGCGCCAGCCCTCCTCGCTGGTCTCATAGCCCTTATCCAGCAACCAGGCATTAACCTCGTCGTACAGGCGCTGTTGTTCGGCATGGACGCTGTTTCGGAACTCATCGGTCCCGCCGACGATGTTGAGGGCGCCCCAGGTCAACAGACAGGCAACAGGGTTCAGATCGGAGGCGTAAACGTCGCAGCCAAGCTCCGCAGCTTCGAAGGGGATTGATCCCATGCCGCTGAAGGCGTCGCCCACCTTCAGGCGCTTGCCGTAGCAGCGCACGGACAGTTGCTCAATCAGCTCGGGTAGCCTGGCGGCGTTGGTCCCCAGATAGGCATTGATTTCTGACCAGGATTCTTCGGGCGGGCCGTCGATCTGTTCAACACGACAGCAATAATCGCGCTGTGCGCTGTAATCCAGGGTATAGAACACTCGCTTCTCCAGCGCCTGGCGCTGCTCGCGGTCGATACCGCGACGTTTCCAGGTCTCTGGATCATCGAATAGGATTTCCCTCTCGGTGGCGGTGGCCTGTGGGTAACAGAGGCCGGCAGGTAGCGGTTCCCTTTTGCGCTTCCACATCCCTGCGTTGTCGAGACACATGCAGCGCAGGTAGATCTCGAGATCATCCGGCCAACGCTCGGGGTCATCGGAAGCTGGGAAAACGGTCCCCAGCACAATGGCTCGCACCAAGACCAAGGGTTTTCCGCCCCACCATTTGCCAAGCGATGACAGCGCCTTGGAGCCCTTGGCATCGCGCTCGATATAGCTCTCCAGGGACAGCGGCCCAATCGGAAACTGGACTTCGATGAAACTCTTGGACGGCTTGGGCTCTGTCATGTCAGAACAACTTCAGTTGGTCGGGACCGCCCGCTTCTTCAGATTGCTTGCCGCTGGCACGGCCGCTGCTGGTTTTGCGCGGCGGGCTTGATCCTTGCGCGCCTGGTTGCTTGTCCGCTGACGGCGTGAACTCGAAGGGCAGTCCCCAGCCAACGGGCTTTTTTTTTCCAGTGACGACACAGCAGCTCTCGACTCCGCCGCCTCTGATAACGCATGAAACAGGCCGCGCCGCCAACCAATACCAGAGCGTTGTCCTGGCGAAGCGGCTTTGGCATAGAGCCACCAACGCTCCTCGCGCGCTAGCTCGCGCCAACCGTTGAGGATCGCTTCCAACTGCTCAGCAGCTCCCTCTTCCTGCAACACCCAGAGCAGCAGCGCAAGCTCCCGGCCGACCAATGGACTCAGCCGGTTCGCTCCAGTCTTCAGGGTTGGGGCTTTCTTCGGCAAGCGCTCTTCGTCGTGCATGTCGAGCGCCAGCTCGCGCACGACCCGCGCGCTGATCTTGCGCCATAGTGCAGCCGGAATCTCGGCAAGCTCAGTGCGCCGGGGTCCACGCTCGGTCTGCACAACGCCGGTCAAGAGACAGGAGGCCCCCGTGCCGCTGCCGATCAGAAACTCGTAGCTATCGCCGCGCTCGGGGACGACGCCAAAATCGTGGATCAGCGTCTCGGTCATTGGGTGACCTGCGCGAGTGAGATCTTGGTGCTGGTGTCGACTTGCCATTGCAAGAGGTCACGGCCCTCGGCAAAGTGCAGCTGATCGAAGCGCAGTGCCCATTCGCCGTCGTGGACCTGCTTGTCGAGGAACTCAAAGGCCTCCAAGACCTGTTGAGGCGCCAGACGCGTCTTGCGGTCCCAGGTCAGTGTCACGGTGTTGTCGCTGGCCGCGACCGTGACCTTGGCCTGCACCATCTGCAACTGTGTGTCTGAGGGAAGCTGGCTGAGGAAATCATAGGCCGCCGAGCGCGTCACCAAGTGGATGAAGGCCTTGCCGCCGACGACCGCGGGAAGGTCAGGATAAATGCCGATGGTCTCCTCGTCGTCCGATCCGTCAGGCGTGGGCTTCGGCACCGGAATGGTGACTTCCCGCGTGAGCCCACCTTTCTCAGCGAACAAACGGACCGATGCGCCTTCCGTGGCCTCAATACCTGGATCGGCATAGGGGGCGCCGTTGTTGGCTGGATTGGAGCCGTCGAGGGTGAACAGCAGTTTGCTTGTCGGTGGCACCACGCGAACCTTGAGCACCTGTTTGCCGGGTGTCGGCGACGGCACGAAATCATGTGCCAGATCGATGCTGTTCTCGACCCGGTAGGGCTTGCCCTCCTGGTTCTTGCCGCTCGAGTCCACCGCCTTGAACTCGATCAGCATGGCATCGCTGATCAGGGGCTGATCGTTGGGATGCTCGCGCCATTCCCCGGCATCCTCACGCACGTAGAACTTGTCGCCATGCGCCAGTTTGATGTCCGTGGTGGTGATCGCCCCCGTGTGCTTGTCGCGGGCGTACTCGATCATGACGCTCGTGGTCTCATCGAACGGGGGCTTTTGAATCTGCCCGGCATCCTCTCGCCACTGACCGGCTGTCATCAGCGTCTCGCGCAAGCGCTCAAGGGTGCCTGGCTCGGTCCAGAGCATGTGCCCACGTGAGGCTGCGGCATCCTTGATCTGGTCCCAAGTAGTGCGGTTGGTCGGCGGAAAGAGAAAGGCTTCGATGCGGGTGCGCAGGGGCTGGTAGACCTTCAGCTTGTCATCGCCTGTGGCAGGGTTGAAGAGCTGGAACTTATTGGCCTCGCGCAGCGTGGCCTCGACCACGAACTCACCTTTGGAGGCGTCCTCGTTACGGTACTTGATCTGGTGTCCGCTCTTGGCATCGAGATAGCTGTCGAGCAGCGTCGTGGGCACCAGTGCGGTCTCACCTTCGTCGTCGACCAGCGGGTAATGAAGCTTGCTGAACACGGCCTTGAGGGCGAGGAACAGCTCCGTTTGATACTCGGCCGCGGTTTCCTTGGCCTTTTTATACTGGCTATCCTCGACGGTCATATCCTCGATCACTTGCGTGACGGCCCAGAGGCGTTCCGCCTTCTTGTTGACGTTGAACAGACCGGCCTGATCGACCGCGGTCAGGAAGGCCACCCGGTTCTTGTACTTCTGGCTGACGAAGACTTTTTGGAAATCGGTCTCGGGCTTGAGGACCACCAAGGTCGTCTTGTCACGCTCCAGCTGGAGCTGATCGAGCGCGGGCAGCACGGCCAGTTTCTGGTAGCAGCGCTTGTCTCGGGGCTCGAACATCTCGGCGAGCTTGGTTTCGACGACCTTGTTACGGTCCTCATGGTGGCAGGTGTTGGTGTAGCTGTTGATCTGCGCGTTGAGGTTCTTATGGCGCTGGAAGAGGTAGCGTCCAGACTTGGTCTGCTCGATGTACCAGCAGTTGTCATAGAGCTTCTTCAGCGCGTCGTGCATCCCTTGAATCGAGCGTCCGGGCGCGAGCAGATACTCGGCCAACTCCGCTTCCGTGAGACCGCGCGGGTGGACCTCCGACAGCGATGCGGTAAACAGCCACTTGGCGCAATGGCTGGCCATGCCATCGGTGTCGGCATCCAGGCTTTCGGCGTGGGAGGTGCCGCTGTTGGCGATGTCGGTCTGCATGGCGTCTTGCAGTGACTTCTTGATCTCGACGAAGCGGCTGGAGACATTCGCGTCATTGAAGTCTGCGGTCTCCAGCGACAGCAGATGGTGGCGAGCCACTTCGGCTGAGCCTTTTTCCCACAGACCCCGGACGATCGCGGCCATCAAGCGGATGACATCGCGGGTCTTCTGAAACCCTGGGTTGTCATTGAAGGAGGCAATCAGATGCTTGGTCGAGAAGTGAAAGGGGTAGGACACGAGGATCTCCTCGCGCACCTTCATCGTTGGCCGCTCGATGATGGCGCTTGCCTTCTTCAACTCGGCAACATAGGCATCAGCGACTGCTGCGATGTCACTGTTGGAAACGTCGAGTCTCTTGAACAAGCGCCGGCGCAGAATCGCGTACAGCTCGTCTTTGCTGTTGTCCACCGGCGCAATGGTCTGAGCGCCCTTGGACATCTCGTTGTTGACGCTCTGCATGGTCCCGCCAAGGGTTTCATTGGAGCGCATGATGCGCGCAAGCGCCTCGGCGCCTTGCTCCCAGTCCTTCTGCAGATCGGCGATGACGATGACACAGCGGCGGCATTCCTTGTAATCGCGCACGGCACCGAACAGGTTGGTGAGCGCGATCCCAGCGAGGGTGGCGGCACGCGTGCCGTCCTCTTTGCTGCCATGGCTAGCTGCATGCACCAGATAGAAGGCCAGCTCGTCTAGCAGGATCAGCACCGAACGATCCTTGAGGGCATCGCGCCATTCAGTCTCTGAGGGGGCGCGGTCACCGGCAAAGATGGTGCCCAACGCCTCGCCCAAAGCAACCCAAACCTTCTTATCGGTCGAGCGCCCGGTGAAGGATGCAACCACATCGGGTTTCGCAGCGGGCATTGGCGTTTGGAAGCGCATGCTGTCCGCGAGTTGCGGGAAACGCGCCAGGATGCCGGCGACGATCATGGTCTGGGTCTTGCCACCGCCCATGGACTCGGAGAGCTTGTAGACGCCCGCAGAGCTGCCGGTTCCCGCCAGTCTGGCGAAGGCTTGAGATAACAGCAGTTCCATGCCAGAGGTGAGCACGTTGGCATCGAGGAATTCACGCGCCTCTTCTTCAGAAAGGCTCGCCAGGTCCGCCAGGTTGACGACAAAATCAGCGGTGCCGTCGAGGACGGATGAACGTGGCGAGAGGGCTGACAGGGACTTCATGTTTGCTTTCCTTGACGAGGGCTAGACCATGGGCGTACTCAGGTTTTTGCGGTACGAGATCGCCCAGCCCGAGGATACATGAATCACCGCCCGTCGTTGCTTGGCCTCTTTCCGGGTGTAGGCCACTTCCGTGTTCAGCCAGACACGCGAGGCTTGCTGAATCCCCCTCTCAAAGCCGCAGCAACCGAATCCGCCGTCCGCCGGGGCTGCGCTGCTCGCTATCCGAGAGCCGCTCCGCCAGCGGCAACCGCCCGCTGCGCCGGTCGAAGATCACCAGCCAGCCGCTGTCTAAGCCCAAACCGGCCAAGTAGCCGTCGAGCTGCTCCAGCCCTTCCGTCAGCGGGTCCGGTGCGCCGTCACGCCAAACCTTCAGCTCCATGCCTAGCGTCAGATCCCGATAGCGTAGGCAGAGGTCAATGCGGCCGCGGCCGATGGCGTATTCGCGCTCCAGAGCACCTTCGCCGTTGACCACGCGCTGGAAAAAGGCCATCAGCACCAGATGTGGGGCGATCTCATGATAGGGCGCGCTGCCGAGCAGCGGCTCGCCGTGCTGGCGCCAAAAGCTGAGAAAGGCGCTGAGGAGCTGGTCTGGATTGAGGCTGCCATCGGCGTTGAGCCAGGTGGGGCTGATCTGGGGTAAGGATGCTTGTGGGGTGAAGGTGAGCGCGCGCGGCAGCACCTCACGATAGATGGGATTGGCGATGGTCAATCCCTGCCCTGGCGCCATGCGGCAGAGTCCCAGGTCGATCAGGTACTGAATGTCGTCTTCAGGAACCGCGTCCAGCGCGGTACCGGCCAGCATCGGCTCGATGACCCGCTTGACCCGCTCTTCGCGCAGCTTGTCGGCAAGCTGGTCAAGATGGGTGACGCGGCGCAGGATCAGGTTTTCCTTGGCCTGGTCGATCAGCTCGATGCCGATCGCCCGGCTGCGATCGCGTCCTGCCGGCATGTCGAAGCTGGTCTCGTAGGCCAGGGCATTGACCAGCCAAGGCTGACCCTGGGTCAGCCCCCAGATGCGCTCGAGGGCCTGCGGCGTGAAGGCTTGCCCGGTCTCGGCGGTGTGCTCGCCGAGCAAAGTCTGCACCTCGGCGCGGCTGAAATCGCCGAGCCGAAGCGACTTGGCCTTGATGTTGAAGGCGCTGCCGCCGGTGATGATGGCCTGCTCGGCGCTGGAGTGGATGCGGTAGTCACGCAGGTCGCGCACCCCGCACAGCACGACGGTGTGCGGAAAATGATTCGGACGCTGCGGATAACCGGCCCGCAGTTGGCGTAGCAGTGAGATGAGGGTGTCGCCGACCAGGGTGTCGACCTCGTCGAGCAGCAGGACCAAAGGTTGCGGATCAGCACCCGCCCAATATTCGAGCAGTGCCGCCAAGCGATCGCCGGCGGCGATCTCGCGGCCTTGTGCGCTGCACCAGTCAGCGGGGCGCGCATCGCCAAGATACAAGCGGGCCGCGCGACCCAGCGCGCTGCAGATGATCGCCATCCCCTGCTCGATGCGTTCGCGTGCGCTTTGGGCAGCTTCGATGTTGACGTACAGCGCCCGATAGCGCCCGTCGCGATTCAGATAGTTCATCAATGCCAGCAAACAGGTGGTTTTGCCAGTCTGGCGCGGGGCGTGCAGCAGGAAGTACTTCTCCAGATCAATCAGGCTAAGCACCGTCTCTAAATCCCAACGCTGCAGTGGCGCTAAGCAATAGTGCTTGTCAGGCCGGACTGGCCCCTCAGTGTTGAAAAATCGCATTGACTGACGCTCGACCATTACCCATTGATTGGACCAAGTTGGCTGGAGCTAAGGAGCCCAAAGGCATCCTCTATCCGATCGCTGATCGCACTCAAAGCCGCAGCAACCGAATCTGCCGCCCGCCGGGGCTGCGCTGAATGAGGATTCAGCGCAACATGGTAAGATCGAAGAGCGCGAGCCGCTATCGACGTATCAGGCGCCGTATCAGCCACCAAGCGCTTTAACGTGAATCTCGCAGGATTCTGCCGAGGTAGCACCGCACCATGAGCGTTAGAAAATTAAAATGAACCGCCGCGACTTTGTGTTTGACTCACTGCGTACCGCTGCTGGGGTCGGCCTGCTCGGACTCGGGCTCGGGCTCTATAGCCAGCGGGCGGCGAGTCTGCCGGCCTGGGCCTTGCGCCCACCTGGCGCGCAGCCCGAGGACGACTTCAACGGCGCCTGCATCCGCTGCGGGCTGTGCGTGCGCGATTGCCCGTTCGACATGTTGCACTTGGCCAGACTCGGGCAGGATATCCCAACCGGCACACCCTATTTCGTCGCCCGCGAGGCGGGCTGCGAGATGTGCGAGGACATCCCCTGCGTCGCCGCCTGTCCTAGCAATGCGCTGGACCATGGGCTCACCGATATCAACAAAGCCGACATGGGTCTTGCCATTGTCAGCGATCAAGACGCCTGCATCGCCTTTCAGGGGCAGCGCTGCGAGGTCTGCTTCGACATCTGTCCAATCCGCGGCGACGCGATCACGCTTGAGACCCAGTACCACGAGCGCTCCGGCCAGCAGGCGCTGCTGATCCCAGTGGTGCATGCCGAGACCTGCACCGGCTGCGGCAAGTGCGAGGAGGCCTGCATCCTCGACGAGGCGGCCATCAAGGTCCTGCCGCGACACCTCATTCAGGGGCAGCGCGGCGAGCATGACCGGCTGGTCTGGGAACGACAGCCTACTCGGCCAACCTACTCGGGCATCGTGCTCGACAGGCGCAACGACCATCGCGCCTCGTGACCGTGTCTAAAACCACAGGCCTATCAACCAACCCCGCAAAGCCCTGGCTCAAACGCCACCGCTGGCTCATGCTGCGCCGGTTTAATCAGCTTGGCGTGTTGTTCATGTTCCTACTCGGGCCGCTGTTCGGCGCCTGGCTGGTCACTGGAACTCTGTCCTCGAGCATGACGCTGGACATCCTGCCGCTGACCGACCCGCTGCTCTTGAGCCAATCCATGCTCTCCGGGAACTGGCCGGCGCTGACAGGCCTCGTCGGTGCCGGACTGGTGCTGCTGTTCTATGCGCTGCTGGGCGGGCGGGTGTTCTGTGCTTGGGTCTGCCCGGTGAATCTGGTGACCGATCTCGCGGCCTGGCTCAGGCGCCGGCTTGGCATACGCGGTGGCGTTCGCATCTCGCGCCATCTGCGCTGGTGGCTGCTAGGACTGGTGCTGCTGCTACCCCTGCTCACGGGAGGGATGGTCTGGGAGTATGTCAACCCGGTCTCGATGCTGCACCGAGGACTGATCTTCGGCTTCGGCTGGGCCTGGCTGATCCTCGCCGCGGTCTTTCTCTATGACCTCCTCATCGTTTCCCGTGGCTGGTGCGGTCATCTGTGTCCAGTCGGCGCCTGCTATGCCGCCATCGGCGCCGCGGCGCCCGTGCACATCGCCGCGCCGCGCCGGGAGCAATGCGACGACTGCATGGATTGCTTCAAGGTCTGTCCGGAGCCGCAAGTGCTCAAGCCAGCCTTGAAGGCAACCCGGCTCAAGTCAGGTGGCAACCATGGCCCGGTCATCGACAGCATCGATTGCACCAAATGCGGGCGTTGCATCGAGGTCTGCGACCAGGATGTCTTCGGCCTCGCGCTGGGCTGGGTCGATAAGCACGGGTTTGGCAAAACCCATCTCAGCGGCCAGAATCCGATCGCCGAGCAAACCAAGCTTCAACATTAGCCATCGATCTCGTTAGCGTCCCGCCTTGAGGCGGTAGCACAGCGCTGACAGCGAGCTCAGAGCGCGCCGAATCTTCGCCCAGCGCCGCTCGACGACAGCCGAGGTGCAAATGGTTTTCCCGACATTGCGCAGTATTGCGACCACCAAGGTGGTTACCCTGCCGGCCACCGCCACCCTCACGGAAGCGGTCCAAACGATGAACCACCACAACATCCGCGATGTCGTGGTAAGCACCGAGTCAGGCTACCGCCTGGTGCTCTCGAGCATGCTACTGTCGTTCCAGCTCCAGGGCCTGTCGTTGTCGACGCCGCTCTCGGCGCTGGACCTGCCGGAGGCGGCGCTGCTCGATCCGGAGGCCTCGGCCCTGGACGGACTCAAGGCGATTCGCAACCATTCCGAGCACATCTGCCTGGTCGATGAGGCCGGCCAGCTGCAAGGCATCGTCAGCTACACCGATCTTGCCGGCAGCCTCGACCCACAGGTGCTGGCCGAGATGCAGAGTCTCGGCGAGCTGCTGCAGGGTATCCAGCCGCTGGTCGTGCCCGAGACCCTGGCGCTGCGGGAGGTCGTGCAGCGCATGGATCAGGGGCATGTCAGCGCCAGCCTGATCATGCGCGAGGCGCGCCCGGTCGGCATCCTCACCCAGCGCGATCTGCTCAAGCTGCTCGGCACCGAGGCCAATTGGCAGGCGCCAGTGGGCAGCTTCATGAGCGCACCGCTGCGCACCCTCGATCAAGAGACGACCATCGCTGAGGCGCTGACCTTCTGCCGCCGCCACCGCATCAAGCGCGTCGTGGTGGTCGATCGCGATGGCCAGCTCCTAGGGCTGGTCAGCCAACGTGATCTGGTCAGCCTCTATTACAACCGTTGGTTCGCCGTGCTCAAGGAGCATCAACAACGACATGATGCGCTCAACCGCGAGCTACAAGCACAGGAAAAGAAATTCCAGACCCTGTTCGAGTACTCACCCGACGCCATGGTCCTCCTCAATCCGGCCAACGGCGCCACACTCGAATTCAATCGCCGCGCGCATGAGCAGCTCGGTTACAGCGCCGAGGAATTCGCGCGCTTGAGCCTCGACGACTACGAAGCCAAGGAAACGCCCGAAGAGATCGCCGCCCACATCCACAAGGTCATCACTCAGGGCCATGATGAGTTCGAGACCCTGCATCGCCACAAGGATGGCCATCTCTTGCACATCCAGGTCTCGGCGATCTATGTGGAGTTCGATCGACAGCCCCAACTGATGGCGATCTTGCGCGACATCAGCCAGCAAAAACAGGCCGAGCAGCAGCTCATCGAGAGCCGTGAACGCCTGCAACTCGCCGCCGATGCGGCTGAATTCGGCATCTGGGACTATGATCTCGAACAAGACCGGCTGTTCTGGGACAAGCGCATGTTCACGCTCTACGGCCTAGATCCGGCGCGCTTCCAAGGCCGCTTTCAGGATTGGGCCAAAGCCCTGCAACCGCAGTCCCGCCAGCAGGCCGAAGCCGCGTTCCGGGCACTGGTCGAACACGACCAACATTTTGAAATCGAGATCCAGATCAAGCGTGCCAACGACCAAGCCTATCGCACGCTCAGAGGGCTCGCGCGCGTGATTCGCGATGAGCAGGGACGCGCGCTTCGGGTCGTGGGCATCAATGAGGACATCACCGAGCGCATCGCCGCCGAGCGCCGGCTCGCGGCCGAGGAGGCCAAATTCCGCGGCCTGTTCGAGCGCTCACCGGTCGGTATCGCAATGAACGATTTCACCACCGGCGAATTCCTCGAATTCAACGCCGCCATCAACGAACCCGCCGGTTATGGTGCCGAAGAGTTTCGCCAACTCAGTTACTGGGAACTCACGCCGAGAGAGTACCTGCCGCTCGAACAGCAGGCGCTGGAATCGATGCGCGAGACCGGCTTCTATGGGCCGTTCGAGAAGGAATACATCCGCAAGGATGGCAGCCGCTATCCGGTGCTACTCACGGGCTTCAAGGCCCAGACCCCAGAAGGACGCGAGGTCATTTGGTCGATTATTCAGGATATCTCCGCGCTCAAGGAGGCGCAGCGCGATCTGCACGATCGCGAACAGCGCCTACAGCAGCTCGCGGCCCAGAGCCGCACCGTTACCTGGGAGGTCGATCCCCAGGGCTGCTATACCTATCTCAGCCCGGTGGCCGAAGACGTCTGGGGCTACAGGCCCGCCGAACTCGTCGGTCAGGCCCATTTTTACGATCTGCACCCGGCCAACGGCCGCGAAGCCTTCAAGACCGCCGTGTTCGAGTACCTTGCCGCACGCCAGTCATTTGACGGCCTCATCAACCCGCTCCTGCACAAAGACGGCCACCTGCTCTGGGTCAGCACCCATGCCGCGCCCGTGATCGCCGACGACGGCACCTTGCTCGGCTATCAAGGCAGCGACCTCGATATCACCGAGGCCAGGCAGGCCAAGCAGGCCCTGGAAACCGAAAAGGAGCGCTTCCAGGGCATCTTCGAGAACACTGGCAGTGGCGTTGCGGTGTTCCGCCCGGTCGACGACGGCCAGGATTTCATCTTCACCGACTACAACGCCGCCGCCGAGCGCATGGACAAACACCCGCGCCAGGAGGTCATTGGCCGGCGGTTGACCGAATGTTTTCCCGCAGCCGAGGAGATGGGGCTGCTAGGGGCGTTACGCCAAGTCGCGCGCAGCGGCGAGCCAGCCGAGCTTCCTCTCGCGCACTATGAGGACGAACAACTGCAGGGCTGGCGCGAAAACAACCTCTTTATGCTCTCCTCCGGTGAGGTGGTGGCGGTCTACAACGACCTCACCGAGATCAAGCAGACGCAAGAGGCGGCCGAGCGCGCCAATCAGTCTAAGAGTCAATTCCTGGCCAATATGAGCCACGAGATCCGCACCCCGATGAACGCCGTCATCGGACTCTCGGAGCTGTTGCTGACGACGCCATTGAATGACAAACAGCGTGACTATCTCGGCAAGATTCGCGACTCCTCACGCATGCTGCTCGGCATCATCAACGACATCCTCGACTACTCGAAGATCGAGGCCGGCAAGCTGGAATTGGAAGCGCGCCCGTTTCACCTCGACGATCTGCTCGAGCAGATGCAGGCCCTGTTCGCCACCGCCGCCGAGGCCAAAGGCATCGAGCTGATCTTCCACAGCAACACCCATGGCCTGCCCACCCTGGTCGGCGACTCGTTGCGCCTCGGGCAGGTGTTGACCAACCTGCTCGGCAACGCCATCAAATTCACCGAACAGGGGCAGGTCGAATTGACGATCCAACTGCTGCCCCTGGAACAACAGCAGGCGCATCTGCGCGTCGAGGTGCGCGATACCGGCATCGGCATGAGCGAGGCGCAACAGCAGCGGCTGTTCCAGCCCTTCTCACAAGCCGACTCCTCGACAACCCGCAACTATGGCGGCACCGGCCTCGGCCTGGTCATCAGCCGCCGGCTGCTCGAGCAGATGGGCGGCGTGCTTCGGCTCAGCTCGCACCCCGGCCAGGGCAGCACCTTTGGCTTCGAGCTCAGCCTGCCGCTGTCATCGCAGGCCGCGCTCGCGCCGCGCGCGGCCGAGGCGATCCCCAACGGCGCCCGCGTGCTGGTGGTCGATGACCATGTCACCGCGCGCAAGGTGCTACGCGACATGCTCGAGCAGGCGGCCCTGAAGGTCATCGAAGCCGAGAGTGGGGAGGCCGCGATCGCCGCGGTCGTGGCCGCTGAACACCAGGGCCTGCCGTTCGATTTCATCCTCATCGACTGGAAGATGCCCGGTCAGCTCGATGGCCTCGCCACCCTGGAGCGCCTGCACGCACTGCGTGCGCAAGGCCTGTTGACCGAAACCCAGATCCCGGCACTGATCATCAGCGCCTATAGTCAGGAAGGCCCCAGTCAGCATGCTGATCTCTACAGCGCCTTCCTGAGCAAACCGGTCACCCCGCGCGCGCTGCTCAACGCCATGGCACGCGCCAGCGCCGAGCAGGCGCCGAGCCAACAGGCGACAGACGAACAGAAACCATCGCCACCCCATCTCGCCGGCCGGACCCTCCTGCTGGTCGAAGACAATAGCCTCAATCGCGAGGTTGCTCGGGCCTTGTTGGAGAAGACCGGCGCGCGCATCATCGAAGCGCACAACGGCCGCGAAGCGGTGGACAGCCTCGCCGAACAAGCCGTCGATCTCGTGCTCATGGATCTGCAAATGCCGGTCATGGACGGCTTCGAGGCCAGCCGACGCATCCGTGCCCAACATCCCGAGCTGCCGATCCTGGCGCTCTCGGCGGCGGTGATGGACGACGATCGCCAACGCGCCGAAGCCGCCGGCATGAACGACCACCTGGCCAAGCCGATCGACAAGCAACGCCTGTTTGGCCTGCTCGAGACCTGGCTGCCAAGCGCCCATGTTGACCTACCGGCATGCCAGCCAAACGCTCAAACAAGGACTCAAACAAGCGCTCAAAAGGGCGTTCGATCCGATACCCAGCGCGCGCCCGAATCGACACAAGCATCCACGCCTGACCCGGCTCCCCGGAGCAGGTCCCGAATCAAGTCACAGAGCACATCAGCCTCCTCTGACGCGCCCTTGCCTGCTACACTTGAAGGGTTTGACGTGCAGCGCGGGCTCGATCACCTCGACCAGGATGCCACGCTCTATCTGAACCTGCTGCAGCGTTTCGGGCAGCAGCTCGAGAGCGAATTTGCCCCCCTCGCCGAACCACTCGAGCAACCACCTAGGACCACCGAGACAAAGCGTCTGATTCATACCCTGAAAGGTCTGGCCAACACCCTCGGCGCCGAACGCCTGGCGGCGATCGCCACTGAGATCGACCTCCTCTGCCGCCGCGATGCGCCGATTCCCATCACCGCAGGTGAGGAGCTGGCCGAGGCCCTGCGCCAAGCACACACGCAACTGACCGCACTGCCCAACCGTTCCACCAATGGCCTCACAGGCAGCGGCTTCACCAGCGATCAGGCCGGTCAGCAAGAGTCAGGCGCCAGCACGGAAATCATCGACTCGATCCTGCGGGCCCTGTCTGCCGGCGAGTTGATCGACGACGCCTTGATGGATGCGCTCACCGCTCTCATCCGCCAGCATGTCGACGATGCCCTGGCCTTGGAGCTGCGCACCCACATCGAGACCTTCGACCATGATCGCGCCAGCGCGCTGCTGAAACGCGTCGCCGTGCGCATCACCACTCCACACGACGAGGCATGAGGTGACAGAACAGCGCGCCACGCTGCTGATCGTCGATGATCAGCCCGCCAACATCCACGCCCTGGCCAAGCTACTCAAGGACGATTATCGGATCATCACCGCGACCAGCGCCGCCAAGGCCTTGGAGCTGGCGCAGCGCACACCGGCGCCGGACCTGATCCTGCTCGATATCCTGATGCCAGACCAGGATGGCTACGCCACCTGCCGTGCACTCAAGGCCGATGAGGCGACCCACGCGATTCCGGTCATCTTCGTCACCGCCCTTGATCAAGCCCAGGACGAGGCCAAGGGGTTGCAGCTCGGCGCTGCTGATTACATCTCCAAGCCGTTCAATCCGGCCATCGTCCGCGCCCGGGTTCACAATCAGGTCAGCCTCAAGCTCAAGACCGATCTGCTCGAACAGATCGCACTCCAGGATGGTCTCACGGGTATCCCGAACCGGCGCTATTTCGACCGCAAGCTGGTGCAGGAGTGGAACCGGCAGTCGCGTCAACAACAACCGCTCTCGCTGCTGATGATCGACATCGATCATTTCAAAGCCTATAACGACCACTATGGTCATGGGGCGGGCGATGACTGTCTGCGCCGGGTCGCGCAAGCCTTGCAACAGGTGCCGAACCGCTCGGCGGATCTGGTCGCCCGTTATGGCGGCGAGGAGTTCGTTGCCTTGCTGCCCGAGACCGATGCCGATGGCGCTCAGGAAGTCGCCGAGGCGATGCGCGCAGCGATCCATGCCCTCGCGCTTGCACACGCCTATTCGCCGGTCAGCGATCACATCACCATCAGCCTGGGTGGCAGCACCCATCAACCACAACGGCAGCGACCAGCAACGGACGCCGAGGCCCTAAAACACAGCGCCGACCAGGCCCTCTATCAAGCCAAAGCCGAGGGACGCGACCAGATCGTCTGGCGCGATCTCGACTCGACATCGACGTGACGTTTATCAATTAAAACCAGAGCCGCCATCTAGGGCTGGAAAGGTCGAGCGTCTTGACTAGGCAGCAGCCACTCAGGCACCGGGACGAAGCCGCGCACTAGGTCGCGCACCCTACGCGCACCCTAACCGACCCGGTAATGGCAAGCGAACAGGCACCAAAGTGCTGCGTTATACTGGCGCAACGTTAACGCGGATCGTAGCTTTGGCATGCGATGGAACAGCTCCACAGCGTGGATCATCCTGGTCTATATCGCCTTCGGTAGCCTCTGGATCATCCTCTCCGATGGGTTCCTCGGCTTGGTCGCTCGGGACCCGGCTCAGCTCGTGCAATGGCAGCAGTACAAGGGCATCGCCTTTGTTGCCGCCACCGCGCTGCTGCTCTATGGGCTGTTGTCGTACCGCCAACGCCAACTGGCGCGAAGCGAGGCGCGCCAACGGCTGTTCATTCAACATGCGCCAGCAGCCTTGGCCATGCTCGATACCAGGCTACGCTTCATGCTGGTCAGCGATCGCTGGCTCAAGGACTATGGCCTCTCGGGTGAGAACCTCAGCGGCCGCGGCCATTACGAGGTCTTCCCAGAGATCCCGCAACGTTGGCGCCTGGTACATCAGCGTGCGCTGCGCGGCGAGGTGGTGCGCGCCGAGTGTGATTATTTCATCCGCCCCGACGGTCGCACCCAATGGCAACGCTGGGAGGTGCGGCCCTGGTACCGAGAGGATCAGTCGATCGGCGGTATCCTCATCTTCACCGAAGACATCACCCAGCAGAAGGAGGCCGAGCGAGAGATGCGTATCGCCGCCAAGGCCTTCGAGACCCGCCAGGCGATGATCATCACCGATGATGCGCAACGCATCCTCCGCGTCAATCGGGCCTTCTGTGAGACCACCGGCTACCAGCCAGAAGAGGTCATCGGGCAGACACCGACGCTGCTCAAGTCCGGACGCCACGATGCCGATTTCTACCGCGAACTCTGGCAACAGCTGAATCAACATGGTGAATGGCAAGGCGAGATCTGGAACCGACGCAAGAACGGACAGATCTTTCCGGAGTGGCTGCATATCTCCAACGTGATCGATGACCAGGGGCGAGTCAGCCACTATATCGGCGCCTTCGATGATATCTCCGAGCATAAGCAGGCCGAGGCGCAGATCCACAGCCTTTCCTACTTTGATGTCCTGACCAAGCTGCCGAATCGGCGCCTGTTCATCGACCGCCTGCAACAGGCCCTGCTCGGCAGCGCGCGCTCAGGGCACTGCGGCGCAGTGTTGTTTATCGACCTGGATGACTTCAGCGCCCTCAATGATACCCAAGGCCATGATGTCGGCGATCAGGTGTTGATCGAGGTCTCGCGCCAGCTGTTAGCCGCGGTCGCCAGTGACGATACCGTGGCGCGTCTCGGCAGCGATGAGTTTGTCGTCGTCATTGAGCATCTCGACAGCCGCACCGATGCCGCAATGGTGGAGGCCAATCGCGCCGGAGAGCAGCTGCTGGCCGCGATTCGCCAGCCGATTCGCATCGCTGGCAGCGATTACGTGATCACCGGCAGCATCGGCATCAGCCTGTTCAATGGCTCCACCGACCGGGTCGGCGATCTGCTCAAGCGGGCTGATGCGGCGATGGTGCAGGTGAAGAAGATCGGCCGTAACTGCCTGCACTTCTTCGACCAGGACATGCAACTGGCGTTGGAACAGCGCGTCGAGCTCGAGGCCCTATTGCGCAATGCCATCCCGGAACAGCTGCGCTTGCATTATCAACCGCAACTGGATGCTTGCGGCCAGTTGATCGGTGCCGAGGTGCTAGTGCGCTGGCAAGATCCGCACAAAGGACTGATCTCGCCAGCCCAGTTCATCCCCTTGGCGGAGGCCTCGGGGTTGATCCTGCCGATGGGCCAGTGGATTCTGCACAGCGCCTGCGAGCAGTTGGCGCGCTGGCAGCAAGAACCGCTGTTGCAACAGCTCAGTCTCTCAGTGAACGTCAGCCCGAAGCAGTTTCAGCAGGCCAACTTCGTACAACGCGTGCTCGAGGCGCTGAGCGCCAGCGGTGCCGATCCGACCCGCCTGAAACTCGAGATCACCGAGAGCCTGCTATTTGATGATGTGGAACGGGTCACTCAGACCATGACGCAGCTGAAGTCCCACGGGATTCGGTTCTCGCTGGACGACTTCGGCACCGGCTTCTCATCGCTTTCGTATCTCAAACAACTGCCGGTTGATGAGCTGAAGATCGACCAATCGTTCGTGCGCAGCTTGGAGACCGACGACAATGACGCTGCGATCGTTCGCACCATCATCACCTTAGGACAAAATCTGGGGGTCGGGGTCATCGCCGAGGGCGTCGAGACCGAGACCGCACGCGATCTGCTGATCGCGCAAGGCTGCCAGTGGTTTCAGGGGTTCTATTTCGCCAAGCCGATGCCGCTCGATGAGCTCGAGCGCTGGTGGACCCAAGTCGGTCACCAGTCCGCTCGATTGTTCTCCTAACCCGGAGCAGCTGCGCTAGGGTCCACAGGTGCATGGATCTCGATCAACGCAGCTCCATGGAGATGTCGATGCCTTCGAGATAGAGCTAGGCGTTGGTTCCGGCCAGCCCTCGGGTCTGGATGCCGCGCACGGCGATCTTCTTCACCCGCTTCTGGTTGAAGGCATCGAGCGCGTCGAGTCAATGCACGCGGTGATGCTGGTTGCGGTGGGTGAGGGGCTGAACCGCGATCAAGCCGCCGCCATCATCGCCGCCACATCCTCCTCCACGCGACCAATCGGTTTGATGTCGAAGGTCTCGATCAGCACCTTGGCCACGTTCGGCGACAGGAAGGCCGGCAGCGTCGGGCCGAGCCGGATGTGCTTGACGCCCAGATGCAGCAGCGCCAGCAGCACGATGATCGCCTTCTGCTCGTACCAGGCGATGTCGTAGGAGATCGGCAGCTCGTTGATGTCGTCGAGTCCAAAGACCTCCTTCAGCTTCAGCGCGATGAAGGCCAGCGAGTAGGCGTCGTTGCACTGCCCAGCATCGAGCAGGCGCGGGATGCCGCCAATGTCCCCAAGATCCAGCTTGTTGAAGCGGTACTTGGCGCAGCCGGCGGTGAGGATCACCGCGTCTTGCGGTAGCGCTTGGGCGACATCGGTGTAGTAACCGCGCTCGCTGTGCCGACCATCGCAGCCGCCCATGACCACGAAGCGCTTGATGGCGCCGGACTTGACCGCGTCGACCACCTGATCGGCCAACGCCATGACCTGGGCATGGGCGAAGCCGGTGGTGATCTCGCCCTGCTCCAGCGCGGTTGGCGGCGGGCAGGTCTTGGCCTGCGCGATCAGCGCCGAGAAGTCCTTGGCGCCGCCCTCGGGTCGATCGGGGATGTGCTTGATGCCCGGCCAGCCGGTCATGCCGGTGCTGTAGATCCGATCGCGATAGGCGGCCTTGACCGGCGTGATGCAGTTGGTGGTCATCAAGATTGGGCCGTTGAAGGCGGCGAACTCCTTGTCCTGCTGCCACCAGGCGTTGCCGTAGTTGCCGACGAAATGCGGATACTGCTTGAAGGCTGGATAGGCGTGGGCCGGCAGCATCTCGCTGTGGGTGTAGACATCGACACCAGTGCCGGCGGTCTGCTCGAGCAGTTCCTCCAGATCCTTGAGATCGTGCCCGGAGATTAGGATGCCGGGGTTGTTGCCGACGCCGAGCTTGACCTGGGTGATCTCGGGGTTGCCATAGGCGCGGGTATTGGCCTCGTCGAGCAGGGCCATGGCGGTGACGCCGACCGCGCCGCATTCCATCACCAGCGCGGTCATCGCCTCGATGCTCAGCTCACGGGTGGTGGCGGCCAGCGCCTTGATCATGAAGGCGTAGATCTCCGGCTTCTCGAGGCCGAGGATGGCGGCATGATCGGTGTAGGCGGCCATGCCCTTGACGCCATAGACCAGCAGCTCGCGCAGGGAACGCAGGTCTTCATTGGGCTGCGAGAGCACGCCGACGCTAGCGCCCTTGGCGGCATAGGTGGCCGGACTGCCGGTCCAGTTCAGCTCATCGCGATCGCTCTGATAGCCGAGACGCGCCTTGAGCGCATCGCGCTTGTCGATGGTGGCTTGAATCAGCATCTCAAAGCGGGCCGGATCGAAATTGGCATTGGTGATGGTGGCGAACAGGGCCTGGGCGATGAAGGGGCCGATCGCGTCATCCGGCTGGCCTTGACGCTCGGCCTCCTCGGCGACCAGGGCCAGGCCTTTCAACAGGTAGACCAAGAGGTCGTGCTGCACGGCGATGCTCTCGGTCTTGCCGCAGATACCCTTGGTGGTGCAGCCAGTGCCCTTGGAGGCCTCTTCACATTGGAAACAGAACATACTCATTGAAAACGCTCGCTGGAAAGACTCGGTCCGCTGACGGTTGTGGGGTGGCGATGCCAGGATCGACAGGGACAGTCTTCCAGCGGACGGGACGGTGCGACTTGATCATGGTCAAGCGGGTTTTTTGGGCCTTGGATGCCGAACAGCACGACGGCGTTGTGATGGCACAGGCCCGCACCAGCGCCGCGCGCAGCGGACGCCCGAGGCGATCAAAGAGGAAGGACTCGCACTCGGCTCCGTCCAGGCTCGATCAGCAGCAAAGCACCGGACTCCAGGTCGGCGCGGAAGCGGCGTAGTGACTCGATCAGAGGCGGAAGGATCACCGATCTCTGTCCAATGCACCGCCTCGAATCCCGCTTCGGAAAGGATTGGAACCCACTCCGGCGACAGGTTGACGTCGATCACTAGCCGCAGCGTCATGCTGCCGTTAGCTCTTCTTCCCGCTCCTCCAGTCGCCAAGCGGCATAGGCGAGTGCTGCGTCCAGATCCTCAGGCTCGAGGTAAGGGTAGGCAACCAGGATGCGCTCTCGGCTAGCACCCGTTGCCATGAGTCCGAGCACTGTACCCACCGTCACTCGCAGACCGCGAATGCAGGGCTTGCCTCCCATGACGGCAGGGTCCAGGGTAATGCGGTCGATTTGCATGGCCATCGGCACTCGTTAGCGCGGAATCTGATCAGTTGACATCAGGATAGCAATACGCCTGCTCGCTGTCGCGAGCGTCCAGCGACTTGGCGATGGTCTGCATTGTTCCGCAGAGCCAGTCATGATGGAGCGATCGGCGTTACGGCGGAAGGCGTTGGCGCGCCGAGGTCGATCGCGCTAGATCTCGTCGGCCAGCGCCTGCAGGGCGGCGCGATCACGAATCTCGATCCGTTCACCGTCCACGCTGATCACGCCGGCATCGACCAACCGCCGGGTCACCCGCGACCAGGTCTCGGGTTGAATCGACAGGCGCGAGGCGAGCACGGCCTTGGTGACATTGAGCCTGATCACGGACGCCGATGCCTCAGCCTGGCTGTTGCGCAGCAACCAGCGCGCGACACGCCCTTGCGCGGACAGCAAGGTCAGACTGTCGATCTCGGCGATCATGGCATGCAGACGCCGGCTCAGATCGCCCAGCAAGGCGAAGCAGGTCTCCGGCGACTCGCGCAGCATGGCGGCAAAGTCGGCGGCATCGATCGACACCACCTGGGCCTCGGTCAGTGCCGCAGCGCAGACCGGATAACGCCCGGTGCCCATGAACAAAAGCGCCTCAGCGAAGGTCTGACCGGCACGGATCAGCTCGATGATCTTCTCGCCGCCGTCGCTGGAGAGGCGGAACAGACGGATCTGGCCCGAGCGCAGGAAGTAGAACCGTTCCGCCGGCGCTTCTTGGTGAAACAGCATCTGCCCGGCGGTGAGCCGGACCTGACTTGCGCGTTGTAACAGGCGCGCTAGCTGCGCCGGACTCAAGGCCGCGAGCAGTGGCGCTTGGCGTAGATCGGTCGCCAGATCGCGGCTCCCTGCCCCATTCGCTGGCGTCACGTCCACATCGGACTCGCTGCTGGTGTCAGTCAGGGTCTCTCGCTTGGTACTCAATTCAGCCATCAGTCCTCCCCATGCTCAAGCGGTGAATACTCCAGCGCCTCGGGCTTTTCATCGTGAGCGACTCGCAGTCAGCGACTCGCAGTCAGCGACTCGCAGTCAGCGACTCGCAGTCAGCAAATCGCAGTCAGCAACCCGCAGTCAGAGATCGGCCATCGCATGGTGCGGGCAAGTGCGGGCGCAAACCGAGGTCGAGTGATCGATCGCTCAGCGCAGCCGCACCCAGCCCAAGCGCCCGAGCTTGGCCAGCAGCAGCAGCCAGGGGATACCGTGCAGCAGTAGATCGAAGATATCGATCGGCCGTACCAAGGTGCCGTCGGCGAGCATCTTGAGCTTCTCCCAGACATGGGGCTCGGGCACGAAAGGCGCGAGCCCCAGTGTCAGCGCGATGATCAGCAGCAGGCCGAGAGACAGGTGGTCGAGCCAGTCGAACATGGTTGATGGGTTCCTGTAGCTGTTCATGATGGCCTGTCGCGGCCGATTGACTGGATGTCCAGTGGTTGGATGGGTATGGTATCCAGTCTTCATCAATCTTCATCAGTCCTCAACCTCGCGGGCTCCAGCCGTGACCGCGGGGCGGCGGCTGACCGCCCCAGCACCTGCCCAAGCACCGCCTGGGTGCGCTCGGCGATGAAGCGCCGCGACAGGCGCCGATCGGCGAACAAGAGGGTCTGATCGGCCGCGCGATCACGATAGAGTAGCTGGTCGTCGGCGGGCTGAAAGGGCTGGCGACTGATGCGTGCGATGCGCCCAAGATTCACCCCGCGCCCATCGTCGAGCAGGATCAGATGCGGCGCCAGCCCGCGCGCGGGGTCCGGGCGCGGGAAGTCGATCACACCAAGCAGCTCATAGGCCTGATCGGTGAGCTGAACGCTGAGCTGGATCTCGGTCTCACGCAGCTCGGCAAGGTAGATCCGCTCGCCGATCGCGGCCCGCAAGCGCTCGATCTGAGCCTGATAGTCGGCTGAGGGCCAGAGTCCGCCCTCGCCGTCAAAGCCAGATTGCCTATCGTCCGCGGATGTCATCATCGAGGCTCCAAGGGCCGATCCTGCTCGTGATCGAGTGAAACACAAGCTTACTGTGTCAGTATGGGGATGCGGTCGCTGAACTGGTCGTCCAGTAACAACTGCTGCGTGATGCGCTCGAGGTCAAGACTCGACTGGAGGTCTTTCTCAAAGCCGATCTCATGATCAAGGCGTCAATCGGAGCACTGAATATCGGCAAAGCCGATACCAAAATCAAATAACTTTCGTTTGTCTGAACTGAATATCAGAGCTAGCTTAATCGCTAGAGCAGAACAGCGCAGAGCGACTCTCGTAGAGCGACCGCGCCAGCCACAGGAGGACAAACAATGATCGCAGTCAAGGTCTCGATGAAGGCCACGCATAAGCCCCTCAAGCGCATCCCGGCGGCGCTGCAAGCGGTACGGACCTTAGCGGCGTTGACGCCGAGCAGACCACTGCAGACCCCGGACGATCAAGCGTCGCTCACTGCCGCGATCCATCAGCCACAGCGCCACGGCTTGAGGTTGCGTCTAACCAACGCAGTCACTAGCTATCTGCGCAAGATGCGCGGCTCCACACGCGGTGCCACGCCTCGGGTCAGCAACAGCGAGGTACTCTGGTCTTGGCTTGGCAGCTTCCTCGGCATCGCCTTAGTGGCCTGGCTGAACGAGGCGATCAGTACCCAGAGGACCCATGCGTCCGTCTGGCTCGAGTCCATCGGACTCACGCCAACAGACGGCCTGCTCCTCATCGGTTCATTCGGCGCCTCAGCGGTGTTGCTCTATGGCGCCCCACGTAGCCCGCTGGCGCAACCGCGCAATCTGATCGGCGGCCATACCGTCTCGGCGTTGATCGGCGTCTCGGCCTGGCTGCTGCTTGGCCCACTGCTGCCCTGGCTAGCGGCGGCGCTAGCGGTCTCAACCGCAATCGCGATGATGCATCTGACGCGCACCCTACACCCACCCGGTGGCGCGACAGCACTGATCGCGGTGATCGGCTCCGAACAAGTGCATGCGATGGGCTATCTGTTCGTGTTGATCCCAGTGACGCTCGGCGCGCTACTGATGCTGCTGGTTGCGCTGTTGATCAACAACCTGGCTCGTGGACGTCGCTATCCGGAGTTTTGGCTCTGAGATCGACGGGCAGGCAGGGAGCCCGAGTGTTAGCTCGATGTCCAGCAGCAAGCCGCCGAGTATCAGCCCCTCGTCAAGGCTTAGGCGGCAGCCGCCGCAGCTGGTAGACACGCTCATCGAGCACATCAAGTCCGCGCGCCCTGAAACGCGGACTCTCGGCCAGCGCATCAAAAACGCTCAAGGTCTCGACCTGAAAATTTGGTTCGAACAGCGTCCGCACTTCGGGCTCATCCACCGCGAAGGGCGGCCCTTTCATGCGCGACTGATCGTACTCCAGCGTGATGAGCAGCGATCGCACCCCAGGCGGCAGCAGGGTGGCGAGATGACGCACATAGCGAGGCCGCATGTCGGGCGGCAGCGCGATCAGTGACGCACGATCGTAGACAGCGGCGATGCCCGCAACCTGTTGCGGACGCAGATCGAAGAAGTCACCGATCATGACGCTGATCTCATCGACCTGGTAGTACTGAAACGCCCCCCGCACTTCGATGCGCGGCTTGAGCTGATTCTCAGCAAAGAACTGCTCGGCCGCCAATGGACTGATGTCGACACCAAGTACACGATGACCGCAACTCGCAAGCCAGAGCATATCCAGTGACTTGCCGCAGAGCGGCACTAGCACAGCCGTGCCTTTGGGCAACTCGAGGCGCGGCCAATGCTCAGCCAAGTGCCGATTGATCTCGTCTTCGTGCCAGCCAAGCTCACTGCGCTGCCAGCGGTTGAGCCAAAATTCAGGGGTCATCGATTCACCATACTCTGTGTCCAACAACGCACTCAATCAGCGTCGGCACGCGATCTCCCGCGCTGCTGACGCAACACATGCCAAAGACTCACCACATCCGAGCGCTCCTCGCGCAGCACGACGGTAATGGCAAGCTCCTCGAGCGCGGCCAGCACAGCAAGCAGCGCCGCCAACCGAAACGGCCAGACCGAAACGCCGAGCAGCATCAGCAAGAGCCCGACGAACGTCGCCGCCACAGCGACCTTGACCAGCAGGGTGTGATAGCTGGTGAAGCGGCGAAAGCGCAGCAGGCCCGCCAACGCGGGCAGCACAAAACTGACAACCACCGCGGCAACAGCCGGCCATTCGCTACGAACTAACGAAGGCCATAGCCGCCAGAGGGCGATCGCGGTAACCGTGTAGATCGCAACATCAGCCCAGGAGTCGAGCTGGGCGCCAAAACGACTGGTCTGCCCCATGCTCCGCGCCAACACGCCATCGACAGCATCGGTCAGAAACGCCAGCGCCAGCAGCCAGATAAACGCCTCTCGCTGCTCGGAGAGAGCAAGCAACAGCAGCAATGGCGCGGAACCGAGCCGAAGGGCGCTCAACAGATTAGGCAATGTCCAGTGACCCATCGAGATCATCACCCCAACCAAGGCTGACTGAACGGAAAGCCCAAGGTGTTACCGCGCAAGCCCCCTAAGGCTCATAGCGGAGCGCCACCCCGGAACATGAATCGCGTAAGATTCAGGTGAAGGAGAACAGCGCAACAAGAACTTGAACATCGCCGCGACCCGCCAGCAAAGTCGCGAACAGCAGACCTTGCATAGTGCACGGGCTACGGCTGCCCGATCAAGTCGTTCCGGGATCGAGACAGCCTGCCGCAGATGAGCGCGATCGAACCGCAGGCTGAGGCCCTGACGGTTCAGTCCGCAGCCTAATCGGCCTCACTGCCGTGCAGGCATGGCGGCTAACGGCTATCATCTGCCAGCCAACCCCCTCCAACAGCCAAATCCTAAGATTCAGGAGAAGCCACTATGAACATTCGTTTACCTGCCGCCGCGCTCGGAACCCTCGCGATCGCCTTCGTCGGCACCGCCACCGCAGCCGACCTCAAGCCAGAAGAGCAGATCCAAACCCGTCAGGCTGGCTACAGCTTCATGTCTTGGAACATGGGCAAGATCAAGGCAAACCTGGACGGCGACTACAGCCAGCCTCAGGTCGAGGCCGCCGCCAACGCCATCGCCGGCATCGCCAATTCTGGCATGGGCGCGCTCTATGGCCCTGGTACCGACAAGGACATCGGCGACGTGAAGACCCGCGTCAAGCCCGAGCTGTTTACCGATCAGGAAGGGGTTGGCGAGGTCGCCGTAGCCTTTATCGAAGCCGCCAACAACATGGCCGAGACGGCTGCGCTCGGCGATGAGGCTGAGGTCAAGGCCGCTTTCGGTAAGCTGGGCGAGAGCTGCAAGGCTTGCCACAAGAAGTACCGCAAAGACTAAACCCGCAAGCGCTTGGCTGGCTTGGCTGCAGCCAGGCAGCCAAGCGCCTCGGGAGCCAGGGACTCACCAGCTCGGCAGACTACCCGCTGGTGGCGGAGGGGGTGGCGGTGGCAGCAGACCACCATCCGCAATCCACACCGCCGCTGCGCCGAGCAACAGCGCCAGCAGCAATGCCCAGAGAGGTCCGCCCCGCGCCGAACTCGTGCGCGAGCCATCCGGCGGTGCCGGCTTCCAGCCGGTGATCATCGGCCGGATCAGGTTGTTGCGCCGCACCAGGGTATAGAACAGCACGGCCAAGACATGCAGGCTCACCAGCGCGACGATGATCCACAGCCCTTGGCGATGCAGGCTGGTCAGCCAGTCGCTGGTCGCCTTGGACACCAGAGCATAGAGTGGTCCGTTGAAGGCGATGTCATCGTTACTGAACAGGCCGCTTACAGCCTGGAATATGAGCACGGCGAGCAACGCAAGAACGGACAGGGCGCCAAGCGGGTTATGCCCCTCCTCGTGCCAGTGCCCACGCAGATAGGCCAGGATCTTGCGCGGCGTCGGGAAAAACTGCGCAAAGCGCGCGTAGGTTGATCCCAACAGGCCCCAGACGAGCCGGAACACCAGCAGCCCCAAGATCAGTAGCCCGGCGCGTTCGTGCCAGACCATCCAGTTTCCGCCTTGCAAGCCCGTCAAAATGGCCGCTGTTACGGCCACGAAGAGCGCCCAATGGAAGACGCGGGTCGGTAGATCCCAAACCTTGATGCGCATAAACAGAATTCCCGCAACAGTCGAATGCTCACCCACCGCAGCCTGAGGCTGTCGGCCCAAGTGCGCCCATTATGCCAGGCTTGCGCCCACTCGCTTCAGCGACGCGCCTACAGGCGACCGACAGTCCAATGATAGGAGTGCCGACAACCGCGCCATTTGAGCGCACGAACGCGTAGAATCGCGGCATCGATGACAACATGCCACTGGAGTTGTGGGATATGCCCTTTCAACTTTGCTACGCTAGCACCGCGACACACGACTTCACCCGCGATGAGCTGCTCGAACTGCTGACCTACGCCCGCAAGCGCAACGCCGAAAAAGGCATAACAGGACTCCTGTTGTTTCAAGGTGGCCACTTTCTGCAGGTGCTCGAAGGCGAGCCTAATGAGGTGCGCGGCCTGTTCAAGCAAATCGCAAAAGACGAACGCCACACCGATATCGCGCTATTGTTCGAAGAGCTCGTCTCACAAACCCAATATCCGGATTGGAGCATGGGCTTCCAGACCCTTGACGGCAGCGAGTGGATGGAATTCCCTAACGAAGACAGCAACCAGCAGGATCTGCGCGCCCTTGCTCAGACCATGGGTCGGGCGAAAGAGCTGCTCATGTATGTCCGCAAACAAGGCCTTGATCCAGCCAAGGATATTGGCTAAATCCGCTGCTAGAGGTCATCCCGCAGATGTCACGAACGGCCAGTGACACAGCCACAACCAACGCCAGGCACTCGATCACCAAGCGCCCAATGCTTGGGGTGACCGACCGCAGACAACAACACCAACGAGCCCCGCTCCCGCGCGAGCGGCTCGACCCACCCTCCCTGAAGAGGCATCCTGGATGAGCCACGACCAACTCCCCGCTACCCTACGTCAACTCACCGAGGCCACCCACGCCGATCCTTTTGCCGTGCTTGGCCGTCATCAGGACGGGGATCAATGCTGCGTGCGCGCAATCCTGCCGCAGGCAGAGACCGTCTCCATCGCCGAGGTTCAGCAGGAGATGGAGCGCGTCAGTGGCACCGACATCTTCGAATGGCGAGGCCCGGCCGCTCACCTACCCGAGCATTACCGGCTGATCTGGCGCGACCAAGATCACCGTGAGCACATCGCGCACGACCCCTACAGCTTCCCACCGCAGGTCCCCGACTTCGACATGCACCTGTTCGGCGAGGGGCGCCACTGGCACGCCTATCGCCTGCTCGGCGCGCGGGTACACGAGACCAACGGCATTGCCGGAGTGCTGTTTACGGTCTGGGCGCCAAACGCGGCGCGGGTCAGCGTGGTCGGCGAATTCAATGGCTGGGACGGCCGCTGTCATCCGATGCGCGTGCACGGTAACGGCGTCTGGGAGCTGTTCATCCCCGATCTAGCGCCCGGCGTGCTCTACAAGTTCGAGATCCGCTCGCGCGACGGCGCCATCCTGCTCAAATCCGACCCCTACGGACGGCGCGCCGAGGTCCGCCCCAGCACGGCCAGCATCGTCGAGCCACCCAGCCAGTACCGCTGGCGCGACGAGTCCTGGCGCGAAGCGCGTGCGGCATACGACTGGCAGCACAGCCCGATGTCGATCTACGAGGTGCACCCCGGCTCCTGGCAGCGCGGCCCCGAAGGCGAGATGCTCAACTACCGCGAGCTCGGCGAGCGCCTGGTCGAGTACGTCAAAGATCTCGGCTTCACCCATATCGAGCTGATGCCGATCACCGAGCACCCGTTCGACCTCTCCTGGGGCTATCAGACCACCGGCTATTACGCACCCACCAGCCGCTTCGGCAGTCCGGATGATTTCCGCTACCTGGTCGATCACTGCCATGCCAATGGCATCGGCGTCATCCTCGACTGGGTGCCCGCGCACTTCCCGAAAGACGCCCACGGCCTTGGCCGCTTCGACGGCACCGCCCTCTACGAACATGAGGACCCGCGCCTCGGCGAACATCTGGACTGGGAGACCCTGATCTTCAACTTCGGCCGCACCGAGGTGAAGAACTTCCTGATCTCCAGCGCGCTGTTCTGGCTCGAGGAATTCCACGTTGACGGTCTGCGCGTCGATGCCGTCGCCTCCATGCTCTACCTGGACTATTCCCGCACCGACTGGCTGCCCAACCAATACGGCGGTCGCGAGAACCTCGAGGCCATCGCCTTCCTGCGCGAGCTCAACGAGATCGTCCACGATCAGGTACCGGGTGCACTGGTCATGGCCGAGGAATCCACCTCCTGGCCACAGGTCACGCGACCAACCTACGTTGGCGGCCTCGGCTTCGATCTAAAGTGGAACATGGGCTGGATGAACGACACCCTGGAGTACTTCAAGGAAGACCCAATCCACCGTCAGTACCATCAGGACGCGCTGACCTTCAGCATGCTCTACGCGTTCACCGAAAACTTCCTGCTGCCGTTCTCACACGACGAGGTCACGCACGGCAAGCGCTCCCTGCTCTACCGGATGCCCGGCGATGAATGGCAGCGTTTCGCAAACCTGCGCCTGCTGTTTACCTACATGTACACCCACCCCGGCAAGAAGCTGCTGTTCATGGGCAGCGAGTTTGGCCAGGGCGAGGAATGGGATAGCCAGCGCATCCTCGATTGGTATGTGCTCGAATATCCGTTCCATCAAGGCATTCAGCAATTGGTGCGGCGTATCAACCGACTGTACCTGGAGGAGCCACCACTGCATCAGCTCGACTTCAACGGCGAAGGCTTCGAGTGGATCGACTGCCATGATGCGCACAACTCCGTGCTGATCTACCAACGCAAGGGCCAACCCGCGGACGATAACAACGACTCGTTGCAAAGCGACCACCTTGTCGTTGCGCTCAATTTCACCCCGATTCCGCGCCACGACTATCGCGTCGGGGTTCCAGCTGCCGGCGCCTATCAGCAGATCTTCAACTCCGACGCATCGACCTTCGGCGGCAGCGGCGTCGACAACGGCAGCGCACCGATCAGCACCGAGCCGGTGAACTGGATGAACCACCCACAGTCTCTGCTGCTGACCTTACCGCCACTGGCCGGCATCGTGCTCAAGCCCTTGCCCACAGCCGCTGCCGAGGACGACGAGACCGCGGAGGCAGCCGCCGACTAAGCGATTGGCCGGCCTCGGATACATAAACGGCAGGTGGCAGGCCTTGCGGCCAAACCCAGCCCTCGAAGCACTCAGATCGCGCAGGTGAGCAGCGATGGCAAAAAAGCCAACGACCACGAAGAAGACCAAAGCACCCAGCAGCCGCAAGGCCGAAGCGCCCGTCGCACCTAAGGCCAACGCCGAAAGCGCGGCTCCGAAGCCGCAGGTCCCGAATCCTCAGGCCACGGGCACGCCGCCTGCCGACCCCGTAGCTCAGGCAACGGACCCAAGCCCGAAGTCGCCGGCCAAGACGACCGATGCGGAGGCCGCTAGCACATCTGCACCGTCCGCCACCAGCCCAAAGCCTGCGGCCCCGGCTGCAGCAGCGACGCCTGCTGCATCCATAGCCAAGCCAAACACGTCCTCGCCCGCGAGCAAGCAGAAGTCGGTTCGCTCTAGCAACAGCACAAAACCCGCGGCAAAGGAAGCACCCACCTCCAGCAGCCCCAGCAGCCCCAGCTCATCGGCACAGCCAAAAGCCACGCCGAAGCGGAAGCCGACGAGCAGCGAAGCATCAGCATCAGCACAGCCGCCGACCGCCGCTGCGCCCGCGACATCGACTCGCCCCGCTGCCGCGGCCAAAGGCGCGGCCGATCCAGCAGCGCAGTCCAAGGCAGAACCGAAGCCAGCGGCCCCGGCTGCCAAGGCAGCGGCATCAAAACCGCAGCCAGCCCACTCCGTCCCGGAGATCATTGAGGAGCCGCCACAGCCCGAACCAGTCGCAGAGCCCAGGAAGCCCAAGGAGCCGCTGATACAGCCCGTTGCGGAAACGACCGCGGAGCCGCAGCCGGAGCCCATTCCAGAGAGCCCCCCTGAACCACCGGTCGTCCATCATCCCCCGCGCCCCAGCCTGTTCATCGTCCAGATCACACCGGAGATGGCGCCGATCGCGAAGATCGGCGGCTTAGCGGACGTGGTCTTCGGCTTGAGCCGGGAATTGGCCATCCGCGGCAACCATGTCGAGATCATCCTGCCGAAGTACGACAACCTGCGCTACGACCACATCTTCGATCTACAGCCGGTCTACAACGACCTCTGGGTGCCCTGGTACGACGGCGCCATCCACTGCACGGTCTATTTCGGATTCGTCCACGACCGCAAGTGCTTCTTCATCGAGCCGCATTCGCACGACAACTTCTTCAACCGCGGCAGCATCTACGGCTTCCCGGATGACGTCTTCCGTTATGCCTTCTTCTCGCGCGCGGCGATCGAGTTCCTCTGGCAGTCCGGCAAGCATCCCGACATCATCCACTGCCACGACTGGCAGACCGCGCTGGTACCGGTGTTCCTCTACGAGTTCTATCAGGCGCTCGGCATGACCCATCCACGGGTCTGCATGACCATCCACAACTTCAAGCATCAGGGCGTCACCGGCGCCGAACTGCTGCGCGCCACCGGCCTGCATCAGCCTGAGCGTTTCTTCGATTGGGTCCGGATGGGCGACAACCATCACAAGAATGCGCTCAACCTCCTCAAGGGCGGCATCGTCTATTCCAACTTCGTCACCACCGTCTCGCCGCGCTACGCCTTCGAGACCAAAGATCAGGGCCAGGGCTTCGGGCTCGAGTCGACCCTGCACACCCATCACATGAAGTATGGCGGCGTCGTCAACGGCATCGACTACGACGTCTGGAACCCCGAGGTCGACCGCTACATCCCGGTCAACTACGGCCTCGGCAACCTCGACGACAAGTACGAGAACAAGCGCGCGCTGCGCCAGCGGCTGATGCTCGCCGACAATGAGAAGCCGATCGTCGCCTTCATCGGCCGGCTCGACCCGCAAAAGGGCTTGGAGCTGGTGCGCCACGCGATCTTCTCGACCCTCGAGCACGGTGCTCAGTTCGTCCTCCTCGGCTCCAGCCCCGACCAAGGCATCAATAACGACTTCTGGGGCCTGAAGCACATGCTCAACGACAGCCCCGACTGTCATCTCGAGATCGGCTTCGACGAGGATCTCTCGCACCTGATCTACGCCGGCGCTGACATCATGCTGGTGCCGAGCCAATTCGAGCCTTGCGGTCTGACCCAGCTGATCGCGCTGCGCTACGGCACGGTGCCGGTGGTGCGCACCGTCGGCGGCCTGGCCGATACCGTGTTCGACAAGGATCACTCCGACCGCCCGCTGCATCAACGCAACGGCTACCGGTTCGACAACTACGACGTGCCAGGGCTCGAGTCCGCGCTGATCCGCGCCATCGACTGCTACTACCAATACCCAGACCACTTCCGCGAGCTGATGAAGAACGCGATGAATGCGGACTACTCCTGGAACCACCCCGGCCAAGACTACCTGAATATCTACGACTTCATCCGCGATCGCTAAAGCGACTGCCCGCGACTGCTGGAACCGGCTGGCCAATCGCCAGACGGCTTCCGCTATCGCGATCATCAGCCGGTTCGCGGCGCTGCACGCGAGAGCCAGCGCTGATTGACCAGTCGGTCGTGTTAATTAAGGTACCCGTTGGTGAACGATCTCCGGCAACAGCCTCAAAGACGCGCGCTCATCGCCGACAGCGATCCCATGAGCCGCACACAGCTTGGCAAACAGCTCATCGCACTCAATCTGGATGTCACCTCGGTCAGCACCGGTGAGCCACTGATCGAACAGTTGCTGACCGCGGAATTTGATATCGTCTTGATCGACCTCAATTTGCACCAGAGTGGTCAGCTCCTGGACAGCATTCAGTTGGCTCGTGGATCAGGTCAGATCGTACCGATTGTCATCATTGCGAGGCACCTGCCCGAGGCTGAACAAGCGCGACTGAGATCGCTCGGTTGCCACCTGCTGTGGAAACCGTTCGATCTGACCGCCTTAACGACGCTGCTCGAGCAATGCCTGCAAGCCTCGAGTCCAGAGCACGCCTCGGCCAACCCAGCGATCTTAGGCGACGATGAGCAGCGCGCCTTGCAACGCGCCTTCATCGAGATACTGAACAGCAGTTATCTCGACGACCTGAGATCAGCCCTAGAACAAGGTTCCGCGAGCCAGGCTCAGGCGGTACTGCACAAACTCAAAGGGTCCGCGGGGAGTTTTGGCTATCATCGGCTCGGCGCGCTCGCTGCATCAGCGGATAGGTTGTTGCGTCAAGGATATTCGCTCCAGGCTGTCACGATGCAGATCGACCCCGTCATCGCCGAGGCCGAGCGTCTTCTACAACTCAATCATTAGATGGTTACTCGATGCCTTGGTCATGTAATCCCAATGACGTCAGCATTCTGATCGTCGACGATGATCCGATGCTACGAAAGCTCCTGCGCTCAACACTGCAGTCACTGGATCACACAAACATTCTCGAATCAGGCTCAGGTCAAGAGGCCGTGGATCTCTGCCAGAAGAACCCTCTGGATCTTGTCTTTTTGGACATCGAGATGCCAGGCGAGATGAATGGCATCGACGTCCTCAACGAACTCAGGAAGGACAAGCGACAGGTTTCGATCATCATGCTCACCGCGCATAGCACCATCGCCAATGTGCGTCAGGCCGCTGCGAGCAAGGTCAATGGCTTCCTAGTCAAACCGCTGAATCCTGAACGCATCGAAAAGGTCTTGGAGCATTACCATCATAGCCGCTGCGCCTAGCAAAGCGCGGACAACGGATGGCCGCATCCTATTGCCGCACAGCAAGAATGGCGGCAATCTCCTCGTCCCGTAGCACGACGGGATTGGTCTTCATGCTGCTGCCCCGACTATTGGCAACGATACGCGGATGATCGGCGCTGGTGACCCCCCAGGCTGAGAGGCGCTGCAGTTGCAAGCGCTCGGTCCAATCCCACAGCCTGTCGAGCAACGCATCCCAAGCGTCTTGCCGGCTCAAGCCCTGCTCGCCAGCGAACAGGCGGCCAACCGTAGCATAGGCCTCCAGGGCCGGATGCTCGGGCTCGCGCTGCTGCATGGCGCTCAGATTGATCTCTGTGGCCTTGGCGACCAGGGTGCCGCAGGCCATCCCATGCGGAATCGGGAAGAAGGCGCCGAGCGGCGAGGCCAAGCCATGCACCGAGCCGAGCCCGGTCTGCGCAAGACAGATGCCTGAGAGCAGTGACGCATAGGCCATGCCGGCTCGGGCCTCGGCGTTGTTCGGGTCTTGGTAGAGCGGCAAGAGCGCGTCACCTGCCTGTTTCAACCCGTCCAAGGCCAAGGCGGCACAGAGCGGATTCGAGCGCGTCGAGACGAAGGACTCCAGCAATTGCGTGAGCGCATCCATGCCGTTAGCCGCCAGCACCGAGCGCGGACAGGTTTGCAGGAAATCCGGGTCAACCAAGGCATCACGCGCGACCAGGGCCTCGTCGCGAAAGGATTTCTTGTAGCCCCCCTCGCCACGCTGGCTCAGCACGGCATTCTTGGTCGCCTCCGAGCCGGTGCCGGCGGTGGTCGGCAGCGCAACAAAGGGCAGCGCCGGCCCCTGATAGGGACGCTCCGGCCCCACCCCTTCGAGATGATCCAATACCGAGTGGCCAGGACGCAGCAGACCGGCGATGGCCTTGCCGGCATCCAGCGCACTGCCACCACCGATGGCGACCACGACATCGATGTCGGCCTGTTGATAGGCGCGCACCGCGGCATCGATCTGATCTGGGCTCGGCTCATCGGCGATCTGGACCTGCTCCACATGCACCTCCGCCGTGGCGAATGATTGCTCCAATTCCGTCCAGAAGGGCCCGGCCCGCAACGACGTCCCACCGGTGACCAACAGTGCCCGCCGTCCATAGCGAGCGGCGCGGGCGCCAACCGTCGAGCGCACGCCGACGCCAAACGCAATGCGCGGTAAGCGGGCGATCGAGAACGCTGACAGGCCCGCCATTATTCAGCCACCAGCATTTGATAGGCGATGCCTTCGCGCGGGCGCGCCATCATCTCGGCGACGGCCTCCCGCCAGGCCAAGTAATGGGCCGTCTCCTTGTGCGCACGCGCGGCCTCGGCATCGACATAGGCCTCGTAGAGGATGAAATGATTCGGATCGGCCTCCCCTTGCAGCAGATCGAAACGCAGGTTGCCTGGTTCTTGCCGGGATTGACGGCAATTCTCGTGCGTCGCGGCAATGAATCGATCCCGCGCCTCGGGAACCACCTGGATATGGACGAGTGTCGTTGACATTGATTTTCTCTCCTCAGGGATATTAGACAGACGATGGGGGCGGCTCGCTAACCAGCCATTGCTCGGTCCAGGCAACCGCATGCACGAAATCCTCATTCAGCTTCGCCACCACGGCAGGACTGAGACTTGAGAGATCACCGGATTCATGCGCATCTAACACATCCAACAGCTTGCCCATCTCACCCTCGCGCTTTAGCAAGGCATGTTGCATCGGGACGGAAAACGGCATGCCTTGGAGCAGCGTCGGCATCGGCAGGCCCTCGAAGGCATCCAGACGTGAAAACAGACCGAGGGTGAAGGCGGTATTTGGATCGATGCTGCGCACCCGTCGGGCGATGCGAGCCGCCATCGCGGCGCGCGTCAAGAGCATGCGCACCTGTACCGCCTCGACCGGATCATTGCGGCTGAGCAACAGAAAAGACGCGATGGTTTTGATCCGCTCTAAGCCGAGTCTCACCACCGCCTCATGCAGGGATTCGATGCGACGATTACCGCGCGAAAAGGCCGCCGAGTTCACCTGCGCGAACAACAGGACGCAAAAATGCGGATGCTGAGCCAGCAGTGCCTCGAGCTGCTCGAATTGGATCTCGTGCGAGCTGAGCTCGGCCAATAATCGGAGCTCGACGGCACGATTGCTCGAGCGTTTGCGACCGCTCTCCTTGACCTGCTTCGGTGGCAAGAACACGAACCCCATGAACCAATCGAAGGCGCCGGCATGAACACGATCCAGGGTTGCTTGGTCCTCGACAAAGGTCGCCAGTAACCGTAGTCCCAGTCTCTTGAAGTGAGCGGCGAGCTCCATGCAATCAGGGAGTCGACTATCGATCTTGACGAGATCGATCAACCTGATGGGAATCTCGGGGTAACGCTCGAAAACGGTCTGCGGTACGGCAATCAAATAGCCGATGGCGCGCAGGCGTTCGATCGCATCGAGCGCTGTCGGCGATTCGAAAAAATCCAATGTCAACTCCGCGAACAACTGCTCTGCGGGAAGCTCGAAAAATCCTGTATTTTCGATCCATTCCAATGGCGCGGTGAACAAGAGCATGCGATCGCCGACTAGGTTCTCGATACCCACCTCGTAGACTGCCGTCGAATAAGAGCGAACCGTTGCGAGAAAGGGATCATCAAAAGACGCCACATCCGCTCCACAATGCGAGCGATAGAGCAGCTTATCGGCGACATGATGCAGATTGCGATCGCAAATTGGCTGTAATGCGATGCAGTAAGGACTATGGTCGCTGTGTTCACTCATGAATCAGGCCGATATTGCTCAAGTCTGTCCTCGAGCAGAGGGCGGACATGCTGCAAGGTCGCGAATACCGCGTTCACTTGCCTGTCGACATCGGCCCAATCGCTCGGTTGATCGCGACAGCTCTGCTCTAGCACCCAGAACCCCTGTCTTGCCTGCTCCATGCATAGGGTCGCGCAGAGGCTTTTCAGCGTGTGCGCCTCCAGCTTCAGCGATTTTGCATTGCGTTGTTCGCAGGCCGCTCTCACGCGTTGCTCGGCAGCAGGGAGATCGTCTAGGAAACGTGAGAGGAACAGGATCAGCAATTCCTCTTCCGCACCCAATTGCTTGATCGCCTGATCCCAATCAAACTGCTGCGGATCGGCACCTGTCGTGGAGGGCTGACTTGGGGTTGCCGAGTCCAGATCGGCAAACGGCGCTGCGGTCTGGTCTTCTTCATCAACGCCGAGCCAGGTCTCCAGATCTGAAGAGGCTTGAGCTTGCTGCGTTTTGGCTTCATCGCTCGGTGATCGAAGTTCGGCATCGCGCTTGGGCAGCACCCGCTCCATTTCCTCGAACAACAACATAGAGTTGATCGGCTTAGCGACATAACCATCCATGCCCCGCTCAAGATAGCCCTCACGATCCCCTTTCATCGCCTTGGCGGTGAGGGCGATGATCGGCACCGGCGGCCATTGCTGTTGACGCTCGTATTCCCGGATTTGCTCGGTCGCCTCCAAACCGTCCATCGTCGGCATCATGATATCCATGAAAATGAGATCAAACCGTTCCTTGCGAGCCCATTCGACAGCTTCCCGACCATTATTGGCCAAGGTATAAGCCACCTTAAACTTCTTCAATAGCGCGATGATCACCTGCTGATTGATCGGATTATCTTCCGCGACCAGGATATTCAACGGTTGATCGGCAAGTGATGAGCGAGACCGGGTCGAAACGCCATCCGAGGTTTGGTCTTGTCGAAAGAGGAGATGACGCAGGTCGGCAAGCGTAACCGGCTTTGTCAAACACTCTTTCTGTGCAAACTGCCAACAGAGCGTCTCCTTGCCGTTGTAGAATGGACACGTCTTATGGCACGCATGTTGGTTTTGAGCCAAGTAGTCCTGGTCGCGTTCTTCCTCTCCGGCAAACGCCGAAGAACTCAAAATACGAATTTGCGCGGGACAGAGCAAACCCTCACGCAGCACCTCCTTCGCCATCGCGTAGCCGTCCATACCCGGCATGTTGGCATCCAGCAATAAGAGATTGAACGGCTGCTCGTCCTCGATCGCCTTGCGCAGCGCCAACAGCCCTTCCGGCGCACTCACCGCGGTCGCACAGGCAACCCCGAGAATCTCAAGCATGTGATGGATCACGGAACGATTCAGTGGCTCGTCATCAACCACCAAGATCCGATAGGTGGTTGCCGGAAGCGCCTGCACGCGGACATCCTCGACGATAGCCTCAGCGGCTGACTTCAGTGGCAGGGTCACACGGAAACAGGTGCCCTGGCCGACCTCGCTCTCAACCTCGATTGTCCCCCCCATCATCTCGACCAGTTCGCGGGTGATGGTCAGGCCGAGTCCGGTGCCCTCGAATTTGCGTGTCGTTTTGCTGTCGACTTGCTCGAAGGCATTGAAGATCGTCAACTGTTGCTCGGCTGGAATGCCAATGCCGGTGTCCTCGACCTCGAAGCAGGTCCATTGAGCGTTGCTTTCCTGGGACGCATGCGCTGGCCCCTGACAGGGTGACACGATGAGCTTGACGCTGCCCTGATCGGTAAACTTCAGGGCATTACCGATCAGATTCGACATGACCTGGCGTAACCGAGTGGGATCGATCTCAATCCAGCGCGGCAGTGTCGGCTCGACGTCATAGAGCAGATTGAGCCGCTTGCACAACGCATGGGGTACCTGGCTCTTGATCAACGCTCCGATGAACTCGAACAGGTCGGTCGGTTCCGGTTTTAGCTTGAATTTCTTCGCCTCGATCTTGGAGAGATCCAGGATCAGGTTGATGATTTCGAGCAGATGCTGCGCCGACAAGCGCGCCTGGCGGAGATAATCGCGCTGCTGTGGCTGAAGCTCGGTCTCGAGCGTAATGTCCAACATCCCCATCACACCGTTCATCGGTGTGCGGATCTCATGGCTCATATTGGCGAGGAACTGGCTCTTGGCCACGTTGGCCGCTTGCGCCGCCTCGATCTGCTGTTTCAGTTGCGCATCGTGCAGGCAAGCGAGCGCCGAGTACGCCAACTTATCCATTAAGACATTCAACGACAGCAGCAGACTGCGCGAAAGGCTCGGGCCGATCCGTTTCAGGATGAGCACACCGATCTTCGCAAGATAGAAGGCGTAATAGGTCGAGGTGCCAAGCTCGCTCGCGTGCGGCAAAGCGCCAGCTTCGGCCGCTGTCTGCCAAACCGCGAGTTCGGCCTGGTTCGCCGGCAAACTCAATTCGGTGACGAAGTCCTGCAATTCAGACGATTTGCGTGCGGTCTTGGGCACCACATAGAGATCCTTCCAAGTCAGCGCTTCTGCGCGCATTTGCGCCTGCTCTTGCGACGGCTCTCGCGATCGCCCATTCCTGACCTGCGTGTCAGCGTCAGCGCCGTATTGCAAGACCAGGGCAGCCTGACAGTTCAACTGGCGCATGATCGTGCCCACGGACTGCTTGAGCATGGCCTGCAGATCCAGACTGTGGCCAATCGCCAGCGAGATCTCATAGAGGATCTCGAACTCTTTATGCGTGTCCGTTTCAGTCATGACCGCTCTCAGGCTTGCCGAGGGCTCGGCTGGGCATCGGCCTCGTAGGCCCGCATGAACTCAAGCAAACGCTCCGGCACCAGCGGACGGGCGATCAGGAAACCCTGAATCTCATCGATGTTCAGCGCATCGAGATAATCGCGTTGGGATTCAAGCTCGACACCCTCGGCAATGGTGGTCAAACCCAGGTGGAAGCTCAGGGTGCTGAGCGCGGTGACAATCGCGCGATTGCGTTTACCTCGTGTGATCTCTTTGACGAAGGCACGATCGATCTTCAAGGTATCCAGCGGAAATTGCAGCAGATAGGACAGCGACGAGTAGCCCGTGCCGAAATCATCGATCGCGATGCGGAAACCACACTGCTTATATTTGCGCAGATTGAGCAGGGTCTGTTCCGGCACCTGCATCGCGGTGCTCTCGGTGATCTCGAGTTCGAGGTTCTCGGGCGGCAGCTGATAGCCCTTGATCAGTGCACACAAGCGATTGATGAGTTGCGGGTTCTCGACCTGTGCTGCAGCGAGGTTGACCGACATCCGCAGATTCAGCCCCTGTTGCAACCAGTCGACGGCCTGACGAACCGCCTCCTCCAAGATCCAATCACCGACCTCATGGATGAGTCCGGTCTCCTCCAGGATAGGTATGAAATCTGCCGGCGAAACGATCCCGCGTTCGGCGTGGTTCCAACGCAACAGCGCTTCCACGCCCTCAATGCGCTGGGTCGCCAGACACTGCTGGGGTTGGTAGACGAGAAAGAATTCCTGTTTCTCGAGCGCGCGGCGCAGATCGGTTTCGAGAATCACCCGCCCTTCCGCACGCGCCTCGCGAATCTCCGAGAACTGGATGAAGCGCCGACTCGGATCGCGATTGGTCTCTCGCTCCGCCGCTTGCGCGGCCTGAATCAGGCTGGCCGCCTCCTGACCATCGTCGGGATAGATGGCCAGGCCCATGCTGCAATCGATATAGATCTCGCGCCCATTGATCGGCAAGGACAGGATCAACTGGCTCAGCAGCTGCGCTTGGAGCGTCGCGAGATCGGTGCTCTCCAGCGGGATCGCCATGCCGAAACTGTCCGACTCGAGCCGGCACAAGAGGCTATTGGAGGGCAGCAGTTGTCGCAGCCGGTTGGCCAGGGTCACGATGACCTCATCGCCTTGCACCGGACCAAAGGCCTCGTTGATGCGATGCAGGCGATCGATATCGATCACCAGCATGCCAGTGCGCGCCTCGGCATGCCGATCGCGCTCGAGCCGATCCGCGAGCAAGCGGGAAAACAGCCGATGATTCGGCAGATGGGTCAGCTCGTCATGCTCGACCAGATAGAGCGTCTGGTCCTCGAAGGCGCGCAGAGCGGTCACATCCTGAAAGGCGCCAACGATGATGCCATCCTCGATCTGTGGACTGCTTTGCAGCTTGATGATGCAGGCGTTACCGGCGCGCGCCAGCTCGATCTCCAGATCCAGCCCCGCCGCCCGCGTCCCGGCTTGATCGAAGGCCAGCTGTAGGCGTTGGCGCTGATCCGGGCGCGCCTCCTCGATGAGTGCCGCAACGCTGTTCGGCATGGCTGCGGAGCGGCCAAGCAGGGACGCCGCATCCCGCGACCATTGCAGCTGCCCGGTCTCGATCTGGAGCCGCCAAAAACCCAGCTTTGCCAATTGGCAGGCGCTTTGCTGCTCCAAATGGATACGGCGCAGGTGCTGTTCACGCTTGGCACTAGCGAGCGCATAGCGCACCCGCTGGGTCAGGATCGGCAGATTGATCGGCTTGGTGATGAAGTCGGTTGCGCCGGCATGGAAGGCCTTGGTCACTGACTCGTTATCATCAGAGCCCGTCACCATGACCAACGGAATCATCTCGCCCCCCTCTCGCTGACGAATCGCGGCGACGGTCTCGAAGCCATCCAGCTCCGGCATGCTGACGTCGATCAGCATCAGATCGGGCTTGGCGGTCTCGAAGCACTCCAGGGCCTCGAGGCCATTGCTGGCCTCGGTCACCTGATAACCGGCTCGGGTCAAGCCATGCTGGATCAGCAGTCGGATACCCGGGTCGTCGTCCACCAGGAGGATCTTGGCTGGGGTCTCTTGCATGAGTCATTACCGCGGATGCCGCCCAGATGCCGAATCGCTGTCGACGCGGTAGAGGACGATGAACAAGGATTCTGTCAGCGCCTGTGCCAATCAACGCCGTCTCATCATAAGGCTTCTCGTCGAGCCTACCTGGTCGACCCCACCTGGTCGACCCCACCTAGTCGAACAAGATGCTGAACACCGATGTCTTATTATAGAACTCGAGGAAAGCGTCGCCAGTATTGGCAATCTCGCCGAGGGTAAAGGCTCCATTCACGGGCCGCTCTTGCCCGACCGCATTCAGCTCATCGGCGATGCGCTCACCAAGGAAGAGCACACGCGAGATGCAATCGATGAACAGATAGCTTGCCGACTCCTCGCCGCCACCCCCAGGCTGAGCCATCTCGCGCGCCTTGGTCGCAGCGGCGATCAGACTGTCCGGCGTCCCATTGAGCAGCCGTAAAAAGGACCCCTCAGGCACTTCGCCGACGCACACCAGATGGCTTCCGTCGGCGACCATCAGAGGATCGCGCACCACCATTTCAGTATCCAATTTGGTCATGCCGAAGGGATAGGATTTCGCCAGCGAAAAGAACGCCTCCGCCTGCATCACCTGACCGCTGTGTGCCTCCACCATGCGCTTGTAGACATCAAAAGCGGGCTCCCAATCCAGGGTCATGACGACATTGCCCTCAGAGCGAGTGACCTTCATCGGCTCGCTGACCGGCTGCCAACCATGCGTGACGCCGAGATGGCTGCGGATCGGTAGGCGCGCCAGGACGGCGACATCGGCCAGCAGCCCGGCATTGGTGAGGATGCAGGGTTTTTGTTGAAAGCTCAACGAACCCGCGCCACCGCCGATGAAATTGTTCTCCAGACCGAAGTTGGTGAATAAACCATCGACCAGCGCGCTGATCCGGCTCGACAGCCCATCGACATAGACCAGCATCGTGGTCACCTCCGGCGGCTCGGGCCAGTGCTCGGTGGCGAGTTCGACCCGCTCGTCGAAATCCGCCCCCGCGTCGCTCAATCCATGCACACAGGCGATCTCGGGCACGGCGCCAAACGCAATCAACAAGGTGCCGCGTTCGTAGTTCTGGTTCTGGTACGTGACCTGCGGGAAAATCCCTCCGAACAGGGGCATCTCGCAGGCCTGCAGGATCGGATCGAGCTGTTCCGGTTGCCAGCCGTTGGCGTCACAGGCAAGCACCATCAGGCCGCCAATGGCCGCCTCGGCGTTTAGCGCATGCAGCGCGGCGAGCAGACCGTCGGCAGTACCACTGGGATCGAAATGGGCGCGCATGGCTCTTGTCTCTCGTCCTGAACAGGATCTGTATCTCGCTAATGGCGTCCAGTCTATCAGCTTGCGAATCCCTGCTGGACGTTAACGGCTAGGCTCTTAGCAGCTAGGCTGCTCTCAGCAGCTAAATGCTAACGCCCATGGCCGCTTGCCACATCGGAAGATGAATCGTCAGAGCTGAGCCATCGGTGGCACGCCCGAGCGCGCAGAAACAACCCATTGAGGCGCCCACCTCAGCTCCGCAGGTATACTGACGCCTGTTGAAACCAGAAACCGCTATGGCAGCGCTCTATGAAGAAAACGGTTTTCTACGCTCTAACCCTGGTGATCCTACCAAACACTCTGGGTGCCTGCTCCTGGGCCGGTAAGACGACGGGCAAGGCCGTCAACGCCGTGGAGCAAGGCGCTGCGGAATTCGAGCAGAGCTATCAACAAGTCCGCTCGTCGAAAGAACGAGAGCAAGCACGAGAGCAAGCACAAGAGCAAAACGCCGAATGAAACTGTACAACCTGTTTCCGCTGCTCGCCGGCCCGTTCGACCGCTGGACGCCGCACCTGGAGCGTGCCGCCGCGATGGGCTTCGACTGGATCTTCGTCAACCCGATCCAACAGCTCGGACGCTCCGGCAGCCTGTACTCGATCGCCGACTATTTCGCGATCAACCAGACCCTACTCTCCCCCGACTCCAAGCTGGAGCCAGACGCCCAGGTGCAAGCCATGGCCGAGATCGCCGGCGAGCAGGGGCTGTCGCTAATGATCGACCTGGTCATCAACCATTGCGCTGAAGACAGCCCCTTAGTGACCGAGCATCCCGACTGGTTCCTGCGCCACAACAACCGCATCGCGCATCCGTTTTGCGTCGAGGCCAACGGCAACAAGGTGGTCTGGCGTGATCTGGCACAGTTCGATCATCAGCGCGCGCTGCAGCAGGCCGATGATCCCGACGGCTTCCTCGCCTATTGCGTGCGTCTGGTCGAGCATCTGATCGGGCTCGGCTTCCGCGGCTTTCGCTGCGATGCGGCCTACCAGCTCCCAGCCGCGCTCTGGGAGCAGCTGATCACCCAGATTCGCGAGCGCCATCCGGATACCCTCTTCGTTGCCGAAACCTTGGGTTGCAGCCCGGAGCAGACCCGCGAGACCGCCGAGGCGGGCTTCGACGCCATCTTCAACAGCGCCAAGTGGTGGGACTTCAACGGCAACTGGCTGCTCGATCAATATGAGCTGACGCGGCAGATCGCGCCCTCGATCGGCTTTCCCGAGAGCCATGACACGCCGCGGATGTTCGAGGAGTTCCATCAGAATGCCGACGCCCTGCGCCAGCGCTATCTGTTCACGGCACTGTTCGCAAGCGGCGTGATGATCCCGATCGGCTTTGAATTCGGCTTCCGCCGCCGGCTCGATGTGGTCGAGACGACGCCCGACGATTGGGAGACGCCGAACCTCGATCTCACCGACTTCATCCGCCAGGTCAACGCGATCAAGGACGCGGTACCCCTGCTTGATGGCGAAGGTCGCATCGAGCGGCTTGATCACCCGGACCCGGCGGTCTTGGTGCTGCGCAAGCAGGCGGCTGCAGGTCCAGGTCAGGCCCTCTTGGTGATCAACAAGGACCCTTGGGCGCGGCAGCGCTTCTACGTCGACGACCTACGCCACCTGATCCAGTCACCCGGGCCGATCCGCGATCTCTCGCCAGACTGGCCGATGGCCGAGCTGCCGGCCCCGTTCGAGTTCTGGCTTGGACCCGGCATGGCGCGCGTGCTGGTCTCGTCTGATGCCTAACCCAGGTGCCAAGTGACTGCGCCGAGCGCGAAGAAACCAATTTCACCGGGCTGCGGCCTCAGGATGATCCATTAACGCTGCTTCCGCTGCTCGCCAGCTCGTCGACGGCCACCGATCGCCGTAACCCGACTCTGGTGGCCATTGCTGCCGCCCTCCTCATTGAGCGCGCCGCCCGTAATCACCGAGCGCAACGCCTGCTCCGCACCCACGGCAAGCGGCCGCACCCGACTGCGCTCTAGATAGAGCGTATAGCCGCCGACCTGGTAACTCATCGGCAAGTAGACCGCCACGAGATTCTGTTGCTTAGTCTCGGTGTCGACATCAGCAAACGGCAGGTCAGCATGCTCCTGCATCATGAACCCGACCAACTGCACCGTGGCATCGCCAACCGGCAGGGTCACGACAACCGGTCGCCCCAGATCTTGGTCACCGGTACGCGCAAAGAACCGGGCAATGTCCTTCAACCCCTGAAACAGACTCTTGACCAGTGGGATGCGATCCAGCACCTGCTCCGCAACCTCGACCAGCCAGCGCACCAGAAACAGATTCGCGAGCAGTCCAGCGGCCAATGTCAAAACCAAGCCCGCCACCAACCCCATCCCCGGGATATACCAGGCGTCTGGCAGCAGATGCCGAAGAAAACCGCCAACAAAGATCTCGACCGACCGCCCTAGCCAGATCAATAAAGCCAGCGTGATGATCAGCGGCGCGAGCAAGGCGATGCCTTGCAGAAACCAGGTTCGTAGTCGACTCAGCAGCGAGGACTCTTGCATCGAAGGGCTCCAAAAGGCGTGCGTGCGGCGCTGATCCTGTCTGTGACGTTCATAGTTGCTGTCTACCAGCACACTTAGAAACTGTCCATCAACTTCTTCCCGATTTGAGGGCCACTGTTGGGCGATGATCGGGAAGTAGAAAATGGACAGTCACTTAGCTCAGACGAAGCTCTACAATCGAGGGGCGGCATCGCCCACCGAACAGACACAAAAAAGCCGCAATGAAGCGGCTGATTTATATCTGATTTTATGGTGGCTACGGCTAGATTCGAACTAGCGACATCGGCATTATGAGTGCCGCGCTCTAACCAACTGAGCTACGTAGCCAAACAAGCCGCTAAGCATAGCCGCGCATGACAGATTGGTCAAGGTCCGGCGCGCAGCCTTTGCAGCTTACCCGTTGAAGCTTAGACGTTGAAACGGAAGTGGACGACGTCGCCATCCTGCACAATATACTCCTTGCCCTCGCTGCGAAGCTTGCCGACCTCCTTGGCGCCCTGCTCGCCCTTGCAAGCGACGAAGTCATCATAGGCGATGACCTCGGCGCGGATGAAGCCGCGCTCGAAATCGCTGTGGATCACGCCTGCGGCCTGGGGTGCGGTGGCGCCGGCTGGGATGGTCCAGGCGCGCGCCTCCTTGGGGCCGGCGGTAAAGTAGGTTTCGAGGCCCAGGAGCCGATAACCGGCGCGGACGACTCGGTTTAGGCCGGGCTCCTCCAACCCAAGATCAGCCATGAACTCAGCACGCTCGGCCTCGTCGAGCTCGACGATATCGGCCTCAATGGCCGCACAGACTGGCACCACAACAGCGCCCTCTGCCGCCGCATGCGCGCGGATGCGTTCGAGCAGCGGGTTGTCGTCGAAGCCATCCTCGGCGACGTTGGCGATGTACATGGTTGGCTTGGACGTCAGCAAAAAAAACTCACGCAATTCGGCACGCTCATCAGCGCTGAGATCCATGGATCGGACCGGCAATCCTTGATCGAGATGGGCGCTGACCCGCTCGAGCAGCAGCTTGCGCGCGAGCTGGCTCTTATCACCCGTTTTGGACTGTTTGGTCGCCTTATCCAGCGCCTTGCTAACAGACTCCATATCCGCCAGCGCCAACTCGGTATCGATCACCTCGATATCGCCAATGGGATCGACGCGCCCGGCGACATGCACCACATCGTCGTTCTCGAAGCAGCGCACCACGTGCGCGATGGCGTCGGTCTCGCGGATGTTGGCGAGGAACTTGTTGCCGAGCCCCTCGCCCTTGGAGGCCCCGGCCACCAGCCCGGCGATGTCGACGAACTGCATGGTGGTCGGGATCACATTGGCCGATTTGGCAATGCCGGCAATCACATCGAGCCGTTCGTCTGGCAATGGCACCACGCCGACATTGGGATCGATGGTGCAGAACGGATAGTTCTCGGCGGCGATGCCCGATTTGGTCAGCGCATTGAACAGCGTCGATTTGCCGACGTTGGGCAGTCCGACGATGCCGCATTTAAAACCCATGCTGGTGCCCCGCTGGCAAAAGCCGCCGATAGTAGCCGAAGCCAGCCGGCGCGGCCAGTGGCGAGCGCGGCCGCTCGCTCAACAGCCGCTGTCGCCGCCGCGATCGTAGAGATCGTCAAAACGCACGATGTCGTCCTCGCCGAGGTAGCTGCCGGATTGCACTTCGATGATCTCAAGCGGGATGGTGCCAGGATTTTCCAGCCGATGGGTGGCACCCACCGGGATATAGGTCGATTGGTTCTCGGTCAGGAGGAAGGTCTTGTCATCGTTGGTCACCTTCGCCGTCCCCGAAACCACGACCCAGTGCTCGGCCCGATGATGATGCATCTGCTTCGAGAGCGCTTCACCGGGCTTCACCGTCAAGCGCTTGACCTGGTAGCGACCGCCCATGGTGATCGACTCGAACGCGCCCCAGGGGCGGTGCACGCGCTGATGATGGCGGTGCTCATTGCGCTGCGAATCGCTCAAGAACTTGGTCACGGCCTTCACGTCCTGCGCGCGCTCGCGATCGACGACCAAGACCGCGTCTGGAGTCTCGACCACGATCAGGTTATCGACCCCAACCGCAGCGAGCATTCGGCTCTGGGCAATCAGCAGATTGTTGTGCGACTCGTGCACGAAGGCATCGCCATCGAGCACGTTACCCTCGCCATCCTGCTCGCGCACCTCCCAGAGCGCAGACCAGGCGCCGACGTCGGACCAACCAGCATCGAGCGGCAGAACGATGGCCGGATGCTCGGGCGCGGCATCGGCCTGCGAGAGTCGTTCCATGACCGCGTAATCGATCGAATCGCTCGGGCAGGCCTTGAACGCCGCGGTCTCAAGCCGGCGGAACTCGCCGTCAGCCCGACCCGCTTCCATCGCCAATTCACAGGCCTCGGCGATCTCGGGGCGGAAGCGCCGGATGAGGTTCAGCCAGACCGAGGCGCGGAGCATGAAGATGCCACTGTTCCAGAGGTATTCGCCGCTCGCCAGGTAGCGCTCGGCGGTCTCGCGATCGGGTTTTTCGACGAAGGCATGCAACCGATACGCGGCGCCATTCAGCGCGGCGTCGGCATGCTTCTCGCCCTGCTGGATGTAGCCGTAGCCGGTCTCTGGCTTAGCAGGCACGATACCGAAGGTGATCACGGCGCCCTGCTCGGCCAGCGCCGCGCCATCGGCGACCGCGCTGCGGAAGGCTTCGCCATTCGCGATAGCATGATCGGCTGGCGCAACGAGTAAGATCGGATCATCTGCGCTAGCCGCCGCGAGCGCGGCCAGCGTCAGCGCCGGTGCGGTATTGCGACCGAATGGCTCGAGCAGGATCGCCGCCGGCGAGCGCCCGAGCAGCCGAAATTGCTCGGCAACCAGGAACCGATGCGCCTCGTTGCAGACGATGATCGGGTCGCGCAGCAGGAGGCCCAGACGCGGATGTTCATCCACCAGCCCGTCGAGCCGCAACGCGGTATCCTGCAGCATGGTCTTGCTGCCGGTCAGGGGCAGGAACTGTTTCGGATAGGCCTCGCGGGAGAGCGGCCAGAGCCGGGTGCCGGAGCCTCCGGATAAAATCACAGGCTGCAAGTGCATGACGTTTCCTCTAAAGCAATCGATGGGGCGTCCGCGTCTCTCGACTCTGTCCCGAGTCAGCGCAGGGCTTAGTGTAGTGACCTAGTGTAGTGACCTAGTGTAGTGACTTAGTGGCTGACCATTTTCTACTTCCCGATCATCGCCCACCATGGATCCTCAAAGCGGGAAGAAGTTGATGGACAGTTTCTTAGTGCGATTACTCAGTACGGTTAATTTGGTTGAGCGATGGCAGTATATACTGACTGATTCCGATGGCTCATGGCCTGATTCCGATGGCTCACGGCAAGCTTGGTCGATAACCTTCTCGACAGCCGTCTCGACAGCCGTCTCGACAGCCGTCTCGACAGCCGTCTCGACAGCCGTCTCGACAGCCGTCTCGACAACCAGCGATGCCGTCTCAACCTGGCGTCGGTATCATGCTGGCTGTGGAAGTCGTTGCGCTGATTTGGCAAACGCCGCTTGCGTCACAGAGCGCTCGCGCCAGCTCGCCAGCCTTAACCTGAATCTCAAACGATTCTTTATCCTGGGGACGCCGCGTCATCTGCGTTAGGCCTGATGGCGGCGAGCGGCTCCCACGCATTCGTGGCAGCCATCCTCGGTCAGCCATCCTCGGACAGCAATCCTGATTCGGTAGAACATCTCATGAATATTCTTATCATTGGCTCCGGCGGCCGCGAGCATGCCCTGGCCTGGAAGATCGCCCAATCGCCAAAGGCCTCCCGGGTCTTCGTCGCCCCTGGCAATGGCGGCACCGCCACTGAGGCTGGGGTCGAGAATGTCGACCTAGACCCGACTGACGCCGCCGGTCTGATCGCGTTTGCCAAGGATCATCAGATCGAACTCTGCATCATCGGCCCCGAGGCGCCTCTTGTCGCTGGCGTGAGCGATGCGCTGGTCGCGGCCGGCCTGCCTTGTTGCGGTCCTTCACAACGCGCCGCGCAACTCGAGGGCTCGAAAGACTTCGCCAAGGCCTTCATGCAGCGCCACGGCATCCCCACCGCGGCCTATCGGACCTTCAGCGATCGCGAGCAGGCGCTAGCCTATCTGGACCAAGTTGGGGCGCCGGTCGTGGTCAAGGCCGACGGTCTGGCCGCCGGTAAGGGCGTGGTAGTAGCTGAGACCTTGGATCAGGCGCGCGCCGCCGTCGAGGCAATGCTCGGTCAGGGGCAATTCGGCAGCGCCGGCCACCGCGTCGTCATCGAGGACAAACTGCTCGGCGAAGAGGTCAGCTTCATCGTGCTGGTGAGTGGCGAGCAGGTGCTGCCACTGGCGACCTCGCAGGATCACAAGGCGCGCGATGAGGGTGATCGCGGCCCAAACACCGGCGGCATGGGGGCCTACTCGCCAGCACCGATCGTCACGCCCGAGCTGGAGCAGCGGATCATGCGTGAGGTAATCGAGCCGACGGTGGCCGGGCTGCGTGCTGAGGGCCTGCCCTACGTTGGGTTCCTCTACGCCGGGCTGATGATCGGCGCCGATGGCACCCCGCGCGTGCTCGAGTACAACTGCCGTCTTGGCGACCCCGAGACACAGCCGATCTTGATGCGCCTAGAGAGCGACCTGCTCGAGCTGTGCCTGGCCGCAACCGAGGGTCGGCTGGCTGAGGTCGAAGCCCAGTGGTGCGATCAGGCCGCGCTTGGAGTGGTGATGGCCGCGGGCGGGTATCCGGGCGACTATGCCAAAGGCCATCCGATCAGTGGACTCGAGACCGTGCTCGCCGACGCGGATCAGGCCGAGACAAACAGCGCAAGCGCGGCCAAAGTCTTTCATGCCGGGACCAAGCGCGATGGCGAGCAAACGCTCACCAACGGCGGCCGCGTGCTCTGTGTTACGGCACTCGGCGCTAATGTTGGCGCGGCTGCGGCCAAGGCTTATGCGCTGGCCGAGCGGATTCAATTCGAGGATGCCTTCTATCGGCGCGACATCGGTTATCGCGCGCTCAAGCGCGGCACGACGCGTTGACGGATGAGGATGGCGAGCGGATCTAGGGCTGGATACAGCGGCCCTAGCGCCTGCAGATAGCCCAGGGTGCGCGGGAGATCGGCGAGATAACCCCGCTTGCCGTCACGCACCGCCAAGCGCGCGAAGATACCCGCGGCCTTGAGATGGCGCTGGGCGCCCATGAGGTCGAACCAGCGCACGAGCTGGGGCCGTTCGGCGGCGCTCAGCAATCCGGCGGCCTGCGCCTGCTCGGCGTAGACCTCGACCCAGGCCAGCACCCGCTCGCGCGGCCAGGCGATGTAGCAATCCTTGAGCAACGAGGCGAGATCGTAGCTAAGCGGCCCGGCGACCGCATCCTGCAGATCGAGGATGCCGGGATTATCGGCTTCGGTCAGCATCAGGTTGCGGCTGTGGAAGTCACGGTGCACGGCGACGACCGGTTGCTCGAGCGCGTTGTCGATGAGCAGAGCGAAGATCCGCTCAAGGTCTTCTGCCTCGGTCTCGGAGAGGTCGAGCTGCAACAGATCGGCAAGCAGCCACTGGCGGAAGAGCTCGAGTTCGCGGCGCAGGAAGGCGGCATCGTAGACCGGCAGCTCGTCGGTCGGCAGTCCACGCTGCAGCTTGATCAATGCTGTGATCGCATCGCCGTACAACCGGTCATCCTGAGCTGTGGCCGGGGCTGCTGACACCTGAGCTGATCTCGGGTCTGAATCTTGCGCAGGCGTCTGCACAGCTGTCAGCGCGTCCAAATAGGTTCGCGAGCCTAGATCCGAGACCACCAAGAAACCGCGCTCATGGTCCTCGGCCAGCACCTCGGGGGCATTCAGCCCAGCGCTGCGGAACGCGCGCGCCAAGCGCGTAAAGCGAGCGCTATCCTCATGCTCGGGCGGAGCATCGACGGCGATCAGGCTGCGCCCTTGATCGAAAAACCGCCAATAGCGGCGGAAGCTCGCGTCCGCCGAGGCCGGCAGCAGCGGGCCAACCCCTGCGCCGAGCACCATCACGAGCCATTGCTCCAGCAACATCTGTCGTTCGTCGGGCACCGAGCCTCCTCCAACATCAACGCATTGATCGTTCTATCGTTCATCGAGCGGGCTGCAAGCGCTTGTCCGACGCATGCCCTGCTCAATCCGGCTTGCGGATCTCGCCACCAGCTTCCGCCGTCGGCTAGGTCCTGGGCAGCGCCTGAGTTTGCCGCATCGCGGCGGATGTGCGACCTTACATGGATTTTGCCGACTGTGGTGCGAGAGAAGCGCACCGGCGCGGTTCTTTCTGCTCGCCTCTTTCTGCTCGCCGTCACCGCAACCGCCCAGCATCGAACCCAGCATCGAACGCATGACCGCTTTGGACCGCAGACGAATCTCCGCGAGGGCCTTCAGCCTCTTGCCCTGGGTCTTGATCGGGGCGCCAGGCCTGCTGTTCGCCCAGACACTGGCCCAGGAGCTGGCACTGGAGCAGACGCGCAGCCTTGCGCCCGTGCCACCGCCAGCCTCACAACTGCGCTCGTCCCTGCTTGAACCGGCGCCTGCATCAGCATCAGACACCCAAGCCAGAGACACCCAAGTCAGAAACCCCGAAGCGGGGGTTCAAGCCGAGGCGGCGACCACTGCCGAGACAGGCCAGCAGCCCGCAGGCATCGCGCAACCGACAGCAGACCGCGACACACTACTCCACGATGGACTGGATTGGGCTTTCTGCGGTCCCCGTCCCGCTCGACTCGGCTCAGTGCCGGTGGCCGCACCGCTCGCAGCGGATACGCCGATCGATATCAACACCGGCGCTGTCGCGTATCAGCAAGATACCGGCATCCTAACGCTCAGCGGCGGTGTCGACCTGCGCCGGGCAGGGGAGCGAGTGGTCGCAGACACCCTCACCTATGACCGCAACACCGGCGACATCGAAACCCAAGGCGCGACCCTGATGGAACGGCCCGGCTTGAGGATGATCGGCGACCGAGCCCAACTCAATCTGGAAACCTACCAGGGCCAGATGCACAACGTCAGCTATCGGTTTTCCGACGCCGCCAATCTGCGCGGAACGGCCGATCTCGCCGAACTGCTCAGCCCATCGCAGACAGGCTACCGCGGCTTGGTCTACTCAACCTGCCCGCCGGGCACGAATGCTTGGTCAATCAAAGCGGCCAAACTCAAGCTCGATCAAGAACAAGGCATCGGTGTTGCTCGCGACGCTCGCCTACGCATCAAAGGCGTGCCAGTGATCTACACGCCCTACCTGCGCTTCCCGATCGACGACCGACGCCGGAGCGGCTTCCTGATACCAACGGTCGGCACCTCGGACCAGAGCGGCCTCGAGCTGGTTGTGCCCTACTATTGGAACATCGCACCGAACCTGGACGCGACCATCTCGCCCCATTTTCTCAGCGAACGCGGCCTGCTGATGGGGACCGAGCTGCGCTACATGACGCGCAACGACAACGGCCGGATCGAAGCGGAATTCATCCCTAACGACGCGAAGTACGAAGGCAACGACGCCCGCTGGGCGCTGAATCTGGAGGAAAGCGGTACCTGGCTTGGTCGCTTCAACACCCTGGTCGAGTTCAGCGCAGTCTCCGACGATCGCTATCTCCAGGATTTCGGCAACGGACTCGATATCACCAGTACCCGCCAATTGTTGCAACGTGGAACAGTGAGCTATTTCGGCGATGGCTGGTCACTGCAGACGGCGCTGCAAGGCTATCAGACCGTCGATCCCGAACTCACCCCCGAGCAGCGACCTTATGGCCGGCTGCCGCAGGTGATCTTTAATCTGAGCCCAGTTGAGATTGGGGCGGGTCTCGTCACCAGCCTCAATGCGGAATACGATTACTTCGATCACAACCACATCGTCTACGGTCAACGCCTCGCGATGCAGCCGAGCCTGAGCCTCCCACTTCGGCGCAGCTATGGGCACCTGATCCCGACACTCTCACTCAACCTGAGTGGCTATGATCTGACCAACACGGCGCTAGGCCAGCCGACCTCGCCGAGTCATTCGATCCCCACGATTGAGGTCGACGGCAAGCTCGTCTTGGAGCGCGAGGCGAGCTGGTTTGGCACCGCGGCACTGCAAACCCTGGAGCCTCGGCTCTATTACCTCTACACCCCGTACGAGGATCAATCAGCCACGCCGGTGTTCGATAGCTCTGACCTCGCGTTCAATTTCGCCAACCTGTTCAGGAGCAATCGGTTTACCGGCCGCGACCGAATTGGTGACGCCAATCAGATCACCACCGCCCTCAGCTCACGCTTCCTGGATGCGCGTACCGGCGCGGAAATGCTGCGTTTGAGCATTGGCCGCATCCTGTACTTTGCCGATCGGCGGGTGCAGATCTTCGGACCCACTGAGGACGCAAGCGAGTCGCCAGTGACCGGCGAGATCTCGGCCCAGTTGTTCGACCGCTGGCGCGGACGCGCTAGCTTCGAATGGGACCCGGCAGAAGAGACCGACCAATGGGGCCGACGCACGCTGCAGCTCCAGTACCTGGAGCCCGGTGCCAAGCGGCTGGTCAACCTTGCCTATCGCTTCGATGCCGGCAACAACATCGACAATCGCTTTGAAACCACTGATCTTTCCTTCCGATTGCCGGTCTCAAACCAGGTCAATGTCGTCGGCCGCTGGCTCTATTCCCTCGAGACCGAGGAAACCAGCGACGCTTTCGCCGGCATCGAGTTCGGCCAGTGCTGCTGGAAGATCCGCGTGCTCGGCCGCCACTTCAAGAACCGCGCCGACAGCCCAGCGAATACATCAGTCATGCTACAAGTGGAGCTCGCCGGCCTCGGCGCCTTTGGCAGCTCCGTGGACAGTTTCCTGCAACGAGAAGTCTATGGCTATCAAGTCGAATAAAGACCTAAGGCACCACAGGGCACCAGCACTGATCATGCTCCTGACCGCCTGCTTGGCGAGTGCTTGGGCTGGCAGCAGCCTAGCCCAGGCCCAGATACAACCACTCGACGCGATCGTCGCGGTGGTGAATGATGACGTGATCGTCCAAAGCGAACTCGATAGTCAGATCGAGCTCTTGATTCCCGAGCTGCAAGCGCGCGGCGCGACCATCCCCGACCCGACAACCCTGCAAGAGCAGGTACTCGATCAGTTGGTCTTGGAGCGACTGCAGATTCAACGCGCCAAGAACCTCGGCATTGAGGTTGATGAGGCCACCCTCAACGAAGCACTGACCAACATCGCCGCCCGTAACGGCATGGGCTTGATGGAGTTGCGCGAGGCCCTCGAGGCCAACGAGGTCTCATTCGACGCCTTTCGCGAGGACACCCGCAACCAAATCATCACCTCGCGACTGCAACAAGAGGAGGTGGTCAAAGAGGTCCGTGTGAGCGAACAGGAGGTTGATCGCTTCGTCGAGACCGAACGTGACAGCCTGATCACCCGCAGCGAGGTCCGACTCAGCCACATCTTGCTCGCCTTGCCCGAGAATCCAAGCTCAGCACAGGTCGAACAGGCCAGAGACGAGGCCCAGGCCCTAGCCAGACGCATCCGACAGGGCGAAGACTTCGCGAGCCTGGCACGCGCCAAGTCAGACGGCGGCCGTGCGCAGGAAGGCGGCGACCTCGGCTGGTTCGCGATCGGCGAGGTCCCGAGCCTGGCCGCGCAGCCGGCGCAAACCCTGGCCCGTGGCGAGGTCACTGACCCGATCCGCAGCCCGAGCGGCTTCCATCTCATCCGGGTCAGCGATATCAAAGGGGACACGCCAAAGCCGATCACCCAAACCCAAGCACGTCATATCCTGATCCGCACCAGCGAAGTCGTATCGGACCAAGACGCCGAGCGGCGGCTCGAACAGTTACGCATGCGCATCATTGGCGGTGATGACTTTTCGACCCTGGCCCGCTCGCATTCCGACGACACCGGCTCGGCCTTGAACGGGGGTGACCTCGGTTGGGTGAGCCCTGGCGACACGGTGCCGGCCTTTGAGCGCGAGATGGACGCGCTTAGCCCCGGTGAGATCAGCCAACCCTTCGAGAGCCCATTTGGCTGGCATATCCTGCAGGTTACCGAGCGCCGCGAGCAGGACACCGCTGACGAGCTGCTCAGGTTGCGCGCCAAGGATGCCCTGCGCCTGCGCAAGGCCGAAGAGACCAAAGAACTCTGGCTGCAGCGGCTGCGTGACGAGGCCTACGTGGAGATTCGACTCGATGAGTTCGAGGACTGAGACGCGCCGGCTGGCGCTGACACCGGGCGAGCCAGCCGGGATTGGCCCCGACCTCTGTATCGCGGCCGCGCAGCAGGCACAGATGGAGGAGCTGGTCGCGATCTGCGATCCTGAGCTACTAGCGCAGCGGGCAGACAGGCTCAAACTGCCCATAACGCTGGAGCCCTTCGACCCAGAGCGCCCGCCGGCTCCATCAGTCCCCGGCAGGCTCCTGTTCGACGCCGCAGCCAGGCTTGCGGCCCCCGCTCAAACCGGCGAGCTGAACCCGGCGAATGCCGCCTACGTCTTGGACACCCTGCGGGCCGCCTGCGACGGCTGTCTCAGTGGACGCTGGCACGCCATGGTGACCGGGCCGGTGCACAAGGGCGTCATCAACGACGCTGGCCTGGCCTTCAGCGGACATACGGAGTTTCTGGCCGAGCGCTGCCGAAGCGACGCTGAGCCCGCGCCAACCCCGGTGATGCTGCTCGCAACGCCAGGACTGCGGGTCGCCTTAGCGACCACCCATCTCCCGCTCGCGGAGGTACCCAAGGCCATCACCGAGCCGCTTCTCGAGCGCATTATCCGGATCATGATCGAGGGCCTGCGCGAGCGCCTCGGCATCCCTCACCCGCGTCTTCTGATCTGCGGCCTGAACCCACACGCTGGTGAAGGCGGGCATCTCGGACACGAAGAGGAGGCCGTGCTGATCCCGGTGATCACCCGCCTGCAGGCAGAGGGCATGGATCTGCAAGGGCCATTACCAGCCGATACGGTGTTTGTGCCGCATCGGCTGCAGCAGGCCGACGCGGTGCTGGCGATGTATCACGATCAGGGCCTACCAGTGCTTAAGCATCTCGGATTTGGCCGCGCGGTCAATGTCACCCTCGGCTTGCCGATCATCCGCACCTCAGTCGATCACGGCACGGCCTTGGATATCGCCGGGACTGGGTGTGCGAACCTCGGCAGTCTGAATGCGGCCATCGCCCTCGCCGCCGAGATGGTTCAGACAACGCATCAGACAACGAATCAGAAGACGCACCTCTGAAGAGGTCGCCGAAAAGGCGCTGAGGTTCCATCGGCTTTCAGCCTGATCGCCCAACCTGATCGCCCAACCTGATCGCCCAACCTGATCGCCCAACCTGATCGCCGGACAGCATCAGCTGGAAAAGCGCAGGAGTCATGTGGGCGTTGGCTGCGGGCGTTAAGGCAGATGGCGACAGGAAAACGCTGATCGAGTCTGTCTTAACCGAGCACCGCGTTCTGCTGGTCAGCAATGCTGGCTTGCACCTGCAAGGCGACCTCAAGCGCACGCAGCCCAGTCCGGCCATCGACGAGCGGCCGGGTTTGATGCGTCACGCAGTCGATGAAGGCCTCGATTTCCCGATCAAGCGGTTGCACCGGCTCGACCATCACCCGCGAGCGCTGGATCTCAGGGCGCTCGCCGGCTTCGCGTTGCCGCGGCACGGCGCTATCCAGGGTCTGGCCGATGAAGTCGAGCGATAGATAGCCTTGCGGCTGGAACACCCGAATACGCCGCGTCTTCTTGTCCGAGACACGGCTCGCGACGGCATTGGCGACGGTTCCGTTGCTGAACTCAAGGCGTGCGCTGGCGATGTCGACGCGTGGCGTCAGCACCGGGGTGCCAACCGCTCGCACATCGACCAACTCGGCATCAACCAGCGCCAAGATGATATCGATGTCATGGATCATCAGATCAGCGACCACGTCGACATCGGTGGCGCGCTCGACGAAGCCACCCATACGCTGCGCCTCGATGTAACGCGGAGCATCGATGCGCGCCGCCAGCGCCATCACCCCGGCGTTGAAGCGTTCCAGATGACCAACCTGCAAGACCGCGGCCTGCTGCTCGGCAATCCGCACGATCTCGGCACCCTCGCACGCATCCACCGCGAGCGGCTTCTCGAGCAGCACATGGATGCCCTGCTCGAGATAGGCGCAGGCCACCGCATGATGGGCACTGGTCGGCACCGCGATACTCACCGCATCGACGCGTCCGATGAGGCCCAATGGATCATCCAAAGCCGCGCAACTCGCCTCCGCGGCCACACTCGCCGCACGTTCGGGGTCGGTATCGCAAACACCAACCAGCTCGACCTGCGCAAGGCGGGAATAGATGAGCGCATGGAAGCGTCCGAGATAACCGACTCCGACGACCCCAACCTTGAGTGGATGCGGGCGGCTCATGCAGTCAGCACCGTTTAGCCATCAATGATCGGCGGCGCAGGCGTTCGCTCAGCCATCGGCTGGACCTGGCCGACGTGGTACAGGTTAATCTGGTAGCCAAGCGTTAGGGTCATCCCAATCGCTAACGTGACCACGAGGACCTTGAAGAGATCGGGTTGGCGGCCGCGGCGCTTCGGTGACATGTGCTCGGTGGACTCGCTCTGGCGGTAAAGTAGTGGTGCCCCTTGGATGATCCTTGGGGACAAGGCTGAACCGTCTGTGCTTGACGGTTCTTTATTATCCACGACCATCGCCCCGATGTCTGCGGACTAGATCACATTAGCCTGATGCGCGCGCCTTAGGCCCCGCTCGGGAGAGCGGCTAGCGCACCCGCCGCAGGCTGCCCATCGACCGCTTGTCGCTTCGGAATATGCAATGAATTCAGGACTTTCAACTTGGTCTGTCCGACATCCAATCGGCGTCGTCATGATGACGCTCGCGGTCATGGTGCTCGGCGGTTTCGCGCTCAACCAATTAAATGTCGACCTGTTGCCACAGATCACCTACCCAGACGTGCGCGTCCGCGTCCTCGACCCTGGCGTGCCGGCGACCGTGATGGAAGACGAGATCACCCGCCAGCTCGAAGAGCAGCTGGCGATCACCGAGGGCGTGATCGCGATTCAGTCGCGCACGAGCGAGGGCCGCTCCGCCATCGACCTCTCGTTTCGCTATGGCGACGATGTCGACCAGGCCCTGCGCGATGCCAGCGCGCGACTCGATCGCGCCAAGCGCTTTCTGCCCGACAGCATCGACCCGCCGATCATTTACAAGCGTGATCCGTTCCAATTGCCCGTGGCCGAGTATGTGGTCGGCTCAGCGCTGCGTGACCCCATCGAACTGCGTGATCTGGTCGACTACGATCTCGGGCGCCAGCTGCTGACCCTCCCCGGAGTGGCGGCGGTCGAGGTCGGCGGCGGACTCGAGCGCGAGGTCAGCATCATTGCCGATCAGTACCGGCTCGCCGGTCTCGGGCTCGATGTACTCGATCTGCAGGCGCGGCTCCAAGCAGCCAACCAAGACGTCCCCGCCGGCCGGCTGCTGATGCGCGATGGCGAGATCAGCGCGCGTACCGGCGGGCGTTTTGACTCGGCCGAGCAGATCGCCGCGCTACCGCTTGGAGACGCCGCCAACCGCGGTGCCGAGCAGCTACGGCTCGGCGAGGTCGCACAGGTGCTCGATAGCGGCGCCGAGGAGCGCCTGCGCATTCGGCTCGATGACGCCCCTGGGATCAAGCTCTCGATCCAGAAGCAGCCACTCAGCAACACGGTCGCCGTGGTCAACGCCGTCGATGCGGAGCTCGCCCGGCTTGAGGCCGCGGGCCTGGTGCCCGAGGATATCCAGATTGCCAAGGTCGACGACCAGGCCCGCTACATCCGCCAGTCGCTGAACAACGCGATCCAGGCCGCCCTCGGCGGCGCCCTGTTGGCGATGCTAGTAGTCTACCTGTTCCTCGGCAGCCTGCGCCGAACCCTGATCATCGGCAGCGCCATCCCGATCGCCATCCTGGTCACCTTCATCCTGATGGCCGCCTTCGGCCTCACCTTCAACATCATGACCCTGGGAGGCCTGGCACTCGGTATCGGCATGCTGGTCGATAGCACCATCGTGATGCTCGAGAATATCCATCGTCATCAGCGCCGCGGCGAGCCACCCCTGACGGCAGCAAGCAACGCCGCGCGCGAGGTCAGCGGCGCGATCATCGCATCCACCTCGACGAACCTGGCCGCCGTGTTGCCGTTTCTGTTTATCGGCGGCCTGATCGGACTCTTGTTCCGCGAGCTGATCTTTACCATCTCGGCGGCCATCATCGCCTCCCTCGTGGTCGCACTCACCCTGGTACCGGCCTTAGCGCGGCAGCTGCCCGCTGGACGCGATGGCCCCTTGCGGCGAGCGGTCGACCACGCCATGCAGGCGCTCGAGAACGGCTATCGGTGGATACTGCGGCGCCTGCTCCCGAGACCCTGGCTGCTGTTGCCCCTATTCATCGTCGCCCTCGTCGCCAGCGTGCCGAGTCTGTTCTCGGCGACACCCGCCTTCCTGCCTGAGCTCGACGAAGGGGATGTGCGCATCAGCTTGACCGCGGATAACGGCGTCAATCTGGAACAGATGGATGCGCTGACCCGCCAAGTCGAGGCCATCGTTGACGCCCAACCGGAAACCCGCTCGATCTTTACCACCGTCGGCGGCTTCGTCTTCGGCCGCTCGAGCTTCGAAAACAGTCATCGCGCCAGTCTTCAGGTCCAGCTCGCCCCACTTGCCGAGCGTGACCTCGGCACGGCCGAATGGATCGAGCGCGTCAAAGCCGAGATCAAGGCGGCCGCGATCCCCGGGCTGCGCGTCTATCTCTACACGCGCGGCATCCGCGGCATTCGCTTCAATCGCGGCGATGATGATCTCAGCCTGCGCCTCAAAGGCCCCGAACTCGACACCCTGATTGCGCTCGCCGACCAGATGCTCGAACGACTCCAGGGCATTGAGGATCTGCGCAATCTGCAACACTCCAACCAAGAGCCAACCCGCGAACTCTCGATCGAGGTCGACCGGCAACGCGCCGCCAGCCACGGGCTGGACGTGGAAGACATCGGGCGCGTGCTCCGGCTCGCGCTCGAGGGTCAAGTCATCACCGAGCTGATCGAGGGCGACCGCAGCATCGATGTGCGCCTGCGCTTGGACCGAGACGATATCGCCGCCCCCGGGGATCTCGAGTCGATCATCCTCTTCGGCCGCGAGCCAGGAAATCGCCTGATGACGACGGACAATGCCAGCGATGACGCCAGAACGCGGGGCGCACGACGGCCGATCCGACTCGGCGACCTCGCCCAGGTCAGCGTCCTGCTGCAGCCCGAGACCATCATGCGCGATCGCCAGCAGCGGATCGTCGAGATCAGCGCCTCGATCGGCGGCGATCTGACCCTGGCCAGCGCCATCGAGCAAGCACTGGCGGCCGCCTCCGAGGTACCGCTGCCGCCGGGTTACAGCCTCTACGAGGCCGGCAGTCTCGAGACCCTGCAGCAGGGGCAAGACATCGGTCGGCTGTTGCTGGCCTTGGCGGTATTTCTGGTCTTGGTGGTGATGGCGGTGCAGTACGAGTCCGTGCGCAACCCGTTGATCATCCTGCTCTCAGTGCCCTTCGCACTGATCGGAGTGGCGCTCGGGCTGAGCTGGACCGACACCGGTCTATCGATGCCGGTCTGGCTCGGCATGATCATGCTGGCCGGCATCGTCGTCAACAACGCGATCGTGCTGGTCGAGTTCATCGAGCTGCGCCGTCGGGCTGGCGATGCGCGCGATGAGAGCATCATCGAGGCGGCGCGTTTGCGGCTCCGACCGATCCTGATGACCACCCTCACCACCGTCTTCGGCATGCTGCCGCTGGCGCTCGGCATTGGCGAGGGCTCGGAGATGTTGAGCCCGTTGGCGATCACCATCGTTGCCGGACTCAGCTTCTCGACCCTGGTCTCGCTGCTGCTGGTCCCGAGCATCTATCGTCTGCTCGGCGCCCGAACGGCGCGCGCGCCAGCCGAAGCGGCGAGCCCTCCAGTGGTCCAAGCGGTCAATGCCTTGCGCTTAGATGCCACCGTCGCAAACGATCAGAAGAAGCCATAGACCAATTGCTCCATTCGCTCCATTCGCTCCATTCGCTCAGGAGAGATCCACTGAAACTGGTTGCAGAAGTCGGCCGCGCGGGCGCAGTCTCGGTTACACTGAAGTAACTGCGTACGCTAGGCAGACGCGAGTAACATGCAATGGGCCTGAAGCACTGACTCATGCCCCTGTAAAGTGCGTCTGGCAACCACGGAAGCCCTCCTTCAGCCCGGCAGCGGACGCCGCTTAATCGATCCAGCGAGCAATGCCAGCGACACTCGAAACCCTCCGTCACGCCGACACCGGCCACGCAATCGAAATCGCAGAGCGCGTTTGGTGGGTCGGCCATGTCATCCCCGAAGACAAGTTCCAGTGCCATGTCTACCTGCTCGAACAGGGCGACCAATCGGTGTTGTTCGACCCCGGCTCGCGCCTCACCTTCGCCCACACCCTGCGCAAGGTCGAGGAGGTTGTCCCGCTCAGCGCGATTCGCTACTACGTCTGCCATCATCAAGATCCAGACATCGCCGCCGCACTGCCGCTGATCGATGAGCTCAACACCCGCTCGGACGCAGCGGTCGTCACCCATTGGCGCGCCGCGACGCTGCTCAAACACTACGGTCTGAAGATGCCGTTCTGGCTCGTTGACGAGCACGACTGGAGGCTCGAACTCGAAGATCGAACGCTGGAATTCATCTTCACCCCCTATGCGCACTTTCCGGGCGCCTTCTGCAGCTTCGACCGCAGCACCGGCGTGCTCTTCTCGAGTGACCTGTTCGGCGGCTTTACCGAAGTGCCCCAATTGATCGCACTGGACGAATCGCACTTCGACGCGGTGCGCCCGTTCCACGAGCATTACATGCCGAGCAGCGACATCCTCGATTATGCGCTGAGCCAGATCGAGCGCTACCCGGTGGAGATGATCGCGGCCCAGCACGGCTCGATCATTCCGCAGCATCTGGTCGGGTTTATCATCGACAAGCTGAGGCACCTGGAGTGCGGCCTCTACCTGCTCGGTCAAGGCGACACAGATATTCGGCGGCTCTCACAGCTCAACCGGACCCTGCGCGATATCACCGAGACGATGCTGCTGTATCGCGACTTCCGCGACATCGCGACGCGACTCCTCGAGGTCGTCCAGCGCAGCCTGCCTGTGACGCATATCGACTACTACGCAGCGCTGCCCGACGGTCAGGTGCTGACACTCGCCGCTAAGGCACGCTTTGTCGGCATCGTTGATGCTCAAATCCCAGACACCTGCAAGTTTGTGGGGCGCACACTCAGCGACTGGAAGCGCGCGCACATCGAAGATTCCGCGCCCTCAAACCACGACCTCCATGCCGAGGGCTTTTGCTTGCAACCAGAGACCCCCTCGGGAGGCGCGACGATCGCGGTTCCACTCACGGCCCAGAACAGCGAACAGATCGAAGCGATGGCTATCCTCGCATTCGACAGACGCCCGCTGATCACCTCAAGCACCGCGCAACTGATCGTGCAGATGATCGAGCCGTTGAAGATCGCGCTCGAGCGCGAGGTGATCTACCGGTCGATCGACCTCGAGCGCGAGCGCGCCTATCAACGCTCGATCCGCGACCCGCTCACCCAGCTCTTCACGCGCGTCTATATGCAAGACGTGATGAAACGCCACTTGGCCCTGCAGGAGCGCGACATGGCTCCATCGGTCGCAGCGGTGATGCTCGACCTTGACCATTTCAAGCAGATCAACGACACCCACGGCCATGGTGCTGGTGATCGGGTGCTCGAACAGGTCGCCGAGCTGATCCAAAGCGAGTGCCGCAGTGTCGATGTCCCGGTGCGCTTCGGCGGTGAAGAATTCCTGGTACTGGTGATCGGTCAGACGCTGAGTGGCGCGACCAAGCTGGCCGAACGGCTCCGCGCTGGGATCGCGGAACATCCATTCGACATCGATGCGGACAGCCCATTGAAGGTCACGGCAAGTCTCGGCGTTGCCCAACGAAAGCCCGACGAATCACTCGAAGCCCTGATCCAACACGCCGATATGGCACTCTACGAGGCCAAGCGCGCTGGCCGAGATCGCTTCAGCATCGCCGAATGAGGTCAAGGCCGAGAGCGCTGCCGCTGCGCTCGTCTACCGCGGCGGCGCTGCCTCCTCCGAGTCTGGCGGCGCTGAGGGCGCAAGCACCGCTGGCGGCGGCACCTTCAGTCCCATCGCATCACGCAAATACTGGGGAAAGTCGGGGTTACGCCACCCCTCCGCTGCAATCTTGTCGGCCGCTGGACGCAGCCTCGCCGTATAGTCCAGCAACGCTGACTGCTGCTGCGCGTTGATGTCCCTGATCTCATCGGTCATCTTCGAATCCGCATTCTTGCGCTCGCCGCTGCGGATGGCATCGAACTGCCGCATCAGATGGGCGTAATGCTGCCCAGCCAGGGCGGGAATGTGCTCAGCCTCGTCACCCTCGCCAGCCGCACCGTGGCAATCGGCACAGTGCTCGCCATAGAGCCGCTCGCCAAGCACCAAGTCGGTGCCTGGCCCGAACCCATTGTTGGCCGTCATCGGCAATGTGGCGACATAGGCGGCAACATCCGCGATCTCCTGCGGACCGCCCAAGATCTCCGGCACAGAGAATGGATACATGAGCGGATTGTCGCGATTGCCGGCACGGAAGTCGGCAAGCTGCTTGATGATCACTGTGCGCAGTTGACCCGCAATCTGCGGATAGATCCCATCGACGCTGCCCCAGCCTTCCGGTAAGTGGCACACGGCGCAAGTGAGGTAGACCCTGCGCCCGCGCTCGATATCCGGCGTCAGCGTCAAAACCTGATCGTACTCACGCTTGGCAATCTCAGCTGGGGTCTCGACCAGCGTCTCAGCCAGCGACGGCATTACCAGCGCACAACCTAGTAGGGTTATGCAGGTGCGCAGCATCGTTCGGCTCATACAGTCCTCCGTTGTGCCGTCCAGGTCATCACCGCGGTTTCTTCGCCCTATCTTGGCTTAGCTCTGACGGCGCCATTTGGTGTTGTTTCAAGTATGCGCCGCAACGCCCCGACTGGGCGAATGGCGAGGGTTGAGTATAGCGCTGCCGGTGCCGTCTTGGCCCAAGCCAACAAGGGCAAATTGCAGGCTGCGGTTATCCACAGCAAAACCCCTCAACGGCGCTCTCAAACGCCGATCCAGGGAACGTTATCCACAGCTCACGCACAGGGGACCCACGCAGTTAATCACAGCTAAACCACAAGATGTAGTGGTTGACAGCCATTCTGATACGTATATATTGGGAACCCTCAACGGGAACCTTCGATACAGTCGTGGGGCCACGTCTGTTTTCCACAGACGCTAACTGCCGACGAAAACCGCCGACTCAAGAACCCGATCGCTCAGGCGCACAGCGGCTCAAGCCTGCTGTCGCTCAGCCGTAGGCCCAGCCGCAATCGCCGGGCTTGGACCGATCAACGGTCCCTCTTGCTTTAGCACCAGACCACGTCAAACGAGGACTAAACCATGGCCGCTGTCTCCAAGAAGACCGACGCTACTGCGCAAACACTCACCCCGCATCAGCCTCGTGTCGAGCCGGAGTCTCAGCCCGCCAGTTCGGCTACCGTCTCGACGCTGAGTTCGAGCAGCGAGGTCGCAAGCCATCGGCCAGGTCAGGTGCAGGTGATCCGCCGCAACGGCAAGGTGACGCATTTCGATCCGAGCAAGATCAAGGTCGCAATGACCAAGGCCTTTCTTGCCGTCGAGGGCAGCAGCGCGGCGGCGTCCAGCCGCATCCATCATCTGGTCGATGAGCTTGCCGAGCAGGTGGTCTCGGCACTCACCCGCCGGCTGCCGGGTGGCGGCACCGTCCATATCGAGGATATCCAGGATCAGGTCGAGCTGGCGCTGATGCGCGCCGGCGAGCATAAGGTCGCGCGTGACTATGTGATCTATCGCGACGCGCGCGCCCGTGAGCGCGCCGAAAAGGCCGCCAGCGCGACGACCACAGCAACAGGTGAAACGGCTGGAATCCATGTCACCCTCGCCGATGGCGGCACCAGGCCACTGGACGTCGAGCGCGTGCGCCGACTGACACGCGAGGCGGCCGCCGGGCTTGAGGGGGTTGATGACCAGTTGATCATCAACGAGACGCTGCGCAACCTGTTCGACGGCGTCAAGGAGGCCGATGTCGGTCAGGCACTGGTGATGTCGGCGCGGGCGATGATCGAGCGCGAGCCGGCCTACAGCCAGGCGGCGGCGCGTCTGCTGCTGGACCTGTTGCGGCGCGAGGCGCTCGGCGAGCTGGGCATGGCGGTCGGGGTCGAGACCCAGGCCGATCTCGCCGAGCGCTACGCGGACTATTTCAGCGCCTATATCAAGACCGCCGGCGACCTGGAGCTGCTCGACAAACAGCTCAGCCGCTTCGATCTCGCCCGGCTCGGCGCCGCGCTCAGGCCCGAGCGCGATCTGCAGTTCACCTATCTCGGGCTACAGACCCTGTATGACCGCTACTTCATCCATAAGGCCGAGGGGCCGCGCATCGAATTGCCGCAGGCCTTCTTCATGCGCGTGGCGATGGGGCTGGCGATCAACGAGATCGACCGCGAGGAGCGCGCGATCGAGTTCTATGAGCTGCTGTCGAGCTTCGACTTCATGAGCAGCACGCCGACCCTGTTCAACTCCGGCAGCCTGCGCCCGCAGCTCAGCTCCTGCTACCTGACCACGGTGCCGGATGATCTCGATGGCATCTATGGCGCGATCAAGGACAACGCCCTGCTGAGCAAATTCGCTGGCGGTCTGGGTAACGACTGGACCCGGGTGCGCGGCATGGGTGCGCATATCAAGGGAACCAATGGCAAGAGCCAGGGTGTGGTGCCTTTCCTGAAGGTGGCCAACGATACGGCGGTAGCCGTGAACCAAGGTGGTAAGCGGCGAGGCGCGGTCTGCGCCTACCTCGAGACCTGGCATATCGACATCGAGGAGTTCCTGGATCTCCGGAAGAACACTGGCGATGAACGGCGCCGCACCCACGACATGAACACCGCCAACTGGGTGCCGGATCTGTTCATGAAGCGCGTCGCCGAGGATCAGCACTGGACCCTGTTCTCACCCGACGAGACCCCAGACCTGCACGACCTGACCGGCCAAGCCTTCGAGGAGGCCTATCTCGGCTACGAGGCTCGCGCCGAGCATGGCGAGCTGAAGGTGACCAAGCGCATCAAGGCCGTCGACCTCTGGCGCAAGATGCTGGCAATGCTGTTCGAGACCGGTCATCCCTGGATCGCGTTCAAGGACCCCTGCAACCTGCGCTACACCAATCAGCATGTCGGTCAGGTGCACAGCAGCAACCTCTGCACCGAGATCACCCTGCACACCAACGATCGGGAGATCGCGGTCTGCAACCTAGGCTCGGTGAACCTGGCCGCACATGTCAGCGAGCGCGGGCTCGACACCGCCAAGCTACGCAAGACCGTGCGCACCGCGATGCGCATGCTCGATAACGTCATCGACTACAACTTCTACAACGTGCCGCAGGCGCGCAATTCCAACCTGCGTCATCGGCCGGTCGGCTTGGGCCTCATGGGCTTTCAGGATGCGCTCTACGAGCTGCGCATCCCCTATGCCAGCCAAGACGCGGTGCGCTTCGCCGATCACAGTATGGAGGCGCTGAGCTACTACGCGATCGAGGCGAGCAGCGAGCTGGCTGCCGAGCGCGGGCGCTATCAGAGCTTCGATGGCAGCCTTTGGAGCCAGGGCATCCTGCCGATCGACAGCGTCCAACGCCTAGCCGAAGGCCGCGGCGGCTATCTGGAGATGGATACCAGCACAACGCTGGACTGGAACAGCCTGCGCGAGCGGGTCACGACAATCGGCATGCGCAACAGCAACTGCCTGGCGATCGCCCCGACCGCGACCATCAGCAACATCGTCGGCGTCAGCCAATCGATCGAGCCGACCTATCAGAACCTGTTCGTCAAATCGAACCTCTCCGGCGAGTTCACCGTCGTCAATCCCTACCTGGTGCGCGATCTCAAGGCGCTCGGACTCTGGGACAGCGTCATGGTCAGCGACCTCAAGTACTACGACGGCAGCCTGCAGCAGATCGACCGCATCCCCGATGAGCTAAAGGAGCTTTATGCCACTGCGTTTGAGGTCGACCCACGCTGGCTGGTCGAGGCCGGCAGCCGACGCCAGAAATGGCTGGATCAGGCACAGAGCCTGAACCTCTATATGAGCGAGCCGAGCGGCAAGAAGCTCGACAACCTCTACAAGCTGGCCTGGGTGCGCGGGCTGAAGACCACCTACTACCTGCGCTCGATGGGCGCCACCCATGTCGAGAAGTCGACCATGGCGGATACCAGCAGAGCGAATCGCCTCTCGGCCGTTGGGGGCTCTTATCAGTCACCGGGAAAGGCAAAGTCAAACGGCGGCGGCAAGCCTGTCGACCCAGCGCCCAAGGCCTGCTCGATCGATGATCCAGAGTGTGAGAGCTGCCAGTGATGAACGTTTCGTTCAAGCACACAAGTAAGGTTCATCAATGCCGCAGAAAATTCGTGACCTGCTGACAGCACTCAAGAAATCAGGCTTTGAAGAGATCCAAGGTGCAGGCAAAGGCTCCCACCGGAAACTTGTGCATCCAAAGTATCCGGGCGTGGTGACCGTCAGCGGCAAACTCGGCGACGACGCGAGACGTTATCAAGAGAAGCAAGTCGCGCAGGCAATCGCAACGGTGAGCAAATGAAAGATTTCGATCAATACCACAAGTGGGTGGAGTGGAGTGATGAAGATCAAGTGTATATCGGGAAATGCCCTGACCTCATCACTGGAATACATGGTGACGACCCAGTCGCGCTCTATGCTGAGCTTTGCGAGGTCGTGCAGGATGTCGTGAATCACTTCAAAGCAGAGAATCGCGTACTCCCAGCGCCAAAGATCCGCCCTATGAGCGAGGTTGCCTAAGATGAACCTTTCGACCAAGCCCCAAAGAGCAACATCGAGCAAACCGGTGACAGCACCTGTCTTTTGGCGCACCGCGCTTGCCGCCCTGCTTCTGGTCTCGGCCAGCGGCAACCTCAGCGTGGCCACAGAGATCGGCCCGATCGAGATCACACACGAGGATGGCCTGGTGCGCCTGACCCAAGATGGGCCGAAGATCGAGATCGCCGCGCAATTCGTTCAGCTGAGCGACGCGGAGGGCGAGTCCACTGCCGCTATCACCGCGGCCAACCGTCTCATCGAACAACAGGTGCTGAGTCAGGTCGACGCCTTTCGCGACGAGTACCAAAGCTTTCTGGCCGGCAACGACGGGGAGCATCTCGGTCCGCCCTGGGGCCTCTCGATCACCGGCGAACTGCGCTACCAAGGCCCGGTCTTCTGGACCCTTGAGCTTGAGACCTACCATTTCACCGGCGGCGCCCACGGCGGCACCGAGAACCAGGCCTTGGTATTGAGCCGCCAGAGCGGTGAGCCGATACCGGTGTCCGCGCTCTTCAAGCCAGACAGCGACTGGCAACAACGCCTTTCCGAGGCCAGCTACCAGGCGCTGATCCAGCGCGAGTCGTTCGTGCCTGATGACGAATGGTTGGTCAGTGGCACCGCACCTGAACCTGACAATTATCAGGTGCTTCTGCCGATTGCAGAAGGTCTTGAGGTGGTCTTCGGCCTGTATCAGATCGGCCCCTATGCGATTGGCATCACCCGTCTACTGCTGCCCTACTCCAGCCTCAGCGCCGTGCTCAATCCGAAACTATTCCCGAATCAGGAGCTGTGACTTGATCGACAACGCTAATCAGACCAGCGACCAGAACAGCACTGGTCACGACGAGCTACCGACCAACGAGCGCGACCCGATCCTGCGCTGGCTGCATCGGATCATGCGCGTCGCTGCCTATGTGCTCGCGATCGCGATGGTGTTCGTGATCCTGGTCGGCGTGATCAGCGTGCTCCACACCATCTACCTTAATCTGATCCAGCCGCCCTATTTCCTGATTCCGGACATCATCAAGACCTTTGGCGCCTTCCTCGCGGTGCTGATCGCTTACGAGATCTTCTCCAACATCAGGCTCTACATCCGCTCTGATGTGTTCCCGATGAAGCTGGTGGTGGCGACCGCGATCATGGCCATTGCGCGAAAGATCATCATCCTCGATATGGCCGAGTACAGTGCGCTCGACCTCATCGGCATGGGTGTCATCGTCGTCGGCCTTGGTATCACCTACTGGCTGATCTCGCTGGCCGACCGCGCTGCCGAGGCCAAAGATCAACCACCGGTCGCGGCTAGCTCACTCTTACCTGGCAGTAAGACCAAAGCGAACACCAACTGATCCAACGCGGACCTGGCTAGCATCGAGATCCATAGCAAGCCCAATCAGCTGCGTCAGATCTCGCCACGGCTTCAACCAGGCCCGCTTACAGCCTTTATCCCACAGACCACCACCACGGAGTACCACCGCATGCTGAACTGGGATGACCCCCTCGCCAACGCCAGCCCAGCGCCCGCTGCGCGCAAACGCCGCCCTCTGCAGGATCACGAGACTGCATTCAAGGCCAAAGGTCTGTTCGATTCGGATTCAGATTCAGATTCAGATAGCGATGACCAGGTTGTTGACAGCCCCGCGCCACGAGACGACGACTTCGCACTACCCAGCGCCGCGCCCGCCACAGCCTCAGCCGCGAGTTCCCTGGTTCGGCCCGGTCGAGGCATCGTCTCCAACGAGGCCCTGATGGCCACCGCGGGTCAGGCCCCCATGGTCAACCCGAACCCCACGCCGATGCAGCCAGCGTTGCTCGACGACGAGACCATGCGCACGCAACCAGCCGCGCCGGCATTCGACCCCAATGCCGAAGGCGGCGCCACCGGCCTCGAGAGCCTGGAGATCGGCGCCGGACGCATTCGCGTCGATGACAAGCGCATCATCAACTGCCACGCCGATCTCAACCAGTTGGTGCCTTTCAAGTACGACTGGGCCTGGCAGAAGTACCTCGACGCCTGCGCCAATCACTGGATGCCGCAAGAGATCAACATGAACGCGGACATCGCGCTCTGGAAAGATCCCAACGGCCTCACCGACGACGAGCGCACCATCATCAAGCGCAACCTCGGCTTCTTCTCGACCGCCGACTCGCTGGTCGCCAACAACCTGGTGCTCGCCGTCTACCGCCACATCACCAACCCCGAGTGCCGCCAGTACCTGCTGCGCCAGGCCTTCGAGGAGGCGCTGCATACCCACGCCTATCAATACGTGGTCGAGTCCCTAGGGCTGGACGAAGGCGAGATCTTCAACATGTATCGCGAGGTGCCCTCGGTCGCGCGCAAGGCCGAATGGGCGCTGCCGTTCACTCAATACCTAGCTGATCCGCATTTCCACACCGGCACGCCGGAACACGATCAAAAGCTGCTGCGCGAGCTGGTCGCCTTTTACATCATCTTCGAGGGCATCTTCTTCTACGTCGGCTTCGTGCAGGTGCTGAGCATGGGCCGGCGCAACAAGATGACCGGCACCGCCGAGCAGTTCCAATACATCCTGCGCGATGAATCGATGCACATGAACTTCGGCATCGATGTGATCAATCAGATCAAGATCGAGAACCCGCATTTATGGACAGATGCCTTCAAGCAGGAGCTGATCACCATGATCCGCGACGCGGTGCAGCTTGAGGCCGAGTATGCCCAGGAGACCATGCCACGAGGGGTATTGGGACTGAACGCACCGATGTTCGAGGAATACCTGCAGTTCATCGCCAACCGCCGCTGCGCGCAGATCGGCCTGCCGGAGCAATACCCAGGCGCCAGCAATCCCTTCCCTTGGATGTCCGAGGTGCTGGACCTGAAGAAGGAAAAGAACTTCTTCGAGACCCGGGTCACCGAGTATCAGACCGGTGGGGCGCTGAGTTGGGATTGAGGGATCACCAAGGACGCTGCTTTGTTTAAGGACCAACGCGGTATACGAGTCGCCCAGCCTTACATAATTTTAGCGAGGCTGATGTCGATCTCCGCGATCAGCTATTCGGGTCCACGCGCGCGGCATCGAGTCGGATACCAATCGGCCCGCGCGGCAGCCAGACCTCAATCATCTGGCCGCCGCGGCGGACCTGGACCGGCACCAGCTCACCGCGTGTGCCGGCACTGGTTGCCGAGCGCAAATCGTTGAAGTCCAGCACCAGCTCATCGCCGTAACGCTCGATGACATCACCGGGCATCAGGCCACTCTGGTCGCCAGCCGAACCGGCGATGACCGAATCGACACTGACCCGATTGGTCTCACCGGTTTCGTAGAGGTAACGGTCGTAGGCTTCGACGTCGAGCTCGTCGCGCAACGAGACACGCTCGGCATTCAGGGCGCGGATCTCCTCTCGATAGCGGTCGGACCCGAGCCAGCCCTCGCGCAGGGCCTGATCGCGCAGCTCGAGCCGATCCAGCTCCACCTGCGAGCGGCGCCAAAGGATCTCGTCGGCGGTGCCGGCCGCGACACCCGCGCGAACCAGGGCCTCGCGCTGCTCCTGCGGTGTGCGCGGCCGTGCGGCGTCGGCAAGACCAGCCGTTGAGGCATCATCCGCCACCGGCACTGGACGGCGCTCCAGGCTGACGACCCGCTGCTGCAACGCAACCAACTCGGCTTGCATGCGGCCCCAGCCCTGCGAGAGTTCTTCCAGGCGCGCCAACAGGATTCGTTGCTCTTCCAGCTGAGCCTGATCCTGAGCCTGCGCCTGCGCTTGGCCTGGCTCAGCAACCTGAGCCGCCCTTTCAGCGGCGGCGTCGGCTTCAGCGGCGTCGGCGGCTTTGTCGCTGGTCAGCGCCAGCGCGGAATCGACGGCATCCGAGGGGTCCAGGTCCGTCACAGGGGTTTGGATCTCAGCCCCAGCCGGCGCGTTCTCGCGCTCCTGATCGGCCAGTTCGCCAGAAAAGACCCAGGCGCCTGTGGCCAGGCCGATCGAGAAGGTCAGGATCGGAGCAAGGGTCGCTCTGAGCAGGTTGCGCTTGATCATCGGCAGCTCTCTCTTAGGTCGATATCGACAGCGCCGGCGGATAGGCGCTGTGCCATGGCGCCTTAGTCCGCCAATTGGCCCCAGGCGTTCCAGCGGCCGGGGCGCGGAAGCGGCGGATATTCAACACCCCATCGTCAGCCAGCGAGCCGATCGAGCAACACCTCCAGCACCCGCGCCGTCTCTTCATAGCGCACCGGGGATACCGCGAGCATCTCGTCCGCACGCTGCACGAAGGCGTCCGGCACCAGCTCATCAGCGCAGTGGCTACAGAGTGTGTGCAAGCTGGTTGGCGTCATCTCGAGATGGAACTGTAGGCCAAGGATGCGGCCATCGACGAGAAAGCCCTGCTGGGCGCAGGCCTCACTCTCGGCCAGGTGCAGGGCATCAGGGGGCAACGCAAAGGTCTCGCCGTGCCAATGCAAGACCTGTTGCTCGGCGGGGAGGTCTTTGCAGAAGGGGTGCGCACGCGCCGTCTCAGTGAGTCGAACCGGAAACCAACCAATCTCCTTCGTTGGATTTTGGCTCACCGGCGCACCCAGCGCCTCGGCGATCAGCTGCGCGCCGAGACAGATGCCGACCAGAGACCGGCCGGCATCGATCGCTGAGCGGATCAGCGCCTTCTCGGCACGCATCCAGGGATAGCGGTCGGCGTCGCCAACCCCCATCGGCCCGCCCATCACCACCAGGCGATCGAAGGCGTCGAGTTCCGGCAGCGCATCGCCCGCGAACAGATGGCTGAAGGCGATCGGATGACCACGGCTCTCGGCCCAGTCAGCGATCCGCGCGGGCCCCTCGAAGGGGACATGCATCAAGCAATGAATCTTCATCCACCGAGCCTCTCTGGTGAGCACGATCGCTGTTCGCCAAGGTGCCAGCGCTGCTGGAACGGCCGCTAAGCCGCCAAGGCCTGATCAAGATCGGCGATGATGTCATCGATGTGCTCGATGCCGATCGACAGCCGCACCAGATCCTCGCTGACCCCGGCACCGGCCAGCTCCTCGGGCGAGAGCTGGCGATGCGTGGTGGTCGCCGGGTGGCAGGCCAGGGTCTTGGCATCGCCGATGTTGACCAGTCGCACCGCGAGCTTCAACGCATCGATGAAGCGCGCACCACCCTCTCGGCCCCCCTTGATCCCGAACGAGAGGATCGAGCTGGCCTTGGCGCCGTCCATGTACTGCTGCACCAGCGGATAATCCGGGCTGTCTGGCAGCCCGGCATAGCGCACCCATTCGACCTTCTCATGGCCCTTGAGATACTCGGCCACCGCGATCGCGTTCTCGCAATGCCGGTCCATGCGCACTGGCAGGGTCTCGATCCCTTGCAGGATCAGAAAGCTGTTAAACGGCGAGATGGCAGCGCCCATGTTGCGCAGCGGCACCACGCGGGCACGACCGATGTAGGCCGCCGGCCCCAGCGCCTCGGTATAGACCACGCCGTGGTAGGAGACATCCGGCTCATTGAGCATCGGAAAACGCTCGGCATGCTCGGCCCAGGGGAACTGGCCGGAGTCGACCAGCACGCCGCCGATGGTGGTGCCATGGCCGCCCATGTACTTGGTCAGCGCATGCACGACGATGTCGGCGCCGTGCTCAAACGGCCGGCAGAGGTAGGGACTGGGCACCGTGTTGTCGCAGATCACCGGTACGCCATGGGCATGGGCCATCTCGGCGATCGCCCTTAGATCGGCAACATTGCCGGCCGGGTTGCCGATCGATTCGCAAAAGACCGCCTTGGTCTTGGCATCGATCTTCGCCGCCATGGTCTCGATGTCGTTCGGTTTGACCAGCCGCACCTCGATACCGAGTCGCGGCAAGGTGTGCGCGAACAGGTTGTAGGTGCCGCCATAGAGGGTCGAGCTGGCGATGATGTTGTCGCCGGCCTGCGCCAGGGTGAAGATCGCATTGGTCACCGCCGCCATGCCCGAGGCCAGGGCCAGTGCCCCGACCCCACCCTCCATCGCCGCGACGCGCTTCTCGAGCACATCGCTGGTCGGGTTCATGATCCGGGTGTAGATATTGCCCGGCACCTTCAGATCGAACAGATCGGCGCCGTGTTGGGTGTCGTCGAAGGCGTAGCTGGTGGTCTGGTAGATCGGTGTCGCCACCGCCTTGGTGGTGGGGTCCGGCTCGAAGCCGGCATGGATGGCGAGTGTCTCGAGCTTCATCGTCTCCTCCTCAGGTGCAGAGCGGCTGCAGCCATGTTTCTGGTATTTCTGATGCAAAGGGCGCGCGGGCTGGATAGCATAGCGGAATGCGCTGGGAATCCCACCAAAAGCAAACGCCAGCGCTTTCGCCAACTACTGGAGGACAGCATGGTCGAGATCAAGCACAGAGAAAGCGGTGAGGTATTGGCCAGCATCGAAGGCGATTCGCTGGTCGGAGCGGATCTGCGCGATATGCGCTTGAACGGCGCCGATCTGCAGGGAATGGACCTGACCGATGCCAATCTCGAGTTCAGCGACCTGGTCGGCGCCAATCTACAGGGCGCAACACTGACCGGCGCTAATCTGCTCAGCGCCCACCTGAACGACGCCAACCTCAGTAGGGCGAATCTAGCCCGGGTCCGCGCCGGCACCGAGCGCCCGGCCAGCATCGCCGTGCTCAATGGCGCCGACCTGACCGATGCTAACCTAGAAGGCGCCGATCTGCGTAAGGCCGAGATCCGCTTCGCCACGCTGGAAAGAGCGCTTTTGACCGGAGCTGACATGCGCGGCGCCGACTTTTGCCATAGCAACCTCAGCCAAGTGACCGCCACTCGCGCACTGTTCATCCAGGCCAACCTGCGCGAAACTGACCTCTCATCGGCTGATCTGCGGGATAGTCATCTCAACGACGCCAATCTTGTGAAAGCCAATCTTGTCCAGGCTAACCTGACCAGCAGCGAAGCCAATGGCTTCTCGGTGCTCAGCCTCGCCAACCTAGAGGGTGCAAACCTGTCGGGAGCCCGGCTGCGCAATGTTTCGGCGCAAGACGCCAACTTCCGCAATGCCAACCTGACCGGGGTCGACTTGACCAACGCCGTCCTCGGCGGCGCCATCCTGCGCGGGGCGATCGTCACAGACGCGGATTTCAAGGGCGTGCAATTGGCCAGCGTGACCATGGAGTTCGCCAACTTCTCGGCCGCGAGAAATGCCAAGATCCCGAGCTACAAGAAGAATTTGCGCTAATCGAGGCGCCGCCACTCGAAACAACCTTGGCCGAATCAACGCCAAGGCCTCGATTGCCACGACCTCGCCCCCATCTGAGGGGCCATTGAACACCCTTCGTCACCAACCCGAGCTGAACGAGCCTCCGCCGCGTGCGGGCCACCGGCCAGTCAGCCAAAATGGAATCTTGAGGAATGCCGTACTTCGTCTACAAGATCACGCCAAACATGCACTTGACTCATATTGAGACCCAGGAGCGCTATCAAGACGCCCGGACCACGGTGCGTCATCGACGAGCAGAGCGCGCCGAAGGCGACGACGCTGATTATCGGATGATCTTCGCCAAGCACCAACTCGAGGCCGAGAAGCTACTCTCCAAACCAAAAGATCATCGCGTTATCGGCGAGGACTGACCCGCAGCAAGGGGCTGCTCAAGACTGTCGCGATTCCTCTTCGGCCCAAAGGAACTGCAGCACCTTGCGCACGTAGTTCTGCGTCTCCGGGAAGGGCGGTATCTGGTTGCCGTAGCGTTTGACCGCGCCCTCGCCGGCATTGTAGCCCGCTAACGCGAGCCGGATATCGTTATCGAATAGATTAAGCAGGAAGCGAAGGTAGGCGGCACCGCCTTCGATGTTCTGCGCCGGGTCCCAGATCTCGGTGACCCGGAAGCGCTCTGCTGTCGCCGGCATCAGCTGCATCAGCCCGCAGGCTCCAGCGTGCGAGAGCGCGTCCGGCTTGTAGGCTGACTCCGTGCGGATCACCGCATGTAAGAGTTCCGGTAACAGCCCGTGGCGCCGAGCAGCACTTTCGATAAGCGGCTGATAGCGCGTCCGGCGCGCCCACATCGATCCACTCACCGGAGCCACCGGCCGCTTCTTGTAGACCTCTGCAGCGGCGGCCTCGGCCTCCGAGAGCGCCTTGAGTCGGGCATTCACCTCCGCTTGTTTGCGCCGAATCGACTCCGACTGCTCTCGGTTCTGGGCCGCCAGCCGGGTCGCGGTGCGCTTCCACTCGAGTTTGAGGCCTGCGCTGGTCAAAGGCTCATCAGAAAAGAAGACATTGCCATGTTGGTCGACGTACTTGAAGACATCCGCGCTGACGGACTCCGTCGCCAGCACGACGACCAGACTGCTCGCGACCAGCCCAACAGCCGAACACCAACGCCCAACGCCGCCGACGCATGCCTTGGCTGACAACCGGGGCCTGGTCTCAGTGGCCATTGCCTTTGCCGCCACCTCGCGCGACAACCTCTCCGGAAAACGCGAAAACCGGGCCGAAACAGCGAATTGGGTCATTCGAGGGCGCACTCGATTTCTTCAGTTCAAACGGATGCTTAACCATTGTCTTTGATGTAGTTTAGAGCACGAGCCACAAACGTCAACTCATCGCCAATCGGCTATTGCTTTTATCCCACCCCCGCCTATACTCGAACTGCACAACAATATGATCGTTTCCTAGGGGGAAAACTCGTGAACCGACGAATCTTTCTTGGCGCAGCCTTGACCGCGGCGTCAGCGCCTGCCTTTGCCCGCCGCAACCTTGACACGCCTCGCATTCTCTCTCTCCATCATCTCCACACCGACGAACGCCTGACACTGACCTACCGCAAGGGCGATCACTATCAACGCAGCGCGTTGGCGCGACTCAACAATTTCTTACGAGACTTCCGCACCGGCGACATCGCCACCATCGATCCGCAGCTGTTCGACCTGCTGTACGACATCAAGCAGTCGCTTGGCCACACCGACGCCGTCTTCGAGATCGTCAGCGGCTACCGCTCCCCAAAGACCAACGCGATGCTCAGCAGAACCTCAAGCGGGGTCGCAAAACGCAGTTTGCACATGAGCGGCAAAGCCATCGATATCCGCCTCAGCGATATGCCAACACGCAGTATCCGCGACGCAGCCCTGCGGCTGAGCAGAGGTGGCGTCGGCTATTACTCGCGCTCCAATTTCGTCCATCTCGACACAGGAACGGTCAGGCAGTGGGGGGCCTAGGCCGATCTCGGCATCGATTTTGATCCAAGCCCTAGCGCTCATGTCACGGCGCCACCCAGGAACAGGTATCGCGTGACATTCACGTTCACCGACGCGCCTTAGATGTTTGCCGAGCCCGCCTTTCGCTCTGCTTTCAAACGCAGACGCGGAGCGGGCTCTTCAGCGGCCTCATGCGGGCGCCAACGGCTTGATCTCTTGCTGTTCGTCAACCATTCGCGGCACGCGCATCGATAAAGGCCAAGGCCCGATCGATGCGGCGCAAGGCCGCCGGCTTGCTGACCAACTGCAGGGTGATATCGATGCCAGGCGATGCAGCGCGGCCAACGATAGCCACTCGCAGCGGCTGGGCCACCTTCCCCATATTCAGCTCAAGCGCCTCGGAAACCCGCTCGATCACGCGGTGCAGCGTCTCCGGCTCCCAATCCTCGAGCGCCAACATATCCAGTTCGGCGCGCAGCCGCTCGAGCACCGGTCGCGCGACCGGCCGCAAATGCTTCTTTGCGGCAGTCTCGTCGTAGTCGTCGAAATCTTGATAGCAAAAGGCGCTGATGCGCGCCAACTCAGTCAGCGTCTTGGCTCGCGCAGCCTGCGCCTCGACCACGGCAACCAGGTCCGGCCCCTCGGTGGGATCAATCCCGATCTCGCCCATGTGCGGACTCAGGAGCCGCGCGATCCGCAGTGGATCAGCGTGCTGGATGTAGTGCTGGTTGAGCCAGTCGAGCTTGTCGACGTTGAAGGCCGAGGCGGCGGTGTTGACGTCGGCAATATCGAACAACGAGATCATCTCATCGAGTGAAAAGACCTCTTGGTCTCCGTGCGACCAACCCAGGCGGATCAGATAGTTGAGCAGCGCCTCGGGCAGATAGCCAGCGTCCCGATACGCGACCACGCTGACCGCCCCATGGCGCTTCGACAATCGCTTACCATCCGGACCCAGAATCATCGGCACATGCGCATACTTAGGCGGCTCGTGGCCCAGCGCCTTGAGGATATTGATCTGGCGCGGGGTATTGGTCAGATGGTCATCGCCGCGGATGACGTGGCTGATCTGCATCTCGGCATCGTCGACGACCACGGTCAGGTTATAGGTCGGCGAGCCGTCGCTGCGGCGGATGATCAGATCATCCAGCTCGGCATTGGCAAAGGGCACCCGGCCGCGGATCAGATCCTCGACGATCACCGCGCCATCGACCGGGTTCTTGAAGCGCACCACATGCGGTTGCTCGGGATCGATCTGGCGGCCACGGCAATGACCGTCGTAGCGCGGCTTCACCCTGGCCGCCATCTGCTTGTCGCGCAGGCGCTCGAGCCGCTCCTTCGGACAGTCGCAGCGATACGCAAGGCCTTTGTCGAGCAGCTCATCGATCACCGTTTGATAGCGCTCGAAACGTTCGGTCTGGAAGAATGGCCCCTCATCGTAGTCGAGACCAAGCCAGGTCATGCCCTCCATGATCGCGTTTACGGACTCCGCCGTAGAGCGCTCAAGATCGGTATCCTCGATCCTGAGCACGAATTGCCCCCCATGCCGGCGTGCGAACAGGTAACTGAACAGCGCTGTGCGGGCTCCGCCCACATGCAGGTAGCCAGTCGGAGATGGGGCAAAACGGGTACGAACGGTCATCGCGCTGCTCTCAGGTCTGTTGCAACATGCCAAGGTCGGCGATGATAGCAGAGGCGCTGCCCGCCGTTTTCCACTTGCTTGGCGGCCCGCCGACCGTCACTTGCTAGAAGCCGCCAGCCAAAGCGCTAAGCCCGCAAGTCGAGCAAGCGCAAGGCGCTGGTCTGACACGCGCGACAACACGCTCGAATAACACGCACAAACAACTTGGACCCGAGGAGACTTCATGAAAGCCAGTCGCCCCATCGCCATCGGCATCGCCGTGCTGGGACTCATCCTGCTGATCGCCGGCCCGCTCATCCCTGGCGGCGAGCGGCTGGTGCGCAACGCACCCATCGGCAGCGGCCATATCACCGATCTCGCACGCGCCGATGACGGCTCCATCCTGGCCGGCACCCAAGACGGTGAGCTCTGGCGTTACGCCAGCGATCTTTGGACCCGCGTTAACGTGAATCTGGACGGCCATCCGGTCACCGCGCTCTCAGCAGACCTCTCCGGCGACGCTTCGAAGGGCCCGATCGGCACCGGCGGCGGCCTCTACAATGTCCCAGCCGGCATGCCAGCACTACCGGTACGAGTGCGCGACGAGATCCTAGCCGGCGGCCGGCTCTTGGTCGGGACTGGCAACGGACTCTATGTGCAGGGCGACGGCCAATGGCTGCAGGCGCTCGAAGGCACCAGCATCTATCGGCTCGAAACCCAGCAACGAGCCGATGAGCTTTGGCTGCACATTGGCAGCGTCGGTGAGGGGGTCTACTCTGCCAAGGCCACTGATCTGCTCAGTTGGCAGCCCAACCGCGAGGGACTGCCCGAGGGCATCAACATCTTCAGCTTCGTCATCACCGACGGCGGTCGGCTGATCGCCGGCAGCGACAAGGGCCTATACTGGCAGCCAGAACCGCTACAGCCCTGGCAGCGGCTGAAGGTCGGCCTCGAGAACAGCCGCATGCTCTCGCTCTATCTTGAGCCCGCCAAGTCCAAGCAGGCCGCGCGGCTGTGGATCGGCAGCGATGATGGCCTGTTGCGCGTCGAGATCGATGAGTCAGACGACGCCCTAGAGGCCAAGGCCTTTGCCGAGCTGATCCAGGCGCCACCGAACCATGTGCAGTATGGGGTGAGCTGGATCGTACCCTTCGGCGACGGTGTCATGCTGAGCGCCGGCTCGGTCTATCAGTTTGGTCCGATGGGGCTTAAGGGCTGGTACTGGATCTCGCTTGCCGGCCTGATACTGTTGATCCTTGGTGGCTTGTTGATACCGAGCCGAAACGACGCCGATGCCGACAAGACCGCCTAGAGCCAAGGCGACCACCATTGAACGACCCTCTTTTATGAAGCTTTTTATGATCCTGCTCGGTAGCGCCCTGTTGATTGGCATCATTGCGATGCTGGTCTTTGTCTACGTGATCCAGAACGTCGAGAAGCCTGAGTATCAGGCCATCGTTCAAGATGGCGATTTCGAGCTGCGCGACTACCCACCACTCGTCGTCGCCGAGGTCAACGGCAGCGGTAGCCGCCAACAGAGCTTGAGCAGCGGCTTCGGCCCACTCGCTCGCTACATCTTCGCCAAGGAGCGCGGCGGCGAGCGCATCGCCATGACCGCGCCGGTACAACAACGCAAGCTTGCGGCCGATGAAAAGATCGCAATGACGGCGCCGGTAACTCAGACCCCAGCGAACGATGGTAACTGGACCATCCAGTTCATCATGCCGTCCGAGTATGGATTGGATGATCTGCCGCCACCCAGCAACGAGCAGGTTCGCCTGGAGCACATCCCCGCGCGGCGCGTTGCCGCCCTGCGCTTCAGTGGCAGGACCACTGACCAGGCCATCGCTGAGCAGCAAGCCCGGCTCGAGACTTGGATGGCTGAACGCGGGCTCGAGCCGCGCGGCGAGCCGATCTATGCCTACTACAACGATCCCTTCACACCCGGACCGCTGCGTCGCAACGAGGTCATGTTCGAAGTCTCACTCCAGCAACCTTGAGCCAGCACAACGCAGCAGCAACGGCTTGCTGCGCCTGGCTATATCGGCCCTGCGCCTGATGAGCCCCAGTCACGATCAACCCTCGCATAGGAGAGCGCTTGCCAATGAAGTCTTTAACCCACCTCGAGCGTCTCGAGGCGGAGAGCATCCACATCATGCGCGAGGTCGCGGCCGAAGCCGAAAAGCCGGTGATGCTGTACTCGGTCGGCAAGGATTCCGCGGCCATGCTGCATGTTGCGAGAAAGGCCTTCTATCCATCGCCGCCGCCCTTCCCGCTCTTACACGTGGATACCACCTGGAAGTTTCAGGCCATGTATGAGCTGCGCGAGCGCGCCGCCCGCGAGGCTGGCATGGAACTGCTGGTGCATCAGAACCCCGAGGCCAAGGCGCGCGGTATCAACCCGTTCGACCACGGCAGCCTGCATACCGACCTTTGGAAGACCGAGGGCCTGAAGCAGGCACTTGATCATTACGGTTTTGACGCCGCCTTTGGCGGCGCAAGGCGCGACGAGGAGAAGAGCCGCGCCAAGGAGCGCATCTTCTCCTTCCGCTCCGCCAACCACCGCTGGGATCCGAAGAACCAGCGCCCCGAGCTCTGGCGGCTCTATAACACGCGCAAAAACAAAGGCGAGAGCATCCGCGTCTTCCCGATGTCGAACTGGACCGAACTCGACATCTGGCAGTACATCCATGTCGAGGGCATCGAGATCGTCCCGCTCTACTTCAGCGCGCCGCGTCCGACCGTCGAGCGTGATGGCTTGTTGCTGATGGTCGATGACGAGCGTTTTCGGTTTCGGGATGGCGAGCAGGTCGAGGAGCGCTGGATTCGCTTCCGCACCCTCGGCTGCTACCCGCTCACTGGCGCCGTCGAGAGTCGCGCCCAGACCCTGCCCGAGGTCATCCAAGAGATGCTGCTGACCACCACCTCCGAGCGCCAAGGCCGCGCCATCGACCATGATCAGTCGGCCAGCATGGAGAAGAAGAAACAAGAGGGGTACTTCTGATGAGCGCACCGGCCGAGCCTGTCTACCGCACCGAGGCGCTGATCGCCGAGGACATCGACGCCTACCTGGAGCAGCATCAGCACAAGACGATGCTCCGCTTCATCACCTGCGGCAGCGTCGATGACGGCAAGTCGACCCTGATCGGGCGCCTGCTCTACGACAGCAAGATGATCTTCGAGGATCAGCTCGCCTCGCTGGAGGCCGACTCCAAGCGCGTCGGCACCCAAGGCGAGGCAATCGATTTCGCCCTGCTGGTCGACGGCCTCGCTGCCGAGCGCGAGCAGGGCATCACCATCGATGTCGCCTATCGCTTCTTCGCCACCGAGGCGCGCAAGTTCATCGTCGCCGACACCCCGGGCCATGAGCAGTACACCCGCAACATGGTCACCGGTGCCTCCACCGCACAGTTGGCGGTGATCCTGATCGATGCGCGCAAAGGGATACTGACCCAGACCCGTCGCCATAGCTACCTGGCCAAGCTGGTCGGCATCCGCCACGTCTTGCTGGCGATCAACAAGATGGATCTGGTCGACTACCAGCAGTCGGTATTCGACGAGATCGTCGCCGACTATCGCGCCTTCGCCCAACAGATCGGCATCGAGGACTTCGTCGCGGTGCCGGTCTCGGGCCTGATGGGCGACAACATCATCACCCTGAGCGAGGCCACGCCTTGGTATCAGGGTCCGACCCTGCTGCATCATCTGGAGACGGTCGAGATCGACGAGCAGCTTCTCGCGGCTCAGCCGTTCCGCATGCCGGTGCAATGGGTCAATCGGCCGAACCTGGATTTCCGTGGCTTCTCCGGCCAGATCGTCAGCGGCACGGTGCGCCCCGGCGATGCCGTGAAGGTCCAACCCGGCGCTCAAGGCTCCACCATCGCCCGCGTGGTCACCCTGGATGGCGACCTGGATGCCGCGCACGCCGGACAATCGGTGACACTGACGCTCAACGATGAGATCGACTGCTCACGCGGCCAGGTCATCACCGCCGCCGAGCAGCCGGTCGAGGTCGCTGATCAGTTCGAGGCCACCCTGGTCTGGATGGCCGAGGAGCCGATGCTGCCGGGCCGTACCTACCTGATGAAGATCGGCACCAACCTGCTTACCGCGACCGTCACCAGCCAGAAGTACCAGATCAATATCAACAGCCTCGCCCATGAGCCCGGCAAGACGCTAGAGTTGAACGGCATCGGCGTCTGCAACATCGCCACCGATCGCGCCATCCCGTTCGAGGCCTATGAGCAGACTCCGGATCTGGGCGGCTTCATCCTCATCGACCGTTTCACCAATGCCACCATCGGCGCCGGGATGATTCACTTCGCGCTGCGCCGCAGCCACAACCTGCCCTGGCAGCACATCGAGGTGGACCGCGCTGCCCACGCGGCGATGAAGCAGCAGCAACCGAGATTGGTCTGGCTCACCGGCCTACCGGCGGCGGGCAAATCGACCATCGCCAACCTGGTCGAGAAGAAGCTGCACGCGCTCGGCCGTCATACCTTCCTGCTCGATGGCCGTAACGTCCGCCATGGCCTGAGTCAGGATCTCGGCTTCACCAAGGCCGATCGGGTCGAGAACATCCGCCGCGTCGGCGCCGTCGCCCGGCTGATGACCGACGCCGGTCTCATCGTCATCTGCGCCTTCATCTCGCCGTTCCGCAGCGAGCGCGAGCAGGTGCGGCAGCTGATGCCCGAGGGCGAGTTCATCGAGGTCTTCATCGATACGCCGCTCTCGGTCGCCGAGGCGCGTGATCCGGAAGGGCTCTATCAGCGCGCCCGCGCTGGTGAGTTGAAGAACCTGACTGGTGTTGATAGTCCCTATGAGCCGCCGGAGCATCCGGAGCTGCATATCGACACGACAGCGCTATCGGCTGAAGAGGCTGCTGATCAGATTGTCGCGCACTGCCTAAACTGAGGCCGACGTGGACTCAACGGTGATCGAAAATCAGGTTCGCCATCGCGCAATCAAAGCGCTTGAGGTAGCCAATGAAATACAAAGTGTCTCTGCGAAGAACTGACGAGGGCTTTAGCGTTTCCTGCCCAGGTCTACCTGGCTGCTGGTCTCAAGGGAAAACAGAGCAAGAAGCGTTAGAAAACATCGCAGACGCGATCACCGACTACATCGCAGTCTCGACGGATCTAGCTGCAACGGAAGAGACCTCGGGCGCCTTGCCAAACAGGTCAGCGACCGACAGCCTCAGGCCCGGCAACATGGGCTCAGCGGTGAGCGTATCACCCGCGCCGCGCAACTCTAGCTCCGTGGGACTGCGATAGCAGCTCACCCGTCGGCGGCGCGGGTCCAAGATCCAGACCAGCTCAACCCCAATACTGAAGTAGTCATCCAGCTTGGCGGTGATCTCGGTCCAACGATCGTTCGGCGAGATGATCTCGACGACCAGTTCCGGCGCAACATCCAAGTATCCGCTCGGCGACGCCCGAGCGAGGCGATTTTGCGAGACGAAGGCGAGGTCAGCACCGCGCAACGTATCAGGATCACGCCGGATGATAATGCCAACCTCGCCTGTCAGCACGACGCCGACTGGGTTGGCGTCGACGTACTGCTGGAGCTTGCTGGTCATCCGGGCTTCGATGGATGCGTGCGGCCAGCCGGTTGGCGGCATCGGAAAAAACCTCCCGTCGATGAGTTCCCCAAGACTGTCGCCCACAGCATCAGGTAGCTCCTCGATGGTGAAAAGACGATGCGATTCCGGCTGGTAAGCGGTTGCGATAGACATCGGCATGGATGATGAGGACAAGATTGCTCATGCATTGAAGGTCAATATTAGCCCGCCCTGTTTATCCATGCCATCTTGGACTACCTTGGGCACTTTGGTCCACGTGCGGCGGAATCTTAAGAGCTCAACGCCCTATTTTTCCTTTGTCAGTCTGGAACACCTACCGCAGCCGCTAGCTCGGTTGATACTTGCAGACGGCGGCCTGCGCGTCATCCCGAAATTGATCCCTCAATGACAACCTCAACCCGAGCGACCCGGCGGCTCCGTACCACGACTGATGATCTCGATATAGCGGGCGTAGCTGAACAGCCGATTGCGCTTCTGCGCCGTCAACTCCTTCACAATGCCGAGCTGTTCTAAGTGGCCAAGCGCCTTATTGACGGTCGCTGGAGTCAGACTAGTCTCCTCCACCAGCGAGCCGGAGGTCGCGATGGGATGCGCCATCAGTGCTCGGTGAACCCGCAAGCTGGATGCAGCCGCGCGACCAAGCATGCTGATCTTGTCACGATCCTGGCTTGTCAGCGCGAGCAGTTGCTGGGCGGTCTCCACCGCTTGGGTAGCCGTGACGATCACTGCCTCGGCAAAGAACGCGAGCCAGGCTTCCCAGTCACCGGTCTGGCGCACGCGGTTGAGCAGTTCGTAATAATGCTGGCGGTGCGCCTTGAAGTAGAGGCTGAGGTAGAGCAGCGGCTCGCGCAAGACCGACTCCGAGCACAACAGCAGCGTGATCAGCAAACGCCCCAGGCGGCCATTCCCATCAAGAAACGGGTGGATCGTCTCGAACTGCACATGGGCGAACGCCGCCTTGAGCAGCACTGGGGTCGGTTCCGGCTGGTCATGCAGGAACAGCTCAAGCTTGCTCATGCATTCCATGACGGCATCGGCCGGAGGTGGGACGAAGGTCGCATTGCCTGGCCGGGTACCGCCGATCCAGTTCTGGCTGCGTCGGAACTCGCCTGGGGTTTGGCTGCTGCCCCGCCCCTTGCTCAGGAGCACGCCATGGATCTCGCGGAGCAGCCGCAGCGATAATGGCAGCCCCTCTTCCAGCAGTCGCAGGCCATGATCGAGGGCAGCGACATAGTTGCTGACCTCCCGCACGTCATCCAGCGGCACTCCAGGCTCCTGTTCCAACTCGAACAGCAGCAGGTCCGACAGGGACGATTGGGTTCCCTCAATCATGGATGAAAGCACGGCCTCCTTGCGGACATACATGTAGAGGAACAGCGAGGTGTCTGGCAGCAGGGTCGAGACGCTGTCCAGTCGCCCGAGCGCCAGCAGTGCCTGGTCGAATTTGCTACGCAGATCAGGCGTCCAGTCGATCGGTGGATGCGGCGGCAGCGGCGCCGGCACGAAGGCATTTGCCTTCTCGCGTACTGTCGAAATGGTCACATAGCGGCCTTGGCTGTCTCGCTTCATTCGGCCTGCCTCTGGCCTCCCTAAAATAAGGTTCGACTTTATTTTACCTTAAGCCATCATTGTAAAATACAAGCCGAGCATCTTAAAAGCTCGCTTGGGCAGTCTTGATAGACACGGTAAAGGCATGTGAGCCTCACCGACCGAGAGCGATGCCGGGATCACTTAGGCTCATCCGCGGCGAGAGAGGCGCGATTGGTTGGCCGATCGGTCACCTATGCAGAAGCAACAGCGGCCAAGAGACGACTGGCGATTGCCTCACCACTGAGCCAGGCGCCTTCGATGCGGGCGCCGTTGCACCAGTCGCCACAGGCACCAATTCCAAGCGCCGGGTCCCAGAGGCAGCCTTCCTCCAGCGGCGTCTCAACCAGCGAGTAGAGCCAGCTGTGCGACTGGCGCCAGTTGATCCTCGGCAGTGATCCGCCGGCCACCTCGACCAGGGCCGCAAAGGCCTCGAGCAGAGCGGCCTCGACCTGCTCGGGCGGATCATTCAGATGCTTGCGCGTCCATCCCGGCTCCGCATGCAAAACCCAACGCTCGCCGCCCCCTCCTTGCGTATCTTTACCCGCCCGTTCCCGTCCCGGCTTGCTGCTATCACGTGCAACCCAGCGCAATGGACCCTGATTGACGAAGATGCCATCGAAGCTGAGAGGCACCGGCGCATCAAAACCGAGCATGAGAGTCCAGCAAGGCGTGTAGTCGACACAGGCTGCCTGAGCCGCGAGCCGGGGGGCATCCGACAGTAGGTCGGCGCTTTGCGGCGCCGGAGCGCTGACCACCACCCGATCAAAGCGGCCGAGATCATGACCGGCATCGTCGCTGAGCTGCCAACCACCTCGGCACCAGCGTGGCGGGCTGACGCGAGTCTCCAGCTGCAGGTCAAGACCGGCCGCCAGCTCCCGACCGAGTGCGCTCATCCCTGGGACGCCAACCCAGCGTGTTGTTTCGCTGCCCGCGGGCACCAGTTCGGCACCGTCAAAGGCCCCGATGCGAGCGTCCCAGGGCGCGACGAGACCGCGCTCGGCCCAGGCTTGGACGCGGCGCAAGAAGCGTGGGTCCCGGGCCGTGAAATACTGGGCGCCATGATCGAAGCCGAGGCGCTGGCCGCTCGGATGCGCGGCCCTCCTCGTTGCGGCCCGACCACCACAGCCGCGAGATTTCTCGAACAGGCTGACCTGATGTTGCTGATCGGCCAAGACGCGCGCCGCTGCCAGCCCGGAGAGCCCGGCGCCAATGACCGCGATGCGAAGCGCCCGCCCGGTCGTCGGCGCTGTCACTCGGCGCCCGTAGCCGTCGAGATCGAGCCGCCTAGCATGCGTTGCGGTCGACCGCTCACGCAGGCGACCTGTCACCGCGCGTTCCGGTTGGAAGGGGCGATCGAACACACCCAAGGTCCAGAGCAGACCGCCATAAGAGTTTGGGTCGCAACCGTCTAGCGCATGCCGATGATTCAGGTCGATCAGGGTCGCCAATGCTTGCTCCGGCGAGCCCCGCCAGTGCGGGATCGCCTTGGCCCAGGTCATGCGCAGATTATTGTGTAGCTCGCCCTGCACCAGCAGCGAGGTCTGGGCGAGATCCCAGAGCCGGTCACCACTGCGCCCGCGCGCCAGACTCTCGAGATCGATCAGCTGCTCGCGCGGATCATCGGCGTGATCGGCCAAGGTCTGCCGCGCCCAGACGGGCAGCACGTCGAGCGATTCAGGATCGCGGCTGAACGCGCAGAGGTTATGCGCCAGCTCGCGCCAGATCAGCAGCTCATCGAGAAACTTTTCAGCGCCCTCACCGCCCGTCTCCCAAGCCTCGCGCGCGATCCGAAACGGCGCGACATGGCCATGATGCAGATAGGGCGAGAGCCGACTCACACCCAACGGCCAACGTTCGGCTGCATCATTGCGGCGGCGGTGATAGCTCGCCAGACCCTCGCGACGAAACGCCTCCCAACGCCGATAGCCGGCCTCGGAGCCACCCGGAGTATGAGCAATCGCCGGCAGGCTATGGTCGATCTCGCAGGCGGCGATGAGGCTGTTGAGGTCGGCCCCAGCGAGATCGACAGGCGTGAACGGCAATACGTCCTCAAAGGCTGCGGGGAGTCGTTCGATCTCGGGCCAGGGCTGCGGGACCCGCTCGGCGTAGGCCTGCTGATTGTGACGCCGAAACTCGAACGCGCGAGCGAACGCCTTCGGCTGCAGGCGCATCGGCAGGATGCAGCAGCTATCGACTGCCCAGATCGGCGCCTTGGTGCGCTTTGCCAGGCGCTCGGTCCAAGCAGGAAATGGCGGTGCTGGGAAATCCTCGGTCACCACCAGTGCAGCGCGCGCCGCCAGCTCAGGCAGTGGCGAGGGCGCGCTAGGGTCCGTCGGCAGATGGAAGACCGCACGTATACCACGCCCGGCCAGTTCCGCATGCGCGTCGCGCGCGCCCTCCAAGATGAAGGCATGGTGGCGATCGGCATTGAACCGATGTGCTCCCGCCAGACCCTGATACACCAAAAGGGGCAGACCAAGTCGATGAGCGCAGCTCAGCGCAACATCCAGCGCTGGGTTTGCGTGACCGCGCACCGCATGATGCATCCAGTAGAGCACCAGCTCGCCTTCGACCTGTGGCGCACGCGCCGCGACCGGCCAGACGCGTTCCCGCAAGTGCGCTGGCATCTGATCCGCAAGCGCGGCGCGTTCTCGGAAATCACAGTAAACACCGTGAGGTGCACCGACGACGGCTGCATGATCAGACGTAGTGAAACTATCGGAACGAACAATAGCCATGGCCACCGCGACGACTTGGCAAACGATCTGAGACCGAGGCCAGCCAAGAACGTTCCGGCACAAGCCGCTGTGCTAGGTTGCGCCGTCACACGGGCCTGTTCCGGTCCTGGACGCTACCCTCGCTCCTTAGGCGATTTCAGCCATGACACATACCGTCCGGCTCGTTCTCGCCCGCCTTCTTTTTCCCACCAACCCCGCATAGAACGACAATGCGAGGCTTGGCGCTTCGCGAAGGTTAGCGAGAATACGGCGCCATGCGGTACGTTTCATTACGGCAACCGCCTCTGGCCTGCCCATTAGTGTTTGCTGCAGAGTCTAACGCGGACATACAGGCTCCCTGGCCTTGATATTCCCGCATGATCCTGTTCTTTGGGACGACAAAGAATTTGCCGGTTTCGAAAGCTCGAGCAAGTTCGATTGCTACGTCTTAGCCGAGGGCCGGATCGACAGCCGAGCACCAGTCGGCCTGCGGACGCGTTGGTTCCTGTTCCGTGAGATTATGGTTGAGAAGAAGGTCAGGCTTAGGTCAGCCGAAGTGCGGACGGCGAAGATGCTCGGCTCTATGCATCCGGTCTCTAGCTTTCATGCTGCCTTCAGCTGTCATGCCTGTGAGGCTAGATGTTCCATCGGTTGGATGCATCAGTCAGGTTGAACGGCGACAATCGCAAGATATCCAGCACCCATGTCCGTCCACTATCGCCATAGCATGCCGTTCGGCACCGAGATTAGCGCCGGCGGCGGCACCAGCTTTCGGCTCTGGGCGCCCAGCGCGAAGCAGGTCGAGCTGCTCTGGAGCACCGACCCAAAACAGCCAGAGCGCTCAGCCAGGATGCAACGCACCGACGACGGTTGGCACGCTCTCGAGCTCGTGGAGGCGCGCACCGGTGACCGATACCGCTATCGGATCGACAACGGCCTTGCAGTACCCGATCCGGCGTCGCGCTTCCAGCCCGACGACGTCCACGGGCCGAGCCAGATCGTCGACCCGCTCGCCTTCGACTGGGGCGCGGCCGAGTCTGCCTGGCACGGCCGGCCTTGGCATGAGGCGGTGATCTATGAGCTGCACGTCGGCACCTTCAGCACCGGCGGTGACTATGCCAGCATTGAGTCGCGCTTCGATCATCTGCTCGAGCTTGGCGTCACCGCCATCGAGCTGATGCCGTTGGCGGACTTCCCGGGCCAGCGCAACTGGGGCTATGACGGCGCCCTGCTCTACGCACCTGATGCTTGCTATGGCCAACCCGATGAGCTGAAGCGGCTGATCCGCGCCGCCCATCAGCGCGGCCTGATGGTGCTGCTCGATGTGGTCTATAACCACTTCGGCCCCGAGGGCAACTATCTGCACTGCTATGCCCCTGCCTTCTTCCATCCAGACCGCCACACGCCTTGGGGCGCCGCGATCGATCTCGATGGCCCACAGGCGCATTGGGTGCGCGAATTCTTCATCCAGAACGCCCTCTACTGGCTCGAGGAATACCGCCTCGATGGCCTGCGGCTCGATGCCGTCGACCGCATCCTGGATACGAGCCAGCCTGACCTACTCGATGAGCTTGCCCAGCGCGTGCAGGCTGGCCCGGGTCGCATGCGGCAGATCCATCTGGTCCTGGAAAACGATCACAACGACGCCCGGCGTTATGAACGCACAACCAAGGGACAACCACACCACTTCACCGCCCAGTGGAACGATGACCTCCACCACGCGCTGCACCATCTGGTTACCGGCGAGACCGATGGCCCGTATCAGGATTTTATCTCGGACGCTCGCTCAAGCCCCGACTCCAGCTCCGGCTCAGCCCCAGACTCAGTCTTAGAGCCAAACGCTCGTTTCGAGGACAGGACCACGCAGCTCGTTGCCCGCGCACTCACCCAAGGTTTCGCCTATCAGGGCGAACCATCCGCGTTTCGCGATGGTCATCGCCGCGGCACACCGAGCTGGCATCTGCCACCGGCAGCGATGGTCAATTTCTTGCAGAACCATGATCAGGCCGGCAACCGCGCCTTCGGCGAGCGCCTGCATCAGTTGATCCCGACCGAAGCCCTAGACGCCGCCTTCGCCCTTATCCTGCTCGCGCCCTCCCCGCCATTGCTCTTCATGGGCGAGGAATTCGACGCCGACAGCCCATTCTTATTCTTCTGCGATTTCGGCCCCGAGCTCGCCGATGCGGTGCGCGAGGGTCGGCGCCGCGAGTTCGCCCGCAGTTCAGGATTCACCGACGCCGCCAGCCGCGCATCGATCCCGGACCCCAACGATCCCGGGACCTTCACCCGCTCGCGGCTCGATTGGCGCTGGCGCGACCATCCCGGCAAAGCGACAGGTATCGACAGGCGTTACCCTGACCTGTCGCAACAACGACGCTTCTCCCTCTGCCGCCGACTCCTCGCCCTGCGCCACGCCCAGATCGCACCGCTGATCCCGCTGATCGAACAGGGCGGCAAGGCCCTGGTCTTTGGTCGTGGCCGCCTTTCCGCGCACTGGAGCACGAACGATCACCGCCAGCTTCGACTGATCGCCAACCTCAATGGCGAGCCCGTCGAGCGGCCCAGCGAGATCGAGCTACCCTGCCGATCCGGCCTAATCCTCGACCATCGGCCAGGGACTGAGCCGACAACGGCCTCAGAAACCTCTGGGTCAACTGCTCGCGTACCGATTCGCGAGCGTCATCTCGCACCCTGGTCGGTCCAATGGTGGGTCAGCGTCACGGTCAGAAAATCCTGAACTTTACCGCGCGACCTCTGCCGGCATCTTGGTGATGGGCATGGGCGATGAGGCGATGCGGGTCATCAATCCCGAGGCACTTGCTAAGTAACGGTCCATTTTCTAACTCCCGATAATCGCCCTACAGCGGTGCTCAAATCGGGAAGAAGTTGATGGACAGTGTCTAAGCCGCATTGACGTTCGCGAACATCTCCAGCCGTTGCCGCTCATCGACACTAACCGGCTGCATCGCGGTATCGGTATAGGCCAGCGGATCGGGCTCCGCCATGACGCGTTCTAAGATGCGCCGATAGTGACGATGCATCTGATAGGCGCCAACATACTTGATCACAAAGTCCCACGCGAACTTCGGATAGAACAGCAGCGGATGCTCGATCGGCAAGCCCGGCCGGCGATCACGCCGCACCTTGCGCCGAATCAGCCCACCCTCGAGCGGATGCATGCGCTCATGGACGATCGGCGCATGAAAGGCGAACAGCTTGGCCAGCATGTTCTTTGGGTCATAGCCCCAGACCCGGCAGCGGCGCAGCACCGTCGCTACGTGCTCATCGCTGTAGTAGAGATCCCAGACCTCGCGATAGATCCCCTCCCAGTCGGCGCGCGACATCCGTGGATGGGCCATGGTCACATGCTGGGTGTCGTACTGGTTCATGTCCGGCTCCAGCTCGACGCCCTGCTGCACCAGCTGCTGATGATCCTTCGACCCCGGTAGGGGCGTCAGGATGAAGAACTCCATGATGTCGATCGGCAGCTCGCGCTGGATGATCTGGATATCGCGGCGGATGCTCTCGGGGGTATCGTCCGGGAAGCCGATGATGTAGCCGGCATAGGTGAGCACCCCGACCGCGTGCCAGGCCTGTAGCAAGGCGCGGTAATCGCCAATCTTGTTCTGCCCCTTTTGCGCGCCCTTCAGTGACGCCGGGTTGATGCTCTCCAGACCGATGAAGACGCGGTTGACCCCGGCTGCGGCCGCCTTCTCGATGAAGCCCTTGATCCGATGCGTCTGGGTATCGGCTTGGATCACCAGATGGATCTGCACGCCCGACTCGCGCAGCGCGATGATGCGATCGAAGATCGCCTCCCAGTTGCGGTTGCGGGCGAAATTGTCATCGGTGATGAAGAAATTGCGCGTGCCATCCGCGGCATTGGCGCGGATCAGCGCCTCGACATCATCGGCGCTGCGATGGCGCGACTTGCGCCCCTGGACGTTGATGATGGTGCAGAAGCTGCACAGGAACGGGCAGCCGCGGCCGGCATCGAAGCTCGCGCGCTGCCCCATGGTGCGCTTGATCCGCGCTGCCGGCAGATAGGGCGCCGGCGCACCGGTCAGATCCGGCAGATCGCTCAGATAATTGTAGATAGGCTCGAGCTGGCCAGCCGCAGCGTCCAATAGCAGCCGATCCAAACGCCCTTCCAGCTCACCGGCGAAAAGGCTGATACCTTCATCCAGGGCTGCCTGCAGCTCGCTCGGCCGGTGATCGAGCATCGACAGACAACCGCTGACATGAAAGCCGCCGATCACCACCGGCAAGCCGGCAGCCTTGAAACGTCGCGCCAAGTCGAGCGCGCGCGGATACTGATTCGATTGCACCCCGACCAGCCCGACTAGGGCACCACCGCCTCCGCTATCGCTTCCGTTATCGCCTCCGCCATCGCGATCGCTATCGCCGCCGCCATCGCCATCGTTTTCGCCTCGGCCATTGCGATCGATGCCGCGCCGTATTTTCCGGATCAAGCCTGCCGTATCAATCCGGGTGTTGGTCTCGTCGAGCACCGTCACCTCGATCTCGACATCCTCGCCGAGCACCCGGCGCTCGGCCGCGTCCAGCGCATTGCCATAGACCGCAGCCAGGCTGTTCGACGGGATCGACGAGCGCCACCACTGGATCACATAGCCATCGTCATCGTAGTGCGAAGGTTTGATCAGTAGTAGGTGGAAGGGTCGGCGGACGGGCGGACGTCTGAAGAACGAGGGGAACGCCATAAACCTGACCATTTAACTGAGGTGTAGGCTCTCTATCATACAGTGGGCCGTGATCTCAGCTCGAACCACACCACCCAGTACTTGGCCAAGCTCGAACAGCCCTCGAACCGTCCCTAAACGGCCGATGCGAGCAATGCAGTCAGCAGCGCCAGGCTCGCACGCGGCCGGCTCCAGAAGCCACAGATCCCTAAGAAGCCGTCTGAATCCCAATCGCTGCGGCAAAGTTCCGTGCTTGAGAGACGTCTAGGGCGGCCAACGCAGCATTTCCAGTAGCTTCTAAGCCCCAACTAGACAATGGGCCAAACAAGCACCACTCTATTGGAACAGAATCGAACCGGAGTCCGCAGAAAATGGGTGTTGCCGTCAAGCTCTACGAGCAGCTCGCCGAGGCGGTTGATGATCAAACGCGCATCCGGCTGCTGGCTGAGGCCATTGGCCAACTCGAACGGATCTGGCCGTCCGCCGATGAGATTCCGCAGCGTCATGACCTGCGTGAGATGGAACTCCGGCTGCAGAAGGAGATCGAGATCGTTCGCAAGGAGATCGAGATCGTCCGCGGTGAGAATAAGGATATGGAGCTGCGCCTGCAGAAGGAGATCGAGGGTGTGCGTAAGGAGATCAAAGATCTCGAGCTGCGCCTGCAGAAGGAGATCGAGATCGTTCGCAAGGAGATCAAGGATCTCGAGCTGCGCCTGAGCAAAGAGATCAAGCAGGTTGAGCTGCAGGTGCAGGAGGCCCGTATCGAGATCAAGGCGACCGAGGCCAGCCTGCGCATGGCGATCCACCGTCAGACGCTCTGGGTAGTCGGCGCGGTTGGGACCGTCGTGGGGTTGATTCGGGTGTTAGAGTGGCTACTGCCTTAGCGGCATCCGGATGGCAACCTGCTGCTACACTGCCGCCGGCCGCAATCTGAGCCCACGCGGCACCACCCAACGCTCACCCAGCTCAAACAGCCACTGAAAGGCCAAGGCCAGTAAGGCCGCCGGCACCGCGCCCTGCATGATCAGCGCCGTATCATCGAGCCGAATGCCGGTCAGGATCGGCTGGCCATAGCCGCCAGCCCCGATCAGCGCCGCCAGGGTAGCCGTGCCGACATTCAGCACCGCCGAGGTCTTGATGCCGGCCAGGATCGCGCGCGCCGCCAGCGGCAATTCGACCAGGCGCAGCCTCGCATTCGGCGTCAGCCCAATCACATCGGCCGACTCACGGATCGGTCGCGGGATGTCGCTCAGCCCAGCATGGGTATTGCGCACAATCGGCAGCAGACTATAGATGAACAACGCTGCAACACTCGGCAGCCAGCCGATGCCGAGCAGCGGAATCAGAAACACGAACAACGCCAGCGAGGGGACGGTCTGCAACACGCCGGTCAGCCCGAGCAATAGCTGGCCAAGGCGCGGACGGCGCGCGGCGACGATGCCGAGTGGCACCGCGACCAAGATCGCCGCCGTCAACGAGACGCTCACCAAGCCCAGATGCTCCAGTGTGCGCTCAAGCAACCGCTGCCAAAGCCCCTTGCGCTCGACCTCAACCTCGCGACCAAACCGATCGGCCAGCAGCTGCGCCGCCGCCTCCTGTTCGCTCGCGCCATCCAGCTTCACCATCCCATTCAACCCGGCCATCACTGGCTCGCTGATCGCGCCCTCGAAGCGCTGCAACAAGGCCACCGCATCAGGCAGGCGCTGCGCCAGATCGCTGCGATAGAGCAGCACCGCCTGATAGTCGTCGAAATAGCCGAGATCGTCGGCCAGCTGCACCAAGCCGTAGCGCTCGATCTCGGCATCGGTAGTGTAGACCACGGTGGCGTCGATGCGACCGCTGGCAATACCGCGATAGGCAAGATCATGGTCTAGCCCCTGCACTCGCGTCTGCGGCAAACGGTAGCGACGCTTCAGCCCCGGCCAACCATCACCGCGATCCAGAAACTCGTTGCTAAAGCCAAAGCGCAGCTCGGGATGCGCACGCAGATCGGAGATGCGCTCCAGCCCCAACCGCTCAGCGGTCTCCGCCGTCACCGCGAGCGCATAGGTATTCTCGAAACCAAGCGGCGCCGACAGCTCGACCCCGCGCGCTGCCAGCGCGGTGCGCAACGCATCCCATCCATCCAGCCTCTGATCGGCCAAGATCTCTCGCAGCAGCGTCCCCGAGTACTCGGGATAGACATCGATCTCGCCCGCCAGCAGCGCCCCCCAGAGGATACGGGTGCCACCCAAGGCGGACTGATGCTTGACCTCAAAGCCGGCATCGGCCAGCAGCAAGGTCAGCGCCTCACCCAAGATCACCGACTCGGTGAACTTCTTCGAGCCGACCGTCAGGGCGGCGCCGGCCGCCGAACTGAGTGAGGCCTCGACCGGCTGTTCGGCGAGTGGCTCGACCAACGCTTCGGCTAGCGTCGCGATCGGCACGACCAGTACCACGACCAAAAGCAGGAGTCGGGTCATCAAACACCTCTGAGGAAAGAGCCACCAACCAGAAACCATCCGCCGCCTCGTCCTGAGCAACTGTCTATTCACTGCTTCCCGATTTGAGGACTGGTATGCGGCGATGATCGGGAAGTCGACAATGGACAGCCACTCAGCCACTGCTCACTGAGACAACAGCGCCGGGGGCCGTAACGGCCCAAGCACGGCATCGACAGCCTCGAACGGCCGCGACACCCCGATGGGCAGGTACAGCATCCCAGTCGCATGGAACTGCTCGCAGCCATCATGCTTCAACATGACCGCGATGGGCTGAAACTGGCCATCCTCTGAGGTCGGCACAAAGGGCCTAGTCACGAGCGCGGTAAAGGGTGTAGGCCAGGAATCCGTGATCACCATCCAGGGCCACTGCAGGCTATAGGGCTCATTGTCACCAAAGGGAATGCAGGCGGTGTCACCGCGAGCGACGATGTCCTGCAGACCACGCACGCCCGTCCACCAAGCGGACGACTTTGCTAACAGCAGCATCAACAATGCCACGCCGAGCATGCGCATCGCGGTGGTTGGCAGACTGCCGCAGGCAGCGCTTAGCCCTGCTGCCTTCCGCACGCCTCGCTCTGCTTCCGCTTCCCGCTGTAGGCTTTGCCCTGCTTCCCGCTGCAGGCCAGGCTCTGCTTCCCGTTGCAGACCTTGCTCTGCCTCCAACGGCAAACTTTGCCCTGCTTCCCGCCGCAGGAGGCGCCCCTCCTCCCTCCAAAGCACAAGCCAGATCATCGCCGCCATGCCCAGCAAACCGACGCCTAGCGTCATGGCCGACTTGAGGACGATGCCCTCGCCCAGAAGATACTCAGCACTGACCCAAGCAGCGATGAGCAACACGAGCCACAACAACAACAGCAGCGCTCGAGACGCCCAGGATGGCAGCTGGCGGCGATGCCACACCCAAACGCAAAGCAGCATCACGCAAACCAGCATCGCGATCAGCAGATGCTGTGCAACCGTCTCACCAAACAGATAGCCCAGCGCACTCGCGGGGGCAAGCCGCCCGCGCTCGTAGTCGTTGAGGCCGAAGGCCGTCCAAGCGAGCCGCGCTAGCCCGTTAGCAACCAACCAAAGCCCGATTCGACGCCAAACAAGGCGCTCTTTGACGGCAACCCAAGCAACCCGGCCACCAGACGCCCACGACAGCAGCCAAGCCACCAGCCCCAGTCCGAAGCAGAAGATGAAGGCCAAGGGATGCAGGAGGAGCAACAGCGGCCCCCAGACGATGGCCAAGACCATCACCCAGCGACGCTGAGGCATGAGCAACATCGCCAGCAGCAGGGGCCAGGTCAGATAGAGCCCCGTCAGCAGCTCCGAGACACCGGAGAAGTTCAGCTGCATGGCCAGAAACGACGGCAACACCAGCAGCAGTAGCGCCGGCGCACGACGCCGTAGCAGAAGCCAGGAGCCCACCAAGGTCGCCAACGGAATTGCCATGTAGGCGGCCGAGAAGATCAAGCGGCCCCAGGCCAAATCCGCCCCCAGCGAGACAGCCATCACCGCGGGTAACTGCGGCAGCACGGCGGAAAACCGGAGGTTCGGCACCACCGCAACCTGCTCAGTCACAATCGTAAAGAAATAGAACGAGCCATCCTCAAACAACGGCAGGCCAACCGCGGCGGCGACCAAGTAGCCACAGACGGCAAGCGCGACAGCGAGATCACCCGCGCCGCGGAGTACGTCGCTGTCGTCGGGGGTCCAATCTTTCAATCGCGTTTGCAGACCCACTGATTAAGCTAGTCAGTCCGAACTGTACCGGATGCTCAACACCAGCGTGAGCGATGCCGCTTGACGATGGGCGCGGGGGCGTGACATCAGGCCGCTTGTCGCGGAACCACCTCGCGCTCGATGCGCGCCGCCGCGGCCATCTCCACGCGGCGCAAATCGAAGCCCGACTGCAGGTTCAGCCACGACTGCGCATCGCCGCCGAAGTAGCGCGCCAAGCGCAGCGCGGTATCCGGCGTGATCGCCCGGCGCTCCTTGACGATCTCATGCAGGCGCGTTGCCGGCACCCGCAGCGCGAGCGCGAGTGCGTTCACGCTCATCTCCAGGGGCTCCAGGAAATCCTCGCGCAACACCTCGCCCGGATGAACCGGACGCATGCCGTTGGTTGTGTTCATGGGGTTTCCTCCTCGGGTTTCCTCCTCAGTGATAATCCGCGATCTCGACATCGAATGCCGCTCCATCGCGCCACTTGAAGCACAGCCGCCATTGGTCGTTGATGCGAATGCTGTGCTCCCCGGCGCGATCGCCCTCGAGCTTCTCAAGCCGATGACCCGGTGGGCTACGCAAGAACTCAAGCGTGGTTGCCGCTTGTCACTGCGCCAGCTTGCGTTCCGCCACTCGCTGAAAGGCGCGGAATTGACGCGGCGACTGCCCGGCGAACAGAGCCTCGGTGTGCTTGCAGCGAAACGACTTGATCACCTGGAGAAAGATATTACGCTGCGCGTAATATTTCAAGCGGGAAAGCGGTTGACGGCCCGATCAAGATCGGCGAGATGAGTTTTGATCATCACTCAACCATGGCCCTCAAATCGGGAAGACGTTGATGGACAATTTCTTAGCTCCTGCGAGATCAACACCCGCTGCGGCTCGCGCTGGGCATTGACGAACTCGGCGACAAAAGGCTCGGCTGGCGATTGCAGCAAGGCTTGAGCCGAGCCCTGCTGGACGATGCGCCCAGCACGCAATAACACCAGCTGATCGCCGAAGAACACCGCCTCGGCCAGATCATGGGTCACCATCAGCACGGTCTTGTGCAGGCGCTGGAAGATCGCCGCCAGCTCGCGCTGTAGCTCGACCCGGATCATCGGGTCCAGGGCGCCGAGCGGCTCGTCAAGCAGGATCAGATCCGGGTCCAGCATCAGCGCGCGCATCAGCGCCGCACGTTGGCGCTGACCGCCGGACAGTTCGAGCGGGAAGCGGTCTAAGAGCGCCGCTGGCAACTGCACCAGCTCGGCCAGCTCAGCCAGTCGCTCGCGCCGCCGCGACGCCGGCCAGCCCAGCTCGCGCGCCATCAGCTCGACGTTAGCGCGCACGCTCAGATGCGGAAACAGCCCGCCTTCCTGGATCATGTAGCCCATGCGCAGACGCGCCGCGCGCAGGTTCTCGGGCCCGAGCGGCGCGCCCTCGAACCAGACCTCGCCGGTATCGGCGCGAATCAGCCCAGCGGCGAGCCGCAGCAAGGTCGATTTGCCGCAGCCGCTAGGGCCAATCAAGACCGTGGTGGCCGCCTCGGCGCAGTCGAGATTGATGCCGTCGAGCGCGAGCTGGCCGCCATAACCTTTGGAGACGCCGATATAGCTCAGCATTTAACGTTGCTCAGCATTCAGCCCTGGCCTTCAGCACCATCGCAGAAATAACCACTTGCCTGTCCATCCACGCAGCCTGTTATCGAATTCACGCTGATGAGCGTCAACGACAAACGACTCAAGATTCAGCGGTTTGGTTGATTGCCATCGTATGGCCATCGTATGGCCATCGCAGCAGTCACTGCTTGGTCGGCCTGGCGATCTTTCATGACTCAGAAGCCACCACCCGTTCGGAAGCCACCGCCGCCAAAGCCGCCACCAGTCCCAAATCCGCCACCGCCGAAGCCACCTCGTCCGGATGAGCCCCGAGTCGTACCTCCAGATGGGCGCCCGATTGATCCAGGATGAGAACGTCCGCCCCATGGCGAGCCGCGACGATAACCACCAGAGCCGAAATCCGGATCAGTGCGCGGCGGCCGATAGCGATACTGCTCCTCGAGCCCGCGCAACAGCCCTTGCCGATCGAGCAAGCCCTTGACGAAGTTGGCCAGCATCATTGCCACCAGCGCCTTGTCCTCGAATTGCGAGCCTGGGCGGTCCATCCGGCGCTTGCGCAGCTCATGCTGGACCTGCAGCAACTCCCGCAGCCGCTCTTGCTGCTTGCCGCGCGCGGCCTCGGTCTGCTCGCGCATGAACGCCAGCCGGCGCTCCTCGCGCTCGAGCTCGATCAGGGTCGCAACCAACTGGTCGTCCTCGCGCATCGGCGTGGCGCGGGCGGCGCGCTCAAGCTCGACCAGCTCGCTGGCGCCCAAGGCCTCCGCCAAGCGCTCGACCGCCGCCCGGCTCTGACCATCCTGGCCGGTGGCAAAGCACGCCCGCTGCTCGAGCAACGCCTCGAGACGCGCCTCCTCCTGATCAATCCGTTGGTCAATCGCATCAACCGCCTGCTGCTCGCGATCCCGCGCTTCCTCGAGGGCAGGGATGCCGTCGGCCGCGCGGGCGGCCTCGTCCAGGGCCGTCAGGGCCAGGATCTCGGCCTCGGCACGCTGCCGCATCTGCTCGGCATGGGTGCGCAAGCGTGGGGCAATCTCCAGCAGACGCTGGTAGGACAGGCGCGCATCGGGATAACCGATCAGCCGCGCGACCTTGCCATCCAGCCGGGCCGTCAAGCCCCGCCCGCGATAGGCGTCACCGCCATAGTCGCGTTGCCAGAGATACATGAACAGCGGATCGGCCTGGTAGGCACTGGTCTTGCTGGCCTGCTCCTGCTCGCGCTCGCTGGCCTTCTCGGCCGCGTACAGGGCGATGCGCTCGGCTTCTTGCGTCTGCTCCAATTGCGCCTGATAGTCGGCGTCGGCCGCCAGCCGCGTCTGGGTCGCCGCTTCGGCGCCATCCAAGGCATCGGCCGCCGACTGCAATCGCTCTAATTGCGCGCCGCGGGCCTGCTCCAGGGCATCGAGCCCGGCCTGCACATCGATGATCTCCTGCTCCAAGGCCGCGGACGCGGCATCGCGCTCATCGAGCAACCGCGCCGCCTCCGCTTCCGCTGCGTCTAGAGCGCCACTGGCATCGCGACCAAGCAGCTCGACGCGTATCCGCGCCAACGCCTTCAACTGCTCGGCGCGCTCGTGCAGCAAGGCCTGCTCCTGACTGCGCAGCTCGGCAAGGCGCGCGTCGAGCGCATCAAGCGCCTGCTGCTGGCCCTGAGCGGCCTGGCTGACCTCCGCCATCGCCTGTTGGCCGCTGATCATCGATACCCCCACTGCAGCTGTCCAAGGAACCGTTCGGATAGGTGGTCGTTACCGCTGCGCTTGCTCCAATCGACCTGCCTCCAAGGTCCCGGGGCCGATCGGTGCAGCCGCTGCGCTGGGTCCACTCGACCGGTGTCAATCTGCTTTCTGTGCTGATCTGGCATGGGACGCATGCTGCTACCACTCCGTAATCGCCGCACCGCTGGTCGGTACGCGGTAGTCCGGCTCCAGCGCGCCTGGCGCCTTACTGCCGAGGAGATCGTCCTGGATGATGCCATCGTCTTGTTTATCCGCCGCCACACGCTCGAAGGTCTGTTGATCGACCCGCAGCCCCCAGCGCTCGACCCGCTCGATCTTGCCGGTCTCTTCATTGCGCACCGGCACCGAAATCGGTCGCCCGCCGGCCCCGATCGCCTCGACGATCAGATAATAGTTGCGCGCATCGGGATTGGCCTCCGGGATGCGCCAGACACCACTGCGCACACCGGGCTGATTCACCACCCGCAGCTGATAGCCCACGGCCAGCTGATCGCGCAGCTGCTCAAGCTGGGCAAGCTGATCGCGAGCCTGCCCTGTCTTGCCCTCTCTGAGCGCTTGCTGGGCCGCCGCCAGGAGCTGATCGGCCTGTGCATCCAGCGTCTGCGATCGCGCCAGTTCGCGCACCTGCGCATGGCGTTCCTCAAGCTCACCCGGCAAGGCCTGGCGCGGCATGACGACCAGCAGGTACCAAGCCGCGAACAGGAGCAACAGCAGCGCCAGCCCGCCCAGCAGCCAACGGCCCCAGGTGCCACGGCTGACATAGATCCGCGCCAAACTGACGGCAAAGGAGGGCGCCGGCGGCTGATAGACGAAGCGATCCTCGCGCAACGCCCGCACGCCTTCTTCCAGCACCGCCTCGCTGACCTCGATGCCTTGGGCCTGATACACGCGCTGCAGCCGCACCTTCAAGGCCGCCTCGCGCTGGCCGCTGTCGAGCTCCTGTTCGACCAAACGCTGCTGGCGGCGCAGGGTGTCGACCACGTCCATCGCCAGCATGATGTCATCGAGCGGAGCAGCAGCGGTTGCCGCCCGCACCCCGCTGGGCTCTGGGTTTCGCCGCTGTCTATCGGGTTGTTCTTGGCTGTGGTCGGGCATCCCGTTCGCGTCCTGATCCGGTGACGAACAATGAATGAATACTTCGCCTCGATCATGGTTCCATCCGCCGCCGCCGGCGGATGCGTCATCAGGCCAGCTTGGCCGATCAGACTCCCTGCTGTAAACCCTGATCAAGCAAGCTTCACCAGCGACTCGAGTCGAGCGCTATCAGGTCCAACAGCAGGCCGCAATCGGCTGCCTTCGGATGTGCTTGCGGCTGCTGAACGCTCAACCCTAGGCCGCCGCCAAGCCATGCCCCAGCTCGGTCAGCCGCGCCATGCGCCGCTTGCCATCCTCGACCGCATCGCGGATCTCCTCGGCGTTGCGGGTCGCGGCGATGCGCATCTCCTCGATGATCTCGCGCGAGTGGGTCTGATAGTTGACCACCGAGTCGACCAGCTTCTTCACCGATTCAGCCCGGATCGTCGGCCCATAGCCGGCCTTGATCGCCTCCTCTTGAACCTTGCCGCCGATATCCGCGAGCACTTCAAGAGACTGGCTGATCCCATCCTTCATCGCATTGACCGTCTCAGTGGTCTCGGCGAGGCCGAACATGCCCGTGAACGAGGCACTGAGGGCGGTCAGCACGGTCTCGTTGGTGGTGAAGAAGCTGATCGCCTGCTGATAGAGTCGCTCCTTGGCGTTGGTGGTCTGCAGCAGCCGCGCCATCACCACCTCGGAGGTGTTGTAGGAGACGGCCAGGTTGTCGGACAGGTCCTTGGCAATCTGATACCGCTTGTCGACATTCTGCAGCGCCCGCACCTGCTCATCGCGCGCCATCTCCAGCCGGGCGCGCGCCGCCGCATCCTCGCCACTGAAGGCCTCGACCTGCTGCATCGCCTGGTCGACTGCGGCACGCGCCGCCTCCAGCTCGGCTTCCGCCTTCTTCAGCACCTCCAGTGCCAGCACCTCGGATGATTTGAGCGCGCCGCGGAAATCCTGATAGGCCTCCAGGATGCGCTGCTCGCGCTGGATCTGATCGTTGGTGGTTTCCGTGACCTCCAGGTAGCTGGCCTTAATCTTATCGAAACGCTTCGGGATGTCTCCGCGCGTCACCCGCATCCACACATTGGCCGCGCGCTCAAAGGTATCGAGCTGACCATCCTCGAGCTGATCGACCATCACCTTGGCATCGTGACGGATGCTGTTGAAGGCGTTGGTGATCTCCTCGAAGCGGTTACCAACCTCCATCGCCTGCACCTGCTGACGGACCACGGTGTTGAAGGTCGAGGCCTGGGCCAGCGTGCGGGCAATGGCGGTCACCCGCTCCTCATCGAGCATGGCGATGGCTTCCAGCAACGGGATCATCGGATCATCCTCGCTGCGCTGCTTGCTGGGCAGTAGGCCCATCTCATGCAGGGTATTCATCGCTTTATCCAACTGCTGCATCGGGGCTGCGGTGGTGCTCATGGCGGGTCCTCTTAACGCACGTGCTGTCGAAAGGGTGTCTTAGAAAATCAACAGGGAGTCATCAGGGGGCCCAGTCGCCCCAGGCAAACAAGCCGTAAGGTCTGCCGGTCAGCTTAGCACCGGTTAGCTTGCGCCGATCAGCCTGCCACCCGTTAGCCCGCGACAGTAACGCCAAGCTCTGACGTCGACAAGCAAGGGTCGACGATCAAGATCGACATCAAGCTCGACGATCAAAAGAGTTGCGCCAGCGCCCTTCAGCCAACACCGATAACCTGGCACACTTGCCGACGCCGCAAGCACTGGCCAGCGATCGCCAGTCGCGCTAGCGGCGAACGTGCCATCGCACCGATCGCCATTCACCCTGATGGCTGGCTGATAGCGGGCTGATTGCTGGCTGATAGCTGGCTGATAGCCGGATTTGACGAACCACAGAACGCAAGCATTCTAGCGGTCTGGCCTGCCGCAGCCGGCGATCAGAGAGAACGGCCACAAAATACGACTGGGGAAACCGAGAAACGATCATGTCCGACAGCGTCAAGTACCTGCTCGACGAAGAGCACCTGCCCAAGTTCTGGTACAACATCAATGCCGACCTACCGGAGCCGATGGCGCCCGTGCTCCACCCCGGCACCAAAACGCCGATCACGCCCGATGACCTGGCGCCGATCTTCCCGCGCGCCGTGATCGAGCAGGAGATGAGCACCGAGCGTGAGGTCGAGATCCCCAAGCCGGTCCGTGACGTCTACCGGCAATGGCGCCCATCACCCTTGTTCCGCGCCCGCCGACTCGAAAAGGCGCTGGATACCCCGGCCCGGATCTACTACAAATACGAGGGCGTCAGCCCCGCCGGCTCGCACAAGCCGAACACCGCGATCGCACAGGCCTTCTACAACAAGATCGAAGGCGTGAAGCGCATCACCACCGAGACCGGCGCCGGTCAATGGGGCTCGTCACTGGCACTGGCCGGCACCTTCTTCGATCTCGAGATCGTCGTCTTCATGGTCAAGGTCAGCTTCAACCATAAGCCGTACCGCCGCGCCTACATGGAGACCCTCGGCGCCGAATGCATCGCTAGCCCGAGCGACCGTACCGAGTCCGGGCGTGCCATCCTCGCCGAGCATCCAGACAGCACCGGCAGTCTCGGCATCGCCATCAGCGAGGCCGTCGAGCTGGCGGTCCAACGCGACGACACCCGCTATGCGCTGGGCAGCGTGCTCAACCATGTGCTGCTGCATCAAACCGTCACCGGACTCGAGTCGATCGAGCAGATGCAGATGGCCGATGATTATCCCGATATGGTCATCGGCTGCACCGGCGGCGGTAGCAACTTCGCCGGTATCGCCTTCCCCTTCCTGCACCAGGCGATGCGCGACGACCTGAAGACCGAGTTCATCGCCGTCGAGCCATCGGCCTGCCCGACTCTGACCAAGGGCGCCTTCGCCTACGACTTCGGCGACACCGCGCATCTGACCCCATTGGTCAAGATGTACACGCTCGGCTCGACCTTCGTGCCACCCGGCTTCCATGCCGGCGGGCTGCGCTACCATGGCATGGCGCCACAGATCAGCCATCTGGCCAAGCTCGGCTTGATCAAGCCGCGCTCCTACAACCAGCTCGAGTGCTTCGACGCGGGCATCCGTTTCGCCAAGGCCGAGGGCATCTTGCCGGCCCCGGAGGCCAACCACGCCGTGCGCGCCGCCATCCACGAGGCCGAGAAGTGCCGCGAGTCCGGCGAGTCAAAGGCGATCCTGTTCAACCTCTGCGGCCATGGACACTTCGACATGCAAGCCTATATGGACTACAAAGACGGCAAGCTCGATGATCTGAGCTATGACGAAGGCGAAATGGCAATGGCCCTAGCGGGATTACCCGGCGGCTGTTAGTCGCGACGGTCCGCTGCGCCCCGACGCCACCCATGGCGTAAGCGGACCTGATCGCAATCTGCCGGTTGAAACCTTTCCCTTCAGGGGCATAATGCCGCACGGGAGAGGTCTAACCTCTTCCGTGCCCTAACGCCCGGCTTGATCGGGCGTGGATCGAAACGACTAGAACGATTGAAACCGCCGCGGAGATTGCAATGCCGACCCCCTCTGCAAGCCAGCGATCGAGTCACCCATGGTTAGCGCGGCGGTGCATTGCTAGCCGCTGGTTGGCGCTGAGCGCGAGCGGACTCCTGCTCGGCGCGGCCATGGTGCTGGCGGACGATGTGCTAGCGGACGAAGAGACCAGAGCAACCACTTCCGCCGCTGACACAGCAGCGCAAGCGAGTTCCGATGACGCTAGGCAGCAGGCTGAACTCGAGCAGGTGCAGGAAGCCGCCGAGCAAACCCAAGCGCAGGTCGCTTCACTGCAGTCGCAGCTCACGGCCGTCGAAGCCGAAAAGGCGCGGCTGAGCTTGCAGCTCGACCTGCTGAACCGCAAGCAGGCGGACCTTGAAGCCCAAGCCCGCGAGCTAGAGCGCGTTCAGCAGCAGCTTCGCCACAGCCAGACCGCCGCCGAACGCGCCGAGGTCGAAGCCGCAGCGCTCCGAACGGAGATCCAGCAACTCCGGCAACAGCGCGAACTCGAGGCGCAGAAACACACAGCACAACTCACCGCGGCGGAGCTGCGACTGCGAGAGCATAAGGACCGGCTCGGGGGCACAGACGCCCGCATTCAGGGTCTCGAGCAGCGACTCGCTCAACGCGAGGCGCAAATCGCACGCTTAGAAGCCGCGGATACACGACGCACTGAAGCAAAGCAGCAGCTCGAAGAGCGCATCGCCGAGCTACGCGCCCGCCTGCCTGCGCCGGAAGGTGGCACGCTGACGACCGCCCAGGCCGAGGCCCAAGCAAGGCGAGACGCCGAGGTTCTCGCGCGCCTCATCCGCGAAGGCCAAGGCGTGCAAAACCCACAACTTTGGCAGCAGATTCAAGAAACGGAAAACGCCCTGCATCGCAGTCAATACCTGCTTGCCCGTGCCGAAGGTAGCCGCACCGTCTATCGGGTACGTCCAGGCGACTCGCTCGCTCGTATCAGCGCCATGTTCTATGGTGATGATGAGGCCTGGTCGCGCATCTTCGAGGCGAATCGTCACCTGCTCGATGATCCAGATCCCGTCCCACCGGGTCTGACCTTGGTGATTCCCTGAACCCGCCATGCTGACCGACTCCATCGGATCGGCCAATGCTGCTTCTTTGGCACCAAAGCCACAGGACTGAGGCAGGGACGCCTCAGCGAGGCTCGCCCACGAGATCAGCCTCAATGTCGTCCTCATAGAGATGGACTCGAGCGCGACCGCCTCGCTTAGCGGCATAAAGCGCAACATCAGCCGCCCGCGATAGCTCCTCGAACGCACTGCCATGCTCGGGATACAGACTGATGCCGATCGATAAACTGACCGTCAGCAATTCCCCTTCCAGCTCGACCGGCCGAGCCATGGATGCCAACAGTTTTTGACCAACGGCATAGGCCGACGCTCGATTCGTTTGCGGCAGCAGCACGACGAACTCATCACCGCCGAAGCGCGATACCGTATCGGCCTTGCGCACAACCGAGCGGAAACGGCGCGCGACCTCCCTGAGTAGTCGATCACCGGCCGCGTGTCCGAGTCGGTCGTTGATCTCTTTGAACCGATCCAGGTCGCAGAACAGCAGCGCGAGAGACTGCTGCTGCTCGGTCATTTGCGCCAAGGCGATCGTGGCTCGCTGCCCCAGCAAGGTGCGGTTGGGCAGATCCGTCAGTGGATCATGATGTGCCAAGTGGTGAACCCGCGCCTCGGCTTCGCGACGCAGGGTAATATCGGCGAGGACAACCGCAAAGAATCCGGGCATCGGGCAATAGGCGTAGACATCCAAGACCTTGCCCTGCGCTGCCAGCTCGGTCTCGAAATGGACCGGATGTCCGGTGCGCGCCGCCTCCGCGCAGCGCTCGAGATAGACCCCACAGACCATTGGCGACACCTGGCCATAGCAACGGCCGATGAGCGCATCGCGAGCAACCCCAGCCAGCCGCTCAAAGGCGTGGTTGACATCGACGAAGCAGTATTCATCAGCCCCGCTGCTGGCACGCTGACGGACCTCATGCACGACGAAGCCCTCTTGCATCGCCGTAAACAGGCTTCGATAGCGCGCTTCGCTCCGGCTCAGGCCCTCCAACGCCTGAGCCCGCGCCATGGCCATGGCGCAGAGCCCGAGCATCTGCAGCGCCAGATTCTGATACTCCAGCCGATACCGCGGCAGCGCGAACCCCTCAAGCACGAAGATACCCAGCACCTCCGCGCCATGCTGCAGCCTGAGCATGAAACCGTCACCGGATGCGGTATCCGCACTCATCGCCTCGCCCCGCGCAAACATCCGTGCCTCAGTGAGCACAGCGTCCGCGAGCGACAGCTGCTCGCCGAGACTCACCGGCGACACAACAGAACCGCTGTCGGCATCCACTGGCACATAGCAGAGCCGGCTCGGCGCAAACAACGCCCGGAAGATGTCGAGCATGCGGCGAATCACATCCGCTTGATCCGTCGCACTCGAGAGTTCGCCCAGCAGGTCCATCGCCATCGCCGCCTCTGCCGCTTGGCGTTGGGCTTCGGACACGCGTTCCGTGGCCTGCATCCGCGCCTGCCGCAGCGCCGCTTGGGTACCGATCTGGGTCAGCTGCAGTCGCAGATACCCTAAGCCGACTGGCTTGCGGGCGTAAGGCCGATCGACATGAGCCGCAAAGGCCTCGAGTTCGGCCAGCAAAGTCGGAGGCGTCGAATCAGCCGCGTGAGTCGACTGCTGAGCTGCCTCTGTATCGAGCAACACCAGGCAGCGCACGCTATCCGCGAACAACGCACGCGCCATCGCCGGCTCGGCCAGGCCGAGCGCCTGCAGGTGCTTGCGCCAATTCGCCAACCATCCCGGGCTGCAGAGGTAACTGCCAGCACGCAGTTGGTCATCCACCAGGTCGGGATCAGCGAGCAGATGGAAGCATTGGCTGAGCGGGTAAACCGCGGCCGGCCGCTGAGCCGCGGCGCGATCACAACGCCCGCCCGGCACGCACAACCGCGCCGTACAGACACCGCCCACCCAGATCACCGGCTCAGCCGCCGGCACGCCCTCCATCAGGCGCGCCACCTCATCCTCTTGTAAGGGCGGAGCGCCGCAGCGGGCTGGAAACGGATGCAAGCGCAGATGGCCCAGCCGGGCAACACCCTCGATGGCAGCCTCGGCCTCACGGATAAACTGCCTACAGATAAAGAGATGAACAGGCGTCTCGGACTCACCGCCGATGTCTCGGTTCCATGGATGCAGCGCCGAGCTGGCCATGTCTTAAGGAACGTCGGTCCGCGCGGCAGAGCGGGCGGCAGAGACAGCCAGAGGGCCAGCATCGCCATCGGTGTTGGCAGCGCCAGCGGTATCAGCAGCGGCATCGGTATCAGCAGCGCCCGCGGTATCAGCAGCGCTAGCGGTTTCAGCAGCGGTATCAGATTCAGGAACGCCAGCACGAAGCGCCTCCGCCCGAGCCGCCTCATCGCACCAGTCGAGCGGATAACGTCCCCAGCGCTCGTTGGCCTCGGCAATCGCCAGCAGCACCTCCTCGGGAACCTGCCAGGGGATCTCGCCATGATTATCAGCGAGCGCGAAGCCGCCGCCGGGCGCCGCCGCGGCCAGCGCCGCCTTCACCTGCTGCTCAGCCTGCTCCGCACTCCAGTGGCGCATCTCGATGCCATTGAGGTGACCAAAGAGCGCGATCCGACCACGGCTGGCCTGTTTCAACTGCCCCAGATCCTCATGACAACTGACGCCCAACAGCGCCGCCCCAGTTGAGGCAAGATGATCGATGATCGGCAGCCCCTCGCCGGAGGCCAGATGCAGCGCAACCGGCGCCTTGATCTGCTGGATGACCCGTTGCGCAATCGGATGGCCGGTTTCCAAGAACAGCTCCGGCGGCACCATGCTCGATGAGGAGAGCGGGTCGAAGTAACAGATGGCATGGGCGCCGGCGGCCACCTGCGCATTCGCCCAAGCCACGCAGAAGGCCTCGTTCAACCGCATCAACCGGTCAAACAGATCGCGCCGATCATGCATGAGATCCAGGTAGGCCTCGAAGCCGAGCTGCATCACCGGCAGCGAGAAGGGCGCGATCGCGACACCGATGATCGGCACCTCGCCGCCGGTTTCAGCGGCCAGCAGGCGGGTGGTCTCGAGCACCCGACGCAGGCCTGGCGCGTCTTCGATACGCGGCGGACTGAGTCGCTGAATGGCCTCGAGATCCGAGATCAACGGCGCCCCCGCATTCGGCGGCCCGTCATCGCGGAAGATCGACTCGCCGCCCCAGGCCTCGGTCTCGATGGACGCATAGTAGAAGGTATAGAGGCAGTCATGGCGGTAGCGCTGGCGCATCCGTAACTGCCCCTGGGCGACCAGCGCCGGGTCGCTGAAATAGGTATCGATGGGGACCCCAAGCTCGCGCGCACCATGCAGCGTTGGCAGCAACAGCAGCGGCACCCGATCCGGCTCCTGATGCCCAACCGCGGTCAGCACGCGCTGCATCGAGGTCATCGCCGGCCTTGTTTGGCTCATCGCGCACCTCGCTGTAACTGCTCGACGAGACCGACGACCTCACCCGCATTGAGTCCAACCGCATGCGCGCCAACCTCGCGCCAGAGTCGATCATCAAACCGATAGGGCGCACCGCCCACCACCACGCGGGTGCTGGGTGCCTCATCACCGAGACGCCGCATCAGCGCCTCAACCCGCAATGCCGCAGGCAACATCAGCGTCGAGACCAGCAAAATATCGATCTCATCGAAACAGACCTTCTCGACCAGGTCATCAACGGTTTGGCGGCCATAATCACGGACTGAATGCCCAGAGCTCCGCATCACGGTGCGCACGATTTGCTTACCCAACAGGTGATAATCCTCGAGCACGACGATGGCCAGCCGAGGCGAGTCAGCCGCCGGTGTGAGATCAGACGACGACGGTCGGGTCGGGTCGCCAAGCAGCTGGTCCAGTAACTCCTCGCAGATACGCCCACTCATATAGACCTGAGACAAGGCGCAGCCGCCGCGATCCCAGAGATCGCCCACCTGCTCCAGCGCCGGCCGCACCAGATCCTCGACGACCTTGAGCGGAGCCATGGTCGCAGTCGCCGCCTGCAACAGTTGCAGGGCACGGATTCGGTTCAGCGTCAGCAGCGCGTCGCGCAACGCTGCGGCTTGGATCGACATCGCTGATTTTCCTGTATGCTCGAAAGATTGGCCACCGCCAGACATCACTTCATCGTATTGGCCTTAGCGCATCAACGCCGAATTATAATGACTGATTGCGTAGCTCGCCGTGCGCAGATCTCAATCCTGACAGGGGCCACATGAGCATCGACCCCAGCGCCTTCTATGGCGCCCTCGCCCACCCCACTCGGCTACGCGTCCTGATGCTGCTCGGACAATACTCTGAGCTCTGCGTCTGCGAGTTGACCTATGCGATTGGAGTGAGCCAACCGCACATCTCTCGTCATCTAGCGCAGCTCCGAGAGCAAGGACTGGTGACCGATCGGCGCGCCAGCACCTGGATCTACTACCGGATCAATCGCAGCTTGCCAGCCTGGGCCCAAGCCGTGCTGCGCGAGACGCAAGCCGGCCTCGAGTCCAGCCAACCCTTCGTCGACGACGCCACGGCATTGAGCACGATGCCAAATCGCCCAGACGCACCCCGCTGCGCCTGAGCACGCACCACTGACGCCAAACGGGCATCAGCCGCTCGTCATGATTCCGTAAACATTTGGTCATCCATATATTCGAGGAACGCTATAGACTAGGCCGACCGCTGAGATCCACCTGCACCCCGGAGACCAGAATGCGCCTGCCTGTTCCATTCGCGATCACTGCCTCGGTATCTGTTCTTTGCGTCTCCCTGCTCGGCGGCTGCCAGCCGCAACAGGATGACACCGCCGACCAGCCTCCAGCGACGACCAGCGCGGATGCGGTCACCGCCGCCGGCTCCTCATTCGCAGCCCCGCTGTTCAATCAATGGCTCGAGGTCTACGGCACTGAGCATCCAGACCTCAGCCTAAGCTACGACTCGATCGGCAGCGGCGCCGGCATCGAGCGCTTCCTCGCCAGCAGCGTCGATATCGTCGCCACCGATGCGCCCTTGCTCGGCGATGAGGACAAGCAGTTTGAAGGCCACTTCGCGCAACTCCCCATCACTGGCGGCATGATCGCCATCGCCTACAACCTGCCGGGCGTGCAGGGGCCGATCAACCTGCCGCGCGCTGTCTACGCCGACATCTTCCTCGGCAAGGCCTTCCGCTGGGATGATCCACGCCTGGTCGCCGCCAACCCTGGGATCAACCTGCCGCCGAAGCTGATCCAGGTCGTCGGCCGCCGCGATTCGAGCGGCACCACCTTTGCCTTCACCAACCATCTCGCCGCGATCAACAAGGACTGGGCCGCCGGCCCCGGCGTCAGCAAACGCATCGACTGGCCGGGCGGCGCCATGGAAGCGCGTGGCAACGAAGGCGTCGCCCAGCGCATCAAGGTCACCGAAGGCGCTATCGGCTACGTCGAGGCCGGCTTCGCGCAGCGCCTCGGCCTCTCACTCGCCTGGTTGGAGAACCAAGCCGGCGGTTACGTGCAGCCCAACGTCGAGACCGGGCGCCGCGGCCTCGCCGATGGCTCTGATCACCCCCCAAGCGATCTGACCCGCACCATCCCTGATCCACAGGGTGCCCGATCCTATCCGATCGTCACCTACACCTGGGCGTTGGTCCGCGATGCCTACGAGCCCTCAAACAAGACCAGGGAGGTGCACGATCTGATCCGTTGGACGTTGACCGACGGCCAGCAATACGCCGAGGCATTACGCTACGTGCCGCTGCCAGAGAATCTCGTTCAAGCAGCCCTTGCCGAGCTGGATCGCCTCTAGCAAACGCCTCACGAGACGACTCACCTAACACTCATGGCGCAGCGCCACTCCGGAAAATGAATCGCTTGAGATTCACGTTAACGCTCATGGCGCGGCGCCACCCCGAAAAATGAATCGCATGAGATTCACCTTATCTCCCGGAGGATGACGCTTGATCACCCGCATCGGCATCAACGGCTTCGGCCGCATGGGCAGACTGGCACTGCGCGCAGCCATCGACCGCCAGGCAAAGGCAGCCACCAAGCACCAGCACCCAGACCACAACCTGGAATTCATCCGCATCAATGAGATCGCCTGCGACGCCGCTGGCTCAGCCCATCTGTTGCAATTCGACTCGGTCCATGGCCGCTGGAGCCAGGATTGCCGCAGCAGCCAAACCGGCAACGCTGAGCAGATCCGCATCGACGGACAAACCATCGCCTACAGTCAACACAAGACCATCGCCGAGGGCGACTGGTCCGACTGCGACATCGTCATCGAGGCCACCGGCAAGCACCACAAACAGCCAGAACTGCTGCAGGGCTACCTCGATCAAGGCGTCAAGAAGGTCTTGGTCGCCGCGCCGACCAAGGGCGCACTCGACATCGTCTACGGCGTCAACCACCAGCACTACGACCCCACCGCACACCCGATCGTCACCGCCGCCTCCTGCACCACCAACTGCCTCGCGCCCGTGGTCAAGGTCATGCACGAGCAGGTCGGCATCCGCCACGGCTGCATGACCACCATCCACAACATCACCAACACCCAGCGCATCGTCGACCTCGGCCACAAGGATCTTCGCCGCGCCCGCGCCTGCGGCCAATCGCTGATCCCGACCACAACCGGCTCCGCCAAGGCGATCACCAAGATCTTCCCTGAGCTTGAAGGCAAGCTCAACGGCCACGCCGTGCGCGTGCCGCTGCTCAACGCCTCGCTCACCGACTTCGTCTTCGAGGCCGCGCGTCCAGTGGCCGCCGAGGAGATCAACAGCCTGCTAAAAAGCGCTGCCGACGGCGAGCTGGCCGGCATCCTCGGCTACGAAGAGCGCCCACTGGTCTCAGTGGACTACCTCAACGACCCCCGCTCATCGATCGTCGATGCCCTCTCCACCCTGGTCATCAACGACACCCAGGTGAAGCTCTACGCCTGGTACGACAATGAATGGGGCTATGTGAACCGCATGGTCGACATCGCCGAGATGCTAGCCGCCTCTCTCTGACGATCCCCACCCCCCATCCCAGGCATCGAAGACGGGATCGGGTGGCACTGCGCGCGGGTGTGCGCAGCAGGGAGCTGCGCCAAGCCTCCAAGGACGGATTCACGGCGTCCCGCGCGCAGCGGTACCCGATCTCGTCCTGCGACGACGCCAGAACCCAAGCGCCACAACCCCTCGCGCAGACTAATCCACGAGCGCCGATCAAGACCCCGTCATGGACAAGAACACCCGCAACTACCTCACGGTCACCGCCGGCTACTGGGCCTTCACCATCACCGACGGCGCCATCCGCATGCTGGTGGTGCTCTACTTCCACCAGCTCGGCTACTCGCCCTTCGAGGTCGCGATGCTGTTCCTCTTCTACGAGGTCTTCGGCATCATCACCAACCTGGTCGGAGGCTGGCTCGGCGCGCGCATCGGGCTCAACCTCACCATGCACATCGGCATGGGCCTGCAGGTCATCGCGCTAATGATGCTCACCGTGCCCGACGCCTGGCTCGGCGTGGTCTATGTGATGGCCGCACAGGCGCTCTCCGGCATCGCCAAGGATCTGAACAAGATGTCGGCCAAGGCAACGGTCAAGACCCTGACTGGCGACGGTCCAGCAGGCGAGTCCAAGCTGTTCAAATACGTCGCGATCCTGACCGGCTCCAAGAATGCACTCAAGGGCGCGGGCTTCTTCGTCGGTGCCGCGCTGCTGCAAGGGTTTGGTTTTCGCAACGCGTTATTCATCCTCGCTGGCGGGCTGTTCCTGGTGATGGTCATCACCATCGCGCTGTTGCCCTCGGGCGTCGGCAAGCTGAAGGAAAAGGCCAAATTCACCCAGGTCTTCTCCAACACCCCGGCGATCAACTGGCTCTCCGCGGCGCGCTTCTTCCTGTTCGGCGCCCGCGATGTCTGGTTCGTCGTCGCGCTGCCGGTCTACCTGTATTCGGTGTTGAACTGGGAATACACCGCAGTTGGCGCCTTTCTTGCGCTCTGGGTGATCGGCTACGGCTTCGTCCAGGCCGGCGCTCCAGCGCTGATTCGGCCAAACAAGCAGGGGCATGGACCAAGCGGACGAACCGCGCTCCTCGGCGCCTTGCTGCTGGCAGTAGTCCCGGCTGGCATCGCCCTCGCGTTGAGCGAGGGACCAGCACTGGCCTGGCAGCCGGCGCCGGTCCTGATCGTCGGGCTGATCCTGTTCGGCATCGTCTTCGCCATCAACTCTGCCGTCCACTCTTACCTGATCCTGGCCTATGCCGATGCAGACAAGGTCGCCCTCAATGTCGGCTTCTACTACATGGCCAATGCCGGCGGCCGACTTGCGGGCACCCTGCTCTCCGGGCTGATCTACCAAATGCAGGGGCTTGAAGGCTGCCTCTGGTGGTCAACCGGCTTTGTGCTCGCCGCCGCACTGCTCTCGCTCTGGCTGCCGCGCACGCCCCAAGCCGCGGCGATCAAAGCCGTCGCGCCACAGCCTGGACAGGTTCAGGTCGACGGCGTCGTCGAGCCGACCCGGCGCGCCGAGCTCTATGCACCGATTGACGGGCGGCTGCAAGCCTGCACGGTGCGCGAGGGTGATCCGGTCCATGCCGGTCAACGGCTGCTCAGCATCGTACCGACCGCCGATGAGCTGGCCGAACAGCCGATCGAAGCCCCCTGGGACGGTCGCATCGCGCGTCTGCATGCCCGTGTCGAAGGGCGGGAGATCGCGGCGCAGACACTGCTGGTCGAACTCTTCGATCCAAACAGCCTGGTGCTGCGCTTTGCCGTTGATGGACAGCAGGCGATCGGCCTAGGCGTCGGCCAATCGGTGCAAGTACAGTTCAGCGCCGCTCCAGACAGCCTCATTGAGCTCAGGATCACACGGACATGGCCGGCCCTTGAGCCGGAGACCGGCCAGCGTGTCTTCGAGGCCTGGATTCCCCCGCAAGCCGATCTCGCCATAGGCATGAAGGCGCAAGTCCGGGCCAATCCCGCCATCAGCTTGCAACTGCCAGCGAACAGCCTCGATGGTCTAGCGAGCCCCTCCGGTATCCTGGCTGCCCATGGATCAGGCCCTCAAGCCCAAGCCTAACGCGCATGGCAGCGGGCCAGAGCCACCCTGGCAGATGCATCATATGAGATTCAGATTCACCTGCCTGGGGCCGCATCACTCCGGCAGATGAAGCGCGAGAAGTTCATATTAACGAGCTTTAGCCGCACTAGGTGACACCTTGGTTACATGCGGTTAATCATATATACGAAATCACAGATCTGCTAGGCTTGCTGATCCTTGGCCGCATCCGAGCGAGCCGCCGGCCACAGCAACCCCAGTCTGGAGCACCCGCATGCCCGACCCCTTCGCCTGGCTTGGCGACCTCATCGCCTACTCGTTATTTGGCCTAAGCCAGGACTCAGCGATGGGCTCGGCATTGCAGTTCTTCGTCATGGATGTGGCCAAGATCTTCGCGCTCTTAGTCATCATCATCTATCTGATGGGCCTGCTACGTGCGCTGGTCTCACCGGAACGGGTGCGCGAGTTCGTGCGTGGCAGACCAGACTGGCAGGCGCGCGGCATGGCGGTAGGACTGGGTGCGGTGACGCCCTTCTGCTCCTGCTCCTCGGTGCCACTGTTCATCGGCTTCGTCGAGGCCGGCATCCCGCTCGGCGTGACCTTCTCGTTCCTGATCGCCTCGCCGATGATCAACGAGGTCGCCGCAGTACTGTTGATCGGCATCCTCGGCTGGAAGCTGGCGCTGCTCTATATCGGCGCCGGGCTCATCGTCGCCTGGTTTGGTGGCATCATCATGCAGCGCTTCAAGCCAGAGCGCTGGGTCGAGGACTATGTCTGGAAGATCCAGATGGGCGCGCTGGCCATCCAGCGCCCGGATACCAGCCTGCTTGGCCGGCATCGGTTCGCGGTCGCCGAGGTCAAGGAGATCCTGCGCCGGATCTGGAAATGGGTGTTCATCGGCATCGGTGTCGGCGCCCTCTTCCATGGCTTCGTCCCGGAGCAATGGGTGGTCGACAACCTGGGTGATGGTCAGTGGCTCGCGGTGCCGGGCGCGGTGTTGATCGGCATACCGCTGTATTCCAATGCGACTGGCGTGATTCCAGTCGCCGAGGCGATGCTCGGCAAGGGCGTCGCGGTCGGCACCGTGCTGGCGTTGATGATGAGCATCGCCGCACTCTCAGTGCCGGAGATGCTGATCCTACGCAAGGTCATCCGCTGGCAGGCGCTGGCGTTGTTCGCGGGGGTGCTCGGTGTGTCGTTTGTGCTGGTCGGCTGGAGCTTCAATCTGATCGCCTGAGGCACCTGAGCGATGGCGATCAAACTCGACAGCTCGACTCCAGAATGCACTGTCGGCACTGCGGCTTCAGTCGCACCGAGCAGATGCCCACCGACGCCTGTGTCTGGTTCTGGTTCTGGGAATGCCCTGAATGCGGGGCGCTAATGAAACCGAAACCAGGCAACTGCTGCGTCTACTATTCCTATGCAGACACCCCTTGTCCGCCGATTCAGACAGGCGACGGGGCTGCTGCCAATCCAATCACGAGGCGAATCAATCATGAAACAGATCAAGGTTCTAGGCTCCGGCTGCCGAAACTGCGAGGTCACCGCCAAGGTCATCAGCCAGGCCGCAGCCGAGGCCGGTGTCGAGATCGAACTGGACAAGGTCACCGATATCGGTGAGATCATGGGCTATGGCGTCATGTCCACGCCTGGTGTCGTCATCGATGGCGTCGTCGTCCACTCGGGCGGCGTGCCAGGACCCGATCTGGCGCGCGAATGGGTTCGGGGGAGTACCGACGGCGCCAGCTGATCAGAGGCACCCTATCCACCGCCGTTGTCGTTCCACCGCCGTCGCAGAGCGCTTATCCGGCTCATGACAAGGCCTCCCAGCTCGGGTAGCTGAGCCCGGGAATGCGCGGAGTGCGCACCGGCAGTCCGTGATGCTCGGCATAGGCCTCCCAGAGCTGGATCTTGTGCGCCAACCCCTCCGGCATGCCGGCGTCCATCCAGCGCAGTCGGTCCGCCCAGGTGCGCTCGCTGCGAATCAGGGGCCAGCCGTGCGTCGCCAGCCAGAGTGCTAGCGTCGGCTCCCAACCCTCGGTGGCCCTGTCTTCGCGGTCTTCGCGCTCTGCGGCTGTGCGATGGTCGTGCCAGCCTAGCCGATCGCCGTCGCGGGTCGCGCTCAACAACGGGCTCTGGTCGCAGCCGCGCAGCAGTTCGATGCGCGCCTGCTGGACCCGCACCCGCGGTGTTGGACGCTCGCGCCAGCGCACCAGGCTCAGCGCATGCTTCCAGTTGACCACCGCGAACCCGCCATCGAGATACAAGCGCACCGCCGGCGGCCAAAGCCAGTCCGTCTCCAGCCGCAGCGCGGACAGCCCCACCCGCTCCACGGCGGCAAAGAGTCTGCTCAGCAACCGCTTCGCATGCCCCTGTCGGCGGCGTTCCGGAAAGACATACAGGCTCGCGAATCCGAGGTGCGGCCCAGCCCAGCCCCAATCCCAGACCTGCAACGCAATCGTGCCGATCCGCTCGCCATCGACGAGAATCCAATAGGATCGATACCAGTCAGACTCACGCGGGTCGCTGATCCGTTCCCCGGGTAGCAGCAGGCGCGAAGACCAGGCGTCGATGTCGCTAGCGGTCATGGCACGCGGGTCCAAGGGCATGGCGGGGTTGTCGACCCGGTGATCGAGAAAACTGCACAGCTCGCAAGCCCGCCACAGGGTGCGGGCGGCGGCATCATCCAGGTCGAGCGGCTCCACCGCGGGCATCCCTGCTCGCAGTGGCTCGGCCACTTGCCGATGCAAGTCTTTCAGTTCGTCTTCACTCAACATCGGCAGCTCCCCAGTTGGTCATTCAGGATGTTCAGCGACACCGGTCGGATCGGGACTGAATTCATCTGAGTGCAGCGAGCGATGGCGAAGGATGCGCGCGGCGAGGTCTCGGAGGCCAGCCCGAACCCTTCGGTGCATGGTAACTTGACCGCTGGCTTGGCCGCTTGGCTTGACCGCTTGGCTTGACCGCTTGGCTTGACCGCTTGGCTTGACCGCTGGCTTGGCCGCTTGGCTTGGCCGCTTGGCTTGGCCGCTTGGCTTGGCCGCTTGGCTTGGCCGCTTGGCTTGGCCGCTGGCTTGACCCCGGATTGTCGCCTTGACTCCTGCCGAAGGTACCCTGATGCGCTTCTTCAACACCGAAGGCCCGATCCGCCCCGAGGACCATTACAACCTGCCACCGTTGACGCGCTGGGATCTTGACCAGGTGCTCACCCTGATCGAACAGAAGAAGTACTTCCTGCTCCACGCCCCGCGCCAGACCGGCAAGACCTCCTGCCTGCTCGCGCTGATGGCGCATCTGAATCGCGATGGCCGCTATCGGGCGGTCTATGCCAACCTGGAGGGTGCCCAAGCCTGGCGCGAGCACCTCGCCGACGCCATGGCGACCATCGTCACCGATATCGCCACCTCGGCCCAGGTCTGGCTCGGCGATGAGGAGCGGCCAAATCATGCCCGGGAGGTCTTGGCCAGCACCGCGCCCGGCTCGGCATTGAGCGTGTTTCTGAGTCAGTGGTGTCAACGCAGCGCCCAGCCCCTGGTGCTGTTGCTCGATGAGGTGGACGCCCTAGTCGGCGACACCCTGCTGTCCCTGCTGCGCCAACTGCGCGCCGGCTATCCGCAGCGCCCGACGGCCTTCCCGCACACGGTCGTGCTCTGCGGCGTGCGCGATCTGCGCGACTACCGCATCCAGGCCCGTTCCGAGCGGGAGGTCATTACCGGCGGCAGCGCCTTCAACATCAAGGCCAAGTCGCTACGCTTGGGCGACTTCAACGCCGAGGAGACCCGCACCCTGCTGCTGGAGCATACCCAGGAGACTGGACAGGTCTTCACCCCGGAGGCGCTGGAGCAGGTGTGGACACTGACCCAGGGCCAACCCTGGTTGGTCAATGCGCTGGCCTATCGCGCCTGTTTCGAGCTACCCGCCGGCCGTGACCGCAGCCAGCCGATCACCCGGGCGCTGATCGATCAGGCCAAGGAGCAGATGATCCTCGAGCGGGTGACCCATCTCGATCAGCTCGCCCATCAGCTGCAAGAGCCGCGGGTGCGGCGCGTGATCGAGCCGATGCTTGCAGGAACCGCGCTCGCTGATGTGGCCGATGACGACATCCAGTATCTGCTCGATCTGGGCTTGTTGCGCCTGCAAGATGGTGCACTGATCGTCGCCAATCCACTCTACCGCGAGGTGTTGCCACGGATGTTGGCCTTCACCCCGCAGGCCTCCCTACCCCAGATCGCGCCGACCTGGCTCAAGGCCGATGGCAGCCTCGACCCCAAGCAGCTGCTCGACGCCTTCCTCGCCTTCTGGCGCCAGCACGGCGAGCCCTTGCTCAACAGCGCCCCCTATCACGAGATCGCCCCGCATCTGGTGCTGATGGCCTTCCTGCACCGGGTCATCAACGGCGGCGGCACGCTGGAGCGCGAATACGCCATCGGCTCTGGTCGCATGAATCTGTGCCTGCGCTATGGCGCGGTGACGCTAGGGATGGAGCTGAAGGTCTGGCGCGATGGGCGCCCCGATCCCCTTGCCGAGGGGCTGAAACAGCTTGACACCTATCTGGCGGGATTGGGGCTGAACAGCGGCTGGCTGCTGATCTTCGATCGCCGCGCTGGGCAGCCGCCGATTGAGGTGCGCACCGGCAGTGAGCAGATGACGAGTCCCGGAGGGCGGGGGATCGTCTTAATGCGCGCCTGAAAGGGCCAGATCAGGCTTGGGCTTGGGCTTGGGCTTGGGCTTGGGCTTGGGCTTGGGCTCGGCCTGCCACATCGGCCCCAGCCGGCGCGGGTCTGGTCTCCGGCGGCCCAGTCGTTGGACGGCCAGAACGGCAAGATGACCGCCGAGGTGATCAGTCAGGCCGCGGCCACGGCCGACGTTCAGAGCGGATTGGAGAAGGTCACTGACAGCGCCAAGATCATCCGCTATGGTTGCGTTGTCGACACCTGGCGTTCTCGTCGATGCCCTCGTCGTCTATTGCCGTGGCAAACCTGAACCCAGGCGGAGGCGCCGATCGGTCAACAGCTGATCAATCCGATCAAACGAGACCGCTCGACCTGAGCCGATCACCGCCAATCAATCACATCTGAGACCATGACGCTCCCCGCAACCCGAACCTGGTGGCTACTCATCGCCGGCGGCAGCGCGCTGCTGGCTCTCGCGAGCATCCTGCTGACCGAATGGCTGGCGCTGCAGCCCTGTCACCTGTGCATCTTTCAGCGCCTGATTTACATGCTCATGGTGCCGTTCGCGCTGATCGCGGCGTTCAGCAGCGGGCTTGGCCAGCGCATCAGCGGCGCACTGGTCGCAGTCAGCGCCGTCGCTGGCGCGGTCACCGCGACCTATCAGACCTGGCTGCAGCAACAACCCGCCGGCAGCGTCTCCTGCGTCGGCGCCCAGATGGGGCCGTTCGAACGGTTGGTGGAATGGCTTGGGATGCAACAGCCGATGCTGTTCATGGCCACCGGTTTCTGCGAAGACCAGGGCCTCGTGATCCTCGGTCTTGCCTTGGCGCAATGGGCGCTGATCTGCTTCCTGCTGGCGCTACTTCTAAGCCTTTGGCTGCTCGTGCGATCGCGCGGGGAGCGGCGTTGAGGAGACCAATCTCAACACCAGAGCCAAGCCCTTGATTCCCTTAGGAAGTGTCCATCTTTTACTTCCCGACGCTGCTGCGACCGATTGCTGCAAAACCGGGAAGCAATTTCTGGACAGTCACTTAGAGTCGATAGGTGATACCGCTGATGAATGGCTGCGGAAGCGACTGCTAACCTGACCAATCTATACTACAGTGCGTCATCGCTAAACGATCTCAGCGGAAGCACCCCCATGGCAACCGTTCTGAACGCTCACTTCGTTCCCCTCGACGACTATTTCGCCTTGGATTCCGAGACTGCGGGCGAGCGTTGGGAGTGGCGCAACGGCGATGTCTACTGCATGACCGGCGCCCAGCCAGAGCACAATCTCTGTTGCGCCAATCTCATCGGCGAACTGCGCGCCGGGCTGCGCGGTTCTGGTTGTCGGACCTTCCCCAGCGACCAACGCGTCAAGGTCCAGGCGGGGAGTCCGTACCTGTATCCCGATGTCACGGTCGCCTGCGATCCGCGCTACACCACCATCAATGGCCTGCGCACACTGCTCAACCCGGTGCTCATCGTCGAGATCCTCTCGCCCAGCACGGCTCAGGACGACAAGGGCACCAAGTTCATGCAATACCAGACGATCGAGTCGCTGACCGATTACCTGCTGGTCGACTCCAGCGAGGTCGCCGTGCTCCATTACCGCAAGCAAGGCGAGGTCTGGACGCCGCGACTGTTCGAGCAGGCCAGTGACTCGATCGAGCTGTCGGGATTGGGCATCGCGTTACCCTTGGCCGAGATCTATCTCGATACCGGCCTGCTGCCGGGCTGAGGCCGAACGAACCCCATGCGCTTCTTCAACACCGAAGGCCCGATCCGTCCCGACGACCATTACAACCTGCCACCGCTGACGCGTTGGGATCTTGACCAGGTGCTCACCCTGATCGAGCAAAAGAAATATTTCCTGCTCCACGCCCCACGCCAGACCGGCAAGACCTCCTGCCTGCTGGCGCTGATGGCGCATCTGAATCGCGATGGGCGCTATCGAGCGGTCTATGCCAACCTTGAGGCGGCGCAGACCGCGCGCGAGGATGTCACCCGCGGCATGGCCGCCATCTGTAGCGTCCTCGGACGTTCGATCAGGCTCTACCTGAACGACCCGCGTTCTGACCAATGGCAACGCAGCGAGGGTGCGACCTTCGCGCCCGAGGATCGGCTCTCGCGGCTGTTGGAATTCTGGACCGGACTCGATCCGCGCCCCGCCGTATTGCTTTTGGATGAGGTCGACGCCCTGGTCGGCGACACCCTGCTCTCCCTGCTGCGTCAACTGCGCGCCGGCTACCCGCAGCGCCCGACGGCGTTCCCGCACACGGTCGTGCTCTGCGGTGTGCGCGATCTGCGCGATTACCGCATCCAGGCCCGTTCCGAGCGCGAGCTGATCACCGGCGGCAGCGCCTTCAACATCAAGGCCAAGTCCCTACGCTTGGGCGACTTCAGCGCCGAGGAGACCCGTACCCTGTTGCTGGAGCACACGCAAGAGACTGGGCAGGTCTTCACCCCCGAGGCGCTGGAGCAGGTTTGGACGCTGACCCAGGGTCAGCCTTGGTTGGTCAATGCGCTGGCCGATCGCGCCTGCTTCGAGTTGCCCGCCGGACGCGACCGCACTCAACCGATCACCCGGGCGCTGATCGATCAGGCCAAGGAGCAGATGATCCTTGAGCGGGTGACTCATCTCGATCAACTCGCCCATAAGCTGCAAGAGCCGCGTGTGCGGCGCGTGATCGAGCCGATGCTTGCGGGAACCGCGCTCGGTGATGTGGCCGATGACGACATCCAGTATCTGCTCGATCTGGGCCTGCTGCGCCTGCAAGACGGTGGCCTCAGGGTGGCGAACCCGATTTATCGCGAGCTGTTGCCACGGATGTTGGCCTTCACCCCGCAGGCCTCCCTACCCCAGATCGCGCCGACCTGGCTCAAGGCCGATGGCCGCCTCGACCCCAAGCAGCTGCTCGACGCCTTCCTCGCCTTCTGGCGCCAGCACGGCGAGCCCTTGCTCAACAGCGCCCCCTATCACGAGATCGCCCCGCATCTGGTACTGATGGCCTTCCTGCACCGGGTCATCAACGGCGGTGGCACGCTGGAGCGTGAATACGCCATCGGCTCTGGTCGCATGGATCTGTGCCTGCGCTATGGCGCGGTGACGCTAGGGATGGAGCTGAAGGTCTGGCGCGATGGGCGCCCCGATCCGCTGGCCGAGGGGCTGAAACAGCTCGACACCTATCTGGCGGGATTGGGGCTGGACAGCCGCTGGCTGGTGATCTTCGATCGCCGCAGCGGACAACCACCGATTGAGGTGCGCACCGGCAGTGAGCAGATGACGAGTCCCGGAGGGCGGGGGATCGTCTTGGTGCGCGCCTGAAAGGGCCAGATCAGGCTTGGGCTTGGGCTTGGGCTTCGGCTTCGGCCTTAACTCGACACCTTGGCAACGGGCTCAACGCCCTGCGCTTGCTCAGGTTCAAGTTCGACGTTTTTACCGGAGGCAGTGAAGGCGACCGAGGCGCTGCGCGGGTAATCGGCGCCGACTCGTCTGACGCCGGATCGGCAGCGAGCAGGACGCTAGGGAGCGCAAGCCCGCTCATGGCGATCAGAACGATGGCGCTCGGTGCGTTCATCAACCTCCCCTCCGCTTGAAGCCGCTGATCATCGAGCCGATGAGGTTTTCTCGATGCGATAGGCTGGAGAAGACCACGCCAAGGATGTGCAGCACGATCAGGGCCAGCGTGAAATTGGCCAGCAGTTCGTGGGCCTCTTCCAACACCTCACCCGAGGCGGCCGGCAGCCCGCTCATCAGCCCCGCCAGCGGCCCCGAGAACTCCTCGGCGCCATAGAGCGCCATCCCGGTCAACCCGGTCGCGGCCACCGATAGCAGCAAGGCGATCACCATCGCCCCGCCGGCGGGGTTGTGGCCGAGGTAACGCGGAGCGCGAAACCGCAGGGCATCCTTGATATAGGCCAAAACCTGACCAGGTCCGCGCACGAAGTCGCCGAACCGGGCATGCTCGGTGCCGATGACACCCCAGACCAGACGGATGGCGATCAGGATCAGCACCAGGTAGCCAGCCCAAACATGGACGCCGAGCAGGTCGTCCTCGACGATGAAGGCGGTCGCGAAGCCAGCCGCCAGCGACCAGTGGAAGATGCGGACCAGCGGGTCCCAGACGCGGACCCGCGTGCTGGGGGTGGCTGTGTCGGTTTTGAGTGAATCGGCCCCGGGCTGGACTGCAGTCTGCGTCGTCATTGGTTGGCTCCCCTGATGGACGGTTGGTCAGTCGGTCACGATGGGTCGCGACCTTGGGAGCAGGTTAACGAGGTGACGCTGACCGAACCCTGCACGCCACTGTCAGCGAACGGTCAGGTTCTGGTCGCGCATGCTTGCTGAGGCGGCCGGCAGACTGAGCCGCACCTCAAGCCCGCCAATCGCAGCGCTCCCGAACGCCAAGCTGCCGCCGTAGGCATCGACCACATCGCGCACGATGGCGAGTCCGAGTCCGCTGCCCTCGGTGCGTTGGTCCAGCCGCAGACCGCGCTCGCCGAGCCGAGGCCATTCAGCGGCCGGCACACCGGGGCCATCATCGCTAATCCGGATCTGGATCGGATCAGCGCTCTGCACCTGGATCTCGACCCGCGCCGCCGCCCAGTGCGCGGCGTTCTCGAGCAGGTTACCGAGCAGTTCCAACAGATCGCCGGGCATCAGCGCAGCCAGTGCCGGCTGCGGAGCATCCACCGACCAGTCGATCCGCTCGCCGAAGGGCGTGCGGCGCAGGGTGCGCAGCAGGCGCTCGATGGCGTCCCTAACCTCGGCCTGGGCCTGATGGCTGGCGGTGCCCGAGCGCAAGCGGGCGCGGATCAGCTCGCGATCGACGCGGCGACGCATCGCCTCGGCGAGCTGGTCCAGATCGCGAGCGAGTGCCTGGTTGCCCTCGATGCGCAGCCGTTCGGCATCGGCGCTCAAGGCCGCGAGCGGGGTCTTCAGGCCATGCGCCAGATCAGCGGTCCAGGCGCGGGCGCGCTCGACCGCTTGCTCGCGCGCGGCGAGCAGCGCATTGACCTCGCTGACCAAGGGCATGACCTCATCTGGATAGGTATCGGCGAGCCGCTGCTCATCGCCCGAGCGCACCGCGCCCACGCCACGACGTAGGGTCTCGAGCGGCGCTAAGCCGGCGCGGATCTGGGCCAGGGTGGCCAGCCCGAGCAGCAAGGCCAGTAGTGCCAGATAAGGCAAGATGTCGGCGGCGAATGCATTACGCGCGCGGCTCAGCTCATCGGCATCGATGGCCGTGATCAGCCGCAGCCGGCGACGGCCACTGTCGTGCTCGAGCAGGATCAAACGCTCGCGCACCAGCACCGCCTGGCCATTCGGCCCACCATTGGGGCCCGCAAGCCGGTGAGCATGGACGGTGCCGGGCTCGGGTTCATCCAGCGGCAAGCGCAGCAGGCTGTCCCAGAGCGACCGAGAGCGGGCGATACCGAACTGGCGGCGCTCGGGCGCGGTGTCGTCATCGATCTGCCAGTAGAGCCCGCCAAGCGGATGCTCGAAGCGCGGATCGACCGGTGCTGGAACAACCTCCAGCTGCCCTTCTGCACTGATCTGAATGCTGGCCGCCAGCTGATCCAGCTGGGCCTTGAGCTCAGCGCCGATGCGCCGCTCGACATGACGCTCGAACAGCGCGACCAGACCAGCGGCGGCGACCAGCAGGGCCAAGGTTATGGAGATCGCGGCCGCCAGCCCGAGTCGAGCGCGCAGGGAACGGCGGGTCATGGCTCGATCAGATACCCAAAGCCACGCTGGGTCTGGATCAGTTCGCCGCCGAGCTTGCGCCGCACCCGGCCAACCAAGACCTCGACCGCATTGGATTCACGCTCAAAATCCTGCGCGTAGAGCTGTTCGGTCAGTTCCAGCTGGGAGATCACCCGTCCGGCATGCTGCATCAAGTAGGCGACCAGCCGGTATTCTTGTGGCGAGAGATGCACCGGCACCCCATCGCGACTGACCTGCATCCGCCGGGTATCCAGGCGCAGACCACCGATCTCGAGCAGCGACGAGGCCTGGCCGGCCGAACGGCGCACCAAGGCGCGCAACCGCGCCAGCAGTTCTTCCATCTGGAACGGCTTCGGCAGGTAGTCATCGGCGCCGGCGTCGATGCCTTCGACCCGCTCCTGCCAGTCGCCGCGGGCGGTCAGGATCAGCACCGGGAAGCGCTGACCAGCACCGCGCCAGCGCCGCAGCACCGAGAGTCCATCCATGCGCGGCAGCCCAAGGTCGAGGATCACCGCCGACCAGTGCTCGGTATCGCCGCGAAACCAGGCCTCCTCGCCGTCGCTGACACGTTCGCTGACGAAGCCGGCCGCGTCCAGTGCCGCACCGAGACCGACCGCGAGGCGGTCATCGTCTTCGACCAAGAGGATACGCATGGGTTGGCCTGCCGTTAGCGATGTTCCTGTTCGACCTCGATCAGACTCGCATCGCTAGCATCCATCTCGACTTCGAGCAGGCGGCCATCGGGGGCAATGATCTTCAGCTCATAGACCCAACGCCCGCGCTCCTGCTCGAGTTCGATCTCGACCACATCACCAGGGACCTCGGCGCTGACCTTGGTCAGGATCTCGGTGACGGGGAGAATCTGGCCGGCTTCGAGTGCAGTCCTCGCTTGATCATGATCCTTAGGGCTGGCCTGGGCGTTAGCGCCAACAAGCAGCGAGCCAAACAGCAGGCTGCTAGAAAGGAAGGTCGCGGCGGTGGTGATAATCGGGCGTTGAGACATGGCGGGATTCCTCGATAGCTCGTGGGGGCTGACTGTGGAGCCAAAGTCTGCATCAACCGAGCTGACGAAAGGCTGACAGGTTGACGAGGGTATGAGGGTATCGAGCTGAAGCGGTTTTCTGGCCGCCAGCGCGACCGATCTATAATGCAGTGAGTCATCACTCAAAGCTCTCAGCCGAAGCAACCACATGGCAACCGTTCTGAAAGATCGCTTCGCCACTGCGCACGGATCACCACTATCACCCGTGCTACTCACGACTCAGGAGATCGATGCCGCGCCGATCGATCTGCTCGAGCACCTTGCCTCCACCACGCGCCACGCAGGTGAGCGGATCTTCCGCAACCACCACTGGCAGACAGGTCTCCTCGGCAATCAGGCGATCGATATCGCGCAGGAGCGCGCCGCCACCCGTGATGACAATGCCGCGCCCGGCAACATCCGCCCCCAGCTCCGGCGGCGTCTGTTCGAGCGCCTGTTTAACCACCATCACAATCCCCATCAGCAGCTCCTGCAAAGCGTCCAGGACTTGTTGGCTATTGAGCGTGAAGCTGCGCGGCATACCCTCAGTGAGATTACGACCCTTGACCTCGACCTCATTAACCTCGCTGCTCGGAAAGGCTGATCCAATACTGTGCTTGATGTGCTCGGCTACCGCCTGGCCGATGACGCTGCCGAAATGGCGGCGCACATAACTGATGATGACGTCGTTAAAATTGTCACCGCCAATTCGAACTGACTGGGAGAACACAATCCCATTCAATGAAATGACCGCAACCTCCGAGGTTCCGCCGCCAATGTCCAACACCATCGAGCCGCGCGGCTCATGCACAGGCAGCTCGGCGCCGACCGCCGCCGCCATCAACTCGTCAATCAGATAGACCTCACGTGCACCCGCCCCGATCGCCAGCTCCTTGATCGCGCGTCGCTCAACCTGAGTCGAGCCGCAGGGCACGGAGATCAGCACACGCGGGCTGGGACGAATCATCGACGACTCGTGCACCTTTTGCAGAAAAAACTGCAGCATCTTCTCGGTGATGGTGAAGTCAGCGATCACGCCGTCCTTCATCGGCCGGATCGCGGTCAGATTCTGCGGTGTTCGCCCGAGCATCCGCTTTGCCTCAGCCCCGACTGCGACCAGCATCTTGCGACCAGTCGCGCTATCCTGACGAATCGCGACCACCGAGGGCTCGTTCAGCACAATCCCTTGCCCACGGGTATAGATCACCGTATTCGCCGTTCCCAGGTCGATCGCCAAATCGTTGGAAAAGAGTCCTCGAAAGCGCCTCAACAACATCAAACGTTTCCTCAACAGCAGGGAACACTACCCTAGCGCCCCCTAGAATCATCGGCCTGACAAGCATCATCGCCCTAACGCGCACCCATGGCGCGGCGCCACTCCGGCAGATGAATCGCATGAAATTTACGCTAACACCGCGGCACCCTGAGACGACGATGCGCAAGCTCACCACCGCAGGGCTGACCTTGCACCTCGACCAGCACGCGGCCGGAATCATCGCTCAAGCACCAATCAGCGATACCGATCTCCTCGCTGATAAAGAAATGCCGCACCGCCAGCCGCTGCGGGCGCAGCAATGGCATCCGATGCAGCACACGGTTATCAAGGCTTAGCCGCAGTCCGCCAGCCGCCGCCTCGATCCGTCGCCGCAACGGCCGTTGCACACCGAGTACCGGATCGTAAACCCGCTCGGACCAGTCTAGCCGAAGACTCTCCGCCGGAAAACGCCGCTGCCGCAGCGCCCCATCCTGCTGCCAACAGACCTCGACATAGCGTAGCGCCTGGCTGCCAGGATAGGTCTGCAGCACCAGTGCCTCGCTCGTCTCCGGCTTGGGCACAAACAAAAAGTCCCAGCCCTGCAACGGCAACGGCCGAATCCCGAAGCTATGCTCGGCATAGCCGCTCGCGGCCTGCCAAGTCACCGCCTGCGCGCCAGACGCAACACGCGCCCGCAATGCGGCCGATGCGTAGCAGGGATTGCTGCCGCCTGGCGCCTCGGCACATCCGTCTAGAAAGCCGGGCTCGAGCATCAGCTCGCCCTCGGACCAGGCCATCGGCGATGGGCATTGAACCCGCCAATGCGCGCTCAAGGCCCGGCCAAGCCAGCCATCAAGACGCGTATCGACCGCATTAGGCAAGGCCGCTCCTTGCACACCAACATGCGAAAGGCGCAGCTTGAGTCCCTGCCCCGACTCGACGACGAGCGATGCCTCCGCGCCACTGGTTTGGCGGAGCTCGAGACAGCAGCGGGCGTCGCCTGCGCGCACGCTAACCCGAGGCGAGTCTGGTCCGGACGGATCGAAGGCGCAGGCCTCAGGCGCAAACAGATGCATCCAGCACAGCTCCGCCGTCTCGCCACCAAACAGAGGGCCGCTCTCGTTAGCCGCGGCAACCGAGCACGGCAGCCGCGGACGATCCACGACGCCAGCAATAATCAACAGCAGGCCACCCTCAGCGATGCGCTGAAAGCGACGCTCGGGATTCACCAGCGCCAAGCCGACGATGCCGTGAAACGCCGGCGATAGCACCGCAAAGTAGCGCCACTCGACGAAAGACCCCCGTGCTAGCCCGAGCAGCGAGGGCGGCGCGATCGGGATGGGACTCGCCGGCTCAGTCGCCGCTATCGAGTCAGATCTTGGGTGAACTCGATTGCGTGCAAGCACGCTCGCTGACAAATACTCTTGATACAACGGCCACTGCCACTGCATCACCTGCCACCTATCAACGCTCACTCGTCCGGCCTCTGACGCCGATCAAACTAGACTTGTGACTAAATAATATTTTTTTATTTTTCAGTAACCTGACGAGCATTCTTTCAGTAAGCTTTTTCAAAACAACAGCTTAACCTTGAAAAGTTATAATTCGACCCTATTAATAATTGAATGG
>NZ_NHSH01000048.1:1224-182714 GCF_016653315.1 Halochromatium roseum | reverse complement strand
CGGTATTGGGGATCCGCCATTGGGTCAAGTCCTCGCGCTCGACCTGCTCGGCATCCGGAATACTGGCGTAGGGCGGCAGCCCAACGCGGTCGATGACCTCTTTCAGCAAGAGCGCGACCTCGGCCCCGACCCCCTCGGCAAAGGCCCGCGGAACCTCGCTGAGATCCAAGGTGCGCACCGCGCGGCGCAGGGGCTGCAGCGTCTCCCGACCCGACTGCTCGGGGTCCTTGCCAATCAGATAGACGCGGTCCAGGTTCAGGATCAGGCTGGCAATGGTCGCCCTCGGGCTGGAGGTATCAGGTGGACGCAGCGGGTTGATCGCGGGCTCGATCGCAGCCGGCAGCCGAGCACCGAGTTCTTCGGCGAGCAGTAGCGGCCCCGTCAGCGGCAGCCACAAGCAGAGCGCAAGGAGCAGCCCACCGGTGAGCCTCCAGGCAAGCCCGCGGATGCGTCTAGGGTGAAGGGAGCACGGACGCGGGCAGGTCTTGGCCCGAGGAAAGCGCTGATCGAATCGGGCCAGGTTCACTCAAGACTCCTATCGTCTCCGCTGAATCAAGGCCGCATTCTATCCCGATTCAGCCGGCGCCGACGGCGGCGTCGACAGGCTCGCAGAGCGCCCAAACCAGCGCTGCAGCCGCCCATGCGCGCTCTCGTGCATCGACAACAGCGACGGAATGACCAGCAGTACCAGCAAGGTTGCGAAGCCGAGGCCAAACGCAAGCGAGGTCGCCATCGGGATCAAGAACTGCGCCTGATAAGAGGTCTCGAACAACAACGGCATGAGGCCGGCAATGGTGGTCAGCGAGGTCAGCAACACCGCGCGCAGACGCTGGCAGGCGGCCTCGATCAACGCCTCCTGGATCGACAGTCCCTCGCCACGTAGCTGCTTGTAGAAGCTGACCAGGATGATCGAGTCGTTGACGACGATGCCGGACAGACCAAACATCCCGAACAGCGATAGGATGGTGAGATCGATGCCCATTGCCCAGTGCCCGAGGATGGCGCCGGTGAGGCCGAACGGGATCACCGCCATCACCACCAGCGGCCAGCCATAGGACGAGAACACCCAGGCCAGGATCAGATAGATCAGGATCAGACCCAGTATCAGCCCCTTGCGCATATCCGTCAGGGTATCGCGCTGGTCAGCCGAGCGCCCCTCGAAGGAGTAATTGACGCCGAAGTCGCTCTGTAGCTGAGCTAGGGTGCCCTCTTCAAGGCCAGCGGTGACCTCACCGGCGGTGGTCACATTGGTATCGACATCGGCGGTGACCTCGACCGCAAGCTTGCCATCGGCGTGACGCAAGACCTCGAAGCCTTGCCGCGAGCGCCACTGCGCCACCGCGGTCAGCGGCACGGAATCGCCATCCGGCGTGCGCACGTTGAGCCGATAGAGACTGGCCAAGGTGCCGCGCTCGGCCGCCGGCAGCGTGACCCGCACCTCGACCTCATCCGCGCCATCCTGGAAGATCTGCACCAACTGGCCATCGAAGGCGGTGCGCAGCTGGCGGCCAAGATCAGCGACGGTCAGCCCCAGAGCCTCGCCGACCGGCGTCAGCGCATAGATGAGCTGCTCGCGTCCATAGGCCATGTCGTCATCGACCTCGAGCACACCATCGATTCCAGCAATCGTCTCCGAGAGCGCCAAGGCTGCCGCCTTCAGCTCATCCGCCGAGGCCCCGGTCAGGCGGATGGTGAGATCCCGCCCAGGCGGACCGACCCGCCGCGCCGTGATGTTGAGCGATTCGAGTCCCGCGGGCATCTGGATACGCTCGCGCCAGGCCCGGATCAGCTGGTGATTGCGCACGCTGCGCGAGTCCGGCTCGACCAGCTCGATCTGCAGCGAGCCGAGCTGGTCCGCGGTGGCGCCGCCACCGGGCCCACTGCCGCTCTTGGAGCCGTGATAAGCCAACACGACGTTGATCAGCTCGCCTTGCTCAAACGCCTGCTCGGTTTGGTACAGCGTCTCCTCCAAGTGGAGCAGGAACTGATCGACGCGGGCGCGCGGCGTGCCGGCGGCAAAGGACACATTGGCATTGATGATCTGCGACTCGGGCGTCGGGAAGAAGACGAAGCCAAGCCGACCGCCCGCCAACAAACCAATCGCCAGCATCAGCATCGCCATCGCCGCGGCCACGGTCGCGAAGCGGTTGCGCACAGCCAAGATGACGAAGGGACGGAAGGCACGATCGCGGAACCACTCGAAGCCGCGGTCAAGTCGGGCGCGGATCGAGTTCGGCTTGATCTTATGCGTGTGCACGAAGGCGTTGCGCAGGTGGCCCGGCAGCACCAGGAAGCTCTCGACCAGCGACGCCAGGATCACGCAGATGATCACGATCGGGATGGCACCCAGGATGTTACCAATGCGGCCACCAACGATGATCAGTGGCAGAAACGCGGCGATGGTGGTCAGCGATGAGGCGATGACCGGTGCCAGCATGCGCCGCGCCCCACCCTCGGCCGCGAGCAGCGGATCTTCGCCCATCTGATAATGCGCCATCGCATCCTCACCGACGACGATGGCATCGTCGACGATGATGCCGAGTGCCATGATCAGCGCGAACAGGCTGATCATGTTGATGCTGCCGCCGATCAGGTAGAGGATGAACAGCGTCGCGGCAAAGGAGACCGGAATCCCCCAGGCGACCCAGAAGGCGACGCGGCCGGTGAGGAACAGATAGAGGATGGCGACCACCAGCAGCAGGCCGCCAAGACCGTTGGTCACCAACAACATGATGCGGTCGCGCACCAACTCCCAGGAGGAGTCGTAGACACTGATCTCAACCCCGGGCGGCAGCGTTGGCCGGGTGTCATCGAGCCATTCCCGGAAGGCACGCGCAGCCTCTAGGGTGTCACCGCGATCGCTACGCTGCAGTACGATCTCGACCGCCGGCTCGCCATCGACCGACACCAACACCGAGCGGTCTTGGGCGACGCGCTCGATCTTGGCCACATCGCCCAGCTCGACGCGCAGCTGCTGGTCGGCCCGAATCGGGATCTGCTCAAAGCCAAGCGCCTCGCGCCGCTTATCCAGACTGCGCAGCTCGCGCGAGCCCTCATCGAGTCCGATCGAACCGGCTGGCAGATCCAGACTGAAGTCACCCACCCGGCGGCCAATCTCCTGCAGGCCGACGCCGAGCTGCTCGAGTTGGTCATTATCGACCTGGATGCGGATCTCTTCCTGTGGCAGGCCTTTGATCTCGACCTGATCGAGCCCACGCTCAAGCAGTTCAGTCTCGAAGCGGCGCGCCAGCTTGCGCATCTCGCCGGCGTCCTGGAGCCCGGTGACCAGCAGCCGCGCGACCTGCTCGTAGCGGCTGGCGAGCGCCACCTGGGGCTTCTCGGCGTCCTGCGGGAAGTTGCGGAACTCATCCACCGCGCGCCGCACCTCGTCCAGCGCCAGCAGCGGATCAACCCCTTCTTTGAACTCGAGGGTGATCGCCGAGACACCTTGACTTGAGGTCGAGGTCATCTTGTCGAGGTCATCGACCGTGCGCAGCCGCTGCTCAAGCGGATTGGTGATGCCGTCTTCGATATCCTCGGCGCTGGCGCCAGACCAGACCACACGCACGCTGACGATATCCAGCTCGAAGGTCGGGAAGAACTGCACGTTGAGCCGATCCAGCGCGAAGGCGCCGGCCAGCAGCATGATCACCATCAACAGGTTCGCCGCAACCTTATGATGGGCAAAGATGCCGATGATGTCGGTGCGATGTCGGCTGGCGCTGTCCCGGCTGGTGCCGTCTGGGCTGGCGTCGCCATCCGGACGTTGGGTGTCTGGTCTTTTGGTATCCAGGCTTGCGGTATCCATGCGTAATGGCCGTTAGTTAGAGCTGTCGGGAGCGTCCGACCTGGCTTCGGCGACATCCGGCTCCGGTTTCAATCCCGCTGTCGGCTCACGACTGCCATCCGGCGGCTCAGCGCCGACGATCGCAACCCGCAGTCCCTCGATCGCGTTCGGCATGTGCGTGGTCACCAGGGCATCGCCGGCAGCCAGCTGATCAGACCTGACCAAGAGCCGCTCTTCGCCATCGGCACTGATGCGGGTACCGAGACTCTCGATGTCGATGCCGCGCATGCGGCCATCCTCGACCAGATAGATGCGATCGCCGCCGTAGACGGCCCGAAACGGCACCTCGACCACCGCCTCGCGCATCGGGCGTTCGAGCGAGACGGTCAGCAGCTGCCCTAAACGCAACAGAGTCGGATCGCCGTCGAGCTTGAATAGCGCATCAACGCCACTCGGATCGGCCTCTCCGGCCAGGCGATCGAAGCGCAGTTGCAAGGACTCGCCACCGATGGTGGCGCTCGCCGACAGCGACAGATCCTGCTTCACAGCCTCAATCAGCTCGTCCTGATAGGGCGCCGGGATGCGCGCCCGAATCTCCAGACTCTCGGTGGCGTAGAGGCGCACCAAGGCCTCACCCTTGGTCACCTGGTCCCCCTCGGTCACCTCGACACCGGTGACGATGCCGGCGTAGGGGGCTTTCAAGGTGGCGCGCTCAAACTCGAGCCGAAGCTCCGCCAGCCGCGCCTTGGCGCTGGCCCGGCGCGCCTCGAGACCACGCAAGCGGCTCGGATGATCGGCGATGCTCATCTCGCGATTGGTCACCGTCAGCTGCTGTTGCGCCTCGGTGCGCTTGGCATCGTCCAAGGCTTGCTCGGCGCCAACCCGTTGCGTCTTCAGGCGCTGCTGGCGCTCAACCGCGTCCTGCGCAAGCTCGAGCAGTTGCTGCTCTTGCTCCAGCGCCAACCGATCGGTTTCGAAGCGATTCTTCTCGCTGGCGATCTGCGCCTCCAGATCAGCGACCTCGGCCTCAACCTGGGCAATGCGCGGCTCGAAGTCGCGCTCGTCCAGGCGCAACAGCACATCGCCTTCAGCGACGACGTCGCCGTCTTGGACTAGCACCTCGGTCACCCAGGCCGAGGCCGGCGCGGTGGCGCGAAGCAGATCCGGGGTCTCGACTCGACCATAGAGTTCAAGCTGCGGCGCCGCGGTTAAGAGCTCGACCGGCTCAACGGCAACCCGCCACACGCGCTCTTGGATCGACGGTGATGCCTTCTCTGGCTTGGTGGCGACCAGCAAGCGAAACGCGCCAAAGCCGACGGCAAGGATGAGAACGGGAAGGATAACTTTTAGAAGACGGCTCACTCAGGATGCTCTGTACAGACGAAAGGCGGCGCAACCATCAGCAATCCGCCAGACGGCGCTCGCTCCGGGCGGCCGCTTGTCGCCGGGAGACGCTGGAGACTCATTTCTTACCTCGTGCTTACCTCGTGTGCCTTCCTTAGTGTCGTGGCGCAGACCCAGGATGACAACGACGAAGCTCAGTGAAACCCCGATCACAGCGTCTCACGACGACATCGCGGCCTCGTCACGGCCTCATCCAGATCTCTACTGGGTTCAGCCGCCAGCGCTTCGACAGCGATCCCTCAGCAGAATTCAGGGCTTCGCCAAGCCGCCCAGCCAGTGCAACGGGGACGGCGTCCGCGGCGAGTGACTCGCACGCTCAACCGGCACGCTGCGCTAGCAGCAGCGCACGCACTGGGGCCGGATGGCCCTCGATGGTCAGGCTTGGGTCATTGGGGTCGAGGAAGTCCGCTAGGGACTGAAAGCGCATCCAGGGCGTTGCACGCTGCTCTTCTATGCTGGTGCGGGACAGACCCACCAACTGCAGATCTCGATAGCCCGCAGCCCTGATCCAATCGCCGAGGACCGCGACGCTTGGAATCGCATGCACATTGCGCATGCGCGCATAGCGTCCAGCGGGTATCAGCGTTTCAGCCGGTGCGGGTCCACAGCCGGGCTGCCTTCGTTCCAAGGCTTGTTTTTCGGCATCCTTATCGAGCAGACGCTCACACTCTGGAGGCTCACAGACGATCGATTCGTCGCTTGGACGATCGACCACGAGTGTTTCGAGGACGAGTTCGCCACCCGGTCGAAGACAGTCCCGCAACCGGGCCAGATGTTGGATCGGATCGCGGCGGTGATAGAGCACCCCCATCGAGAACAGGGTATCGAACTGACTACCGGCAGCGGCGCAGAGCCCCGGCAAATCATCATCGGCGAGCGGAAACACCGCTAGGCGTTCGGCGCCGATCAGCTGTTCGAGCGCCAAGAATTGCATCACGAAACGCAAGGTGGGGTCGATGCCGAGCACCCAGTCAGCACCAGCGCCGAGCGCACGAAAGCCGTAATAGCCATTGCCACAGCCCACGTCGAGCACCCGGCGCCCCGGCAGTGGCGCGATGGCATCGGCCAGACGCGCCCATTTCCAATCCGAGCGCCACTCAGCGTCGATCGCGATCCCGTGCAGACAAAACGGCCCCTTGCGCCAGGGGTGCAGCTGCTCGAGAACCTGGCGCAGTTGAGCACTCACCGCGGGCGACAGGGGTTGCTCGGCAGCAACCCCGACACAGGGCTGATCGAGCACCCGGCTGGAGTCGCAAGGGTCGGGCAGGCAGAGAGCCGAGAGGCGCTCTAAGGTCTCGACCCAGTCGCCGAGATCACCATGCCGGGCAGGCTGTAACCGCTCCAAGGTCAGCTGGCGCAAGGGATTCACCCAGTCCGCTAGCGCTGACGCGCGTAGCACATCGAGGAACGGCTCGAATCGCTGCAGCAAGACGCGCTCGACTGAGCCAAGCCCTTCCGGTCGGCGCGGTTGGCCTCCGCTCGCCGCCATCAGCGCGCAATCCAGCCAACGAAGTTGAGACACTGAAAGAACGACTCAATGCGCTCGAAGCCAGCCTCACGTAGCCGGGCATCGTGCTCCGCCACAGTATCCGGAATCAGCACTTGCTCCAGCGCAGAGCGCTTGCGTGCAATCTCGAGCTGGCTGTAGCCCTGCGCGGCCTTGAAGTCGGCATGCACTTGAGCAAGCAGCCCATCGTCGTCGGCGACCGCCACCTTCTCAGCCAGGATCAGTGCCCCGCCAGGACGCAGGCCGGCGCGGATGCGACGCAGCAGCGGCAAGCGTTGCGCGGGCTCGATGAACTGGAGCGTCAGGTTCATCACCACCAAGCTCGCATCAACGATCCTGAGGTCGAGCAGATCCGCACAGATCGGTTGCAGCCGGCGCTGCTGGATCTCCGTCTCGAGCCGCAGGCGCAGCTCGTCGAGCATCGCCGGCGCCCGATCGATGGCATAGACCCGGATGTCATCGCCCCCTGGGCCTGCGGGCAGGCGCGCTAGGAGGCTCGCGCTAGTGGCTCCGAGCGAGCAGCCCAGATCATAGATACAGGCGCCCGGCTGTGCCAGGTGCGCACCGATCAGCCCGATCAGGCGCACCAGTTCGGCCCAGCCAGGAACCGAACGCGCGATCATGTCAGAGAACACGCTCGCGACACGCTCGTCAAAGACAAAATCGCCGAGCGGCGCATCAGCGCCGGCGTACACTTGATCACAGTGGGGATGAGGCATGAATAACCATTCAATCGTCAGAGGCGCAGAATTCAACCGTCACCAGCGCAGATGTCACCGCCAAAGCAAGTACGAACAGACGGCCACAACAGTGCGCTGTTAGGATATCGAGCCGCAAAAAATAGACCAGCAAACACCGGGGAACCAAAGATGACCGATACCAGCGCACAACCGATCGTAGAAGACGACGAGACCGATATCGAGTCCGTCGACACCGATGCGCCCATCGTCAACCCGGAGCCCGATCTCGACGACCCGGCACTGTACCTGAACCGCGAGCTGACCTGGCTTGCGTTCAACCGACGCGTGCTACACGAAGCGGATGATCCGCGCACACCGCTGCTGGAGCGGGTGAAGTTCCTGGCCATCGTCAGCAACAACCTCGATGAGTTCTTCATGAAGCGCATCGGCGGCCTGAAGCAGCAGATTGCCGCTGGCGTGCACAGCCAAACCGTCGACGGCCGCACCCCCACACAACAGCTCGACGAATGCCGCGCCGAGATCGCCGCGATCCAGGCCGATCAGGAGCGCATCTATGGCGAGGTGATGGCGGCGCTCGGGGAGCAGGATATCCAGCTGGTAGAGATTCATTCGCTCACGGCCGAGGTCCGCGAACGCCTGCGCGGGCATTTTCGCACCAACATCTTCCCGATGATCACGCCGCTGGCGATGGACCCCGCGCATCCGTTTCCGTTCATCTCCAACCTGGCGCTCAATCTCCTGGTGCGGCTACGCTTCCCGGGCGGCAGCGATAGCTATATGGCGCGCATCAAGGTTCCGGTGAGCAAGGATGTCTCCAAGCGGCTGATCCAGGTCGACGGACTCGATAATACCTTCGTCACCCTCGATGACCTCATCGTCCACAACCTCGACATGCTCTTCCCGGGCATGGAGATCGTCAGCTGCGAGCTGTTCCGGGTCACGCGCAACGCCATCGTCGAGCCGGAGGAGGAAGCCGCCTCAGACCTGCTCGAGATGATCGAGACCGAGCTGCGCGAGCGCCACTTCGCGCCCATCGTTCGGTTGGAGGTGCAAGCTGGGATGGACCCCGTCCATCGCGGCATGCTCGCCGCTGAGCTGGGCCTGAACGAGGCCGATGACGTCTATGAGGTCGGCGGGCTCATGGGCCGTCGCGACCTGTTCGAGCTGGCCAGCCTGGACATCCCTGAGCTCCACGACAAGCCGCATCGCTCCGGCGATCATCCGGTGCTCGGCAACGATCGGCGCAACATCTTCCATATCATCCGCGAGAACGGCCCACTGCTACTGCAGCATCCCTACGAATCCTTTTCGACCACCGTCGAGCGTTTTCTGACCACCGCCGCCAAGGACCCGAAGGTGTTGGCGATCAAGATGACCCTGTACCGGACCTCGGGTGGGGCCATCCTGGATGCGCTGATCAAGGCCGCGCGCAACGGCAAGCAGGTCGCGGTGATGGTTGAGCTCAAGGCACGCTTCGATGAAGCCGCCAACATCGGCTGGGCGCGCCGGCTTGAGGGCGAGGGCATCCATGTCACCTATGGCGTGCTCGGCCTCAAGACCCACTGCAAGCTGATCTTCGTGGTGCGACGCGACTACTCGCAGCTGCGTCGCTACTACCATATCGGCACCGGCAACTATCACGGCGGCACCGCCAAGCTCTATACCGACCTCGGCATGTTTGGCTGCGACGAAGACATCGGCCAAGACCTGACCGAGCTTTTTAATTACCTCACCGGCTATTCCCCACCGCCGAGCTATCGCAAGATCCTGGCCGCGCCCTACACGCTCAAGCGCGGCATCCTGGAGAAGATCGACCGCGAGATCGCCGTCCACCAGCGCGAGCGTGGCGGGGGTCTGATCCAGATGAAGATGAACGCGCTCGAAGACCCGGACATCGCCCGCGCCCTCTACAAGGCGAGCCGGGCCGGGGTCAAGGTCGACCTGATCGTGCGTGACACCTGCCGCTTCCGACCGGGAATACCCGGACTCAGTGAGAACGCGCGGGTGGTCAGCATCGTCGGCCGTTTCCTTGAGCACGGCCGCATCCTCTACTTCCGCAACGGTGGCGACGAGGAGTACTTCATCGGTTCAGCGGACATGATGCGACGTAATCTCGAGAGTCGCGTTGAGGTGCATGCGCCGGTCGAGGACCCGGAGTTGCGCCAAGAGCTGCGCTTGATCCTCGACGTGCAATTCGCCGATCAGCGCTCGGCCTGGGACATGCAGCCCGATGGCAGCTATGTCCAGCGCCAGCCTGAGGACGAGCATGCCAAGGGCGCGCAGGATACCCTGATGGGGGTAGCCGAGAAGCGCCTCTCAGCAGCGGCCAAGCATAAGGAGAAGAACCTACGCTCGCGGCTGCTGAGCCATTTCGAGCATCGGCTGGCAACGACCTCTTAGCCGATGAGGGGCTAAATCCCCGCGAGCGCGGGGGAACCAAGGAAGCCAAGCTGATTCACGATTTTCCAGGGGACCTAGCCGGCAATCGTCTCCATCCGCCCGGCGAGCGCGAAATCCAGCTCGGTGATGCCGCCGGCGTCATGGGTGCTGAGATCAACGCGAACCGTCTTGTAGACGTTCAGCCACTCTGGATGGTGGTCCATCGACTCGGCTGCGAGCGCAGCCCGAGCCATGAATCCGAAGGCTTCGCTGAAGTCGCGGAACTGGAAGCTCTTGTGGAGCTTGCCGTCTTTGACCGTCCATGGCGCGCCGGCCGAGGCATTGAGCGATTGCAAGGAGCTTGCAATCGCAGCGTCGTCGAGCTTAGTTCGATGCATGGTTCGATGCATGGTCTCAGGCGGCGACCTTGTCCTTTTCTTCGAGCTTTCGGATCAGCGGGTAGAGATGCTCGGTCTCGCGCTGGATGCGATCAAGCACTAAGGCGAACATCTGTTCGGTCTCATTCAAGAACTCGCTGTAATCCCGGATCTGCAGCCGACGATGGGGCTCCGAGCACCAATCCTTCAGATACTTGTTGAAGATGCGCTTGATCTCGGTCGAGCCGGAGAGAAAGCGGTTCGCCGTGTTCTTAACTGACTGATCGGGATACGAGATCAAGCGACCACAGAGTTCGCGATCAACCAGCTCAATGTGCTCGCGCACCTTGCCGGTGTACTCGAAGAAGACGTCGCAAGCCGTCTCGGTATCGCACATCTCCCGACTTTGGATCAGATAGAGAAAGACGTTCGAGAGTTCAGTGATCTTATGGTTTTGCGCGTGGAGTTGGGAAAAAGCGGTCATTTTGCAGTTATCCTCCTAAAGCGATAGGTTCCCCAATGGGGCAAAGAGTAGCTTGGCTGTTTTTTACTGATTACAACTAGCACAGTGACCTCAAAGGCACAAGAAAGCGTCCGGCATGCGGACATCCATGCCAAGCTGTATCCGAACCTCGCCAGCAGCGGCGACGCGTTCGGGCGAGGCGAGCCGCGATCAAGACTCGATCATGGTATCCAACCGGCCGCCGGGAAGCACCATTGGTAGCACATCTTCAGACTTGTCAATCCAAACGTCCACTAGGACCGGCCCGGATAACGCCAATGCCTGATCGAGCACGGCGCGCAGTTCCTGTGGATCTTTGACCCGCAGGGTCTCGAGCCGCGGATAGACGGACTTGAGCCCGAGCAGATTCGGCAACTGGCGCCGACAGGTCTGATCGACCTTGGTGCAGTGCGGATCACAGTCCTCGCGACGCGCCAGGCAGGTCTCGTAATGGTGACCCGCATCCATCATGTCTTCCCACTGACGTACCATGCCGAGGAAGCTGTTGTTGAGCACAAACATCTTCAGCGGGATGGCGTTCGCGACCACAGTCGCTAGTTCCTGGATATTCATCTGGAAACTGCCGTCACCGTCAATCAGAACGACCGGCAAATCCGGGGCCGCGTACCAGGCACCGATGGCGGCCGGCAGCCCAAAACCCATGGTGCCGAGCCCACCGGAGCTGATCCACTGGCGCGGACGCTGGAAGCGATAATACTGCGCCGACCACATCTGATGTTGGCCGACCCCGGTCACCAGCGTGGCGTTACCAGCGGTCAACTCGGAGAGCGTATCGACCACCGCTTGCGGCTTGATGTAATCGCCGCTGCCAAAAGGTAACGGCAACTGCCGCCGCCAGTCGGCCACCTGCGCCAGCCAATGCGGATGCCGAGCATGGCGGGTGCTGGCGAGTGCATGATCGAGGAACGCGTTCAAGGAGGCGATCAGGTGTAGATCAGTCTTGACGACCTTGTCGATCTCAGAGGGATCGATATCGACATGCGCGATGCGCTTGCCCAGCGCGAAATCCTTGACCGCAACCCGATCATCGAAGCGCCCGCCCAAGGTCAGGATCAGATCGGCATCGCGCAGCGCATAGTTGGCCGGCACACTGCCATGCATCCCAGGCATGCCAAGATAATACGGCGCATCGAAGGGCACTGCGCCCAAGGCGTTGAAGGTGGTGGTGACCGGCACCTCGAAGCGCTCGGCCAGGCGACAGAGGGCTGCCGCAGCGCCAGCGTGGATGATGCCGCCACCGGCCTTGATCACCGGTCGCTCGGCGCTGCACAGCGCATCCAAGATGGCGTCGGCGCGCTCAGTCTCGAAGGGCACCTCTGGCCGGTGCCGACGCCGCGCCGGGCGCGCCTTCATGCACTGGCTCAATTGCACATCTTTACAGATGTCGACCACGACCGGACCGGGCCGACCTTGCTGGGCCAACGCAAAGGCCTCACGCAGCACCCACTCGAGATCGCCGACGTCACGCACCAGATAGTTATGCTTGGAGATCGGCCGGGTAAAGCCAACCGTATCGACCTCTTGGAAGGCGTCGCTCCCAATCGCATGGCTCGGCACCTGGCCGGTGATGAACACCGTCGGCACCGAATCCTTGTACGCATCGGCAATCGGCGTCGCCAGATTGGTCGAGCCGGGCCCAGAGGTGGCGAGTGCAACCCCAACGCGACCGCTGGCGCGGGCATAACCTTCAGCGGCATGGCCAGCACCGCCCTCTTGCCGACACAGCACAAAACGCGGCACGGGCTCGCCCCGGCGCATGCGCTTATTCAGCTCAACGTGCAGCGGGATCACCGCGCCACCGGTATGCCCGAAGATAACGTCGACACCGAGATCCCGAAGGACATCGAAGAGCAAGGCGGCGCCAGTTGGATGAAGGCGGACGGGAGTGTTCATCGGGGACGGATCTATCGAAGAGCGGACCATGAATGATAACCGCGCAAGCGCTTTTGGTGTTGATCCGAGCCAATCAAAACAATCGCTCAGCTCACCGCCGCGACCGCTTCGCGCGCAATTTGCAGCTCCTCATTGGTCGGGATCACCCAGACCTGGATGGGACTCTCCGCGCACGAAACAGCCCGCTCAGACTGAGAGGCGGCCGTATTCGCCGCCGCATCGATGCGGATGCCGAGATTGTCGAGACCTGCGCAGGCCCGCGCGCGTAGCTCTGCTGAGTTCTCGCCGATGCCGCCGGTGAAGACCAAGGCATCGGTGCGACCGAGCTCAGCGAGATAGGCGCCGATGTATTTCTTCAGCCGATGCGCGGTGACGCCAAGCGCAAGCTCTGCAGCCTCGTCACCGGCCTCGGCCCGGCGCTGAATCTCGCGCAGATCATTGTCACCACAGAGGCCGAGCAGGCCACTTTGGCGGTTCAGAAGTCCTTCCAGCGTGGCGTTGTCAAGCCCCAGATGCTTACTCAGGTAGAAGGGCACGGCCGGATCGATATCACCGCTGCGGGTCCCCATGACCAGGCCTTCGAGGGGGGTCATGCCCATCGAGGTATCGATGCTGCTGCCTTCCCGGATCGCGGTAGCGCTAGCGCCGTTGCCAAGATGCAGCGTGATCAGATTGCAGTGCTCGAACGGCTTGTCCAGCAGCTCCGCAGCCCGCCGGCCGACGTAATGATGCGAGGTGCCATGAAAACCGTAGCGCCGAACCCCGTGCTCGCGATAGAGATAGTCTGGAATCGCATAACGGTAAGCGGTACGCGGCATGGTTTGGTGAAAAGCGGTATCGAAGACGGCGACCTGCGGAATCGTTGGGAACAATTCACGCGCCACCAGGATGCCATCGAGGTTGGCTGGATTGTGCAGCGGCGCCAACGGAATGACTTGGCGGATTACCTCGATGATGTCGTCATCGACCAACGTCGGCGCATGGAAGGCCTCGCCACCGTGCACCACCCGATGGCCGACCGCCAGCAACTCCGAGGTATCGGCAAGCGCCCCAGTCTGCGCCAAGGCCTCGGCAATGCGCTGCAGTCCCTGCTGATGATCCGGTATTGCGGCACGGTCCTCAAGACTCTTCTGAGTCCCTTCCGCATCGGCCCAACGGCACCGCATCAGGGCCTCGGGCTCACCGATCCGAGTCACCGAGCCCGAGGCAAGTACCGTCCAATCATCGTTTCGGAACAGCTGAAACTTGATCGATGAGCTGCCCGAGTTCAGCACCAAAACCTTCATGATGTCTCCTCGATTGACTGCGCCTGGATCGCGGTGATGGCGACCGTGTTGACGATATCCGTGACGCTACAACCGCGGCTGAGGTCATTGACCGGCTTGTTCAGCCCCTGCAGGACCGGACCGATCGCGACAGCGCCAGAGCTCCGCTGCACCGCCTTGTAGGTATTGTTACCGGTATTGAGGTCCGGGAAGATAAAGACCGTGGCCTGTCCGGCAACCTCGCTATCCGGCATCTTCGAGCGCGCAACACTGGCATCGACCGCGGCATCGTACTGGATGGGTCCCTCGAGCTTGAGATCAGGGCGACGTTTACGCGCAATCGCAACCGCCTCACGGACCTTCTCAACATCAGCGCCCTTGCCAGAGGAGCCGGTCGAATACGATAGCATCGCAATCCGAGGCTCGACCCCAAATGCGGCAGCGGTGCCGGCTGAGGTAATCGCGATATCGGCGAGTTGCTCAGCGTCTGGGTTTGGGTTCACGGCGCAGTCGCCGTAGACCAAGACGCGGTCCGGCATGCACATGAAGAAGACACTCGAGACCAATTTGGTGTCCGGCTTGGTGCGAATGGTCTCGAAGGATGGGCGAATGGTATGCTGGGTGGTATGCAAGGCACCCGAAACCATGCCATCGGCATCGCCGGTATAGACCATCAAGGTGCCAAAGTAGCTCACATCCTCGAGCGCATCGAATGCACCCTGCTCCGAGATACCCTTGTGCGCCCGCAGCTCATGGTAGACAGCCGCATACTCAGCGCGCTTTGGTGAGTTGATGGGGTCGATGATCTGAATGCTTTCGAGCTGCAGGCCCATCTCGCCGATTCGACGCCGAATCTTCTCCGGACTTCCCAGCAGGATCAGTTCGGCGACGCCGCGCAGCATCAGGATCTCAGCGGCACGCAGGACGCGCTCGTCTTGCCCTTCGGGCAGCACGATGCGCTTGCGCTGCGACTTGGCGCGCTGGATCAGCTCGTACTCGAACATCAGCGGGGTAATCCGTGCTGACTGATGCAAGGCGATGCTTTCTTGCAAACCTTTGATGTCGACGGAACTCTCGAACACACCAAGGGCAGCGGCGATCTTCCGGTCATCACCAGGCAAGATCACTGACTCAACCTTATTCACCGCCAATGCGGTCTGGAAGGTATCGCGTTGGGTGCAGAGCACCGCCACCTTGCTGCGTCGCAGGCCAAATAGGAGACGCTGAACATTCTCGGCCGGCTTCAAGCCCCCAGTGAGCAACAGCCCCGCGACACGCGGAAAGGAGTCGGCGACATCGGCCGCCAGACTGGCGAGGATGATGTCGCTGCGATCGCCAGCGGTGATGATCAGGCAGCCGTCCTCGACATAGTTGAGAAAGTCTGGCACTTCCATTGCCGCAACCTTGTAATTGCTCACCATCTGATTGAGGGCATCGGCCTCACCGCAGAGCAGCTCGGTCTGCAGCATCTTATGGATCTCGCCGATGGTGGGCTTACCGAGTGCCTCGGTCTCGGGCAACACATGCAGGGTTTCGGTCTGCGGGAGCACCGCGCGTGCCCGCCGTTTGACCACATCGACATAGTCTGGATTGACCCCATTGACGACCGTTGCCAACAGATCACCACCGCGGTCGATCATTGACTCGTGCGCCATGTGCACAGCATGCAGCGCTTCCTCAGAGCTGCGCTGGAAACCCTTGACCACAACCACAATGCTGCAGCCGAAGTTGTTGGCCAGATCGGCGTTGAAGTCGAATTCCAGTGAGGGCACGAGACCGTCGTAGTCGGTGCCAGCGCAGAGAATGAGGTCACACTGCTCATCGAGCAGCATGAACTTATTCAGAATGAGTTTCAGCAGCTCGTCATAGTGCCCGGCCGCCGCCAGCTCGCTGGCCATCTGCGAGGTGCAGCCATAGAGCATCTCGGCCGGAAACGGCAGATCGTAACGCTCACGGATCAGGGAGGTCAGATTGTCCTGTTCAACCGACCCGCTCACCACCGGCCGAAAGAAGCCAACACGCCGATTCACGGCGGAGAGCATCTCCATGAACCCAAGCACGACGACCGATTTTCCGCTGCCCGAACCGGCGCCAGCGATATAGATACTCTGCATAAAACGGATTTCCTAAGGGCTGAGCACCAACGGTGCTCAGCCAAGTCAAGTTTTGATCATGATGCCGCAAGGTCCAACAGGAGAGGTTACGGTGCCTTGACGGTAACCAGAGAACGCGCCCTGACTGCGTTTGAGACCGCGTCTCAGGCAGGCTCACCGGAAGGCATCTACTTAGAAGGCATCTACTTAGAACGCGCGCTGCACCCGCCAGCGTTGGTAGCTGGGCTCCTGAAGGTAGGCCTTACTCGTGATGTAGTTCAGCACGTTGCGCAGCCGATAGAAGCCAACCACCGAGTCGACGCGCAGAATCTCGCGGCCCTGCTCATCAAAAAAGATCACGGCTGGTGCGTAGAAAAGTCCCAACTCCGAGGCCCAACGGCTCGCGGTGGTGCGCGCCCCAGAGGGCGTGATCACGGGCGTCTGCGACCACATATCAAGCTGGATGCTATCAAAGTTGGCAAAACCCTCAGCAATGGCCTGCTCTTGTAACGACTGACCATGAAGAACGTCGCAGGGATGACAATCACCCTGCTCAAAGAACACCGCCAGTGGGCGCTCCGCCGGCAGCCGACTACGGTCGAGGTTGTAGGGCGGAGGCTGGAAGAAGGGCGCATCGTTGAGGTCTGCCGCATCGAAGACCATCCGGTTGTCGCCGCGCGCCAGATAGTCTCGCAGCGATTCGCGCTGGTAATGCTCGTCGGCTACGTATTCGAGCGCAGCTCGGAACTGATACGGGGGATAGTAACCGCGCAGTCGCAAGACCTCATCGCCACGCTCGTCGTAGAAGATCAGCGTTGGCGTAAAGTCGGCCTGCTCCCGCAGCGAAAAGCCGCGTTCGGTCATGCTCCGACCGCGCAGATCCGTCACCTCAGCCACGCCCCAGATATCAATGGGCGTGATATCGAAGTGACGACGCGTGTACTCAACGATGTCTGCCTCAGTGCCGAAATTCACGTCCATGAGCTGGTGGCAGTAGGGGCAGCGCATCTGGCCAAAGTACAGGATCAGCCGCTTACCGGCCTCACGCGCCGCCTCGAGATCAGCGCGCAGGTCCAAGAACGGATCATTGAACCACTCCGGATAGCTCAGCAGCTCATCACGCGGGAGATCGCTGAAATTGACGGGGTCGGCATCATCGCCCGCAGCACTCACGGGCAGCGCCACACTGAGCAACAGCGCCATCAGGAGATGGACGATGGTTGGCAGACAGATCAACCGGTAGTAGAGACGGGAACGAGGCATCGACTCGATCGGCTCCAAAGACGTGCGCTGCATGGCAAGAAGACTTGGCATAAGTCGCTAAAGTACAAGGTTCAGAGAACAATAAAGGCTCAAAGACAGCAAAGGCTCAGAAACAGCTCAGGAAACAGCAAGGCCTAAAAACAGCAAAGGCTCAGGAACAAGCAGCACAACTCCACTCATTGAGGCCAGCTCGGAAGCCAGCTCGGAAGCCAGCTCAAGCCGGGCTTGGCCGGCCTGTAGATACTCCGGCTATTCTTGCACCCGTCCTTCACTTAAACCTTACGCGATTCATTGTCCGCGGTGACACCGCGCCATGCACGTCAGGTCTGCTTATCGGGCTCGGGCGCACTCGCGCTGGCCGAGCGACGTCGCGGACCGCGACGTCGACGCCTCTTTGGCGCCTCCGCTACCGAGCCGGCTGATGCTGTCGCCGGCTTTGCTGCGGGCACCACGGCAGCCGAGCGATCAGGCGCTGCGCCTGAGGCGACCGCCTGCTCGACCGCAGGGGCCGGCTTGGTCCCTGTCCCAGGCTCGCGTCGAGGTCCAGAACGTCCGCGGGCATCACGCGGGCCTCCCGGCCGCGCTGAGCGATCGCGCGCCGCATCACGCCGACACTGGCGTCCCTCGTCACGCGGACGCCGCTCAACCCGTACGCGGCTCTTAGGGTCGATTTTAGCAAGCAATTCCGGCTCGACGGTGCTGATTGGAATACGCGCGCCGATAAAAGCCTCGATATCCGGCCAGCACATCGCGTAGCTCTCGCAGACAAAGCTGATCGCATCGCCGGCCGCGCCCGCGCGCGCAGTGCGGCCTATCCGATGCACATAGTCCTCGGCGTCATCCGGCAAATCATAGTTGATCACATGGGTAACACCTGGGATATGTAGACCACGGGCAGCGACATCGGTTGCAACCATAATCGCAAGCTCGCCCTCCTGAAACCGCTTGAGCAGACTGAGCCGCTTCTTCTGCGGCACATCACCGGAGAGCATGGCCGCCTTGAGTCCGTTGCCTTCCAAATAGCCCCAGACGCGCTCACCTTCGCGTTTGGTATTGACGAAGACCATAGTGCGCGCGCCCTCAAACCGACGCAGCAGGCCGATCAGCAGCGGCACCTTCTCCGCATTGGCCACCATGTAGCCGCGTTGGGTCACGCGCTCTGCAGTCACCCGCTCCGGGGTAATCTCGATCATCTTCGGATCGTTCATGTGCTCATAGGCAAGCTCCATGACCCGATAGGAGAGTGTCGCCGAGAACAGCAGGCCGAGCCGCTCGCTGGGCGGCGGCAGGCGTCGCAGCACGAATCGGATATCCTTGATGAAACCGAGATCGAACATCCGGTCGGCCTCATCGAGCACCACGACCTCGACCTGACGTAGATCGAAAACCCGCTGTTTCAAATAGTCGATCAAGCGTCCCGGCGTGCCGATCAAGAGATCGACACCGGCCGCGATCTCATCGCGTTGTGCCTGATAGCCAGTGCCCCCATAGACCAGCCCGAGTCGGAAGTGGGTATGCGCGGCCAGCAGTTTCGCATCCTTGTGGATCTGGACCGCGAGTTCACGCGTCGGCGCGAGAATCAACACCCTGGGCTGTCGCGGCCTGTTCGACACCGGCTCAGCACGAGACTCGCTAGCCACCTCGGCTGAGGGCTCGGCGCCAGCGTCGGCGGCCGGTTCGATCTGCGGCGAGGCCTCGGCCGGTGACGCCGCTGACATACTAGCCATGTCCTGCCGGAGCAGACGCTGCAGCGCAACGACCAGAAAGGCTGCGGTCTTGCCGGTCCCGGTCTGCGCCTGGCCGGCAACGTCCTGGCCAGCCAACGCAACCGGTAGCGTCTCCGCCTGAATCGGTGTGCAATAGTGGAAGCCAGCGGCCTCGAGGCCAGCAAGAATGTTCGGGTGAAGATCGAACTGATCGAAACGGGTATCGGTGAGGTGAGTCTGGGGCATAGAAAGGGCGAACAGGTGAGGACGAGGCCCGCGTCGTCATGACGGTCGTGATAACGGGTCGTGATAACGGGTCGTGATAACGAGGTGCGCAGGGCTTGCAAAACTTGATATCTTTAGCTCAAATAGCATCCTAACGCTGGCGGCGGCATTTACGCCAGCCACCAGCCCGCCCCATCCCGTCTCACCGCACGGCCAAAGAACCATTGGCGCAGCAGGTGAGCGCTCGGACAGCGCAGCCTCAGCCCGCACATCAAACGACAACAGCCAGCGGGACCGTCTGTTGCGAGCCAATCCGGCTGTTGAGCACTCAACTTGTAGCGCCTTGCCGAAGAACGGCCCCATGAAGCCGATTCGCCATCGGCGCAATCACCAAGATCGTCATAGACAACATCGCACCAGCATAACCCATTGGCGAACAACCAAAGGCCATTGCAAGCGCTGACTATAACCCCCCAACCTGGAGAGATACCGAAGTGAGCGACCGAATCGTCCATGTGACTGACGATACCTTTGAACAAGACGTGTTGCAGTCCGACCAGCCCGTACTCGTTGACTACTGGGCCAACTGGTGCGCCCCCTGCAAGATGATCGCCCCCGTCCTCGAGGAGATCGCAGAGGAGTACGAAGGGCGCATCAAGGTCGCCAAGCTCGACATCGACGAGAACCGAGCGGTCACCGAGCGCTTCAACGTGCGCGGCATTCCAACGCTGATCCTGTTCAAAAACGGTGAGGCCGAGGCGATCAAGGTCGGCGCGGTCTCGAAGTCCCAACTCACCGTCTTCATCGACAGCAACCTTTGAACCAGCCACGCACCCGCCCGCGGCGCCGGCCCGGGAATAACCCCAGGAATCGATCCGGCAACATCGAGACGGAGCCAGGCAACCAGGCCGACTCCGAAGATCCCACCACTGACGAGCTCAGCTCGTCTCCGCCGAGTCCTCCGCGATCCTCGCGCGGGGAGCGCAGCCGAGCCCCGTCGAATCAACCATCCATGAATCTCACCGAGCTAAAATTGATGCCCGTCCCTGCGCTGGTGGATCTCGCGCAGTCCATGGAGCTCGAAGGCGTCGGGCGGTCCCGCAAACAGGATCTCATCTTCGCCATCCTCAAGGCTAAGGCAAAACGCGGCGAGGATATCTACGGCGACGGCGTGCTCGAGATCCTCTCCGACGGCTTCGGCTTTCTGCGCTCCGCAACCGCCTCGTTTCTCGCTGGACCCGACGACATCTACGTCTCCCCCAGCCAGATCCGACGCTTCTCGCTGCGCACCGGCGACAACATCACCGGCAAGATCCGCCCGCCCAAAGACGGCGAGCGCTACTTCGCGCTGCTCAAGGTCGGCGATATCAACTTTGACCGGCCCGAGAACGCCAAGACCAAGATCCTATTCGAGAACTTCACGCCGCTGTTCGCCCAGCAACGGCTTGGGCTCGAGGTCGGCAACGGCAGCACTGAGGATCTCACCGCACGCACCGTCGACCTGATCGCGCCGATCGGCAAGGGCCAGCGCGGGCTGATCGTCTCCCCGCCCAAGGCCGGTAAGACGATGATCCTGCAGAACATCGCCCAGTCGATCGCGCACAATCATCCCGAGGTCTTTCTGATCGTGCTGCTCATCGACGAGCGCCCGGAAGAGGTGACCGAGATGGCCCGTTCGGTGCGCGGCGAAGTGATCTCGTCGACCTTCGATGAGCCCGCGACGCGCCACGTCCAGGTCGCTGAGATGGTGATCGAGCGCGCCAAGCGCCTGGTCGAGCACAAGCGCGATGTCGTCATCCTGCTCGATAGCATCACCCGGCTGGCACGCGCCTACAACACGGTGGTGCCATCCTCGGGCAAGGTGCTCACCGGTGGCGTCGACGCCAACGCACTGCAGCGGCCGAAGCGCTTCTTCGGCGCCGCGCGTAACGTCGAAGAAGGCGGCTCGCTGACCATCCTTGCGACCGCGCTGGTCGAGACCGGTTCACGCATGGACGATGTGATCTACGAGGAATTCAAGGGCACTGGCAACATGGAGCTGCATCTAGATCGACGCATCGCCGAGAAGCGCATCTTCCCAGCCATCAACATCAATCGCTCTGGCACCCGCCGAGAGGAACTGCTGATGCCGGCCGCCGAGCTGCAGAAAATGTGGATTCTGCGCAAGATCCTGCATCCAATGGACGAACTCGCCGCGGTTGAGTTTCTGCTCGATAAGCTCAAGACCACGAAGACCAACAACGAGTTCTTCGACTCGATGCGGGGCTGATGTGGGGCTGAGGTATCGCGCCCATCGCCACTCGGACGATGCAGCCTCTGTTTCGCGGTAACCCGCGGTCGTAATGTCTGCGCGGCTGCAACGGATCAGCGTTACTCTGGTCTCGGCGGTGCTCCTGATCGGCGCGATGCTGTCGACCGCTCAGCTGATCCGCGAGCTGCGCACGCTGCAGCTGACACAAGTGCAGCGTGCCGAACTCCAGGACGTGAAATACGGTCTGCTCAACGCCGATGTCTGGGTCCGACAGATCTCCGCGATCCTGGCCGAGCAGATCGAGCAATTCGAGCTGACCGAGCAGAATCGGCCACAGATCAAGCGCAATCTCGAGGTCGTGCTCGACCGGATGCTGTCCGAGGTCGAACAGGTGCTACGCCGTCGCAATGCCGCGGGCGACAGCTGGGTCGACCGCCTCCAAGGCAGTCTGCGTCAAGGCGTGCAGGACTGGCTGGTCGACTTCGACCAGCTTCGCGCCCGCGTCCCGCGCTATGCCGATGCGGTGCTCAAGGAGCTGGACCGCCCGGAGAACCGTCGCGAGATCCAGCGCCAGCTACTGCAGGCCATCAAGCAGGCCTCAGCGGCGACCTTCACCGAGGTCGACCGTTCGCTTCAGCACCAGATCGAGCAAGCCCATGGCTGCGCGACCACGGCTGACTGCATTGAACGCCTCGGCCAGGCTGCGAGCACGCATCAAGCGCAGGCACAGGTGAATGCCCTCTGGACACTGGGCTGCCTGAGCCTGCTATTCCTCCTCGCCTGGCTCGCTCCGGGTTTGCATTCGAGCCCCGATCCACGCCTGCCGCAGACGCAGAGCGAGCGCAAGGACAGGGCAGGCCCGGGCGGACAGACACCTACGGCCATGACGTTGAGCACCGCCCGACACCGCGAACTCGCCCCTGAGAGTATGCTGATGCTCTCCGCAGCCACGCTGCTGTTGCTCGCCGCCGGCGTCATGACGCCGATGATCGAGGTCGAGGCGCGCATCGATGAGCTCAGCCTCAGCTTGCTCGGCCAGCCTGTGGTCTTCACCGACCAGGTCCTCTACTTCCAGAGCAAGAGCATCCTTGACCTGGTTCAGGTGCTCACCGCAACCGGCACCGCCGATCTGATCCTGGTCGCGGCGCTGGTAGTCTTGTTCAGTCTGATCTTCCCAACCGCCAAGATCCTGGCCAGCCTCATCTATTACACCAATCTGAAGGGCTGGCGCAGCCGCGCGCTGGTGCGTTTTTTCGCGCTGCGCTCCGGCAAATGGTCGATGGCCGATGTGCTAGTGGTCGCGATTTTGATGGCTTATATTGGCTTCGACGGGCTGATCAGCAGCCAGCTCGCCGCGCTGAGCGGACTCGGCCGACAGGTCGACCTGCTCAGCACCAACGGCACCAGCCTGCAGCTCGGCTTCTTCCTCTTCCTCGCCTTCGTGATCGCCAGCCTGTTCCTCTCGGCGCTGCTTGAGGCGCGAGCCCCGCAATCGAGACCCCCACAATGAAGGCAATGATCCTGGCCGCCGGGCGTGGCAACCGCATGCGGCCTCTGACCGATCAGACCCCGAAGCCCTTGCTTGAGGCAGGCGGCACAGCGCTGATCGTCCATCAGATGCAGCGCCTGCGCGAAGCCGGTTTCACTGAGTTAGTGATCAATCATGCCCACCTAGGCGAACGGATCGAACAGGCGTTAGGCGACGGCAGCGCCCATGGCGTGCGGATTCAGTACTCGGCGGAAGGCGAAGGACGCGCACTCGAAACTGGTGGCGGCATCTATCGCGCGCTGCCATTGCTCGGCGATGACCCCTTTCTGGTTACCAACGGCGATATCTGGTGCGACTTCGATTACCGCCAGCTACATCTCGCTGATCAAGATCTCGCGCTGATCGTATTGGTCGATAATCCGCCGCATCATCCAGCAGGCGATTTCACGCTGCGCGGAGATCGGGTTCTTGAACAGAGACAGGCAGAGGAACAGGATCAAGAGCACGAATTCGATCGGGATCGGGATCGGGATCGGGAACGAGATCACGAGCAGCAAGAACAAGGACAAGGGCAAAAACAGGGTTTAGATCATTCTCAGCGGAACCTAGACCAGCGCCTCACCTTCTCCGGCATCGGGCTCTATCGGCCGCAACTGTTCGCCAACTGCACGCCTGGCGCCTTCCCGCTGGCCCCCGTATTACGCGCAGCCATTGCCAGCGGTCGCTGCGGCGGACTGCATCATCGCGGACAATGGCTGGATATCGGCACGCCCGAGCGTTTACAAGCACTCGACAGGATGTTAAGGAAACACTGAGCCAGGCAAAACGTCGCCTCGCGCCCGACTGGAGGCACTGCATCGCGATGGGCCAGGACATCCAGCATCACGCATTCACCCAGGCTGACTTCCGCGAGTTCGAAGCGCGCCTGCAGGCCGAGACCGCACTGCTCGAACGCTGGTTTGCCGAGAATGTCTTCGCCGACGGCCCGCGCGAGACCGGCTTCGAGCTCGAGGCCTGGCTCATCGATCGCCGCCATCAGGCCCCGGCGCCCATCATCGACGCCTTCTTCGAACAGCTGCAAGATCCGCTCATCGTCCCCGAACTCGCGCGCTTCAACCTCGAGCTGAACAGCACGCCCGAGCCCCTCTGTGGTCAGGCGTTCAGCCGACTCTACGCCGAACTCGAGCGCACCCTGGCCCATTGCCAGGCCGCCGCCGCCACGCTCAACGCCCAGGTCGGCACCATCGGCATCCTGCCCACAGTCCGCCCGGATCACCTGGTCCCAGCGCAGATGACGCCGCGGCCGCGCTATCGCGCGCTCAACGAGCAGATCCTGCGCCTGCGCGACGGCGAGCCGATCCGACTCGAGATCGAGGGCGAGCGGCCGGTATTGATCGAGCAGCCGGATGTGATGCTCGAATCCGCGGCAACCTCATTCCAGATCCACTTCAAGATCGCTGCCGTCGAGTCGGCCCGCGTGTTCAATGCGTCTAAGCTGCTGGCCGCGATCACGGTCGCGATCGGCGCCAACTCGCCCTATCTATTCGGCCGCGAGCTCTGGTGCGAGACGCGCATCCCGCTGTTCGAGCAGGCCGTCTCGGTGGGCGACAGTCCTTTGCGCGAGCGGGTCGGCTTCGGCATCCGCTATGCAGAGGACTCGGTGATGGAGTGCTTCCGCTCCAATCTCACACGCTATCCCGTGCTCTTGCCGAACCTGATGGACGAGCCCGTGGAACGGCTCGCGCATCTCAGGCTGCACAATGGCACCATTTGGCGCTGGAATCGGCCGCTGATCGGTTTCGATGCCGGCCCAAGCGGTGCCCAATGCCCACACCTGCGCATGGAGCACCGCGTGGTCGCAGCCGGTCCCTCGGCGATCGACAACATCGCCAATGCCGCCTTCTACTGCGGCGCTGTGCAGGCACTCGCCAGCGAGCCGAGACCACCAGAACGATCGCTGCCGTTTAATCAGGCGCGGATCAACTTCTATCTCGCCGCTCAGAAGGGGCTGAATGCCGAGATCCCCTGGTACGACCATCCAGCGCGGATGCCGATCCACCAGCTGATTCGCCAACACATCCTGCCCAAGGCACGCCGTGGCCTGAACGCGCTTGGCATCGATCGAGACGAGATCGACACCTGGCTCGGCGTGATCGAAGCCCGCGCAGCCACGCGCCGCACCGGCGCCGCTTGGCAGCGCGCCTGGGTCGCCAGACACGGGCCAGACATGGCCGCGCTCACCGAGGCCTATCTCGCACATCAGGCCACCGGCAAGCCAGTGCATGAATGGACGTTGGACTAACAGAGGCGGCTTTAAACCGCAAATGAGGCGATTGCCGATAAAGCACGTATCGAAGAAGCTGCATAGGATTTTGGTCTGCCTCAAGGAGCGTCATCGGGAGCATGGCCGGCCATCTGACCGAAGAGGTAACACCGAAGGCGAGCGAAAAGACATGGACCCTACTCGAGGGCTGAATCGGTGGTCTCGCCCTTGGCACGCGCGGCATCGAGATGCCGCGGCAGCGCACTCAAGATCGCCTGCACCAAGGTCGCGAGTGGGATGGCGAAGAACACCCCCCAAAACCCCCAAATACCCCCGAAGACCAGGATGGCAACGATGATCGCCACCGGATGCAAATCCACCACCTCTGAGAACAATAAGGGCACCAGCACATTGCCATCCAGGGCCTGGATGATGATGTAAGAAACTGTCAGCCAGATGAAGGCCGGCCCCCAACCCCACTGAAACCAGGCGATCAACACCACCGGGATGGTCACGATGGAGGCACCGATGTAAGGAATGATCACCGACAGCCCGACCAACACCGAGAGCAATAGGGCGTAATTCAGACCAAACAACGAAAAGGTCACGAAGCTCACCAGCCAAACGATCAGGATCTCCCAGACCTTGCCGCGAACATAGTTAGAGATCTGCCGATCGACCTTTTTCCAAACGTCGCCAGCAATGGCCCGGTGACGCGGCAGCCAGCGCCGAAACCAGGCGAAGATCAACTCCTTGTCCTTGAGGAAGAAGAACACCAACAAGGGCATCAGGATCAGATAGACGAGCAGCGTGATCACGCCGACCACCGACGACAGCGACAATGACAACAACTGCTGCCCAAGCCCGGCGATATCGCGGCGGATACTATTGATTAACTCGGCAATCTGAGCACTGGTGATCAGATCCGGATAACGCTCCGGCAACTGCATCAACACCTGCTGGCCATAGGCGAGCATGTTGGGCAGTTGCTGAACGAGGTCGCGGATCTGGCGGGAGACCGATGGCAACACGCCAAGCAGCATCGACGCCACAAACAACATGAATAAAGCGAACACGACCGACACCGCTGCCCAACGCGGCCAGCGTTGGCGTTCCAAGAGACCGACGAGGCCTTCCAGCAGATAGGCGATCACGATACTGGCAAGCACTGGCGTCAACATCCTGCCCAAAAACAACAGGATCGCAAACAGCACGAACAGCGCTGAGACGAGAAAGAGGATCTGGGGGTCGGATAAGTAACGACTCAGCCAGCGGTTCAGCGCTCGCATGGGCATCGGTGGTGAAGTTAAGGAGGTCGGTCAGGATAACGCATCGGCAGCGTGACGATCACGCCGGTGCAGGGGCTAGGCATCCTCGTCGGTGACCGGCGCCCCCGGGTTGCTGGGAAGCCGGGCCTGATAGCGTCTCACGAACAAGACCTCAAGATCGTCGATGACCTCGGCAGCATCACGCCCTTGGAGAAGGTGAGTCGCCATCAGCGCGGAAGTCTCTTGCAACATCTCAGCGGCATCAAGCATCGGATAGACCCGGCGCAGCCGTTTGATCGCCGCCACCACGCTCTCTTGCGGCGGACGCGGCTCGTGTTGCGGCTCAGGCGGCGCCGGGGTGCGCTCAAGGGCTCCCGCAACCGAGTCCGCACCGGCCACCCCCCCGGCCATCAGGAATTCAGCGAAGGCGATCAGTGTGGCTCGATCTTGGACATCGAGGGCACGCAGGATCTTCAGCAGTCGCCGCTCATGTGGCGATGCGCGCTCCATTGAGATCATTTCAGCCTCTCGCCCATGCCATCAGTGCATCGTGCTGTGTCATCAGTCGGTCATGCTGTGCCATTATTGCGCCGTGTTGCCTTTACAGTAGGCGCGGGCAAATTCGAGCAGCTCCTCCATCACGCGAATCCTGAACTTGTGTTTCTGATGGACAAACGAAAGCGGACGGAACAGTGGTGGCTCGAGACGCAAGGCGACCAGCGTGCCAAGCTTGAGTTCCTTCTGAACTGTCAACTTGGAAACAATCGAGACCCCCATCCCGGCCTCAACCGCACCTTTCACAGCCTCTGGGCTGCCCAGTTCCATGGCCACCTTGAGCGCTCCCGTGCCACCGACCATTTCGTCGAGATAATCGTTGATGACCTCGCGCGTCCCTGAGCCTTCCTCGCGGCAGATGAAGGGATACTCGAGCACACGACGACAGGCGACGCAGGCTCCGGTCGCGAGGTCGTGCCCTGTGGGGACGATGGCAACCAGCTCGTCTTGTTTGCACGTCTCGACCACCAGGTGACGATTCGCGACGGGCGACTCGACCACCCCGAGATCGATGGCATTACGCTCGACCAGCGACACGATGCCTTCGCTGTTCGAGACCTTGAGATGGATGCCAATCTCCGGATAGCGTTTTTTGAAGTCGCCGAGCAGTGTCGGCAGCATGTACTCAGCGATGGTGGTGCTCGCACCAATGGTGATCGAGCCACTGATGTCGCCTGTGAGTTCGCGCACACCCTGCTCCATCTCGGCATAAAGCCCAAAGATGCGATCCGCGTACTCAAACACCCGGGCGCCAGCAGCCGTGAGGCTGATCCGATTGCGACCTCGGTCGAACAGCCGAGTATTGAACTGCTCCTCAAGCTGTCTGACTTGGAAGGTCACTGCCGGCTGCGTCATATGCAACGCATCGGCCGCCTTGGTGAAGCTCATCAGACGCGCCACCGTATGAAACACCTGCAGTCTGCGGTCTGCCATGGTCTCCTCGAAGCCGTCTTCAGCGTCTGCCCTTATAGCACAGGCGTCTCGCGCTAGCCCGTCGTGCGCAGGTCTTTTGCGCCAGCGACAGCGGATATACAACAAACCTGGCTTTTTGCAACAGCCCGGTGTATATTCACAACATCAACAATAAAGGCTAGCAAAACACCATACTAGCCATGCAGCGGCCTGAGGAGTCACGCTAAATGTATGTATCTCACAACAGCCATTTGTCGGCGCTTGCCATCTCCGGTGCAATCCTCGGCGGATGCCTTTCTTCGAGCGCAATAGCGTCCGGATTTGCCGTCCCCGAACTCTCAACCGCAGGCATCGCGACGGCAAACGCGCTCGTTGCCAACCCAGTCGACCGTGGTGCCGTCCCTTACAACCCCGCCGCTATCGCCTTTCACGACCAGTCCTGGCTAGCGGCCGGAAGCCTGCTGATCGGGCCGACGTTCTCAGTCGATAACGCGAGCGGCAGCCACGACAGCGTGGGCGCCGATTGGCTTGTCGCGCCGATGATCCAGGCCGCGATTCGAATCAATGAGCGCTGGTCAGCCGGGCTCAGCGTCAATGCACCCTTTGGCCTCGAGACTCGCTGGAAAACCGAAACCTTCCCGCCGCTGACAGGCAGCATCCAACTACCGCCACCGCCATTGGGACCGGGCGGTAGCGTACCGGCGAGCCCGCAGCCGACGCAGAGCAAACTTGAGATCATCGACTTCACGCCAACCATCACCTATGCCATCTCGGATGAGTTGGCCGTCGCACTTGGCGCCGACATCTATTGGGCAAAATCGGCCACACTGAATTCATCCATCACCCAGCTCGAGGGTGATGGCACCGGCCTTGGTTTCAATCTCAGCGCACTCTACGCAAAAGGCCCCTTCAGCGCCGGAATCAACTTCCACTCGAGCAGCACCATTAAAATCGACGGCAGCTACAGCGCCCTCAACCCGACGCTGGTGTTGATTGGCGCACTGCAGCCCAGCCAAACCGCAGAACTCGACCTCGACCTACCTTGGCGCTTACAGCTCGGCGCCCGCTACGAGCTGACACCAGCACTCGCAGTCGAATTCGACTGGACGCGGACTGGTTGGAGCAGCTTCGACGAGATCCAGGTCAAGGGCGATCTCAACGGCGCCACCCTCTTCGCGGATGTGAACGACTGGGATGACGCCAATGCCTATCGGCTTGGCATGACCTATCAACTGCAAGAGCAGACGCAGCTGCGCTTCGGCTACTCCTTCGACGAGACGCCCCAAGGCGATACCCATTTCAGCGCCCGCGTGCCAGATAACGATCGACACCTGTTCGGCATCGGCGTTGGCCACAGCCTGGGCGATGGCTGGCAGCTCGAAGCCGGCTACATGTACGTGATGTTCCTAGACCGCAACTATCGCAGCGCCAAGCCTTACCTTGGTGGCAGCGACACTAACGGCACTGACGCCATCAATGGCGACTACGAGGCCAATGCACACCTGATCGGACTCGAGATTAGTAAGTCGTTCAACGCCTTCTAATCAACACGGGCTAACAGCACGGCAAACCAGTCCCCCTAAGCGCGCAGACCTCGCCGCGCATTTTCAAGGCCGCTCATCCATGAGCGGCCCTTTTTTTGGCCTACCGGCAGGGGGATACGCGAGAGAAGGCGTTGTGATAGACGCCGGTGACATCAGGATCGCCTGGCGGATCGACCGGGGAGCAGTCGAGACCACCCCCCTTGCGAGATAACTAGCGCCTCGCTCGAGCGCCGCTGCCGTCAGATATACAGGCAGATGTCGCTCTCGCCCGCGAACTCGAAGAAGGCCGCGGCGCCAGCGTACTCAACGCCGTCGATGAACTGCGAGGAATCCATATCGAACAGATCGACGGTCATCTGACAGGCGATCAATTTCACCTCCGCCTCCTGACAGAGTTCGCGCAACTCTTCGACGCTGGCGACGCCCTTGTCCTTCATCTTCTGCTTCATCATCTTGGTCATCATGCCCTGCATACCTGGCAGCGTCATACCAAGGATCGGAAACCACTTGTCCATACCCATCGGCATAGGCATACCAGGGTTGCCGAGCGGCGTGACTTGCAGCTCGAGCTTCTTCTTCAGCAGCTGAAGACCGTAGAATGTAAAGAAGATCTGCGTCTCATAGCCAAGGGCAGACGCGGTCGATGCCAGAATGAACGGCGGATAGGCCCAATCGAGCGAGCCCTTGGTGGCGATGATGGCCAGTTTCTTTTCGTCCATCGTTTCCTCCCAGTGGAGCCCGTTCGCCGAGCCCCTGTTGTGTTGTAAGGGGTAAGGCGGAGGTCAGCTCTTCTTGATCATGAAGTGGAACTTGCCGCCGTCTTCCTTCGACTCCATCAACTCATTGCCGGTCTGCTTCGAGAAGGCATCAAAGTCTTTGACTGAGCCGGGATCGGTCGCGATCACGTGCAGAACCTCGCCAGCCTCCATGCCGTTGAGCGTTTTCTTCGCGCGCAGGATCGGCAGCGGGCAGTTGAGACCACTTGCGTCGAGTTCTTGATTGAAGTCTGCCATCGGATATACCTCACACTCTATGTGTTAGAAAATTAGACGAGCCGTCTCAGCTCAAGACCCACGCTTACGCTTTAGTATTTCAGCACAAACGAAGCTTCTGATTTTTAGCCGAAACCGGACAAAAAGGCAACATGGGCGGCGCCCAGTTGATCCCCCAACAAGGCCCGTGGTGGGCCTTCAGCCAGCGTTGATCTGGCCAATCTCGTAGCCATGGCGGACCCAAGCGATGATGCCGCCGCGCAGATTGAAGGCGTTATCAAAGCCCTGCTGGGCAAGGAATTGACAGCTGTGATACGAGCGCGCGCCACTGCGACAGTAGATCACCAGATCGCGATCTCGCGGCAGCTCTGCGGCACGCACGGGGATCACCGCCATCGGGATGTGGATCGCGTTTGGCAAGGCACCTTGCGCCACCTCTGCCGGCGTGCGCACATCGACCAGTACGACGTCATCACCGTTGCTCAAACGCGACTTCAGGGTTTCGGAATCGATCTCTGTGACCAAGGTTAGACTACCCAATGACCAAGTATTTCAGTATATTAACATGCTCAATCAAGCAGCGTCGCCGCTCATGTGCTGGCAATCTTGCCCAAGTGCCTCGGGCTAGGCGTATGATCTTGGGTCTGCTCGGCGACTGATTCCAGTCTTCGGCCCAACAGACCCGGCCCGCTAGGCCTGCTTTGATTATGCAAACCGGCCGGCTAGAGAACTACAGATTCGCCTTCAGAGGCAGCGTCAGCGATGGAACATCTCCCCATCTTCCTCGATATCAAAAGTAAGCCCTGCCTCATCGTAGGTGGCGGGCCGATCGCCTTGCGCAAACTCGAAAACCTCAGGCGCGCAGGCGCTCAGCTTATCGTGGTTGCGCCAACCCTCAGCGAAGAATTTCGCGCGCGCATCGACCAGACCGAGATCCGTTTTCATGCCCGGACCTTCGCCGACAGCGACATCGAAGGCATGCGCCTGGTGATCGCCGCGACCGACGACCGCGACGTGAACCGACGCATCGCCGAGCTTGCAAACGCCCGCAACATCCCGGTCAACGTCGCCGATCAGCCCGAAGACTGTACCTTCATCATGCCGTCGGTCATCGACCGTTCACCGGTCGTGGTCGCGGTCTCGACTGGCAGCGCATCACCAGTACTCGCCCGTATGATCCGCGCACGGCTCGAGTCTTTGGTGCCCGCCGGCTACGGCCGCTTGGCCGAGCTCTGCGCCGATTATCGGGACAAGGTCAAGGCGCGTTTCGAGCAGCAGCGCGATCGCCGGCGCTTCTGGGACCGCGTGCTGCAGGGCGGTGTCGCCGAGCGCATCTTCTCCGGCCACTTAGAAGAGGCCAAGGTCGCGATGGAGCGGGAGCTCGAATCCGGCACCCGACCCAGCACGGGTGAGGTCTATCTGGTCGGCGCGGGCCCAGGAGATCCAGACCTGCTCACGTTTCGCGCGCTGCGCTTGATGCAGCAAGCCGATGTGGTGGTCTACGATCGCCTAGTCGCCAAGCCGATCATCGACATGGTGCGCCGCGACGCCGAGCACATCTACGTCGGCAAGCAGCGCAACCAGCACACGATGCGCCAAGAGGAGATCAACCGGCTGCTCGCGCGACTCGCCAAAGAGGGCCACCGGGTGCTGCGGCTCAAGGGCGGCGACCCCTTCATCTTTGGCCGTGGCGGCGAGGAGATCGACACCTTGGCAGCCGAGGGCGTGCCCTTCCAGGTCGTACCCGGCATCACCGCCGCCAATGGCTGTGCCTGCTATGGCGGCATCCCCTTGACCCATCGCGATTACGCACAGTCAGTCACCTTTGTTACCGGTCACCTCAAGGACCACAGCATCGACCTCAACTGGCCACAGCTCGCACAGCCAAATCAGACCGTCGTCTTCTACATGGGCCTCGTCGGCCTGCCGCAGATCATCGACAAACTGATCGAGCATGGTGTCGCGCCCGAGATGCCCGTCGCGTTGGTTCAGCAAGGCACCACGCACATGCAGAAGGTCTATGTCGGCACCCTGACCACGATCCTGGCCGAGGTCGAACATGACCCACCACAGCCACCGACCCTGGTCATCGTCGGTGAGGTCGTGCGCCTGCGCGATAAACTCGCCTGGTTTAGCACCGAGCCTGATCCCGAACAGGGTGCGACAACCCCGATACTGCCCGGCGACTGAGCGCACTGGCGAACGATGGGTGCCGCCAGCGCAGCGCAGCATGCCTGCAACCCTGAGCCCAGCCAGTCGACCACCGCAGCAGCCCTTGGACGCCGCCGGAACGCGCCACGGGTAGCACCGGCACTCTGCGTCTTACTGCTGCTCCTGAGCCAGGATCTGGCTGCGGCAACCTCGCTGACAACGATCGCCTTCGCGGTCAACATCGAGAGCCCACCGCTGGCGTTCAAGCAAGGCGGTGTCGTCAAGGGACTCGAGATCGACCTCGCCCGCGCCTTGGCCGCAGCGCTCGAACTCGAGCTCAGTCTCCACGCCTTGCCGGAGCCCAGGTTGATGGACGCCCTACGCGGTGGCCGCGTCGACGTCGCGCTCTCTGCGCTGCCGCGCGACGAACTCGCCGCGCTTGGGCTCGCAACCAGTCAGTCAGTGCTCGACAGCGGTCAGATGGCGATCATTCGCACCGACGACCTCACCCGTTTCCCCCGCCTGATCGACCTCAAGCTCACCAGCGAGCGGGTTGGCTATCAGCGCGGGAGCCTCGGCGCCAGGCTCGTACAAGCACAACTGCCACGCGCGGAACGGGTTCCATTCGCACATGCCAATGAGGGTCTTGCCGCACTGCGTGATGGCGAGATCACCGTCTTTATCCATGAGGCGACAACCGCCTGGTCACTTGCTGCCGACCCTGAAGAAACCGCTCTCACGGCGGTCTTTCAACCGCTCTCCACTGAAAAATGGAGATTCATCACGCGCACCGAAGATGCCCAGTTGCGTCGAGGTCTCAATCGGGTCATCGACGCCTGGCAACGCTCAGGCGAACTCGAGCGCATCATTCGGCGTTGGATACCGATCCAGATTCGGGTCAAGGATCGGTTCAGTCAGTATCAGGAGCCTGACTCACCGTGGTCAGGCCGAGCTGTTCCCAGGCCTGCATGCCACCGCGATACCATTTGAGCTTGTGCGCCGGAAAGCCAAAACCGAGCAGCGCCTTGATGTTGGTCGGCGATTGGCCGCACCAGGCGCCATTGCAGAAGAACACCAAGGTCTTGACGTGATCGAAATCCCAAAGCCCGTCAACAGCAACAGCGCCGAATTCAAGCTGCAAGAGATCGGCAATCTGCGCTGGCTTCGCATGCGCTGGGTCGAGCTTCGTGTAGGGAATATTCATGGCACCCGGGATCGTCCCGCGCGCAAACCAGTCCGGCGTTCGCGAGTCGATCACCAACACATCACTGAGTTCGCCCGCAGCCCGCTGCAGATAGTCGATGAGTTCGAGTTCACCGATGGTCTCAACGCCAGGCGCCAACTGCATCGGCTGCACACAATAAGGCGGGCAAGGTCGAGCTGTCTTCTCAAACGGCGGCCGGATGGTATGACCAGGGTCTTGATGACGCATCAGGAGCACCTTCTCGTCATCCTGAAGAAGCTCGATATAGGGCAGATCTGGCGCAATCATGACCTCTAGTGCATCGAGATCGAAGAGCCCCTCACTGGGCTCCGCGGCCTGCGCGGACCAGGCGCCGAGCAAGACGAGCATCATGAGCAATACAACTGACAATGGCATAAAGACACCTCTCTGCAGGTTGCAAAACAGGTCGAAACGACAGACGCAAACGCTTGCTCACAGCCGAACCGCTCTTAGCGGGGTCCGGTCAGCTCAAGTGGCACACTGCGCATGCGCCTCGCACCGTGACGCTCGATTCGTTACTGTCATTAAGCCGATCACCAAGCGATCAAGCGGATGAGCATGCGTGCATCAACCACCAACAGCAAGGCGCCAAACGGCAAGCACAAGCGTCGCTGGAGCCAACGCCTGCGCCGATGGGGGCTCGAAGGCGCGATCGTCCTCCTCGTGCTCGCTGCAGTGCACTGGTATAAAGCAAGACCGCTCGCCGAAGGAATCGCTCCGACGCTCAGTGGCCATACTATCGATACCCTGGAGCAGATCAACCTGAGTCCGCCGCTGGAAGGGCCAACCCTGATCCACTTCTGGGCCAGCTGGTGCCCAATCTGCAAGCTTGAGGAGGGCAGCATCGAGGCACTCGCGAAGCGTTACCAGGTGACGACGATCGCAATGCAATCCGGCACTGAAGAAGAGATCAGCCGCTACCTCGACGAGCGAGCGCTGGATCTGCGCGTGATCGCTGACCCCAGCGGCGAGATCGCCCGGCAGTGGGGCGTTCAAGCGGTCCCCGCCAGCTTCATCATCAACCGTGATGGCCGAATTCGCTTTCGACGCGTCGGCTACACCACCGGCCTCGGACTACGCGCCAGACTCTGGCTCGCCGAGATCGGCATCTAGATAACATCTAGATAGCATCTAGACAGACGCCAACCTGCGCTGGCTAGGCTAGACAGGTCGATGTTCGCCCTCGGATTGGTATAATCTTGGTATATCAGCAAACATCGATATATGGAGAATCCCACCATGCCAACCTACGATTATCGTTGTGACACCAATGACCGCGTCGTTGAGGTGAGCCATCGAATGAGCGAGACCATCAGTACTTGGGGCGAACTCTGCGAGCGGGCCGCAATCCCCTGCGGCGATACACCCGCATCGACCCCGGTCAGCCGCATGGCCACCGGTGGCAACCTGATCTCGAGCAGCACACTCGGGAGTGGTAGCGCACCCGCGCCGGCCTGTGGTGCCGGCGGCTGCTGCCCGAGCGGCGTCTGCGGCTTCGATTGACAGAAATCGCCTCAATCCCAGCGGACGGATTCACCGCCGAGATGGATCGCCACATCCAAGGAGCGGCCATCTCGGATGATCGAGAGTGTCACTCGATCACCCACCTGGTAACCCTCGAGGATATCGATCAGATCCGCCATCTCGGTGACCGGCTGCCCATCCAGCCGGTGGATGATATCTCCAGGCACGATCTCGCCTGTTGGGCTGACCCGAGTCTCGACCAGCCCGACGCTATCGGCTGGCGAGCCCGGCCCGACACCCAGCACCAAAACGCCCTCGAGCCCAAGCTGCCTCAGTATCGGACGGCTCACGGCATCATCGGCCGTGATGCCGATGCGCGGACGGATATAACGCCCGCGAGCGATCAACTGTGGCACGACCCGGTTGATGGTATCCACAGGCACGGCAAAACCGATGCCGCTAAAGGTACCTGAGGTGCTGAAGATCGCCGAATTGATGCCGATCAGGCGCCCAGCGCTATCGATCAAAGGACCGCCCGAGTTTCCTGGATTGATCGCCGCATCGGTCTGGATCAGGCCGCGGATCTCGCCAGATCGTTCGTTGTAGATGGCGCGGTCGAGGGCCGAAACCACGCCGCTGGTCAAGCTGTAATCCAAGCCGAACGGGTTGCCAATCGCGAATACCTTCTGCCCTACCCGCAGATCGGCACTGCGGCCGATCGGTATCGGTTCGGGTGCCTGCCATGCGCCACTGATCCTGAGCACGGCCAGATCATGCGCCGGGCTCTTGCCGATCAACTCAGCGCGAAAGTGGCGCTGATCGGCCAGGCGCACCCAGGCCGCGCTCGCCTCGGCAATGACATGCCAGTTGGTCACGATATGCCGCTGACCATCCCAGACGAAGCCTGAACCGGTCCCACGGCGCACGACATTCGGGTCGCGCGCCCAGGGGTTGACCAGCTCCTCGGTGGTGGTGATGAAGACCACCGATGGGCTGACTGCGTCGAAGATCGCGATCGTCGACTGCTCATCGGCTGCCAGATCGCCACGCGCTGTGACAGGCCTAGGCACCGCTGCGCGCTCGATCAACCAACCATCGATCCAAGGCCGGAACGCGAGCAACGCCAGAAAGGCGATCACCACCCAAAACAGGGCGCGGGACAACTGGAATCCGTGCATGACGACGCTCGAAGGGACTCTCACGGCAGGCAAGACGCTCAGGATAACCAAGTCTCGCGGGCACAGGTCGTGGATTCGCTGCATCCATTGTCCAATCGCAACGCCCACTCGGCCGGCCTCCCCATATACTTTTAGACACACGCGGTCACTGGCAGCAGTCGACTGCGCTATCACGGGCATGGTCCTCGGCATCGGCCCCGATGCCGGAGAAACCTAACGCCATCGTCCCTATCTTACTTGTAGCCACGCGTGTAGCCACGCTTGTAGCGACGCTTGTAGCCACGCAAAGACAGCCGCGCCCCAGCAATCGACCAGGGTGCAGCCGCCAGCGTTATTATCCGAAACCATCCAGCCTTTGGAGCTTCTTATGAACCTCGTCAAAAACGTCGGCCAGACCGATCGCAACATTCGATACGCCGCCGGCGGCATCCTCATCCTGATCAGCATCCTCGGCGGCCCCTGGTGGCTCGGCCTAGTCGGACTCATCCTGCTCGGCACCGCCTACTTCGGCACCTGCGGGGCCTACATGCCGCTCGGCATCGACACCACCAAAAACGACAAGGAATAAGGCTCTCGACGGTGCGACGGCCTGAGCCCAATGAGACGCTTGCGCTCATTTCCTGGCCGCTGACCGTGAAGCCATTGCCCCCATCTTCCTGGATGGGGGCACGGGTCATCAGCGACCTACTGACTACACCAACCATCAAGACACCGCCCCCTGATGACCTGATAACCTGATGACAGACGACCTTCTCATCGCCGCAGACGGGCTCGGTAAGCAGTTCCCAGGCGTTCGCGCTGTCGACGACATCAGCTTTGGGGTTCGACCTGGCCAGTGCTTCGGCCTCTTAGGTCCAAACGGCGCTGGCAAGACGACCACGCTCGAGATGCTTGAAGGCATCCAGACACCGACAAGCGGCCGCGTCCTGTTCCGAGGCCGCCCACTCGATCGCGACTTCCGCGAACAGATCGGCATCCAGTTCCAGGCGACCTCGCTGCAAGATTTCCAAACCGTCCGCGAGTCTCTGGCGATGTTCGCGGCCCTCTACCGACGCCACGTCGATCTCGACGAGCTCATCCAGCTCTGCCATCTGCAAGAGATTCTCACCCGCGACACACGCAAACTCTCAGGTGGCCAACGCCAGCGCCTGCTGCTCGCCATCGCCTTGGTGAATGAGCCAACCCTGGTGTTTCTCGATGAGCCGACCACTGGACTCGATCCCCAGGCCCGGCGCAATTTCTGGGCGCTGATCGATCGCGTCCGCGAGCGCGGCAAAACCATCCTCATCACCACCCACTACATGGAAGAGGCGGAGCGCCTGTGTGACGAGATCGCCATTGTCGATCACGGCCGCATCCTCATTCAAGGACGCCCGAGCACACTGATTCGCGAGCATTTTCCGACGGCGATCCTGAGACTACCGAGCAGTGCCTGGCCCAATGATGCACCGCTGCCGGAAAACGCTGAGCGCCGAGACACCAGCATTGAGTTCTATGTCGACGAGGTGCCAACCGCGCTCGAACAGTTGGAGCAGCACGGGGCCTCGCTGATCGATCTGCGCGTCGACCGCCCGAGCCTCGAGGATCTCTTCCTCAAACTCACCGGCCACAGCCTTAGAGCCTGAGCGCTCTCGATGAAAGCTGCAATGAAACCCGCGACGAAACTAGCGGCCACCGTTCGGCTGCACCGAACGAGCAAGCACACCACCAATCTACCGAGCTGGAAACGCATCCAGGCAATCTTCATCGCTCGCAACCGCGAGTTCTACCGCGACAGCGCGGGCCTGATCTGGAACATCCTGATGCCGGTCATGATGATCGTCGCCTTCGCGTTCATCTTCGGCTCAGGCAGCCAAACCCTGCTCAAGGTTGGCCTGCTCGACGACGGCGCGACGCCAATCTCATCGACCGCCGGTCGCGGGATCGACGACTTCCTCTCAATCGAGACCATCCAATTCGTTCCAATCACCGAGCAGGCCCCTGGCGTTGCCAAGGTCGCCCGACATCAGCTCGACCTACTTCTCGATACGCGGGCATCCTCAAGCGCGCTGGTGCGCTACTGGGTCAACCCTGAGTCGGCGAACGGCTCGATCGCCGAGCGCCTCCTGCTTGGCGCCATTGCCAGCGCACCAGCGGCGACTGGTGCTTCCCCCAGCGCCCTACCGGCAAGGATAAAGGCAACAGAAACGCCGCTGCGCGAGACCGCAAGCGGCGAGGCACTCAGTTACGCCGATTGGGCCGTACCCGGCGTGCTTGCGATGAACCTGATGTTCTCCAGCCTGTGGGGGGTTGGCTGGGTCGTGGTGCGTTACCGCAAAAACGGCGTCCTACGACGTCTGAAGGCGACTCCGCTAACCCCGCTCGAATTCCTGATCGCGCAGATCCTATCGCGGCTGATCGTGGTACTGGCCTCGAGCCTCGTTGTCTACACAGGCGCGATGCTGCTGCTCGATTTCCCGATGCGTGGCTCGTATCTCGCCCTCATCCTGATCTATGTAGCCGGCGCGCTCAATATGATCAGCCTAGGACTGATCATCGCCGCCAGACTTCGCACAGAAGAACTCGCCGACGGACTGCTCAATCTCATATCCTGGCCAATGCTCTTGCTCGCAGGCGTATGGTTCTCGATGGAAGGCACGAGCGCCGCCGCCCAAACCCTCTCATACCTCATGCCCCTGACCTATCTTGTCGAAAGCGCGCGGGCTGTGATGATTGATGGCGCCAACCTGATGGCGATCGCGCCGCAGTTAGCCCTGTTACTGGCGATGGCTGCGATTCTAATCACCATTGCAGCACGGCTTTTCCGTTGGGAGTAGCACTGGATCAGCCAAACGCAGGCTAAGACACTGTCCATCAACTTCTTCACGATTTGAGGGCCATGGTTGAGCGATGATCGGGAAGTCGAAAATGGACAGCGACCAAGTTCAGCGCCAGTGCAAGAAGGCGCGGTTCGTCCGAAGCACTTACCCTGAAGCAATCAGGTCATCTTCAGGCGTGGCGCGCAATGAACCGCAATGAACGTTTCCGCAGCCTCCTCCGAGCCGGACTCAGTTCGATGAAGAGCCGCTTGGCCCCGCCGGGCGCTGATAATAGCCAGGCGCCGCGGGTGCTGGCCAACGTCCGTAAGCCCCATAAGGCATCGCGGCCGGTGGCGCCGCTTGCCAAGGGACGGGCGGCATGCGCTGCTGCATCGCCTCCCAGCGCTGGCGCGCGGCCGCCTCAGCCTGACGCCTCTGCTCAGCATAGTAAGCCTCAGCCTGCGCACGACGCCTCGCTGCCCAGTCGTCAGCGCTCGCGGGCGCCTTTGCTCCCTCAGTACTCGACGCAGCGACGACACCTGCTTGCGCATCATTAGAGGCTGGAGCCGTCGCCGCTGGCGCCTTCGCCGGCACTGACTGCGCAGGCTGCTGAGCGACCGGCGACGGCGCGGCCTGCTGAGCGACCGGAGCTGGTGCAGCGGGCGCTGCAGCCGGCGTCGCGGTCGATTCAGGCTTCTTCGTCATCACTGCCTGGGCAAAGGCCTCCGCCTCCTGCTTGCTCACATCAGGCACAGCCGCGACTGGAGTGCTGGCAGCAGCGGGCGGCGACTCTGGCTCAGAGGTGGCGGCCGCTTGCTGCGCCTGAGCTGGAGGCGCAGACGGAGCGCTACTGGCTATCTCGCTGACCGCGCCGCTTGCAGCTGCTGGCACAGCAGCGGCCGGTGCCTCACGGTGACCCCCGCCCATAGAGAACGGCATCAATGGCTCACCGGTCTTGCGCTCAAGAGAGCCGAGATAGAGAAACCCGAACAGGAGCACGAGACTCCACAGGACCATTTTTGGCAAGAAGCCCATCCGAGGCTTTGCCTGCTCCTGGGCTTCCACTGGGTTCTTTTCTGCATTTTCCACCGGGTTTTGCTCCTGGTCGTCAGCCATCGTCTTTCTCCGCGAATTGTTTGGGTTGGGTGTAGGAACAATGATCAAATAAGAAACTGTCCATCAACTTCTTCCCGTTCTTCCCGCTTTGAGGACCCATGGTGGGCGATGATCGGGAAGTAGAAAATGGTCAGCCACTAAACGCCGTTTCAGCTAACCGGCGCGGCACGCTGCTCTGCAAACACCGCCAAGAGGCGCCCGATATCATCGGCACAGCGCTCGATTTGTGCGTTGATCGCATCCATGGTGATCGCTTCGTCACTGAGGCCTGCGCCCCAATTGACGACAAACGCCAGTGTGGCATAGCCGAGACCTCGCTCGCGCGCGAGCGCCGCCTCCGGCATCGCTGTCATACCAACGAGATCACAGCCATCGCGGGCCATGCGACGCACTTCAGCTGCAGTCTCAAGCCGAGGTCCTTGGCTCACTGCGTAGGTTCCACCATCACGCAGCACAATCCCAGCGGCGGCAGCCGCGCTTAGAAGCTGCTGCCGCAGAGCTTGGCTATAGGGCTCAGTAAAATCCACGTGACAAACGCCCTCGGATTCATCGTCGAAGAAGCTGTGCGCCCGGCCATAGGTATAATCGACGAGTTGATCTGGCACGCAAAGCGTTCCAGGAGAGCAGGCCGGATGGATACCGCCGACAGCAGCCAACGCCACCACCGATGAACAGCCGGCATCGGCAAGTGCCTGGATATTCGCTCGATAATTGATGCGATGAGGTGGCAACCGATGCTCAGAACCATGGCGCGCTAGGAAGCAAACAGGCTGCCCGCCAATGCGCCCCTGAACCAGTGGCGCCGAGGTCGTCCCATAGCGGGTTTCGACCGGCTGGCGATCACGCACCTCAAGACCTGGAAAGGCACTGAAGCCAGAACCACCAATAATCGCCAACACAGACATGAATGCCACTCCTAGAATACTGGAGAGACATTGTACTGGACTAGGGCAAGGCTTGAACACTTGCGCCACAGGCTGCGGCGATCAAAGTGGCCGTCTGCAGCCTCGTCCCGACAGGCCCGATGGGCAGATCGACATCAGTTTTTGCAGGCGTCCAGGCGATTGCCGAAGCGTTTCGCACAAAGCCTGTTCCCACAAAGCCTGCTTCGATTGCTCCTTCACCCGCTAGGAGCGCCAACAGATACCCCGTGGGATTGAGCAACTGTTGGCGCAACACCGCAAGTGGGTGAAAATACGAGCAAGTTGTTGTAAAAACGGAATGAAAACAGTCCCGCCAGGACTTTCACCGAGGTCAATCAGACCGGTGATCAGACCCGTTGCTCGGCAAAGATCCCAATCTCGAGCAATTTCGGAAACAGCACCTGCTCTTCCCGGTCGATCCGGTAGGCAAGCATATCGAAGATCTCGTGCGTCTCTTGTAAGAACTCGTCGCTAAAGTTGAAGTCGCAGTTCTTCAGCCAGCGCTTGTAATACTCGTCGAAAGAGCGGCGCAGTGGCTTCTCACCGCTGATAAAGCCCCAAGCGATCGACTTGACCTTGGGGTCTTCGTGGATCAGCAAGTTGGGATAGAGCTGCTTGTCTTCCTCAGCGAGGTGAAGTTTGACCTTCTTTGCAAGATCGCAAAGCAACTGATAGGCGGTCTTGGCATTGGGCCTGATCTTGAGCTGCTCGGGTGCTGTGAGCTGCCTGAGATCATCGATCATCTGGCGCAGCTCAGAATGACTGCTGCGGTAGCCGTCGAGTGTTAGCATCACCATCCTCCTCTTATCGAAAGCTTCAGGATGGGTTTAGCGCATCACCGGACAATTGTCAAAAAGCCCTTAATTATATTAGCTTTTTATAGACCTCCCTCAAGCCGTTCGACGGCGCCCATGGCCCTACTCAGATGTCGTCAGGATCGGCCGCTAGGATGCGATCCGCATTACGGAAGTAGCTCTTGTAGTCGAGCCCAAAGCCCATCACGTAGCGATCCGGTACCTGAAGACCGACAATGTCAGGCCGATAGTCACAGTCCCGCCCCCGCTCCTTCTCGACCAGCACGGCACTGACCACAGACGCCGCGCCATCTTCATGGCAGGCCTTGACGATCGTTTCCATCGTCAGCCCTTCATCAAAGATGTCGTCGATCACCAGCACATGCTCGCCGCGCACCGCATCCACAGGTCGATGGCGCCACTCGATCTCGCCACCCCGAGTACCGCCGCGATAACGCGTTGCATGCACATAGTCGAGCCGCAGCGCAAAATCGAGCCGTGGCAGCAGCAAGCCGGTTGCGACGATGCCCCCGGTCATCACCGCGAGCACGACCGGGTCTTTATCACCGAGCCTGGCGCCAATGGCATCGCACATCCGCTGCAGCGCTGCATCAACATCCGTTGGTGATACCAGGCACTCAGCGCGGCCAGCGATCGCCCGATATTGCTCAGCCGTCATCTTGTTCATCGCTTATCTCCTGTACGGGAGGGGTCATTGTCTCATCGAGGCCCACCCGATGATTCTGCGGGGGGATGATCGGCGTCGCATCGGCACCAGCTCAGTGGCTGTCGATTGCTATTGCGAGTTCCCGATGATCCTAGAAATCGCAGTTACACGGCGTTTGGGCGCATGACTCAGACCGACAATTGGTCGATGGCCGTTAACGCAGCCTGTCGACGTTCTGCATTGTGCAGAGCGAAACCGGATCGCGCTCGCAAACGCTCCAAACGTGCCGCTGACTCCGGTTTCCGCCAGTCCGCCAGCGCCTCGACCACGGCGATCGCCCCCTCGCGATTGTTACAGATCAGGGCCAGATCACAGCCGGCCTGCAATGCCGCGAGCGCCCGCGCTGCGGGGCCCCCGGCAACACCCGCCCCAGCCATGTTGAGATCGTCGCTGATAATCGCGCCATCAAAGCGCAGGCGATTACGAAGCAGCTCACGCAGCCAAAACACCGAAAAGCCGGCTGGCTCGGGGTCAATGGCGGCATAACGCACATGCGCCGGCATCACGGCCTCAAGCCCTTGCGCAATGAGGCGACGGAACGGTAACAGATCGGCCTGTTCAAGGGCACTGAGCGACCGATGATCCTCGGGCAATTCGAGGTGAGAATCGGCGACGACACCACCATGACCGGGGAAATGCTTTCCACAGCCAGCCATGCCCGCGCCGTGGACACCGTCCAGCCAAGCCGATGCCAACGTCGCGACCGCTTCCGGCGTCGTGGCAAAGGCGCGGTCGCCAATCACCCGACTGACGCCTTGCTCAACGTCGAGCACCGGGGCAAAGCTAAAATCGACACCCAACTGACGCAGTTCGCTGGCCATCAGCCAGCCAACCGCGCGGACCGCATCGAGTGCTGAACGCGGATCACGTTCATAAAGGGCACCGAACCGCGACGCCGCTGGCAAGCGGGTGAGTCCCTCGCAGAACCGTTGCACCCGCCCACCCTCCTGATCAACCGCGATCAACAAGCGTCGCTCGTCGGCTTCGAGGATGGCCTGGGTCAACGCTGCAAGCTGTTCCGGGCTGACAAAATTGCGCCGGAACAGGATCACGCCACCAACCGCCGGATGGCGCAGCAGCTCACGCTCTTCGGCGCTCAGCTCGATGCCCTTGAGATCGAGCATCACCGGCCCGAGGGGCCTTTGGCTAGGCCATTGCCCAGGATCTGCACTCAGCATGAACCGACTCCACATCTCAGCACTGGCGTTTCATCATTCATCCGCAAACCGAAGATGACCTTGATAGACACAGATTAAACTCTTTCGAAACAGACCCTTGGCGATGACATCAAGGGCACCAAACCGCTACAGCGGGGATTGTTCGACGCCTAACCAAGCCTCTGCGCTCATCTTTGAAATCTTCGGCTCAACGACGCTGTTGGGGATGCAGCAACGAATCATACCGCTAGCACCCTCTCTGTGTTGCCCCAGCAACGACACGTCACTCACCACTCACCACTCACCACTTCCTCAGCTCCGCGAAGCACGCACATCGAGCCGATCGCGCAGGTCGTCACCGGCGAGATTAACCGCGAGCACAACCAAAAGTAGGGCCAGTCCCGGCGCGAGAACCAGGTGCGGAGAGACCAGCATGTAGGCGACGCCATCGCGGATCATGCTCCCCCAGGACGCCGCCGGCGGCTGGATACCGAGGCCAAGGAAGGACAGCCCAGCCTCAGCGACCACCACCGAGGCAATACCGAAGGTCGCCTCAACGACCAAGGGCGCGGCCGCTAACGGCAGCAGATGGCGGATGAGGATAAGCTGCGGCGGCACGGCCAGCGCGCGCGCCGCGAGCACATGATCGCGACCACGTAACGACAGGATCTGCGCCCGCGTCAGACGCGCGAAACCGACCCAGCCGACCGCTGACAAGGCGATGATCAGGTTACCAAGCCCGGGCCCCAGCACCGCTGCGAGCGCAATCGCGAGCAGGATACCGGGAAAGGCGAGGAAGACATCGATCAGGCGAACCGTCACCAGATCCAGCCAACCGCCCACATAGCCGGCGATGCCGCCGACAGCCACCCCAACCACCAGCGACAACGCCACGACGCCAATAGCGACCAGAAACGAGGTCCGCGAGCCGACGATCAGACGATCGAGCACCGGGCGTCCGAGATCATCGGTCCCTAACGGCTGCAGCAGCGTCGGGCCTTCAAGGATCTGCGGCAGATCGATCTGATTCGGCGCCAACGGCAGCGAAGGGCCAAGCAGCGCCGCGACGGCCCAGACCAGGAGGATACCGATCGGTAGGATCAAACGCATCGCTCAGCGCAGACTCACTCGCGGATCGATTGCGGCGTAGGCGAGATCCGTCGCCGTATTGACCAGCACATAGAGCGCGGCGATCAGCAGCACCGCACCTTGGACCACTGGGAAGTCGCGCGCCTGGATGGCCTCGACCATCAGACTCCCGACACCCGGCCAGGCGAACACAGTTTCGGTGATCACCGCACCCGAGAGGAGTGCGCCGAGCTGCAGTCCGACCAGGGTCAGCACCGGCAGCCAGGCGTTACGCAAGGCGTGTCGACGCACCACGGCTCCCTCGGACAAGCCCTTGGCCCGCGCGGTGCGAATATAGTCATCGCCCAAGACCTCGAGCACACTGTTGCGCACCATCCGCGCCAAGACCGCGGCCAGCGCGGTGCCAAGCGTGATGGCAGGCAGGATCAGACTCGTGGGCTGCTGCATGCCGCTGACCGGAGCCCAGCCGAGCCAAAGCGAAAACACCAGGATCAGCAGCGGCCCGAGCCAGAAGTTCGGCACCGCCACGCCAAGCAGCGAAAAGCCCATCGCCAATCGGTCGAGCAGCCGATGCTGATGCCGCGCTGCAAGCACACCGAGCGGGATCGCAATCGCCAGCGCCAGGATCAACGAGGCAGCTGCAAGCAACAAGGTCGGCGGCAAACGCTCGGCGAGGATGTTCGCCACCGGGCGCTGCTCGCGCAGGGAGTCACCGAGGTCGAGCCGCGCCAGGCCGCCCAGGTAGTCAAGATACTGCTGCCAGAGCGGCACATCCAGCCCCATGGCAGCCCGCAGTGCCGCTCGATCCGCAGCACGAGCGGTCTCGCCGAGCATGGCATCGACCGGATCACCAGGCACCAGATGGATCAACAGGAAGACCAGGGTACAGGCGCCGAGCATCACCAACAGCATCGCACTCAGGCGAACAGCGACAAGACGCAGCATCGGTGCAGGATCAGTCGATCAACACCGGACAACCCACCGGCACCCAGTCGCAGAGCCGAATCACGTCGGCATTGCGCATGCGAATACAGCCGTGCGAGCGCGGCACGCCCATCGGCTCACTATCCGGGCAGCCGTGGATGTAGATATAGCGACTGAGGGTATCCACCTTTCCGCCGCGATTGCGCCCCGACTCGCAGCCGGTGAGCCAGAGGATACGGCTGAGAATCCAATCTCGCTCCGGCGCAGCCGCGCCCAGCGCCGCAGAGTAGATCTCACCGGTCCAACGACGCCCACGAAATACAGCACCGCTCGGACAGCCGCTGCCGATCTTGAGGCGAATGCGATGTTGGCCACGCGGCGTGCAGCCGCTTCCATTGCGCTCACCAGGCCCCTGCAGTGCGGTCGAGACAGCGACGCGCTCGACTGCTTCATGAGCGCGATAGAGTACCAGCTGCTGCCGCGCAATGCTGATATGAATCATCAGCCCGGCATCTGCAACGGGCACCGAGTCCGGCAACGATCGAACTGCGTGCTGAGGCTCCATCACATCAGCACATTGGCAGCACGCGTGGACACCCCGCTTAAACGCCCTAGCCAGGCCTGAGAAGGCCTGACAAGGTCGTCCTGCTGCGCGTCATGAGCCTCGTTTAAGCGAGGCACGCCGCGGGCAGTCTTCACCTTGCAGACAATCGCCATAGATGACCAGCGCATGTTCAACGATCTTAAAGCCATTCTGCTCGGCAATCGCCCGCTGCCGGTCTTCGATCACCTCATCGAAGAACTCGACCACAGCCCCGCATTTGACGCAGACAAGATGATCGTGGTGGCTGCCCCGATTCAGCTCGAACACCGACTGACCACCTTCGAAATGATGGCGGACAACCAAGCCGGCGCCCTCGAACTGGGTCAACACCCGGTAGACTGTCGCTAGCCCGATCTCCTCGTCGGCGGCAAGCAGCTCTTTGTAGACCTCCTCAGCGCTCAGATGTCGCTGCTCGCTGGTCTCGAGGATGTGCAGGATCTTCAGCCGCGGCACGGTGACCTTGAGGCCTGCCTGCTTGATCTGGCGTTGGTTCTCCATTGGCTTGTTATCCATCGAACTCATGCGTGCTCAAAGTCTGTTCGAGAAACTGATACGCTGCTCTCATGTGCGGTACCATCTGGGTTTGTTCCAGCCCTACCTTACAACAGATTGATGCGAAGGCTTGTCATTCTTAGCTCGATCCTAATCCTCGCCGCGGCGCTCGCGATAAGCGGCTGTGCTCGCGACAAGCGACAAGACGATCGACCGAGCGGCTCCATGCTGTCGAACCTACCCTTCGTCTACAAGATGACGGTGCAGCAGGGCAATATCATCACTGAACCAATGGTGAATCAGGTCCAACTCGGCATGAATCGAGAGCAGGTACGCTACCTGCTCGGAACCCCACTACTGACCGATATGTTCCATACCAACCGTTGGGATTACATCTACACCATTCGCCGCGGACATCAACCCATGGAACGCAAGCAGCTCACGCTCTGGTTCGAAGAGGACCAGCTTGTGAGCATCGAGGGCTTTGCGCAACCCGATCCGGCCGCAGCACTGGCCGCACTCGAACAGGAGACGGTCGTGGTCGAGGTGCCAGATTGGCGCGATGACCGCGGCATTATCTCCCGAACGCTGAACGCCGTCGGCGTCGAGACCACCGAATAAGCTCAAAACGCGTCGGAACGCCGTTGTAATACTCAGCGCTAGATATCGAAATCGACCGGCTTGGGTCGCGTCAACTGACTCAGCGTTTCCGCCTCCGCCAATCGGCTCGCCAGCCTAGAGGCGGCACGGTCGCTTGGCCTAAACCTTAACGTGAATCCGGCATGATGGATCTGCTGGGGGTGGCGCGGCACCATGAGCGTTAGGCGTTCGCCGCAGAGGCCTTAGACTCCTCTGCTGCAGCTTTGCCGTCCTCGGCTTTAGCCCCAGTCGCGCGCTGTTTGCGCGCCTGCTTTGGATCAGCGATCAGCGGCGGATAGATCTCCACTCGATCACCGCTCGCGAGTACCTGATCGAGCTTGGCGACCTTGCCAAAGATGCCAACCTTGTTGACATCCAGGTCGATCTCGGGAAAGCGCTCAAGGATGCCAGAGCGTTCAATGGCCTCCGCCAGGGTTATTCCTTGCTGCCCCTTAACCGGTATCAACGCCTGCGCCCGCTCACGGGCATAAGCGACTTCGACGTTCACGCTCTGCTCAGTCACCATAGACCTCATCTGCTCGTTTACAAAAGGCATCCACCATCGAGTTCGCGATCTGACCGAACACGCCGCCGAAGGCCTTGTCGATCAAGCGGCCGGAAAACTCGAAATCCAGCTGCAGCTCGACCTTACAGGCATCCTCACGCAGACCTGTGAAGGTCCAAACCCCGCTGAGCTTGCGGAATGGCCCATCCTTCAGCCGCAGGTACATGCGCTCAGGCGGCTCAAGCTTGTTGCAGGTGGAGAACACCTGCCGCACGCCAAGTCTCGCGACCTCGATGCGGCCACAGAGCTCATGCTCGTCTCGCGACAGCAAGGTCGCAGAGTGGCACCAAGGCAGAAAGCGCGGATAGCCTTCCACGTCCGCCACCAAATCAAACATCTGTTGCGCCGAATGACGCACCAACGCACTTTTCTTTACCAGCGGCACGTCAAATCAATCCAACTGCGTTCAAGAAGACCAGGACGACGCAGACTGGCGCGAGCCAGCGAATCAGCCCGCGCCAGATGCGGTAAAGCACAGCGCCATTAGTCGCGCTGAGCTCATCCCGTGAGACCGTCTCATCGAGCACCCAGCCCGCGAAGATGGCGATAAAGATTCCACCGAGCGGCAACAGCACGTTCGCGGTGAGGTAATCGAAGAGGTCGAGGATACCTTTACCAAAGACCGTAAAGCCCGCCCATGCGTTCAACGAGAGCAGACAGGCAATACCCAACAGCCAGACCGCAACCCCAGCCAATAGCGCGGCACGCACCCGACTAAAACCTTTGTTTTCGACCAGATAAGCAACCATCGGCTCGAGCAAGGAGATCGCCGAGGTCCAGGCCGCAAACGCGAGCAACAGGAAAAACAGCACGCCGAAGAAGGCCCCAAACGGCATCTGACCGAAGGCAACCGGCAGCGTCTGGAAGATCAGGCCCGGCCCAGAGCTCGGCTCGAGTCCTTGCGCAAAGACGATCGGAAAGATCGCCAGCCCAGCAAGCAGGGCCACCAGGGTATCCATGCCGGCGATAATGGCCACGTTACCGCCAATCGAGGCATGGCTGCTGAGGTAAGAGCCGTAGATCATGATCGCGCCCATGCCCAGACTCAGGCTGAAGAAGGCTTGCCCCATCGCGCTCAAGATGGCGTCGCCGGCGTTGGCCCTGAGTTCGCCAAAATCAGGGGTGAATAGGTACGAGAGGCCAGCGGCGAAGTCTCCAGCCTGTGAGGCGTAGAGCACCATAACGACCAGCAACAGGAACAGGGTCGGCATCAGCACGCGCACGGCCATTTCCAGGCCGCTGGCGACGCCACGCGCGACGACCATCACCACCAGCACCATAAAGACGGTGTGCCAGGCCAAGAGCCGCTCAGGGTCGGCAACCAGCGCACTAAAGATCGCCTCCGAGGCCGCGCCGTCGATACCCTCGAATAGCCCGGCCCCAGCCCGAAACACATAGGCCAGGGTCCAGCCAGCAATCACGCTGTAGAACGAGAGGATCAGAAAGCCAGACAGGATACCCATCCAGCCAAGAAGCTGCCAGGCCCGGCTCGCGCCCGCTTGCTCAGCCAGCGCACGCATGCTGTTGATCGGACTCTGCCGCCCGCGTCGCCCCAGCATGATCTCGGCGATCATGATCGGCACGCCGATGGCAGCGACACAGAGCAGGTAGACGATGACAAAGGCACCGCCGCCGTATTCGCCTGCGGTGTAGGGAAAGCGCCAGATATTACCCAGCCCCACGGCAGAGCCAGTCGCCGCGAAGATGAACGCGAGGCGCGATGACCACATGCCATGCATCGAGGTCGTCTGCATCGGCCTAGGCCCCTAATTCCTCGCGCACTAATCCAGCAAGCTCCTCAGCAAGCGCCTGCACATTGGCGGCATCAAAACCTTCGACCATCACGCGCACCAGCGGCTCGGTGCCAGAGTGGCGCAGCAGGACGCGTCCCTGGTCGCCAAGATTGGCCTCCGCCGCTCGCACGGCATCTTGGATACGCGGGCGTGACATCACATCGATGCGCTGCTCCAAGCGGACATTGATCAGGACTTGAGGATAGCGTTCGACCGGACGCACGGCATCGGCTAGGGTGGTATCGGCATCGATCAATGCCTGCAACACCTGCAGCGCAGCGATAATGCCGTCGCCAGTGGTGGTTCGATCCCGGCAGATAATGTGTCCAGAAGGCTCGCCACCCAATATGCCACCATCGAGCTTGAGTCGCTCCATGATGTAGCGATCACCGACCTGGGTGCGGGTGAAGTCGATGCCCAATCGGCGCAGCGCCAGCTCAAGCCCAAGGTTGCTCATCAAGGTGCCCACGACAGCACCGCGCAGCTCATTCGCAGCACGGCGCGAGTTGGCGATCAGGTAGATCAGGGCATCACCGTCGATCACCTGACCATTGGCATCAACCATCATCAGCCGATCGCCATCGCCGTCAAAGGCGATACCAAGTGCAGCGCCCTCAGCGACCACCGCCTCGGTCAAGGCCCCAGGCTTGGTCGAGCCGACCTCGCGATTGATGTTGAACCCATCGGGTCGCGTGCCGATCGTCACCACCTCGGCACCGAGCTCCTCGAAGACAAAAGGGGCGACGTTGTAGGTCGCACCGTTGGCACAGTCCAGAACCAGCTTAAGACCCTTTAACGAGGTCGATGCCGGGACACTGCTCTTGCAGAATTCGATATAGCGCCCAGCGGCATCATCCACCCGCCGGACCTTGCCAAGATCGGCCGAGGCGACCGTGTGCAGGGGCTGATCGATCGCCGCTTCGATCGCGCATTCGACCTCATCCGGCAACTTGTCGCCGTCGCTCGAGAAGAACTTGATGCCGTTATCGTCGTACGGGTTGTGCGATGCGGTGATGACGATGCCGGCGGCCGCGCGAAAGGTGCGCGTCAAATAGGCGACGCCCGGGGTTGGCATCGGCCCCAGCAGTCGGATATCGACGCCAGCGGCAACCAAGCCAGCCTCGAGGGCCGACTCGAACATATAGCCAGAAATCCGCGTGTCCTTGCCGATCAACACCGTACTGCCGTCGCCTTGACCCAGGACGCGACCAGCCGCCCAGCCGAGCTTGACAACGAAATCTGGGCTGACGCTCGGATCACCGACACGCCCCCGAATCCCATCGGTACCGAAATACTTGCGCTTCAACTGTTCACCTAAGGTTCATCGAAGATAAGATTCATCGCGCGTCGCCACCGTGGACGATCAAGCGCTTGCTTCACGACAATCTGCTAACTCACAACGACCAACCAGTCCAAGAGACGAGCAGCGGCCGATGCTTAGCCTGACATCCCGCAATGATCAACGGCTGCAACAGCAGTGTAGACGCGTATCGCATCGTAGGCAGCCGCAACATCATGGGTTCGGATGATGTCGACGCCTCGTGCGAGTGCCAGGGTGGTCGCAGCAACCCCGGCCGAGAGCCGCCCGTCGACATCCCTCCCGGTCAGCGCACCGAGCATCGACTTGCGCGATAGACCAACCAGCAGCGGCAGCCCGAGCCCAGCGAACTGTTCCAACCGCGCCAACAGGGTGAGATTATGCGCGAGCGTCTTACCAAAGCCAAAACCGGGATCGACCAGCAGCCGCTGGCGCGGGATACCAGCCTGCTCGCAGGCATCGACGCGCGCTTGCAGAAACGCGATCACATCAGCAACCACCTCCGCGTAGTGCGGTTGCTGCTGCATCGTACGCGGCTCTCCCTGCATGTGCATCAAACAGACGGGCAAGCCGGTCTCAGCCGCTGCTGCAAGCGCCTGCGGCGCCCGCAGGGCAAACACATCGTTGATCAAGCCGGCGCCAACGCAGGCGGCGGCGCGCATCACGCCCGGCTTGGAGGTATCAATCGAGATCGGCACCTCGACGCGCGACACCAACGCCTCAATGACCGGCACCACGCGCTCGATCTCAAGCGCTTCGGGCACCGGCTCAGCGCCTGGCCGCGTCGACTCGCCGCCAACGTCGATGATCGCCGCACCCTCGGCAACCATCTGCTCGGCGCGCTCGAGCGCGCGGGTAACGGAAACGAAATCACCCCCGTCCGAGAAGGAATCGGGGGTGACGTTTAAGATGCCCATCACGCGGGGCTCAGTCAAATCAATCGACCGCGCCCCGCACTGCAGTGTCGTCATCGCCAAGGACTAAGGTTTAACCGGACCCAAGCCATCAATGCTCGCCGGCAGGACCACCAATCGGACCCGAGGCGGGTCGTCCATCTGCCGATGGAGTGATTGGCGCATCCGCACCACCACCTGGGCGCTTGGTCTCGTCATTACTCCAGTCCTTGGGTGGCCGAGGCTCCCGACCTTCCATGATGTCCTTGATCTGATCGGCATCAATGGTCTCGTACTTCATCAAGGCCGCGGCCATCGCATGGAGCTGCTCCATGTGCTCGACGAGGATGGTCTTCGCCCGCTGATAGTTGCGATCGATGAAGCTGCGCACCTCCTTGTCGATCAGATGCGTGGTCTCATCCGAGACCGATTTATGTTGCGTCACCGAGTGACCAAGAAAGACCTCTTGCTCATCCTCGCTATAGGTCAAGGGACCGAGCTTATCCGACAGCCCCCACTTAGTGACCATATTATGCGCGATGTCGGTCGCACGCTGGATGTCGTTGGAGGCACCCGTGGTCACCATCTCCGGCCCGAAGATCAGCTCTTCGGCTAGCCTGCCGCCAAACAGACTCGAGATCTGACTCTCAAGACGCTGCTTGCTGTAGCTGAAGCGATCATCCTCCGGCAAGAATAGCGTCACACCTAGAGCACGTCCGCGCGGGATGATGCTGACCTTGTGTACCGGGTCGTGCTGCGGTACCAGACGTCCAACGATGGCATGACCAGACTCATGGTAGGCGGTGAGCTTCTTCTCATCCTCGGACATCACCATCGACCGGCGCTCAGCGCCCATCATGATCTTGTCTTTGGCCTTCTCGAGATCTTCCATGTCGACCAGACGCTTGTTGGCACGTGCAGCGAACAGAGCCGCCTCGTTGACCAGATTTGCCAAGTCCGCGCCGGAGAAGCCTGGCGTGCCACGCGCGATCAAAGACGGCGTCACATCCTCGGCAGTCGGGATCTTGCGCATGTGCACCTTGAGCACCTGCTCGCGGCCACGCACATCCGGTAGCGGCACCACCACCTGGCGGTCGAAGCGACCTGGGCGCAACAGCGCAGGATCGAGCACGTCGGGCCGGTTGGTCGCGGCGATTACGATCACACCCTCATTACCCTCGAAGCCATCCATCTCGACCAGTAATTGGTTGAGCGTCTGCTCACGCTCGTCATGTCCACCACCAAGGCCAGCGCCACGGTGGCGACCGACAGCATCGATCTCATCGATGAAGATGATGCAAGGCGCGTGCTTCTTCGCCTGTTCGAACATGTCGCGGACACGCGAGGCGCCCACGCCGACGAACATCTCGACGAAATCAGAACCCGAGATGGTGAAGAACGGCACCTTGGCCTCACCAGCAATAGCGCGGGCGAGCAAGGTCTTACCCGTGCCTGGCGGGCCGACCATAAGGACGCCCTTGGGGATCTTGCCTCCGAGCTTCTGGAACTTCGACGGGTCCTTCAAGAAGTCGACAACCTCGACCACCTCATCCTTCGCCTCTTCAGCACCCGCCATGTCGGCGAAGGTGACCTTGACTTGATCTTCGCTCAGCATGCGCGCCTTGCTCTTGCCGAACGACATCGCGCCGCGGCCACCACCGCCGCCCTGCATCTGACGCATGAAGAAGATCCAGAGACCGATCAAGATGAACAGCGGGAACCAGTTGATCAGGATCTGCATCAACACCGAGGGCTTCTCAGGCGGCGCAGCCTGAATCTCGACATTATTATTGAGCAAGTCGCCGACCAAGCCATCGTCGCCCGGGCTATAGGTCGTGAAGCGCTGACCATTCTGGTTGACGCCATCGATGGTACGCCCTTGCACCGTCACCTCTTTCACCTGCCCTTGCTGGACCTGTGCGATGAAATCGGAGTAGGCCAGGGTCTGCGGGCTCGACTGCGTGGCCGTGAAGTTGTTGAACACGGACATCAGCACGATCGCGATGACCACCCAGAGAATCAGATTTTTCGCCATGTCGCTCACGGCATCAGCCTCTTTAGCATTGCAACACTTGAGCGCAGCAGCCCAAGGATCGCGAATATAGATACGGGTTTAGTTGGACGTTACCGGACTTGGCGCCCTTTCGCCACCAGGTAGACCTCTCGGCTTGCCGCCCGAGAGGCATCCGGCTTGCGGATTTTGACCTGCTGATAACGCTGCCTGAACTCTTTCAGTACAACATCGAAACCCTCGCCTTGGAAGGCTTTGACTACCAGGTTACTGCCCGGTTTCGCGTACTGCACTGCAAAATCAATGGTTAACTCGACCAGATACATCATCCGCGGCTGATCGACCGCCGTCATGCCAGAAACATTTGGGGCCATATCCGAAAGCACAAGATCGACACCGTTCTCGCCAATACGCTCGCTCAGCCGCGCCAGGTCTTCGACCTTCCGGAAGTCCCCTTGGATGACATCGACGCCAGCAATCGGCTCCATCTCGAGGAGGTCAATCGCCACGATCGCACCTCTTGGCCCGTTGCGCTTCGCTGCCACCTGCGACCAGCTCCCAGGCGCAGCGCCCAGATCGACAATACACTGGCCGGGGCGCAAAAAGCGGTCGCGCTGATCGAGCTCGATGAGCTTGTAGGCCGCGCGTGAGCGATAGCCATCACGCTGCGCCTGCTGGACATAGGGATCATTGAGATGACGCTGCATCCAGCGACGATCGCCTTTACGCCCAGCCATTCAATCGTCCCTCAAGCCACACCGCCACGAGGTCTAGGGTACTTTGGCTTTGGCTGGCTGCGATCACAGGTCGTCGATCCAGGCAAAGTCGAAGAGTTCGAGCAGCGCGCCCGTGACACTCCCGGCCGCCATGCCAGATGCGACCGCGAGCGGCAAGATCGATGAGGTGCCTTCAATCACCTGGAGGAAAAAGCCTGGCCGATCGTAGCCGGACACGGTGTTGGCAAAGGCCCAGAAACTGCCGCCAACGATGATCGCGACAATCCCGATCACCAGACCTTCAGCGAGTGGACACCAACTGCGCGGTAGACCACCGGTCGTCGTCGCCACCTTGCGCACCGAGGCGACATAGATGACGCCATTCACCGAGACCAGGAAAGCCACCGCCACCACCGGCGAGAGCCCAACGCCAAGCATCGCGACCAGCGACAGCACCGCGCCAGATACGGCCCCACTCAACGCCCCAACCAGGGCCTTTGCCGGCACGTTCGCGGTGCAGCGACTCGGAAATTCGATCAGCAGTCCGGTCGCCAAGCCGAGGACGCCACAGAGCAGCGCGGCATGCCAGAACGCTGCCTGCTCGTAAAACAGCAACAGTAAGAACAACGTTGTCACGACCCCGATCAGGCTGGCAACCAAAGCCACCTGCCGCGCGCTGTAATAGGAAGCACCGATCGCGCCGGCGCAGGCGGCCGCTGCAACAAAGGCAAGCTCCCCCAGGTAGGGTGCAAACAGCGCTTCGAGCACGATCAACAAAGGGGCATAAATCGCACCGATCAGCGCCCAAAGCAGCGCGCGAATCAACAGCTGGCGGGTGACTGGCAGTAGCGCAAGGCTCATGACTCAGTTCCAAACGGATAGGAAGAAGGGATTAGGACGATCGGCAACGGTCTCTCGCACAACAGAGACTTGGCGGAACCGCGGCAGCGCTTGAAACGCTGGGCCGGCTCATCGATGCTGATGAGGTTAGGATCATGCAGCGACGGGTTCAACACGAGAACCGTCATTGGATCTGGTCGGACACAGAGAGGACAAGCCTCATCGCAGTGGCGGGTCTCTGCTACAGAGATCGGAGTCGACTGGAGGCGGCTATCGCCGAACGATGGGCTGGGGTCGGATGAGAGTGCGAATCGGCCTTGGCAGGTGAGCATCTTCATGCGGGGCGCGAGGCACCCCGCGCCGGGCCCGGAGGCCGCGGCAGGACAGTCAGACCTTAGCCGGCCTTCAGGGTCCAAGATGCACACCAGCCGGTCTCATGCACGGCCTTGCCGGGGAAGAGGCTACAGGGGCGCCATTCGCCGGAGTCAGCCAATACGAACTGGCAGTTCTTGCAGAACTGCTCTTCTGGGGGCAGACCGGGACGTTTCGCGGCAGCGCGGTTGGCCTCAGTCGCCTCATGATGATACTGCAGTGCCTTTGCAGTCGGATCGGTGGCTGGATCAACGTGCGGCAGATCCTGGGCCTGTGCGGCTGCAATACCGACGAGGTTGACCAGCGGCACCGAGGCGAGACCACCAAGCATCATCTTGACGGCGTCACGACGGCTCTTATTCATTGGCTTATCGGACATTCTGACGTCTCCTACAGAGCGTGGACTGAGATTGCTCGAACGGCCCGGTGTCACCACGCAGGCCCGGACCGCCGGACATTTTGCACGAACGATCTGGAAAAGGCGAGAACGGCGGCCAATTAATCGTCAACGGCTCAGGCCTCACCTGCTCAGGCCTCACCTTATCCGGTCTAGTAGACAACCAACCCTCGAGCGTGTTCCTAGCCGGCGCCAATCCGATCGCCCGCTAGGGCTGGGTCCTGACCCTGGAGCAATCGCAACCGCCTCCTGTTCACCAGCTTCTTCATGTTCATGAATCGCCTCTCAGTCCGGACTCGCAACGCGCCCTCAACGTGACGCTGAAACAAGCGATTTTTCGTGTTGGTCGGCGACGCGCGATCTACATCACCGTGAATTTTCCGCGATTCATTGTCCAGGGTAGCGCCGCGCCATGAGCGTTAGAGGTAACTACCTGCCCCGAGGTACCGCTGCCGCCAGTAGTTGTTGCCAAGATTCGCGAGCCGGACGTGGCGCTTTGAGGTTGATGCATGCACAAAGCGCTGATCGTCGACCATGATCCCGACGTGGTACTGGCTCGGGCCAGTCTTGAAGAACACCAGATCACCCGGCTTGGGATGGCCGCGCAGCGGGGTTGCCGCAGCCCGTTGCTGAGTCGAGACGCGCGGAATGCTCATGCCAGCTGCCTGATGGGCCACCAAGGTCAAACCACTGCAATCGAGCGCCCGATGCGGCGTTGCCCCTCCGTAGACATAAGGCGTGCCAATCTGCGCCAACGCCGCCTTCACGACGTTTGCTCGTGTTGGCTCGAGACTGCTGAGATCGAAGGTCTCGCCGGCAACCTGGACGCTGCGATTCGGCGAGGACGGCGCGCTGGCACAGCCAAGCAGAACCAAGGCTGACCCCAGAAAGGCCCCTAAAAGCAGCGGCCTGTACAGCAAACGGGCTGGGCTGGCGGAACAGGACGGCACGATCTCTATTGACATTTTACCCGATAAACATCTTATAACCCAATGTAAAAACGAAGTTTAGTTCCCCACGGGCTATTGTCAAGCAAGGCCATCGCCCCGCCTATCCGAACAGACAGACCAGACCCGCCAGCAAGGACTCATCTGTGAACCCTGAGACGTGCCCATGCACAATCGCTGCGGCCAACAGGCGCGAAAGCCCGAGGTCGCAAGACGCGCTAGCGCGACACGCCAGCGAGTGGGGCACGCACGCTCAGGCACAGGAGCTAGCGCGGGCTAGTCCGCTCAATCTCAGCCAACCCGTCATAGTTCCCGTCCGGCGCCAACCGATAGCCCGTTAGCCCTTCGCGCAGCACCGCAATCTGATCCTCGTACCAGAGCGGCACATACGGCAGGTCCTGATGCAGCAAAGACTGAAGCGCCTGATAGAGGCTGGCCTGGCGCCCCAAATCAGGCTCGCGGCGGGCGGCGTCGATCAACCGATCCGCCTCCGAGCTGAGGTAGCGGCCGCGGTTGGCCCCACGCGGCGGCGTCGAGGCGCTATGAAATGCGTAGCGAAAGATGTCGGGCAATCGAATCCCAACCCAGGTGAGACCAAACAGCTGAAAGCGCCCGGCCTTGATGTCACCAAAGAAGGTGCCCCAATCGTAGCTCTCGATCTTGAGATCGATACCGACCTCGGCTAGCTGCGCCTGCAGCACGCTGGCCAGTCGCAAGCGAAACGGATCGCTCGATGTCTTGTACGAGAGCCGCAGACGCTCGCCATCGGCATAACCCGCCTCGACTAACAACCGCCTTGCCAGCGCGTGATCTTGAGCGTAGGCCGACAGCCCAATCGCCCCAGCCCAGTGTTCCGGCGGCAGCAGGGCCTCAGCAGTTCGCCCTTGATCTCGAAACAGCCAGCGCAGGATCGCCTCACGATCGATGGCGTGCGCGATCGCCCGCCGCACCCGCGGGTCACCCGTCACCGGATCGGCCAGGTTGAAGCCCAGGTAAGAGAAGTTGATCCCGGGCGCCGTCAGCACCTGAACCCCCGGGTGTTCGCGCAAGAGGCCGATCAGCTCCGGCGGCAGATCGTTCTGCAGCAGATCGACCTCGCCGCGCAGCAGCTTCATCACGCGCACGTTGGGATCTTTGACGCGGGTCAAGATCAACAACTGCCCGTCGCGGCGACGCTCGAGCAGGAGCCGATCAGCGCTCGGCCAAGCCACGAAGCGCAGTGCGCCACTGCCGATCGGTTGGCGCTGAAAGGCGTGCCCAGCCGCAATCTGCTCAGCCGGCAGGATGCCAAGGCTGAGGTAGGCCGGAAACAGCGGATCGGGCTCAGACAGGTGGAAGTCGAGTCGACGCGCATCGAGCACCTCAATGCGCTCAATCAACGCCAGTGGCGCCCGGTGCGGTGACGCAAGCCCCTCGTCCAGGATCGATCGGTAGGTCGCGGCGACGTCCGCGCTGCGAAGCGGCTGGCCATCGCTAAAAGGCAGGCGATCAGCCTGGAGCTCGAAGCGGTAATGCAGCGGCGCCAGCTGCTCCCAGCGCGCGATACCAGGCGTTGGCCGCCCGGCCTCGTCCAGCTCGACCAGACGCGCGTACAACAGCCGATTGACCCGCTCCGAGGTGGCATCGGTCGCCAGACGCGGGTCAAGATTCGCCGGGGCCTGGGAGACGGCAAGCACGATGGCATCGGCATCATCAGGCTGAGGACAGCCAGATAGCACAAGCAAGATGCAAAGCAGCGCCGAGAGGACAACCAAGCGCAGCAGCGTGACCGGGCGCATCAACCGAGGCGATAGCGGAATCACGCTCAAGACCGCGGTGACTGCTGCATGCGATCGACGAGACTGGTCATGCCGCCCCTCAAGATCACCGCCAAGCCCTTCGTTAAGCTGAATCTCACGCGATTCATCTGCCGGGATGGCGCGGCGCCGCACGCGTCAGCTCCCTCTTCAGCCCCTTCATCTGGCCCTTCGCCAGGCCCTTTACCAGCCTCTTCACCAGTCCTTGAACGGATGACGCGCCAGGTTGGCGTTGTAATAGCGCGGATCATCGCTGACCTCAGCACCGAGCCAAGCCGGCCGCTCGAAGGACTCGTTCTCGGCAGCCAGCTCGATCTCGGCCAACACGAGGCCCGCATTGTCACCGGCGAACCAATCCACCTCCCAGACATGCTCGCCGCAGCGCACGCGATGACGAACTTTATCGATGATTGCGGTCTCGGCCAGCTCGTTCAGCATGGCCTGAGCGTCCTCAGCAGGGATCGGATACTCGTATTCGCTGCGACTGATCCCTCGCGTCGCACCCTTGATCGTCAGTCGGCCCTGTCCACCGTCGAGTCGGACCCGCACCGTCAACGCCGCTGTCGAGGCCAGATAGCCCTGCATCAGATGCGTCTCAGACAGCACCTGCTCGCGCCAATCGTCGTTGCAAACCAGGAATTTGCGCTCGATCTCCATCGCCATTCGTCATGCCTCTGTCTACTGTAGGCCCCCAATGAAGGCTCCTAACGAAGGACCCTAACTCTCATGGTGCCGCGCCACTCCGGCAGATGAATCGCGCGAGATTCCCGTTAACGCATATAGGGCGTCGCCACCCTAGAAGATGAGGCGATAGTTTCAACACCAGCTGTCGCCAGGACAAATCGCGAGTCTATCGCTAGCGCCGTTCGAACAACGCCATCGCCTCCAGATGCGCGGTGTGCGGAAACATGTCCATCGCGCCAGCGGCCTCCAGGCGAAAGCCAAGCTCGCCAACCAGCTTGGCGGCATCGCGCGCCAGTGTCGCTGGATAGCAGGAGACATAGAGGATGCGCTGAACGCCCGAACTCGCTAGCCAGTCGAGTACCTCAAGTGCACCGCTCCGCGGTGGGTCTAAGAGTGCCTTATCGAACGGCTCATCGAGCCAGGGGGTTGCCGTCAAAGGCAGCGATGGAGATGGGTGCGGTCCAGCCTGTGCACCGGTTTGGGCAGCTGCTTGATGGGCCGTTTGCGGTTCCGAGTTAGCACCCGTCCGCGGCGAAGCCTGAGCGTAGAGGTCCGCCGTATAAAAGCGCACATTCTCGATCCCATTGCGCACCGCATTGGCCTCCGCACGCGCCACCAGACCCGCATCCCCCTCGACACCCACCAGCTCACGCGCCCGGCGAGCGAGCGGCAGCGTGAAATTGCCGAGCCCGCAAAACAGATCAAGCAGACGTTCATTAGGCTGTGGATCGAGCAGCGCCAACGCCTGATCGATCATCTGCCGATTCAGCTCCAGGTTCACCTGAGTAAAGTCGTTCGGCTCAAAGGCGAGCGTCAGTCCTTGATTCGGCAGGCGATAGCTGAGTTCGATCTCCTGGCCCGGCAGCGGGCGAACCGTCTCGACGCCTCCCTCCTGCAGATAGACATGGAACCCGCTCTGAGCAGCAAAGCTCAACAGCCGATCGCAATCGGCCGCCGAGGGCGGGTCGAGCACACGAAACACCAGCACCACCGGCCCGTCGCCCTGCGCCACCTCGATCTGTGGCAGGCGCTCGCGGATACTCAAACCCTCGATCAGCCGCGCCAACGCCTCAAGGTGCTCACCGACGGCCGGATGCAGCACCTCACAGCGCTGCACGTCGGCGATGAAGCTCGAGCCGCGCTCGCGAAAGCCGACCAGCACGCGGCCCTTCTTCGGTACCCAACGCACCCCAAGCCGCGCCTTGCGCCGATAGCCCCAGTGCGCACCAAGATCGCGAGCCGCCAGCGGTGGCAGCCAGCGCGCGGGCGCCAGCCCACCGATCCGTTGCAGCACATCGGCCAGGATCGCCTGCTTGTTCTCGATCTGCGCCGCCGGCTCCATGTGCTGCAGCGCACAGCCGCCACAGACACCAAAGTGCGCACAACGCGGCTCGACCCGCTGCACCGAGGGCTCCAGTACCTCGGTCACCACCGCCTCATCATGGCGCCGCAACCGTCGCGTCAGTCGAAACCGGACCCGTTCTCCGACCAAGGCGCCGTGCACGAAGACGGTCTTGCCCTCGACCCGTGCGATCCCGCGCCCATCATGCGCGAGCGACTCGATCTCAGCCTCGATGGGCTCACTCGGTAGGGGTTTACGTTTCTTGCTCATCGCGTGCCACGCAGCGGGTTTGAAGCGACGCGACTCACAGTAGCTTCACCAGTACCGCGATCGCGACCACCTGTCCTACCATGACCGGCAACAGCCACTTCAACAGCTCAAACTTGACCCGCTCGACCTCGGTGCGCAGTTTCTCGATATCGCGCGTTAGGTCTGCACGTACCTGCTCGATATCGCGCGTCAGGTCTGCACGCACCTGCTCGATCTCGCGCGCCAAATCCACGCGCAGCTGCTCGATCTCGTGCCGCAGTCTTAACTCGCTCTCACGCACATCCGCCTGGGTCGCCAGATCCGGCAACTGCGGATAGCGCTCTTCAAGCCGCTCGAACGCCTCCGCAATCAGCCGCGCGCGCGACCGCTCATCTGAGGCGTTGGTGAGGGCTTCGTAGAGGGCAACACTTGAAGTCATGTCAGACAATGTGCCAGCTGAAGGTTGCTACAGCAAGATGAATTGAGCATTGCGCCCTGCCCTTGACGGCCTTAAGGGCTGAGGCCGATGCCAAAGCGCTGATCAACCGCTCGGATAAACACCCGTGGAAAGATACCGATCACCGCGATCGCAGATGATGGCGACGATGACCGCATCCTGAACCTCATTCGCAAGCCTGAGCGCCGCGGCAATCGAGCCGCCGGAGGAGACACCGGCGAAGATACCCTCACGGGCGGCCAGCGCGCGCATGGTCTCCTCGGCCTCGGCCTGCGAGACATCGATGATGCGGTCGACGCGCGAGGCGTCATAGATCTTCGGCAGATAGGCTTGGGGCCAACGCCGAATGCCAGGGATGCTTGAGCCCTCCTCGGGCTGCACACCGACGATCTGCACAGCCGAATTCTGCGCCTTCAGATACTGGCTGGTGCCCATGATGGTGCCGGTGGTGCCCATGGCACTGACGAAGTGCGTCACAGTACCTGCGGTATCACGCCAGATCTCGGGGCCGGTGCCCTCGTAATGGGCCAGCGGATTGTCCTGATTCGAAAACTGATCGAGACGCACACCGACGCCCTGCGCCTCGAGTTCGGCCGCGAGATCGATCGCCGCCTCCATGCTGCCTTGCTTGGGCGTGAGCCGGATCTCGGCCCCAAAGGCGGCCATCGCCTGACGACGCTCCACGCTCATGTGTTCGGGCATGATCAGCAGCATCCGGTAGCCCTTGATCGCCGCCGCCATCGCCAGCGCGATGCCGGTGTTGCCGCTGGTCGCTTCGATCAGGGTATCGCCGGGCTGGATCAGGCCACGCTGCTCGGCATGACGGATCATGCTCAGCGCGGCGCGGTCCTTGACCGAGCCGGCCGGATTGTTGCCCTCAAGCTTGGCCAGGATGAGGTTGCTGGTCTCACCTGGCAGTCGCTGCAGCCGCACCAGCGGGGTGTTGCCGACTTGATCTTCGATGGTCGGATAGCGCATCGCATGACCTCAAACCGATTCGGTGCGTTGCAAGGCTTTAGCGACCGCATTGTGCCGCAGTTGATCGCGCACATCGAGTGCTCAGCGAGTGCTCAGCGACGGCGGTGTCGCCTACGAGCCCGCGGCATCCACGTTCGCGTCTTTGCGCGCTATATGCGCTATACGCGCTTTGCTTGCACGACAGATTGCGCAGACCTCTAGTCGCAGCACGCGAGCAAGCCGCTCTCAGCCAACCCGACGCAAAAGAATGACGGCCCCTAGCGTCAATAATGCCAGCGGCACAAAGGCCGCAAGGGCCGGGTTCAGACCATACAGCAGCGCCAAGTAGGTGAAGGTGCGACTGACCAGATAGAACAGGATGCCGAGTGCAATGCCGATGAACAACTTGATCCCCGTTCCAGTGCTGCGTGCAGAGCCCAGCAAGACCGGGATCGCGACAAAGATCATCGCCAGGATCAACAACGGCTGCACCACCTTCGACCAAAACACCACCTCATGCGCGCCAGCGTCCTGCTCAGTCTCCTGCATGTAGCGCAGATAGCGATACAGCCCCCAGATTGGGAGTGCGTGTGGCTCGACGACGATCACCTCGAGCAAGCGCGGATTGAGCAGGGAATCCCAACGCGCCTGATCGAGCCGCTCGACATCGACTCGATCGAGACCGATTTGGCTGCGCTCGATATCGGATAACACCCAATGCCCGTCACGATAACGCGCCTCGCGCGCATGCGTCGCAGAGGTCAGGCGATGATCCTCGATCACGAAGATATCGATGTCAGACAGCTTGGCCCCGGGCTCGATCTGGCGCACATTGATGAAGGCGTTGCCATCCCGCGCCCAAAAGCCGCTACCGCTGATCTTCACCGCATCGCCGCTGGTCGCGGTTGCTCGCACCGCCAATGCACGCTGTTCCGCGGCTGGCGCGACCAGCTCACCCACACTGGTCGCGAGCAGCGCCAGCAGGAGACCGCCGAGCATCGCCCCCCGCACGATCCGCGCAATGGATAACCCCGCCGCGCGCATCGCGACCAATTCCGAGCGCGCGGCCAGCTGCCCCAAGCCGATCAGCGCGCCGATCAACGTCGCGATCGGGAACACCTGGTACAGATAACGCGGCATCGTCAGCGTCACGAACAGGAGCGCGTCGGTCAGCTCATAGCCATCCGAGCCAACCCGCCCCATCTCATCGGTCAGCACAAAGACTGCTAGCAAGGGCAGCAGCACCGCAAGGGTCAACAGCGTGCCGCCGATCACGGCGCCAGCAAGATATCGGTCGAGGATGCGCAACGGATTTCCGGCTTTCTGGCTTTCCTGGTTCCGAGTTTCGATCAAATGATGCCGATCAGCGGCGCTCACGGGTCGCCGCCAAGGCTGACAGCGACCCTCTGGCAGCGACACCTGCGACCGCAGCCACTGCGGCAGCTGCAGCGATTCCTGTAGACTGCGCGCACCAGATACACCGATCGCGTCTTCGCCATCGTTCACAGCGAGCCGCCGCCCTGGCGACGATAGGCCAACTGCGACGCGCATAGTAACGCAAGCCCTCGGCAAACAGCTCCAGGAGCACCGATGCAATCCAAGATCATCCATGGCGACCTCAGCCAGCTCGTGACCCCTTGCCTGATCCTCGGCGTCTTCAGCGAGCGCCAGCTCTCAGAAGCAGCGAAGACCATCGATAGCGCCAGCAACGGGGCACTCACCGCTGTGCTCGAAAAGGGCGATCTCGACGGCAAGACCGGCAGCACGCTCATGCTCTATGGCATCAACGGCGTCAGCGCCGAGCGCCTGCTGCTGGTGAACTGCGGCAAGCATGAAGAATTTGATCGCAGCGCCTACGAAAAGGCGATCAAAGGCACCCTGGCGCGGCTCGATAGCGCGCGGCTCGACAGCGCGCTCTGTACCCTGACTGCGCTCGAGCCGAACGGCATGGACAGCTACCAATGCGTACGCCATACATTGCTGCTCGCCGCTCAGAGCGCCTATCGCTATACCCAGACCAAGAAACCCGCAACCGACGCGCCGGCACCGCTCGCCACGCTCGACTGCTGGATCGAGGATGCCGGCCAAAGCGAGCTTGCCGAGCGGGGTGTCGCACACGGCCTGGCCATCGCCGAGGGCGTCGCACTGGCGCGCGAGCTCGGTAACCTGCCCGGCAACATCTGCACACCCAGCTATTTGGCCGATCAGGCCGTCGCCGTCGGCGAGCAGTCCGACAAGCTCAAGGTCGAGGTGTTAGATGAAGACGCCATGGCCGAGATCGGCATGGGCGCCCTGCTCTCGGTCAGCCACGGCAGCCGACAGCCAGCCAAGCTGATTGTCATGCACTACCGCGGCGGCAGCGACGAGGACAAGCCGATCGTCCTCGTCGGAAAGGGGCTCACCTTCGATGCCGGCGGCATCTCGATCAAGCCCTCCGAGGCGATGGACGAGATGAAGTACGACATGTGTGGCGGCGCCAGCGTCATCGGCACGCTGCGAGCACTCTGCGCACTCGACCTGCCCATCAATGTCATCGGCGTGGTACCAGCCTCGGAAAACCTGCCCGACGGCGCCGCCAACAAGCCCGGCGACATCGTCACCAGCCTCTCTGGCCAGACCATCGAGATCCTCAACACCGACGCCGAGGGCCGACTGATCCTCTGTGACGCCCTGACCTACGTCGAGCGCTTCGAGCCGGCCCTGGTGGTCGACATGGCGACCCTGACCGGCGCCTGCATCGTCGGGCTCGGACGGCATCCCTCCGGTCTGTTCTCGAACGATGACGCGCTCGCCGAGGCGCTCACCCAAGCCGGTGAGGCCAGCGCCGATCGCGTCTGGCGCATGCCGCTCTGGGACGATTATCAGCAACAGCTCGACAGCAACTTCGCCGACATGGCCAACATCGGCGGCCGTGACGGTGGCGCCATCACCGCCGCCTGCTTCCTGTCGCGCTACACCAAGGCCTACACCTGGGCGCATCTGGACATCGCCGGCACCGCCTGGCTGACCGGCAAGGAGAAGGGCGCCACCGGGCGGCCAGTGCCGCTGCTCAGCCAATTCCTGCTCGATCGCGCCGGTCGCGGGGCTTAAGCATCCATTGGTAGGGCAGTTCAACAGCCAAGCGCAGCAGGGTCGCCGCTGATGACCAGGATTGACTTCTACGTGCTCAAGGACGGCAGCCGCGGCGACCGCTTCGGGCTCTGCTGCCGTCTGGTCGAGCGTATCTATAAGGGCGCTCTAGATGGAGCTAAACCACCACGCGTGCTCATCTACTGCCCCGAAGCCAAGCAGGCACGCCATCTCGACCGCCTCCTCTGGAGCTTCCGCGAAGACAGCTTCTTACCACATGGGCTGGTCGGCGAGACTGACCCAGCGCTGACCCCGATCCTGATCAGCACCAACGATCAGCCTAAGACCGAAGACCAGGTGCTGATCAACCTCAGCCCGAGCCCCGAGGCACCACCCTTCTTCAGCCGCTTCGAGCGCCTCTGCGAGCCGCTCGATCATGAGCCCGAGATCCGCCAAGCGGGTCGCAAGCGCTATCTCTATTATCGTGACTGCGGTTATCCGCTGGAACATCACAACGTCAACTGAGCCAAGCCGCCTGAGCGTCATCGCTGCAAGCCGCGCAAGCCCTCAACGTCAGGCGCGCGGGTGGTACTCAACTTGTTGGGCATCGAGGCCAGCGCGCAATGCGGTCATCGCCGCGTCGAGGTCGCCACGGCCGCGAAAACCGAGCAGAATGTAGCGGTCGGCCTCGGTCTCACCGAGGTGCGGCAGGCTGAACAGCTTCAGCGCCGGAAATTGCGACCCCAGTGCCTCCATCAACGGGATCAAGCGACTCTCAGGCGCGCCCCGGACCTCTACGGCGACCTCATGCAGTGGCTCGGCGCGACCGTAATACTGATCCAGCACCCACTCCGCCATCGGCCAGGCCATCTGCGGGAAACCGGGCAGGAACCAATGCTGATTGAGTCCGAACCCCGGCACTTGGTTGACGGGATTGGGGATCAGTGAGGCACCCACCGGAAGTTCGGCCATCCGAATGCGTTGTGGATGGGCATCGGCACCAAAGCGCCCCTCGATCAGCTTCGCCGCCTCTGCATGCCGCTCCAGCGCGACCCCAGCGGCGGCCGCAACACAGGCGCGGGTATGATCATCCGGGGTTGCCCCAATCCCACCGCAGCAAAACACCGGGCTGTCCTCGGCCATTGAGGCACGGAGCTGCCGCACCAAGAGCTTAGGCTCGTCAGGCAAGATCCAGCACCAGCCGAGCTGATGCCCCCGCGCTGTGATCATGCCCTTGAAGGCGGCAAGATGCCGATCTTGCCGATTGCCATTCAAGATCTCATCGCCGATAACGATGAGGCCAAAGGCCATCGGCTTGTCACTGCCGACGTGACGGTTGTTAGACTGGTCGGATTCCAGCCCGGGATTGCGAGACATCATCAGCAGCAAAATCTCCTCTGCACTGCACTGCAATCAGGCCCTAAGTAACGCTGCAACCGTTACCTGCGCAAATAGGGGCGTTACAAGCGCAGCGGTTCAGCCAATCGAGCCAACCACCTGTTCTGGTTGTTTTGAACCGCTTCTAATCGTCATGGCGCGTCGCCCCCCCCGAACGTGAAGTACCTGTCTCCTGGACACTCTACTCCGAGCCATCAAGGCCGAATAGCCGGGCCGCGTTGCCGTAGGCCAAGCGAGCCGCAACCTCCAGTGGCAGCTGATCCAGCCAACTCCGGATGCGAGCCGTGACCTCCGAGAATCGGCGCCAACGCGGCGTCCAAAAAGTGTCGACGCCCACCAGCACCTGGTCTTGATGGGCGATGAAGAAGTTGCGCCACTGCGCCCAGAGCCGACCTTGGTCATCGACGAAACGCTCATCGCGGACCGAGGTATCGACGAACAGGCGCGGATACTGCGCCAACAGCGGCGCTAATACCTGAGGCCGCGGATCCGTACCCAGGTGTGCCCAGAGCACCGTCACCTCCGGTGCCTGGGCGAAAATCGCCTCGATCACCGCCGCATCGCCATGGACTTGGAGTATCAGATCCTGTTCTGCGGCGATCGCAACCAGCGCCGCAAGCACCGGACTCTGACGATCCTCAGCAAAGATGTGGATCTCACCAATACCGCGGTAGATGCCGCTGCGCAGGGCCTCAGCCACCCGTTTCGGCAGATCCGGGTCATGCATCCAGCCGGCCTTGTCGGCTGGTCCGCGGTAGACGCTCAAGAACGGCAGGATGCGATCTGGCGCCGCACGATACAACGCCTCCACAGCCCATTGCGGCTGCCCGGAGATCACGGCAGCCTGGATACGATTGCGATCGAAGAGCGCGATGACCTGCTCTGGCGACAGCTCAGCAGCATCAACACCACTGTAATGCAGATGGGCATCGACCAACGGCTGCGCTGCCGCCACAGGCCAGGCCAAAGGCCAGAGGTTTAACCCCACGGCCAACACGAGCGCGAATCCGACAGAGCGAACACCCATCAAGAGACCACCTGATCTCAACATCAGCATTTCCCCCGAGCCACGCCATCACATGCCATCACATGCCATCACACGCCATCACACGCCATCAACCAAAGCGCTTAACCTTGCGACAAAGCATCGTCTCCGCAACAAGCCATCCCCTTGAATGTTAAGCGAGCGCTGCATCGCCGAGATGGCGACACGCGCTTCTGTAGGCGACCAAAACAGTCACTTCACCCCCCGGATGGCGAAGCACCTGACCCATCAGACCAGCCATATCAATGGCGATCAGGCACTGGAACCGCATCCTGGAACTCGCTATCTTCGGCCCCTAATCTTAAAGGGCAAGCCCTGCCGCTTGGAGTGCCGTTGCGATGCGTCCCGCCCCATCGAACAGCCCGGTCGGAAGCCGCGCTTTTATCCCCTCTGTACCGGCGGCGGATGAGCTTCAGGCCGCCATCAGCGCCTTCGAGGCAGCGCCACAGCCGCTGATCCTGCACTGCGGTGTTCAACACTACAGTTGGGGTGATCCCGACTTCATCCCAGCGCTCATGGATCTTCACAACCCGCGCCGGCTGCCCTTCGCCGAACTCTGGATCGGCGCCCATCCTGACCTACTCTCGACGGTTCAACTCAACGGCTGGCGGTTATCACTCGCCGAGCTCATCCGCGCCGCTCCAACGACCATGCTTGGCGCCGAGTCGGCCGCCCGCTTCGACCACCAATTGCCGTTCCTACTCAAGATCATTGCAGCGCGCGAGCCCCTGTCGATCCAGGCCCATCCCACGCGCGAGCAGGCCATCGCCGGCTATCAGCGAGAAGACGCCATCGGACTTCAGCTGACCGATCCGCGCCGCAGCTACCGTGATCGCAACCATAAACCGGAGCTGCTGGTTGCGCTGACCGACTTCTATGCACTGCGCGGCTTCCGACCGCTTGCAGAGGTGAGCGCGGAGCTGGCCGCCACCCCCGAACTCGCCAGCTTGAAAACAGGGTTCGAGCCGAGCGTCAGCGGGCTGTTTCAGCTGTACCAATGGCTCATGAAGCTTGAGCAGCCGCAGATTGACGCCCTGCTCTCGCCGCTGATCAGGCGCCTGCAACGCGAGCGGGCTGGCATCGCGTTCGACCCCACGGATCGCCACGCGTGGCTGCTCGAGGCCGATCGGCTGTTTTCCATCAACGGCCACCGCGACCGTGGTCTATTTTCCTTGCTGTTGCTGAACCTCATCGCATTGCATCCCGGCGCAGCCCTTTTCCTACCCGCCGGCGAATTGCATGCCTACCTGCGCGGCGCCGCGATCGAGCTGATGGCCAATTCAAACAACGTACTGCGCGGAGGGCTGACGCAGAAGCACATTGACGTGCCGGCCTTGCTAAACACGCTCAGCGTCAATCCGGCACCCGGCGCGGTGCACCAAATGCAGCCGCCGGCTGGACCTGCACAGCCAGAGACCTATCCCACCCCAGCGGCCGAATTCCTGCTCGAACGGCACAGACTCAGCGCCGGCGAGCACCGCCAGATCGGTCATTGCACTGGGACCAGCATCATCAAAGACGGCGACGCGGTCGATGGCGCCAGGCTGCGTCTCGGACTGGTGATGGATGGACAACTGAGCTTGCACAGTCCAGGACAGACGCCGCTCAGGCTAAAGCCTGGCTCAGCCTTCGTGATTCCGGCCGCCTGCTCCGTCGAGCTGCACAGCGAGCAACACGCAGTGCTGTTCACGGCGCGGGCGCCTTAATCAGGTCGAACCTTTCCGGCACTCGCACTAACGCGCATGGCCCCGGCGCCAGCCCGGCACATGAATCGCGCGAGAGAATCGCGCGAGATTCTGGTTAAAACAGCTCATCCAGCATCCGTGGTGCCGTGCGCTTTGGAACCGTCTTGCGCGGCCTGCTCGCCACCGGCGCCGCGTATTTTACCGGGTCTGGCCCCAAGGTCATGAGTTGATATTCATCCCGAATGAACTCGATCCGGCTGCCACTCTTTGATCGCGTCTTTTCGCCGCTGCGCAGACTGATGCGAACCGGCACCATGCCTTCCGGCTGCTTGATCGTCGCGACCGGAATATCCGCGAGGGCCTGTTCCATAAAGTCCATCCAGATACCAAGCGCCGCCGTTCCGCCCCACTCACCTCGGCCCAAGGGCTTATTGTCGTCACGTCCAACCCAGACCACGCTCACCAGCCTTGGCTGATAACCGGCAAACCAGGAATCCCTCGACTCATTGGTGGTCCCGGTCTTGCCGGCAATATCATCACGTTGCAAGCGTTTCGCGCGCGTCGCAGTACCGCTCTGAATCACATCCTTGAGCATCGAGTCCATGTTGAAGGCGATCCGTGGATCGATCGCCCGCGGCGCCTGCGGGTCATCGGAGGCACCGATCGGCAACACTGTTGCCTCCTCCTCATCGGTCTCGATCCAGCAGTCCATACATGCGCGCGGTGGCCGCTCGTCGAACAGCAGATTCCCCTGCGCATCCTCAATACGGTCGATCAGGTAGGGCAACACCCGATAGCCGCCATTGGCAAAGGCGGCGAAGCCGCGCGCCAGTTCGATCGGCGCCGCCGAGCCCGAGCCCAGCGCCATCGACAGATCCGGTGGCATGCTGTCGAGCGCAAAGCCGAAATTCTGGATGTATTCGCGCGCGTAATCGACGCTCATGCGATTGACGAGATCCACGATCGCGAGGTTACGCGACTTCGACAGCGCCACGCGGATACGGATCGGACCCATGAACTTGCCATCGGCATTCTTCGGCCGCCAGATGCCGTTGGCGGATGGCATCTCGAAGCGCTCATCCTTGACCAGGCTGGCCGGTGTGTAGCCCTTGCCGAGGGCGGCTGCAAAGACGAATGGCTTAAAGGTCGAGCCCGGCTGCCGCTTCGCATCCACGGCGCGGTTGAATTTGCTCCATTCGAAGGCGTAGCCGCCGGAGAGGGCACGAATAGCGCCATCCTCGGGCGCGAGCGCAACCAACGCCCCGCTGACCTTAGGGACCTGAGCCAAGACCCACTCGCCAGCCTTGGCCTCCCGCAGCCGAATCACATCACCAACCGCAACCGCATCAGTCACCCGACGCGGCGCCTCACCACGCCAATTCTCGGTCTTGAAGCGCCGCGCCCATTTGACCTGTGCCAGCCCCAGAGTGCGCACCTCGCCATCGCCCAAATAGACCTCGGCGCTCGAGCCAGTGGCACTGATCACGACCCCGACCGGCAAGCCAGGCACGCGAGGACGCGCTGCAAGGATCGCATCTAGGGCGTCGACGTCTTTGGCGGCGATATCCTCCACCGTGGCCTCGGGGCCGTGGTAGCCATGACGCTGATTGTAGGCCATGAGTCCTTTGCGCAGCGCGGCATCCGCCTCGAGCTGAAGCGTCTCATCGACCGTGGTGTAGACCCTCAGGCCAAGCCGATAGGCGTCTTCCTCGCCATAGCGCTGGACGATCTCCTGACGCGCCATTTCGGCCAGGTAATCAGCGTGGAGCTCGATGGTTGGGACATAACGCCGAGCGCTCAGAGGCGCGGTGCTCGCGAGCAAGAAATCCGTATCGTCGATATAGCCAAAGCCACGCATGCGCTCGAGGATAAAGTTTCGCCGCTCGAGCGCGCGCTCGGGATTGGAGAGCGGATTGTTCGCCGAGGGTGCCTTTGGCAGCCCGGCAAGCATGGCCATCTCGGCCACAGTCAGCTCATCGAGCGTCTTCTGATAATAGAACTCGGCCGCGGCGGCCACGCCATAGGAGCGATGGCCGAAAAAGATCTTGTTCAGGTAGAGGCTGAGGATTTCTTCCTTGCTGAGCCGGGCCTCAAGCCGCCAAGCCAGCAAGATCTCAGTCAACTTGCGCTTGATCGTCTTATCGGGACTGAGGAAAAAGTTTCGCGCCACCTGCATCGTGATGGTGCTTCCGCCTTGAGTTGCCTCACCGCTCTTGGCAACGCTGACTGCGGCGCGCGCCAGACCGATCATATCGATTCCGGAATGCTCGAAATAGCGGCTATCCTCAACCGAAACGAAGGCATTGATCAGCAGGGGTGGAATCTCCTCAAACGCCACTGCGCGCCGACGTTGGACGCCGAATTCAGCCATTAACGCGCCATGAGCGGTAAAGATGCGCAACGGCTCCTCAAACTCGACCTCGGCCAGCGCGTCAACCTGTGGCAGATCAGCCTCGATCGCGCTCAGCACCACAGCCGCGCCAAAGGTACCAATCAGCGCCAAGTCGAACGGAATCGCCAGGCCCGCTGCTACCAGCCGAGCCAGCCAGCCCAGGACGCCCGCAAACGGCCGGCTTGAACGCGAAGCCGATCGTCGCGCTGAACCCGGCGGCTGCTCTGCTTGACTGGAAGCCTTGCCCGAGGCCTGACCAGGACTCTCCGAGTCCCGCTGATCTTGCGCGCGCGTATCATTCTCCAACCGGCTCAACCTCCTAAAAGTAGGCCAATCGACTCGCGGAGGTTGGGTAGCCAACGACAGCGATCGCGGTCTAAGTGGTATGGGCTAAGTGATATGGCCTTAAGTGATATGGCCTTAAGTGATGGGCGCAGAAAGTCTACACGAAGCCTCAGTCGGCAATTAAGGCTATCGACAGCCCCAGCAAGAGCATTGATCTACAATTGCAAGTCAGCAACTTAACGGGTCAGCAACTTGGCGGGTCAGCAGCCAGTACAGGAGCAACATCTTGCCGGAGCAGGGGCACAACATCAGTACTCGTGAACGCCTGCTGCAGGCGGCCCTTGAGGTCTTTGCCGAGCATGGTTATCGCGCCGCCACCATTCGCGAGATCTGCCGCCGCGCAGACGCGAACGTGGCCGCCGTGCATTACCATTTCGGTGACAAGAGCAAATTGTACGAGGCCATCTATGGCCATCTGTTCGAGACCCTGCACGAGCGGCGTACCGCCTTCTTGCCACCCGATGCCAGCCCCGAAGTGCGCTTGCGCGTGCACATTCGAACCCTATTCGAGGAGATCTTCTGCTGCGAAGGCAACAGCGAACGCCAGCTGCAGCTCAGCCGACTCTACCTCAACGAGATGGTGCGCCCAACCGAGGCACTCGACCGCATCGTCATCGAACACTTCGAGCCGGACGCCCACATGCTCTACGAGATCGTCGCCGCGCTCCTTGAAACTGCGCCCACCGATCCACTCACCATTGATTGTGCCGCGAGCGTGATCGGGCAGATCCTGTACTACCACCATGCGATGCCGATCCTCACGCGGCTGCATCCAGACCGACCCGCAGTCGCCGAGCGGCTCAACGCAATCATCGAACAGGTGTGGCTATTCTCCCTTGGCGGCATCGAGCGTGCCAAGCAGTCACGCGACATCCTCAGCCAACCGTTGGACGACGCTGCCGACCAAGGCTGCTAACCTGAATCTCAGGCGATGCTTGTCCCAAGGGTTCCAGGGGTTCAAAGGGTGGCGTTGAAGCGGAAAACATTACAAATTCTCCATGTTGGCTTGCAAAGTGCTTAAAGCCACGCTACTTTACATAACGCAGGCGGCCGACACGGCGTTTGCAAACAACCGGTGGTTCCGACTGGAACGCCAAACCAACCCATATTGCTCATTCGGAGGATATGCAGATGACAACCATCGACTTCTCACCTTTGTTCCGCTCCATGATCGGCTTCGACCGGATGGCGCCCTCGCTCGAGAATGCTTACCGCACCGAGGCTGGTGGCTATCCGCCCTACAATGTCGAGGTTGAGGACGAGAACAAGTACCGCATCACCATGGCAGTCGCCGGCTTCGCCGAGAGCGATCTTGGACTAGAGACCAAAGAGAACCTACTCACGGTCACCGGCTCGCGCCAGCAGGACGACGCAGAGGATGCCCGGCGCTACCTCTATCGAGGCATTGCGACCCGTAGCTTCGAGCGTCGCTTCCAGCTCGCCGACTATGTGAAGGTGGTCGACGCCAGGCTCGAGAACGGGCTTTTGCACATCGACCTGGTGCGTGAGGTGCCCGAGGCCATGAAGCCGCGCAAGATCGAGATCCGCGGCGACAATGGACGCTATATCGAAGGCACCAGCAGCCAACAAGAGGTGCGTGCTGCCGCCTGAGCGCGCGGTAACCGCCCTGACCTGTCACGGCTGCCCCCTGTGGTCAGCCCTCAGGGTCAACTCAAGTGGTGACTGAGACCAAGGCCGGGCCCTAGCCCGGCCTTTTTCATTCGCACAGCTTCCAGCAAGACCCTCTCGATTTCGGCCCTGCCCGAGTCTCTTGAACACTTGCCTGAGTGACTGTCCACTATCGACTTCCCGATCATCGCCCAACAGTGGCCCTCAAATCGAGGAAGAAGTTGATGGACAGTTTCTTAGAAGACGGCAAATAGACACACGGCGGTGAAGAACATCACCGTCAGCGCCGCTGAGCCATGAAGCAGGCTATCAGGTCGTTCAAGAACGCGAGACCGCGCGCGGTTGGATGAATCGCACTAGGGCCTCCGGCCTCGACCCAAGACACCAGTCCAAGCGCTTGCGCGGCGCGCAAGCCCGTTTTGAGATGGCTGGCACTCAACCCAGTGCTGTGCTCGAAGTCCGCAGCGGTGAAGCCATCGACCAGCCGAAAGGCATTCAACGCAAACTCCTCGAGCAGATCCTGCTCCGAAAGGATTCGCACCGAGCGCGTCGGAGCTTTGGCTCCCAGATCGAGATTCTGGCTGGTCGGCTCATTGGCGCTCGAATCGTCCCTCGAATCGTCGCTTAAATAGGCATTCTGACAGGCCTTGAGATAGGCATCCGGCTGACGCTGCTTTGTCCGACGCTCGACTGCCCTAAAGCACGCGGCGCTCCACTTTCCATGCGCCCCAGCGCCAATCCCAAGATAATCGCCGAAGCGCCAATAGTTGAGATTGTGGCGACAGCGATAGCCTGGCTGCGCAAAGGCTGATATCTCATAACGCTCGAACCCCGCCGCCGCCAGCAGCTCGAACCCCTGCTGCTGGATCGCATCCGCCAGATCCGGATCAGGCAGGGTTGGCGGCTGTTGATAGAACGCCGTGTTCGGCTCTAGGGTCAACTCGTAATAAGAGAGGTGGGTGGGCTCGAGCGCGATTAACTGCTCCAGATCATCGCGCGCAGCGGCCAAGTCTTGGCCTGGCAGTGCGAACATCAGGTCCAGGTTAATGTTGGTGATCCTGGCCGCGCGCGCCGCTGCAACTGCGCGCAGCGCGGCATCCGGCGTATGGATGCGCCCGAGCCGCTCAAGCGCATCGGCCGCAAGCGACTGCACCCCGATCGACAGCCGGTTAACACCCGCCTCGGCATAACCGGCAAAGTGCGCCTCATCGACCGTGCCCGGGTTCGCCTCCAGCGTGATCTCGGCATCAGGAGCGAGCACGAACCGCTCCCTCACGCCATCCAGCAGCCGGCGAATCGCCGTCCCCGAGAACAGACTCGGCGTGCCGCCACCAATGAAGATCGAGTTGAGCGGCCTTGTTGGTCCAGCCGCGAGCCGTCGGCATTCAGCATCAAGGTCGCTCAACAAGGCATCGATATAAGCGGCCTCAGGCATCTCGCCCTGAACTGCATGCGAATTGAAGTCGCAATAAGGGCATTTGCGCACACACCAGGGCATATGCACATAGAGTGCCAGTGGCGGTGGCGCATCAAACGCACGTCCTGAGTCCCGGCTCATCAGACAGACTGCTGGGTCAACCTCGTCGCACTAGAGCGTTACCCTGTCAGCTGATCGCGCGCCTCTAGGTAGGCCAGCTCCGAAACCGCGCTCCACTCTTTCGCACTGCTGAGAAATTTCTGATAAGACGCATAGGTCTTACGCGAGAACGCATCCTTCTCGGCAATCTCGGCGACCACCTCATTCGAGAGTTTGCGCAGCTCCAATAGCACATCGTCCGGGAGCTTGCGCAGCTCGACACCGTGCTCGCTCAGCAGCGTCTGCAGCGCCGTTGGATTGCGTGCCGTGTATTCAGCTAGCACATCCTGATTGGCAACCTTACAGGCATTCAGCACGATGGCCTGCAGATCATCCGGCAAATCATCGAAGACCTCCTTGTTGATAAACGCCTCCAGTGTCGTGCCCGGCTCCTGCCAACCTGGGTAGTAATAATACTTGGCCGCCTTATGGAGGCCGAAGGCCAGGTCGTTATAGGGGCCAACCCATTCGGTCGCGTCGATGTTACCGGACTGTAGCGAGGTGAAGATCTCGCCGCCAGGTAGACTGACCGGCGTGCCGCCAGCGCGCCTCAGTACCTCGCCGCCCAGCCCAGGGATGCGCATCTTCAGGCCTTTGAGATCATCCACCGAGTTGATCTCCTTATTGAACCAACCGCCCATCTGCACGCCCGTGTTGGCCGCCGCGGCTGGCACCAGGTTAAAGCCGGCATAGAGCTCTTGCCACAGCTCCATACCACCGCCGTAGTAGAGCCAACCGTTCATCTCCTGTGCCGTCAGCCCGAAGGGTACGCTGGCAAAGAACTGTGCCGCCTCGCTCTTGCCCTTCCAATAGTAGGCCGCGCCATGCCCCATCTCAGCGGTACCACGCGAGACCGCATCGAAGATCTCAAACGCCGGCACCAGCTCGCCGGCACCATAGACCTTGACCTCGATGCGGCCACCGCTCATCTGACCAATCAGCTCCGCGAGCTTGTTGGCGCCGGTGCCCATGCCGGGGAAATTCTTCGGCCAGGTAGTGACCATCTTCCATCTGTGCTCGGCCTTGGCCGTGGCAGGTCTCACGCCAGCGCCCAAGGCGACCGTGGCGGCACCCGCACTCGTCAGGAAGGTTCTGCGTTGCATTCTGAACTCCTCAATAAGCGGCCATTTCGTGAGTCCGCTGTTCACTCACCATGATCTGAGTAAGCCTCATTCATCATCGCCGAGTCTCGCGGCAGCCAATCGCCTATCCAACACGAGCCGCTCCGCTCTGTAGCAGGCGATAGCACCGAGCAGATTCGATCAATAATACGTTTAATAGAGCGCATACACAGCCCCCTGCAAAATCAGTCTGCCGACTCAAGCCGTGCGTACTCAAGCACCAGCCACTTTGCACCCGCCGACTCGAAATTGACCTGGATACGGGCGCCGCTGCCGTGACCTTCGGCGTTCAAGACCACGCCAGGGCCAAACTTCGGATGCCGCACGCGCTGTCCGAGCTGAAATCCGCCACTGGCATCGGCAGCGGCAGCACCAACTTTAGACCCGGCCCCAGCACGCGCAGCCCTGAAGCCCATCGCGCCAAAGCCCGATGCAGCTCGCCCCCCCTGCGATCGCGAGACGCCACCGCCGCGCACCTCCTCGATCAGCTCCGCCGGCACCTCGCGCAGAAAGCGCGACGGCGCCGCGTAATCCTCGCGCCCATGCAAGCGGCGACTCTCAGCATGGGTCAGATAGAGCAGCCGCTTGGCGCGCGTCATACCGACATAGCAGAGCCGGCGCTCTTCCTCGAGTCGATCCGGATCAGTCGCCGACATGCTGTGGGGGAACAGCCCCTCCTCGACTCCGGTGATAAACACCAATGGAAACTCCAGTCCCTTGGCACTGTGCAACGTCATCAGCTGTACGCTATCTTCGAAGCCATCGGCCTGGGCATCGCCGGCCTCGAGCGCCGCATGGGCGAGGAAGCTGCCAAGGATATCGCCCTCGTCGTTCGGGACTTCGGCAGCAAAACGCCGCGTTGCCTCGACCAACTGCTCCAGGTTCTCCAACCGCTCGATCCCGCGACCGTCTTTGTTCTTCTCGAAATGCGCCGGCAACCCACTGGCCTCCAACACCTCGGCCACCAGGTCCGGCAACTCTTGATCGGCCTCAGCGCGCGCCGCAAGCCCTTCGATCAGCTCGAGAAAGCCGCGTAGCGCGCCGGTCGCTCGCGCGGGCAGCAGCGGCTGGCTCACCGCAACCCGTGCAGCCTCCCAGAGCGTGCTGCCATCGGCCCGTGCCTGGGTGCGCAGCAGATCCAGGGTGCGCGGGCCGATCGCGCGTGGCGGTAGGTTGACGATGCGCTCAAACGCCGTCTCATCGCTCGAGTTCGCAACCAGGCGCAGATAGGCCAAGGCGTCCTTGATCTCGGCGCGCTCGAAGAAGCGCTGACCGCCATAGACGCGATACGGAAGCCCGGCTTGGATCAGCGCCTCTTCGAACAGCCGCGACTGTGCCGTGGTGCGATAGAGGATGGCGCAGTCGCTGCGCGTCATCCCTTCATCTTGACTCGCACGGCGGATGCGCTCGACCACGAACCGCGCCTCATCGATCTCATTGAAGGCGGCATAGCGGCGGATCGGCTCACCGGCGCTGTCCTCGGTCCAGAGGTTCTTACCCAGTCGGCTCGGGTTGTTCGCGATCAGCGCATTGGCGGCGCCGAGGATAGTGCTGGTGGAGCGGTAGTTCTGCTCCAGGCGGACGATCTCGGTGTTCGGATAGTCGCGCTGGAAGCTCTGGATATTCTCGACCCGCGCCCCGCGCCAGCCGTAGATCGACTGATCATCATCGCCGACCAGGAACAGATTGTCCCGATCGCCGGCGAGCAACCGCAGCCAGGCATACTGGATGGCATTGGTGTCTTGAAACTCATCGACCAGGATGTGCGCGAAGCGCTCACGATAATGATGCAGGATGTCGGGTCGGTCGCGCAGCAGCTCATGCGCACGCAGCAGCAGCTCGGCAAAGTCTAGGCTGCCGGCCTTCTCGCAGGCCTCCTGGTAGGCCCGATAGATCCGCAGCTGCTGCTCGAGGAAGAAATCACCGACCGCATCGATATGCTGCGGTCGCCGGCCCTCATCCTTCTGGCTATTGATGAAACCCTGCGCCTGACGCGGCGGCCAACGCGACTCATCCAGCTCCAGCGCTTTCAAGATACGCTTGATCAGCCGGAACTGGTCGTCGGAATCCAGGATCTGGAACTGCTGCGGCAGCCCGGCATCCTGCCAATGCGCGCGCAGAAACCGGTGCGCCAACCCGTGGAAGGTACCGACCCACATGCCGCCGATCGGCTCACCGAGCATCTCCTCAATGCGGCCCTTCATCTCGCGCGCGGCCTTATTAGTGAAGGTGACGGCCAGGATGCGCCAGGGCCGCACGTCTTGAACCTGCAGCAGCCAAGCAATGCGATGCACCAGCACCCGGGTCTTACCCGAGCCAGCACCGGCCAGCACCAGGCGATTGCCGGTCTCAGCAGTCACAGCCTCACGTTGGGCCGGGTTCAGGGGATCGAGAATATGCGAGATGTCTTCCATCGCACGATTGTAACCGCAGCCCCCATGGTTTTCGCAGCCAATCGCCGTTCCGCTACTCAATCCGTGAGCGAGCCGCTTGGCTCAGCGGCCACATCCACCCCTGACAGCATCCGAACCAGCGTAGTATCCTGCCGGCACAACAACACCCACTCACCACCGCTGCCGGAACCTGCCTGTGACCGAGCTCAAGAACGATACCTTCCTGCGCGCGCTGATGCGCGAGCCCGTCGACTACACCCCCGTTTGGATGATGCGCCAGGCCGGCCGCTATCTGCCCGAATACCGCGAGACACGCGCCAAGGCCGGCAGCTTCATGGATCTGTGCCGAGCACCAGAGCTGGCCTGCGAGGTCACCATCCAGCCACTCGAGCGTTTCCCCCTCGATGCCGCGATCCTCTTCTCGGACATTCTCACGATCCCAGACGCCATGGGCTTAGGCCTCTCGTTCGCCGAGGGAGAAGGCCCACAGTTCGCCCGCCCGGTTCGCACCGCTGCCGACATCGAGGCCATCGCCGTCCCCGACCCTGAAGACGAGCTACGCTACGTGATGGACGCGGTGGCGCTGATCCGCAAGGAACTCGACGGCCGGGTGCCGCTGATCGGCTTCTCCGGCGCACCCTGGACCCTGGCCACCTACATGATCGAAGGCGCCAGCGCGAAGAACTTCGCCCACAGCAAGGCGCTGATGTTCGATCAACCCAACCTGATGCACAAGCTGCTCGGCAAGGTCGCCGAATCGGTCACCAGCTATCTGAACGCCCAGATCGCCCGTGGTGCTCAAGCGGTGATGGTCTTCGACACCTGGGGCGGCGTACTCACGCCATCAGACTTCCGCGAATTCTCACTGCGCTACATGGAGCGCATCGTCGAAGGGCTGACCCGCGAGGCCGATGGCCGCCGCGTGCCGGTGGTGCTGTTCGCCAAGGGTGCCGGCCAATGGCTCGACCGCATGGCCGAGACCGGCTGCGATGCGCTCGGCGTCGACTGGACCATGGATCTGGCCGATGCGCGCAAGTTGGTGCGCGACAAGGTCGCCCTGCAGGGCAACCTCGATCCCTGCACCCTCTACGCCTCACCGGAGCGCATCGAGCGCGAGGTCGGTCGCGTGCTCGCCAGCTACGGGCGCGGCACCGGGCATGTCTTCAACCTCGGTCACGGCATCCATCCGGACATCAATCCTGAGCATGCGGCGGCGATGGTCAAGGCGGTGCACGAGCAGAGCCGGCCGTATCACGCTTAGATCCTCTGAGACGCGTCGTGCCCGCCCGCTGACAGCGGCTGCCGTGAAGCCGCTTCAACGAGCGGCTTCGGCCACCGAGCCGCCGCTGCTAACGCCCTCGCAGTTCCACGGACTCGCGCCCGGCGACACCGCGTTGGCGAACACGCAACCTAAGGCGTTGACCAGCGCGGAAAGCCCGTTACTCCACCGTCACCGATTTCGCCAGATTCCGCGGCTGATCGACGTCGGTGCCCTTGAGCACGGCGACATGGTAGGCCAGTAGCTGCAGCGGGATGGTGAAGATCAGCGGATCAATCAGGTCGTCGGTCTCGGGCACCCGGATAATGGTGACACCGGGGCCTTGCTCGAACGCGACCTGGTCATCGGCAAAGACAAAGAGCTGGCCGCCACGGGCGCGGACCTCTTCGAGGTTGGATTTCAGCTTCTCGAGCAGGGCGTTGTTCGGCGCAACCACGACGACAGGCATGTCCTCGTCGATCAGCGCCAGTGGGCCATGCTTGAGCTCACCGGCCGGATAGGCCTCGGCATGGATGTAGGAGATCTCCTTGAGCTTGAGCGCCCCTTCCATGGCGATGGGATAGGCTTCGCCGCGACCAAGAAACAAGCAATGGTGCTTCTCGACGAATTGTTCAGCGAGGGCAGCCACCTGGTCATCCAGCGCGAGCACGCGTTCCAACTGCGCGGGTAGCGAGCGTAACAGCTCGGTCTGTTGGGCAGTACGCGCCTGTTCATCAGGCCGCATGGCGTCATCCCCTGGTGAGGGCTGATCGGCCTGATCATCTTGTGCAGCCGGATGCAGACGCGCCAGTGTCAGGGTCAACAGCAGCAGTGCCACCAGCTGGGTGCTGAACGCCTTGGTTGAGGCGACGCCGATCTCGGGTCCAGCGCGGGTCAACAGCACCAGATCAGACTCGCGTACCAGGCTGCTTTCCGGCACGTTGCAAATCGCCAGCGTGGTCGCGTAACCACTCTGCTTGGCGATGCGCAGCGCGGCCAGGGTATCGGCGGTCTCTCCCGATTGTGAGATCGTCACGAACAGCGAGCCCGGCGGCACCACGTGTTTGCGATACCGGTACTCGCTGGCAACCTCGACATTGCAGGGCAGACCGACGAGCGATTCGATCCAGTAGCGCGCCACCAGTCCGGCGTGGTAGCTGGTTCCGCAGGCAACGATGGTGACTGCCCGAGCCTCAGTAAAGATCTGTTCGGCGTCGACCCCGAAGGCTTCCGGCAGTACGCCTTCACTACTGAGTCGGCCCTCAAGGGTGTCGGCAATGGCCCGCGGCTGTTCGAAGATCTCCTTCTGCATGAAATGCCGATACTGACCGCGCTCGGCCGAGTCCGCCGCCACCGACGACTCACGCAGCGGCCGCTCGACCTGCTCGCCCTGGGCGTTCCAGATACTGAGGCGGTCGCGGCGCAGCTCAGCAATATCGCCTTCTTCGAGAAAGATGAAGCGGTTGGTGACCGGGAGCAGCGCAAAAACATCGGAGGCGATGAAGTATTCTTGGAAGCCGACGCCGATCACGAGCGGACTGCCTTGGCGGGCGGCCACGAGCCGATCGGGGTAGTGGGTATCGATGACCCCGAGGGCGTAGGCCCCATCTAGACGCGCGATGGTCTCTCGGACTGCCTCGGTCAGATCCTGGCCGGCCTCGAGCTGGTCGTAGATCGCATGAACCACCACTTCGGTGTCGGTCTGCGAGGTAAAACGATGTCCGGCCGCGGTTTGTTCGCGGCGCAATACCTCATGGTTCTCGATGATGCCGTTGTGCACCAGGGCGCAGCGCTCACGCGCCATGTGCGGATGTGCATTCTGCGTCGAGGGCTCGCCGTGCGTCGCCCAGCGCGTGTGGGCGATGCCGAGGGTTCCGGCAAGTGGCTGCTCCTCTAGCGCGGCACTGAGCGTCGAGACCTTACCTAGGGTGCGCAGGCGACCAATCGGTCCATCCGGTTGGATAACGGCAAGCCCTGCCGAGTCATAGCCCCGATACTCGAGGCGCCGCAGACCTTCGAGTAGGATCGGCGAGACCGGGCGATGCGCAATGGCGCCAACGATGCCACACATAGAGAAGCTCCTCTAGCCGTTCACCTTGACCGCCGGCCCCGAAGCGCTCCAGGCCGCGGATCTGTTCAGCCGATGCTGCTCGCTATGACCGAGGAAAGCGGCTGTGAGACTGGATGAAAAGGGTTCGCACCTAACTCGACGACTTCAGCGGACGCTGCCATCCCTCTATCGTCACCTGTCGAGCGCGGGTGAGGGTCAGCGTTTCCGCCGGGGCGTCGCGGCTGATCACCGAGCCAGCGCCAATGGTTGCGCCCGTGCCAACCGTCACTGGGGCCACCAGTGCCGTGTTCGAGCCAATGAAGGCGCCATCACCAATCTGAGTGAGATGCTTGTTGGCGCCATCATAATTGCAGGTGATGGTGCCGGCGCCGACGTTGACCCCTGCGCCAATCTCAGCATCACCAATGTAGCTCAGGTGATTGACCTTGCTTCCGGCGGCAATATGAGACTTTTTGACCTCGACGAAGTTACCGATATGGCAATCTTCGCCAATCTCAGCCTCCGGCCGCAAGCGGGTATAGGGACCAATGCGGGCGCCAGCAGCCACTGTGGCACCGTCAATCACCGAATTGGCAAAGACCTCAACGCCGGAACCGAGGGTACAGTCCCGCAACAAGCAGTTCGGCCCGATGCGGCAGTGTGCGCCAATGCGGACCCGCCCTTCGCAAACGAGATTGACGTCGAGAAAGACATCTTGGTCGCAAATCAGCGAGCCGCGCACGTCAATGCGTGCTGGATCTGCCAAAGAGGCACCGTCAAGCATCAGCTTTTCGGCGAATCGGCGTTGGTAGTGGCGCTCGAGCAACGCAAGCTGAGCACGGTCGTTGACACCAGCGACCTCCTCCGGACTCTCCGGCGCACAGGTCGCAACAGCGACGCCATCGCCAACCGCCAGACCGATGACGTCGGTGAGGTAGTATTCGCGCTGCACGTTATCGTTACCGACCCGGCCGAGCCAATCAGCCAGGCTGGCACGCTCAGCGACGATGATGCCAGTGTTCACCTCGGTGATGGCGCGCTCAGCGGTGCTGGCATCCTTCTGCTCGACGATCCGCAACACGCGATTGCTCTTATCACGCACGATCCGGCCATAGCCGGTCGGATCAGTCAGCTCCATGGTCAGCAAGCCAAGGCGGGTTTCAGCCGTGTCATCGACGAGCCGATTCAGGGTCTCGGGCTCGATCAGCGGCACATCGCCATAGAGCACCAACACCCGATCCATCGCCGCCATCGCCGGCATCGCCTGGAGGACCGCATGACCGGTGCCCAAGCGTTCGGCTTGTTCAACCCAAACCGCCTGCGACTGCGGGAACGCGGCCGGCACTTGCGCGCCGCCGTGGCCATAAACGACACAGACCTGCGCCGCACCCAAGGCCACCGCCGCATCGAGCACATGACCCAATAACGGGCGCCCGGCGAGTGGATGGAGGACCTTCGGCAGGGTGGATCGCATCCGCGTCCCCTTACCGGCGGCAAGAATGACAACACCGAGCTTCATCGACGCTTCCCCTTCAAACAGTCTGCGGCCTAACAGTGATAGCGCGCGGCGCGAGCACTGATGATAACCCAACTGCATCGCACCACGCGCTCACCGCCTCGAGCCCCATAAAGCAAAACACCCCCGCTTTAGAGGCGGGGGTGTTGATCGCAGATCAAACTCGGCGTGATCGCCGTTGCGATCAGCCTCTCATCTTGCGCAGCTTCTCGATCGCGCGCAGCTGAGCGATGGCCTCGGCGAGCTCAGCCTGTGCCTTCGCGTATTCAAACTCCGCGGTCTGGCCGGCCAGGGCATCCTCGGCGCGGCGCTTGGCCTCGAGGGCCTTGGCCTCATCGATATTCTCGGCACGGATCGCGGTGTCCGCGAGCACGGTGATGATGTCGGGCTGGACCTCGAGCATGCCGCCGGAGACGTAAAAGTGCTCTTGCTTGCCGTGCTCGTCCTCGACCCGCACATCACCGGGCTTGAGCCGAGTGATCAGCGGCGCATGACGCGCCGCGATACCCAGCTCGCCCATCTCACCCGGTGCGTAGAGCATCGCCGCGAGGCCGGAGTGGATCGCGCCCTCCGCGCTGACGATATCGACATGTACAGTCATTGCCATGATTCAGGCCCTCCGCGATCGCTGCGCGATCACATCTTCTCCGCTTTGGCGACGGCCTCGTCGATCGAGCCAACCATGTAGAACGCTTGCTCGGGCAGGCTGTCGTGCTCACCGGCGACGATGGCCTGGAAGCCAGCAATGGTGTCCTTGAGGCTGACGTACTTGCCGGGCGAGCCGGTAAAGACCTCAGCGACGAAGAACGGCTGCGACAGGAAGCGTTGGATCTTCCGCGCGCGGGAGACGATCAGTTTGTCGTCCTCAGACAGCTCGTCCATGCCCAGAATTGCAATGATGTCCTTGAGCTCCTTGTAGCGCTGCAGCGTGCCCTGCACCGCCCGTGCGGTGTCATAGTGCTCCTGGCCGACGACGTTCGGATCGAGGATACGACTGGTCGAGTCCAGCGGATCGACGGCCGGGTAGATGCCCAGCTCAGCGATCTGACGCGAGAGCACCAGGGTCGCGTCCAAATGCGCGAAGGTGGTGGCTGGCGAGGGGTCGGTGAGGTCGTCCGCGGGCACGTAAACGGCCTGGAACGAGGTGATCGAGCCGGTATGCGTCGAGGTGATGCGCTCTTGCAGGGCGCCCATCTCAGAGGCCAGGGTCGGCTGGTAGCCCACGGCCGACGGCATGCGGCCCAGCAATGCAGAGACCTCGGTGCCGGCCAGGGTGTAACGGTAGATGTTATCGATGAACATCAGCACGTCACGGCCTTCCTCACGGAAGTACTCGGCCATGGTGAGGCCGGTCAGCGCCACACGCAGACGGTTGCCCGGAGGCTCGTTCATCTGACCGTAGACCAGGGCAACCTTGTCCAAGACGTTGGACTCGGTCATCTCATGGTAGAAGTCGTTACCCTCACGGGTCCGCTCGCCGACACCAGCGAAGACGGAGAAGCCGGAGTGCTCGGCACCGATGTTGCGGATCAGCTCCATCAGGGTGACGGTCTTGCCAACACCGGCGCCACCGAACAGACCAACCTTACCGCCCTTGGCGATCGGCATGATCAGGTCGATGACCTTGATACCGGTCTCAAGGATTTCGGTGGCACCGGCCTGCTCTTCGAATGAAGGCGAATCGCGATGGATCGGCCAAGACTCCTCGGCGCCGATGTCACCCTTTTCGTCGATCGGTTGACCGAGCACGTCCATGATGCGACCAAGCGTCTTCGGGCCAACCGGCACCGAGATCGGCGCACCGGTGTTGCTCGCATCGATGCCGCGCTTGAGGCCGTCGGTCGAGCCCATCGCGATCGTGCGCACGATTCCGTCGCCAAGCTGGGCCTGGACCTCAAGGGTCAGCCCGGTCGAGTCGACCTGCAGCGCATCGTAGACCTTAGGCATCGCGTCGCGCGGGAACTGGACGTCGACGACGGCGCCGATGATTTCCACCACCTTACCGGAACTCATAGCGGATTCCTCTGTTCTGCCTTGCGGCTGTTCGCAAGGGCGTGTTTAGCTTGAAGTCGGTTGCCGTCGCGATCAGAAGCGCTTGCCCTGACAACTCGCGAGCAAGATCAGTCGTTAGCCAACGGCGGCCGCGCCGCTGACGATCTCTGACAGCTCTTGCGTGATCGCCGCTTGGCGCGCTTTGTTATAGACCAGCTGGAGCTCGTCAATCAGATCGCCAGCATTATCGGAGGCCGCCTTCATCGCTACACGACGCGCGGCCTGCTCGCAGGCACCGTTTTCGACCACGGCCTGATAGACCAGGGACTCGATATAGCGGGTCAGCAGATTGTCGAGAACCAGCTTCGCGTCTGGCTCGTAGATATAGTCCCAGATCGGCCCCGACGGGCGCTCTTCATCGCCAGCCTGCAAGGGCACCAACTGCCGAATCGTCGGCTGCTGGGTCATGGTATTGACGAATTCGTTGTAGACGACGTAAACCGCATCGACCTCGCCGTTCTCGAAGGCATTCAGCATGACCTTGACGGTGCCGATCAGGTCTTCGATGTGCGGCTTGTCGCCGAGCTGTGTGACCTGCGCCTCGACCTTGCCACCAAAGCGGCGGAAGAAGCCCAGGGCCTTACCGCCGATGGTGCAAAACACCGGCTCGATGCCTTGCGTCTTCTGCTCTTTGATGTTGGCCACCAGGCGCCGGAACAGGTTGCTGTTCAAGCCGCCGCAGAGGCCCCGATCCGAGGAGACGACGATGTAGCCGACGCGCTTGATCTCGCGCTGCTCGGCCATGAAGCTGTGTCGATACTCTGGTGATGCCTTCGCCAGATGGCGAATCACCTGTAGCATCTTCTCTGCATAGGGACGCGAAGCATGCATACGCTCTTGCGCCTTACGCATCTTTGAGGTCGCGACCATCTCCATCGCACCCGTGATCTTCTGGGTACTCTTGATGCTCGAAATCTTGGTGCGGATCTCTTTGGCGCCTGCCATTGCGTGCTCCGTGTGTGAGCGGGCGCGCCCGGATGGACGCGCTCACGCCAGACCTCTATCTCGGTTGAGCCAACTGATCTGTCGCGCTGCCCGGACAGCTGCCCGGGCCGGCACATCACCAGGTATTGTTGGCCTTGAAGTCCTTCAGCGCGCTATGCAGCGCGTTCTGAACCTCGTCGTCGTATTTGCCCGAGGCGTTGATGTCGTCGAGCAGCGCCTTGTGACTGCTAGACATATAGCTCTGCAGGGCGCGCTCGAAGTCGACGATCTTCTTGACCTCGATGTCATCGAGATAGCCCTCGTTTGCCGCGAACAAGGAGACGGCCATCTCACCCACATTCAGCGGATGATACTGCAGCTGCTTCATCAACTCGGTCACGCGCTCGCCGCGCTCGAGCTGCTTACGTGTCGCCTCGTCCAGGTCGGATGCGAACTGCGAGAAGGCGGCCAACTCACGGAACTGGGCTAGTGCTAGACGAATACCGCCGCCAAGCTTCTTGATGATCTTGGTCTGGGCCGCACCACCAACACGCGATACCGAGAGACCAGCGTTGATCGCAGGCCGAATGCCGGCGTTGAACAGATCACTCTCAAGGAAGATCTGGCCGTCGGTGATCGAGATGACGTTGGTCGGGACGAAGGCCGAGACGTCGCCGGCCTGGGTCTCGATGATCGGTAAAGCGGTCAGCGAGCCAGTCTTGCCCTTGACCTTACCGCCCGTAGCCTTTTCGACGTAGTCGGCGTTGACGCGCGCGGCACGCTCGAGCAGACGCGAATGCAGATAGAACACATCACCCGGATAGGCCTCACGACCCGGCGGACGACGCAGCAGCAGGGAGACCTGACGATAGGCCCAAGCCTGCTTGGTCAGATCGTCATAGACGATCAGCGCGTCTTCGCCCTTATCGCGGAAGTACTCGCCCATCGCGCAACCCGAGTAGGGCGCGATGAACTGCAGTGCCGCCGAATCCGACGCACCGGCGTGGACGATGATGGTGTGCTCCATGGCGCCAAACTCTTCGAGCTTGCGCTGCACCGCGGCGACCGACGAGTTCTTCTGACCGACAGCGACGTAGATACACTTAACGCCGGTCCCCTTCTGATTGATGATCGCATCCAGGGCGACAGCGGTCTTACCAGTCTGGCGGTCACCGATGATCAGCTCACGCTGGCCGCGGCCGACCGGGACCATGGCGTCGATGGCCTTGAGGCCGGTCTGCATCGGCTGATCGACTGATTGACGTGCGATAACACCAGGCGCAATCTTTTCGATCGACGACTGCGACTCAGCCTTGACCGGCCCTTTGCCATCGAGTGGCGTACCAAGCGGATCAACCACGCGACCGAGCAGGCCTTCACCCACCGGCACCTCAAGCACGCGGCCGGTGCAGCGCGCCCAGTCACCTTCGGAGAGATGCGTGTAGTCGCCGAGGATAACGGCGCCCACCGAGTCCCGCTCCAAGTTCAGCGCGAGCCCGAAGGTGTTGTTCGGGAACTCCAGCATCTCGTAGTACTGAGCGTCAGAGAGCCCGTAGATGCGGACGATACCATCGGTCAAGCTGACGATCGTGCCCTCGGCTCGCGCCTCGGTCTTGATGTCGAACTGCTCGATCTTCTGTTTGATGAGATCACTGATCTCGGAGGGATTGAGTTGCATGGCGGTGTCCCGTTCAGAATTGCAATTCGTTAGCCAGCTGCTGCAGCCTGCCGCGCACCGAGCCGTCGATGACGACGTCGTCAGCGCGGACTTCGAGACCGCCGATGAGGCTCGAGTCTTCCTCGACCGTCAGCTCGACCTCGGCGCCGAAGTGGCTCTTCAGCGACGACTGAAGGGTCTTCTGCTCTGCAGCCGACAGTGCATAAGCGCTGCGGATCTGGATGTGTCGAACACCCTGGATCGCGGTTTTGCGGGCCTCGAAGAGGCGAGCGAGATCGGGCAAGACCGTCAGACGCTCATTCTCGGCGAGCAGACGGACCAGATTCTGGACCTCGACACGCAACCCCTCACCGGCGACCGCAAAGATCAGATCCACTAGGTCGCGATCACTGAGATTCGGATTCCCGATCTGCGAGGCGACCTGCGGATCAGCAACAATCTCGGCAAGCTTGGCCAGGGCGACGGACCAAGCATCGAGTTGCTTGCTGGCGCGGGCCACCTCGAAGGCGGCCTCGGCGTAGGGTCGCGCGATGGTTGTGCTGTCTCCGGCCATCGGCGTGTCCTAAAGCTGTTTTGCGAAGGAGTTGATCAATGCCTTGTGCGCATTGGCATCGATCTCTTTTTCCAAGACCTTCTCGGCAGCGGCCACGGCCAGCGCGGCCATGCGTTCGCGCAATTCCTCGCGCGCCCGATTGGTTTCCTGCTCGATCTCGGCATGGGCCGCCGTCTTGATGCGGTCGGCCTCACCCTGTGCATCACGCTTGGCCTCATCCATGACCTCGTTGTAACGCTTCTGGGCCTGAGCAACGATATCGGCCGCCTTGGCTTTCGCCGCCTTCATCTCTTCCAGCGCCTTCTGCCGGCCGATCTCTTGCTCTTGCTGGCCACGCTCGGCGGCCGCTAAGCCTTCGGCGATCTTGGTCGCCCGCTCGTCCAGCGCCTTCATGATCGGCGGCCAGACGTATTTCATACAAAACGCCACGAAAATCGCAAATGCGATCATCTGGCTGATGAGGGTCAGATTGATGTTCATCCTAATTGCCTCGTTGGGGGACGCGCGGTGAGCGTTGCTGTCCGTCCGGGACGAGACGAGATCAGAGTGCGAACATCGCGTACAGACCCATCGCGATGGCGATGACTGGCAGCGCGTCGGTCAGACCCATGACGATGAAGAACTGGGTGCGCAGCATCGGGATCAGCTCAGGCTGACGAGCAGCGCCTTCCAAAAAACGTCCACCAAGGACACCGATACCCACACCGGCACCGATAGCACCAAGACCCAGCATCAGACCGGCCGCGACGATGATAAGAGCTTCTGCGATTTCCATTTGAATTCCCCCTTGGGAGAGCGTTGAGTGATCGGAAGGATCAGTGAAAGGAAAGATCAGTGATCGGTCTGATGGGCCATGTCGAGATAGACGATGGTCAGCACCATGAAGATGAAGGCCTGTAGGGTGATGATCAGGATATGGAAGATCGCCCAAGCCAGCTGCAATGCACCACCACTTAGGCTCAGCACCATATTATGGCCGTACATCAGCGCCACGAGAATGAAGATCATCTCGCCAGCATACATGTTCCCGAACAGTCGCAGCGAGAGCGAGAGCGGCTTCGACAGCAGGCTGATGCCCTCGAGAACCAGGTTGGCTGGGATGCCGAACTTACCGAATGGGTGCAGGGTCAGCTCGCCAACAAAGCCGCCGACGCCTTTGATCTTGATGCTGTAGTACAACACCAAGAAGAAGACAGCGAGGGCCATACCGAAGGTCACGTTCGGGTCGGTGGTTGGAACCACACGCATGAAGACATGATGTGGATCAGCGCCGAAGAGGGACATGAACTGACCGAAGGCCCAGGGAATCAGATCCACCGGAACCAAGTCCATGAGATTCATTAAGAATACCCAGGCGAAGATGGTCAGCGCCAGAGGGGCGACCATATCATTCTTTGCGCTGAAGGAGCCGCGCACGTTCTCGTTGACGAAATCGATGATCCATTCAACGAAATTCTGCGCCCTGCCTGGAACGCCGGCAGTCACGTTGTCGGCGACCTTGCGAAAGCCGATGAGGAACAGATAACCAAGGCCGATTGACCAGAGCAAGCTGTCGATATGCAATGCCCAAAAGCCCATGGCGGCTGCTTCTTCGGCATTGTGCGCGAAGACAAGACCTTGATCCGGCAGCCAACCCAGCGTGAGGTTGGTCAGGTGATGCTGGATGTAGTCGCTAGCGGTAAGCTCTGCGGTGGCCATCGATGAGGTCTCTTCTTAGCTATTCGAGCGTGCATCCGGGCGCTGCGCGAGCACCGCTGGCACCATTTGAACCGACAAGTAAGCGCCAAACAGCGCCAGCGGTCTTAGGTCGTCCAGCAGCGCGAACGCCAGGCCGAAAACGGCTAGGGCAATTGCAATCTTCGCGAACTCGGCGCCATAGATGCGAGCGAGCAGACGTCCCGGCTCTTGCGCTTGATAGCGCTGAAAGACGCGGTATGCGAAGTACCAATTCGCGAGGAGACAGGCACCAGCGCCAACGGCTGCTGAGCGCACTGCATCCAGACCGAACGGGAAGGCGGCTGATACGACCATCACTGCCACAAGACCCTGCCAAACGAGCAGCCGCTTGAGCTGTACGCGGTCTGGAGTACTCAGACTGTCGGCGTGGGTTGAAATGTGGCCGCCCTCCTAAAGCCCGAGAAGTATAAGTTCTGCTGAATATTCGGGTCAACGCCTATAGGCCACTGAGAGGCCCTCATGAGGCCAAAACAGCACCGCCCACAGGTGCGAGACAGCCACGCAGAAATAATAAAATTACTTTAAAAACAATAATCAACGAAGAATCAGAGTGCACTCGAACACAGCCATAAACTGTTTTATATTGATAGGGTCCATCGAGATTGCTTATGGCTCTTGGGCTAGCGGATATGTGCCAGGATGCCGTCAAGCTCGTCGAGGCTGTTGTAGTTGATCACCAGTCGACCCGTGCCCTTGCTGCCGTGCTTGATCGCCACTCGGGCGCCAAGCCGTTCGGCAAGATCGTCTTGCAGTTGGCGAATGTTGGGGTCGGGCGCCGACTTGGCATGCGCCTCCGTGGGCGGATCATCGGCATCGGTTTGTTGGCGGCGAATCAAGCGCTCGGTGTCGCGCACCGAGAGACCCTGCATGACCACCAGGCGCGCAGCCTTAATTTGCTGCTCTCCGTGTAAGCCAAGCAGCGCTCGCGCATGCCCCATCTCGAGGCGCTTGTCGTCCAAGAGCGTCTTGACCTCGTCCTCGAGCTCAAGCAGTCGCAGCAGATTCGTCACCGTACTGCGAGACTTGCCGACTGCCTCAGCCACCTGCAGATGGCTGAGGCCGAACTCGTCCAGTAGACGCCGGAGCGCACCGGCCTCCTCGAGCGGATGCAGATCATCGCGCTGAATGTTCTCGATCAGCGCGATGGCCAGCGCGGCCTGTTCGGTGACATCACGCACCACCACCGGGATACGCTCGAGCCCCGCTTGCTGGCTCGCACGCCAACGGCGTTCGCCAGCAACGATCTCGTAGCGCCCGGGCTCGACTGGTCGCACCAGGATTGGCTGAATCACACCCTGGGCCGCGATTGAGTCGGCGAGCTCGCGCAAACGCTCCTCATCAAAATCGCGGCGCGGCTGATAGCGCCCACGCTGGATCTGGTCCAGCGGCAGCTCGCGGACCGCCTCGCCGACGGTCGGGGCGATGAGCGCCTCAGCCCTGACCGGCGTTAGCTCCGCGCCGGATTCCGGCAAGGCGGCCTCGCGCGCACCGCCGAGCAATGCATCGAGCCCGCGGCCCAATCCTTTCTTCTTAGCAACTGTCATCGGCACTGGGGCTCCGAGATAGCGAGACGATGAGCGAGACGATGAGCGAGACGATGAGCGAGACGATGAGCGAGACGATGAGCGAGACGATGAGCGAGACGATGAGCAAGACGATGGCACGGCAAGCCGCTAGGCCGCACTCGGCGTGCGCTCGCGCCGCCGCAACACCTCGCTCGCCAAGGCTTGATAGGCAACAGCGCCGCGCGAACTCTGATCATAGAGCAGTGCTGGCAGTCCATGGCTAGGCGCCTCGGCCAACCGTACATTACGCGGGATGATGGTGCGATAAACCTCAGCAGTGAAATGCGTCACGAGCTGGGTCGAGACCTGATTGGCCAGATTGTTACGCGGATCATGCATGGTCCGGAGGATGCCCTCGATACGCAGCCCGGCGTTGCGGCTGCCGCGGATCTGCTCGACCGTATCGAGCAGCGCTGACAAACCCTCCAGCGCATAGTACTCACACTGAATTGGGATCAGAACCCCATCAGCGGCGACCAACGCATTCACCGTCAGCATGTTCAACGAGGGCGGACAATCAACCAGCACGACCTCATAGGCATCGGCGACACTGGCCAGCGCCTCCGCCAAGGCCCGCTCTCGCTGATCAGACTGCATCAGCCCAACCTCAGCGGCGGTCATATCGCCGTTCGAGGGCAACAGATCGAAACCTGGCGCTGGGGCCTCGATCCGCACCACACAATCAGCGAAGCCGGCCTCGCCCATCAGGAGATCACAGCCGGTGCGTTCGAGCCCGTTCTTGTCGACGCCGACACCCATGGTCGCATTGCCCTGGGGATCGAGGTCGACCAACAGCACGCGTCGACCCATCGCGGCCAGCGAGGCCGCGAGATTGACCGCCGTCGTTGTCTTGCCAACACCGCCTTTTTGATTGGCGATGGCGATGGTTCGGATACTAGCCATGGATACTGCCGTCGAGGGGAACTTCAATCAGGAAACGCTCGCCGTCGACACCAGGAACAACGAGAGGGTGGAGACGGGGCCCGCCGCGCCGCGTCTCAGCCGCTAACGATGCGTCAGACTCGGCGCTGCTGCGGCTTGCGATCAGCGACGCCAACTCGTCCTCAGCCAAACGGCCTTTTAACGCCAGTAGGCACCCGTCAGCAGCCGATAAACGCTGGGCGCTCGCGCAGAGGCTCGGCAGCGACGCTAAAGCGCGGGCGACAATAGTAGCGAATTTGCGCTCCGGCCGGTACGCCTCGAGTCGAATCTGGATCACATCGACATGCTCTAGGCCGAGAGCTAACACCGCCTGACGCACGAAGCGTGTCTTTTTGCCATTACTATCCAGCAGGATGAAGGTCAGCTCCGGGCGCGCAATGGCCAGGGGAATACCGGGAAGCCCGGCGCCAGTCCCCAAGTCCAGCACCGGCCCGCGTGTCACCCAAGGCAGCACCGCCAGACTATCCAGCAGATGCCGCGCCACCTGCTCGCGCGGATCACGAATCGCAGTCAGGTTGTAGGCCTGGTTCCAGCGCGCCAGAAGGCGCAGATAGCGGATCAGCAGATCACGCGCAGCCTCGTCGAGCCGCTCAGCGATCTCCGGCGACATCTGCGCTAGCCCCGCATCCAACCGCGCTCGAAGCTCAGTCGGATCAACCGCATCAAGACCTGATCGCGGCGACACCTTAGGCGCTCAGTCGCTTCAAATGGATCAGCAAGAGCGACACCGCCGCCGGAGTCACCCCCGGAATCCGCGCCGCCTGGCCCAGCGTTGTCGGCCGCACCCGCCGCAGTTTCTCCGACACCTCAGACGACAAGCCGCGCACCTTCTCATAGTCGAAATCGCCCGGTAGTGTACGCGCTTCCTGACCACGCTGGCGCTCCACCTCATCCAGCTGTCGCGCAAGATAGCCGCCGTAGGCCGCTTGGATCTCGACCTGCTCGGCAATCGCTGCTGCATCCTCGCTATCGGTTTCACCGGCGCCATCATCAATCCTGAACGCAGCGCCATCCCGACCAGCATCCTGCTTGTTCATCTTTGCGTCAGCCTGAACATGGTCAGGCAGCGATGACGATGCGCGAGCAGACACACCGAGCGGATCACCGATACCCTCGCAGACCACCAGATCGCGATAACCGACCGCTGGCCGGGCCAGCAACTCCAGCGCGCGAACCTCTCGCTTGATCGACTCGCCGGTACGTTGCTCGACCTCTGCCGCCAACGCCGTCCCCGGCCGCACCCAGCAGGCACGCAACCGCTGCTGCTCCCGCTCAATCGCCTCGCGCTTGGCCTCGAAACGCTGCCAGCGCGCGTCATCCACCAGCCCCAGCCGTCGGCCAGTCTCGGTCAAGCGAAGATCCGCGTTGTCCTCGCGCAACATCAGCCGATACTCGGCGCGGCTAGTGAACATCCGATAGGGCTCGTTGGTGCCGCGCGTGATCAAATCATCGACCAGCACGCCCAGATAGGCCTCATCGCGACGCGGCGACCAGGGCTCCAGCCCCTGCACCTGCCGAGCGGCATTCACGCCCGCCAGCAGCCCCTGCGCCGCGGCCTCCTCATAACCAGTGGTGCCGTTGATCTGGCCGGCAAAGAACAGGCCTGGCACGCAATGGGTCTCGAGCGACGGCGCAAGGTCGCGCGGATCGAAGAAGTCGTACTCGATCGCATAGCCGGGTCGGGTCAGATGCGCCTGCTCGAAGCCCGGGATCGAGCGCACCAGCGCGTGCTGCACATCGAACGGCAGGCTGGTCGAGATACCGTTCGGATAGATCTCGCCGCTCTCCAGCCCCTCCGGCTCGACGAAGATCTGATGCGAGGTCTTGTCGGCGAAGCGCACGATCTTGTCCTCGATCGACGGACAGTAACGCGGGCCAATGCTCTCAATCACGCCCGAATACATCGGCGAGCGCGACAGGCCGCCACGGATGATCTCATGGGTGCGCTCGGTGGTACGGGCGATATGGCAACTGACCTGGCGCGGATGCTCAGCGGCGCTGCCGAGATAGGAGAACACCGGCACGGGGGTATCGCCGGGCTGCGCCTCGAGACGAGTATAATCGATGCTGCGCGCGGCGATCCGTGGCGGGGTGCCGGTCTTCAACCGCTCAACCCTGAATGGCAAGGCGCGCAAACGCTCGGCGAGCGCATTGGATGGTGGATCACCGGCACGCCCGCCCTGATAGTTGCTGAGCCCGATATGGATCTTACCGCCGAGGAAGGTACCGACCGTCAACACCACCGCGCGCGCCCGAAACTCCAGCCCCATCTGGGTCCGCACGCCGACCACGCGCTCCGCCTGGCCGTCGGACTCGAGCAGCAGATCATCGACCGCCTGCTGAAACAGATCCAGATTCGGCGCGGTCTCGACCGCCGCGCGCACCGCCGCCCGATACAGCATCCGATCGGCCTGCGCCCGGGTCGCCCGCACCGCTGGCCCCTTGCGCTGATTCAGCACCCGAAACTGGATGCCGGCGCGATCGGTCGCGCGCGCCATCAAGCCGCCGAGCGCATCGATCTCACGCACCAGATGGCCCTTGCCGATGCCGCCAATGGCTGGGTTACAGCTCATTTGACCGATGGTCTCGATGTTATGGGTCAGCAGCAGCGTGCGCGCGCCAACGCGGGCCGCGGCAAGCGCCGCCTCGGTACCAGCGTGACCGCCGCCGACGACGATGACGTCATATGCCTGTTCTGCCAACATGCCCCAGTTCTCTTCGCAAGTGAGCGCTTATGATAATCCGAATCGATGCGCGATCAGACGCGGGATTCGCGAGCTGGACGTGACCCAGGAGGCAGATCGCGCGTTGATAGCCGCGAGCTGCTTCGGCAACAGGATCTGCAGCGCCATGCGCTAGCCAGTACCGCGAAGACGCTGGATGTCGTCCAAGCTCAAGCCGGTTTTCTCGGCCAGGATCAGGTCATCGGCGATGACATCGAGCAGGCTTTGGGCAATGCGCTCACGCTCCATCCGACGCCCCTCCTTAAGGCCCTGCATGCGCCCGACACCATAAGACGACTGCACCATGCTCGCCTGCTGATGCAGGTCGTCCTGATAGCGCTCATAGGCGCGGCGCTCGGGTTCGGGGAGCTTGAGCACATCCAACTCATCCTTGGCCTGCTGCAGCCCGCGGGCGGTGAAGTCGCTTTGGATCTCTTCGTTCTTGAGAAAGTAGATCCATTGGTCGAGCGGGTCGCGGGCGATGCCATCGAACTGGTTGACCTTGATCAGATAGTACTCGGGGAACAGCTGGTGGGCTTGATCGCATTGGTACAGCTCACGTTGTTTGTCGCTGAGCTGCAGCTCGTCGTGCCGATGCAGACCAATAAACCGAGTGGCGCCGTGGTAGACGTAGTCCTCGCCTTGACCGAAGTCGAAATAGAGGATGCTGACCGAGATGACCTTGACGATGTCCTCGTAAGGCGCGCCTTTGGGCAGGTTGTCGACGACCGTGCGGGCGCTGCTATGGAGGATGCGCTGCAGATAATCGAACTGGCGTTCGTACTGGACCTCGATCAGGATGATCTCGCCACGTTGGTTGCGTGCGCGCAGATCGACCCGGTTGAGCTTCTCGAGCGGGGTATCGCGGCCGCTTTCGCTATCAAGGATCTCCAGGATCTGGATGTCGTCCTGCAGCAGCTCGCTGAGGAAGCCCTCGAGAATGCCGAAATGGGCCTTGCTGCGCAGCAGACGCTTCAAGGCCCAGTCGAAGCTGATCAGGCGGCGGGGCATGGGCATGGACTCACGAGGTTGAGTAATGATCGTCTCGGTTGACCGAAGCAATTAACGTGAATCTCGCGCGATTCATCTGCCAGGGCGGCGCGGCACCCTGTGCGTTAACCTGACTCTCGCTTGATTCATTGTCCGGGTGGCGCCGAGTCACGAACCTTAGGCGAGCGGCGAGGCAGGGTCGCGAGCTTTGCGCTAAATTGGCGTCAGGAGCCACCGCGCAGACGAGCCAGCTCCGCGAGAAGGATCTCTTTCTCCGCACGCTCCCGCTGCGCGAGCTGCTCGGCCTGCTGGCGCGCCTGTTCAGCCTGCTGACGCGCCTGCTCAGCGGATATGCGCGCCTGGCGCTCGGCCTCCAACACTTGCCGCTCCCGCTGCCACTGAGGCAACACAAAGGGCGCATAGACCGCATCCTCGAGCATCGCCGCTGGACCCGGCTGACGCCGCAGATCCTCAAGCCGAAAGCGCAGGCCCGGCACCACCTCGGACTGCACCACGCCCTCGTCGGTCAGGATCGGTTGATAACGCCCAAAGGCGTTGCGCCGATAGAACCGCTGCCAGTGCGGCTCATGGTGCAAGATATAGTATTCGCGCACCCCGGCGGCCTCGTATTCGCGCCGCTTCTGCTCGGTGTCGCGGGCGATCTCGGCCGGGGTACTATCGGAGAGGGCCTCGACGCAGAGATCGAAGGTGCCCTTGTAGGAGCGATCGAGATCGGCGAGTGGGATCGGGTTGCTGTCGAGCACGATCCCGAGATCCGGTTTGCGGATGGCGACCTTGTCGGCGAGGCGCAAGCGAAAACCCATCTCCAGCGTGGTCAGCTGGGCATTGTTGTGAGTCTGCAGATAGAACTGCAGCAACTGCAGCAGCCAGTGGTAAACCCGCATGGTCAAGGTATCGGACACCGGCCTGACCTCCAGGATACCGTCGTTCCATTCGTAACCGTTCTCGTGCTCGTAGTAGTAGGCCCAGTAATCGGCCTCGCTGACCCGCGTGCCCGCTGGCGGATTGGGATCGAGACCGATCGCGGGCGCATCGGTCAGGGCGATGGCAGGTGGTGGCATGATCGCGGACCCTCCTCGGCGCGCTTGAGCAATCCAGTGAACTGACAATACCAAAGGCCATTGAGGAAGGCGATTGAGAGCGAGGGCGAATACGAGCGTCACCCCCTCCCGGCTTAGATGGCCGCTTTTCGCGCTGGCAACCGGGACAGCCGGACTTACCGTTTCCTCTCGCAGCACCATCAGAGGCTAGACTAGGGGCCGATGACCGCAGGAACCCGTTATGACCATTGCAGACAATCGCGCGACCCAGCCCCCGCCCATCAAACCCGCCACAGGCAAGGATCGCAGCTCCCGCACGAGCCCCTTCGCCGCACTGATCGAGACCGCCGGCTCGGTGATCCTCGGCAAGACCCATGAGATCAAACTGGCCTTCGTCTGCCTGCTCGCCGGCGGCCATCTGCTGATCGAGGATCTGCCAGGGGTTGGCAAGACCACGCTCGCGCATCTGCTCGCGCGCCTGCTGGGACTACAGTATGCGCGCATCCAATTCACCAGCGACATGCTGCCGGCCGACGTGCTCGGGGTCTCGGTCTATGACCGTGCCGCGGAGCAGTTTCGCTTTCATCCCGGGCCGGTGTTCGCGCAGCTGGTGCTGGCCGATGAGATCAATCGCGCCACGCCCAAGGCGCAGAGCGCGCTGCTCGAGGCGATGGAGGAACGTCAGGTGACCGCCGATGGCGAGACCCGGGCGCTGCCGCGGCCCTTCTTCGTCATCGCCACCCAGAACCCAGCGCACCAGATCGGCACCTTTGCGCTGCCGGAGTCGCAGCTCGACCGCTTCCTGATGCGCATCGCGCTCGGCTATCCGGACCAGGCGCAAGAGCGCATCCTGCTCGCCGGCGAGGATCGACGCGCCATGGTCGCCGGGCTGCAGCCGCTGATCGACGCCGAGACGCTGACGCAGTCGCAGGCACGCCTGGATGGCATCCATGCCGCGCCGCCGATCATCGACTACTGCCTGCACATCCTCCAGTACACCCGTTCCAGCACCCGTTTTCGGCATGGGCTCTCGCCGCGCGCCGGTCTCGGTCTGCTGCGCGCCGCCCGGGCCTGGGCGATGGTCGAGGGTCGTGACTATGTCGCGCCGGACGACATCCAGCAGGTACTCCCGGCAGTGGTCCCGCACCGGTTGGCGCAAGAGACCGAACAGGGCCTGCGCACTGATCCAGCCGTTGCGGCGCAGATCCTCGATGCCGTCCCCATCCCTTGAAGCGTCAACGGTGACACCATCACGCCAGCGCTGGCTCGACGGACTGATGCGCCGCAACCCCCACGATCAACAGGGCGTGACGCGCATCGGCGCACGGCGGATCTATATCCTGCCGACCCGCACCGGCGTCACCTTTGGCGCCATGTTGTTCGCCACCCTGCTCGGCTCGCTCAACTATCAGAACAACCTCGGGCTGTTGCTGACCTTTCTGATGGCCGGGATCGCGCTGCTGAGCATGCACTACTGCTGGTACAACCTGCTCGGACTCTCGGTGCGCTGCGCCGATGCCGCGCCGACCTTCCGCGGTCAGTCGGCGCGGTTTCGGGTCGAGTTCTGGAATCAATCTGGTCGGCGCCATGGCGAGCTGTGTCTGCGCGGTGGCGAATGCGCCGAGGTCGCCGCCGGTCGCCATGTCGAGATCGACCTGTCCGTCAGCGCTGATCAGCGCGGGCTGATGCGACTCGAGGAACTGCTGATCGAGACCCGCTATCCCCTCGGCCTGTTCCGCGCCTGGGCGCTGGTGCGCACCCCGGCCAAGGTGCTGGTCTATCCGCGCCCGGCGCCGCAGGCACCGCCACCGGGACTGGCGATCACGGCAGCGCAGCGGGCCAACGCGCTGGAAGCCGCTCGCGACGCGCCAGACCAAGGCGCCGATGATTACATCGGCGCGCGCGCCTATCGCGACGGTGACTCGCCACGACAGATCGACTGGAAGGTGCTGGCCCGCGAGCGCGGCCTGGTGACCAAGCAGTTTGGCGCTGATCAATCCGCCCAGGTGCAGCTCGACCTGCGCCAACACCCTGGCGACCTGGAACAGCGGCTGTCACTGCTGACGCGCCAGGTGCTCGATGCCGATGCGCGCGGTCTGCGTTATGGGCTCAGGCTTGGCCCGCTGTTGATCCCCAGCGGGCGGGGCGAGCCGCATCAGCGGCGCTGCCTGGAGGCGCTCGCCCGCTGTCCGGCCGATGTCGCTGATATCAGCAGATTTGGTGCGGGTTCTGATCCCAGCCAGAGCGCGCCTGATATCACCAGCCAGAGCCCGTTTGCTGGCACGTTGCGAGGCTCGACATGAATCAGCAACCCAAGCGACATCAAGACCGCTACCGCGATCGCCCCTCAGATCGCTGGCAGCTCGCCGCCGCGACCCTGCTGCTCGGGCTCGGTGCCGCTCCCTTGTTGCTCGAACTGCGCGCGCAGGTCAGCCTCTTCATCCTCGGTCTCCTGCTGATCAGCGGCGCGGCGATTCGCTGGCCGCGTCTACAGCCGAATCGCTGGAGTCTGTTCGCGCTCACCCTGCTCGGCGGCTTGATCGTCTTCGAGAGCTACCGCTCGCTGGTCGGCCAACACGCCGGCAGCGCCCTGCTCCTGACCATGATCGCGCTGAAGCGGTTGGAGAGCCGCAGCCGCCGCGATCTGCGGGTGCTGGTCACCGCCTTCGGCTTCTTGTTGGTGATCCAGTTTCTGTTCGGCGATTCACCCTGGCTCACGGCCTGGATGCTGCTGATGCTGATCGGCGCGGTCGCCCTGCTCGCCGACCTCAGCGTTGCCGGACGCTCCGATCAGCGCCTGGCGGACTGGCGCGCTGCTGGCCGGATGGCGCTGATGCTGACCGTCCAGGCCGCGCCACTGGCCTTGGTCTTGTTCGTGCTGTTTCCACGCCTCGATGCCCCGCTCTGGGATCTGCGACTTGGCAATGAACGCGCGGTCAGCGGACTCAAGGACTGGCTCGAGCCCGGCTCGATCAGCGAGCTGATCCTCTCTGGCGAGGATGCCTTTCGAGTGCGCTTCGACCAGGAGCCGCCGCTGCCCCAAGGTCTGACGATCAACGACCTCTATTGGCGCGGCCCCGTGCTCTGGCGCACCAATGGTCAGCGCTGGCTACCACTCGATGCATCCTCCGCCGCGCCCACGCCAGCGCCAGCGCAAGCGTCGACAGCCCCCCAGGCATCAATGCCAGCGCCAACGCCAGCGGTCTCCAAATCACCCGCGCCAGCGCCGACCTCAGCAGCCGACACCCCATCGCCCACGCGTACACCATCGGCATCGGCATCGGCATCGGCATCGGCATCGGCATCGGCATCGGCATCGGCATCGGCATCGGCATCGGCATCGAAGCGAGCAAACAACAGTCAGCCCATTGATGGCGCGCCAATCCGTGAACTTCTCAGCGAGCCCATCAGCTATACCGTCGTACTCGAGCCGACCGATCAGCGCTGGCTGTTCGCACTCGAGCTGCCCACGGAGCTACCGCAACGCTCGCGGCTCACCGCCGATTTCCAGCTCATCGCCGATGAGCCGGTGACCGATCTCCGGCTGTACCGCGCCAGCTCGGTGATCGATGAGCGGATGCGCCAACTCTCGCCAGCCCATGAGCAAGCCGCGCTGCAGCTGCCGCCGAACATCTCTGAACGCATGCAGACGCTCGTCGCCGACTGGCAGGCAAGCTCGAACACAGCAACGCAAATCGTGCAGCACGCGCTGACCTTCTTCAGCCAACCGCCGTTTCGCTACACCCTGCTACCGCCAGCGCTGGGTGCCAACCCAACCGATGCCTTCCTGTTCGAGACCCAAGCCGGGTTCTGCGAGCACTATGCCTCGAGCTTCGTGCTGCTGATGCGTGTTGCCGGCATCCCGTCGCGCATCGTGCTCGGCTATCTCGGCGGTGAATACAACCCGCTCAGCGGCGATTATCTGATCCGCCAATCCGACGCCCACGCCTGGGCCGAGGTCTGGCTCGACGGGCGCGGCTGGACCCGCGTCGACCCCACCGCGGCGATCGACCCCGCGCGCGTCGAGCGCGAGCTGCGCTTTGATACCCTGGGCCGCTCAGCCCCGGCGCGCTTCCGGGTCGAAGAGACCAGCGCCCTGGGCCGACTGGTCCGCGGTGCCCGCTTCCTGGCCGACGCCTTCGACTCCAGCTGGAAGAACTGGGTGCTCGGCTATTCGAGCCGCGACCAATTCCGGCTGCTGGACCAACTCGGCCTCGGACAGCTCCGCGAGTACGGGTTAGCGCTGCTGATGACGGTCGCCGGATCAGCGGTGATGCTTGGCTGGGCATTCGCGCTCGCACGCCGGCCAAGGTCACGCGATCCGATCCAACGCTGCTGGCAACGCTTTGGCCAACGGCTCAGCCGCATCGGCCTTGGGCCGCAACACCACGAAGCCCCGCTGCATTATCGCGCACGCATCCTCAAGGCGCGGCCCGACTTAGAGCCGACGGTCGACGCCATCGTCGACAGCTATCTTAGGCTGCGCTACCAAGCGCCTCCAACAGAGACCGAGCATCGGATACTGTGCCGGCAGGTTAACCGATTCCGGCCGTCGCGCGATCTCCAGACCGCGATCTCCAGACCGCGATCTCCAGACATAGAAACCGCCGCGACCAGCCAATCCCGCGATGAGCAACTATCCCATCAACTTCTTCCATAATCCCCCTGACGGCACCGCGCCAGAGCGGTCCTGCGAGAGGGTTCATGTTCGGGCCTCTTCGAGACGCTCTAGCCGCTCACCTTAAGCTTCTGACCAACCCGGATGGTGTTGTCATTCGGGTCAAGCTGATTGAGCTGACGCAGCTTGTCGACTGAGATACCGTTGTTGACCGCGACGCGATAGAGGGTCTCTTGCGGTTTGACGATGTGATACTTCGCCTTTGGCGTCGCTTTAGTCGTTGCCGATGATTGTGCGCTCGCCGGCTTAGCGGCCGGGGCCTTTGCGCTTGTCGACTTGGCGGTACTGCTACTCGCCAGCCTCACCGAGCCGGTCTTTGCTGCCTGCGCCCCAGAGCCGCTGTCGTTGCGAACCACGAGGGTCGCGGTGGACGGCACGCTTATGCGATCTCGGTAGGCCGGGGGATGGGCGGCAACACGGCGCGTACTGCCAGCGGGTAGCCAGACTGTGCTCCCGGCCGGCAGCTGTGCGCGACCATCGACAGCCGGATCACGCCAGTGCAGATTCGCGCGCGCCAGGCTGGCGGTCGAGACGCCGTAGTGATTCGCAACGTGATGCGCCGGCATCGGGCTACGGAGCACCAAGCGCTCATAGGACCAGGGCTGCTCGTAGTTCACCCCTTCCGGGAAGTAGCGCTGCGGATGATCGGCCACCTCGCGGGCAGCGGCGAACGAGGCATAGAAGTTACGCGAGGCAAAGCCGAAGGCACGCCCCTTGTAGTGCTTGACGATCTTGCCGATGTCGTCGCCATATTGGGCCTTGGCGTTCGCCATGCCGCCCTTGCCGTGGTTGTAAGAAGTGATCGCCAACGGCCAGCTACCAAGCTTGCGATGGGCCGCCGATAGATAGCTGGCCGCGCTGTCAGCACAGGTGATGGGATCGAGCCGCTCGTCAATGGTCCGATCTACCCGCATGCCGTATTCACGCCCAGTCGCCGGCATGAATTGCCAGATGCCGGCGGCGCCAACGCTCGAGCGTGCATGGGTCTGGAATGAAGACTCGACGTGGGGCAGGTAGGCCAGATCCTCAGGCACGCCCTTCGCAGTCATGATCTGGCGAAAATGGGGATCGTAGCGGCCGCTGATCTCCAATCCGCGCTTGAAGCGCTCGCGCACCCCACGCTGGCTGCGAAGCCGATCAGAGGCCCCATAGACCGCCCCTTTGCCTGCACCCTGCTCGATCTTTGCCAGCAGCGCCTTGTCAGTAGAGGAGAGCGGTGCGCGCTCGCGCACCTTACGCTCGAGGGAGCGCAGCTGATCCCGATACATCGCCTCGCGCGCCTTGACCCAGGCGCGCTGTTCATTGGTGTAGCCTTCCTGTACCGCGCCGGGCAACTCGCCAACCTCATAGATCACCCCCATGTGCTCATTGTCATGGAAGGCGACCTGGCCGCGACTCCAGATGCCGTAGACATGGCGCCAGAAGTCGACATTGGGCTGGATCTCTTCGGGGACCGGGAACGGGCCACTGTTGTCGTATTCGATCTTGGAGACGGAGTCGCCGCGTAGATTGGAGCCACCCCCGCAGCCGCTGAGAGCAACCAGCGCCAGCAAGGCAAACGCCCACAACAGGCTGCGGGTTCTAGCCTCTATCACACCCTGAGAGCGCAACCGCACCTCTTCCATCAGACGACGGGGAATGCCACCGGCCAAGCCACCTGGCATGCTGCCGCTGGCACCCAGGGCAAGTTGATCAATCGGCGATTCGATGCGGGTCCCTAGTGGCTTGCTCATGGCGCAACCGCGACCTCCTCAGGTATTGTGAATGAAAACAGCGAGAATCCTCGCCTACCTGAGACGATTTCGCAAGAGCTGATCGGCATTCGCTGCGATACTCCACTGACACTCCACCGATGCTGATGAGCAGCCGTTTACCGCAACCCGATGCGTATCCAACTCCTTTGCGTCGGCCGACGCATGCCAACCTGGGTCAACGAAGGCTTTGCCGAGTATGCGAAGCGTCTACCGCCGAGCTGCGCCCTGTCGCTGGTCGAGATCGAGCCCGCGGCGCGGGGCAAGGGCTTAGGCCGCGGTCGCAGCAAGTCGGGTCAGCGCGCACAGCTGTCACCGGCAGAGCGCGACCGGTTGCTGGCGGATGAAGGCGAGCGACTCCTGAAAGCGACCCCGAGCACCGCGCTGGCGGTTGCGCTAGACGTGCGCGGGCGCACTTGGAGCACCGAGGCGCTCGCGCGCGAGCTTGAGGCCTGGATGGCGGATGGTCGGGACCTGGCGTTCTTGGTCGGCGGACCCGACGGCCTCTCGCGCGACTGCTTGGCGCGGGCCGAGCAGCGCTGGTCGCTTTCACCCTTGACCTTTCCCCATCCACTCGTGCGTGTCATCCTCGCGGAACAACTCTACCGAGCCTGGACCCTGACGCAGGGCCATCCTTACCACCGCGGATCAGCATGACCGATCACAACCACAGCCCTGATGACCCAGCGACTGATCCTAAGGTGTCGACGCCGGCTCCCCGTGCTACCGACCTCTATCTGGCCTCGCGCTCCCCACGCCGGCTCGAGCTACTGGGGCAGCTGGGCTTAAGGTCAGAAGTCGTCATCGCCGAGATCGACGAAACACCCGCAGAGCACGAGGCGCCAGAGCGCTTCGTAGTCCGCATCGCACAGGCCAAGGCGCATGCCGGTTGGGCCACATTGAACGGGCGCGCCAGCAAACCCCTGCTCGCCGCTGACACCGTGGTCGTCATCGGCCCGCAGATCCTGGGCAAGCCGGTAGATGCCGATGCGGCGCTGCGGATGCTAGCCTTGCTCTCCGGGCGTCGGCACCGGGTACTCACAGCCGTGACCTTGCTGGCGCCAGCCATAACCGGCGATCCACCGACGCACAACCCACCCTTACAGCGACAGGTCTTAGTCGAGACCGAGGTCCAGATGCGTCCAATCAGGTCTGCGGAGGCACGCGCCTATTGGGCGAGCGGCGAGCCCGCGGATAAGGCTGGCGCCTATGCGGTCCAAGGCTTGGGAGCGATCTTCATCGAGGCGGTACGCGGTAGCTACAGCAACGTCGTCGGTCTGCCACTGTTCGAAACCGCGCAGCTACTACGCGAGCATGGCATCGACCCGCTCGCGTCGCTCATCAAATCATAACGAGGTCAAGACCCATGCCACTGAGCCACACCGCCGCACTGCTTGCGGCCCGACGATGAGCGAAGAGATCCTCATCAATATCACGCCACCGGAGACGCGCGTCGCCGTCGTCGAGAACGGCGTCGTGCAGGAGATCATCATCGAGCGCGCCGAGCGCTGCGGGCTAGTCGGCAATATCTATCGCGGGCGTATCTGCCGGGTGTTGCCCGGGATGCAAGCGGCTTTTGTCGAGATTGGCCTCGATCGCGCGGCGTTCTTGCACGCCTCCGACATCATGAGCCCGGAAGGCGAGGCGCGCAGCGATAACATCAACAGCCTCGTGAAGGAAGGCGACCCGATTCTGGTGCAGGTGGTCAAAGACCCGCTCGGCAGCAAGGGTGCACGGCTTACCACCAACATCTCCATTGCCTCGCGTTACCTGGTCTTCATGCCGCGACTCGGCAACACCGGCGTCTCACAAAAGATCGAAGACGACGACGAGCGCAAGCGCCTACGCGAGGTGCTGCAAGCCTACGTCGATGAGCACGAAGGTGTCGGCGGCTATATCGCCCGCACCGCAGCGGAAACGGTGAGTGACGAGAACCTCTGCCGCGACATGGCCTTTCTCGCCAAGCTTTGGAACGGCATCCGCGAGCGCGCGGGCAACACCAGCGAGACCGGCCTAATTCACGACGATCTGCCATTGGCGTTGCGCGCACTGCGCGACCTGGTGACACCTGAGGTTGAGCGGGTGCGGATCGACTCGCGCGCCACCGTCGACAAGGCGCGCCCGTTCGCGGTGAAGTACATCCCCGAGATCGTCGATCGTATCGAATACTATGGCGGCGAGCGGCCGCTGTTCGACCTCTACGGGGTCGAGGATGAGATCCAGAAGGCCCTGCAGCGCAAGGTCCAGCTCAAGTCCGGCGGCCATCTGGTCATCGACCAGACCGAGGCGATGACCACCATCGACGTCAACACGGGCGCCTTCGTCGGCCATCGCAATCTCGAGGAGACCATCTTCAAGACCAATCTGGAAGCAGCGCAAGCGATCTGCCGCCAGCTTCGATTACGCAATCTCGGCGGCATCATCATCATCGATTTCATCGATATGACCGACGAGGAGCACAAGCGCCAGGTGCTGCGCGCGCTCGAGAAGTGCCTCGCGCGCGATCACGCCAAGACCCACATCACCGAGGTCTCGGCGCTCGGGCTGGTCGAGATGACACGCAAGCGCACCCATGAATCACTCGAGCATATCCTCTGTGAGCCCTGCCCCTGCTGCAATGGGCGTGGATCACTGAAGACCGCCGAGACCACCTGCTATGAGATCTTCCGCGAGATCCTGCGTGAGTCGCGCCAGTTCGAGGTCGAGCAACTGTTGGTGCTGGCCTCACAAGAGGTGATCGATCGACTGCTGGACGAAGAATCAGGGCATCTCGCCGAGCTCGAGGAGTTCATCGGCAAGCCGATCAAGCTACAGGCCGAATCGCTCTATACTCAAGAGCAATACGATGTGGTCTTGATCTGATCGCCATACGGATGGCGCGTTGCATCACACAAACTGCTCGCCAGCGCGGCCTGCCCCCGGAGACGGATGCCTGAATCTCAGGCCATGCCTGTTCCAGGCGGGGGCCGCGCCACGGGCGTTTGGGACCACAACAGGCAGCCAAAGCGGCGGGGGCAGGCACAGGTGCAGCGGCCGCCAGGGCCCGAAACCTCGACAACAGCGAGATGACGCAAACCTTGCATCGGCGCTCAAGGCGCTTAGTTAGCGGCACAGCTGCCGTTCTCGCGGCCGCGATCATCGCGCTCGCGGTCTTATCCGTCAGCGTGCGGCTGCTGTTGCCACAGGCAGATGGACTGCGCGAAACACTGATTGCACGCCTCAGCGATACCTTGGGCGTCGAGGTTGAGGTCGGCAGCCTATCGATCCAGCTACGCGGGCTAACGCCGACACTCAGCTTTGCCGATGCCCGGCTTTTGGCACCTGCGGCTGCCTCAGCGCCGCGCCAGCCGCTGCTCTCGGCACGTATCCTGCGCATCGATCTCGACCTGCTGGCCACACTGAATGCGCTGCGGCCGCGGATCGAAGCAATGAGCCTGGTCGGCGCCGAGCTGCAGGTGCGGCGCGACGCAGACGGCCACATTCGGCTGCTCGGCTTGGATTCGATGCAGGGAAACGATACCCAGGCACTGGACTTTTTCCTCCGCGAGGGGCGCTTCCGGTTGCTCGACAGCCATCTGAGCTGGCGCGATTTGAGTGCAGGGGATCTCAGCTACCACGTCCGCATCGAGCTTGCCGAACTCGCCAATCACGGTCAACGCCACGACCTTCGCCTGCGTGCGGTTGCGCTCGACCCAGCCACGATCGATGCGACAAGACGCCATGCGCAAGGACGCCATGCGCCCGGCCCCCAGGACCCTAGCCCCGATACGACCGAAAACGAAAACATTGCGGCTAACGAAAACATTGCGGCTGAAGAGGCGCCAACGGAGACGAATCGGGCTAGCACACTTGAAATCTTGGGCCAGCTCGACGGCCCACCACAGCATCCCGAGCGTTGGTCCGGTCGCCTCTACGCGCGAACCGACGGGACCCATCTCGGACTGATCGCGCGCGGGCTCTTGCCGAATCAGCTCGCGCCAGACTCGAGCCGCTTCCGAATCCAGAGCTGGAATCAGCTCGAGCAGGGTCGGCTCACGCAATCCCTGGCACGCGTCGAAATCCAAGGGCTCCATCTCAGGAACCAGCGGCAACCTCATCAGATCAACCTCGGCGACCTCGCGGGCCTGGCACGCTGGCAGCGACAGGCACGCGGTTGGCAGCTCGACCTCGGCGATCTCGAGCTGCCTGGGGAAACCCGATCAGCGCCGACCAAGGCACAGGTCCGCTACCTGCGGGTCTCGGCCCCACCCCGAGCGACTGCGCCCGGCTCATCCAGCGATCGTACATCCGCGCCTCATCATGCATCCGCGCCCGACCATACCGCAGCGCTCGACCATGACCCCGGAGACAACCAGGCCTCCGGGACCGAGCATGCCTCTGTGCCCGCCGCCGACCTCTTTGCCACCATTGGCACGCTCGAGATTGGGCCAATTGCCGAGGCGCTCAGCTTGATCGTGCCTGATCTCCCCGAACCGATCGTCGCGCTCGGTCAGGGCGGGCTCCATGGGCTGACCCGGAATCTCGCGCTTCGCATGACGCTCACCGCGCCAACGGACGCCTTGCCAGAACCCGCCTTGCCAGAACTCGCTGGCAACCCCACCGCCGCTATCGAACAGCTCCAGCAGCAAACCAGAACGAGCAACACCGAGCCTGAGGATCTCGAGCACAGCAGTGGCTCTGCACACCAGACTGAGCTGGACTGGACAGCGCTCACGATCAGCGACTGGCGTCTCAGTGCCGAGATCGAGAACTTGACGATCGACACCAAGGCACAGCGCGCATCGCCTGCCACATCGACTGGCGCCGCCCTCCCGTCACTCTCCGGGCTCGATCTCAGCATCGATCTCGGCCCACGCGGTGGCTACGCCAGCGTCGATGACAGCAACGTCGGCATCGACCTGCAACCCTTGTTCGCCAAGCCGCATCGTTTCACCCGCTTCAAGGGCCGCTTCGCTTGGCGCCTGATGCCGGCCGGCTCGATCCACCTCTGGACCGAAGCACTCAGCGCCGAGACCCAGGATCTGGAAACCCTCAGCCGCCTCAGTCTTTGTCTCCACCCCTCTGGCGTCAATCCCTTCATCGACCTGCACACACATCTACGCAATGGCCGCATTTCGGCACTCCCACGCTGGCTGCCAGTCGGAATCATGGATGACCGCCTAGAGGATTGGCTGCTCCAGGCCGTGGTTGCTGGCCGTCTGGAATCTGGGGATCTACTGCTACGCGGCCCCCTCGAACGCTTTCCATTCGATGACCAAGAAGGGCGCTTCATCCTCGAGCTACGCGCTGTCGACGGTGTGCTCGACTACGGCGTTGCTGCGCAGGCCGCAGAGCCGCCGACAACAGGCCTCAGCAACGCCGAGCAGACGCAGGCGCTCAGCTGGCCGCCGCTCCAGCAGATTGCGGCAACCCTGCGGTTCGAGAACCGCAGCCTCGAGATCGATGTCCCTAGCGCCGAGATCCTCAACAGCCAGGTCGACGCCGGGCACGTCAGCCTGCCCAACCTGTGGCAACCGACCTATCTGGAGATCGACGCCCAGGGCGAAGGCCCCCTTGCCGATGGGATGCATCTGCTAGCAACCTCGCCTTTGGCACAGCAGCTCGGCGGCCTCGCCTCGACGGTCGCGGTCAGCGGCGACGGCGGTATCCGTCTACAGCTCGGCGTACCGCTGAACCAAGCCCTGCCCTTTCGCTACGCCGGCGAATTGCTCTGGGAACCACCTTCGCAGATCAGCGCCGAGGAAATCAGCGCCGAGGAAATTAGCGCCGAGGAAGGCGCCGACCAGAACGCGAATCGGAGCACTGACCTCAGCCTTGAGACCGTCGCCTCGGGCAGCGACAACCCAAGCCAAGACCGAACGCTCAGCATCAACGGCACCGAACTCAAGTTCGACCAGATCACTGGCCGCCTGCGCTTCGACGAGACCGGCATCGAGGCCGACGGCATCCAAACGCAGCTCGGCAGGCAGGCCCTCGACGTCGACGTCAAGACGCTCGACAGCGGCACCGACGATGGCCGCACCCTAATCAGCCTTCGCGGCCGAACCGGCGTCGATCGGCTCTCCGATATGCTGCCAAGCCCGCTCTGGTCGCTCGTGAGCGGCACGCTCGATTGGCACCTCGGCCTGACACTCAACAACCGCGACGCCGCGGCACAAAAGCCGCCGATCCGTTTTGCCTTTAGCTCAGACCTGCGCGGCCTCGGCCTGGCCCTGCCCGCACCGGTTGGCAAGCCGGCCCGCGAGCCGCGCAACCTCCAGTTGAGCGGGCGATTCCAGAACCAATGGCCGCTCAGCGTCAACCTCGAGTACGGTGCTATTGGCGGCTTGCTCGAGATCGATCGACAGCCCAATGGCGCGATCGAGCTGCCACGGTTGGTGATCGATCTGAACCGCCAGCCAACGGCCTTGCCGCCAGAAAACGCGATCCAGATTAGCGGTGCGCTCGAACGCTTAGCGCTCGAACCCTGGATAACCTGGTTCGGCCAGGCGGATCTCAAGGCGCTGCGGGGTGGCGACCAAAGTAACGGCGCAGAGCCTGGATTTCGCCTATTGCCGGTCCAGCTGCGGGTCGCCGATCTCAACCTCGGTGACTTACAGCTGAACGATGTCGAGGCCGTCCTCACCCCTGAGCCGACCGGCGGCTGGGATATTCGCTTCAGCGCCCAACAGACCGGTGACGGTCAGATCAGACTACCAGCAACGACGGCCGATCCGGAGCAGCCGCGCCGAATCCGCCTTGATCGACTCGACATGGAGCCGATCCTCGCCGCGCACGACAGAGCAACGCCCGAGCCCAAACCCCTTGCGCGAGCCGATCCACGGAAATTCGGCCCGTTGGACCTCAGGATCGAGCAACTGCGCTATGGCGAGGATCTGCTTGGCCAACTGCGCATCCGCAGCCAAGCGGTTGCGAACGGCGTGCGCTTTGAAACCCTGACCCTGGCGGGCCCCCATGTCGACGCCACCGGCAGCGGCGACTGGCTGATCGACGCCACCGACTATATCGAGTCATCGCTCCAGGTCAGCGCCAAGAGCAGCGCCGTCGGCGAACTCTTGCGTGAGAGCGGCTTCTACAGCGCGTTGAGCGGTGCGCCCGGCACGCTGCAGCTTGCGCTTAGCTGGCCAGGTGGTCCGAGCGACCTATCCTTGGCGCGGGCGCGCGGCTCGATGAAGATCGAGATCGGCTCCGGTCGCATGCTCGCGATGGAGCCCGGTGTCGGCCGCATGCTCGGCATCCTCAACACCGGCGCACTCAGCCGCAGGCTCAGTCTCGACTTCAGTGATGTCTTCGAAGACGGCCTCAGCTTCGACAGCATGACCGGCGAGATCGCGATCGGCAGCGGCGAGGCGACGATCCGCGACCTCAACATCCTGGCGCCTCCCGCCGACATCCGCATCACCGGCCGTACCAACCTCGTCGACGGCCTGCTCGACCAGCAGGTCGAGGTCACGCCCAAGATCGGCGTGGGTCTTGCCCTCGCCAGCGCAGTGGCAGGTGGCCCCGTGGTCGGCGCCGCCGTCTATCTGGCAGACAAGGTCACCGAAGGGGCTGTCGAGCGGCTCGGACGCTATGCCTACCAGGTCACCGGGCCCTGGCGTGACCCGGTCATCAAGCGAGTCGATACCGTTGGCTCGCCGTCGGTCGGTAATCTGTTTGTCGATGACGCACCCGCCGGGGGCTCAGCGGTGACCGACGCCGCCCCCGGCTCGAGCACCGGCACTCAAGCGAAACCCAAAGCCCCAGCGCCCGCAGGCGCCGAAGACGCATCGAACCCATTCCTTGAGGGGTTCTGAGCAACCAAGGTTCTGAGCAACCCATCAGCAGAAGCCGCGGCAGACTGCGGCCAATTCAAGATATGTACCACAAGCGAATCGCAGCCACTCGGTCGGTGGTGCTATGGTTACGGAAAATTGACCATATCGAATACCCATGACCGATATCTCCAAGCTCGCGGCCGTGCAGATGGCCTCCGGCCCAAACACAACCGCTAATCTCATCGAAGCCGAACGCCTCATCGGCCGTGCCGCCGAGGCCGGCGCGGGCTTAGTGGTGCTACCGGAGAATTTTGCCTTCATGGGCAAGCAGGATCGCGACATGCTCTCGTTGGTCGAGTCCGATGGCAGCGGCCAGCTGCAGGACTTCTTGGCCAAGACCGCGCTCCGCTATGGCGTCTGGATCGTCGGCGGCACCATCCCATTGCGCGCCAATAATCCTGCGCGAGTGCGCTCAGCGACCTTGATCTATAACGCCCATGGCGATCGGGTGGCACGCTGCGACAAGATGCACCTGTTTGACGTCGTACTGCCCGACGCCAATGAGCGTTACCAGGAGTCGGCGACGATCGAATCTGGTGATCAAAGCCCCGTGGTCGACACGCCCTTTGGCCGCCTCGGCGTGCTGGTCTGCTACGATCTGCGCTTCCCGGAGGCCGCCCGCCGGATGCTCGATAGCGGCCTCGAGATCCTCGCGATTCCCGCCGCCTTCACCGCGCTGACCGGCAAGGCGCATTGGGAGACCTTGATCCGCGCGCGCGCGATCGAGAACCTGGCCTATGTGGTCGCAGCCGCACAGGGCGGCTTCCACCTCAGCGGCCGCGAGACCCATGGTCACAGCATGATCGTCGATCCCTGGGGCAATGTGCTGGCACAGATCGAGCGCGGCGTCGGGCAAATCTGCTGCGCGCTCGACCGCGACCGTCAGGCCTCGATCCGCCGCACCTTCCCTGTACTCGACCATCGGCGGCTCAAGTGCCGCTGATTTGGAATCAGCGCCCGCCACTGGAAAAAGCGACGCTGACCTCCCAACTCCCTTCAATATCGGGCCAATGCCCACCGTCTCCAGAGACCGAACAACGCAATCTTATGACCGACTCCATCGACATCGCCCGCCAGAGCATCCTCGCGCCCTTCGGCCTTGGCGACAGCGACCTCGATCGCCTGATCGGCGCGCTCCGCAGCCCCGCGATCGACGCCGCCGACGTCTACTTTCAAAGCAGCCGGCTACAATCCTGGATGCTCGAGGACGGCATCGTCAAAGACGGCAGCTTCAACATCGAGCAAGGCGCCGGTCTGCGCGCCATCAGCGGCGAGAAGACCGGCTTCGCCTACTCCGACGAACTCGAGATCGCAGCCCTGACCAAGGCCGCCGATGCCGCACGCGCCATCGCCCGGGGCGGTGGTGCAGCGCCGGTTAGCATCGGCAGCGGCATGCCGGCAAGGCAACGGCTGTACGAGCCGATGAACCCGATCGAGAGTCTCGATGATGCGGCCAAGCTCGAGCTGCTGCATCGGGTCGACGCCGAGGCGCGCCGCATCGACTCGCGCGTAAAGGAGGTCATGACCAGCCTAGTCGCCGTGCAAGACACCATCCTCGTCATCTCCGATGATGGCCGGCTGAGCGCCGATGTCCGCCCACTGATCCGCCTCAACGTGGTCGCCGTAGTCGAAGAAAACGGCCGCCGCGAGCAGGCCCATAGCGGCGGTGGCGCGCGCCTGGATCTGGGCTGGATGCTGGCCGAGGATCGCGCGCTCGGCTTCGCCCGCGAGGCGGTGCGCCAAGCGTTGATCAACCTGGAGGCCGGCCCTGCCCCCGCCGGCACCATGACCGTGGTACTCGGCGCCGGTTGGCCCGGCGTGCTACTGCATGAGGCGGTCGGCCATGGGCTCGAGGGCGACTTCAACCGCAAGGGCACCTCGGCGTTCAGCGGCCGCCTCAATCAACGTGTCGCCGCCAAGGGCGTCACCGTCGTCGACGACGGCACCCTGCCCGGTCGACGCGGCTCGCTGAACATCGACGACGAAGGCACACCGACCCACTGCACCACGCTGATCGAAGACGGCGTGCTAGTCGGCTACATGCAAGACCGGCTCAACGCCCGCCTGATGGGCATGGCGCCGACCGGCAACGGCCGCCGAGAATCCTACGCCCATCTGCCGATGCCGCGCATGACCAACACCTACATGCTGGCCGGCAACCATGATCCCGGCGAGATCATCGCCTCGGTCGAGAAGGGACTCTACGCGGCCAACTTCGGCGGCGGCCAGGTCGATATCACCTCCGGCAAGTTCACCTTCTCCGCCAGCGAGGCCTACCTGATCGAGAACGGCAAGATCGGTCGCCCGGTCAAAGGCGCAACCCTGATTGGCAATGGCCCCGATGTACTGACCCGCGTCAGCATGGTCGGCAACGACCTCAAGCTCGATGAAGGTGTTGGCACTTGCGGCAAGGATGGCCAGAGCGTGCCGGTTGGGGTTGGCCAGCCGACGCTGCGGGTCGATGCGCTGACCGTGGGCGGCACTGGTGGGGCCGGTGGCGACTGAAGCCTTGATGCCGTAGGCGCGGGATGGACACCGATCGGGAGCGCGCCCCCCTGGCTGGTTGCTGAATTGGGCGCCAGCCGGATCGGTGTCCAGACCGGGGCGTCGGCCGGATCTTGCGGTAGGATGCGTGCGGCAAGAGACCGGCTCGCTCACCGACACCTGGGACGCCCATGAAGATTCTCACCTACCGTGGCCTGAACACCAGCGCCATCCCCGGCTACGACAAGCTCGTCGCCTACCTCAGCGCCGACGACTTCCGCTCCGCCGACGTCAAGAAGATCGGCGACAACCTCTATCGCGCGCGGCTCGATCGCAGCAATCGCCTGCTGTTCGCCCTCTATCGCCATGAGGGCGAGCGCTGTGCGCTGCTGTTGGAATACATCCCGCAGCACGCCTACGACAAATCGCGCTTTCTCGCCCGTGGCGTGCAGATCGATGAGGAGCGCATCCCCGCCGTCACCGCGGACGCCGCCGATGAGGCGCCCGAGCTGCCGTACCTGAATCCGAGCCTGCCGCGCTTCCATCTGCTCGATAAGGTGCTGTCCTTCGACGACGACCAAGAGCAGGTCTACCAGCAGCCACCGCCGCTGGTGATCATCGGCTCCGCCGGCAGCGGCAAGACCGCGCTGACGCTGGAGAAGATGAAGGATGCCAGCGGCGACATCCTCTATGTGACGCGCTCGGCCTTCCTCGTCCAAAACGCCCGCGAGCTGTACTACGCCAACGGTTGGTCCAACGACGATCAGCAGGTCGACTTCCTCTCGTTTCGCGAGTATCTGGAGAGCATCCAGGTGCCGGAGGGCAAGGAGATCACGCCGCGCATCTTCGCCGGCTGGGCCGGGCGCCAGCGCTTGCCCAAGGATCTGAAAGACAGCCACCAGCTGTTCGAGGAGTTTCAAGGCGCCATCACCGGCACCGACCCCGAGTCCGCCTACCTCAGCCGCGAGGCCTATCTCGGCCTCGGCGTGAAGCAGTCGATCTACCCGCCCGAGACCCGCGCCGGCGTCTATGATCTGTTCGAGAAGTATCGGCGCTTCCTCGATGAGGAGGGCTGGTTCGACACCAATCTGGTCAGCCACGCCTGGCTCGAGCGGGTACGGCCGCGCTATGACTTCGTCGTCGTCGACGAGGTGCAGGACCTGACCAATGTGCAGCTGCTGCTGATCCTGCGCGCGCTGCGCGACAGCAGCGGCTTCCTGCTCTGCGGCGACTCGAACCAGATCGTCCACCCCAACTTCTTCTCCTGGTCCAAGGTCAAGACGCTGTTCTGGCGCGAGCAGGCCGATGCGTCCAAAACGGCGACTGGCACCGAGCTGATCCGCATCCTCAACGCCAACTTCCGCAACTCGCCCCAGGTCACCGAGATCGCCAACCGCTTGTTGCACATCAAGCACGCCCGCTTCGGCTCGGTCGACAAGGAGAGCAACTATCTGGTGCGCAGCCGCGGCCCGGCGCGCGGCCGTGTCGGGCTGTTGCAGGATAGCGAGCAGATCAAGCGCGACCTCGACCGGCGCACCGCCGCCTCGGCGCGCTTCGCCATCCTGGTGCTGCACCCGGAGCAAAAGGCCGAGGTGCGCAAGCATTTTCGCACCCCCTTGGTGTTCTCGATCCACGAGGCCAAGGGCCTGGAATACGAGAATGTGCTGCTCTACGGCTTCCTCTCCAGCGAGGAAAAGCGCTTTCGCGACATCGCCGGTCAGCTCAGCGAGGCCGATCTGCAGGGCGAGCTGCGCTATGCCCGCAGCCGCGACAAGACCGACAAATCGCTGGAGATCTATAAGTTCTACATCAACGCGCTGTACGTGGCGGTGACCCGCGCGGTCAAGAACCTGTATCTGATCGAGCCGCGACCCAAACAGCACCTGCTCGCCCTGCTGGGGCTGACGGAGGTCCACGAAGGCGTCGACGATGTCGAAGAGCAGACCTCGAGCCTGGAGGAATGGCGCAAAGAGGCCCATCGCCTCGAGCTGCAGGGCAAGGACGAGCAGGCCGCCGACATCCGCGAGCAGATCCTCAAGCAACGCCAGGTGCCCTGGACCGTGCTGCGTGGTGACGCGCTCACCGAACTGGAGCAGAAGGCGCTCGACCAAGGCGAGAAGAAGGCCGGCATCGCGCTGATGGAGTATGCGCTGGTCTACCGCGACCAACGCCTGATGAACCGGCTGATCCAGCAGGGCCTCAAGGCCGCCAAGCAGCCGGACAAGGCGCTGTCGATGCTGGAGAAGAAACACTTCTTCAACTACGGCCTCAAGCATGCCACCGGCGTGCTGCGCGAGGTCGACCAATACGGCGTCGACTTCCGCAACGTCTTCGGCCAGACGCCGTTGATGATCGCCAGCCGCACCGGCAATGCCGAGCTGATCGAGGCGCTGCTCGACCGCGACGCCGACACCAGTCTGGTCGACGGCAATGGCCTGAACGCCTTTCAGATCGCCCTCGACCGCGCCTGCGCCGATGAACGCTTCGCGCGCACCAAGCTGCCGGCGGTGTTCGAGCGCCTGGCGCCCCCGAGCATCGACATCCAGGTCGACGGCCGCCTGATCAAGCTCGATCAACGGCTGATGGAATATCTGATGCTCAGCATTGCCATGGTGCTGTTCTATCAAGGGCTCGGCGAGCGCTGGGCGCATCGCCGCCACCTGCTCTCAGCGCCCGATTTCGCCGCCGTGCTCGAGCATTTTCCGGAATCCATCGTACCCGAGCGGCGCAAGAAGCGCCCTTATATCTCCTCGATCCTGTCCAAGAACGAGCTCAACCGCGACGCGCCCTACAACCGCAAGCTGTTCCAGCGCTGGAAGCAGGGGCATTATCTGTTTAACCCACAACTCGCGCTGCGCATCGAAGACCAATGGCTGCGCATCTACGAGCTGTTACAACCGCAGCGGCTGGCCGCGCAGTTACAGGATGTCTACCACTGGGGCGGACAGGTCTGGGACCCCAACGCGTACAGTGACAAGGCGATCGAAAAGCTGCGTGGGATGTTACAGCAGCTCAATGAGGGGGCGGATTTGAAGTCGTTGTTTTAATCGACGGCTGGTCGCTGCCTCTGTTCGTCTCTACTGGTAGAGGTGCATATCCAGTTGCAGGTCAATCGCTTGCCCCACATCAGCACCGACCGAGGACGACCTTAATCGTGAGTAAAACGAATGGACGACATTCACGCAAGCGATCTCAAGACCATCCTCCACTCCAAGCGAGCTAATCTTTACTATCTGGAGCATTGCCGAGTCTTGGTCAACGGTGGCCGCGTCGAGTACGTTACCGACGAAGGCAGGCGTTCGCTGTACTGGAACATCCCCATTGCGAACACGACCTGCGTGCTGCTTGGCACCGGCACGTCGGTCACTCAGGCAGCCATGCGCGAACTGGCTAAAGCCGGCGTCTTGGTGGGTTTCTGCGGTGGCGGTGGGACGCCGTTGTTTACGGCCACCGAGCGCGATACCGACATCGTTTGGTTTTCCCCGCAGAGCGAATATCGATCGACCGAGTATCTGCAGGCATGGGTGCGTTTTTGGTTCGACGAAGACCTCCGGCTGGAGGCCGCCAAACGGTTCCAGCAGCAGCGACTTCAACACATCCAAGCGCACTGGAGCGCGTCCCGCCATCTGCAATCAACCGGCTTTGAGCCTGATGTGAGCGCTCTGAGTGCACTGCTCAGCCGTTCTGGCTCGAACATCCAGGTCGCATCCGACCACACCGCATTGCTGATGGAGGAAGCCCGGCTGACCAAGGAGCTCTACAAGCTCGCCGCTCGAGCGACCCAATACGGCGACTTCGTCCGCGGTAAGCGCGGCCAAGGGACCGATGCCGCAAACCAGTTTCTCGATCACGGAAATTACCTGGCTTACGGCTTGGCAGCGACCGCAACCTGGGTGCTCGGCCTTCCTCATGGCCTCGCCGTGCTCCACGGCAAGACCCGCCGCGGTGGCCTCGTCTTCGACGTGGCCGATCTCGTCAAGGACGCGCTGATCCTCCCGCAAGCCTTCCTCTCAGCGGTGCGGGGCGACACCGAGCAAGAGTTTCGGCAGGCCTGCATCGAAGCCCTCACACGCAGTGAGGCGCTCGATGCCATGATTGACACCCTCAAGGACATCGCCCGGCAGATGGGCGCAATGGTGCAGCAAGCCACCCCATGAACATCCTGCTCATCTCGCAATGTGACAAACGAGCGCTCACCCAGACCCGCCGCATTCTTGATCAGTTTGCCGAACGCCGTGGTACCCGGACCTGGCAAACCCCCATCACCCGTGACGGCCTTGAGACGCTGCACCGACTCCTACGCAAGTCGGCGCGCAAGAATACGGCGGTCGCTTGCCATTGGATTCGTGGCATCGATCATTCCGAGCTACTTTGGGTGGTCGGGGATCGCAAACGCTTCAACTCGCTCGGAGCCGTTCCAACCAATACCACCCAACGTAATGTGCTACGCACCGAGGACGAGAACGACTGGCACAGCGGCGAGCTGATCCGCTTGCTGGTCGATCTCGCCGGGCTGCTGCATGATCTCGGCAAAGCGATCCAAGCCTTTCAGCAGCGTCTAACAGGGAGGCTTGATGGGCGCAACCTCATTCGACATGAATGGGTGTCGGTGCGCCTCTTCGAGGCCTTCGTCGGGGTCGACGACGATGCCGCCTGGCTAGCGCGTTTGGCCGCTCCCAATGCAGACGATGACGCACGTTGGCTCAGGGATCTGCGCTGCGATGGTCTGGACGGTGCCTTCGACTCCCCGTTCAAGACGCTGAGCAACGCCCCCCTTGCGCAGGCCTTGGCCTGGCTCGTGCTCACTCACCATCGCTTGCCGGAGCTTCCGCCTGGTGAGCCCTTTCAAATGTCCGCGCTGTCCGGGCTTCTCACCCGGATTCAGCCATCCTGGAATGAACGCGCCTTTCAAGGCGCGGAGCCAGACGCGCTGAAGCCTTACTGGGCGTTTCCCGAGGGTCTTCCGGCCACCACGCCAGACTGGCGTAAGCGCGCGAGCCGTCTCGCACGCCGTCTGTGTGCATTCGCCGTATCGACGCAGGCCCAAACGGCGGCGGCCTCAGTGCTCAACAATCCCTTCGTGATGCATCTCAGCCGGCTCAGCTTGATGCTGGCGGACCATCACTACTCTAGCCTTGAGGGCGATCACGCCGAGCGGGTCAAGGTTTCGCCCGGGACAGCGCTATTAGCCAATACCTGCAAAGGTGGCGCACCGAACCAAACGCTCGATGAACATCTCGTCGGGGTTGCGCGTCATGGCGCGGAGATCGCGCACTTTCTGCCCCGATTCGAGCGACATCTACCCCGACTTGGCCGCCATCGGAGCCTCAAACAACGCGCTAAAAACGACCGTTTCCGTTGGCAGGATAAGGCTTTTGAAGCGGCCATTGGCATGCGCGAACGCTCCCAACAGCAGGGGGCCTTCATCATCAACATGGCCTCGACTGGCTGCGGTAAGACGCTCGGCAATGCACGCATCATGTACGCATTGGCCGACCCCGCCCTCGGCATGCGCTGTGCTTTCGCGTTGGGATTGCGCACCCTGACGCTACAAACCGGCCAGGCATTCCGCGACCTGCTCGGCTTGGGGGACGATAAGCTCGCCATTCGAGTCGGTGGCTCAGCGAACCGCGCACTCTTCGAGCACTATGAAGCCGAGGCGGAGGCCACCGGTTCGGCCTCGCGGCAAGCGTTGCTGGATGAAGAGACGCATGTGCTCTATGAGGGCCAGCTCGACGAGCATCCTCTGCTGCGCAAGGCGCTGACCGATCCAAACATCAAGAAGCTCTTGGTCGCCCCGCTGCTGGTCTGCACCATCGACCACTTGACACCAGCCACCGAGAGCCAGCGTGGCGGTCGCCAGATCGCCCCCATGCTGCGCCTGATGAGCGGCGATCTGGTGCTCGATGAGCCCGATGATTTCGGCCTCGACGACCTCCCCGCCCTTACCCGACTCGTGCACTGGGCTGGGCTGCTTGGAGCGCGCGTGCTGCTATCATCCGCAACCCTACCGCCGTCACTGGTGCGGGGTCTTTTCGAGGCCTATCGCAACGGTCGCCAACACTTTCAGCACAACCGTAGCGCCCAGCCAGAACGCGCAGCGGCGCCACCCGTCGTGTGCTGCGCGTGGTTCGATGAGTTTCATCAGTCGGTTCAAGACTGCGCCGACCCGGCTTGTTTCGCTCAGGCGCATGAGACATTCGCGCAGCGTCGAGTCGGTGAGCTGGCCAAGCAGGCGACGCAGCCGCGACGGCGAGCCGTCATCCATCCATTGCAGGGAATGCAAGCCGCGCGTCAGTGGCAACCGCTCGCAGACGCCTTCGCGCCCCAAGTCCTCGATGCCGCAGCAAGCCTGCACGCGGCCCATCACAGTGTCGATCCGCTGACGGGCAAGCGCGTCAGCTTTGGCCTGGTGCGCATGGCCAACATCGAACCCTTGTTCGAGACCGCGTTAGCGCTGTTCCAACTCCGCCCGCCGACGGGCCTGCGTGTGCATCTCTGCGTCTATCACTCCCGTCACCCCCTGCTGATTCGCTCCGCCATCGAGGCCCAACTCGACCAAACGTTGAGCCGTCATCAGCCCGAGGCGGTCTTCGCCCTGCCAGACATCCGCAGCCGTCTGCAGCGCACCCAAGAACCCGATCAGCTCTTCATCGTACTCGGCTCCCCAGTGACGGAAGTCGGTCGTGATCACGATTATGACTGGGCCGTGGTCGAGCCCTCGTCGATGCGCTCACTGATCCAACTCGGTGGACGCGTCCAGCGGCATCGCAACGAGCCCGTATCCGCTCCCAACATCCTGGTGCTGAGTCACAACCTGCGCCATTACCGCTATCCAGGCCGGGCGGCATTCATCAAACCCGGCTTCGAGACAGATGACGAGCGCTTCCATCTCATCTCGCACGATCTGCGCGATCTGCTCAGCGCCGAAGACATCGCTGTTATCGACGCCCGCGCGCGCATTGTCTCCCTGGAAGCCGCCGCGCTGCGCCCTAAAGAGCGCCTCATCGACATCGAGCATGCGCGGCTTCATGGCCAGATGTTGCCGCTGTTACAGACCGTCACCGCAACACCTTCGGGACGCCGTCCTCGTGCTTCGAGCAAATCGCCAACATCCAGGCTCAATGCCAGCACCTGGTGGCAGCAAACACCCCAAGACGCCTTGCTGAGCGCCGTGCTACCGCAGCAGCAGCCATTCCGCAAAGCCTCCCTCCCTGAGGATGTCACGCTCGTGTTGCTTCCAGACGAGGATGAAGAAAAGGCCGTGCTGCATCAGGTGATGGATGGCACCCGCCGCGGTGAATCGATCTACGTCCCGTACCAGCACATGTGCGCACGTCTACTCGACGCACAAGTGCAGGGAGCGCGCATCGAGCCTTGGGGGACGACCGACTACATGGCGTCCTTGTCTGCCCTGGCGACGACCTTGGATCTACCGCTTTCCACCTGTGCCAAGCGTTTTGGGATGACGTCTGTACGACCCAGCGATAACGGCTGGCGCTATCACCCATCCTTGGGATTTGCCTTGCGAAGGCCTTGATCTTACAAGGACCTGGAGATGGCTCACAGCGTGCTTGAGCCGACTGCCTATGCGGCAGTTGATGGCCATGGCCTCTTGGCCAAGCCTAATTTTTCTGAGCTGCTTTTCAGCAGTCCGTTGAAGTTTACCTTTCCCCAATCTCCTAAAAATATTGGTCAAACATAATTGGTTTACTTACTTGTAAGATTGAGCTAGATTACCGCCCTTCAGGAACCGGCCAAGCGGCCGCCTGCACAACTGCGGAGCGCCATGTGTCAGCACAAGCGAACGGACGAAAACAGCAAATTCATAACCTTATCAAGGCGTTTCTAGCCGAACGCATCAACGCCAAATTAGAAAAACTTCCCGAAGACGATCCCAAGCGCGCTGCGCTGATCGCGCAGTTTGAGCCCGCCGCCTGGCTCAAAGATGCCGCCCACCGGGCTGGACAGATCCAGGTCGTGACCCACTCCCTTAAGCCTCTGCATCCAGAGGCGAAAGGCACCAGCCTGTTCTGCGAGCCCACCTCACTAGAGGCGCTCGAAGAAGTCGGCAGCCATGTGCTCGGTGCCGACTTCGAGATCGATGTCGTCGGCAACGCCGCTGCGTTGGATGTCTACAAATTCCTCAAGATCGAATACGACGGGCGGACTTTACTCAGCTTAGCGCTCGAGCAGGATGCAGACCTCACCGCCGCACTCGATGACGACCCTGATTTGGCGCATGCGTGGATGCAGGCGTTTGCAGGTCTCGCCCAGCCAAGATTGCCGCTGCGCAGCCATACCCACGCGAAACAGTTCTACTGGCTCATCGGCCCTGACCCACACGACGATGCCGGTTACCACTTGCTAGCGCCGCTCTATCCCACCTCCCTTGTCCACCGCCTCTACCAAACCCTCCAAGACGATCGCTTCAGTGAAGACGCCAAGGCCGCTCGCGCAGCCCGCAAGGCGCAGCAGTGGCATGAACGCCCAGTGCATGAATATCCGAACCTCGCCGTGCAAAAGCTAGGCGGCACCAAACCGCAGAACATCAGCCAACTCAACAGCGAGCGCCGCGGCGACAATGTTCTGCTCGCCTCATTGCCACCGGTCTGGCAGTCCCTGACGATTAAGCCCTTGTTGGCCGTCGAATCCCTGTTCAATGTCTTTGGCTGGCGCCGTGAGGTTAAGTCGCTAACACGCCAACTACGTCATTTCCTGGAGAGCGACCCCAGCAACAACCTGCGCACACGCCGGCGGCGTGATGCCCTGGTCGACGCCCTCATCGATGAATTGATCCAGTTCAGCGCCGAACTGCGAACACTCGAGCCCGGCTGGAGCAAGGACCAGGAATGCGCCTTACCGCCCACGCAACGGGCGTGGCTGGACCCGGACGCCGAACAGCAACAGAACGACGAGGTCATCGACGGACTCGCGGACGATTTCTCGCGTTGGCTGAATAACCGGCTGCGGCATCCGCTTCCGCTTGGCGACGCCGAGTATCTGTACTGGCGCAAGCTCGCCGGCGAACAATTGCGGCAATACGCCTGGGAGGCCAGCCATGACCACTGAGAGCAGCCAACCCATGCATCGCGCCGTGCTGGCGTTGCCCCATCTGCGGGTCCAGAACGCCAACGCGATCTCCAGCCCACTGACCTGGGGCTTTCCGGCGATGACGGCCTTCATCGGCTTGATGCGAGCGCTTGAACGTCGCTTAGGACTCGATCCCGGCATTGCCTTCTTTGCTGTCGGTGTGGTTTGCCATGACTTCGAGGCGCAGATCAACCACGGCGGCTTTACCCACGCCTTCCGCCTCACGCGCAATCCGGTCCAGCACGATGGCCGCTCAGCCGCCATCGTCGAGGAAGGCCGAGTGCATTTGGAGGTCACGCTAGTGTTCGACGTCGAGATCAGCGATGCGCATCTGGCCGATGTGCCGCGCCAGGCATTGGCACAACGCATCGCCGATGAACTCGCCGGAATGCGTTTGGCAGGCGGCAGCATCATGCCCAGGCTGCAAGGCACGTCGCCGCGCGTGCCGACACGTCCTGTCCTGGAGCCTGTGCCTGACGCTGACGACAACGACGCGGGTGAACAGCACAAGTGGTTCCGACGCTTAGCGCGCCGCTGGCTACCCGGCTTCGCCTTGGTGTCGAGAGACGACCTTTTACGGGCGCGCCTGGCAGAGCTGCGGGCCGAAAATCCCACCGCGACCGCTTTGGACGCCTGGCTCGACCTGTCGCGCTGGAACAGCCATGCCGATGCGCCTCCCACAAACGCACAGGGCGAGCCATCCGTAAAGGTAGAGTGGCAGACCGACCACCGACCCGGCTGGATCGTGCCGATCCCGGTCGGTTTCTCGGCACTTTCAGACTTACAGCCGCCCGGCAGTGTGCGGGGCGCTCGCGACATGACCACCCCTTTCCGTTTTGTCGAGACGGTGTGGTCTGTGGGGCAGTGGATTAGCCCACATCGCCTCAAGCGCTTGGACGATCTGCTCTGGGAGCCCGTCCATGACCCCGAGCATCCGATGGCATCCGGCCTCTACCGCTGCCACAACGGGTACCAGCCACCACCGGAGCCGCCCGAACCGGCAACCCCCAGCAACGACAGCACCCAATGAGCCATCAGGAGAGCCCCATGGCAAGCAAAGACGCGACCCTCAAGACCGCCACCGTTCTCGCTTTCGAGCGCAAGCTCGACCCCTCTGACGCCCTGTTCTTCAGCGGGGACTGGGAGCAGCGTGCCGATTCCAACGCCTGGTCGGCCATCGGCCTGCGCGAGAAATCCGTACGCGGGACGATCTCCAACCGGCTCAAGACCAAGGACCAAGACCCAGCAAAGCTCGATGCCGCAATCGAGAACCCCAATCTTCAAACCGTTGATGTCGCAGCGCTGCCAGCCGATGCGGATACGCTGAAGGTCAGCTTCACCCTGCGCGTGCTCGGCGGCGCCGGCACGCCCTCGGCCTGCAACAATGCCGCCTATCAAGCGAAGCTCATCAGTACGGTTCAAGGCTACGTCGACTCCCAGGGGTTTGCCGAGCTGGGCCGACGCTACGCGCACAACCTCGCCAATGGCCGTTTCCTCTGGCGTAACCGCATGGGCGCCGAACAGATCGAGGTGCACATCCAGCACCTCGTGCAAGGCCGAGCAGCCTCATCGTGGACCTTTTCGAGCCTGGAGCTACCGCTTCGCACGTTTGACGTTCCAGCCACGATGCAAGCGGATGTGCAAGCGGTCGCCGATCTAATCACCGAAGGGCTTGCCGGCACGAAGCATGTCCTGCTCCAAATCACGGCCTACGCCCGAGTCGGCGCCGGGCAGGAAGTCTACCCGTCTCAAGAGCTGATTCTCGACAAAGGCGGCAGCAAGAAGAGCAAGACCCTTTACGATGTGCAGGGTATCGCGGGCATGCACTCGCAGAAGCTCGGTAACGCGCTGCGCACGATCGACACCTGGCATCCCGACGTGGCCGAGCTTGGCCCCATCGCTGTCGAGCCCTATGGCTCGGTGACGACGCTTGGAAAGGCCTGTCGCAAGCCTACCGACAAGCTCGACTTCTACAACCTGCTCGACGGCTGGTTGCTGAAAGACAAGACGCCACCGCTTGAACAGCAGCATTTCGTGATGGCCACACTGATCCGAGGCGGCGTTTTCGGGGATGCTGGAAAGGATTGATCGCATGGATCACTACATCGACATCCATCTGCGTCCTGACCCGGAATTTCCCGCTCACCAACTCATGGCCGCCCTCTATGCCAAGCTGCACCGAGGATTAGCACAACTTCAATTAACCAGCATTGGCGTGAGTTTCCCTGGCTATCAGGAAAAGCCTCCATCACTGGGCCAAACGCTTCGACTGATTGGATCGGAACAGGATCTGGCGCGCTTGATGGCACAATCGTGGCTACAGGGGATGCGCGATCATGCCGAAGTCAAGGACATTGCGCCTGTGCCGAAGGACGCTGTTCATCGCAACCTGCGTAGGGTTCAGGCCAAGAGTAGTCCAGAGCGCTTGAGGCGCCGACAGATGCGTCGACATGGGCTCAGCGAAAACCAAGCACGCGCTCGCGTCCCAGATACCGCGGCTAAGGCGCTACATCTCCCTTTTGTGACCCTGAGAAGCGCAAGTACCGGTCAGACCTTTCCGCTCTTTTTGCAGCTAGGTCCACCCGTGCCGCTAGCACAGCCGCGGGGCGACTTCAACGCTTACGGCTTGAGCAGTACAGCGACAGTCCCCTGGTTCTGACCCTTTTCTTGGCGTTCCTCATAAGCTATTGTTTCTTAAGCCTCCTCCATAGCTAAAATTACAGAGGGCGTAGGCATCGATAGTTCTATAAAAACATGAAAAACCAAGATTTTAGGTCAATTTTGGCCTTGTTCACTGCCGCATAGGCAGCTCAGAAAAATACGAACCCGGATCACAATCGGCCCGACATGTTCACTGCCGCATAGGCAGCTCAGAAAAGCCCAAGACGTCATAGATCGCATGATGATATGTTCACTGCCGCATAGGCAGCTCAGAAAGATGGGAAATGAGGCCGCTAGACCGTCCGAAAGTTCACTGCCGCATAGGCAGCTCAGAAATCAAGTTGCGTGTGAACAAAGGCCGATCCCCCGTTCACTGCCGCATAGGCAGCTCAGAAACGCCAACGCTTTCGCTTGTTTCTTCGGATACGCCGTTCACTGCCGCATAGGCAGCTCAGAAACGACCTGGGCGAACGCATCAGGCACAGGTAAAGTTCACTGCCGCATAGGCAGCTCAGAAATTGCCGATCGGCATCATCGGCAAAGATTGAGCGTTCACTGCCGCATAGGCAGCTCAGAAATCAAAAGGCATCCAAGACCCCGCCAACGCTTTGTTCACTGCCGCATAGGCAGCTCAGAAATGGCTCGGGGAAGTCCTATAACTCTGTGGCGAGTTCACTGCCGCATAGGCAGCTCAGAAAATGAACCAGACAACGAAATCATTAAAGAACCCGTTCACTGCCGCATAGGCAGCTCAGAAATATTTGGTTCGCTTTGCTTGTTATTGCTGGCTGTTCACTGCCGCATAGGCAGCTCAGAAAGATTTTCGGTATTTGGCTCATGTCGTCGTCGTGTTCACTGCCGCATAGGCAGCTCAGAAAGATATGTTGCTTTTGGTCGTTGGTGTTTGGTCGTTCACTGCCGCATAGGCAGCTCAGAAATACCCGGCGACCCGGAAGCAGTGCAGCAAGCGGTTCACTGCCGCATAGGCAGCTCAGAAAGCCGCGTTAGGCCCTCGGCATCGGTCAACAGCGTTCACTGCCGCATAGGCAGCTCAGAAAAATAGGGCCTGTGGTCGTGGTGTGGGTGATGCGTTCACTGCCGCATAGGCAGCTCAGAAAGTTTGGGGGGCTTCCCTTGATACATAGTCGTATGTTCACTGCCGCATAGGCAGCTCAGAAAACTCCGCGAGCAGCGGTTAGCCTGCTCCTGGTGTTCACTGCCGCATAGGCAGCTCAGAAACTGCTGCTGCGTTCTCGCTCGTCGCTCCGATCGTTCACTGCCGCATAGGCAGCTCAGAAATGATCCGGCGGCATCTGTTTTTGTTGCAATCCGTTCACTGCCGCATAGGCAGCTCAGAAAGAACGGTGAGACTCAGAGCCAGACCAAAGCCGGTTCACTGCCGCATAGGCAGCTCAGAAACTTCCGGGGCGTTTCGGGCTGGATTCCACAAGCGTTCACTGCCGCATAGGCAGCTCAGAAAGTGTTGTGGGTGCTCTAGCGCGGCCTCAGCAAGTTCACTGCCGCATAGGCAGCTCAGAAACTGCGGAAGTCCGTCTTGAGCGTTACGCGTTGGTTCACTGCCGCATAGGCAGCTCAGAAAAAGTTGCCCATCGTGTGACCCCGTAACACCCAGTTCACTGCCGCATAGGCAGCTCAGAAACTGGGTGCCTCTTGCGCAGTCAATTTGTGCAGGTTCACTGCCGCATAGGCAGCTCAGAAATTTTTGAGTTCTCCGGCTACTCGGGTGCCAATGTTCACTGCCGCATAGGCAGCTCAGAAAGACGCAGATGGACCGCTGCTTCATGGACGCATGTTCACTGCCGCATAGGCAGCTCAGAAACCCGCAAGTCCAGCAATGACGGGGCTTTCATGGTTCACTGCCGCATAGGCAGCTCAGAAAATTGAGCGATTCGTGCTGGCCCACGATGTGGTGTTCACTGCCGCATAGGCAGCTCAGAAATCACCTGGCGCCAAGCCGTGCGCTTTGCCGAGGTTCACTGCCGCATAGGCAGCTCAGAAAATTGAGCAGCGGCTACTCGCCCAAGTCTCCGGGTTCACTGCCGCATAGGCAGCTCAGAAAACAAACGCCGGGACATACAGCGCGCTGAACACGTTCACTGCCGCATAGGCAGCTCAGAAAATCGACAATGCATTCTATCTCGCCGGATCGACGTTCACTGCCGCATAGGCAGCTCAGAAAGTCGAGATCAACTGCATGTCGATGTTCGCCTAGTTCACTGCCGCATAGGCAGCTCAGAAAAATGCCATCACGAATACCACGCAGCTCGCGGAGTTCACTGCCGCATAGGCAGCTCAGAAAATCATGCAGGCCGAAGGCGACGAAGCCGGGGCGTTCACTGCCGCATAGGCAGCTCAGAAATGCTCAAGGCGGTCGAGGCGGCGTTTAATCCAGTTCACTGCCGCATAGGCAGCTCAGAAAAAACCGGCCACCATGCTCTTGGCGCCGTCGCTGTTCACTGCCGCATAGGCAGCTCAGAAAGTGACTAACGAGCGCTCGCGTCGCTTGTTCGGGTTCACTGCCGCATAGGCAGCTCAGAAATCCGACGGATCGCCCCGGCTATCCCCCCGAAACGTTCACTGCCGCATAGGCAGCTCAGAAAAAGAGCGTGCCAACGACATGGCACACGCTCTGGTTCACTGCCGCATAGGCAGCTCAGAAACGATTCAGTGAGGCACAGTCCGCTGGTGTCGCGTTCACTGCCGCATAGGCAGCTCAGAAAAGATAGTACAAGCGGTTTAGTCGGGTATTGATGTTCACTGCCGCATAGGCAGCTCAGAAACCCCGAAACGCCCCGTACCATTCGATCTCCATGTTCACTGCCGCATAGGCAGCTCAGAAAAGGCGAAGATCACGCGGGTCTTGGCGATGAGCGTTCACTGCCGCATAGGCAGCTCAGAAAGCGACAGTGGGCGGCGCGGTGCTGCTTGTGATGTTCACTGCCGCATAGGCAGCTCAGAAAGTTCGGCACAGACGGTGTGGCTCCCCACGTCAGTTCACTGCCGCATAGGCAGCTCAGAAAGCTCCAGCCGTGTAGGCTGACCTCGCCGCCGGGTTCACTGCCGCATAGGCAGCTCAGAAAATCCCAAGATGGCGGCGCAATGGTCGATGATGGTTCACTGCCGCATAGGCAGCTCAGAAAATCCCCAAAATCACAGATCACATCTCTAGATTGTTCACTGCCGCATAGGCAGCTCAGAAAAGTTGGGGACTTCTGATGATGACTAGATGGTGGTTCACTGCCGCATAGGCAGCTCAGAAAGTGTTGTGGGTGCTCTAGCGCGGCCTCAGCAAGTTCACTGCCGCATAGGCAGCTCAGAAAAGGCCAGCATGGGCGCCAAAAAAAAGCCCTCATGTTCACTGCCGCATAGGCAGCTCAGAAAATCGGGGGTCTCCGCTGGTGGCGGTGGGTGCGGTTCACTGCCGCATAGGCAGCTCAGAAAGATCTCCCAACAATAGCCAAGAGCGCACGCCTGTTCACTGCCGCATAGGCAGCTCAGAAACGAACCGGGACATCACGATCGGGCACAGCATCGTTCACTGCCGCATAGGCAGCTCAGAAATTGAGCGCATGCCCGCGGGAAGCTACGGCAGCGTTCACTGCCGCATAGGCAGCTCAGAAATGCCAAGGCCAGGTCTGCGAGTACGGCGGCACGTTCACTGCCGCATAGGCAGCTCAGAAATGAATCAGTCAACTCAGGCAAAACACCGGAGTGTTCACTGCCGCATAGGCAGCTCAGAAATGGGGAACCTGCTACCGGCGTTTCCTGTGGTCGTTCACTGCCGCATAGGCAGCTCAGAAATGAATCTCTATGATTCAGGCGTGCTTGTTTCTGTTCACTGCCGCATAGGCAGCTCAGAAATCTGAGACAGCGTCCACGCTTCGATGTGCTTTGTTCACTGCCGCATAGGCAGCTCAGAAATAGCAGTGAAGCGCACCGCAACACGAACGACGGTTCACTGCCGCATAGGCAGCTCAGAAAGTTTTCGGCAGCGTCCACTTTTCAGTCGTAGCGTTCACTGCCGCATAGGCAGCTCAGAAAACGCGTAAACATCACGCTCGATGCTTGGTTGTGTTCACTGCCGCATAGGCAGCTCAGAAAGATCTCGGAGTAGTTGCTGCACCCGCGCAAATGTTCACTGCCGCATAGGCAGCTCAGAAAATCGATGGCTGGGCACTGGCTCCAACACAGCTGTTCACTGCCGCATAGGCAGCTCAGAAAGGTGAGGTCTTTATCGGCGCGCCGATTCTCTGCGTTCACTGCCGCATAGGCAGCTCAGAAACGGACGAAACAGGCGAAACGCATCAGTGAAAAAGTTCACTGCCGCATAGGCAGCTCAGAAATCGAATGGATCGCATACGCCTGGCTTGCGATGCGTTCACTGCCGCATAGGCAGCTCAGAAAGACTGCGGCAAAGGTTGGCGCCTATCTGTCAGGTTCACTGCCGCATAGGCAGCTCAGAAACGATCGGGACTGATCTGAAAGACGGTGCCTGTGTTCACTGCCGCATAGGCAGCTCAGAAAACCGAACCTCGGCGGGACTGCCGAGCGTGTGAGTTCACTGCCGCATAGGCAGCTCAGAAATTGAGAAGCACCAGACCCTGGAGGGGAATCTGGTTCACTGCCGCATAGGCAGCTCAGAAATATCGGCGGCTGGAACATGACCCGCGTGACGAGTTCACTGCCGCATAGGCAGCTCAGAAACTCAACTGGCATCGGATACGTCTGCTTGATCTGTTCACTGCCGCATAGGCAGCTCAGAAAGTCAAGCGTCTGGCACGTTGGCGAGATGTTCGGTTCACTGCCGCATAGGCAGCTCAGAAATACAGTGTCGACGGAACCTACCTGGTCGAAATGTTCACTGCCGCATAGGCAGCTCAGAAACGCTGGCCATGTCGCGATGAATAGCCAGTCACGTTCACTGCCGCATAGGCAGCTCAGAAATATGACGGCTCGGCTTACGCCTGGAACCGACGGTTCACTGCCGCATAGGCAGCTCAGAAATGGCACAGCCACTGCAGCACCACATTCAGCCGGTTCACTGCCGCATAGGCAGCTCAGAAAAAGGATTCAACACGCTTAACCGCCATCAGACGGTTCACTGCCGCATAGGCAGCTCAGAAATCCGAGCGGTGGCGCGACAAGACCACCGGCGAGTTCACTGCCGCATAGGCAGCTCAGAAATTTGATGCCGAGGCCTGGCCCGCGTTGCGCAAGTTCACTGCCGCATAGGCAGCTCAGAAACAACGCCTCCGGTTGCATTCACATCGCGCCAGGTTCACTGCCGCATAGGCAGCTCAGAAAGACTGCATGTGAACCTCCCCCAAGGTAATCGTTTAGCCCCCCTCTAAACCCAGGGGGGCTAAACGATTACGATATCGGATGATACGGTTATCGTGGATGTCATGGCGAGTCAGCGGTAAACCTTGCTCCTGTGATCGATAGAAAGCGCCAACACCACGCAACGGTCATCGATGAGCCGGCAAATCAGCCGGTAATCGCCGATGCGATAGCGCCACAACTCTGTCAGCGTGCCTTGTAAGGCTTTGCCAAAACGGCGAGGACTGTCTTCTGTCATCAGACGCTTGCGAATGAACGTGCCAATTCGCCGTTGCGTCGTGCGATCTAGGCGCTTGAGATCGCGCTGCGCCCGACCCGTGACCTCAACGTGCCAGACCAAGGCGCTTTTCCACTTCAGACCAAGGTGTTGTTGTTTCCTCGCCAGACTCAAGCTGCCGGCAGACCTCCTCGGCTGTCTGAACATCCTGCAAATCCTGCAAGTAGCTCAGGACAGCCTCGTCAAGCAATGCTTGCACGGGGATGCCGAGCGATTGCGCGGTCGCGTTCAAACGTTGTTCAAGATTTGGATTGAGAGCAAGCATGGAAGGCTCCTGATGCGTCAGGCGATCGTTACAGATTGAATTCGAGTTGGGCAGGCAGGCTGATGTTCTGGCTTGGCTCAGGAGCTGAGAGTACCGCTGAGGATGTGCTCTCTAACGATCGTTTCTTGCGTTCGTTATCCCAGTATTCCGCCAGCGTCGGAAACTCCTTGCGCAACCCGCCGTGGAATCGTCCCAAGGCGGCAGCGCGGGCACGATAACGTTGCTCGCCGCTACGGGGGCCAGCCTCGAAGGCGTTGTGCAGGATGTCTTCAGCGCGGCTGGCCATGTCCAGATACCAGGCCAGGCGCACGGCCTCGGGATCTTCAGCGTCGAGTTCCTCGTTCAGTCCGAGCGAACCCTCGAAGAATCTGGCGTCCTCGTTCTGCTCGAAGGCTTTGGCGAAGCGACTTGCTTTGTCGGTCACGCTGTCGTTGTCATTGAAGGCCGACACACCGTTTGCGAACAGCGTCGCAAGCGCCTTCCACAGCACCTTGCGCATCTTGCTGATGTCGGACACTCGACCTTCAGCGATCTTCGCGAGTTTGTCGGTGCTCTTTTTGATCATCAACGCACGAACCTTGGGTGAGATCGGGACACGCCGCTCGTGGTAGCCCTCAGTCTTGCCTTGGCCCCTTGTCACCCCGCGCGCCAGCATGACAATGCCTTGCTTGCCATCCTCGTTCGTTAGTGTTTGCGCAATCGGCGCGCGGTACTTGTGACCAAAGAGCAGCTCCGATGTGAGCTTGTAGTCGAACCCTTTGCTGCTGATGGTGAGCGCCTTGCCCTCTGCGGTTTCGACCGGCATCCAGGCGTCGCCCGTGACGCCGTTGCGGGTCTTGGCCTCGATGCGGGCGCATTTGCTGCCAGTCGACAGACACTGGATTCCATCAGGCGTCTCGATGAGACGGACCCGACGGCAGATCTCGATGTAGAACGGATCGAGCGCGGCGAAGGCAAGGCTCTCGGTGCCATTCCAGGGGCGCAGCCAAACCAGCGCGATCCCCTCTTGGTCGCGCAATTCCAGTGTATTGACGATCTCGGTCCGGGATGCCAACAAGGCGCTGACATCGCGCAGCCAGCGTCGTCCCCAACCGCCCATTGGCATCACCCCGAGCGAGGGTCGATTGCCGTACCCACTGTTCATGCGCGAGATCCCATACTTCCCTGAGCCTAGAATGCCTTCCTGTGTTTGCAGGCTGAGCAACGCTAGCAACCAGTCCTCGGGCGCTGACTGCTTCATGCGCGACACTTTCAGGTCATGATTCTTCGAGGTCACCAGCATGTCCAGCTTATCGGGTGCCTCGAGTCGGCCCTTCCAGGCCGAGATATCGCCCTCGAGTACCGGTGCCTGCAGCAAGGCTGGACGCTCGGGCGGCGCAATCAAACACCAAGCCGCGCCATCCGGATCATCAGGGGTCAGCGATAACAAGGCCGACTTCCATTCGTCTTCAGCGGCAAATGGCTCACTCCGACCAGCTTGATGCAAAGCAATGGCCGCGAGCTGGACTAGAAAGGCATGCCAAGGATGGCGTTGATGCGGCCGCAGTGCCGGAAAGTCGCGGATACCATCCGCGGCCAAGGCGACGAAGAGCGCTGGCAGGCTGAGGTGAACCCGGTGAGCATCGGTCAAACGCGCACCGATCAGCGGTTCATCAAGCAGTGAGTAACGCAAGGCCGTAGTCATCGTGAGTTTCTCCTTAACGTGAATCTCGCAAGATTCATCTGCCGGGGTGCTGCTGCACCATCCCCGTTAGATTCAGCCGTCGATCTTCTCCAAGCCCAGACGACTATAGCGGAAACGTGTGTTTCCTAGGCTGAACAGAACGGTTCCATCCTGGCATTCGATGGCCGATGGCTGCGCATCGGGATCAATGCCTTTGACGAGGAAATGCCGCACCGCCAACTGCCGCAGCGCTTGGCCAAAGGGGCCAATCGGCGCGGGCTCGAACATCAGCAGCCGGTCACGCTCACCGAGGCGGGTGGCAATCTTCAAATCCGTTGGAAAACCTTGCTGCTCATCGAAGGGCGTATCGACATCCAGGCCGTGCAACTGGGCAATGCTGCGCTCTGCCCCGGTTCGGCCATCAATCTGTTGCCCAAGCCGCCGCCAGTCTTCGCCCAAGGACTCGATTGCTCGTAATGGCTCAGGGTGCGTGGCGGCCTCGACCAGCGTCCGATTGTCGGCGGGAATGCTGATCGTTGGCCGTTCCTGGATGAGCCGGCGCGTTGCCTCAACACTGCGGAGGTCAGGATAGATGCCGTCGCCATCCCGAAAGGGTCCGAGTCCATGCTGGGCGCGCTTGAGTAGCGGTGATAGATCCTGACCCGGCGGTGTCAGCACCCAGGCTTGCGCGGTCCGATACGCCAGCGGGCGCTTGTCATCGGAGCGCTGATGACGATGCAGCCGGCCAATGCGCTGCAAGAGCACATCGATCGGGCAGAGATCAGTGATGAGCAGATCGGCATCCAGATCCAGGCTTTGCTCCAGGGTTTGGGTACCGACGACGATGCGCGCGCCTGGCGGGCGATGTTTGCCAAGCTGGGCTTGAATGGCCTGATCCAGCAGCGGCCGGTCGTCGCGGCTGAAACGGCTGTGATGCAGTGTCGCAACGCCGTTGACGGCGAACAGCCAGTCGACTGTTGGGATCAGCGCTTCCAGTGCCTGGAAGACGGCCAACGCGGCCGGGACGGTGTTGCGCACGATCAGCACCTTGGCATCCACTGATGCGGCCTCGATCGCCAAACGGGCAATCGCCTCGGGATCATCGATCAGATCACGCACACCCCAAGCGACGGTCTTGGCTGGTGTGGTCGACGCGATGCCGCGCAGCCCGTCGCGATCGGCAAGCGCTGGATACGGCATCTGGCAAGCGACATCGAACGCCGGTAGCGCAGCCTTGACCTGCGCGCCAAGACCCAGATAACGCGCTCTGGCACTGGCACCAAGCGTCGCCGACAGCAACAACGCATGGCCGCCACAACCGAGATGCGCTTTCAGCAAGCGCTCCAAGAGGGCCGTCATGTAGGGGTCCGAGGCATGCACCTCATCGACGACCAGCAGACTGCGCGCGAGCAGCGCATGGCGCAGATGCGAATGGCGCACCTGAAGGGCTCCGAGTAGCGCCTGGTCGATCGTGCCGATCGCGATCGATGCGGCGAGAAAGCGCTTTGGCGATTCAGCAGCCCAGCGCCGATGCGCCTCGGCGTCGGTCGGCTCATCCGGCCAGAGCACCTTGAACTTGGGCAGTGCTTTTGGCTCCTGTCCATCGGCGCCGGCGTACCCCGGCAGCGCGCGCACCGTGACAGGTGGATCAGTGGGCCAAAGGCGCCCGACGGCCGACAAGATGCGCTCGTAGACTTGGCTTGCAGACACCCGAGTGGGCAACGCAAAGTAGAGGCTGTCGACCTCGCCGCGTTGGAACAGATGCACGAACCGCCAGAGCGCCGCTTCGGTCTTGCCGCTGCCGGTCTCTGATTCGAGCACGAGCAAAGGGCCAAGCGCCGCATCCGCCATCGCGGCCTGGATCGGATAAGGCGGGTAGCCATCGAATACGGCTTCAAAGCTGGGGGAAGTCTGCGCTAGCCCCGTCTGCCAGCAAGTCGCATCCAGGCCCAGCGCCATCACCGCCTGCTCGGCTAGCGCGGGCGCATCCTGGGCGCGATCGCCGATGGCATTGGAGAGCGGAAAGAACTGGGTATCCGAGCCGAGCCAATCGGCCAACTGCACCAGGCCCGCGAACAGATGACCGAAGGCGGGTGCATCCGGGAGCGGCTCGCCACCTGTGGCAAAGGCCTCTGGATAGAGATTGATGGCGCCTTGACCGATCTCGGTCAGTACAGGCACGGGATCGTAGACGGCTTGACCATCCGCGCCGATCACCGGCTTCCAGTTGGCGCGGGGCCAATCGCCAGGGTCGGGATCGGCGATCGGGCGGCCGTGATGACTCACGGACGCGCGAAACAGCGCCGGGATTGCATCGCCCCACTGATCAATCGCCTCTAGCGGAAGACACTCAAGCAATGGGGCAAGAAAGTGCTCGTCTCGGAAGACCAGATCCAAGGCTTGGCCACCATGTCCAGCAGGGCGCGGCCAGCCTTGCGGGACTTCGTGCAGCAGCCAGCGCTTTGCCTGAAAGCCGCTATTGGCCTTACCGAGATCATGCAGGAACACCAGCAACGCAAGGCGCTCGATATCTCGAGGCGTGAGCCTGCGCCCGGCGGATCCTTCCAATGCGCGACGGACGCTTCGGCAGGCACACAATCGAACGAAGCAAGCAGCCACATCGATCAGGTGATCGAGCAGCGGCAGCCAGGCGACCAAATGGCCATCCGCATCTCGTTCCAGCTTCCCGAAAGCCCTAGACGACGGAAGAGCGATCCCAGACATACCAAAGCTCCTTTTTCTTCACCCTGTAGCCGCTGATCCTACCAGCCTGAGATCATGAGATCCTCTTCATCGCGATCTCACGGGCATCTGGATCGTTCGGCAGGGACATGACGGGCTCGGCCAATCGCTCAGCCCAAGGCACGCCAAGGCCTAACCTCGACTCCTTCACGCTGATAAGCCTCGTCGCCGCCATAGATCAGCCAAGGCGGCAGCGCCCGGTCACCGACCAGCGCTTGCCAACGGTGCAAGCTGCGCAGCCAGCTGTTGACCAGCGTGGCCCCGGATTTGATCTCGACCGCTCGCAAGCGAGTGCCATCCTCGAACAAGACATCGACTTCTTGACCGGTGTTGTTGCGCCAGAAGTACAACTCCGCCGGTTGCCCCTGGTTGAAGCGCTGCTTGATCAACTCCGAGACCACCAGCGTCTCGAACAGGGCACGACGTTGCGCATGGATACTGAGTCCATCGATGTCCTTGATGCCGAGCAAGGCCGCTGCCAGTCCGACATCAAGGAAGTAGAGCTTGGGCGTCTTCACCAGTCGTTTGCCGAAGTTTTCGTGATAGGGCTGCAGCAAGACGATCAGATAGCTCGCCTCAAGCACGGCCAGCCATTCGCGCGCGGTGCTGTGCGAGACGCCGGCATCGTTGGCCAGCGCGGACAGGTTCAGCAATTGCCCAGTGCGCGCCGCACACAACCTCACGAAGCGCTGGAACAGGCTGAGATCGCGCACCGCCAGCAATTGGCGGACATCGCGCTCCAAGTAGGTCGCGATGTAATTGGGGAACCAGTCCTGTGGCGAGAGCGGACGATCGTAGAGCGGCGGGTAGCCGCCTTGCCACATCATCTGATCCAAGGTCGGCGGCAGCGCGTCTACCGCGGTGAGTTCCGCGATCGAGAACGGCAACAGCTCGATGCGCCCGACGCGCCCGGCCAGCGACTGCGTGATCCCGGCGATCAGCCCGAACTGCTGCGAGCCGGTCAGGATGAAATCACCCATACGCTGGCGCGCATCGACATGCCCCTGCAGGTAGGACAGCAGCTCTGGCACCCGCTGCACCTCGTCGATCACCGCGCCATCCGGAAACCGCGCGAGAAATCCACGCGGATCAGTGAGGGCGAATTCACGGGTCTCCGGGTTCTCGAGAGAGGCATAGGGTCGCTCGGCAAACAGCGCGCGCGCGAGCGTGGTCTTTCCAGACTGACGTGGACCGGTAATCAGCAGTACCGGGAAGCCCTGCGCGAGGCGCTGAGCGGTGTGGGCGGCTTGGCGGGGTATCATGGCGCTCTGTTGCACATTGACGTTACAAATTGAAGATTCGACCTTCAAATTGTAAAGCAGGCGTTCAAGCAGGGTGCGACAGGACGCAGCCCGAGCGCCACTGACTGGAAGCGATCAGGAGCGCTATGATTCATGGTGACCATGAGATTGGCGAGCGCCCTGTCCGCTGCGCAGACCCGGAGCGACCGCCCCGGGGACATCGGTGCCGCAATCGCTTCCGCGTTGATGATTTCACCGTTGATCGCCACCTCCTAGTTCAATCTCGGGGTTAGTGGTCAGCGCCTAGATCGTCCAACCTGACCAACCCGACCAACCATCACACTCAGCAAGCAGCGCTACACATCACATCATGGCAAATTTGGCCACCGCAGACAGCAGCACCCAGCTCCAGAAACTCGAAGCAGCGATCGATCATCTCCTCAACGAGGCCAAGCGCTGCGGCGCCAGCGCCGCTGAGGCCGGCGTCAGCGCCAGCACCGGGCTCGAGGTGGCGGTGCGCATGGGCGAGATCGAGACCGTTGAGCATACCCGTGACCATGGGCTCGGCATCACCGTCTACTTCGGCAAGCGCAAGGGCTCGGCAAGCACCTCTGACCTGAGTGCCGCGGCGATCAGCGATGCCGTCGCGCAGGCCTGCAGCATCGCCAAGCACACCCAAGAGGACCCCTGCGCTGGGCTGGCACCCGCGGAGCTGATGGCACGCGCGTTTCCGAACCTGGATCTCGAGCACCCGTGGGGGATCAGCGTCGAGGAGGCGGTGCGCCTAGCGACCGAGTGCGAGGACGCGGCACGTGCGCAGGATGCGCGCATCGTCAACTCAGAAGGCGCCAGCCTCAGCACCCATGCCGGGATCAAGGTCTATGGCAACAGCCATGGCTTCGTCGGTGGCTATCCGAGCACTCGCCATGGCCTCAGCGTCGCCGTGGTCGGCAAGGTCGGCGACGACATGCAGCGCGATTATTGGTGGACCTCGGCGCGCGCGCCGGAGGATCTGGAATCGGCCGAGAGCGTTGGCCGACGCGCGGCCGAGCGCACCGTCGCCCGGCTTGGCGCTCGGCGGCTCGGCACGCGGCGCGCGCCGGTGCTGTTTCGCGCCGAGCAGGCGGCGGGGCTGTTGCGCCATCTGTGCGGCGCGATCAATGGCTCCAGCCTCTACCGCAAGATGAGCTTCCTGCTCGATCAACTTGGCGAGCCGATCTTCCCCGACTTCGTGCAGCTCAGCGAAGATCCGCTGCGCCCACGCGGACTCTCGAGCGCGCCCTTTGATGGTGATGGCGTGGCGACCGCGCCCAAGGATCTGCTGCGCGATGGGGTGCTGCAGACCTACCTGCTCGATCACTACTCGGCCTGTCGGCTCGGCATGACCACCACCGCCAATGCCGGCGGCGTGCGCAATCTCACCGTCGGCATGAGCGATCGGGATCGGGCAGCAATGCTGCGCGAACTCGGCACCGGGCTGTTCGTCACCGATTTGATGGGCCAAGGCGTGAACAATGTCACTGGCGATTATTCGCGCGGTGCCACCGGCTTTTGGGTCGAGCATGGCGAGATCCAGTATCCGGTCGAGGAGATCACCATTGCCGGTAATCTGAAGGACATGTTCAAGGGGCTGGTGGCGATCGGCAATGATTGTGACTTCGTCGGCAGCACCACGACGGGCTCCTGGCTGCTGGAGGAGATGACCATTGCTGGCGAATAAGCGTCAATGCGCCGGTCTAGGCCCTCCGCTGACCGTGCGGAACATCCAGCAATGGGCCTGTCGGCATGACGCGTGAACGCTCAATCGAGACAGTGAGCCCCGAGGTTCGCCCGGCCTGAAAACCGCACCGGTGACAACGAGCAGAGACGGAGACATGATCGATCCTAGCCAAGCCATTGCGCAGACCATCGCCATCATCGAGGCCGCGCCGGAATCCGCTGCCGCCCTCACGCTCTATGCCTTGGTGACGACGCTGGAATACGACCGCGCCGGCCGTCTGTTCAAGCTCAGCAAGCTCGGCGACCTGTCTGCTGAGCAGCGACAGATCGCCTACGGGCTGATGGAGCGCTCGGTGGTCGAGGGCATCGGTGATCCGGCCTGGGTCGAGGCCAAGGCGCGGATCGATCGCGCGATTCGGGGGGTCTAAAGAGGCCGGAAGCCGAGGGTGAAACCTACTTGCGCCGAGGGCTGATCTGAACCGGATGTTGCTTGATGTAGTCCTCGGCAAAGTCGAGATCGATCTCGAAGCCCTCCTCTAACTCACGCAGCTTGACCTGCTTGAGATCCGGCATCCTTTGCGCGAGCCAGGTGGTCATGGCGGCCACTAGGGCCTCGTCGTTGTCGCGGATCGCATGCGCCAGGTTGGCGGCGACGAACTGCGCCCGCTGGCCAAGGTCAGGGGCGCGGATGCGCACGCCATCGACATCGATCCCCTCGGCCTCCATCTTCCGATCCATCTTGTCGAGATAGGCCCCCTGATAGTCCGGCAGGGGCTTGTTGCGGTCGTATTCGACCTGAGCGATGCCGTTTAGCAGCACGGCCATCAGAGTGCTCATCGGGTGTAGTCCTCGTATCGGCATGGGGGGTTGCGATTGCGGCAGCGTCCATCAGGCGGCAGCGTCCATCAGCCGGCAACGTCCATCAGGCGGCAACGCGAGCGCATCGGATCAGGGCATCGGGTATCGGGCCTCGAGCCTCGGCTGCGATCTGTCATCTACAACCGATGATGGGCGCTGTTAGGCTTGTGCATTAATTGTCGAGCACCCACTACGACAACTCTCGACATAATACCGATTATGAGGCCATCCATGGCGAGCAAAACATCGACAACCGGGCTTTCGGTTCCCAGCAAGCGTCTGAGCCGCCTATGGCACATGGGGCGCGCGACCACCGATTTCGCCGCCGGCATCGGCCTGCGCGGCATGATCGAGCTGGCCCGCAGCCGCGAGGGCGATGGCCAGCGCATCCGCCTGAGTCCGGCGGCCACCGAGCGCCTGACCCATCGCCTGGCCCGCATGCGCGGGGCGGTGATGAAGATGGGGCAGTTGATGTCGATGGACGGCTCCGATGTGTTCACCCCCGAGGCCGCCGAGATCATGGCCACGCTGCGCGATCGCGCCGAGCCGATGCCGCTCAGCCAGCTCAATCGCGTGCTCAGCGCCGAGCTGGGCAAGGACTGGAACAAGCAGTTCAGACGCTTCGAGTTCCAGCCGATCGCCGCCGCCTCGATCGGCCAGGTGCATCGCGCCGAGACCCGCGATGGTCGCCGCCTGGCGCTCAAGGTGCAATTTCCGGGCGTGCGCGAGAGCATCGATAGCGATATCGCCAATCTCAGCTTCCTGAGCCGCAACTTCGGCATGATGCCGGAGGGCTTCGACCCGACGCCGATGCTCGAGGAGGCGCGCAAGCAACTGCATGAGGAGGCCGATTATGTGGCCGAGGCGGCCTCGCTGCGCGCCTATCGGGCGCTGATCGGCGATGATCCGGATTTCCTGGTGCCCGCCGTGCATGAGGATCTCTCGACCTCGCGCGTGTTGGCGATGGACTTTGCCGAGGGCGTGTCGATCGACCAACTGACCGACAGCCAGTACAGCCGCGGCGAGCGCAATCGCGTCGCCACGCTGATGTCGCGGCTAATGATCCGCGAGCTGTTCGACTTCGCCTTGGTGCAGACTGATCCGAACTTCGGCAACTTCCTCTACGATGCCGGGTCGCGCCGCATCGTCCTGCTCGATTTTGGCGCCACCCAGGCGGTGCCGCCGGCGCTGATCGACGGCTATCGGGCGCTGGCCCGCGCGACACTGGCTGCTGACCCAGCGGGGATGCGGCAGGGCGCGGTTGCGCTGGGCTATCTCGGCGACGAGGTGGCTGAGGAGCAGGCCGCTCGGCTGATTGATCTGATCGCGCTCTCTGGCGAGGTCATCAGCAGCGATGGTCCTTACGACTTCGGCAACTCGACCCTGTTCGAGCGGGTTTTCGCGCGTGGCCGGGAGATGTTCCAAGACAAGCAGTTCAGCCACATGCCGGAGCCGGCGACCATGTTCCTGCAGCGCAAGTTCGCCGGCATCTTCATGCTCTGCCGGCGCCTGCGGGCCGAGGTCGATCTGCGCGCGATGCTCGAGCCCTACCTGGTCGAGCCAGAGTCGCTGGAGCCTGATTCAGCCCGCGCCACCGTAATGGGTCGCTAGATAATCCAGGATCAGATCACGCACGGCGGGGTCCTCAATCTCCGCCATCCCCTGCTCCTCGACCATCCACTCCAAGGTCTCATCCCAGCGTTCGCGGCTCAGACCCTGCTGGGTCACCATGCGAATCGAATGACAAGCGGTGCAGGTATAGTAGACCTCCTCTCGGCCAGGGCCGGGAGGCAACCCTCTCCAGTTGCGCTTCTCTTCTTGGCCGAAGTGGGTCGACAGGTAGCTCAACATCTGTTCACGCGCCCAGTGTTCCGGCGCGATCATGCCCTTTTCCGCGATCATCTGCTCGATGATCGCCTGCCACTGATCGCGCGACTTCTTGCGATCGGTGAACTGCTCAAGCGCATGACAGGCGCGACAGGTGAAGTAGACCGCCTCGCGCCCCTCGCCGGCGGGCAGCCCACCATAGGCCGGTCCCTCGCGCTCGGGCGGTTCCGGCAGGGCGACGGCGGTGTCGCTCAGGGTCGCCAGATAGGCGATCAGATCGGCGCGCTCCTGCGCCGACTTGACCCCGGCAAACACCATGCGCGTGTTATGCGCCATCGCCGCTGGATCGAACAGATAGCGGCTCAGGGTCTCGAAATCCCAGTCCCCGCCGATGGCGCGTAGACCCTCGGTGTAATCGAAACCCGACTGCGAGGCGACCGGCCGACCGACCACGCCCCAGAGGTTCGGGCCAACCGTTGGCGCCGCTCCTGGCGCGGCGACATGGCAGGCCTTGCATTGTAGAAAGACCTTCTCACCCCGAGCCGCATCGGCCTCGGCCAGCCGCGGAGTGATCGGGTCGAGCTTGGTTTCGGCGCCAGCGCCCTGACTCAGGGCGCCGAGACCGGCCAAGCCGAGGGCCGCCAGCCAGCGGCCTAACACAAAACGCTGCATGCTCTGATCTTCCCCCTCTGCTCGATCAACCCCCGACCACCGCGCGCAAGCTCGCCAAGCGATCAGCGCGCGCGATCACACCGGCAACCCCGGCTCAGACCACCCGCACCGCGACACGGTGGATGGAATTGTTGAGATAGCCCTTGGGATTCCAGGCCGGCTCGAAGGGCTGCGCGCGGCCTTGATCATCGGTGGCCCGCGCCCAGACCTCGTAGTAGCCAGCCATTGGGAAGCGCACATCGGCACTGAAGTGCTGCCAGGCGAAGTCATTGACCGGCTCGGTCAGGCTGGCCTCGGTCCAGGTGGAGCCAAAGTCGGTCGAGATCTCCACCTTCGACACCTTATTGTCACCCGCCCAGGCATGGCCACGGACCAAGGCTACCGGATGCGACGAGGAGACCTCGGTACCGCTCTCCGGATAGGTGATCAAGGACTTGACCGGCAAGGACTCGATGATCACGAAGTCCTCGTCCGGCACCTCCTGCCCAGGCGCCACCGGGTAACGCGGCACTCGATAGGAGGAGCCGGTCATCTTGGCGCCGTCGTGGACCTGATCACGGATCTGCACCCGCGTCAGCCACTTGTGCGAGCAGGAACCAGGCCAGCCGGGGATGACCAGGCGCAGCGGATGGCCGTTCATCGGATGCATCGGCGCACCATTCTGCTCGAAGGCGATCAGGTTGTAGGGGTTCATCGCCTTGGCGATCGGCACGCCGCGGGAGATCGGCAGCTTGTCCGCCTGCCCTGAGAGATGGGTGTCCGCCCCGAAGTTGGCGGTGTAGACCGCGGTATCCTTGACGCCAGCGGCTTTCAGGACGTCGGCCAGCCGAACGCCGGTCCATTTCGAGCAGCCAATGGCGCCAACCGTCCACTGATTGCCCTTGGCCTTGGGCTCGAAGCCGGCGCGCCCGTTACCGCCACACTCGAGTTGCAGTTGCAGGGTCACGACCTCGAACTGCTTCTTGAGGTCGGCGATCGACAACTCGAGCGGCTTGTCGACCTCGCCATCGATGGTCAGGGTCCAGCTGTCGACGTCGACCGTTTCCGGTGGCAGACCATTGTTGCGGATGAAATGGCGGTCGGTGGGGGTCACCGCATCGTCGAGCAGATGCGCCGGGGTCTCGGCGTTGAGCGGTCGATCATTGAGTACGACGAGTCCGTCCTTGCCCTCGATCGAGAAGGCCTCCTCGGCCAAGGCGACCGGGATCATCCCCGCCGGCATGTTCCGATGGAACGGAATGAAGCCGCCGAGCATGGCCGCCATGGTGGCCAGCCCGGCGCCCTTGAGAAAACCGCGGCGGTCGGCGTTCGGGACGCGCCCGAAGACGATGCGATCGGCCTCGGTCGGGTCCTCTGCATAGAGCTCGAATAGATTACGCTCTGTCTGGTTAGGCTCAGTCTTTTTCATCTCGCCATCGCTCCAGCGTCTTTGGTGGTTCAGTTTTTTCTTGTCAGCGCCCGTCGGCACCCCTGTCGGGGATTTATCAGCCAGTCTTGATCATTGTCAAAACCTAACCTAAGCCGGACGGTAGCGAACGCTGGAACTGGGGTCAAGACCCGCGGATTTCACCGCGCGTGCTAGCAAGGAACCTGAGCCTGTCTTGCGATTGATCAATGAGAAAATTAGAGGATACTTAAATACTGTCCGCAATCCCTTTCGATCGGAGTTGTACCATGACTGAGACCTCGACCTCGCGGCTGGATTATCACCCGCTGTACTTCCTTGCCGCGCTCGGCGCCGGTGGCCTGACCGTCACCTTCTTCCTCTACTTCATGTTCCTGGTGCCACACCCAGACGCACCGGTGGTCACCGCCAAGCATCTGCTCGCGCTCTGGGCCGACGGCGCGGATTGGCTGCGCCCGCTGATCATCCTCGGCATCAGCGGCATGCTGATCATGGCGGTGATGCATGTCCGCCTGTTGGTCTGGAACCTGCTGCGCTATCGGCGCTGGCGGCGCTCGATCAGCGATGAGCAGTTGCAGTCTGGTAACAAGGACGTGGCGCTGATGGCCATCCCACTGACCCTGACCATGACCATCAACGTCCTGTTCGCGGTCGGCGCGGCGACCATCCCCGGACTCTGGGAGATCGCCGAGTACCTGTTCCCCGGCGTGCTCCTGGTGCTGATCCTGATCGGCGCGGTGGCGCTGCGCATGTACGGTCGCTACCTGGCGCGGCTGATGGTGACCGGCTCCTTTGATTTCATTGGCAATGCCAACCTTGGCCAGATGATGCCGATCTTCGCCTTCGCGATGATCGCGGTCGCCTTCGCCGCACCCGGCGCGATGAGCCAGAATCAGCTCATCAACGCCATCGGGCTGTTCTTCGCGATCTTCTTCCTCAGTCTCTCGGCCTTGCTGGGAGTGGTCAAGCTGGTGGTCGGCGTCAACTCGATGTTTCGCCATGGCCTCAGCCCCAGTGCCTCGCCGAGCCTGTGGATCTTGATCCCGATCCTGACCCTGTCCGGCATCACCCTGATGCGGCTGATCATGGGCCTACAGCATGGTTTCGATCTGGAGGTGCAAAAGCCCGCACTGTTCGTGCTGACCTCGATCATCCTCTCACTGGAGATCCTGTTCGGCCTGCTTGGCTACGTGGTGATGCGCCGGCTCGGTTACTTCCGCGACTATCTGCACGGTGATCAATACAGCCCCGGTGCCTATAGCCTGATCTGCCCCGGCGTCGCCTTCTTCGTCTTCGGCTGGTTCTGGATCATGTTCGGCCTGGTTGGCAACGACATCGTCACCCCACTGACCCCGGCCTTCTTCGTGCTGATGGTGCCGCTGGTGTTGGTGCAGTGGAAGAGTCTTGAGACCCTGCTCAAGCTCAATCGCAAGCTGTTGCGGAAATCCGTGCAGCCAATCACAGCGCACGCGAGCTGATTCGACTGAGAGGCTGCCCAATTCGCGGGGCGTCCGCTAGCGCGGGCGCCGCGCGGTGCTTCTCTCAGATGCACTCTCGTTCCCGCCAGTAACCGGGCTTACGTGCCTGGTGAGCGATCGCCACGACGATGTGCTCGGCATCACGCTCGATCACGACGACATCATAAGGAAACCGTTCAAGCATCAACCGCTTGGCTCCACGAGTGCCCGCTTCAGCAGGCATTGGCAAAAGCGGCGTCGCCTCATCTTCGAGCAGATCAAGGACCGCCTCAACAGCAGCGGCAAATTCCGCTCCAAGCCCGGAGCGTTCACGCTCGTACCAGGCAGCTGCTGCACTCGCTTCCGCTGCAGCAACCTCCAAGAGCTTGACGCGGCGCATCAATCCCTCGCAAGCCTTGACTGCATCCTCCTCTGAAAGGCCGCGCGGTCCAAGAACTCCGCGCGACCACCATCAATGTCATCGATCCGCTGCACGATCTCCCGATCCCAAGCCTCAGCCACCGCGACCGGATGATCTTCAACGCCGTCGAGGCTCTTAATCAGTTCGTGAGCTAAAGCGGCCCGGTCGGCCAGAGACAAGCCGAGCACTTCAGATCGCAGTCGCCCTAGTAATCCAGTTGCCATGACCTATACCCCGAAAATGGCGCGATGATTTGTGTTAAACGCTTGCATCGACAGGCACCACCCGCCCACCGAGACATCAATCAATAATAGACGCTCATCCAAACGCATCAATTGCAGCCGCCAGCTCTGGATGCTGAGCGGCATGCTCAGCAAGCGGCACGCCAGCGGCGATCGCATCCCAGGCTTGCCTTAAGCTCGCTGCTCCGCCGCGCGGCCCCATCGGATGGCTGAACACCCCACGCCCTGGAACAAAGCCGAAATCGGCATTGCCGACGTGCCGATGCACCCCGGGCAAGGTCACCGCTGAATCACTGCCGCCCGGTACCGGCAGACAGGGCTTGATCGGCCCCATCGGCTCGACGCAGGCGGCAAGACATTCAAGCACCTCATCTTCCGCCGTCATCATCCGCGGGCCAAAGCCGGGCATGATGATGACATCGAATCCGGCCAGACGCTGCAACTTGGTCCAAACCCTTGTATGCACCCCGAAATAAGGCAGCCGGCTCGAGGCGGCGATCAACGGAAAGTGCGCCACCAGCGGGACTTGGGCTTGCTTGCGCAGCATGCGTACCGCGCTCAGCCCGGTCGGCAGTGCATTGACCATCACCGCGTTGGCGCCATTGGCCACCACCAGATCGTGCAGCGGCAGCAGCCGGTCGACCTCATCGGTGATGTTGGCGAGATAGACCTTGGGCTCGCCGGTCGCCTGCTCGGCCTCTAGCCGCGCGGCACCCAGCAGCGCCGAACGGCGCGCGATCGGCGACCAGTCGGGATCGGCCAGCATCTCGTCATCCTTGGCAATATCCAGCCCGCCAAGCCAGGCCTGATGGCCGAGTTCGGCAAAGGGCTCTGGCGCCAAGCCAATGTTGGGCTTGATCACGCCGAAGAAGAACGGACGATCGCGCACCCGCCAGAGCGCCCTTAGCCCCTGCAGCCCAAACTGAGGCCCCTGGAATGCGGCGAGAAACACATCGGGAAACTGGATATCCAGCAGCTTGATCAGCGGCACATCGGGGGCAAAGAAGGGGCCTTCGCCAAGGATCGCACTGAGCAGATTCGGGATGCGCGGGCCAAAGTTCGCATGCGGATGCGCGATGCGGACGCGACAGACGCTCACCGGACCCTCAACCGGCGGCAGCAGCGGATAGCTGGTGCCCGACTGCTCGGCCTCGACCTCGAGATCCAGCACCTTGGCGGCGAAGCGCGGGCGATAGTCTTCATCGACATCGACCCGGCGCCATTGCGCGGTCGACTGCTCGCTGCACAGATGCGCGGCGGCAACCCGTGGATCGCCCTGGCACTCGATGCGATAGTCGAGGATCAGATGCGCCTCGGCGTCGAGCGCGGACGCATCGCTGTAGAAACCGTCGATATCAGCGGCTTTCATGATCGCTCAATCCTCCGCGGCCTGGCCAAGGAACTGCAAGGTCACCGCGCGCTCCGGCCGCGGCCCATCCAACTCGACGAAGAACACCGACTGCCAGCTACCGAGCAACAGCTCGCCGTCGGCGATCGGGATGGTCTCGGAGGCATTGGTGAACAAGGCCATCAGATGTGCATGGGCGTTGTCGCGATCATCGACCGGCGCCAGGTTGTGCAGATAGTCGCCATCGCGCGGCACCAAGCGCTTGAGAAAGGTCACCATGTCGCGCTGCAGCTGGGTCTCGCGCTCATTGAGGCAGATCGCGGCCGTGGTATGGCGCGAGAGCAGCGTCACCAGTCCATTGCGCACCCCGCTGCGCGCGCAGCATTCGCGCAGTTGTTCAGTGATGTCGATGAGTTGGATCGGCGCGGTGGTCTGCAGGGTGATGGTGTCTAGGCGGGTCAGCATATTGATGGCTCCCAGAGACGAATCTCAAATCTGCAAGCAAGCGAGCGAGCAAGACGGCAGAGTCTACTGCATCAACGATAGCAAGGTTGAGGAACCCAGCGCATCGCTTCAAAGATAAGGCGTGAGCAAGCGCGCGAAGCCATCGCGCAGCCGAACTGGCAGCGTTCGGGCGCGCATATCGGCGGCGTGGATCTCGATTGCACTCGCCAGTTTCTCATCAACCAACGCATGGAGGCGACGTGCCAGCGCGGAGTCGTAGCATTCGATATTCAGCTCGAAGTTCAAGCGCAGGCTGCGTGGGTCCCAGTTCGCCGAGCCGAAGAAGCACCAAGCATCGTCGATGAGCATCAGCTTGCTGTGGTCGAACGGCGGCGGGGTGGCGAAGATGCGGCTGCGGCCTTCGAGGATCTGCTCGGCCTGGGCTTCAGCCGCCCATTGCACGAAGCGCAGGTTGTTGCGCTGTGGGACTAGGATCTGCACCTCGACCCCGCTCATCGCGATGACATTGAGCGCCGCCATCAAGGTCAGATCCGGCAGAAAATAGGGCGTGATGATCCGCACCCGCTGCCGCGCATGGGCGAGCGCGCCCATGATCAAACGGCGCAGCACGTCGAAGTCTTCGTCCGGACCATCTGGCACGCAGCGCGCAATGCTGTCGCCGACCGACTCCAACACTGGGTACCAGTCATCGCCACCAAGCCGCTCGCCAGTGGTGAAGGCCCAGTCGAGCCCGAATGTATCCATCAAGCCGCGCACCACCGGCCCTTCGACCTTGAAATGCAGATCCTGCACGGGATTCGGCGGATTGCGCTCGAGCAGACAGCCTTCGCGCAGATTGAGCCCGCCGGTGAAGCCTAAGCGTCCATCGACTACCAGGATCTTGCGGTGATTGCGCAGGTTCAGGTACGGGTTACGGATCGGCAGCGCGGACTCGAGAAAGACCCCGGTCGGGATGCCAAGCTGGCGCAGGACCTTGGGTGTATGCGGGCGGCTGTACCATTGACCGGCACCATCGATCAGCACCCGCACCAGGACACCGCGCTGCTGCGCCCGCTGCAGCGCGTTGATGAACAAGCGGCCGGCGAAGTCGTTATCGAAGATGTAGGTCGAGAGCGCGACGCTGCGCTGCGCGCCATCGATCGCACTGAGCATCTGTGGATAGGCCGCATCGCCATTGACCAGTGGTGTCAGCCGATTACCGGACTCGAGCACCGAGTAGGTCAACTCATCGCCCAGATGCCCAAGCGGGATGAGTCCCGGGAAGCGGCTCGCGAGCAGGCGATGGGCGCGTTGCTCGGCGCGCACGCTGGCCTCATCGCTCAGGATCGAGGTCTCCGGCCGCAGCCGATGCGCCTTGCGCTGAATCCGATTGATGCCGAATACCCAGTAGAGCGCCACGCCGACCAGGGGCGTCAGCAGCACCAACCCGGTCCAGCCCACGGTCGAGGGCACATCGCGGTTGCTGAGGACCAGATGCGTGGTGGTCAGGATCACCGCGGCCGACTGTAGGCCGAGAAAGCTGATGATCCAGAGGTCGGATAAGAGGTGGCTCAGGTCCATGGGCCGGTTGGTTGGTGAGTGGTGAGTGGTGAGTGGTGAGTGGTGAGTGGTGAGTGGTGAACTGCCTGATGCTAGGGGTAGCGACGCTGGTCGGTACGCTATCAGCTTTGTCAGCATCCTTGAGATCATCGATCTCAACATGGTGCCCCTGTCTCCTGTTCGGTTCGCGCTACGCTTGAATATTCAGTTAGCATGACGCGCCTTGCTGAGATTGGCTACGCCGTCAATCCTAACAACCTTGAATGCCATTCACCGAGCTGCCTACCCTGATGACGACCTCCAAGACCAGCGCCTCTTTATCGACCACGACCAGCGCATTCTCAGCCACCGCTGGCGAGGGACATCAGGGTTGGCGCAAGGTACTGAGCGCCCTGCGCGACCGGCGCGTGCTGACGATGCTGTTCCTCGGCTTTGCCGCTGGCATCCCGCTGCTACTGATCTTCTCGTCGCTATCGCTGTGGCTGCGCGAGGCCGGGGTCGAGCGCAGTGCGGTGACTTTCTTCAGTTGGGCTGCGCTTGGCTACTCGTTCAAGTTCATCTGGGCGCCGCTGGTCGATCGGCTGCCGCTGCCCTGGTTGACGCGCCATCTCGGGCGTCGGCGTGGCTGGCTGCTGCTGTCGCAGATCGCGATCATCACCGCCATCGCACTGATGGCCTCGGTCGACCCGGCCCAGGGCGATCACAGTCTCGTGCTGATGGCGCTGGCGGCGGTGATGCTTGGGTTCTCGGCGGCGACTCAGGATATCTGCATCGATGCCTATCGCATCGAGATCGCGCCACCGGCACTGCAGGGCATGCTCTCTGCGGCCTATATCGCCGGTTACCGGATCGGCATGGTCACCAGCGGTGCCGGCGCGCTGTTCTTGGCAGCGCTGTTCATGTCATCGATGGAGCAGTATTCCTACCAGGCCTGGCGGCTGACCTATCTGATCATGGCCGCAACCATGCTGATCGGCGTCGCCACTACCTTGCTGGTGCGCGAGCCCGAGGTGGAGCGCATCGACGCCTACCACTATGGACCCACGGACTACGCCCGTCTGGTGCTGGTCTTCCTGCTCGCTGTGGCGGCCTTCGCCGGCACCTTCTTCTTCACCAGCAGCAGCGTCGCCGCGCTCAAACAGGCCGCCGGCGGCGGTCCGTTCGGCGCCTTCCTGTTCGAAACGCTGCATTTTGCGCTCGCGCTCGGCATCGCTGGGCTGGTCGGCTGGGCCTTGGTCCGCCTCGGCACCGTCAATCGCGAGATGGCCCGGCAGACCTGGGTGGCGCCAGTGCTCGATTTCTTTCGCCGCTACGGGCTGCAGACCGCGCTGTTGCTGCTAGCGTTGATCGGCCTATACCGGATCTCGGATATCGTGCTCGGCGTCATCGCCAACGTCTTCTATCAAGATCTGGGCTTCACCAAGCCCGAGATCGCCCAGGCGGTGAAGACCTTCGGCGTCGTGGTCAGCATCGCTGGCGGCTTCATCGGCGGCCTGATGGCAACCCGCTTTGGCGTCATGCGCATCCTGATGCTCGGCGCGGTGCTCTCGGCGCTGACCAATCTGATCTTCGTCGCGCTCGCCTATGTCGGCCACAGTTTGCCGCTGCTCTATCTGACGGTCGCCGCCGACAATCTCGCCGCCGGCCTCGCCAGCGCTGCCTTTGTCGCCTTCTTGTCCAGCCTGACTAGCGTGTCCTTCACCGCCGTGCAGTACGCCATCTTCAGCTCGCTGATGACCCTGCTGCCGAAGGTCATCGGCGGCTACTCGGGCTCGATCGTCGATGGCATCGGCTATCCCGGCTTCTTCATCTTCACGACGCTGATCGGGGTGCCGGTGCTGCTGCTGGTCTGGCTCGCCGGACGGCGGCTGGCACTGAGGGAAGAGCCTTGATCCTGCAAGGAGCATCTGCGCCGCGGATGGCGCAGATTAACGCAGAGATCTCAATACGCTGTGCTAGCGGCGCCGGCACCGTCCAACGGGCGGCTAGCGCTGTATCAGAAATGGCTCGAGGTCAGCGTGCAGCCAGCGACTTGAGGTGCTGGAGCTAAAAACAGATCGACATCGTATGGCCCGGCAAAACGATTAGAGCACGCGGCAATCGCTCATCATCACTTCAGATTTGGTACGCCCCTGGCGCGAACCCTGCTCTTCCATTGCCTCGACCACATCCATTCCCGAGGTCACCTTGCCGAAGACGACATGGCGACCGTCGAGCCAAGGCGTGGGCGCAACGGTGATGAAGAACTGCGAGCCGTTGGTATTCGGCCCAGCGTTGGCCATTGAGAGCAGACCGGCTTCGGTGTGCTTGAGATCGAAGTTCTCATCGGCGAACTTGTCGCCGTAGATCGACTTGCCGCCGGTGCCATTACCATTGGTGAAGTCACCGCCCTGGATCATGAACCCGGGGATGATGCGATGATACGGGCTGCCGGCGTAGCGCATATCTTCACCCTGCTCGCCGCTGCAGAGCACGCGGAAGTTCTCGGCGGTCTTCGGCACCACATCGGCGAAGAGCTCGGCCTCAATGGTGCCAGCCGGCTCGCCGCCGATGGTCACATCCATCGCCACCTTCGGGTTCTCAGCCAGCACCGCGCTGCTGCCAAGCGCCAGTAGGGCACTGAATGCAAGGGCCTGGCGAGCAGGCTGGGTGTTGAATCGGACCATGGGTCTCTCTCCTCAGTTTGAATGGGTGACGAAGGTCAGGATGAATTGATGACGCGGCATTAGGCCATCTGGGCCGCACGGCATCCACATTAGAAGCCGTGACGACGCAAGGCTTGCAAACGGCTAGACAGGGGAAGCCGCTCTACACCCCCGTGATCAAGCAAGACGAACAGACGGGGCGTCAACCGCTGGCAGAGGTTACAGCAAGCACCGAATCAAGGCACCACGAGCAACAGCAGTTGTTCGATTAAAGCCGGCGAGACGCGGCGGAGCAATCAACCAAAGTTGATCCGCGCCTCCAGATTCGCCGCCGAATCGGCATGGGCCAGACATTCTTCGAGGCTGATCCGCCCTTGGCGATAGAGCCCGAGCAGCGCATCGTCGAAGACGACCATGCCACCCTCGCTGCTGCCGGCCATCGCCTCGCTGATCTCATCGATCCGCCCTTCGCGAATCAAGTCCGAGATATGCGGCGTATTGATCAAGATCTCGACCGCGGCGGTACGTTTGTCGTCGACCGTTCGCACTAGGCGCTGGGCGATGATTGCGCGCAGGTTAAGCGACAGGTCCATCAGCAAGGTCTTGTGCATCACTTGCGGGAACAGATTGATCACGCGTTCCATGGCCTGATGGGCATTATTTGCATGCAAGGTCGAGATGGCCAGATGGCCGGTTCCGGAGAGCTCGATGGCCGCCTCCATGGTCTCGCGATTGCGGATCTCGCCGATCAGAATCACGTCCGGGGCTTCACGCAACGAACTCTCTAACGCTGCTGCATAAGACAGGGTGTCCATCCCCAACTCACGTTGGTTGACGATGCAGCCCTTGTGCGGATGCACGTACTCGACCGGATCTTCGATGGTCAGGATGTGGCCCCGGCTATTGCTGTTGCGATGATCGATCATCGCCGCCAGCGTGGTCGACTTGCCAGAACCGGTCGCGCCAACCATGAGCACGATGCCGCGCCGCTGCATGACGATGCCCTTGAGCACCTCCGGCAGCCCCAGCTCATCGACGCTCGGGATCTCGGCCGGCAGATAGCGGATCACCATCGCCAGTGATCCACATTGATGGAAGGCGTTGATGCGGAAGCGCCCGCGCCCCTCCAGCCCAATACCAACATCGATCTCGCGCTCACGCTCGAGCGCGCTGATCTGCGGCTCGTTCAACAGCGAGTAGACCGCCTCCCGGCAGAGCGCCGGCGTGTAATTGGTCTCACCGATCCGATGCAGCTTGCCGTCGATCTTGATCTGCACCGGCGAGCCCGCGCTGATGAACACGTCAGACGCCTTCTTTGCGACCATCATCTCGAGATAGGGCTTGAAATCCATGCGGACCTCGCTCGGTTAACGGACATGGTGCATCGCCACCCCGGACGATGCAGCGCCTATTTCAGAGTAACGGACATCGCCCCTCGCCGCCCGGGCGATGAGGCGCTGATTTCGGGTGACGACGCGGCTAGGTGTGATCCTGCTCGGCCGGCAGATCATTTTCGCCCAAGATCGAGAAGCCATCCTCCTCACCCAACGACTCGGCCGCGACCGCATCCTTGCCCTCTAGCTTGATACGCAACCGGAGCTCATTCATCGAATCGGCGCTGCGCAGCGCGTCCTCATAGGTGATCACGCCGGCCTCATAGAGATCGAACAGGGCCATATCGAAGGTCTGCATGCCCTGCTCCTTGGAGCGCTGCATGATGGCCTTGATCTCGTGCACCTTGCCTTTGAAGATCAGATCTTGGATCAGCGGCGAGTTGATCATGATCTCGATCGCGGCGACGCGCCCACCGCCGACCTTCGGTAACAGCCGCTGCGAGATGATCGCGCGCAGATTCAGCGAGAGATCCATCAGCAGCTGCGCCCGGCGCTCCTCGGGGAACAGGTTGATGATGCGGTCCAAGGCCTGGTTGGCGCTGTTCGCGTGCAGCGTCGAGAGGCAGAGATGACCGGTCTCGGAGAAGTTGATCGCATGCTCCATGGTCTCGCGCGCGCGGATCTCGCCGATCAGGATCACATCCGGCGCCTGACGCAGGGTGTTCACCAGCGCGTTGTCCCAAGTCTCGGTATCCACGCCCACTTCGCGCTGGGTGATCAGGCAATGCTGATGCGCGTGGACGAACTCGACCGGGTCTTCGATGGTGATGATATGGCCATAGGTCTCGCGGTTCCGATGCCCGAGCATGGCGGCTAGCGTCGTCGACTTACCCGACCCGGTGCCGCCGACCACCAAGATCAGTCCACGCTTGGAGAGCACCAGCTCCGGCAGGATGGCTGGCAGACCGAGCTGCTCGGCGGTCGGGATCGCGGTCGGGATGGTGCGCAGGACCAGGCCGGGATGGCCTTGCTGGACGAAGGCATTGACACGAAAGCGGCCAATCCCAGGCGGGCTGATGGCGAAGTTGCATTCCTTGCTGGCATCGAATTGACGCACCTGCTGATCATTCATGATCGAGCGCGCTAAGAGCGCCGTCTGCTCCGGCTTCAAGGCCTGCTGACTCAGCGGCGTCAGCTTGCCATCAAACTTACAGGCGGGTGGAAAGCCCGCCGAGATAAACAGGTCTGAGCCCTTGCGCGCAAGCATGGTGCGCAAGCAATCGAGCACGAACTTGGCAGCTTGTTGGCGATCCATAAGCGGTCTCTGTCATCGTGAAGCGATCGCCGCCTCTTCCGGTAGAGACGACGCGCTCTAATCCTTAGCCTGATTGCGAACAGCACTTGGTCGAGCGCTACGGCAGTATCCGCGCCACATCGACCGACGGCAACCTGCGCAGGCCAACTCCGGTCATCCATTCGTCATCAAAGTTGAACTTGATGGTAAGGTTAAGCGTCTAACATCTCGTCTCACCAATAGAAACATAGAAAATGAGGAGATAAAAGATGCCAAGGGAACGACGCTATGACGCACGACATCGGCTCGATCTGCCAGTCTATATCCGTTACCACAAGCGCCCATTCCTGACGGCGACGGCGCGCACGCTCTCGGCCGGCGGCATGTTCTTGTCGGTCAAGGCCTTGACCCTACCCGCCGGAACACCGATCGAACTCGAGCTGCGCTCACTTGGCAAGCGCTGGCTGCTGCCCGCGATCGTGATCCATGGAGACAACAACGGTATCGGGGTGATGTTCGAATCCCCTCAAAACGCCCTATTCCACGAACTGATGCACCAACACACGGCTGCAATGCCGCCGATCATCGCTGGCGAGACCGGCGAGCAGATACGAGCCTGATCAAAGACTCATCTGCGGTTGCCCTACTGATACACCTGATCCGGCAGCCAGGTCGCAAGCGCTGGGAACAGTGCCAAGGTCGCGAGCATCAGCAACTGGATCAGGATGAACGGAGCGACACCGCGGTAGATTTGGCCGGTGCTGAGTGTAGGCGGCGCGACACCGCGCAGATAGAACAGCGAGAAGCCAAACGGCGGCGTCAGAAACGAGGTCTGCAAGTTAATTGCGATCATCACCCCAAGCCAGACCGGATCGAGCCCCATCGCCAACAGCACGGGGCCAACGATGGGTACCACCACGAAGGTGATCTCAATGAAGTCAAGGATGAAGCCAAGCAGGAACAGCACCACCATCACCAGCGCGACCGCGCCCACCGTGCCACCCGGCAAGTCACTCAAAAACTCAGTCACCAGTTCGTCCCCACCGAAGCCGCGGAAGACCAACGAGAAGATCGCCGCGCCGATGAAGATCAGGAACACCATGCTGGTGACGATGGTGGTCTGACGCATCACCGCATGCAGCGTCTCCAGACTCAACTCTCGGTGCACGGCCGCAAGCAGCATGGCCCCAACCGCGCCGACCGAGGCGGCCTCGGTCGGGGTCGCGATGCCGTACAGGATCGAGCCCAGTACCGCCACGATCAACGCCAGCGGCGGCAATAGCACCTGCAGCACCCGCAGCCAGAAGCGCGCATCGTGCTGTGGCCGCTCGGCGGCCGGGATGGCTGGAACCGCCTGCGGGCGGAAGATGGCCACGCCAACCAGATAAGCGATGTAGCCGCTCACCAGCATCAGCCCGGGGATCAACGCACCAATGAACAGATCGCCGACCGAGACCGTGTCCGGCGAGAAGATGCCCATGTCGAGCTGCGCCTGTTGATAGGCCGACGACAGCACATCACCGAGCAACACCAGCACGATCGACGGCGGGATGATCTGCCCCAGGGTACCTGAGGCGCAGATGGTGCCAGCGGCCACGCTGGGGTCGTAATGGCGCCTCAGCATCGTCGGCAAGGTCAGCAGCCCCATGGTGACCACGGTGGCGCCGACAATGCCCGTACTGGCCGCGAGCAGCATGCCCACCACCGTCACCGAAATTCCGAGCCCCCCGCGCATCGGCCCGAACAGCAGCGCCATGGTGTCGAGCAGGTTCTCGGCGACGCGCGAGCGCTCCAGCATGACCCCCATGAACACGAACAGCGGCACCGCGATCAGGGTCTCGTTGGTCATCACGCCATAGACCCGATTGGGCAGCGCCTCAATGAAGGCATGGTCGAAATAGCCCAACCATTCACCAACCAGTGCCATCACCAGCGCGGTACCGCCCAAAGACAGCGCGACCGGATAGCCGAGCAGCAGTACAACGCCGAGCGCCAAGACCAGTAGGAGGGGCATGAACTCAGCCATCGGCGTTGCCCGCGGAAGCTTTGTCCGGCTCACCCAGGGCGGCATCGACACCGGCGAGAAACAGCCCGTTGCGCAGCACCCAGATCAGCCCTTGCACCAGCATCAGCACCGGCATCACCAACAGCAGCGTTTTGAGCAGCCAAACCCCAGGAATACCGCCTGCCTCGCGCGAGCCCTCGAACACGGCCCAGGAATCAGCGACATACGTCCAAGACGAGGCCAGCAGAAACACCGCCACTGGGACCAGAAGGAACAGAGTGCCAAGCAGATCCACCCAGGCTCGGCCACGCCGAGAAAACCCTTGGTAGAGGATATCGACACGCACATGGCCGTCCTGCTGCAGTGTATAGGCGGCGCCGAGCATGAACAGCATCGCGTACATATAGGTGACCGATTCCTGCAGCGCGATCGAGCCGGAGTCGAAGACGTAGCGGAGCACGACGACGATGAATGTCATCAGCACCATCGCCAACGCCAGCCAGGACACCACCGCGCCGACCGCACGGTTCACCCACTCCAGCCATTGCGCTAGCCGCAACAAGCCGCCTTTTACCGGCGCCGGAGAGACGCGAGTCACTGGCTCCAGTCCTTCATGAGATCGAACGCCGAATGGACATCGCGCCTCGCAGCACCTGGACAATGAAGCACTTGTGCCACGGTAAGGATTCGCACATTGCGACCTACCAACTGAATAACAGCCATTGCGGCACGGCGAGATCAGGCGCCCGCCGCTCGTCCACATCGAGGACACCGTCGCCATTGGTGTCCAACAGGAAATAGGGCGGTCCGACGATGGGCTGGATCTTGACCATGTAGACTTGGCCCCTGACGCGATACTCGTAGACGGTCCCTTCCTCGGTCTCGGTGATGGTGACCTCGGGAGCGCTCGCGCTATCGCCGGCATAGCGGCCGGGGATCGATGGCACCTCAGGCGCGGACAGGAAGCTGCCAGCGTCACCCTGCGCGAGCAACGCCGCTGGTGCGAGCGCCAGGGCAAGCAAGAACAGGGCCGCGAGGCTGTGACGGGCGGGTGGCGGTATAGAGGCAGACGCTGACATAGTCCTCGGACTCGGTGCATAGGGTGATGGCCTAGTTTAGCCCGCTGCGGCTCCCCGCGCCCAACCGCCTGCTGCTCAGCTGTTCAGATGGTCAACTTTTCCACCGGAGTACTCGATGAAAGGCCTCAACCCACGGCAGATCGAGGCCGTGCGCTACGCTCAGGGTCCGCTGCTGGTCATCGCCTGTGCCGGCTCCGGCAAGACGCGCGTGATCACGCAGAAGATCGCCCATCTGATCGGCGAGCGTGGTCTGCCAGCACGCAATATCGTCGCGCTAACCTTCACCAACAAGGCCGCGCGCGAGATGAAGCAGCGGGTTGGACGCCTGCTTAAAGGCCGCGCCGGTCATGGACTGCGGGTCTCGACCTTCCACACCTTCGGCCTCGAGCTACTGCGGCGCGAAACCGCCCACGGCGCGCTCCGCCCCGGTTTCTCGCTGGTCGATCCGCAAGATGGTGAGCAGATTCTCAAGGAGCATCTGCGCGAGGCCGGGCTGAGCGAAGCCACCAGCCCGGCGGCGGCACTGGCGCGCATCTCGCAGTGGAAGAACGGCATGGTCGATCCAGCCCGTGCTGAGAGCCGAGCGGAGGATGACTTCGAGGCCGGTCTTGCCCAACTGTATCTGCGTTATGAGCGCAGCCTCGCCGCCTACAATGCAGTCGACTTCGATGACCTGATCCTGCGCCCGGTGCGCCTGCTGCGCGAGGTGCCGGCGGTGCGCGAGTACTGGCAAGGGCGCATCCGGCATCTGTTGGTCGACGAATATCAGGACACCAACAACGCTCAGTATGAGCTGGTCAAGCTCCTGGTCGGCCCCGACGGCCGCTTCACCGTGGTCGGCGACGACGACCAGTCGATCTATGCCTGGCGCGGCGCGCGGCCCGAGAATCTAGCCCGCCTCAAGGACGACTACCCGCTGCTCAAGGTGATCATGCTAGAGCAGAACTACCGCTCATCCGGGCGCATCCTCAACCTCGCCAACGGTCTGATCGCGAAAAATCCACATCTGTTCGAGAAACGCCTGTGGAGCGCGCTCGAGCCCGGCGAGCGCGCGCGCGTCTTGCACTGCCGCGACGAGACCCACGAAGCCGAGCGCGTCGCCACCGAGATCCTGCACGGGCACCAGACTAAAGGCCGCGCCTACGGCGATTTCGCCATCCTCTACCGTGGCAATCATCAGGCGCGCCCGTTCGAGAAGGCGCTGCGGACGCTGAATATCCCCTACTTCCTCTCCGGCGGCACCGCCTTCTTCGCCCGCACCGAGGTCAAGGACGTAATGGCCTATCTGCGCCTGATCGCCAACCCAGACGATGATGCCGCCTTCCTGCGCATCATCAACGTACCGCGCCGCGAGATCGGCCCCGGTACGCTGGAAAAGCTCGCAACGGTCGCCGCACAGCGCCAGACCAGCCTGTTCAGCGCCTGCACCGATCTCGCGTTGGCCGAGCATCTGACAGAACGCCAGCGGCGGCGGCTGGCCGAGTTCAAGACCTGGCTCGAGCACTATCAGCAGCAGGCTAATGCGCATCCGATCGGCAGCGTCCGCGCCCTGATCGATCAGAGCGACTATCGCGGCTGGCTCAAGGACACCAGCTCGAGCCTGAAGGTCGCCGAGCGGCGCATCGACAACGTCCACGAGCTGATCGGCTGGCTCGAGGCACTGCACAAGGGCGCCTTGCAGGAGGGCACGCTGCCGGAGATGGTCGCCCATCTCACCCTGATGGACGTGCTCGAGCGCCAGGACGAGGAGGAAGGCGGCGACCGCGTCTCGCTGATGACCTTGCACGCCGCCAAGGGACTCGAATTCCCCGAAGTCTTTCTCGTCGGCATGGAAGAAGAGCTGCTGCCGCATCGCAACAGCATCGAGGACGACAACATCGAAGAGGAGCGCCGACTGGCCTATGTTGGCATCACCCGCGCCCGCAATCGGCTCAACCTCAGCCTCGCGCGCCACCGTCGGCGCTACGGCGAGCAGGTGCTCTGCGAGCCGAGCCGGTTCCTCGACGAACTGCCGATCGCTGACCTGCACCGCGTCGATCAAGAGCCCCTGGACGAGTCAGAGCGACGCGAGCGCGGCAAGGCTCATCTCTCGGCACTGAAGGCGTTGCTGGCGCGGCCGAGCTGATGCTGTGCAACTATCCTATCCGGCCGCCCGGCAGCCGAGCTGGCACATTAGGGTCGAGCCGCATCCTATCGATTTTGGCAGGCTCATAATCCCGCCCCGCTCAGCCGTCTCGATCTTCTTCGCCGCCTGCTGCGTCATCGGGCTCGCAACGGCCATGGACGGCCGCCAGCGATCGGGTTATCCTTAACGGCCTTGCAGTGGTGCAAACAGCCGCAGCACATGCCCCCATTCAGGGCACCCCTCCAAACACGCGCCCGTAGCTCAGCTGGATAGAGTACTGCCCTCCGAAGGCAGGGGTCACAGGTTCGAATCCTGTCGGGCGCGCCAAATTCGCGGCGCAACGCAACCCTGCTTGCTGCAACCTCGCTGCTTGCCGCCATCCGCTGTCAAACCGCATCTGACCTTAGCTTTTAAGCGCGCCTCAGCCCAGATGATCCAAGGGGCTCCGCACACCCTGCCCGCCGCGATTCAGCACATGGGTATAGATCATCGTGGTCGACACATCCGCATGACCGAACAGTTCCTGCACGGTGCGGATATCGTAGCCAGACTCCAGCAGATGCGTTGCAAAGGAATGTCGCAAGCAGTGGCAATTCACCTTTTTGTTGATACCCGCACGCTCAGCGGCAAGCTTGATCGCCTTCTGCAACCCATTTTCATGGAGGTGGTGCCAAACCGCGCGCATGAAAGCCAACGCCATCGGCTTCTACGCCCTCATTGGCGCCTCCGTGCAGGATTTCCTGCCCCGGTCCAATCAGACGGCCATCGCCGAGTTCTTCCAAGCCATCCGAGCCGCCAATGCCGACTACCGGGCCATCATCGTGATCCTCGACAACTTCAGCAGCCATCACGCCGCTGACGTCCAGAAGGCAGCCAAAGAACAGGCCATCGAGCTGGTCTTCCTGCCGCCGTATGCACCAGACCTCAATCCGATCGAAATCATCTGGAAGACCATCAAGCGGGTCATCTCGGTGAACTTCATCGGTTCGCTCGACGAACTGAAACACCACATCCGCGTGACCTTCAAGGAAGCCAGCCAATACTGTTCCTATGCGCGCAACTGGATGGAGCGTTTGGTGCCGCATATCTTAGACTATAAGGATTTTTGCGGATGACTATAGACTTGATGGCAAAGTAAGCCGCGCATCCCGAGCGCGTCGTCGCCTTCCCACCGCGTAAACCAGCGGTCAGCACTGTTGTGGCCCAACACAAGGCTTAAGGCGGAAGGACTGTCCGTGTAGCCAGGGTAGAGGCGGATCGAAACATCGCATCAGACCGTTTATAGTTTTGACGGCTGCCTGTCATGCCAACTCATCCGCTTTCACGACGAGCGCGTAATGGATACATCCAGGATAACGATCGACCTGCTCTTAGTCACGCTGATCGCCGCGGCCAACGGCGCGCCCTGGGTCCTTGGACGCTGGCTCGGTCGCCACGATGCCTGGCCTGTCGATGGCGGCTGGCGACTCGCCAACGGCCAGCCGTTGCTCGGTCCATCCAAGACCTGGCGCGGACTGGCCGCGGCGTTGCTCGCGACACCACTGCTCGCCTGGCTGATCGGCTGGCCAGCCGAGTTGGGCGTCGCCATCGCCGGCGCGGCGATGATCGGCGATCTGCTGGCGAGTTTCCTCAAGCGCCGACTCGGCCTTGCCTCGACCACCAACGCGCCGGGACTCGATCAGATCCCGGAGGCCTTGTTTCCGGCGCTGGTCGCAAGCCTGTGGCTGAATCTCGACTGGTGGGATCTGACGCTGGTGGTGTTGACCTTTCTGATCAGCCATCTGCTGCTGACCCAACTGCTGCCGAGGTTGCTGCGCTCGGCGGACCACTAGCGCGCGGGTCACCGCGCCCCGTCCCCTCGCGCGTCAGCCGCCACCAGCTCATGCAGGGTGATCTCCGGCAGACAGTTGAGGCGCGCCGGGACCACCGATGAACCGGTGCCCATCGAGGTGTAGCCGATCATCTCGCCATGCCGCCAGGCACCTGCGGCGAGACGTCGCGGGCAACGCGCATCCCAAAACAGCGCGATCTGCCCAGGCAGGCAGATCTGGCCACCATGGGTATGGCCACAGAGCATCGCGGCAAAGCCGGCATAGGCGGCATGCAGATAGATCTCCGGGGTATGCGAGAGCAGCAGCGCGGCAGCCCCCTCGGGGATCTCAGCAGCGACCTTGTCGATGTTGTGCACCTGGTAGTAGTGCGCATCGTCGATACCGGCGAGATACAGCCGTTGGCCCTCGCGCTCGATCACCGCGGTCTCATTCAACAGCACCTGGATCTGCATCGCCTCCAGCCCAGGCACCAGCCGGATGCTGTCATGATTGCCGAGCACCGCATAGACCGGGCCTTGCAACTGGGTGCGGATGCTGGCCATGCCGGACAGCGCCTCGTCGATCGGGCCGTAGGTCTTGGCGCGATAATCGCCGGTCAGCACGCAGAGGTCGTAGCTGAGCCCGGTGAGCCGCTCGGCGATGGCGGTGGTGATGCGCCGGTCGAGATCGGTATGCAGATCGCTCAGGTGCAGGATGCGCAGGCCGACGAAGGCCTCCGGCAGCCCACGGATCAGCAAGCGGTGCGGCTGAATCCGGATCTTGCGGGTGTTCTCTTGCGCCCGCTGATAGAACCCAACGAGGCGCAGCGCATGGCGGATAAAGCCATGCACCGAATACCAGTTCTCCGGATAGAAGAAATGCGCGCCGGGGCGATTGAAGGCGAAGGCGTCATGCTCTTGCTCGAGGCCAAGGCGCCGGCGCAGATGGGTGCGGCCGATGCGTGGGATCAGTGCTTCGAGTTCTGGCGGGAGCGGTGCGGTGGTCATCGATGCCGTTGCCTCTGTGACGTTGCGGATTGAAGTGATACGAGCCCATCAAGCACCCTCACGAGCACGGCAAGGGGCAGGACGCCCCAGCAGATGAATCGCGCGCGACTCGAGTTGAAGCTCATCGATGATCCACCTCTGAACATGAATCGCGTCAGCTTCAGCTTAACCTCCAACCTCGCTCACGATGATGATCAGCAGTGAGCGGGCGCGGCTCATGCCGACGTACTGATCAGCAACCGATCGAGGCGCACTGCTGGTCTGGGGAAGGTCGACTAGGATCACGGCCTCGTTCTCCAAGCCCTTGAAGCTGGCGATCTCGGCGAAGCTGACCTTTGCGGGCGGAAAATGGCGCAGCGCGAACTCATCAAGCTCGATCAATCCAGCGGCATGCTTGCCGGCGAGGCGAGCGGCTGTCGAGTCGGCAAAGGGCTGCGGCGAGAGGATGGTGATCTCGCTTGGCGAGAGTCCCCCGCGATCGATCAACCGCTCGAGCTCCGAAGCCAATAGTTTGGCCGCCTCCTCGCTGCCCTTGGCTTGATGATGGACGACCTCGGGGCCATCGCCAGTCCCGCGCGCCCCCATGTCCAAGCCTAATCTCGACTGGATCGCCTCCATGATCTGGCGTGTATTTCGGCAGTTGCGCCTGAGCGGCATCTTGGCTGCACTGAAAGACGCTAACAACGCCAATGCAGCGGCATCTGGCGGCCCAAAATAGCCGGCTTGATGGTTGACGTCATGGAAGAAGCACCAACGCCCGGCCTGCAAGCCGCCGCAGAGGATGCCGTCGAGATCCCGCAGCCGGTCCATGGTCAAGAGATCCTGCCCCTCGTCCAGGATCAATGCATCGAAGCGATCGAGACCAGCACGCCGTGCCGCGGATCGCACGTGCTGAGCGACACTGACGCTGACACCGGCGATGGCGAAGTGCTTCTCTAGCCAGTGCTTCAGCCAGGGTGATTGACAGGCCAGCAACACCTGCCAGCCAGAAGCCGCCCAGCGGCGCGCCAATTCTAGCGCGAGAAAGGTCTTGCCAGTGCCTGCGCCACCGCTACAGAGGACGCGGGCATTGGCGTCGACGATATCGAGCAGCGCCATCTGCTCTTCGGTCAGCGAGGCGACACGCGTTTCCAGTTCATCCAAGACGCAATGCAACGGGATACCGACATCGACCTCTGGGCGCAAGAAGCCGATCACCTGCGTCAGGGCGTCGGCGGACGCTGGCGCTCGCCGCCGGCCTTCCCGCTCCTGCCAATAACGGTACAGCCTAGAGAGCCAAGACGCCATGTTCCGGCTCGCCCTCGCGTCGGCCACCATCGGCTGGTCCCACTCAGCCCCCTGGATGGACCAATCACAATCGGGAAAGACGACACCATAGCCCCAGAGAAATTGTCCGACAATGCCCGGCGGCAACGCCGATTCCAAGCGGCTGCGCAGGCCATGCATGGCCAATTCAGCCTGCCGAAACGGACTTTCCTTGAGCCGGGTCAAGGCCCCGCCACGATCGCTCGTCGACCAGACGCCATCATGGCAAGCAATGCCGCCACCCTTGACTTCCAACACCAAGATCCCGTCCGGCCCAACAATGACGAAATCGATCTCACCGAAGCGCTTATAGGCATGGCGGGTCAGATTCAGCGAGTGAAACGCAGTCAATGCGGACTGTTGACCAAGCTCGAAAGGAGCTTGCTCCCGGCCAGAGGATTGATCCTGCCTGAATGCCGTTCGCAGCCGGTCGAAGACGCGACGCTCGGCGCTGCTATTGGTCTCTCGCGGTGTCGAGGGAATGAGCTTCATGGTCGCAGTAAGCGTCAGCGTTTAACGCTGCCCCGTCAACGCCTTGCGCACCTCGGCATCAATGCGGCCTGGAATCGCCGTTCGCGCCAGCAGCGTAAGCAACTGCGCCTGATCAACATCGACGGTCACGGCCTTGACCTCGCCGTCGAGCAGCAGTTGAACGCCATTGCCAGCAACCTGCAGCCGGTAATCGCCTTTGCCGAGACTGATTCTGGTCTTCAGCACCTCCTGCCAGCCCATGCCACGGGCCAACGCGAGCGCGCCTTCCTGCTGCCGCTTGCTCCAGCCACCTCCCCCGCCCTTTCTCGTCATCAGTTCGCGCAGCGGCTCGACACGTTCCGGTGCAGGCCCTAAGTCAAGACCGGTCCCGCGCTGCCGGTGCGCCAGCGCGGCCATACGATGGGTAATCGCCGAACGCAGACCTGGCAGGTCTTTGATCGACCCTGGCAGCTCCAGCCAACCACCGCGGGCGCCGAACAGGGCTGCCGCCACCACCAGATCCTGATCGGTCAACAGGGGCTGATCGAAGCGCTCCGAAAGCTCGAGCAATTCCTGACCGCGCTGACGCAGGAAGAAGAGCAGCAGCCCGCGGGAGAACGGCTTTTGATGGCGTTGAAACAGCTCGGAGATGGTCGCGTCGCCTAGCCCAAGGCATCCCTTGAGATCAGCAATCAGTCGTTTCAGGGCCTCCTGCCATTTCGGCTCCGCGAGCCTGGTTCGCTCGGCCTCGAGCAGATCCAAGATGACCTGCTGGATATCCGGCGGGCAGCCCTCGCCCGCTGGCGCCTCGTCAGCCTGAGTCTTGGCATCAACGATCGCGCTGAGCAACTGCGCCAGGATGCGGCCATGCAGATCGGCGTTTGCCGCGCTGTTCTCGCCCAGCGCCCAGGCCAGCAGCGCACGCAGCAGCGGGTCTTCGACGGACGACTGCGATGCCGTCTCCTCAGGGTCGGTCAGCCCTGGTTTGGGCAGTTCAGGCTTGGGCAGTTCAGGCTTGGGCAGCTCAGGCTTGGGCAGCTCAGGATCGCTCAGCGATTGCCCCGCAGTCACCAGGGCGTCACCGCGATTGCCAAGCCCGACCAGCATCGCCTGCACCGCGCCGACCGCGGAGACCTGCTGCACCGACGCGTCTTGATCCGGCAGCGGTAGCGACAGCCCATCAATCGGCTCGGGCAAGATCGATGCTGACAGCGATGCCGATGGAGAACTCAATGCCGATTCGGATGTCGATGCAGATCTCAATGCCGATGGCGAGTTCAATGCCGATCCGGACGTCGACGCGGATCTCAATGCCAAGGCCGATGCCGACTTCGACGCGGCGGCGAACAGTCGCGCGTTGACGCGCTGCTTATAAGCGCCGAGGGGGACGTTGGCATAATCGGCGGCTTGCTCGCGGATCAGCGCCTTCTGCTCCTTGGACGCAAAGATGATCGCTTGCAGCCAGCCGATCGGCAGCGGCGCGGGGATGCAGAGCAGGGGTTCGTCGCCCTGCGCCTCCTCAGGCCAGCACAGGGCGCGCAACCGACCCTGTGGATCGAGCGCCTGAATCGGACCCCGCAGCGCGCCCAGATCAACGCTGGCGATCACCGGCTGCAGATGGTCCGCTTCGGAGGTGACCTGCGCCAGGGCCGCCGGTGGGATACCGTCGGCAAACAACGGAATCCAGCCCGGCGCCCAAGCGAGCGTATCGGCGTAATACTTGCACCCAAAGCCCTTGGGACCGGTCACCAAGCCCATGGCCAGTAGGTACATCAGGTTGAGCTGATTGGTTACGAAGTACCAAGGCCCCGATCGCGCTCGACCCGGCGTGGCAGCCGATACGGCAGCGGCAGCCGGCACCGCAGTCGCAGTCGCAGTCGCAGTCGAAGTTGGCGCTGCGGTCGCGCTGCCTGCCGCAGTCGGCGCCGCAGCACTCGCAGGCTGGGTCAATTCCAGGGAAGGTTTCTCGGGGTCGGCCACTGTCATCTCCAACGTCTGAGGATGTCCGGATCATTCGGTAGGATCGCCTCGACCGGGCACTCCTGGCCGGCTTGGCGCAGCAGGATCACTTGCTCCCGCGCCCTGGAGACCATCACATAGAAGCGTCGTCGCAGGTCGTCCATCCATGCCTTGTTCTCGAGCTGGCAAGGATACGCATGGATGTCGGCGAGGAAGACGATATCGAACTCGAGCCCCTTCGCGGACTGTGCGTTGATGACGAACAGACCGCCTTCCGAGAAGCGATGGTCGCCATCCTCAAGCCCCGAGGCATAGGTCAGAACCCGAGGAGGTCCGTGGTCGAGGTGCAGATCAAGTCGCGGCTGTCGCAACGCCTGAAACCAATACTCACGGCGTTGGTTGTTCGGCGTGATGATGCCGATCAGCTTCGCCGGATCACGATCGGCCAGCTTCAGCATCCGCGTGATCAGCTGCTCGGCGCTCCAGCGACAGCCGGCGCCATAGTCCACTAGGATCGGGGCCCGCGCACAGGGGCGTGCGCTTGGCAGCTTGACGCAGGGGCTGGCCAGATCCTCGACACAAAAGGCGAGCGCCAGGCGGGCGATGCGATCGCAGTTGCGATAGTTTTCGGTCAGCTCGATGCGGTCTCGAGCGTCGATATCCAGGGCTGTCGCAATCTCGCTCAGCGTGCTGCACTCGTCGGTGATTTGCTGATTCTGATCGGCGACCACGTAGACATGCTCAAACCCTAGCTGCGCCAGCGCCTGATAGAAGTCGCGCGGCATGTCTTGCCCCTCATCGATGATCAGGAAGGGCGTCAGCGGCGCTGGCAGCTCGGCAGCGCGAGCGATGGCATCTTGGATCGCGGTCCAATCGAGACGATAGCCTTGTCCAGCGACCTGGGCATAGGACACCGACAAGGCCGGCTTCGACCTGGCCTGCTGAGACGAGGCCTGATGAGACAAGGCCTGCTTCGCCAAGGCCCGCTTGAACATGGCGCGAAACCAGCTGATCCAAGGATGCGCATTGACCGCGCCGCCGACCAGCTCACGACTCGCCTCCAACAACAGCCGGTTGTAGACCAGGAAGACATAATCCTGCGCCCCTCGTTCGCGATGATGACGGCGGGTGCGCAGCAGGGCGAGCACCGATTTGCCGGTGCCGGGTCCACCGACGATCAGATGGCAGCCTTCACGCGGCAGCAAGCGGGCGCGCTCCTGCTCCTTGCTCAGGTTCTGGATGTCGGGCAGGGTCCAGTTGCGCGCCGCCATCGCGATCAGCGCTCAACCGCAAAGTCCAACAGCGGCCGGATCGTGCCACTGAGATCGCCGGCGATGAAGACCCGATCCAGCAGCACATTGCTGAACTGGCAACTCGGCTCCGGCACCAGCGCGCAGGCATGACAGGCCGCACGATTAAGCTGGCTCGGCCCCTGCCCCGGATGCTCGGCACAGACCGGGTCGAGCGAGCACCAGTTCGCATGATCGAAGACCGCCACCAGCAACTCGAGAAAACGCCTGGGCTCGGCCAGCTCGGCCAGACCACCAAGCGAGCCAGCCACGTCGGCGACCGCGACATAGACCAGCACGCCGGCCATCGGCTCGGCGCCGCTGCTGCAATAGAGGCGCTCCCGGATCGAGGCCGCCGGATAGCCCGCCGCGGTCTCCAGATGGCGGATCAGCAGATGGGCCAGCGTATGCAACAGGATGAAACGCGGTGTCAGCGGCAGCGGCGGGTCTTCCGCCAGACGAATACCAGTGCGCTCGAAACGCGCTTGCAGCTGCTCGGCCCGGCGCCACAAGCCATCTTGCGCCTCCCAGCGCCGCAGCAGCGCCTCGTCGAGCGTAAAGAAGAGGCCCTCGCCATAGAGCTCGATCGCCGGCAGCCAGTCGCAACGTCCATCGAGATCCGGCGGCACCAAGCGCGAGGTCTCGGGCTCGGCGGCGTCGTCATGATCGGGCTTGATGCCGTCCTCGAACCATTGCTCGACACGATGGAAGCCGGTGAAGATCCGGATCTCGCGCAGGCGGCTGACAGAGACAAGCTGTTGGATGCTGTCGCGTACCGGCTGCAATCGCGCTGTCTCGGGCGATACCCATGACGGATCGGCCGGCATCGGTGACGGATCGGTCTGCGCCCCTGTCGTATCAGCATGGGCAAACGGGGCGTCGGTCTGCGCAAAGGATGAATCGGTCTTGGCAGGAGACGCCTCGGCCTGCGCGAACGATGTATCAGTCTTCGCAGAAGACGCGTCAGTTTGCACCTGTGAAGCGTCGATCTGCACTAACTTCAGCGATCGCCAAGCCTGACTGTGATGCTCGGTGACGAAATCCTCGCTCTCGAGCTGATCCGGAATCGGCGTTGTCAGGGCGCGGTACTCCTTCTCCAACAGCAGGCCAGGCGTCGCCATCTCGCCGTAGAGTGGCCAGCCATCCTCGATCTGCTGCAGCGCGTCCTCCACGTCAGTGCGCGTGCAGCCCAACTCATCGGACAAGCGCCGCAGCAGCGCCCTACGTGCCAGCTCGGTGCGACAGCGCTCGAGCTCGCGTCGCGCCGCTGGCTGGCGATACAACCGATCCAGCACGCCGCCCCGCGCTATTTGGGACTCCGGCGGGATCACCAAGCCACCGCGCACCCGAGCGGAATAGAGCCGCGAGTCATTGACCTCGATGATCGCCGCTGGGCGTTGGCTTGGCACGGTCGGGGCGGCCTCGCCCTGTTGCCAGGGCTGCAGGCGCGCGCGCCGTGCATCCTTGAACTGCTGGTTTCGACTAAAGGGTTGCTGAGACTGGCAGCGCTCGCAACGCAACTGCCAATAGCCAGCGGCGTCGCGACGCAGTCGCAGGTAGGGCTGCTCGCGGATCGGGCGGCAGGCATCGCGATGCTCGGTGTCTTTGTGCGCGAGCAGATGCCAGGGCACCTCCCAGAGCCCACCCTCAGGATGCGCGACGACCCAATCCACTTGCCGCAGACGCGAGCGCTTCTCACAGCTGCAGCGGGGGTCTTCGAGTGAGCGCCGACCGCGCTCGCCGTTGTCCCATGGCCGGTAATGGAGCAGCCCGCAGCTTGGGCAACGCGTCCAGCGCGGAAAACGGATCGCCGGCACGCAGGTCCCATCAACAGCGCCATCGCCAGCACCGTTATCGACCAGCCGGGCGAGCGGCGGTTGCAGCAGTCGCTTGCCGTCGAGACCGAGCGCGTCACGGAGCAGGTCGACATAACACAACGGCTCACCGGCCAGCTCGCCAGCCTGATCGGTCCAATGCCGGATATCCATCACCACGAACAGATCGTTGTCGGCGCGCACCAGCGCACCGACGCCGCTGAACGCGAGCAGATGGGACCAACGCGTTGGGATGAAGCGTTTCATCCGTCTTGCGCGAGCAACCCATGCCGGGAGGGGTTGGTGGGCAGGATCTTGATCAACGCCGTCTTCTCAACATTGCGCATGTTCTGCAGCGTGACCCATTCGCCAGTCACCCGAGCCCCATGCGCAGAGAGCAGACGCAGATCGCGGCGGTCCCGATCCGGGCCGGAATAGACCAGACGCTGGCGCTGCTCGCTGGCGCGTCGGGCGCAGTCGCTCCAGTGCGCGACCAAACGGCGCAGATGCGCCTCGGTCTGGTCAGCACGCTCCGGATCGGCCTGGCGGGTGCGTCGGATCAATGCCTCGATCACCTTCGCTGTCTCCGGCTGGGTCGGATCAAAGGCCTGTGCCCGTTCATTCGCGGTCAGCGCATCGCTCGCATGGCGCACCGCGATGACCAAGGCGGCATGCAGCGCCCGCAAGCGCGCCTGATAGGTATAGGGCGTGACGCTGGTGGGCTCGACAAAGCGATAGAAGGCCTGATGATAGGCGCGGAAGTCCTCGTAGTGAGATAGGCTGCGGGCCTGATCGCGATAGTAGTTGGCGACCACGATCCCGGGCACCTCGCCGCGGCCGACGCGGGAGCTGGCCTGGATGTACTCAGCCGTCGTCAACGGCTGACCGTTGATGATCATCACCGCGAGCCTGGACACATCCAGGCCTACCGAGACCATATTCGTGGCCAAGGCCAGGTCCAGCGCATCCGGCGCCTCGCGGCTCTTCGCCAAGCGCTCGAAGCCTTGCGCGTTCTCATCGGCCGACATCTGGCTGGTGAGCTGCGCGAGGCGTTCAGCGAGCTGCGTTCGCCAGCGCGGACCCGCGTAACGCCGGTGAGCAGATGCCTGCTCGAATTCGCCAGACGGTGCCTGCTGCGCCCGCTTTTGCTGATCTGGCGTGTCATGCGCTTGTTGTTCCGGCCGTCCTTGCTGTTCCTGCTTTGCTTGCCGACCCTCGTGTGCCTGCTCTCTCTTTTGTGCTTGTCGACCTTGGTGTGCTTGGTGTCCTCTCCGTACTTGCTCGGCTCGCCACTCCTGTTGACCTTGCAGTTCCGGCTGTTCCTGCTGGGCCTGCAGATCCTGCCATTCGCGCTGCAGCCGCTCGATACGCTCCTCGATCTCGCGCAGCGCATGGCGGCTGATACCGATGCCGCTGAGGCTGCCGTGATAGACCAGCAAGGTCCACCAAGCATCGAGCAATGCCTCGCGGTCTGCGCTGAGATCACCGAATAGCGCCTCCGGTGCCGACAAGAGGGCCGCCGCCAGCGGTGCCAGGCAGCGCCGACGGTTGCGCGCCGGGGCTAGATAACCGACATAGAGTCGGCCTGGATGCTCGGGCGTCGGCGCGATCGTACGCGCGAAATAGGCGTCATCGGCATCGAGACCAGGCGGTGGAAACACCGCTGCTTCGCGACCGTAGAGCCGCCTGACCTGCTCCTGCGCCATGCGGATGGTGGCGGTGGAGGCGATATATTTTGGATAGACACCGCGCCGACAGAGCACCGTCTCCAAACCCGCCTCATAGAGCCCGGCGACCGAGCCGAGGGCGCCGGCGATCAGATGCAGCTCGTCTTGGATGATCAGCTCCGGCGGCCGCTGACCGTTACGGCCGAAGAAGGCCGAGCTGCGCTCCTCCCAGGCGAGCCTGGCGAACTTATCGATGGTGGCCAGCAGCAGCGTCGGTGGCGCCTCGTAGAGCGCGGCATCGACCAGGTTGCAGGGCAGTCTGCCATCGCCGGTCGCGGCAAAGGCACAGCCGGCGGCGGTGCAGCGGAAGGCGAAGTGCTGGCGGCTGGCATCCAGGTTGTCGGGCACTCGGAATGGCGTGCCACACCAGGGGCAGGACTCCAACACCAGCAGGCTCGGTGGACGGCTGCAATCATCGGCCAGCGCCGCATCGATGCAGGCCTTGGCATCGGCGAAGCTGTTCGGGCTCGAGTCTCCCCCGACCCAGAGGCCGAGCGTGATCGGCTCGAGGCCAAGACCGCCGGGCTGCTCGCGGCGCATCAGCTCCATGGCGCAGATCAGGCGGGCCGCGCGTCGAAACTGGTCTTTGGTCAGCAGGCGCAGGGTATAGCGCATCAGCACCGTGGTGCCGCCACCGCTGGCCTTGTACTTCAGGCGCCGCCACCAGATCACCAGCGCCATGAGTCCGAGATAGGCCTCGGTCTTGCCACCACCGGTCGGGAACCAGATCAGATCGAGGACATCACGGTGCTCGGCGTCGGGATCGGTCGCCGACTCGAGCGTCAGCAGCAGAAAGGCGAGCTGGAACGGGCGCCAGCGCGGCGCCAGGCGGCCCGCCTGGCGCATCTGTCGGGCCATGGCCTGATTGGCGAGCGCGAACGCGTGCAATAGCAACGGCTCTTGGCGCAGCAAGGCAACGCCTGCGAGCATCCGTTCAGCAGCCGCTTCGATGCGAGCGCGAATCCGATCGGCTGGGGCTTGGTAACGCACCTCCAGGCCATCAGCGACCTTGGACTGCGCATCGCTCCAGGTGCGGTAGCCAGCGGCGAATCGCTCCAGCGCGTCACAGAGGCGATCCCGATCGGTCTCGATCGCCGCGAGGCGCTCGACATCAAGCTCGGCACCCTCGACGACGCCAGCGGTGGGATCGACGCGCGGGACCTCGACCTTGGGCAGAAACTCGGTGTGGATACGCACGACGCGATCCTCGCGCAGCGCCCAGTCCACCGCGGCACCATGGCCAATGGCATAGATGACCTGCCTGCGGTAGCGCAGCTCCAGCTCTTGTTCTTCCTCATCCAGCAGATGGAAGTCGGCCCGAGGATAAGGGCCAACGCGCCCGCGATCGATCACGCAGTCGAGCGCAACTTCGAACAGTGCACGCTCGTTCTGCTGATTCAGAAGCGCATTCATGGTCGCGCCAGCGCTGATGTTGCTAGCGCCAGTGTTGGCGTTCGCAGCCGCCGGCATGGCTTGAAGATTACTGAGCGATACGGTGATCAGCCAGCCATCGGACCGGGCGCGCCAGAGCACATCCAAACGCGCGCGGCCGTCAAAGACCACGACGGGCGCCGCCCGAATCCGTGCCCAGGGCCGCGCGGAGATTGGCGCGCGAACATCGCGTGCTTCGCTGTCCGCCTCTCCGAGCGGGATGCGCAGCCACTGATCGGCCTGGTCTCGCGGCCGGTCTGCGCGTCGCTCGTAGCGCACGGCAGTGGGAATAAGCTGGAGCTCGGCGCGATCGCCTTGCACGAAGAACGAGAACCCAACCGATGCCGGTGGCACCACTCGACGCTGAGGCTGACCAGCGCTGGAAGCGAACGCAATCTTGTCGCCATCGCTGTTGGCCTCGTCGAGACTGGACCCTGGCCCGCCGCTATCGTCTTCGCCGGCATCGAGACCGAATTCGTCACTGGCAATGGGAAACAGGATGCCGGTTTGAAACCGTTCCAGCGGCTTGATACCGTTCAGGTGCGTCGCACCCGCAACAGCTTTTGGTGGTGCAGACGGACCCAGCAGCGCATGCCGCAGCCAACGATAAACGCGCTCGCGCTCATTTGACCAGTTCACAGGTGCGATGTCCGCTCTTTCCCAATCGCGTTGCCCTCCAGTGCCGCACTGTACACCAATGAGCGTTGGCGCCAAGTCATCGCATGCGAATCCAGGACGCAGGATCAGTGGATCACCGGTCAGTTATGACAAGACATTGGCGGAAGCCGGCACTCGCCGCCGGTCTTCTCACATCTGCCAATAACGGTAGAGCGCAGAGAAGGGTCAGCCGCGGACCTTGTGGTCGTGGACAGCTTCTGCGGATGCGTGCCCCTCAGCTGGAATGCCGATGCGGTGCCATTGCCCTAAGCCCTGCAACACCAGAGGCAGAGCTTCACCAAGCTTCTCAAGAAGGGTGTTTGGGATCAAGGCTATTTGGGATCAAGGATTGATCTGGACGCCGCGCTCGGCCAATGCCTCAACTACTTGCTGCGCATGCGTGTTGCCTGCTTCCGCCAGTCGTTTGGTGCCAGCGGCAATGGCATCTAGCTGTTGACGCATCTTTTGCGCCGTTTGCACGGTCTGCTCCTGATTGTCGTGCAGCTGTTTGAGCTGAGCGCGCTCTTGAAGCAGTTGGATCGATTGGAAACCGCTCCAAAGCAGCCAAGCGGCAATCAGGATCAGTAAGGGGAGAAAACCAGAATAGCGGTTGATCTGTGCAGGCATGGTCGAACGCCTTGCGCCCTCGGAGTTGAAGTCGGTATCAGTCACTGCTCGGTTCCTCCGTGGCGGTCGCGGGCTCCTCAGCAGAGGCAGCAGGCTCTTCGATCGAGGCACCAAGCTCCTCGTTAGCGGCTGTGGGCTCAGCCTCCGGGCTCACCGTCGCGGCTGGCGCCCTAACCCTGCCGGTGTTCTGGACCCCAGCGGGCTGCGTCGCAGCTTGATTGACGCTGATCCTGATGCCCTGTTCAGCCAGCAGCGCACTGAGCTCGGCATCCTGATGTCGCACCGAGAGTTCAGCCAGCGTCCGCAGCAATGGCTGGTAGATGCCCTCCAACTGGGTGCTTTGTTGAATGTAGAGGTTGCGCTCCGCGATCTCCGCTTGCAGGCTGCGATTACCAGCCTGCAAGACGATGTTGAACAGCACCAACAGCAACGAGACCGCAGCCATCGCGGTCAGCATCCAATAGCGGATTCGATCCATACAGAGTCTCCATCGGTTTCCAGTTTCCAGACGCTGATGAGGCTCGAATCACAGGGCGATGCGATCGATGCACTGTCCTGCCTTGTCCTGCGATCCGAGCCGTTTTCCAGCTTTACGCGATCATCTGCCGGCGGCGCAGACCGACCAAGGCACCCAGCCCGATCAGCATCAACACCAACACCGGCGGCTCATCCACTGCCTGCGTCGCTCGATCCTGCACGGTGACGGCCATGGCGAGCGTGATGTCGAATTGCTCCTCGTATCCGCTGTCGTTGTAGCCAAAGGCGGTGAGCGAGATCGTTTCCTCGTAGAGACCAAGCCCGTAGTCGAACGGATTGAACGACACCATCAAGTCATCGATCGAGCCGCCCCAGCCGAGGTCTGAGAAGCTATCATCAAAGCCAGCGAGGCCGAATGCATCCACGCCCGTGAGATCGAAATCGCCTCGGAGCCAGTCAGCAGGTCCATCGACATCGTTCAAGAAGCTCAGATTGAGCTCGACGCTGTCTTGATCGCTGTAGAGGGTGCCGAGATCCAGCGTGAAGCTGTAGCCGCCCGTGTTGCTGGCGATCAGCGAGCCCGGCCCACTCAGCAGCTCGAACCAAGGATTGGCGTAGTGGTTGACCTGAGCGAACAGATCGACCCCGAACGTCCCGAGATCAAGGTCGGCCATATCTGGGTTCTGCGAAGACATCAACAGACTGCTCGAACCGTTGAACACACCCGCCGTCGAGGTATCCAGCCCAATGCCGAGCGAGGTGCTGTCCTGCGCGCTCAGTCCACTGAAACTGCCGCTGCCGCTGAAGGGTCCGGTCGTCCCGGTTAGGTTGCCGGCCAGGGTGTCGTTCAGCGCGGTGAGTTCGGCATCATTCAGGATGCTCAGCATCTCTGTCACCGAATCGCCGACGTGCACGGTGCCGAAGTCGAGGGTATCGACCACATCTGCTGAGGCGGCGGTGTAAACGCGACCGGTTAGGTCGACATCCGTGCTGCCCAGATCATAGTCCGCCGCACCCGTGGTCCCCTCACCGGTGGAGGTCAGGCTCACCGAGGCCGTCCCGGTGAACTCGCCGGCCGTGGCCGTGTCCAGCCCCACCGTCAGGCTGCTGTTGTCGCTTGCGCTCGCGGCCAGGTTATCAACGCTGCCGCTGGCGCTAAAGCCCGTGGCACTGGTCGCGATGCTGGCGTCCAGGGCCTCGGTGTAGGCATCAGGCGACTGGTTGGTCACGCCAATGTTCGCACTGGGCCCGCTATCGCCCACGCGAGCGGCCAGGACCACCTCGGTGGGATCCACCGAGGGATTGGCCAGGCGATAGACCGCGCCTTCAACCGTGACTGTTTGCGAGGCCAGTGCCATCTCGCAATTCGGCTCGCATCCGCCGACATTGCTGGCATCGGAGACCAAGGCGATGGTGGCATTTCCATTGACCGCGCCGGCGGTGCTGGTGTCCATCCCGACTTGCAGACTGCTCGCATCCGTGTCGCCCGGACCCAGCAGGTCGAAGCTGCCGCTCCCGGTCACCGCGCCATTGCCGCTGATGGAGGCATTGAGCGCCGCCTGGTCATTGCCCGTGGCCTGGTTGGTCAGGCTCACCAGGGCCGTCGGCGAGCTGGCGCCCTGTCGCACATTGCCGAGCAGGATCGGCTGCGCGGTATCGATAACCGGGTTGGCCGCGTCGATCACGTTGGCCGTGGCCTCGATCAGCCCCTGCACGCCGAAGGCGTCGGAGCCGACATAAAGCTGCCCAAGACCATTGCTGACGCCCGCGACCGTGCCGGCACTGTAGTAGTTGATCCCGATCGAGCCATCGATGGAACCGGCGGTGCTGGTGTCGACGCTGACCGTCATGTCCGAGTTGTTGGTGTCGCCAGCCACCAGACCGCTGATGGAGCCGCTGCCGCTGATCTGGCCGGCACCGGTCCCGCTGCTGCTACCAAAGGAAGCATTCAGATCCTCGACATAGCCATCAGGGCCGGTGGCGACATTGCTGATGGACAGTACCTCGCTGACCGTTTGGCCCACCTGCACGGTGCCGAAGTCCATCGCCGTGGTGTCCAGTCGGCCTTCCGCCACCTGATAGACATTGCCCGTAACCTCGACAGTCTGGCTACCCACATCTAGCGTGCCCAGTCCGCTGGTCCCGGTGCCGTCGGTCTGATAGTTCAGCGTCACGGTGCCCGTGCGCGCGCCGGCGCTGGAGGTATCCACGCCAACCGTCATGGCACTGCTGTCGCTGGCGCCGCCCGCGAGCAACGCGATACTGCCACCGTTGGTGTGCACATCACCCGTGCTGCCGCTGAAGCTGGCATTCAGCCCCTCGGTATAGTCTCCCGCCTCAGCCGCGTTGCTCACTGTCAGCGTCTGGGTCGCGGAGCCACCCACGCGCTGGTTCGCGACCACTACCGGGTCCGGCGTGGCGCCGCCCTGAGCCATGTTGAAGCCCGTGGCGGTCAGGTTGACGGTCTCGGCATTGGCATCCACCGCGGTGAAGTTGGAATCGATCGCCGAGCCATCGCTGGTGAACTGGATGGTGACACTGCCGTTGTTCACCCCAGCCGTGCCGCCGCTGATGGACGCCGTGGCGGCATTGGCGTAAATGTCGCCGCCGTCGACCAAGCCGCTGCCCAGGTCGTTGGTGGCGCTGAAGTTGCCGCTGGTGCTGACGCTGCCGATACCGAGTTGCTCGCCATGGTCGCCAACCGTGGTGTTGGTGACCTGGAAGCTCTGCGACAGGCCGTCCTGGCCGACACGGAAGTGGCCCAGGTCGGCTGACACGGGCGACAGGTTGCCATGCGCCAAGCTGGAGGCCACGCCGGTGAGGGTGATGGTCTGCTGGGCCACATTGTCAAAGTTGCTAACCACCGCGATTTGCTGCCCGTCCAGCGAACCGCCCTCGGTCGCCGCGAAGGTGACGCTGAAATCCCCCGAGTCCGCGCCCGCCCCGATGGCGTCGAAGTTTTGCGCGGTCACACCGCTGCCGCTCAAACGGCTGTCGGTGATGGTGGCCCCATTGGCATCGGTCTGGATAGCACCCCGAATGTCGGCGCCGGTGCCGATATTGGCGATCTGATAATTGACCGTCACCACCTCGCCTTCGCGCACCCGACCGAGATCCAGGGTCACCGTATCGGTGCCAGTGCTGGCGACATCGCCGGTGATCATCATGTCGGCATTCTCGCCGATGATCTGGCCGCTGCCGACCACATTGGCGCGGGCATCGTAAGCATTGCCCGTGCCGCTGTTGGCGTTGGTGTAATCGACCGAGACCACGAAGTCCTGATCGCCCAGATTCAGGCTATTCGTAGCAGCGCCCTGATGATCCAGGTAATCGGCGCTACTGGCCTGAGTGGCGCTGCTGAGGTCGAGCGCGCCATCGGGCGCGATGGTCACGGTGCCGCTGCCGCCTTGAATGCCCTGCTGCATGGTCAGGGTGCCGCCGGTGGCTTCGATGGTGCCGCTGTTCAGCGGCCGATCCGCCACCGTGCCATGGCCGGTGATCAGGCCATCGGCCTCGTTGGTCAGCCCCTGTGTATCCAGGGTGCCACCACCCAGTTCGATCACACCGGCGTTGGTCAGTGCATTGCTGTTGTTGTAGTCGCGGTTATCGAGCACACGCAGGGTGCCATCCGCCTGGTTGTTGGTGAGACTGTCTTCAAGGGCGGTAAAGCTGCTTGCGCTTTCTCGCACACCAACCACAGAACCAGCACCGCTCAAAACAATCTCCGCCGCATTCTCCGTGATGGCATCACCGCTCAGCTCGATGGTCGCCCCATTGCCGGTCGATTCCGCGACCCAGCGGCCGTCGGTCAGCACACCGGATTGGTTGTTGGCTTGGTTGACCGAAGAGCCGAAGGCGACTGTCGAACCATCGCTAGCCTGCACGGTTCCGGTGCTGCTGAAGGTGCCGCCGTTGATGTTGAGGGTGTCGCTGCTGTCGGCTTGGATCGTGCCACTGTTGGCCAGGGTGACGATGTTATCCATCGACAGCGTCGCTGTACCGCCCTCCTGAGCGCCACGGATGAGATGGTTCGTATCGTTGATCAGCGTCACCGCATCAGCGGGATCACTGCTGTTGCTGCGGGAATCAAGGTAGGTCGTATTGTCGACGATCAGCGCCCCGCTGCCGGTGAGTGTCGTCGTGGCGCCGTCATCGACGTGCAGATAACCATGGCCAGCGCTGGAATTCAGGCCAATGGTGCCATCGTTGGTGATGGTGCCTTCTAGCGTCAAGCCGTCATAGATGGTCTGTAGCTCAATGCGGCCTTCATTGGTAACATTGGTCAGTCGTGCGGAATTGCTATATGTACCACTAGTGACCGAGATCACACCGGTGCCCGCCGTGCTAAGCAGTCCGCCGCTGATGCTGGTGTTATTTCCGATGGCCAATGCTGAGCCATCCTGGGCGTCGATCCTGCCGGCCGTGTTATCAATCAGCTGCCCACCGCTAAGTGCAACCGTATCACCACTATCAGCCTGGATCAGCCCACGGTTGACCAAGGTGACATTGTTATCCATCGACAGCGTCGCCGTGCCGCCATCCTGAGCGCCACGGATGCGATGATCCGTGTCGTTGATCAGCGTCACCGCATCGCCGGGATCGCTGCTGTTGCTGCGGTTATCGACATAGGTGGTTCCATCGACGACTAGTGCCCCTGTGCCCGTGAGCGTCGCCGCCCCGCCGTCATCAATGTGCAGATAGCCAAAGCCAGCGCTGGAATTCAGGCCAATGGTGCCATCGTTGGTGATGGTGCCTTCTAGCGTCAGGCCGTCATAGATGGTCTGTAGCTCAATGCGGCCTTCATTGGTAACATTGGTCAGTCTCGCGGAATTGCTATATGTACCACTAGTGACCGAGATCACACCGGTGCCCGCCGTGCTGAACAGTCCGCCGCTGATGCTGGTGTTATCGCGGATGGCTACTGCAGAACCATCCTGGGCGTCGATCCTGCCGGCAGTATTATCAATCGGCTGTCCGCCGCTGAGTGCAACCGTATCGCCACTATCAGCCTGGATCAGCCCACGGTTGATCAAGGTGACATTGTTATCCATCGACAGCGTCGCCGTGCCGCCATCCTGAGCGCCACGGATGCGATGATCCGTGTCGTTGATCAGCGTCACCGCATCGCCGGAATCGCTGCTGTTGCTGCGGTTATCGACATAGGTGGTTCCATCGACGACTAGTGCCCCTGCGCCGGTGAGCGTCGCCGTGCCGCCGTCATCGACGTGCAGATAGCCAAAGCCAGCACTGGAATTCAGGCCAATGGTGCCATCGTTGGTGATGGTGCCTTCCAGCGTTAGACCATCGTAGTGCTGCAGCTCGATGCGGCCTTCATTGGTGACATCAGTCAGTCGAGCGGAATTGCTGTAGCTTGAGCTGGTGACCTCGATCACCCCGGTGCCCGCCGTGCTGAGCAGTCCACCGCTGATGCTGGTGTTCTCACGGATCTCCAGTCTTGACCCATCGAGTGCTTGGATCAAACCTCCAGCGTTATCGACCCCAATCGCATTCAGCGCGAGGGTTCCGCCGCCAGTAGCCTGAACCGTGCCGCCGGCAGTTGCCGTGTTATCCAGCTGCCCACCGCTAAGTGCAACCGTATCACCACTATCAGCCTGGATCAGCCCACGGTTGACCAAGGTGACATTGTTATCCATCGACAGCGTCGCCGTGCCGCCATCCTGAGCGCCACGGATGCGATGATCCGTGTCGTTGATCAGCGTCACCGCATCG
>NZ_NHSH01000048.1:0-1125 GCF_016653315.1 Halochromatium roseum | reverse complement strand
CACTATCAGCCTGGATCAGCCCACGGTTGACCAAGGTGACATTGTTATCCATCGACAGCGTCGCCGTGCCGCCATCCTGAGCGCCACGGATGCGATGATCCGTGTCGTTGATCAGCGTCACCGCATCGACGGGATCGCTGCTGTTGCTGCGGTTATCGACATAGGTGGTTCCATCGACGACTAGTGCCCCTGCGCCGCTGAGCGTCGCCGTGCCGCCGTCATCGATGTGCAGGTAACCATAGCCAGCACTTGAATTCAGGCCAATGGTGCCATCGTTGGTGGTGGTGCCTTCCAGCGTTAGACCATCGTAGTGCTGCAGCTCGATGCGGCCTTCATTGGTGACATCAGTCAGTCGCGCGGAATTGCTGTAAGCGGAACTAGTGACCGAGATCACACCGGTGCCCGCCGTGCTGAGCAGTCCGCCGCTGATGCTGGTGTTACTGCGGATGGCCACTGCCGAGCCATCCTGGGCGTCGATTCTGCCGGCGGTGTTATCAATCGGCTGCATACCACTGAGCGCAACCGTATCGCCGCTGTCGGCTTGGATCAAACCGCGGTTGACCAGCGTGACAGCGTTGTCTAATGACAGAGTCCCTATGCCACCATCCTGAGCGCCGCGGATACGGTGGCCGGTGTCGTTGATGAGCGTCACCGCATCGACGGGATCGCTGCTGTTGCTGCGGTTATCGACGTAGGTGCCGCCGTCGACGGCGAGTGCCCCGCTGCCCGTGAGCGTTAACGTCGCGCCGTCGTCGATGTGGAGATAGCCGGAGCCAGCACTTGAGCTAAGACCAATGCTTCCGCTGTTGGTGATGGTGCCTTCCAGCGTCAGGCCATCGCCGTTTTGAACTTCAATGCGGCCCTCATTGGTAACATTGGTCAGTCGCGCGGAGCTGTTGTAAGAACTACTGATGACCGAGATCACGCCAGTACCGGTGGTGCTGAGTCGCCCGTCGGCGATGATGGCGTTGTTGCCGAGTTCGACCGACGAGCCGTCAAGGGCCTGGATCAGTCCGCCAGTATTGACAACTGCAGAATTACTTCCCAGTTCGACCGACGAGCCGTCAAGGGCTTGGATCAGACCACTGGTATTGTCGACGGTGTTGTTACTGCTGAGAGCGACCG
>NZ_NHSH01000047.1 GCF_016653315.1 Halochromatium roseum | reverse complement strand
TTTCATTCAGACCGAGCGCTTCGGCGATCTGCAGGTTCGACTGGTTCAGGCCCATCAAGTACAGAGAGGAAAACCACACCGACAGCGGCTGGTGGCGTCCCATGAAGAGTGTCCCCGTCAGATCATCAAAGCGTTTCTCGCAGTTTCGACAGGTGTAGCGGCGACAGGCCCTGTGTCGGTGGCTACGGCCACGCTTGACGATCTTGTTGGAACCACAACGTGGACAATCAACGACGTACGGTCAACGCATCCGTCGGACTTCGTCGTCGCATTTCTCTTCGTCGATCAAGTCGTTGAGACGGCACATCGGAGCAGCACGTGTTGAGTCAGATGCCTGACCTTAGCATGTCCTCAAAACCCACTATGAGCCACGGCGAATATCGGCTGGCTTGGGCTACAGCTGATCCTCGCCAACGGCGGCACCTGCTTAGTGCCGGAGCGGGTCGCGGCCTCTTATCTGGAGGGTGGCTGCCTGCATCGCATCCACGACAGCCCGAGCTTATGCTTGCCGACCTATGTGGTCTATCCGACTTCGGGCAGCAGGGACGTCGTTGACGCAGCACTGGAGGCGTTGCGGGCGCTGATTGCCGAAGAGCAGGCTGAGTTAGATTGAAATGACAGGCTGAGAACGGCAGGGACTCAACGGCACTTACCCGACCCCCGTGCGGGATGAGCGGCAGCTGTCTGCCGATCAAGAAGACGATCTTTGCATGGAGCGCAACCGTTCTAGAAAGGCATCCGACAGCCACAAACCTCCGCGATGGCGCAGCTCCTCTAAGAGTATGAAGGGGTCTTCGGTCAAGCCGGATTCAGCCGCTGCCAGCACGATGCCGACGGTTCCCGTAATCGCCAGGCCGAGGCGTCGGGCGAGCCGTCGTCCTGCCATGTCGTCGATGATCAGCAACTCGCTGCCAAGTCGCTGCGCGAGGGCGATCGCTGCGGCTTCACCGAGATCGACCTCGGCCGCTGCCAGCATCAGAACGGGATCGCTTGTCACAGATTCGGTAATCCGAACGAACGACAGTTGGCGCCGCCAGTTTGCATGGATCGCTCCTGCCTCATCGAGTTCTACGGCTACCTCAGATGGAATCGTGACGCTGCCGTAAAGCCGCTGAAGTAAGTCAGTCCGGCCGATCTTCAGCAGGCAGGAAAGGGGCGTCGTGTTGCAGACGCTTGCGCTGCTTGCATGTCCGTGAGCGCCTCTTCCGGCGACCCGCCCCAAGCCACTCGGCGTTGGGCGAGCAAGGTTTGGAACGCCACGCGATCCATGTTGGCGATGGTCCTCGCCTGAGTCGGCTCCAGCAGGGCCTCCTTGACGAGGAAGATGGCAAACTCGCAATGCAGCTCTTGTTCCGCGCGACCGGCTGGTAGCTTCAGCGCATTGAAAGCGTCGTCGGGTATCTGAAGGCAGTGCATGATGTGGTCGACCTGTCCGGGTAACCGTACAATAAAGATCAACTTAACGCGTCTAACCGCGCGCCACCGGCAGCCCGGCATGACGCCACTCGGGCAGGCCATCGGCCAGGCGTCGAGCCTCGAAGCCAGCCTCGCGCAGCGCCGCGACCGCCTCGAACGAGAGCACACACCAAGGACCGCGGCAGTAGGCGACGACCTGACGCTCCGGGGGCAGCTCCGCCAGTCGGGTCTTGAGTTGGTCCAAAGGGATATTCAGGGCGCCTGGCAGATGGCCCTGGCCGAACTCTTCGTGCGGGCGCACATCGAGCACCGTCACCAGCCCATCCTGCGCCTGTGCCAACAGCTCTGCGGCCGGCATCGGCTCGAGCGCATCACGCTGCAGCAGATACTGCGCCATCAGCTCAGCGACCGCATCGCTGCGATCCTGGGCGATGCCGCGCAGCGCGGCGAGGGCGTCCAGCGCCCGCTCATCGCCGAGCGAATAGCGCACATACTTGCCATCGCGACGCGCATTGACCAGCCCCGCAGCCTTGAGCTGCTGCAGATGCTTGGAGGTGTTGGCCACCGACAGCCCGCTGAGCCGCACCAACTCTTCGACGCTGCGCTCGCCTTGGGCCAGGTAGTCGAGCAGCTCCAAGCGTGCCGAATGCCCCAGGGCGCGCGCGATCACGGCAAGATGCTCGAACAGCTGTTGTTTGGGCGATGCAGACTGAGACTGGGTCACGATGAGCGGCTGGCAAGGACAGGGAGCTACAGTATACCGCCACGCGCATCAGAAGCCGCTCGCCATCCCTCGACACTCAGCCTTCACCAGCCGACAGCCGACAGCCATCATTCAACGTTGTATTTGAATGATGCTGATGCTCATGGGATACTGCCGCCTTCAATCTCGACTGCGGAGCCCACACCCAGAGACATTTGCGCAGTCTCTAACTCACTGAATTGAATGAGCCTACAAGTCGGGTCGGATTTCGTTTACCCCAGCGGCGAAGGAACAATCAATGATTTGCGCGTGACGCTCGGCCGAGAAGGGGAAAAATCACCCCAAGCGCCACGCAGGGGGTGAAAAAGGGTGGCCACCAAGGGATCATTGTCGTTGTCGAGACGACACCCCTGAAGAGGAGAGACCCCTTGGTGACCATGACACAAACGAACCTGTTTTCCTGGGACGCGATCGAGGCGCGCAGTGATCTCGATCGCCTCCAACTGGCGATCGATCATCTCCCCGATGAGCGCCTGGTGCAATACCTCGAGGTGATGCGCCAACAGGGGCGCAACGACTATCCGGTGCGCCCGATGTGGAATATGCTGCTCGCCGGCATCGTTTTCCAGCACGCGAGCTTGCCCGCAATCCCAGCCTCATGGAGGCCTGCGGCTTCGACCCGCTGCCGATTCAGCGCAAGCCCAAGCCCCAGATCGTGACCGATCCTGAGACCGGCCTTGCGCGCATTGAGGTGCCGC
>NZ_NHSH01000046.1 GCF_016653315.1 Halochromatium roseum | reverse complement strand
CCTAGCCCCTAGCCCCTAGCCCCAAAACAACCATTCACGCCATCCTATGGAAACTCATCCTGCACCTGAGCCGGTCTACCTGACCTTCTGTACCTGCCCCGATGCGCAGACCGCCCAGTCACTGGCGCAAACGCTTGTCGCTGAACGCCTGGCTGCCTGTGTCAACATCATGCCGGGCGTGGTCTCCCTGTATCGCTGGCAGGATAAGATCGAGACCGACACCGAGGTGCTGCTGATGATCAAGACGACTGAACGCCAAGTCGCCGCGCTTGCAGCGCGCATCGAGACGCTCCATCCCTACGACGTCCCTGAGGTGATCAGTCACCCGATCACCACCGGCAACAAGAACTATCTCGACTGGGTCCGCCAATGCACTGCGAACAACGATTAATTGATCAAACGCTTGCTCCAACGCTTGCTCCAACGCTTGCTTCAACGCTTGCTCCAACGCATGACTGGAGACAGCGCGCGGACGCCACAGTCGCTGCGTCGTCGACCGGCAAACACCACCGCTCTGTCTACAAGGGCGCGCAGCTCGGCCTGATCGGCCTGCTCCTGCTGGCGATAGGCCTGGCACTGCCGGCGGCAGCTGTCGCCGAAGATGAATTTCTGCAGCCAGATCAGGCGTTCCAGATCACCGGGGACGCACAAGGCCCAGAGGCGGTGACGGTGAGCTGGGATATCGAGCCTGGCTACTATCTCTATGGCGCCAAGTTCCGCTTCGAGAGCAAGACACCCGGCTTCGAGCTTGGTCAGGCTCAGTTGCCACCCGCCGAGACCAAGACAGATCAGTTCTTCGGCGAAGTCGAGATCTATCGCAACCGCGTCGAGGCGACACTCCCGGTCAGCCGAACTGACGCTGTTGGTGAGGTGGTCCGGATCGAAGCGCAGTCGCAGGGCTGTGCCGATGCTGGATTCTGCTATCCGCCCCAGCGCCAGAGTATTTTGCTCGAACTCCCGCGCTTGGCTGCCGTTGAGCAGCCAGCATCAGCACCGATTGGGCTGATGAGCGGCGGCGATGAGTCGACAAGCACCCTGCCCACCAGCAGCAGCGCGAACCCGACAACGCGCTCGAGCTCGCTGCCCGCGCAATCGCTCGGCTTTGGCTTCGAAGACGACATCCTCCCCGCCGAAGAGGCGTTCCAGCTCGATGTCGCGATCGAGGACCCGCAAACCCTGGCGCTGCGCTGGCGGATCGCGCCCGAGACCTATCTCTACCAGCAGGAGATCGAGCTCAGGCTCGAGGATGCCGAGGGCGTGCAGCTCGGTCCCTACGAGCTGCCCGAGGCTGAGATCAAGCCCGACACGGTGCGCCCCGATGGAACCATCGGCGACATCGCGATCTACCATGGCGATGTGAATCTCAGCGTACCGCTGCTGCGCGGCAGCGCAGAGGCGACCAGCGTCACGCTGGTCGCCAAGTACCAAGGCTGCGCTGAGCGTGGCATCTGTTATCCGCCGGTCACGGATCGGTTGACGCTCGATCTACCGCCTGCCACCACCACGGTGGCCTTGACCGAGCCAGCAACCGCTGAGTCTGCCAGCCCTGCCCCGCCCGCTGGTGAAGCCACTGACTCAGCAGTGCCAGAACGGGTCTCGGAGCAAGACCAAATCGCTGCGCGTCTCGCCGAAACCGGCATCTTCGGCGCGCTGGCGATCTTCTTCGTGCTCGGCCTGCTGCTATCGTTCACACCCTGCGTGTTTCCGATGATCCCGATCCTCTCCGGCATCATCGCCGGTCAGGGCAGCAAGATCACCACCCGGCAGGCATTTTTCCTCTCGCTCGCCTATGTGCTGGCGATGGCCCTGACCTATGCCATCGTCGGCGTTATCGCTGGACTCTTCGGCGCCAACTTGCAGGCCGCGTTCCAGAATCCCTGGGTGCTGGGCGCCTTCGCCGCCATCTTCGTCGCCCTCTCGCTCTCGATGTTCGGCTTCTACGATCTGCAATTGCCGAGCAGCGTCCAGACCAAGCTGACGCAGCTCAGCAACAAGCAGCAGGGTGGCACCCTGACCGGAGCCGCCATCATGGGCGCGCTCTCGGCGCTAATCGTCGGCCCCTGCGTGGCGCCGCCGCTGATGGGCGCGCTGATCTTCATCGGCAAGACCGGCGACGCGGTGCTCGGCTTCTTCGCCCTGCTCGGGCTCGGGCTCGGCATGGGCGCGCCGCTGCTTGCGATTGGCACCTCGGCCGGCAAACTGCTGCCGCGCGCCGGTGCGTGGATGGATTCGGTGAAGGCGGTGTTCGGCGTGCTGTTGCTGGCCGTGGCCGTGCTCTTGGTCGAGCGCGTCATCCCGGCAGCCTTCGCGATGGCACTCTGGGCATTGCTGCTGATCAGCGCTGGCGTCTACCTCGGCGCCCTCACCCAACATGGCCCCGAGGCCAGCGGCTGGTCGAAGTTGTGGAAATCGCTCGGTGTCGCCTTGCTGGTGTACGGCGTGCTGATGCTGGTTGGCGTTGCCGCCGGCGGCAAGGACACCATTCAGCCACTGCGCGGCCTGGCGCCGGCAGCAGGCACAGGCGGCGCGGTGGCCGCGCATCCGGAGTTCAAGCGCATCAAAACTGTGGCTGATCTCGACCAGGCGGTGGCCGAGGCCAGCGCCAGCGGCTTGCCGGTGATGCTCGATTTCTATGCGGACTGGTGTGTGTCCTGCAAGGAGATGGAGCGCTACACCTTCCCGGACCCCGCTGTGCAACAAGCCATGCAACGCTATGTGCTGCTCCAAGCGGACGTGACCGCCAACGACGCCGAGGACAAGGCGCTGATGCAGGAGCGCTTCGGCATCCCCGGACCACCGGCGATGATGTTCTTTGACAGCAGCGGCCAGGAGCAGCGCGGCTGGCGGCTCGTTGGCTTTGTTCCCGCCGACGAGTTTGCGGCACATCTGAACGAGTTTGCGCAGTGAATGCCGCCAAGGTCCTCGCTGTGACGGTGCTGGCTGGATCGGTCAGCATCGGCTTGGCCTTGTTCGGTGAGCGCTGGCTCCAGGTTGGCGACCAGGATACAGAGTCGCTTCGACCTGGTTCTCACTCTGGCACAGTCGACAGCCTGCCCGATCTGCGACTCCCAACGCTCGAAGGCCGCGAGCTAAGCGGCAGCAGCTGGGCTGGCAAGGTTGTGTTGTTGAACTTCTGGGCGACCTGGTGCCCGCCCTGCCTGCGCGAAATCCCGTTGCTCGACGATTGGCAGCAACGCTATGGAAACCAGGGGCTGCAGGTGGTCGGCATCGCCATCGATCGCGTTGAGGAGGTCTCTCGCTTCCTAGAGGACAACGCGGTGAGCTATCCGATCTTGCTGGGTAACCGCGACAGCGTTGAACTCTCCCGCGAGCTTGGCAACCGCACGGGCGGACTGCCGTTTACGGTCGGCTTCGATCCGCTCGGCAGGCGCATCTTCAGTCATACAGGCGAGATCGACGCCAGCTTGCTCGAAAGCGAGGTAAGGCCGCTATTACTTGGCGTGAACTGACAGGTTGGTGGGCTGGGTCGGCTGAACAGGTTCTTATCGGTCGGTAACGGCGTCGAAAAGACGGCTTTATCCGACGACAGCCAACTGCTGCTTTGTAAATTGGCGCAGAATGCCGTACCCTGTCAGCATTCGGTGTAAGCCTGCGCAAAATGCCCTTTTTCCGACGGTTCGCAGACAATAGCCGCGTTTTCGATCCGTGTCATGGCAAAGATCCTCTGTTTAAATGGCCCTAATCTGAACCTGCTTGGCAGCCGGGAGCCGAAGACGTACGGACGTGAAACGCTAGCGAGCATCGGCAACACCCTCAGCGCCAGCGCAGAGGCCGCCGGACATGAGCTACAGATGGTTCAGAGCAACGCTGAGCACAGGCTGATTGATGCGATCCATCAAGCCGGAGCGGACGGGGTCGCCTACATCCTGTTCAATCCAGCCGCCTTCACGCATACCAGTATCGCGCTACGCGATGCGCTGCTTAGCGTCAGCATTCCGTTCATTGAGGTGCACCTGTCGAACGTACATGCACGAGAGCCGTTTAGAGCCCATTCGTACTTTTCCGATATTGCGGAAGGCGTCATCAGCGGGCTAGGCGCACAAGGCTACAGCCTGGCCCTAGCCGCAGCGCTGCACCGGCTCGGTGGTGCGCCCTAGGCTAGGCTCGGCCGCAAGCGCCGCAGCCGAAAGCCCCGCATCCGTCACAATAAGCATTCATCCACGGCGAGAAAATCAACTGTCATGGACATCCGCAAGGTCAAAAAGCTGATCGAGCTGCTCGACGAGTCGAACGTCGCAGAGATCGAGATTCACGAGGGCGAGGAATCCGTCCGTATCAGCCGCCATGGCAGTGGGGCACCACAATTCATGATGCAGGCGCCAGCGCCGGCACCTGCTGTGGGCCCGGCAACCTCGGGTGCAATACCGGCCGCGGCGCCCAGCGCTCCAGAGGTTGATGATGCCTGCCTAGCGCGTTCGCCGATGGTCGGCACCTTCTATCGGGCTCCCTCGCCCGGCGCCAAGTCGTTCGTCGAAGAGGGTCAGGAGGTCAAGGTTGGCGACATCCTCTGCATCATCGAGGCGATGAAGATCCTGAATCAGATCGAGTCGGAGCGCGCCGGCATGGTGAAGAAGATCATGGTCGAAAATGGCCAGCCCGTTGAGTACAACCAACCGTTGTTCGTGATCGAATGATCGAGAAGATCCTCATCGCCAATCGCGGCGAAATCGCGCTCCGTATCCAGCGCGCCTGTCGCGAGCTTGGCATCAAAACCGTCGCCGTCCATTCCGAGGCCGATCGTGAACTCAAACACGTGCTGCTGGCCGATGAGTCGGTCTGCATCGGTCCGGCCCCATCGCGCGACAGCTACCTCCACATCCCGGCCATCATCAGCGCCGCCGAGGTCACCGACACCGTCGCCATCCATCCTGGCTATGGATTCCTCTCGGAGAACGCGGACTTCGCCGAGCGGGTCGAGCGCTCCGGGTTTGTCTTCATCGGTCCAAGACCCGACACCATCCGACTGATGGGCGACAAGGTTTCGGCGATCCGCGCCATGAAGCAGGCCGGCGTGCCCTGCGTACCCGGCTCTGATGGCCCGATCGATGACGACGCCAAGCAGACGCTGCAGTTGGCGCGCGAGATCGGCTATCCGGTCATCATCAAGGCCGCTGGCGGTGGCGGTGGACGCGGCATGCGCGTGGTGCACTCGGACGCGACCCTCCTAAACGCCATCTCACTGACCAAGGCTGAGGCCGGTGCGGCCTTCGGCAACGATGTCGTCTACATGGAGAAGTACCTGGAAAATCCACGCCATGTGGAGTTCCAAGTGCTGGCCGACAGCTATGGCAATGCCATCCATCTGTGCGAGCGCGATTGCTCGATGCAGCGCCGGCATCAAAAGGTCATCGAAGAGGCGCCAGCCCCTGGCATCACCCCGGAGCAACGTCAGCGAATCGGCGAACGTTGCGCCGAGGCCTGCAGCAGCATCGGTTATCGCGGGCTTGGTACCTTTGAGTTCCTGTACCAAGACGATGAGTTTTACTTCATCGAGATGAACACGCGGGTGCAGGTTGAGCATCCAGTGACCGAGATGATCACCGGTGTCGACGTAATCAAGGAACAGATCCTGGTCGCTGGCGGCGAACGACTCCGCTATCGCCAGAGCGACATCGTGCCGCGTGGCCACGCCATCGAGTGCCGGCTGAACGCCGAGCATCCCGAGACCTTCATGCCAAGTCCTGGTCCGATCGAAGAGTTCCATGCCCCAGGTGGTCCGGGTGTGCGCATCGACACCCATATCTACGCCGGCTATGTGGTGCCGCCCTACTACGACTCGATGATCGGCAAGCTGATTGCGCACGGCGAAGACCGGGCAGCGGCGCTGGCGCGCATGAGCAATGCGCTGCGCGAGACCATCATCCAAGGCATCAACACCAATATTCCCTTGCATCGACAACTGCTCAAGGATGCAGCCTTCCAGCAAGGTGGTATCAATATCCATTATCTCGAGAAGAAGCTCGGTCTCTGACCGCAGCGCCAGTTGCACGAGCCGTGGCCTGGATCGAGCTTAAGCTGTTGGTGGATCGAGAAGCGGCGCCGTTGATCGAGGCGGCACTGGAAAACGCCGGAGCCTTGGCGGTAACCCTCGATGAGGGCCACGATGGGCTGGCTGGCCTGACTGACGCGGACGCGGCGAATCGCCATCAGGTGCTCGAGCCGGCCCCTGGCGAGACACCGCTCTGGCGCCAGTTGTGGATCACCGCGCTGTTCGACGATGGCCCGGCTGGCAGCATGCAGGCCGAGTCTGCAGCCCAACTCCTGACGACGCACTGCCTAGCACCGCCAAGCCTGCATCGACTCGAAGATCAACCCTGGGAACGGCTCTGGCTGGAAGGGCTGCAGCCGCAGCGTTTCGGTGAGCGGCTCTGGATCTGCCCACGTGGCCATCTCGTTGAAGCGGCCGATGCGGTCGTGATCGACCTCGACCCAGGGCTGGCGTTTGGAACCAGTCATCATGCCACCACGGCGCTCTGCCTCGAATGGCTGGATCGCGCACCGCTTGCCGGCTCCACGCTGATCGATTTCGGCTGTGGCTCAGGTATCCTCGCCATCGCCGCATTGAAGCTGGGCGCGGATCGCGCGCTGGCGCTCGATCATGACCCCCAGGCACTAGAAGCAACGCTCGAGAATGCGCGCGCGAACGGCGTCGATGATCGCCTCTCAGTCTGCGAGCCTGGGCAGATGCCAAGGGAGAACGCCGATCTGTTGGTGGCCAACATCCTCGCTGGCCCTTTGGTCGAGTTGGCGCCAACCCTGAGCCAGCTGACCCGGCCGGACGGGCTGCTGGCACTGTCTGGCATCTTGCGTCATCAGGCGGACAGCGTCAGCACTGCCTATCGCGCGACATTCGCACTCGAACCCCCGCTTGAGCGCGAGGATTGGGTCTTGATCAGTGGTCAGCGCAGGGCCAGCCCTGAGACGACTTTTGCTACCAGCCAATAGACCAGCCAATAGCTAACAACCAACGGCCACGACCGCAACAGAGCGAACCCAACGAAACCCAACGACGAGTCTCGATCGAATCGCCTGCGCAACTCCTACGACAGTCACCGGCAACACTCACCGCTGAGAACTGCGTTAGGATTGTGTCATTGGCGCGCTGCACCAGCCCTGCCAGACGACCCTGCCCCTTCATCATGCTCGCCGTTGATCCCTCTGCTGCTAACGCCGCCAAACTCCTGCAGCCGCTGCAGATCGGCTCCGTCAGCATCCCGAACCGGCTCATCCTAGCACCGATGGCCGGGGTCACCGATCAACCCTTTCGTCTGCTCTGTCGGCAGCTCGGTGCCGGCCTCACCATCTCTGAGATGGTCTCTTCCAATCCTGCCCTGCGCAACACTCGCAAGAGCCGCGAGCGCACCAATCACCAAGGCGAGCCAGGCCCGATTGCGGTGCAGATCGCCGGCTCCGATCCGCAGCAGATGGCCGAGGCCGCGCGCCACAACGCGGACCGCGGTGCCGAGCTGATCGACATCAATCTCGGCTGCCCAGCCAAGAAGGTGTGCAAGGCGGCAGCCGGCTCGGCGCTGCTCCGCGATGAGAGCTTGGTCGGACGCATCCTTGAGGCCGCGGTGCGCTCGGTCGATGTGCCGGTGACGCTCAAGACCCGCACCGGCTGGTCGCCGGAGACACGCAATCTCGCCAACATCGCCCGCATTGCCGAGGCAAGCGGGATTCAGCTCTTAACCGTGCATGGCCGCACCCGCGCCTGCGGCTATCAGGGCGAGGCAGAGGTGGAGAGTCTTGCTGGCATCCGCGAGCAGTGCGCGCTGCCGCTCGTGGCGAATGGCGATATCGATAGCGCGACCAAGGCGATCGAGGTACTGAACAGGACCGGCGCCGATGCTATTATGCTCGGGCGCGCCGCCATGGGCCGGCCTTGGATCTTCGGCAGCATGGCCACCACACTGCGCGGCCTTGCGACGACGCATCCGGCGAGCGGCCAATGCCCAGCCATGATCTCCGAGGTGCCTAGGCTACCCTCGATGGCGTGGATTGGGGCCATCTTGATGGAGCACCTAGACCGTCTGTACCGTTTCTACGGTGAGCGGCGCGGAGTGTTGATCGCACGCAAGCATATCGGCTGGACCCTGCGTGGCTTGGGCGGCGGCTCTGGCTCGAGTACCGATGGCGAGCATCTGCGCCAACGTTTGATGGCAACGACGACGGCAGCGTCGCAACTTGATCTGCTACGCAAGCACTTTGCCGACCGCATCTCGCCGGAAGCGCTTGCCCGAAGCGCAGATTCAACCGATGGCTTCAGCGACTTCGCATCGCTGGCGCCTGATATGCACTGGAATGGGCACCAAAGGGTCAATCGATGAATGACATGCAAAGCTTTGCGGTGCCAGAGACGCTCGATGAAGGGGCGAACTGCAGTCAGCCCCTGCGAGAATGCGTCCTCGCCGCCTTGCGTAGCTACCTCAGCGCGATGGGGGATCATGACATCCAGGGGCTCTACCGGCTGGTGATGGACGAGGTTGAGCAACCGATGATCGAAGCCGTGCTTGAGCACACCATGGGCAACCAGTCCGCAGCCGCAGAGATCCTCGGCATCAGCCGCGGCACACTGCGCAAGAAGCTTAAGAATAACGCCGACTAGGCCTGGCAGCGCAGGTGCGCGCCGGGGGCGCGAGTCGCGCCGAGAGAACTCAGAAGAGAGATTTCAGAGAGAACTCAGAGAGCACTCAGAATGAAGCCAATCAGACGGGCGCTGATCAGCGTCTCCGACAAAACCGGAATCGCCGCCTTCGCCGCTGCATTGAGTCAGCGCGGCATCGAGATCCTATCCACCGGCGGCACGGCGCGGCTGCTCACCGAGCAAGACGTGCCGGTGATCGAGGTCGCCGAGTACACCGGCTTTCCGGAGATGATGGACGGGCGGGTGAAGACGCTGCATCCCCGCATTCACGGCGGCATCCTCGGGCGCCGTGGCAAAGATGACCAGGTGATGCATGAAAACGAGATTCGCCCGATCGATCTCGTGGTGGTCAACCTCTATCCGTTCGAGGAAACCATCGCGCGTCCTGAGTGCGACCTGCCGAGCGCGATCGAGAATATCGACATCGGCGGCCCGACACTCATCCGAGCTGCAGCCAAGAACCATCGCGATGTGGCCGTGGTCTGCGATCCAACCGATTACGATCGGGTGTTGGCCACGATGCAAGCAAACGGCGGCGCGGTCGACGATGAGACCCGCTTCGATCTGGCCGTGCGCGCCTTTGAGCATACGGCTCATTACGACGGCGCCATCGCCAACTACTTGGGTGCCATCATCGAGCATCCGGAGGGCAAGCCAGAAGGTCTGCCGCGCACCTTCAACATGCAGTTTCGCAAGCGCCAGGCGATGCGTTACGGCGAAAATCCGCATCAGACCGCGGCTTTTTATGTTGGCCGGGGTGGCTGTGAGGCAAGCCTGGCCTCGTCCGAGCAGCTGCAGGGTAAGGAGCTCAGCTATAACAACATCGCTGACACCGATGCCGCACTCGAGTGTGTGAAACAGTTCGGGGATTCGCCGGCCTGCGTCATCGTCAAGCATGCCAACCCCTGTGGTGTTGCCCTGGGTGAGAGCCTGCTCAACGCCTACGAGCGCGCCTTCGGCACTGATCCGGAATCGGCGTTTGGCGGCATCATCGCCTTTAATGAGCGGCTCGATGGCGAGACCGCGGCAGCCATTGTCGCGCGGCAATTCGTTGAGGTGATCATCGCGCCCGAGGTCAGTCAGGAGGCCATTGAGGCGGTCGCGGCGAAGAAGCATGTGCGCCTCTTACGCTGCGGCCCCTGGCCCGCGGAGCGTCAGCCCTATCGGGATTTCAAACGCGTGCGCGGCGGGCTCTTGGTGCAAGGGGCGGATCTCGATCTGACGGCAACGCTCAACTGCGTGACCAAACGCGAGCCGAGCCAGGTAGAGCGCGATGATCTGCTCTTCGCCTGGCGCGTGGCCAAGTTCGTCAAGTCGAACGCGATTGTCTACGCGCGCAACGGCATGACTGTCGGCGTTGGCGCTGGTCAGATGAGCCGCGTCAATTCAGCGCGCATCGCCAGCATCAAGGCCGAGCAAGCAGGCCTTGAGGTGGCCGGAGCCGTGCTCGCCTCCGATGCCTTCTTCCCGTTCCGCGATGGGCTCGATCAGGCTGCGGCAGCCGGCATTCGCGCCGTCATCCAGCCCGGCGGCTCGATGCGCGACGACGAGGTGATCGCGGCCGCTGACGAGCACGGCATCGCGATGCTATTCACCGGGATGCGGCACTTCCGCCACTGAATGTCCGCCACTGAATGTCCGCCACTGAGACAGCGGCTGAAGTAAGACGACCGAGGCGAAACGAAACCATGGCGATGCATCCAAGCGCGATCGTTGAGGACGGCGCTGAGGTCCATGCGAGCGTCGAGATCGGACCTTGGACGCTGGTCGAGGCTGGAGCCGTGATTGATGCCGAGTGTCGGCTGGAGAGCTGTGTTCGGATCTACGGCGGCACCCGACTTGGCCCGCGTAACCGGGTCTGCCATGGCGCCACGCTCGGCAGCGAGCCGCAGGACTTGAGCTTCACGCCAGAGCGTGGGCTGCCGTTGACGATCGGCAGTGACAACTGTTTTCGCGAGTACGTGAACATCAGCCGCGGCGTCAAGAGTGAAGCAGGCACCTGCATCGGCAGCCGCAACTACTTTATGGCGTTCAGCCATGCCGGACATGACTGCAAGGTCGGCGACGACAACATCCTGGCCAACACCGCCACCCTGGCCGGTCACGTCGAGCTGGCGCATCACTGCTTCGTCTCTGGACAGGTTGCGGTCCACCAATTCGCCCGCATTGGTGCCTACACCATGATCGGTGGCCTCACCGGCGTGTCCAAAGACATCCCCCCCTTCATGATCGCAAACGGACAACGCGCTGTGCTTGTCGGCCTCAATCTGGTGGGCCTGAAACGCAACGGCTTCACGGCCGCGCAACGCGCCCGGATCAAGGCCGTTTACCGGCTGATCTTCCGCTCAGGGCGCCGGCTCCAGGAAGGATTGCGCGAGGCCAAGGAGCGTTACCCGAGTCCAGAGACCGATCAGATCGTCACCTTCATCGAGGCCTCCGAACGCGGTGTAGCCAGCTTTGACTGAAGTAAGACAGCATGAACACCTCCGAGCCGCTCATTGCCGCGAGCGCTCAGACCCCCGTATGGCAGATCGAGACACCACAATGGCCCACGACGACACAGACGAACGCTATCAGATCGACGTCCGAGCGCTAACCCGCTATATCCCGGAGCAGTCCGACCCCGGCGGCGAGCGCTACACCTTCGCCTACACCATCACCATCAGCAACACAGGCGCGGTGCCAGCCAAGCTCTTGAACCGGCACTGGATCGTCACCGATGCGAATGGGAAGACGCAGGAGGTGCGCGGTGCCGGGGTGGTCGGCGAGCAGCCCCACCTGCAGCCCGGCGAGAGCTTCGAGTACACCAGCGGCACGCAAATCTCGACACCGCTTGGCAGTATGCACGGTAGCTACAACATGATCGCCGACGATGGCACCCGTTTCGACGCCGTCATTCGCCCGTTCTCGCTCGGTGACCGCAGCGGGCTGCATTAGTGCTGCTCAGGCCAGCCACGGACAACCTATTGCTGGTCAACCCTGCGACTGACTATTTTCCTAGTGCCTAGCACCTAGCACCTAGCACCTAGCGCCAACCAATAGCGACACCTGCGCGAGATCATGGCTACCTATGCGATCGGCGACATCCAAGGCTGCTACGACGAGCTGCGCCGATTACTCGACAAGATGGACTTCGACCCAACCAGAGACAAGCTCTGGTGTGTCGGCGACCTGGTCAACCGTGGACCAGACTCGCTCGCCGTGCTGCGTTGGATCAAGGCCCTCGGCGAGCGCGCCATCGTCGTTTTGGGCAATCACGACCTGCACCTGCTCGCGGTCGCCCTCGGCGGCGCACGCGCCAGCAAAAAAGATACGCTAGACGAGATCCTCAAAGCCCCAGACCGCGATGAGCTGCTGCACTGGCTGCGCCACCGCCCACTGCTGTACCACAGCGAAAAAAAGGGCTTCACCCTGATCCACGCCGGACTGCCTCCGCAATGGGATCTCGCACAAGCACAGGCCTGTGCGCGTGAGCTCGAAGCGACACTCCAAGGCCCAGACCACATCCGGTTCTTCCAACAGATGTACGACAATGAGCCCAGCCGATGGAGCGACGCGCTCGACGGCATGGCGCGCCTTCGCTTCATCACCAACGCCTTGACCCGCCTGCGCTGGTGCGCTGCCGATGGAACCTTGCTGCTGAAAGAGAAAGGCGGGCTCGAACAACCCGCCCCCGGCGCCCTGCCCTGGTTTCGGATGCCGGATCGACGCACGCGTGAAAACCGAATCCTGTTCGGCCACTGGTCGACCATCGGCTTCCTTGCCGAGGACAACTGCTGGGCGCTTGACAGCGGCTGCCTCTGGGGTGGGCGGCTCAGCGCGCTGCGGGTGCGGCGGAAGAAGCCCCTTAAGCTGATCGAACTGGACTGCGCCGGCTATCTGGCACCCTCGCCAAACACGTAGCTCAAATCGATCTCGACCTCTTCAAAGGGCGGTATTCTGGCTTTTTCGAGGTCTTGCTCAACGCCACACTCGACAGAAAATGCCACCGAATAGCGCTCATTAACCAACTGGTAAGCAATCAGCGTTTTGTCTTCCGGAGAGATCACCCAGTAGAACGGAACCCTGCTGCGCTGCAGTAACATGAAGTTGTGAAACAGATCCTTCCTTTCGTGTCCCGGTGAGGTAATCTCACAGACCCAATCGGGTATCAGCGTCATCACCCCAGTCGGCCGCAACGCGACTCGTTCCTTCCGCCATCCTGCGAGATCATGGCTGGGACACTGATATTCGCTATATTGCACGCTGATCTCAGGCATGATCCACCAGCCGCCCCGGCTGTCTTTGCGTTTGAACAGCGACACTTCATCCGAGAGGCTCGACTGGATCAGGGCATGATCCGCACGCGCCATCGGACGCCTGACTATCTCTCCATTGATCAACTCAACCCGCTCATCGGTGGATTGCAGCAAATCCTCAGCGGTCTTCAGTTGTCGCGCTTCCACGATGCCTCCAAAAACGCTCAGTGCTCCGTTCGCGCAGCATCGCCGTTAGCGTGCCTGATGGCCGCGAGCACGCGCCAAGGTCAAGAACTCAAGATCATAGCGGTTAGCCGCATCGCGTGGGCGCTGTTGGCGCGCCGTCTCTTGCCACTCCGCCGTTGACCAGGCCGGAAAGTACGCGTCACCGTCGATCTCTGCGTCGATCAGGGTCAAGAGCAGGCGATCGGCGATGGGCAGGAATGCCTGATAGATGCTCGCGCCGCCGACGATCATCACCTCGGGCACTGGACCCGCTTGCTCCAACGCCCTCTCCGGGGAACTGACCGCCTCGGCCTGCCTCAGCGAGCGTCGAAAGGCAGCATCGGCTGAGATCACGAGATGTCGCCGTCGCGGCAGCAGACTCGGTAACGACTCCCAGGTACGTCGGCCCATGATGATCGGCTTGTCCAAGGTCAGGCGCTTGAAGTGCGCGAGATCAGCAGGCAGATGCCAAGGCATGGCGTTATCCCGGCCGATGACGCGCCCGCGCGCCATGGCCGCGATCAGGCTGATCTCAGGCCGAGGCACTGGCAGCCGGGTGTGAGACAAGAGTCGGCGCGCTCCAGAGCCGCTCCAGGCTGTAGAAGTCGCGTACCTTAGGCAGCATCAGATGCACCACCACGCCATTGAGATCAACCAGCGCCCATTCGCCTTCCTGCACGCCTTCGGTGCCAAGTGGTGCCTCTCCGGCCTCCTTGGCCTTATAGGCGACGGTCTCGGCAATGGCCTTAACATGCCGATCGGAGGTCCCGGAGGCAACGATCATATAGTCGGTCACCGCCGTCTTGCCGCGTACATCCATGACACTGATGTCGCGGGCTTTCATATCGTTCAGAACCTCAACCACGAGGTCTTTCAAGTGCTCTAGCTGCATTAACAGTCCTCTTGGGCGCGTCTTGTTGGGGAGCGCCGGATATTCGTTTGCTGTCGACCTGCATTGTCGTGAACAGCGCCGGACACTGTGGCACTGTGACCGGCGATGCAACGCAGAAGGCGCGAAAAAAGTCGAGCCGCGGAAAAGTCGAACAAGGCGGTCGGTGATATAGCCATCGCGCCTGATATCCAGACACCTGATCCTCGCCGGTTGTAAGAGTGCACCATCTCTGAGTCTGGCAATCACGGCTAAGGGCTATAGCACTCGCCTAAACAGCATAGCAACTGTTGGCACGGACCATTGCCAAGACGGCATCCGGCAGCAGATAACGCGGACTTTTGCCCTGCGCCAGCAGCCGGCGAATGCGGGTTGCCGAGATATCGAGCTGCGTCACCGTTTGGAAGTAGATAAGCCCGCTGGCTTGAAGGCGCAAGGCCGCCGGATCATCGATGCGGCGCTGCTCAACCTGCTCGCGGAGCCAAGGATCACGCGCGGTTGGGGCACCTGGCCGCTGCATCACCACCAGATGCACTAGTCCGAGGATATCGAGCGGCCGATGCCAGTCTGGCAGGCCCTCGAAGGCATCGGCACCGACTAACAGGCAGAGCGGTGCTTGCAAACCCAGCTCATCGCGGAACGTATGCAGGGTGTCGACCGTGTACGACGGCCCGCCCCGCTTCAGTTCTCGATCATCCGCGACTAAGCATGGCTCATCGCAGATCGCCGCCTGCAACATCGCCATGCGCTGCTCCGGCGAAGCCTGCGGCTGCCGACGGTGCACCGCGGCGGCGAGCGGCAGCAGCCGCAGTTGCTCGAGCTGCAGATGCTGAACAACATCGAGCGCCACGCGCAGATGGCCGAAATGCACGGGGTCGAAGGTGCCGCCGAACAGACCGATCATCGGCAGCTCAGGGTCATGCGAACCAGTAGCAATCGACCCAGCACCCATCTATTCACGAATGTGACCATCGCCGAGCACCACGAACTTCTGCGAGGTCAGCCCCTCGAGCCCTACCGGGCCGCGCGCATGGAACTTGTCGGTACTGATGCCGATCTCGGCGCCAAGGCCATACTCGAAGCCATCGGCAAAGCGAGTGGAGGCATTGACCATGACCGAGCTGGAGTCGACCTCGCGCAGGAAGCGCCGGGCGCGACTGTAGTCTTCGGTGACGATGGTGTCGGTATGGTGCGAGCCGTGGACCTCGATGTGCTCGATGGCGGTGTCCATGCCGGGAACGACGCGTATCGAGAGGATTGGCGCCAGGTACTCGGTGCCCCAATCCGCATCGGTCGCGGGACGCGCATCGGCGAGGATCTCGCGGGTCTTCTCACAACCGCGAATCTCGACGCCCTTCGCCACCAGCGCCGCGCCGATGCGCGAGAGCAATGGCCGCGCGACGAGCTCGGCAACGAGCAGGGTTTCCATGGTGTTGCAGGTACCGTAGCGCTGGGTCTTGGCATTCACCGCGATCGCCACCGCCTTGTCCGCGTCGGCCTTGTCGTCGATATAGACGTGGCAGATACCATCCAGATGCTTAATCACCGGCACCCGCGCGTCGCGACTGACGCGCTCGATCAACCCCTTGCCACCGCGCGGGATGATGACGTCGATATGCTCCGGATCGGTGATCATGGCGCCGACCGCGGCCCGATCGGTCGTCGCCAGCACCTGCACCGCATCGGCCGGCAGACCTGCCGTGCGCAGCCCTCGGTGGATGCTCGCGGCAATCGCCTGATTCGACTGAAAGGCCTCTGAGCCACCGCGTAGCACGGTCGCATTACCGGCCTTGAGGCAAAGTGCAGCGGCATCGGCGGTCACATTCGGCCGCGACTCATAGATGATACCGATGACCCCGAGCGGCACCCGCATGCGCCCGACCTGGATACCGGATGGGCGATAGTCCAGGTCGGTGATGGCGCCGATTGGGTCCGACAGCGCGGCGATCTGCTCCAAACCAGCGATCATCGCGTCGATGCGCGCCGGGGTTAGTTCCAGCCGATCGAGCAGGGCTGCATCCAGCCCCTTGGCCGCACCGGCCTCGAGATCAGCGGCATTGGCCCGTGCTAACGCCTCGCGCTGAGCGTTGAGGTCGCTGGCAATGGCCTTCAGTGCGCCGTTTTTGGCGCGCGTCTCGGCGCGTGCCATGGCCCGCGCGGCGGAACGCGCTCGGCGTCCAACGTCAGCAACATAAGCGGCCACATCAGTCATCTTGGTCTCGGTCTTCATGGCGGTGCAGCGATGTATCAGCGACGCATTAGCGTGCAAAACCGGCTAGTGTAGCAACGTTTCAGTCTCAATCCAGTGATCATTGCGGGTTTCTCGCGAACGGGGCCGCGAGTCCCTCGGCAATGCTGCCGAGCAGCTGCCAAGGGTCGCCGCCACCGCGCCCTTTGATCGCCAGGTCAGCATCGGCGCAGCAAATGACCAGCTCCCAGAGATGCTCGAGCGGCAGCCGATCCAACGCCGCCATGACCATCGGGCGACGCGAGTCCCAGACTTGATGCGCCTTGAGCAACGGGCCGAGCGGCTGTCGTTTGGCGCGCGCAAAGGATAGTGTGGCGAGCTTACGCACCTCGCGCGCCAGCGCCCAGAGCACAAGCGGCTCCGCAGTGCCCTCGGCCCGCAGCACTTCGAACACGCGCTCGATGCGGGCGCGATCGCCAGCAAGCGCGGCATCGGCGAGATCAAACACACCATAGCGCGCGCTGTCGGCTACCGCGCTCAGCAGCCCCTCGGCGTTGAGCGGACCTGGCTCCAAGGCCAACCCCAATTTGGTAATCTCTTGATCGGCAGCGAGCAGATTACCTTCGACACGCTCCGCCAGCAGCGCCACGGCATCCGCGTTCGGAACGAAGCCGGCACGCCGCAGACGCCCGTCGAGCCATTGAACGAGCTGCCGCCCCTGCGGCTCGCGCACCTGAACGACGACGCCAACCTGTTCAACCGCCTGCACCCACTTGGTCTTCAAGCTCTTCCAGTCGAGCCCCGGCGCCAAGATCAGCAGCAGTACGTCAGCGCTCGGATGCTCAAGGCACTGGCGGATGGCATCCGAGCCATCACGCCCTACCGCATCGCCTTTGCTCCCCGCCTTGGTCGCGGCGATGCGCAGCTCGATCAAGCGCCGCTCAGCAAACAGCGACAGTGAGCCCAGGGCCCCGGCGAGCGACGACCAATCGAAGTCCGGCCCGGTCTCCAGCACCTCACGCTCACTAAAGCCGCGTTCGCGCGCCGCCATTCGCACCGAATCGGCCGCCTCGCCGAGCTGCAACGGCTCGTTACCCGTAATCAGATAGACGGGGGATAGGCCCTTGGTGAGCTGTTGGCTGAGCTGGGTTGGCGTGATGGGCATCAGTATTGACGACCTGTAGAACGCCTACCCGGCGGCAGAAGCCGCCAGAGGAGCCTGTTGGAATGGGGCTTGAACCTGCGACGCCGGCTGCAGGCGCTGTGAGCGGGCCGCAACCGCAGCGCGCAACCGCAGCAGCACCTGATCGGCGGCATCGTCGGCCATGTCCTGATAGATGATGTCCGATTCGAGCTGCTTGCCGAGCACCGCCACATCAGGGTTGTCATCAAAGGTCCGCTCCAGGGTGATCCGCTGCTCGGGAATCAGCGCCTGGCCGCTGGCATCGACGGCGTCGAAGTCGATCTGAAACTCCAGTGCATAGGCCAATGCCTTGCCGGCGCGGTCGACCGCAACGACGCGCGAGCTACGCGATTGACCGAGGATGCGCAGGATCATCCCGGCCTCCGTCGCCACTCTAGTCACGGGTACCCCACTACCGCGCAGGCGCTCGTCGATCGCTTGTCCGACGAGGCCGCCAGACTGGATATAGATCGGCTCAAGGCCTGGCGGGATATCGACCGCACCACGCAGATGGAAGCCGCAGCCAGCGAGCAGGAACAGTAGCCCCGCGCACAGCAGCCCTGTCGAGAAGCCGAGCGCTGCTCGTTTCTCTGCTCGCGAGCGAGTCGAGCATCCCATCGCCACAGCAGGCGAGCGATCAGCGGCTTTGAAATCAGAGCAGCGGCAGCAGCCACGGCTATTCCGGCTCAATTGAGCCGCTGGATGAGCAAGTGGATGAGCAAGTGGATGAGCAAGTGGATGAGCAAGTGGATGAGCAAGTGGATGAGCAAGTGGATGAGCAAGTGGATGAGCAAGTGGATGAGCCACTAGGTAAGCCACTGGACTGCTCATTTGACGACCAGATTGACGAGCTTATTCGGCACCACGATGACCTTGCGCAGCGTCGCTTCGCCGATGAAACGCTGCACATTCTCATTCGCCAGCGCCGCAGCCTCGACCTCAGCGCGCTCGGCTGCGGCCGGCACCTCGATCTTGCCGCGTACCTTACCGTTGACCTGAACCACATAGGTGATCTGATCCTGCGCCAGCGCCTCTTCATCGACCCGCGGCCAGGGTGCCTGCAGGATGTCATCGCCAAGGCCGAGTTCACGCCACAGATGATGGGTGATGTGCGGCGCAATCGGCGCTAGCAAGCGCAGCGCGATGCTCAGCCCTTCACGACGCACCGCCTGCGCGGCTACCCCCTCATCGAGCTTCGACAGCGTATTCACCATGGTCATGCAGGCCGAGACGACCGTGTTGAATTGCTGCCGCTCGTAATCGAACAGCGCCTTCTTCAACGCGGTATGGATCTCGCGGCGCGCATCGCCAAGCGCCTCATCAAGCGTCGGCGGCACACTCGCGATCGCCGCCCCCGCCACCCTCGAGGTCCCCGCCGCCACATCAGCGGCAGCCCGCAGCCCATCGGCATGGGTTGCCACCAAGGTCCACAGCCGGCGCAGGAAGCGATAGGCGCCCTCAACCCCCTCATCGTTCCACTCCAACGACTGATCCGGCGGCGAGGTAAACATCACATAGAGGCGCACGGTATCGACGCCATAGCGCTCGATCAGCGTCTCGGGATCCACGCCATTGTTCTTCGACTTCGACATCTTCTCGATGCCGCCGAACCGCACCGGCTGGCCATCGGCCTTGAGCAGCGCGCCCACCACCCGGCCCTTGTCGTCGCGCTCGACCTCGACATCGGCCGGATTGAACCAGTCGCGTCGGCCCTCGGCATCCTCGCGATACCAGGTCTCGGCGACCACCATGCCCTGGGTCAGCAGCTTGGCGAAGGGCTCATCGCAGTCGACCAGGCCCTCGTCACGCAGCAGCTTATGGAAGAAGCGCGCGTAGAGCAGATGCAACACCGCATGCTCGATACCGCCGATGTACTGATCCACCGGCAGCCAATACTTGGCGCGTTCATCGAGCATCGCGCTGTCGCAGTCCGGCGAGCAATAGCGCGCGTAGTACCAGCTCGATTCGATGAAGGTATCGAAGGTGTCGGTCTCACGGGTCTCGCCGTTGGGCAGCTCGGAGAATGCCGGCCGCTTCTTCAGCGGCGAGCCGGAGCCGTCGACCACCAGATCCTCCGGCAGCCGCACCGGCAGCTCGGTCTCGGGCCGCGCCTCGCCCTCGGCAGTGCGCACCACTGGCACCGGGCAGCCCCAGTAGCGCTGCCGCGAGACACCCCAGTCGCGCAGCCGGAAGTTGACCTGGCGGCCGCCCTTGCCATGGGTCTCGAGCCAGTCGGCGACGGCATCGAAGGCCTCTTCCGAGGTCAGCCCATCGAAAGGATCGGAGTCGCGCAAGATGCCTTTATCGGTGAAGGCGTGCGAGTCGATACCGACCTCATCACCCTCGGCGGCAAAGATCACCTGCCGCTTCGGAATCCCGTAACGCTCGGCGAATTCCCAGTCACGCTGATCGTGCGCCGGCACCGCCATCACCGCGCCAGTGCCATAGCCCATGAGGACGAAGTTGGCGGCGAAGATCGGCACCGCTTGGCCAGTGATCGGATGCAGGGCGTCGATACCGAGCCGATGGCCCTTCTTCTCCATGGTCTCGAGTTCGGCCTCGGAGATCCCGCCTTGGCGGCACTCGTCGATAAAGGCGGCAAGCGACGGATTGCCTTGCGCGGCGCGCTGCGCCAGCGGATGCTCGGCGGCAACGGCGACATAGGTCACGCCCATCACCGTGTCTGGCCGGGTGGTGAAGATATCGAGGGTCTCCTGGCGATGATCAGCGCTGCCATTCAGCGCGTTGCCATCACCACCGGCGATGCCGAAGCGCATGTGCACGCCCTCGGAACGCCCGATCCAGTTGCGCTGCATCGCGCGCACCCGCTCGGGCCAGCCATCGAGGCCATCGATCGCGTCGAGCAGCTCTTGCGCGTAGGCGGTGATGCGGATGAACCACTGCTCGATCTCGCGCTTCTCGACCAGCGCGCCGGAGCGCCAGCCGCGGCCGTCGATCACCTGCTCGTTGGCCAAGACGGTCTGATCGACCGGGTCCCAGTTGACCAGCGCGGTGGCGCGGTAGGCGAGCCCCTTGTCCATCAACCGGGTGAACAGCCACTGCTCCCAGCGGTAGTAATCGACATCGCAGGTGGCCAGCTCGCGGTCCCAGTCGTAGCCGAAGCCGAGGCGCTTGAGCTGCGCTTTCATCGCCTGGATATTCTCGCGCGTCCACTTCGACGGCGGGATGCCATGCTTGATCGCCGCGTTCTCGGCCGGTAGCCCAAAGGCATCCCAGCCCATCGGCTGCAGCACGTTCTTGCCGAGCATGCGCTGATGGCGCGCAATCACATCGCCGATGGTGTAGTTGCGCACATGGCCCATGTGCAACCGCCCCGAGGGATAGGGAAACATCGACAGGCAATAGAACTTCTCGCGCGCGGGGTCTTCGACGGCCTTGAAGGTCTGCGAGGTCTCCCAGTAGCGCTGCGCCTCCTGTTCGATGGCGCGCGGCTCGTACTCGATCTGGATCATGGAGTTGGGTGAGTCGGGTGTGTGATCGGACATCGTGATCGGGAATCAAGGGTGTCGGCGATCAGGATACCCCAACAGCAGGCCGAATCGCGACTGATCAGACGGCACTCCAACCGTCCGGCAGCAGCAGCGCTGTTGGTCGCGGCTCATGGTCGCGGCCCATGGTCGCCGCTCATGGTCGCCGCTCAATCGTGGTGATGCAGTGAGCGAATCATCGCCTCGCGCAAGATGGCGTTGATCCTGGTCTGGTAGCCCTTGCCTTGACTTTTGAGCCAAGCCAGAACATCCGAATCCAGGCGCACCGTCGTTGAGGTCTTGGTTGGCTTGTAGAACGGATTGCGCACGGCCTGCTTCCAGAACGCCTCCTCGAGCGGTGGAATGTCGGTGCAGTCGATGTCACGCTCCGGAGTCTCGGATAGGGCCTTGAGCTCGTCCCGCTGTTGGTCGGTCAGCGGTGGCAGGTTGCTCAAGTCAACCTCATAGCGAACAGTTTTGCTCATAGCGCTTCCTCTCTTTCGGTTCGGCGCGACGCGCCGAGATGATGCGGATAACCTCGCTGCCATCCTGGTCGTCGCGGATGGTATGAGCGACCAAGACCAGCAAGTAGCCATCCACAAGACCCAAGGTTTGCCAGCGACACTCTCCGCCCTCGATGCGGTCTTGCCTGACCAGTGCGAACGGGTCGGCAAAGACGCGGACAGCCGTCTCAAAGCTCAAGCGATGCTTCTTGAGATTGCTTTTGGCCTTCGCGAGATCCCATTCGAACCTGATGTTAATACAAAAATGTTACTACACTTATTGGTCTCACTGGTGACTTAGACTTGCGCTTTTGCGTCGATCGGCCAGACTTTGAGTGAGTCGGTATCGCTGCGCATATCATGAACCGGCCTAGACTGAACAGGCGCTGGCCCAAGACGACGATACCCACCAGTCGACCCGATGAATGCAGGAGAAAGCAGCAATGAGCAACCAAGAACAACCCAAGACCGAAGATCGGCTGGTCAAGGCCTACGAGCAGATGCTCGAGCGGGCGCGCGACGCGGTGAACGAGGCCGAAGAGGCAGCGCCGAAGCTGCGCGCGATGCTCGAGAGCGCCCGCGACCACATGGTCGAACTCGGCGAACTGACCCGCGAGGAGGCACATAAGGTCGCCGAGTACGTCGAGCGTGATATCGAAGATGCCGCCCACTACCTCGCCGAGACCGGCGAGGATCTGCGCGCCTGGTGGCGGTTCGATCTCGAGCTGATCGAGCAGCGCATGCTCGAGGCCTTCACCAGCGTCGCTGATCAGACCCGCATCCAGCTCGAGCAATGGTCGGAGCGCGCGCGCCAGGCCTCGCTCTATCAGGCCGGACAGATCACCGGCCCTGGTACCCTGGTCTGCGACAAGTGCGGTGCCGAGACGCGGTTCACCCGTGCCGGCCGGATTCCGGCCTGCTCGGAATGTGGTGGGCTGACCTTCCAGCGGCTGCCGCCGGCATCCCAATCCAAGACCGACGCCTAAAACAGCATTCAAGCCGCATCAGAGGCCCAATCAATCGCCGCTTGCGAAGCCGACGGACGGGGTCGCACGGCGATCGACGCCTGCCCCGAATCCGGCGTTTCGATCTTGGAACAGAACCTCAGTGGGTATATATTCAAGCCCATTGGTTATATTTCCGCGGGAGAGACCGGTCATCGACCGGCGCCGAAGGCGCAACATCCGCCCGGAATCGCTCAGGCAAAAGGACCGCGGAACAGATACCAACTCTGGAGAGCGGCCGCGGCAGCGGCCCACCGACGGGGCAGCGCTGAGACGCACGCCGAACCCATCACCTTGGGTCGACGAGCGACACACTCAGCGCAAACTCTCAGGTTCAGGACAGAGGGGCGGCACCCACGGTTTCGGCTGGGGTGTGCGTTTGCCTGTCCTTAACCGCGCGCCGTGATCACAGCACAACGGCCGCTCACCGGAGTGCCGCATGGGTTCCAGAACACCCCTCTTTTCCGAGCATGAGCGCCTTGGCGCTCGCATCGTGCCCTTCGGCGGCTGGGACATGCCGCTGCACTACGGCTCTCAGCTTGATGAGCATCACGCGGTGCGCCAGCAGGCCGGCGTCTTCGATGTCTCCCACATGCGCCCGGTCGACATCCAAGGCGCCGACGCGCGTGCCTACCTCCAGCGTTTGTTGGCCAACGACGTCGCCAAGCTCCAGCAACCCGGCAAGGCCCTCTATAGCTGCATGCTCAACGCCGAGGGCGGCGTGATCGACGATCTGATCTGCTATGACCTCGGGTCCAACCGCTATCGGGCCGTGGTCAATGCCGCCACCGCCGACAAGGATCTGGCCTGGATGCGCGCCCGCGCCGAGGATTTCAGGGCGAGCGAGACTGAGCATGCGAGCCCAAATCCATCCGCCCCCGCACTCGAGATCCACGCACGCGACGACCTCGCCATGCTTGCCGTGCAAGGCCCGGAGGCCCGCGCCAAGGTCGCGCCATTGCTACCGGAGGCGCTGCGCGAACCGGCGCTCGCCCTGAAACCCTTCTTTGCCGTTGAACATGGCGACTGGCTGGTCGGCCGCACCGGCTACACCGGCGAGGATGGCTTCGAGATCATGCTCCCCGCGACTCAGGTCGTCGACCTCTGGCAAGCGCTGCTCGCGGCGGGCGTGGCGCCCTGCGGCCTCGGCGCGCGCGACACCCTGCGGCTGGAGGCCGGAATGAACCTCTATGGCCAAGATATGACCGAAGAGGTCGGCCCCCTCGAATCGGGGCTCGAGTGGACGGTCGCTTTCGAGCCGCGGGAGCGCGATTTCATCGGTCGCTCAGCACTCGAGGCACAGCGCGCGAGCGGAGATCTGCGCGACTTCATCGGCCTGCTGCTGACTGGTCGCGGCGTGCTCAGGAGCCATCAGCCGGTGCTCGTCAACGGCCAGCCCGTCGGCGAGGTGACCTCGGGCGGCTTCTCGCCGACCCTGCAGCGCAGCATCGCGCTGGCGCGGGTGCAGGCCGGCATCGGCGAGCAGTGCGCGGTCGAGATCCGCGGCAAGGCGGTTCCGGCACAAGTGGTCAAACCGCCGTTCGTCCGCCACGGCAAGGCGCGTATTACGATGGAATAAGGTTTTCAGCGCACCAAACCTATCGGGCGCGCGCAATTCAAGACAACACCGGCTCGAGAGTTCGCACTCCCCGCGCCACATCGCCAACAGCCGCCGCCCTTACAGCGACGCGATTCGTCAGGAGCCCGTCCATGAGTAACATCCCCTCCGAACTGAAATACACCGAATCCCACGAATGGGTTAAGGACAACGGCGACGGCACCGTCACCGTCGGCATCACCGACCATGCACAAGACGCCCTCGGCGATCTGGTGTTCGTCGAGCTACCCGAGATCGGCAAGCAGGTCGCGGCCAAGGACGCCTGCGCGGTGGTCGAATCGGTCAAGGCGGCCTCGGACATCTACAGCCCGCTCAGCGGCGAGGTCGTCGGCGCGAATGATGTGCTCGATGGCGCCCCCGAGACCATCAACGACGATGCCTACGGCGAGGGCTGGATCTTCCAGCTCAAGCTCTCCGACCCGAGCCAGCTCGACGACCTGATGGACGCCGGCGGCTACGAGCAACTCCTCGCCGACGAGGGCTAAATCACGATGCCCTTTATCCCGCACACCGACGCGGACATCGCCACCATGCTCGACACCATTGGTGTCGACAGCATCGAGGCGTTGTTCGATGAGATCCCCGCCGAGCTTCGCGCCCAGGGACTCGACGGCATCCCTGATGGCCTGAGCGAGATGGAGGTCACCCAGCTCCTACAGGCACGGGCGCGCGCCGATGGCGAGCCGACCTGCTTCATCGGCGCCGGCGCCTACGACCATCACATCCCCGCCGCCGTGTGGCAGATCACCACCCGCGGCGAGTTCTACAGCGCCTACACGCCCTATCAGGCCGAGGCCAGCCAGGGCACGCTGCAGGTGCTCTATGAGTTCCAGTCGATGATGACCGCGCTGACCGGGCTCGATGTCTCCAACGCCTCGCTCTACGACGGCGCCTCGGCGCTGGCCGAGGCGGTGCTGATGGCGGTGCGCTCCAATCGCAAGGTCAAGCAGCCACGCGTGCTGATGCCGCGCACGGTGCATCCCTTCTACCGTCGCACCGTCGCCAGCATCGTCCAGCATCAAGGCATCGAGCTGGTCGAGGTCGACTACGACAGGCGCAGTGGACAGACGCGCGTCGCGGACTGCGAGGCGGTCGCCGATCAGCCCTTCGCCGCGCTGGTGCTGCCGCAGCCAAACGTCTTTGGCGTGCTCGAGGAGGTCGATGCGCTGACCGACTGGGCGCAGGCGCGCGATGCGCTGGTGATCGGGGTGGTCAATCCGGTCGCCCTCGCCCTGCTCTCGCCGCCGGGCGACTGGGGCCAGGCCGGCGCCGACATCGCCTGTGGTGAGGGTCAGCCCCTGGGCATGCCGCTCGCCTCCGGCGGTCCCTATCTCGGCTTTCTGTGCTGCAAGCAGGCCTTCATCCGCCAACTACCAGGCCGCATCGCCGGCAGGACCCAAGACCTCGACGGCAAGATCGGCTACACCCTCACCCTGCAGGCACGCGAGCAGCACATCCGCCGCTCCAAGGCGACCTCGAACATCTGTACCAACCAAGGCCTGCTGGTCACCGCCGCCACCATCCACATGGCCATCCTCGGCGCCGAAGGCCTCGAGCGCGTCGCCGCCGCCTGTCATGCCAATACCGCCCGGCTGTCGCAACAGCTCTGCGAGGTGGCAGGCGTCCAGCCGATCTTTAGCGGTCCGGTCTTTCACGAGCGCGCCCTCAGCCTCCCAGCCCCCACCGAAACGGTGCTCGCCGGACTCGCCGAACAAGACATCCTCGGCGGCTTCGATCTCGGGCGCGAATACCCCGAACTCGGCTCAGCCCTCCTGGTCTGCGCCACCGAAAAGCGCACCGACGCCGAGATCGCCACCTATCGCGAGGCCCTCGCAAGCGCCCTCATCATCGCCAAGGCAGCCTAGAGAACCATCCACCGAAAAACCACCGCCATGCTCATCCAAGAACACTCCCGCCCCGGCCGCCGCGCCACCGCGCAGGCGCCGCTCGCAACGCCCGATCCGGCCGAGCTGCCGCCAGCACGGCGCCGCAAGCAACGCGCCGCCCTGCCCGAGGTCTCCGAGCTGCAGGCGGTGCGCCACTACACCCGGCTGTCGCAGCAGAACTTCTCGATCGACACCCACTTCTATCCGCTCGGCTCCTGCACCATGAAGTACAACCCGCGCGCCTGTAACAGCCTGGCCTCGCTGCCCGGCTTCCTGGCGCGTCACCCCGCGGCACCGGAGAGCCACAGCCAAGGCATCATGGCCTGCCTGCATGAGCTACAAGCCATGCTGAAGAGCGTCACCGGCATGCACGCGGTCTCGCTGGCGCCAGCGGCTGGCGCCCAAGGCGAGCTGGCCGGGGTGATGATGATCCGCGCCTATCACGACGCCCGCGGCGATCACGCCCGACGCGAGATGCTGGTCCCCGACGCCGCCCACGGCACCAATCCGGCCTCGGCGATCATGGCCGGCTTCCAGGTCCGCGAGGTGCCGACCGGCCGCGACGGCGATGTCGACATCGATGCCTTGCGCGCGGTGGTTGGTCCGCAGACCGCCGGCATCATGCTCACCAACCCGAGCACGGTCGGCGTCTTCGACCGCAACATCCAAGCCATCGCCAAGACCGTGCACGAGGCCGGCGGCCTGCTCTACTACGATGGCGCCAACCTCAATGCCATCCTCGGCAAGGTGCGGCCCGGCGACATGGGCTTCGATGTCATCCACATGAACCTGCACAAGACCTTCTCGACCCCACACGGCGGCGGCGGGCCAGGCGCCGGTCCGGTCGGGGTCTCCAAGCGCCTCGAGCCCTATCTGCCGATCCCCCTGGTCGAGCAAGACGACGACGGCTATCACTGGCTCGACGAGGACGACCGCCCCGAGAGCATCGGCCGCCTCACTGCCTTCGGCGGCAACATGGGCATCCTGCTGCGCGCCTACATCTACGCGCGCCTGCTCGGCGCCGAGGGCATGCGCCGGGTCTCCGAGTTCGCCACCCTCAACGCCAACTATCTGCAGGCGAGGCTGCGCGCGGCCGGCTTCCAGCTCGCCTATCCGGAGCGACGCGCCAGCCATGAGTTCATCGTCACGCTGAAGAAGGAGGCCAAGGACTTCGGCGTCAACACCATGGATGTCGCCAAGCGCCTGCTCGACTATGGCTACCATGCGCCGACCACCTACTTTCCGCTGTTGGTGCCCGAATGCCTGCTCATCGAGCCGACCGAGACCGAGCCCAAGGAGGCGCTCGATGGGTTCGTTGAGGCGATGATCAAGATTCGCGCCGAGGCCGAGCACGAGCCCGAAACGGTCAAGCAGGCGCCGCATCACCTACCCGTGCGTCGACTGGATGATGTGCGCGCCGCGCGCCAGCTCGATGTCGCCTGGAAGCCTGCCGCAAGCCTTGCCGACAGCCAGCGCTGACCAGCGCTGGTCACCCAGCCGGCTCCCACGGCGCCGGCCGCTGCGTCCCGAGGGTCGGCAGCGCCGCACCCTAGCGACCAGATCAACAGCAAAGTGATACCCAACCATGGCCAACCACAATATCAGCGGATGGCGCCGGATCATCTATGCCTTCGGCTACTCGATGAAGGGCTTCAAGGCCTGCTATGAGCTCGAGGAGGCCTTTCGACAGGAGGTCTTCGTCCTTATCTTCATGATCCCGCTGGCGCTCTGGCTCGGCGAGTCGCCGATCGAGCGCGCCATGCTGGTCGGCAGCCTATTGCTGGTGCCGGTGGTCGAACTGCTCAACTCGGCGATCGAGGCCAATGTCGATCGCATTGGCCTGGAGCGCAATGAACTCTCGGCGCGGGCCAAGGATCTCGCCTCGGCGGCGGTGTTCATGAGCATCAGTTTTGCCACGACCATCTGGGCACTGATCCTGATCCCGCGCTGGCTGTGATCTTGGCGCCGACCCAGTGACTGAGCACTTGGACCCGACTTGGACCTGACTGAGTACTTGGACCCGACCGCATGAGCCAAACCCCCAACGACGCCCCCTTTCTGTCCCTGCCGATCGCGCTGGCGACGGTCTCCGACAGCCGCACGGCCGACAACGACAGCTCCGGCACCTATCTGCGCGAGCAGCTCAGCGCCGCCGGCCATCGGCTCGCCGATCAGGTCATCTGCAAGGATGACGTCTATCAGCTGCGCGCGCTGTTCTCGCGCTGGATCGCCGATCCCGAGGTGCGGGTCGTGATCAGCACCGGCGGCACCGGCATCACCGGCCGCGACAGCACCCCCGAGGCGATCGCGCCGCTGTTCGACAAGACCATCGATGGCTTCGGCGAGCTGTTCCGGCAGATCTCCCATCAAGAGATCGGCGCCTCCACGGTGCAATCGCGCGCCGTCGCGGGCATCGCCAACGGCACCCTGCTGTTCTGCCTGCCCGGCTCCACCGGTGCCTGCCGAACGGCTTGGGAGCAGATCCTGCAGCCGCAGCTCGACAGCCGTACCCGGCCCTGTAATTTCGCCCAGCTCATCGCGCGCTTCAATGAGCGCTGAGCGCATGGTCAAGGGCAGGCATGACAACCCGCATGGCGCGGCCACTGGGTCCACCGCCGCGACCCGCTCCGCCGGCCGCCCATCCGTCAACGATTGCGAGGCCAGCCAGACCGCTCAGTCCGGCACGCGATCGCCGGCCAGCAAGCCGCTCAGCGTCGAACAGGCCTCGGCACGGTTGCTGGCCGCGGCGCGCGCCATCAACGACGTTGAACAGCGACCAACAATGGACTGCCTTGGCCGCGTGCTCGCCGAGCCGGTCATCAGCGGCACCGATCTGCCCGGCTGGGATCACAGCGCGATGGACGGCTATGCCCTGCGCATCGCCGACCTGCAAGCCAGTGATGGCTGGCTACCGATCAGCCAACGCATCGCCGCGGGTCAGTGCGGCACCCCGCTCGCCCCAGGCAGCGCCGCGCGCATCTTCACCGGGGCACCGCTACCCGAGGGCGCCGACACCGTTGTGGTGCAGGAGGTCTGCACCCCGGAAGGCGACGGACTGCGGATCGACCCCAGCACCAAGACCGCCATCAACGCGGGTGACAACATCCGCCGTCGTGGCGAAGAGCTGCGTGCTGGCACGGCGGTGCTCAGCGCCGGCACCCGGCTCGGCGCTCAGCATCTGGGGCTCGCCGCCGCGGTCGGCGCCGCCGAACTGCGCGTCTACCGCCGGCTGCGCGTCGCCGTGCTCGCCAGCGGCGACGAGCTGGTGATGCCCGGCGAGCCGCTGGGACCAGGCCAGATCTACAACTCGAACCGCTTTCTGTTCCGTGCCCTGCTGCAGGGACTCGGCTGCGAGGTCATTGATCTGGGCATCATCGCGGATGACCGCGGCGCGACGCTCGCCGCCCTCAGCACGGCCGCCGAGCAGGCGGACCTGGTCATGGCCAGCGGCGGCGTCTCGGTCGGCGAGGAAGATCATGTACGCCCGGCGGTCGAACAACTCGGCCGCCTCGATCTTTGGCGGGTCGCGATGAAACCGGGCAAGCCGCTCGCGTTTGGCCATCTCGGCGAAACCCCCTTCATCGGCAGCCCCGGCAACCCGGTCTCGCTGTTCGTCACCTTCTGCCTCTTCGCCCGACCCTTCATCGAGCGGATGCAGGGCCTAGCCGCCGCCGGACTCCCGACGCCGCGCTGGCTACCCGCCGGTTTCGAGTTGAACAGTCCAATCAACCGGCGCGACTATCAGCGCGCGCGACTGGAGATCGATGCGCAGGGCCAGGCCCGCGTGCAGCGGTTTCATAGCGGCTCATCGGCCGCGCTCAGCTCGCTGACCTGGGCCAATGGCTTGGTGATCATCCCGCCAAACCAACCCATCGCCATCGGCGACCTGGTCGCCTTCCTGCCGTTCAGCGAGCTACTGCCCGGAACTCAGCCTCAATGATTCAAGTGCGCTATTTCGCCAGCCTCCGCGAACAGCTCGGACGCGATGCCGAAGCCATCGAGCCAAGCACGGAAGCCAGCGTCGCCGAGCTGAGGGCGTTGCTCTGTGCGCGTGGCGAGCCTTGGGCAACAGCGCTGGCGCCAGAGCAGCGCATCCTCGCGGCGGTCAATCAGGAAATGGCACGCCCGGATAGCCGCGTTGCCGATGGTGACGAACTGGCCTTCTTCCCGCCCGTAACCGGCGGTTGAAGGCCGATGGGTAGCGCTACGATGTGCAAGCGTCCAAACAGCCGCTGGCTCAGCGCGGCCGGTTGATGAGGGCGTCTGGCATCCGCCAGTGGTAGTGGATGGCGAGCATGCGGATCAGCACAATGGTTGCCGCGCCAACCGCATAGCCGAGATCGGGCGACAGTCCGAGGAACTGAGTGGTCAGCGCCTGCAACAGCAGCCCGATGATGATCGGCGTCGCATAGAGTTCGGGCGAGACCAGCAGCGTCTCGCGCCCGGTCAGGGTGTCGCGCAGCAGGCCACCGCCAATCCCGGTGATCACCCCCATCGCCAGCGCATGGGCGGGCGGCAGTCCCAGCTCGCTACTCTTGATGAAGGCGCCGGAGGCAAACAGCGCCACCCCCATCGCATCCAAGTAGGCGAGCAGATTCCCATGCGCATCCAGATGCGCGCGCCCCAGGAAGGCGAGCACCCCGGTAAGCGTGGCACAGGTCATGAAGGCGGGATCATGCAGCCAGAACACCGACGTATCGAGCATGAGATCGCGCAGGGTGCCGCCACCGAGCGCGGTGACAATGGCGACCACCACCGCGCCAAACAGATCGATGCGGGTGCCCATGGCGGCAAGAATGCCCGACGCCGCAAAGGCGGCGGTCGCGACCAGACCGAGGAGATAGAGGATATCCATTGTGGCGATTATCGCGCTGTTTGGGTTTCACCCTAGAGCGAACCAGGGGAGCGACACTTGCGCTTCAACTTTCGCTCAATTCGAGGAACGCGTCGAGCGGCAGGAACAGCGTTCTGGGTCGGCTCGGTAATGGAATGAAGCCAAACTTGCGATAGAAATCGGCCGCCCGATCATCCAGTGCGTCGACGACCACCGCGTAGACCGCCATCAGGTGACTGGCGCCGGCGACACGCCGCAGGGCGTCCGCCAGCAGAAGAGCGCCGATTCCTTGACCTTGGTCGGCAATCGCGACGGCCAAGCGTCCGAGTAAGACCACCGGGACCGGATAGCGAGGTAAACGGCGACGATAGGCATCGGGCAATGCCTCGGCATCAAGGCTGCCCGCGCTGAGGCTATAGAAGGCGACGATCTGTCTTGGTGTCTCAGCCGCAACCGCCACGAAGACACGATTGACTCGGCGTCTGATGTCCTGGCCAGCGTAACGATGGAGATACTGATCGAGTGAGGGCTCGCCGCAATGAAAGGACTTGCGCTCATGCTCCTTGTCCAGTGGAAGGATACGCAGGTCCATATTGACGGGCGATCACCGCTGTACGCGCTTGCGATGCTCGGTGAATGCCTGTCGCAGCCGGGCGTTCGGCTCTGGCGGATGCTCGAGTGCATCCAGGAACACCTGCCAGTCCGCATCGCTCAGCCGCAGGGTCTCGTGCTCCAGGATCACCGTATCCGCCGCGTCCAGTGCCCGACTCAGAACGAATTCTGAGAGACTTCTATTCACATACGCGGCCGCCCGCTCGAGCTTCTGCTTGGACTCACCATCGAGCCGGATATGCAGGCGCTGCGCTTTGAGGGGTTGTGCTGTCGTCATGGCGCTGGTTCAAGGTTGAGGGCAAGCTCGGGACCGTACGCCACATGTGCGTGCGCTGCAAGCCGCGCCCAACCTCGTGGGCTAGCCGGCCCAGCCTCGGGTTCCAACGCTGAGCGGTCAGCCAGCGCCGAACAACGAGCGAACGCTGTTGGCCGTTTCCGTTCGCCGGACAGGTGGTAGGCTAGCCGCTGGCACAGGCGACGCCGCGGACATTGGGCGTCCGGATGAGGTCGCGGAGCACGATCATGAGCGCAACCGGAGACTGACACATGGCAACGACTAGCCGGCAAAACCTGGACGATGCCTTCGCCGCCGCGCCGGACGAGGCGAGCTTCTGGACCGGCCGGACCTTCGATGATTTCCTGTTCCGGCCGCAGAAGACGGCGTCGCAGACCCGCCGCACGATCAGCGTCGAGTCGCTGCTGACGGCGGAGATCGCGTTGGATCTGCCGATCGTCTCATCGAACATGGACAGCGTCACCGGCGCCGAGATGGCGCGAGCGATGGCCATGCACGGGGGCATCGGGGTCGTGCATCGCGGCATGAGCATCGAGCGCCAGGCCGCCGAGGTCGCCGTGGTGAAGCGCAGCCAGAGCGCGGTGATCGACAGGCCGCTGTGCCTGCCGCTGGGCACCAGCGTCCGCCAAGCCCGGCGTTTCACGCGGCAGCACGGCATCACCGGCATCCTGATCGAGACCGCCAGCGGCTCCAATGTGCTGGCCGGCCTGCTCTCGAACCGGGACACGCCGGTGCACGGTGCTGACGAGGATCGCCTGGTCGACGAGTTCATGACCCCGCTATCGCGCTTGGTGACCGGCGCGCCGGACATCTCCATCGACGAGGCCGAGCGGCTGATGTTCGAGCACCGCATCGAGCGCCTGCCGCTCATCGATGACGCGCATCGCATCCAGGGGCTGATCACCCGCCGCGACATCAATCTGAACCGCAAACAGCCCGGCGCCAGCAAGGATAGCGCCGGCCATCTGCGCTGCGCCGCGGCGGTCGGCGCGCGCGGCGATTACCTGGAGCGGGCCGCGGCGCTGCTGGAGGCTGGGGCCGATCTGCTGTTCGTCGACATCGCTCACGGACACTCAGTGATCATGGAGCAGGCGGTTGCCGGGCTGCGCGGCCAGTTTGGCGGCGTGCCGCTGGTGTGCGGCAACGTCGCGACGGGCGCGGGCGCGCGCTTCATGCGCGAGATCGGCGCCGATGCCATCAAGGTCGGTGTCGGACCCGGCCGCGGCTGCCGCACGCGCTTGGAAACGGCGGCGGGCGTGCCGCAGTTGCAGGCCATCCGCGAGGCCTATCTCGCCGTCGGTGACAGCGTGCCGATCGTGGCCGACGGTGGCGTGAAGACCGACAAGGACATCTTTCTTGCTCTGATCTGTGGGGCGTCGACGGTGATGCTCGGCAGCGCGCTGTCCGGCACCGACGAGGCGCCGGGCCAGGTGATCCAGGACCCAGCGACCCACATGAAGAAGAAGATCTACCGCGGCATGACCTCGCCCGAGGCGGTACTGGAAGCACTCTACGACAGCAGCGACAGCGACGCGCTCGACGCGGCGCTGGACATCCCGCCCGAAGGTCAGGAGATCCAGGTGCCGTACCGCGGCAGCGTCAGCAGCATCCTGCAGCGCATCCGCGGCCACCTGCAGTCATCGGTGAGCTACGGCGGCGAAACCACGCTGGCCGCGGTGCGGGCGAAGGTGCTGCCTGATCCGTCCGCGTTCCTGGTGCCGCTGAGCGCCGCCGCGCGCATCGAATCCTACGAGCGCTGAGCGCCATTGCATCCGGGGGTCGCCTGATTGATTACCAGCGGATGACAACCTGTTTTTTGCCCCACTCCCGCGCGCGCTCGAGGTTGTCGCCCATGTAGATGTCGATCCGTCGCTTCCAACGCTTGTTCATCTTATCCCGAACCTTATAGACACCAGGCAAGCCTTCGATCTTGACCTCAACGCCATTGTTCAAACCACGTTCGAGCAGATCACGCGAGACAGCGATCGCCTTCTCGCCGGGGGTGAGCCTGTTGTTCCAGGCCGCCATGTAGGGGTCGCCGCTGGTTTCCGAGGGGCGTGACGTATAGGCCGTTGCAGTAACCTCAAGACTGTGACGCGGGGCCAATAGCAGATAACCAATGACGACGAGGCTCAACAGCGCAACCAGTGCAACTGAGCCAGCAAGCCAAAGCCGGGGGTTGGACATCATCGCTTACGCCTCTCCAGGTGTTGCCATCAAATCTAGACAGAGCGTCGCTGCGCTGACCGGCCGCCAACAACATAGAGGACTCACAGAGAGGGCTCACAGAGAGGGCTTCAGCAAAGGTCGCACTCGACGCGGGCAGCGAGACATTCGGCGCCGCCCATCGCCACATCACGACAGAGCTGAGGCCGCATGCTGTAGATCGAGCACCGCAGACGCTGGCGGTCGAGCGCGATGCACCAGCCATCGTCAAGGCGCTCCATGACCTCGGCGCCCCAGGCATCGAGCACCACGAAATGGTTGGGCACGCGGGTATCGCCCAGTAACAAGACCTCCTTGCGACAGCAGCAGGCTTGGCAATCCTCGCAGTGGACCCTTGGATCGACAACCTCGCCGGAGTCAACCATGGCGAGATCCACGTCGACAGCGCTCGCTACAGTATTTCACCTGATCCCAGCAGGCCGCCCATTTGCGACGCCAACGGAACGGCCTGCCACAGACGGGGCAGATCTTCCACGGCAGGTTGGTCTTCATTCCCCCAGATAGACCTCGACAACGCGCGGATCATTCTGCACCTCATCCATGCTGCCCTCGGCCAACACCGAGCCCTGGTGCAGCACGGTGACGCGCTTGGCGATCGAGCGCACGAAGTCCATATCGTGCTCGACCACGACCACCGTGTGCTTGCCAGCCAGCGAGGTCAGCAGCTCGGCGGTGCGCTCCATCTCTTGATGGGTCATGCCGGCGACCGGCTCGTCGACCAGCAGCAGATGCGGGTCTTGCATCAGCAGCATGCCGATCTCGAGCCATTGCTTCTGCCCGTGCGAGAGGGTACCGGCCTCGCGCCGCGCCAGCTCGCGCAGGCCGATGATGCCGAGCACCTCGTCGATCCGGTCGCGCTCTTTTCCCGTCAGCCGCGCGAGCAGCGTCGGAAAGACACGCTTGTCCGCCGCCATCGCCAGCTCCAGGTTCTCGAACAGGCTATGGTGCTCGAACACGGTCGGCTTCTGGAACTTGCGCCCGATGCCGACCTCGGCGATCTCAGGCTCGGTCAGCTTGAGCAGATCGATCTTCTGGCCGAAGAAGGCGCTGCCCGAATCGGGCCGGGTCTTGCCGGTGATGATGTCCATCATCGTCGTCTTGCCGGCGCCATTGGGTCCGATTACGCAGCGCAGCTCGCCGGCATCGATGTAGAGGTTCAGTTCATTGATCGCCTTGAAGCCGTCAAAGCTGACGTTGAGCCCATCGAGATAGAGGATCGGGCCGTGACTGACATCCAGCTCAAGATCCTTGGCGCGGATCATAAAGCTGAACTGCCGGTCGCGCCGGGTCAGTTCCTTGAAGTCCTGGCCGAAACCTTGCCAGAGCTGTTTGGGGCCGCTGAAGTCGAAGGTGCGATCACTGTGGAGCAGATCGCGGCTCGATCCGCGGCCGGAGTCGCTGTTGGTCATGTGGTGGCCTCCCGCTGAATCGTCTCGGGCTGGGCACGGCGCCGCCGCAAGGTCTTCAGCAATCCGGCGATGCCCGCGGGCAGGAACACGGTCACCAGCACGAACAATCCACCGAGCACGAACAACCAGGCCTCGGGGAAGGCGCCGGTGAAGACCGTCTTGCCATAATTGACCAAGACCGCGCCGATCACCGCGCCATACAGGGTCGCGCGGCCACCGATGGCCACCCAAACCACCAGCTCGATCGAATTCAACGGCGAGAACTCGCCGGGATTGATGATGCCGACCTGAGGCACATAGAGCGCGCCCGCCACGCCGGCCAACACCGCCGAGAAGGTCCAGATCGCCAGCTTGACCCGATCCACCCGATAACCGATGAAACGCACCCGCGATTCGGCATCGCGCACCGCGACCGCGACCCGACCGAGCTTCGAGGTGACGACCCAACGGCAGGCCCAATAACCGAGCGCCAAGGCCAATGCCGAGGCCAGGAACAAGCCGATGCGGGTGCCATCCGCCTGCAGATCGAAGCCGAGCAGGTCCTTGAAGTCGGTCAGTCCGTTATTGCCGCCAAAGCCCATCTCGTTGCGGAAGAAGGCCAGCATCAGCGCATAGGTCAGGGCCTGGGTGATGATCGACAGATAGACGCCGGTGACGCGCGAGCGAAACGCCAACCAGCCAAACACGAAGGCGAGCAGCCCAGGGACCAGCAGGATCATCAGCGCCGCGTACCAGAACTGATCGAAGCCCTGCCAGAACCAGGGCAACTGCTGCCAGTCGAGAAAGACCATGAAATCCGGCAGCAGCGGGTCACCATAGACGCCGCGGTCGCCGATCTGGCGCATCAGGTACATGCCCATCGCATAGCCGCCGAGGGCAAAGAAGGCGCCATGACCCAGACTCAGAATCCCAAGATAGCCCCAGACCAGATCGACCGCCACGGCCAGCAGCGCATAGGTCAGGTACTTGCCAAGCAGGGTCACCGTGAAGGTGCTGACATGCAGCGGATTCCCCTCCGGCACCAGCAGATTCAGGATCGGTACCAAGATGGCGATCAGCGCCAGCACGGCCAGCATGATCTGGCCGCCGGTATCGCCCTTGAGTGGTTGCAACAGGCCCATGTTGAAGGTTCTCGGTTATTAATCAGCCGCCGCACGGCCGCGCTGCGGGAAGAGTCCGCGCGGGCGCTTCTGGATGAACAGGATGATGAACACCAGCACCAGGATCTTGGCCAGCACGGCACCAGCCCAAGGCTCCATCAGCTTGTTCGCGACACCCAGCGTCATGCCCGCGACCAGGGTGCCCCAGAGATTGCCGACACCGCCAAACACCACCACCATGAACGAATCGATGATGTAGGCCTGGCCCATGTTCGGGCCGACGTTGGTCAGTTGCGACAATGCCACGCCGGCGACCCCGGCGATGCCAGCGCCCAGCCCGAAGGTCAGCGCATCAACGCGCGCTGAGTGCACCCCCATCGCCCGCGCCATGGCCCGGTTCTGCGACACCGCCCGCACCTGCAAGCCGAGCGCGGTGCGCTTGAGCACCAGCAACAGCAGCGCAAAGACGATGAGCGCGAACAGCAGGATGTAGAGCCGGTTATAGGTCAGCGCCAGCCCTGGATTGAGCTGCAACGAGCCGCTCATCCAGCTTGGGTTCTGCACCACCACGTTCTGCGCCGAGATGGTGGTGCGCACCAGTTGCTGCAGGATCAGGCTGATACCAAAGGTGGCGAGCAGGGTTTCCAAAGGTCGCCCGTAGAGGAAGCGGATCACCGTGCGTTCGATGGCGACACCGAAGGCACCCGAGACCAGGAAGGCCGCCGGCACCGCGACCAACAGCGACCAGTCGGTCAGCCCCGGCATCGCCTGCTGCACCAGATAGGTGGTATAGGCGCCGATCATGATCAGCTCGCCATGGGCCATGTTGATCACCCCCATGACGCCAAAGGTGATCGCCAGCCCGATTGCCGCCAGCACCAGCACCGAGCCCAGGCTCAGACCAAAGAACAGGGTCTCGATACTGCTATTGAGTTGGCGCTTGCGATCGATCGCATCCAGCGCCGCTTTGGTCGCGGCGAGGACCTCGGGGTCCTGCTCTGATTCGAGCAAGGCATTCAGCGCATTCCGAGCCTGCGGATAGAGATTGCCATGGAGCACCTCGATGGCCGCCAAGCGGCTGTCACTATCCGGCTGTTTGAGATCCGCGATGGCGACCACCAAGGCCAGCACCTCCGTCACCTGCCGGTCGTCTTCCGCGGCAAGCTGCCCGCGCACGGCGCTGATCACCGAGGGATCATCGCTGCCAACCATCTCGCGCGCCGCCCGCAGGCGCAGCGCCGGGTCTGGACTGGCCAGGGTCAACGCCGCGATCGCTGTACGCAAAGCACCGCGCATCCGATTGTTGACGGTAATCTTGCGCACATCACGGCGCCCGACCTCGCCGAGGGCCTCGCCGCTGAGCGCATCGGTCAAGGCCCAGCCGCGACTGCCCGCCGGCGCGACATAAACAACGCGATCATCAGCCGTGCGATAGTAGAGATCTCCCGCGAGCAGCGCTTTTAGCAGCGGGATTGCTCGTGCATCACCACTGTCGGCGATGGCTTGAGCCGCGGCTTCCTTGACCTTGAACGAGGTCTCCGTCAGCTCGGAAACGCGTTCGTCGAAGGTGGCGGTAAGATCGGGTTCTGATCCTGTTTCCGGGTCCAGATCCGGTTCAGATGCTTCGGCTTCGGCCATCAAATTCTTTGCAGGCTCAGGTGCCGCGCTCGCAGCGATGTCATTTGCCACATCAGCTCCGGCATCAGCAACGGGACCAGGCATGCTGGACTCGGCCACCGAACTCGCTGTGAGCTTTGCTGCCGAGCCTGAGGCTGGATCGATTGGCTGATTGTCGGCCGCGCCTGTGGCTGTCATCAGCAACAGCAAGAAGCCAAGCGCCATCGCCAAAGCAGGGCCACTGCCGCCAAACACAAACCTAGACATAGGGCTCATCAACCGCGCGAGGTGATCTAAGGGATGGACGTTGCCGTGTGATTCGGATCGGGACTTTACCAGCAACTAACGTGACCAGAGCGCCATCCCTGGCCTCCGATCCTATGCGGCGTCGAACGCAAACACCGGCTGCTCGTTCTCCAGCTGCGCGTTTCTAGTGTCTAGACGCCCCGATGTTCAAGACTACTCCTTCGCCGCCTGCTCGCTGCCAAGGCATTTTTTCGTCTTGGTATTGTAGTTGCCGCAGTTGATCGGGTCCGTCCAATCGGCGATCAGATCCTTCGAGCCTTCCAGATAGTCCGACCAGGCATCACCCGGCACCGCTTCCTCGGTCTGGTAGACGATCGCAAACTGACCATCATCCTGGATCTCACCGATCAGCACCGGCTTGGTGATGTGATGGTTGGGCAGCATCTTCGCCGTCCCGCCACTGAGATTGCTGGTGGTCAGGCCGATGATCGCATTTTCAACCGCGTCGGTGTCGGTGGTACCCGCCTTCTCGACCGCCTGCACCCAGAGATCGAAGCCGATCTTGTGCGCCTCCATCGGATCATTGGTGACCCGATTCGAATCATCGATAAACCCATGCCAGGTCTCGATGAAGGCATCGTTCTCATCGGTCGGCACGCTCATGAAGTAGTTCCAGGCCGCCAGATGACCGACCAGCGGGCCGGTGTCGATGCCGGAAAGCTCTTCCTCGCCCACCGAGAAGGCGATCACCGGGATGTCCTCAGCCGAGATGCCCTGATTGCCTAACTCTTTATAAAACGGCACGTTGGCATCGCCGTTGATGGTCGAGACCACTGCGGTCTTCTTACCCTCGGAGCCGAATTTCTTGATATCGGCGACGATCGACTGCCAGTCGGAATGTCCGAATGGCGTGTAGTTGATCATGATGTCCTCCTCGGCGACACCGTTCTGCTTCAGGTAGGCCTCGAGGATCTTATTGGTGGTGCGCGGATAGACGTAGTCGGTGCCCGCCAGCACCCAGCGCTCGACCCCCAGCTCATCCTTCAGATAGTCAACCGCCGGAATCGCCTGCTGATTTGGCGCAGCACCGGTGTAGAAGACATTCTTCGACGATTCTTCACCCTCATACTGCACCGGATAGAACAGCAGGCCGTTCAGCTCCTCGAACACCGGCAGCACCGATTTGCGCGACACCGAGGTCCAGCAGCCAAACACGGCGGCGACCTTGTCTTTCTGTAACAACTCGCGCGCCTTCTCGGCGAACAGCGGCCAGTCCGAGGCGGGATCGACCACCACCGCCTCAAGCTTTTTGCCGAGCACCCCGCCTTTCTCGTTCTGCTCCTCGATCAGCATCAGCACCGTATCCTTCAGCGTCGTCTCGCTGATCGCCATGGTGCCGGAGAGAGAGTGCAGCACGCCGACCTTGATGGTCTCATCGTCGGCCGGGTCCACCGCGGGCGCGGCATCTTCAGCGAATCCGGACAGCGACGCGGTCAGCCCAAGCGCGATGCCGGCGCTCAGCAGCAGAGGTTTGAAAGACGGGATCGAAATCATCCAGTGTCTCCTAATCATGGTGAGTCTTAGAACATCAGTGGTCGGCCAAAGCTGCCGCCTGGCGGCATTAAGCAAATATCAGACCATAAAAACAACCAACTGATATTAAAGAAGAAGATTGGCCCACAAGAGCATGAATCGAGCAGTCATGCACCAGACCTGAGCAATCGCCGTCGCCTTGGTGCAAGCCTCTGCACCAGATTGGCAAGCACCCGAGCTAGGCGGCTTGGTGCATGTGAAGTACGCAGCGCCACCGCGATTCAGTCGCGGCGCCAGCAGGCCACCATTAGGGGCGCAGCACCAGATTGAAGTCGCGGAATGGCTCGAAGTCGGAGCCGCTCGGCACAGGCAGTGGCGAGGCGTCGTAGATCGCATTCACGACCGACTGATCGAACATCGGATTACCGCTGCTGGTGACGATCGTTACCTGATTGTTGATGACCTTACCACCTGGCTCGAGCCGCACATTGACGATTGGTGCATTGCCCTCCCAGGTTCCAGCTGGGTGCACCCAGAATTGCCGAATCCGCTCCTGGATCGCCGGAACCCAGCGGCTGGCGATCTCCTCAGTTGGCGCAGTTGGCCCTGAGCCAGGCCCTGAGCTTGATGGCGCCTCCGGGGCTAGCAGCTGTATCTCTGGCAACAGCGCCCGCGCGCCATAGAGCGCCGCCAGTGTCAGCGCATTGGCCAGCAACACGGCAACGAAAACGATCGCAAACAATTTTCCAGTGCCCATAGCTACTCCTCTATCAGTTCAAAGACGTCGTCGTCATCCCCACGTTCTTCAGCATCGCTCGGTAACGGAATCGATCGTGATCGCGATCGCGACCGAAGCACGCACAATCGACCAACGGTCCGACCGGCGAGCCATCCGGCGACACCACCCTATCAACCAGCCTTCTCCTCTCAACCGAGGTCCGAGAACACCATGCGCATCCTGCACACCATGCTCCGCACCGGCAACCTGCAACGCTCCATCGACTTCTACACCAAGCTGCTTGGCATGAAACTGCTGCGCCAAAAAGACTATCCAGCCGGCGAGTTTACCCTCGCCTTCCTCGGCTACGGCGATGAGTCCGAACAGACCGTCATCGAGCTGACCTACAACTGGGGCGTCGAGCACTATGAGCTCGGCGATGCCTATGGCCATATCGCGATCGAGGTCGAGGATGTCTATGAGGCCGCCGCGCGCATTAAGGCCCAAGGCGGCGAGATCCTGCGCGAGGCGGGTCCGATGAACGCTGGCACCACCATCATCGCCTTCGTCAAAGATCCCGACGGCTATCCAATCGAGCTGATCGGCGCCAAGCAGACAGCCGGCTAGATCAGCGGCATCGTCGCGGATTGCAGCCTGGGCGCCAGCCATCGAACGGACCGCGATCAGCCGCAATCGCGCGCTCAGCTGCTACAAAATCGCTCGACCCGCCGCAACATTGCGCGCAGACTTCGGCATCCATTCCCTCCGAGTCTCGCGCACTTGGCCCATCCCGCCTCTTCCCTGCCACCCGAACAACCACCCGAGCTCGCCGAGCAGATCGCCGCCACCCTCACCGAGCAGGGCTGGTGTGTAACCGATGGCTTCCTCGCACCACTGCACATCAGCCAGCTTCGCCATGAGGCGCAACAGCGCTGGCAGGCCGGACGTTTCCGACGCGCGGGCGTCGGCCGCGGTGAGGATCTCAAGGTGCGCGACGAGGTCAGAACCGACCGCGTCGACTGGCTCGACCCGAACGAGCTCAGCGCTGCGCAGCGCCTCTATTGGAGCCAGCTCGAGCAGTTACGGCTAGCGATCAACCGTAGACTGTTCCTCGGTCTCTACGAGCTCGAGGCGCATCTGGCGGTTTATCCACCCGGCACCTATTACCGCAAGCACCTAGACCAATTTCGCGGCATCGGCGAGCGCACGCTGAGCTGCATCCTCTATCTCAACGATGCCTGGCAGGCGCAGGACGGCGGCGCGCTGCGGCTCTATACTGATCCGGATCGCCCTGAGCTGAGCGAGCTGATCCTGCCCGAAGGCGGTCGCCTGGTGACCTTCTTCAGCGCCCGGTTTCTGCACGAGGTGGAGCCCGCGCAGCGCGAGCGCTTCAGTCTCACCGCTTGGTTCAAGCGGCGCAGCTAGCCCAGCGGGCAAGATGGTGCACTCAGGTGCACTCATGACAGCAATCGCTGCTCCAGCAGCATCAAGCGCTTGCCTCCAAGACGCATTTACGTCTCTGGCTATTCCTAAGATTCAAGGAATTCGACGATACTCATGCTAAACGAGGGCAACCAGACTGAGAGTACCGCCGTGATGACGACCACAAGCGAAAGCACACTAACAACCACCTATACCAGCGGCAGAATCACCGTCCATCCAGACCTCTGCAATGGCCAACCAACCATTCGTGGCTTGCGCATCACCGTCGAAACGATTCTCGGCTTCCTCAGCGCCGGCGAATCACGCGAAGAGATCCTGAGCCAGTATCCCTCCCTCGAGCCTGCAGACATCGATGCTTGCCTAAGCTTCGCCGCCGACCTGATGAAGCACCGTTACAGCTTGAAGCACGTCGCCTGATGGCGCAGTTTCTAATCGACGTCAACCTGCCCTACCGGTTCGCGCTCTGGGCCAATGAAGACTGCATACACATGCGCGACATTGGAGAGACCTGGAGTGACTCCGAGATCTGGCGCTATGCACGAGAACACGACCTGATCATCGTCACCAAGGATACTGACTTCTCGGATCGCATCATGGTCAGCGAGCCGCCACCGCGTGTGGTGCATATCTGCTTCGGAAATATGCGGATGCGGCAATTTCATGGGCTGATGACCCGCCTTTGGCCGCAGATCATGGAATTGACGACAACCAACAGGCTGGTGCGCGTTTATCAGGATCGGATTGAAGCGCTCGCCTAAGGCTCTACAGCTCGCGAACGCAAGAGACCAGGTCGCAGACCCGACAACAGACGCCTATGCGGTGTCAGCCTCCTCACAGAGGCTTCGGCAGCCCTGCTCTGATCATTGCCGAATCAATCGCTTAGCCTTAAACTCACACCGGGCACGCCGTTTGCTTATTGATCCCTATACAGCCTAGCGCGTCACACATGCGACGCCGTCAGACTTTACGGGGATCGAGACATGGTGCAAGCGGTAACCACTCTGAAGACAGAGCGGCGAAAGGTAGAGAGCGGGCCAGCCAGTGGCTGTGCATCCAGCGGCTGCGGCAGCCGTTCAGACAAGCTCGCGCATCTGCCCGCGGCGATTCGCGCCAAGGTCAACGACCATCCCTGCTTCTCCGAAGACGCCCACCATCACTATGCGCGCATGCATGTGGCGGTAGCGCCAGCCTGCAATATCCAGTGCCACTACTGTAATCGCAAGTACGACTGCTCCAATGAATCGCGCCCGGGCGTGGTCTCAGAGCTGCTGACGCCCGAGCAGGCGGTCCAAAAGACGCTGGCCGTCGCCGCTGCGATCCCACAGATGAGCGTGCTCGGCATCGCCGGCCCGGGTGATCCGCTCGCCAACCCGGAGCGGACCCTCGCCACTTTCCGCGCGCTGTCCGAGAAGGCCCCCGACATCAAGCTCTGCGTCTCGACCAATGGCCTCGCGCTGCCGGAGCTGGTCGACGAGATCTGCCAGCACAACATCGACCACGTCACCATCACCATCAACTGTGTCGATCCCGAGATCGGCGCCAAGATCTATCCCTGGATCTTCTGGAACAACCGTCGCATCAAAGGGGTCAAGGCGGCGCGCATCCTCATCGAACAGCAGCAGAAGGGCTTGGCGATGCTCGCCGAGCGCGGCGTGCTGGTCAAGGTCAACTCGGTGCTGATCCCCGGCGTCAACGACGAGCACCTGAAAGAGGTCAGCCGCGTGGTCAAGGCCAAGGGTGCCTTCCTGCACAACGTCATGCCGCTGATCGCCGAGGCCGAGCATGGCACCTTCTACGGTCTGATGGGTCAACGTGGCCCAACCCATGACGAGCTACAGTCCCTACAAGAGGCCTGCAGCGGCGACATGGCGATGATGCGCCACTGCCGCCAATGCCGCGCCGATGCGGTCGGCATGCTGGGCGAGGATCGCGGTGCTGAGTTTTCGATCGAGAAGATCGAGCAGATGGACATCGACTACGCCGCCGCGATGGAGCGCCGCGCCACGGTGCATGCCGAGATCGAGGCCAAGCGCCAAGCTCAACGCGAGGCGAGCCGGCAGGCAACGCAGACCTCAGGTAGCGAAGTCTTCGTGGCGCTCGATGCGCTCACTCGCCGTCGCCCGGCAGCGCCTTCGACCGAGCCCAACCTGGTGTCCGCCGCGGCATCGGAAACAACACCACTCGCAACCCAAACAGCAACGCCGATCGTCGCCGCTCGGACGGCCTCGTCACGCACCAAGGCACCGACGGGCACGACCAGCCACCCCCTGCGCATCGCCGTCGCCAGCAGCGGCAGCGGGGTGATCAACCAGCACTTCGGGCATGCCCGTGAATTCCTGGTCTACGAGGCCGACGCCCAAGACGTGCGCTTTATCGGTACCCGCCGGGTCCAGGCCTACTGCACGGGCGATGAGACCTGCGGCGAAGCCGACTCAGCGCTCGCCGGCACCCTGCGTGCGCTCGAGGGCTGCGTCGCCGTGCTCTGCTCGAAGATCGGCATCGAGCCTTGGGACGCGCTTGAGGCCGCCGGCATCGCACCGAACGGCGAGCACGCGATGGAGCCGATCGAGACAGCCGTCGCCGCTGTCTACACCGAGCTCACCGCAAGCGGCGCCCTTGAACGGGCCGAGCCCATGCGTGCGCTGAGCGCTTAAATCAGCCCCAAGCGAATCAGGAAACACCATGGCTTACCAAATAACCGATGGCTGCGTGAACTGCTGGGCCTGTGAGCCGCTGTGCCCAAGCCAGGCGATTCAGGCCGCCAAGCCACACTTCATCATCGACCCAAGCCAGTGCAGCGAATGTGCCGGCGACTTCGCCGAGCCGCAATGCGCGAGCATCTGCCCGATCGAGGGCGCCATCCTCGATGCCCGTGGCATCCCAGTGAATCCGCCCGGCTCACTGACCGGTATCCCACCCGAGCGCTGGAACGCGACCATGGCCGAGATCCGCGCTCGTTAAGCCGTTATCGGCCCCGTTTAGAGCAACGCCCGCGTGAGCAGCCCCGCCCCTGAACAGATGCGCGAGCGTCTGCACGAGCGTCGTCAGACGGCGCCCGATGGTCTCAACCCACGACTCCATTGCAACCAAAACCAAGAGGAATACACGACATGGCCAAGGCCAAAATCACCTTTCAGGACATCGAGCAGACCGTCAACGTCCCGGCCGGCATCCGCGTCATCGACGTCTCCGAGAAGATCGGCGCCGGCATCATCTATGGCTGCCGCGAGGGCGATTGCGGCACCTGCATGATGCACGTGGTCGAAGGCTGGAACAATCTGACCGAGCCCTCGGTGCTCGAAGAAAAGGTGCTGCGCGAGAACATGGCCAGCCGCCACGACCGCCTCGCCTGCCAAGCCCAGATCATCGGCGATTGCACCGTCAAACCGGCCTAGCTAGCGCTCATTCAAGCGCAGCGGCGCAGCACATCTAGCGCATCCCAGCTCAGATCAACCCATCCAACGCGGAGCCCTATCCATGGCACTCGTGACCTTTTCAAACCCCGACTACAAAGACAAGACCGTCTACGCGGTCGCCGGCAGCCACACCGAGACCCTGCTCAAGATCGCCAAGGAGAACAAGATCCCGGTACAATTCGACTGCCAAGACGGTGAATGCGGCCATTGCCTGGTGCGCGTGACCAGCGTCGACGACAAGGACCGCATGGGCTATTTCCTCACTGATAAAGAACAGACGGTGCTCAAGGAGCTCGGCAAGCTCACGCAAGAGCAGATCGACCAGCTGCACGTTGACGATATGCCCAGTGAATGGCGTCTGGCCTGCCAGATGATCGTGCGCGACGAAGACGTCCTCGTCGAGTACTGACCCATGCCGCCGTCGGCTCCAGCCCCCTCAGCGCCCATCCTCGCGGCAAGCACCAACCGGGTGCCCACCGCAGGCGGCTGCCCAGGATCAGTGCCGGATGCAACGGCGGAGCATTGGCGGCACTGGCTCCTGTCCCTTGCCGCCGGCCATCGAAATGACAGCCTTTTGGCCTCAATGCTCGCAAGTCAATGCGTGGGCCTCGGCGCCATGCCAGACTGGCTCGGCCTCAGGCCAGAGGCGTTCAAACAGCTGGTCGCCTATCACTTCCCGGCACTGCGACAGACCGCGCTTGCGCAGCCACAGCGCCCACTCGATCCAGAGCGGACTGACGAGCGGGACGAACTGGTTCGGCTCTTGCTTCAGGTATCAGACAAGGGACCCGGTAATTTCAACCTGCAGCCGGGCCCGCAGCAGCGCTGGATGGCCGAGATCATCGCTGCGGGCTGTATGGGAAGCGACCACCTCTGGCAAGACCTTGGACTCTGGAATCGCGCCGAGCTGAGTCGGCTGATGGAACAAAACTTCCCCGCCGTTGCCCAGAAAAACGTCCACGACATGAAGTGGAAGCGCTTCCTGTACAAACAGCTGTGCGAGGCCGAGGGCATCTACAGCTGCCGTTCACCCTCCTGTGAGGTCTGCGTCGACTACCATGCTTGTTTCGGGCCTGAGAACTGAATTCCTCCTGCTGGCCGAGAACGGCAGCGGTGATCAGATCAAGCGTCGTGCCATCGGCGCCTATCTGGGCCTTGCCGTCGGCGATGCACTTGGCGCCACCGTCGAGTTCATGACCCCGCGCGAGATCCGCGACCAATTCCGCGAACATCGCGACATCAAGGGCGGTGGCTGGCTGCGCCTGCGCAAGGGCCAGGTCACCGACGACACCGAGATGGCGCTCGCACTCGGCGACAGCATCCTCACCGTCGGCGAGGTCAACGCCCAAGCCGCAGCCGAGGCCTTCAGCGGCTGGATGCGCAGCAAGCCGATCGACATCGGCAATACCGTGCGCCGAGGCATCGCTCATTATCGACGAACCGGCGAGTGGACCTCCCGGGAGAGCGAGTTCGATGCCGGCAATGGCGCCTGCATGCGCTGCTTACCCGTCGCCTTAGCCACGATTGGCGCCGATGTCGATGACGTCGCCGAGGCCAATCGGCGCCAAGCCCACGTCACCCACAACAACCAAATCTCCGACGCCGGCACCCTCTGCGTGATCCGCATGGTCCAGGCCAGCCTGCTCGGCGGCACGCGAAAAGACCTCAAACTGCTGGCAGACGGATTGGTCGCCGAAGAGCCGGTCTTCGCCTACGACCGCAAGCGCATCGAGAACCCCAGCGGTTTCATCGCCGACACCCTGCGCACCGTGTTCCAAGCGCTGTTCGCGACCGACGATCTCGAATCCGCGCTCATCGATGTCGTCAACCGCGGCGGCGACGCCGACACTACTGGCGGCATCCTCGGCATGATCGCCGGCGCCCTTTACGGTCCCGCCAGCCTCCCCGCGCGCTGGGTGCGCACTCTCGACCCGGAGGCTCGTCAGCGCTGCCTCTTGCAGGCCCAGCAACTGCTCAAGCTAGCGCCGCTCTGCAACGCGCGAGCGGTGACTGGCTAAACGCCGACCATGTCAACACCATGGAAGGGTTTTGGTCGCTGCTACGCTCCTGGCTGCGTCCGCATCGTGGCCTCTCACAGGAAAAACTCCCTCTGTACCTCGGGGTTCTTCGAATTCGTGCACAACGTCAGACAACGGGGACGAGCCTTGCTGGGGGCGCTCCTCGAGACGTTATTACAGCCGGAAGCATGTCCTCAAAACCCACAATGAGCCTAAATGTTTTATGCGGGCAGTCGCCGTTATTACAGATGTAACGTTTTTTCGCTCACGAAGAAATCTTTGCTCTGAGCGGAATGGTATCCATCCGTGGCTCTCGTCTGAAACGACTGGAGACACGATAGAGCAGCAGGACAATCAGGCTCAGCCGAACACTCGCGCTCGACATCCAGTTCCAGTCCAACATCGACTTAGCCCATCAACTTAGCCCAGACTCTTGGACACCACCTCATAGACATCGTTGGAAAGCCCTTCCACCTCGAGGATGCGCTCGAGCTGGGCGCGCATCTGCTGCTGGCGGCCCTCATCGTAGCGACGCCAACGTGTCATTGGGTAGAGCAGTCTCGAGGCGATCTGCGGATTCAGCGGATCAAGCTCGAGGATGCGGTCGGTGAGGAAGCGATAGCCAGTGCCATCAGCGGCATGAAAGCGCACCGGGTTGCCGGCGGCGAAGGCGCCGATCAGGGCGCGCACGCGGTTCGGATTCGTGAGCGAGAAGTCTGGGTGCGTCAACAGCTGCTCGACTCGCGCTAGCGTATCAGTCTGGCTACTTTGCGCCTGCAGTGCGAACCATTTATCCAGCACCAGGGGCTCTCCCGACCAGCGCTGATAGAAGGCTGCGAGCAGCTCCTCGCCAAGATCTCTGCCCTCCTGCTCGCCCCGAGCACCAGCGCCTACGACGGCGCCAATGCCAGCACCAAATAGACCAGTCACTACGGCGACCCCTACCGCCTGTTCTGAAACACCCGCCTGAGCGTCGGCGGAAGTCGGCGCGGGCGCCTCGATCAGCATGCGTAGCGCCGCAATCACATCGGTCATGTTCTGCTGCGCCTCGAACTGACGCTGCGCCAGGCTCAGCCCCTCGGCATCACCGGCGCGCACCAGATAGCTCAAGCAGAGGTTGCCGAGCGCACGGCGGCCCATCGACGCATGGCTCAGGTCGAAGCCGACGTCGCTGCGGGTGCGTCTGTAGGCGGCCAGCAGCGGCTCGCGCAGGGTGCGACCAATCTCGGCGGCGAGGGCCTGGCGGGCACGATGGATGCCATCGACATCGACCACCTGCATCTGATCGCCGAGATAGCTCTCGGATGGCAAGCTGAGCACTTCGGCGATCAGTGCGGCATCACTGGTCTTGGCTGCGCCGGCAGGATCAATCGCATCGGTGGCACCGCCGGCAGTGGTGGCGGTGGCATCTGAGAGCGCCCGCTCAAAGGCCGCGATGAAGCTATCCGGCACCGCCAACGCCGGGTCGGCCACCATCGCCAGCAACAGGCGCTGAGCCAGCGTCTGTGCCGCGTCCCAGCGATTGAAGCCGTCGCTGTCATGCGCCATCAAGAAACTCAGCTGCTCATCGGTGTAGGGATAACAGACCTGCACCGGCGCCGAGAAGCCACGCAGCAGCGAGGGCACTGGCTGCGCGGCGAGTCCGGTAAAAACAAAGGTTTCGACTGGTTGGCGCAGCTCGAGCATGCGTGTGCCGGGTGCCGCGGCTTTGGTCTCGCCTTGCAGCTGCAGCGGCAGATCCTGGCCATCGGCATCGAGCAGTCCGAGGGCGAGCGGGATATGCAACGGCTGCTTCTCGGCTTGGCCGGGCGTGGCCGGCGTGTGCTGCCGCACCTCGAGCTGATAGGTACCGGCCACCGGATCATAGCGATCGGAGCAGTCGAGCTGTGGCGTTCCAGCTTGGCGGTACCAGCGCTTGAACTGGGTCAGGTCGATGCCACCGGCGGACTCCATGCAATCGACGAAATCATCGGTCGTCACCGCTTGGCCATCGAAGCGCTCGAAATAGAGATCGGTCGCCTTGCGGAAGCGCTTTGGACCGAGCAGATGGGCCTGCATGCGCACCAGCTCAGCGCCTTTCTCATACACCGTCGCGGTGTAGAAGTTGTTGATCTCGATATAGGAATCAGGGCGCACCGGATGCGCCATCGGGCCTGAGTCCTCCGGAAATTGGCGCGCACGGAGCATGCGCACATCCTCGATGCGCTTGACCCCGCGCGAGCCCATATCGGCCGAGAACTCCTGGTCGCGATAGACGGTGAAACCCTCCTTCAGGCTGAGCTGGAACCAATCCCGGCAGGTGATGCGGTTGCCGGTCCAGTTGTGGAAATATTCATGCGCGACCACGCCCTCGATGCCAGCGAAATCCGCATCCGTTGCCGACTCAGGGCTCGCCAGGATGTACTTGGCGTTGAAGACATTGAGCCCCTTATTCTCCATCGCGCCCATGTTGAAATGGCTGACGGCGACGATGTTGAACACCTCCAGATCATACTCGCGACCATAGCGCTCCTCGTCCCAGCGCATGGCGCGGATCAGCGACTGCATCGCATGCGCGCACTTCGCCTCGTTGCCGGGCTCGACATAGATCCGCAACGGCACGCGACGGCCAGAGGCGGTCTTGAACGTCTCCTCGACCGCGCTCAGCGCGCCAGCGACAACGGCGAACAGATAGCTCGGCTTCGGGAAGGGGTCGTCCCAGTGGACGCAAAGCCGGCCATCTGCAAGCCTTTCCTCACCAGCCGGGTTGCCATTTGCTAGCAGCACCGGATAACGCTCGGGGTCAGCGATCAGAGTAACCCGGTAGGTCGCCATCACGTCCGGGCGATCGAGGAAGTAGGTGATGCGCCGAAAGCCCTCGGCCTCACATTGGGTGCAGAGCATACCGCCGGAGACGTAGAGCCCCTCCAACGCCGTGTTGGCACTCGGATGCAACCGCACCCGGGTCTGTAGCTGGAACCGATCCGGCACCCGGCGGACGATCAGGTGATCCTCCTCGACCTGAAACTCGGCAGGCGCCAGCGACCGATCGTTCAGGCTGATTGTCTTAAGTTCGAGCTGTTCGCCATCCAGCCGCAGATCACCATTGCCGCGGGTCGCAGCCGGATTACGTCGCAGACTGAGTTCCGCCTCGACCTCGGTGTGCTGATCGTCAAGCTCGAACCGCAGTGCGACGGTATCGATCAGGAATTCCGGCGGTCGATAGTCGCTGAGGCGGATAACGGGTGGTGTCGTGCGATACATCGGCGTAATGAGTGACTCTGCTAGGATGGAGGAAAAACTGAGGCTGGCGGAAACAGGGCGGTGGCGCTCGATGCCAGCCAGGGCTCGGCGAAGCTTGGCGGATGCGGGTCGCTTATGCCAATCTTGGCTCATCCGGTCGCAATCGACCGATTTCAAGCAACGCGCGCGGCGGTTCTCCGATTGAGAGCGGTCGCCGGCGCCGATCAGCGAGGGTAACAGCGCCATGATGCCCATTGTGGAGATGTACTCGACCGCTTTCTGCCCCTATTGCGTGCGAGCACGCAGGCTCCTCAAGCAGAAAGGCATCGAATTCGAAGAGATCCGGGTCGATAAAGACCAGGATCAGATGCGCAGCATGATCCAACGCAGCCAGCGCACCACGGTGCCGCAGATCTTCATCGATGAACGCCACATCGGCGGCTACGACGACATGGCTGCACTGGACCGGGCCGGCAAGCTTGACCCCTTGCTCCAAGGCCGATGAGCACCGACTGATGAGCGCCAACCGATGAGCTCAGCAAAGGCTAGCGCCGAAGAGGCGGGAAGCCAGCGCCTCGACAAATGGCTCTGGGCGGCGCGCTTCTTCAAGACGCGTCCACTCGCTGTTGAGGCCATCAACGGCGGCAAGGTCCATCTCGACGGCCAACGCGCAAAACCCGGCCGCAGCGTGCGCCCAGGGACCAGGCTCAGCATCCACAAGGGCCAGCTCGAATGGCAGATCGAGGTCAAGGCGCTCTCCAAGCAGCGCCGACCGGCCAGCGAAGCGGCACTGCTGTTCGAGGAAGACGAGCAGAGCCGGCTCAAGCGCCAAGCGCTGGTGCAAGAGCGCCGGGCCGCGGGGCCGAGCTTACGGGTTGAAGGCGGGCGCCCAACCAAACGCGACCGCCGCCGACTCAGCGAGTTGACCGGCAAATAGACAGAGACTCCATCGCTTATGGACAACCAAGTCTTACGAGAGACCTATAGCACCATTAACGAGCGCTACTGTCCGTTCGAGAAGAGCATCTTGACCAATCAATGCGCCTGCAGCCGCGCCGAGCGCTTTTGCATCGCCGAACGTGAAGGCGTGAGCTGCGAGACGGACGAGGCGCAGGCGCGCTGTGTTAGGTTGTTGGAGCTGTTACGAGGCCAGGCGCGGTTCGCGCTGAGAACCACGGATGGGAGTTCGGCACTGCCGCACGCGAAGGCGATGCGCGTTCAGGTGGGCGGCCTACGCGGCCTCTATCTGGCGCTGAACCCGGATGCGGAGGTGCCAAAAACCATCGACGATGTGGATGCGATCATCAGGGCTGCGGTCAGCCGATTCGGCAGTCTGGATCATCTTCCCTTCCAAGTCATCGTGCAGCAGATCACCGCCTACCGAGGACGCCGCCCGTTTCGCGACCGCCGGTCCTGACTGTCATCGCCTCAATGCTTGTTGTAGACCTCGCGCGAGCGCCCGGCATTGGAGAGACGCACGATGCGCGTCACGCCGGGGATCTGGCGTAAACGACGCATGATGCCAGCAAGATGCTTGCGGCCGGTCACATTGACCAAAAAGTCGAGCGTTGTGGTCATCCCATCCTTATCGCGCGAATTCACGTTCTCGATATTGGAGCCCTGCTCGGCGATGGCGCTGGCAAGCGTCGCCAAGGCACCACGGCGATTACCCACATCAACCCGGATCTCGGTCTGGAACTCGGCCTGTGGGTCTTCTGCCCATTCAACCTCGAGCCACTTGTCGCGCTTCGAATGGAAATCGCCTAGGTTTCCGCACTCGTTGCGGTGCACCACAATCCCCTTACCTGCACTGAACAGCCCCGTGATCGGATCGCCAGGGATCGGCCGACAGCAACGCGCGAAGTGCACCACCATCCCCTCAGTGCCTCGAATCGCGAGTCGGCGGGCGCCCCGACGATCAGCGTCGCCAGCTTCCTGCGCACCCGCATTGACCAAGGATTCATCACCAGGCACCGGTTCGGACGGGCCCGCAAGACGCCGTGCAATCAGCATCGGCATGCGATTTCCAAGACCAATCTCAGCAAAAAGCTTCTCGCTGTCTTCCAAACCGCTCTCGAGCGCATGTGCCAGGATGCGCGCCTCACCGACCTGCTCCAACGTCAGTCCAAAGGCCGCTAGCTCAGCCGACAGCATCCGCTGACCCAAGGCCTCTGCTTCACGATTCTGAAGATTTTTCAAGTAGCTACGAATACTCGCGCGCGCCTTGCCGGTGACAACGAAGTTGAGCCAGGCGGCATTCGGCTTGGCGCCGGGCGCGGTGATGATCTCAACGGTCTGTCCGCTACGCAGCGGCGTGCGCAGCGAGGCTAGGCGCCGATCGATCCGCGTCGCCACGCAGGTATTGCCAACGTCGGAGTGGATCGCATAGGCGAAGTCGACCACAGTCGCCCCCATCGGCAGCACGAGGATGCGTCCCTTAGGTGTGAACACGTAGACTTCGTCTGGATATAGGTCGACCTTGACGTGCTCGAGGAACTCTTGAGAGTCGCCTGAATCGCGCTGCACCTCTAGGAGCCCCTGCAGCCAATCCTTAGCCGCCGCCTGCGGCCCGCTGGCTTCGCCATTGCTCTTATACATCCAATGCGCGGCAATGCCCGATTCTGCGAGCCGGTTCATATCCGCAGTCCGGATCTGGATCTCAATCGGCACACCCTGCGGACCGATGAGACCCGTGTGTAAAGACTGATAGCCGTTCGACTTCGGGATCGCGATGTAGTCTTTGAAGCGCCCCGGCACCGGCTTGTAGAGATCATGCACCTGACCGAGGACGCGGTAGCAGGTGTCGACGCGGTCGACGATGACGCGAAAGCCGAAGACATCGACCATATCGTCGAACGAGCGCCGCTTGGCCGTCATCTTCCGATAGATGCTGTAGAGATGCTTCTCGCGGCCGAAGACCTCGGCCGCAATGCCCTCAGCTTCGAGCCGGGCTCGCAGTGTGGCTTCCACCTTGGCGACGGTCTCGCTGCGACCTTGGAGTTTGTCACTGACCGTGCGCGACAGCACCGCATGGCGCCAAGGCCAGTGATGGCGAAAGCCGAGGTCTTCGAGGTCGAGCCGAATCCGATTGATACCGAGCCGGTTGGCGATCGGCGCGTAGATCTCGAGGGTCTCACGCGAGATGCGCCGGCGCTTGGCGGGCATCATCGCATCCAGCGTGCGCATATTATGTAGGCGATCCGCCAGCTTGATCAGGATGACGCGGATATCGCGCGTCATCGCCAACATCATCTTGCGGAAGCTCGCAGCCTGCGCCTCGGCACGCGAGGGGAAATCGATCTGGGTCAGTTTGCTCACCCCGTCGACAAGCTCCGCAACATCATCACCGAAGATATCGGCGAGATGCTCTTTTGCGGTGGGCGTGTCTTCGATGACGTCGTGTAGGATCGCCGCCATCAGGCCTTTGTAATCCATCCGCATCTCGGCGAGGATGCGCGCCACCGCGATGGGATGATAGATGTAGGGTTCACCGCTTTGTCGCTCCTGCCCTTGATGCGCTTCAGCACCAAAGAGGTAGGCTCGGTAGATCTCGCTGATCTGCTCGGGCGGCAGATAGGTCTCAAGCTCGGTGAGGAGATCGCTGATCAGGAAGCGTGCGGGCTCATTGTCCAGCCGCAGGTAGAGGCTCGGCCGCGAACCGCCCGCAACGCGCGCCCCCTGCTGCGAATGCGCCTGCGGGATTCTAGGCGGCCCCTCGTCCGACCGCGACTGATAGCCAAGCGCGGGCATCACGGATGCCGGAGCCCCCGCACGCGGCGAACTCAGTGGGGATTCCGCTTCAGTCTTCTGCATCCCGCGACGCAAGTTCTTCAGCCAGTGCGCGCTCAAGCGCCTCGGCCGCATCCTGAGCCGCGCGATCGCCTTCCTCTAAGGTTTGCGGCTCGATCAATCCAGCCGCGATCTCACGCAGCGCCATGACCGTCGGCTTGTCATTCTCCCAAGGCAATAGCGGCTCGACGCCCTTGGCGAGCTGGCGAGCGCGCTTGGACGACACCAAGACCAGCTCGAAACGGTTATCCACATGCTCGAGGCAGTCCTCGACCGTGATACGGGCCATTCAAGTACTCCAAAAACGACAAAATTAGCGCTCAAATTACCAGAAAAAAACCAGGCCGGCATCGTCTTGCGAGGTCGCCCGGCCGGCAGATGCCATGGCAGATGCGATACTGATCGATGCCAGACCGATCAGGGTTGATCTGAATCTCACGCGCTTCATGTCCCAAGGTGGCGCCGCGCATGAGTGTTCGGTCATGGCCACATCCAATGCCGCTCACCGATGCTCACTGCTACGCCCCTAGCATCAACCGCAGCCGATCTTGCTCCCTCAAACCTTGATGCACGCTGCGCAAACGCTCTGCGGTCAGGATACAGTTGAGTTCTTGCAGGGCTTGATCAAAGTGCTCATTGACCACGAGGTAGCGATATTCGTCCCAATGCGAGAGTTCATCGCGCGCCTTGCCCATCCGGTCCCTGATCACGGCATCGCTATCCTGGCCTCGACCGCGCAAACGCTGTTCCAGGGCTGAGAGCGATGGCGGCACGATGAAGATCGATACTGCCTCGGGAAAGCGTTCGCGGACCTGGCGCGCGCCCTGCCAATCGATCTCGAGCAGCAGGTCCTGACCTTGCTCTAGGGTCTCGCGGAGCGAGGCCTCTGCCGTTCCGTAGGCGTTATCGAAGACGCGCGCGTACTCGATAAAGGCCCCCGTCTCGATCATCTTCTCGAATCGGTCGTGATCGATGAAGTGATAATGCGAACCGTCGATCTCCCCCGGTCGGCGCTGCCGTGTGGTATAGGAAACGGACAGCGACAGCGCTGGATCGTTCTCAAGCAGTGCTGCGACGAGACTGGTCTTACCGGCTCCCGAGGGAGCCGAGACGACGAACAGGATGCCGCTCGGATGGCTCGAGTGCGGCTGATCGGCAAGGGACATAGGGCTTCCAGCGTTGGCCAAGGTCAGCCCTTTAGGCTATCGCAGCAGCAGCAGCATGGATAGCACCATGAGGCGATTGTTCCCGCATCGGCGAGCCTTCGGTGCAGAACTCGGGCGGCTCGGAACCCATCTCAGCCGCCAGTGGATGACTGAGGAGCTTTGCTGGCATCATCTAACGTCTTTAGCGCATCAGCCCATAGCACATACAGCCTATAGCACATACAGACCATAGCGCATCGCCACCCCGAACGATGCAGCGCTCGTTTCACGCGAACCCCGGCAACCGACCATCTAGCCCCCCATGCATCCAGACTTCGATCTCGACCTCCTCTACCTCAATCACGCCGCCATCGCGCCTTGGCCAAAACGCACGGTCAAAGCAGTCGCGGACTTCGCCGCAGAACAAGGGCGGCTCGGATCGAAACGCTATCTGGCCTGGCTCACCGTCGAGCAACGGCTGCGCGAGCGATCGGCGCGGCTGATCGGCGCCGATTCAGCCGAGGAGATCGCCCTGTTGAAGAGCACCTCCGAAGGCCTCTCCTTCATCGCCCAAGGGCTCGATTGGCAGGATGGCGACAATATCGTCACCATCGCACAGGAATTCCCGTCGAACCGGATCGTCTGGGAGACGCTCGCTGAGCGCGGCGTTGCGCTGCGCTCGCTCGATCTCTCGACCAGCGCGGCTCCAGAAGCCGATCTGCTCGCCCTCTGCGACCCACGCACCCGCCTGATCGCGGTCAGCTGGGTCCAATACGGCCGAGGTCAGCGTCTCGACATCGCCCAGCTGGCCGCCGCCTGCCGCCAGCGTGGCATCCTGCTCTGCCTGGATGCGATTCAAGGGCTCGGCGCCATCCCCTTTGATCTCGCCACCAGCCCGGTCGACTTCATCGTCGCCGACGGCCACAAGTGGATGCTCGGCCCAGAGGGGTTGGCGCTGTTCTGGTGTCGACCCGAGCTGCGCGACCAACTCAGCCTCACCGAGTTCGGCTGGCACATGGTCGAAGCCATGGGCGATTTCGATCGCAAGAGTTGGCGCCCCGCCGAGAGCGCAAGGCGGTTCGAATGCGGCAGCCCGAATATGCTCGGTATCCACGCCCTCGAGGCCAGCCTGTCATTGCTCGAGGAGACGGGCGCAGCGCAGATCGCGGGCGCGATCGAAGCCCGTGTTGCACGTCTCATCGAACTCATCGATCAAGCCGGCTTCGAGCTCTTGTCGCCGCGCGCCCCACAGCGGCGAGCAGGCATCGTCACCTTCCGCGTGCCTGAAGCCGATCAGTCGGCGCTCTATCAACGACTCATGGCGCAGGGCCTGATGTGCGCGAGTCGCGGCGGCGGGCTGCGGTTCTCTCCGCATTTCTACACCCCGGAGCACGATTTGCAGCGCGCCATCGAGCTCACCAAAGTCTCAGCACAGCATCAGCACAGCAGCCCAAGCAACAGCTCCCCGTGAAACCGAACGTCGGTGCAGAAGCAGAAGCCGCAACCCGTGCAAAAACGGCAACCCGTGCAAACCATCATTCGATCGCCTCAACATCCGAAGCAAGATGCCTCATTTCTCTATCAAGGACCAGCTGCCCTCCTCCCACCCTCAGCCAAGCGCTCACCAAGACTTGAACCAATGGCAGCTCGCGCTGCGGGTCTTTGCTGCGCCGGCGGATACCAATCTCGATGGTGACATCTTTGGCGGCTGGCTCCTGGCACAGGCCGATATCGCGGCTGCCAGCATCGCTGTCGCGAGGGCCCAGGGCCGCGTGGCCACGGTTGCCATCCAGGCGTTCCAGTTTCAAGCGCCGATCCGCGTTGGTGATCTCGTCGATCTCTACGCCCGGATCGACGGCACCGGCAAGACCTCGATGACGATCGATGTCAGCGCTTGGGCGCGACGTGCGTCCAAACCGGGGGCGACCCGCGAGGTCGCAACAGGCAAACTGGTTTTTGTCGCGCTCGGTGACGACGGCCGAACGCGCCGCCTGCCGGCTTGGGTCGAGCCCACCGAATCCGCTTGACGCACAAGCCAGCCAGAAGCTAGCCCACAAGCTAGCCATCAACACTGAGCGACACGCCGGCATCGGCGATCGCCAGCACTTCCACCTGTCGATGATGCGATCCGCGTGCGATGATTCAGGCGGCCAGCATCCAAACGCACACAATTTCGGGAATCGCATATGTTCGAGGCAGCAAAGGTCGGCCGATCGGTCAGCAAATCAGACTTCAAGGTGCAACGTGACGAACTGCGTACCCAGTTGCTCGAGGCGCAGCGTGAGCTGACCGATAGCCATATCCCGGTCATCGTCATCATCGCCGGCGTCGAGGCCGCTGGTAAGGGCGAGGTCGTCAACAGCCTCAACGAGTGGCTGGACACCCGCGGCGTGCAAACCTTCGCGTTCTGGGACTTCAGCGATGAAGAGCGAGAACGGCCCCGATACTGGCGCTTCTGGCGCACCCTACCGCCGCGTGGCGAGATCGCCATCCTGTTCGGCGGCTGGTATCTGGCCCCGATCGAGCACCGCTTTCGGGGCGAATGCGATGATGCCGCGCTCGACTCCGAACTGGCACGCATCGTCGACTTCGAGCGCTCGCTGACCCACGACGGCGCGCTGGTGGTGAAATTCTGGTTTCACCTCTCCGAGGAAGACCAGAAGAACCGGCTCAAGGAGCTCTCGCGCGACGATCGCAGCCGCTGGAAGATGCTGCCGAAGAAGTCGAAGTTCACCGAGCAATATCAGCTGTTCGAATATGTCGCCGAGCGCGTCATCCGGCAAACCGATCGCGGCATCGCGCCCTGGTATCTGATCGAGGCCGAGGACAAACGCTATCGGGATCTCACCGTCGGCAAGACGCTGTTACAGGCGATCCGGGCCCGACTGCAACAACCGCTGCCAACAGAGCCGCCGGCAACCGCTGAGCCGCTCGACCTGCCCGAATCGGCAAGCGCCCAGATCACCCTGCTCGACCAGCTCGACCTCAGCCAGCGGCTCTCCCGCGATGCGTACAAGGAGGAGCTGAAGAAGTATCAACGCGAGATCAACGAGCTCGCCTGGAAGGCCTACAAGCAACAACGCACCACCGTCTTGGTGTTCGAGGGCGTGGACGCCGGCGGTAAAGGCGGCGCCATCCGCCGCATCACCAGCGCGGTCGATGCTCGGCTCTATCGCACCATCCCGATTGCAGCTCCCACTGATGAGGAGAAGGCACACCATTACCTGTGGCGGTTCTGGCGCCACCTGCCGCGCGCCGGCCACATCATCATCTACGATCGTTCCTGGTATGGCCGCGTGCTCGTCGAGCGCGTCGAGGGCTTCGCCAGCGAGGACGAATGGCGGCGTGCCTACGCCGAGATCAACGAATTCGAAGAGCAACTGGTCGAAAATGGTGCCGTGCTGCTGAAATTCTGGCTTCAGGTGAGCGAAGAAGAGCAGCTACAACGCTTCCAAGATCGCGAAAAGACGCCTTACAAGCAGTACAAGATCACCGATGAAGACTGGCGCAACCGCGAAAAGTGGCCGCAGTACAAGATCGCCGTCAACGAAATGATCGCCCGCACCAGCACCGAATACGCCCCCTGGACGCTGGTTGAAGGCAACGACAAGCAATTCGCGCGCATCAAGGTGATGAAGACCATCTGTGAGCGGCTGCGCGACACCCTCGGCGATGAATCCCAGCCGGCACCAGGGACCACCGTGTCTCGCTGCGGCTACCAGTCGCTAGAGACGAACGGTTAACGTCCTCACCGAAGTGGCTGCCGATGTTCTACATCCGTTCTACATCCGTTCTACTTCCGTTCTACTTCCCGATAATCGCCCAGCATGGGCCTCAAATCGGGAAGAAGTTGATGGACAGTTTCTAAGCGGATTGCTCTCGCGGCAACAAAGAGTCGGCGTACATCGGCTTGATGGCGCTGTAACGGCGGGCCGTGTAGTGTGCAGTGATCACGGACAGCATCAACGGCAAGACGATGTTGTAGTCCATCGTGAGTTCAAACACCATCAGGATCGACATCAGCGGGGCATGGGTCGTGCCTGCCAGCATCGCGCCCATGCCCACCACGGCATAGGCACTCGGGGTTGCGGTGCCATCCGGCAGCAGACCGTGCACCAAGGTGCCGAAGAGCGCGCCAAGCATGGCGCCGACAAAGATGGTCGGCGTAAACGCGCCGCCCACCGCGCCAGAGCCATGAGTCGCAGCAGTAGCAATCATCTTCAACACCAGCACGGTCAGCAAGGCTTGCCAGGCCCAGGGGTCCTGTAAGACCGCATTGACGACGCTGTAGCCATTACCCCAGACCTGCGGCTCATAAACCGAGATCGCACCGACCACCAGCCCGCCAAGGGCCATGCGCCCCGCTAACGGCATCGGCAGCCGACCGAAGAGCTGATGCGAGCGCTCTAAAAGGCTCAAAAACGCCGGCGCCAAATGCCCGGCTAGGATGCCAAGCACCAGGTACAGCGCCAACTCCCAGTCACTGACCAGGCTGAACGCCGGAATCTGATAGACCGGCGCATAACCGAGGATCTCGTGGACCGTGGTGTTGGCGATCACCGCCGCGATGATCAGCGGGCCGATGTGCTCCAAGGCGATCGAGCCGAGCACGATCTCAGCGACAAAGAGGGTTGCTGCGATTGGTGCGTTGTAGGCCGATGCCAGTCCGGCAGCGGCCCCAGCGGCGACCAGGAGCCGCAGGCGATCACGCGGAAAATGGCTGAGGCGGCCCATCGCCGAGGCCACCATCGCCGCCAACTGCACCATCGCACCCTCGCGACCGATCGAACCGCCAGAGGCCACGGTCACCAGCGACGAGCCCGCCTTCACCAGGCTATGGCGCACGCTGATCCAGCCATCGCCGACCGCAACCGCTTCCATGTAGTCGGTCGTTGAGCGCCCCCGCAGGCGTCCACCAATCTGCTGCAGGATCAGCCCCGCCAGCAGACCACCGGCCACCGGAAACAACAGCCGCTGCCAGGGAGCAAGCGCCTCAGCGGCCGCGACCAAGCCTTGATCTTGTCCGCTGACCAGCCATTCAAGGAGCCGAATCCCCTCGCGGAACAGCACCGTCACCAAGGCGCCGAAGAACCCGGCCAGGGTGGCCAACAACAGCAGCGTGTATAACTCGGATTGACCTCCGGAGAGCAACAGCACCGCGCGCTTTGGCAGCTTCGCCGCTGCTCCCAACGCCGTGGTCGCCGAGAATGGGCGCCCGCTGATCGCCCAGCGACGCTCCCAACGGATCATGGCAGCCGCGATCAGGGCAAGCAAGAGTGCCGTCATCGCCCACACCGGCGCTCGGTTTCCTTCGGGGGCCACTGATCCTTCGCCGCTGTCCTTCAACGCGGCAGTATGCACCGAAGTGCCCACAGGTGCCGGCGTCGGCGCTGGTGTTGGCGCTGGCACTGGTGTCGGCGTTGTTGTAGGAGCGAGTGTTGACCCAGTTGGAGACGTCTCCTTGGCAGCCGTTGACGCTGCAACCTGAGTCGATGGCGCCTGAATCGATGGCGCCTCATTCGGGATGCCTTGGTTGGAAGGCAGCTCTGGCGCACCAGCCGGCGCTGCAGCTGGTCCCAATGATCGCTCTGCGCCGAGCTTCGCCGTCGGCCCTGCCTTTGGAATCGTGATCTCGGTGGGCGAAACGGCGGCTTCGGCAGCCTCCGTACCGCGCTCAAGGCTGATCGTTTCGCGGGACTGGAGGTCTGCGCCTGACCCATCGGCAGCTAAGTCACCCTCGTCCCCCGCCACCGGACATGCGATCGGTCGTCCACTCCGCCGATGCTCAGCCCACTGCTCGGCTTGCTGCTGAACCTGTGCGCGTGCGGAGTCAGCATCCACTTGCTCAGCCTGTTTCACCGCGGGCACGCTCAGCACCGCACCAACACGCAAGACCCCGTTCAGATTGCAGGAAGGCGAGAACGCGTCCGGATTCGCCTTCAGCAACGCCAACATCATCTGATCCCTCGTCAACCCGAACCCAGTGTTCAGGCGCCCAGCGATCTCCCAGAGTGACTCGCCGGCGCGCACCGGCCCATAGGTTTGTTCAGCAGCGGCGAGCCAAGTGGGACCGAGCGCAACCAGCAACGCAAGGCCAATCAGCCATAACCGGACCTGGTGTCGAAGCCGCATCAGCGTAGCCAATCTCAATTAGGCTCAAAATTAGGGTCAATGAGGGTCAAGCTCATCATGCGAGCGATTGGCGAGTATTCATCGCCTATCGCCACCCCACCCCAGAAGATAAGCGATGGCTTGAAGATTGAAGGTAACGCTCACAAGGAAGCCGTTGCCGCGGATGCTACCGCAACCTCAAGCACTCGAATGCCTGTCTTGCTGTGATCACGAACGCCATCAGGCGAACACGGGATAAGATATAGGGATTGGACCTGCCGCGACACCGACTCATTTCGAGCCATCGGCATCGAATCGACTGCACAACCTCGAATCGCCGCCATTGGACAGGCCTCACCAGAGCCGTTATCCGTTGCCCCGCGGCCTCAGGCTGACCTCACCGGCAGCAAAGGTGCGACGACCAGCGTCGGTCTCGAGCAGCAGATTGCCCTGCGCATCAATCCCACAATATCGACCCTGAATCCGTTGCTGACCGTTCAGCAGCGAGACAGACTCGCCCTGATAGGCATCGAGCCGACGCCAGTCCTCTAGGAAAGGCGCCAAGCCGGCATCGGTATAGCGACTGAGGGTCGCCGTCAGACGCCCGATCAGCGCCGCGGCGAGCGCGTTGCGCCCAGGCATCCGGTCACCATAGACCTCGCACAGATCGACCCAGGGCTGATCGATCGCTGTCGCCTCCTCTGCACGCAAGCGCAGATTCAGGCCAACCCCGACCACGACTAGGCTTGGACCCTGCGCCTCGCCAGCCACCTCGAGCAGCAGACCAGCAAGCTTTCGCCGCTGCCAATGGACATCATTCGGCCACTTGAGCCCGATGCCCTCAACACCGAGTTGATCAAGGGCCTGCGCAACAGCGACCCCGCAGGCCAGGCTCAAGCCACCGAGCTGTACCGGCGCCAGCGGATAACGCCAGAGGATCGAGAGATAGATGTTGCGTCCGAACGGCGAGACCCAGCGCCGTCCGAGTCGACCGCGCCCAGCACTCTGGCGCTCAGCCAGGCAGATCTCGCCAGCATCCGCACAGATCTCGCCAGCATCCGCAGCCAGGTCAGTGCCGAAGTCGCGGGCAGAGGACTTGGCCGCCAGCGCCGTTCGCCGACCGGACTCCAGCAGATAGGCATTGGTCGAGTCGACCTGATCGAGGATCTCGAGCACACTGATGCGTTGCCGTGACTCCGCATCGAGCTGGGCCTGGATGGCATCCAACGACAGCAATTCGATCGGCTCCGGCAGCCGATAGCCCTGCCCGCGCACCGATTCGATGCCAAGGCCGAACTCGGCATCGAGCTGATGCAAGATCTTCCACACCGCCGCGCGGCTCATCCCCACTGCTGCCGCAATGGTCTCGCCCGAGCAAGGCTTGCCATTCGCCAGCAGACGAATGATCTCACGCACTCGCGGACTCATTGGCTACTGCCCATGATTCGTCACCTATAGCGTCCAACCACTTTAGTCAAAGCGGTGTAGCCTCAACATGAGGTCACGTGATGTTGTGACATGGCAAGAAAAGGCTCGCGCAGAGACGCAAAGGCGCAAAGGAGGAAAGAGCTTGTTCGATGTTCCCAGTGCGCTTCTCTTGTCCTTCTGTTCTTCCCTTCATCTTCATCTTCTCCGCGCCTCCGCGCCTCCGCGCGAGATCTCTTTTCCTTGTGTCGTCTACGCGACACGGCCCCCTCTGATTGACATGATGTAGGGCCGCACCCGGTCAAAGGCGATCCAGGCCTAAGCCTGATTGACCGACTTGACCGACGATGCCAGCCAGGCCTCACGCCGGGCGCGGTCAGCATCAGCGGCCTCTTCGTCCAACCGCAGCTCACAGGTATCGGCCGGTGCTGGTTCCGGCAGCACTTCAGTCTCGAACAGCTCATCACGACGGAAGGCATGCATCCGAATCGGCCCAACTCCAGCCGCGCGCGAAATCAAGGCATCGAGATTAGCGGCATTCGCCCGCAGCCCATCAACCGCAATGATCAGATCGCCCGCCGAGAGCCCAGCGCGTTGTGCCGGCCGTCCATCCAGCACGACCCCGAGCCGCGCCTCCGCGCTGTCGGGCTGCAGTCGAACACCAATATCCGGCCGCGACGGCGTCGGTTCGAAGCGCTCGACGCAACCCCCATTGTCCTTGGCGCTGGTCGAGGGCCGCAGCCGCATTTCGATCGCAACCGTCCTCAGCAAGGGCACCAGCTCCAGATCATCGGTCGAATCCAGCGCCTGGTCGAAGAACCCGGTGAGATCGAGGCCGCTGACTTCGGCCGCCACCTGCTCGACCTCACGCTCGCCGATGCCAACGCCGGTGCGTCCATAGCCCTGCCAGAGGGCGCGCATCACATCATCCAGGCTCTTGCGATGCTCGGTGCCGTTGCGGATGGTTAGATCCAGAGCCAGCGCGGTCAATGCGCCCTTGGCATAGTAGCTGACGATGGCATTAGGCGCGTTCTCGTCCTGCTTGTAGAAGCGCGTCCAGGCGTCAAAGCTCGACTCAGCAACACTCTGCCGCAGCCGCCCGGGATTGCGCTGCACGCGGGTGATAAGCTCGGCGAGCAGGGTCAGATAGGCCTTGGCATCAATCACCCCGCTGCGCACCAGCGCCAGATCGTCATAGTACGAGGTGATGCCCTCAAAGGCCCAGAGCAGCCGCGTGTGCACCTCGCGCTCCAAGCCCTGCTCGGCAAAGGCGCGCGGCCGGATCCGCTTCACGTTCCAGAGATGGAAATACTCGTGGCTGCAGAGCCCGAGGAAGCGTCGGTAGCCCTCCGAAGGCTGGGAGGGCGCCTGCATCGGCGTCGCCTCCCTCTCCATCGCCGTCGCCTCCCTGTCGGTCTTCGCCTCCATGTTCATGTCCGGCTCCATCGCCATCGGCCAGGCCGGTGCTGGCAGATCATCGCGATTGGCCAATAGGCTGGTCGAGAACCGATGCTCAAGGCCACCATAGCCATCGCCCACCAGCTGCGTCAGGAACAGGTAGCGGTCGATCGGCAGCTCGCCGAACAGGGCGGCATGCTCCGCGCAGATGCGCGGTAGATCCAGCGTCAGCCGCCTGAGATCAGCACGATGCCGACCACTGATGGTCATCCAATGCGGGACACCCTCGACCTTGAAGGCGATCCGATCGAAGACGCCCATCTCGACTGGATGATCGATCAGATCCGCATAGTCATCGGCCCGATAGCGACCAAAGCCCCAGGCCGGGGCGCCATCACGGGCAAGACTGGTCGCCACCTGCCAGTGCGCGCCAATCGCACCTGGTGGCGGCAGGATCTCGACCTGACAAGGCCGCTCCTCGGCACCCGCCACGCAGAGGAAAAGACTGGTGCCGTTGTAATAGCCATGGTTGCGGTCAAGGTGCGCCGAGCGCACGGTCAGCTCCCAGGCATAGACCTCATAGCTCAGCTGCACCGGGCCGGCCTGCGGCGAGAACCCAGAGATCCGCCAGGTCTGTTTATCCAGCTTCTCCAGCGCCACCGGGCGCCCGCCTTGCCGCGCCATAAGGCTGAGCAGATTGCGCGCGAAGTCGCGAATCATATAGCTACCCGGTATCCAGGCCGGCATCGAGACCTGCAGCGTCTCGGTCTCAGGTACCGGGATCTCGAGCATCACCTCGAAGCAGTGAGCATCAGGGCGCGCCGGGACAACGCGGTACAGCAGCGGATTCGATTCAGACATAGTGAAGGACGCCTTCTATGAACAGAGCTTGGATGGGCATGCCTGAATAGATCGGTATCACGAGGCGCATAGCCAACCGCATGCTGCGCCGACACTGGGCTCACGCCCGGTATAGAATCCTCCGCAAGATCCCGTCACCCTGTCAGACACCGCTGCGCAAAAGCACAGAGCGCATCGCCACCCGGAACGACGATACGGCTGTTTCAGGGGTTTGACGGCCAGCCAAATATCCGAGCAAACCATGGATCAGATCCCCGTCGAGCTCAGTCTAAACGGCGTCTACTACCCGCCCTGGCTCCTCGCCGCTGGGCTTGGCCTGGTGCTGGCGATGGCGCTGACCAGCCTGGCCAATCTGATTGGCCTGAGCCAATGGGTCTGGCATCCGCCGCTCTTCTTCACCGCGTTAGTCGTCGCCTGCACGCTGTTGATCGGCTCGACGCTCGTTCCTTCCTTCTTTGCTTAAGCCCCAAGGCCACGCATGAACCTCTCTGAAACCCGGCGCCAGATGCTCTTTGACTTAGTCCGGGTGCTGATCACATTGCTGATGGTGGCGCTGGCCGCCGGCGGCGTCTTCTGGGTCACCCAACAACAGCAGGCGCATCCCTGGACACGCGATGGACAGGTGCTCGCGAATGTGGTGCATGTCGCGCCTCAGATCAGCGGCCCGGTGGTGGCCGTCCATGTCGCCGATAACCAGCGCGTCGCCCGGGGTGATCCCCTGTTCGAGATCGACTCGACGCTCTTTCAGCAGGCGGTGCAGCAAGCAGAAGCCGATCTGGCACAAGCCAGCGCCGAGGCGACAGATGCCGCGGCGGATGCCCGGCGCGCCCAAGCGCTGCATGCGCGCGGTGACCTCTCTCAGCAAGACTTCGACCTCAAGACTGCTCAGGCAGCAGCCAAAGCCGCGGCGGTCGATGCCGCCAAGGTCGCGTTGGAGACCGCTCAGCTCAAACTTGGCTACACCAAGGTCAGCGCTGCCTCAACCGGCTACGTGACCAATCTGGAGCTTGACGCAGGCACCTATGCCACCGCAGGCGAATCGGTGCTGGCCTTGATCGACGCCGATTCATTCTGGGTCGCCGGCTATTTCAAGGAAACCGACCTGCCTTACATTGCGATCGGCGACCCAGCCGTGGTGACCCTGATGGGCTATCCTGATCGACCACTCGCCGGTCGCGTCGAAAGCATCGCCTTCGGCATCGCACGGCGCAACACCGGCACCAACCTCGGCGATCTCGCCGAGGTCGCACCCACCTTCGAGTGGATTCGCCTGGCCCAGCGCATCCCTGTGCGCATCGCGCTCGCGTCGCCGCCGGCCGATCTGCCGCTGCGGGTCGGCTATACAGCCAGTGTCGCGATCAACCCATCGCGCGCCGCTGAGCGCCGCTGAGGCCCAGTGTTGAGCAGCCGCGGCTGATCACGCGGGCCGATCTCCCAACAATGCGCCTCTGGAGTCCAACCGCCGTTGTCGCGGCCTTCAAGACCAGCCTCGGGATCATCATGGCTTGGGGCATCGTGCTTTGGCTGCAGTGGCCCGAACCCTTCCTGGCTCCGGTCGCGGTCTTGGTCTTGCAAACCCCTTATCTCGGCGCCTCACTGCGCAAGGGGCTGATGCGGGTGCTGGGCACCTTGGCCGGCGCCCTGCTGGTACTGGGACTGATTGGGCTCTTCGTGCAGGAACGCTGGCCGCTGTTGGCGATGATGTCGGCGGTGCTGATGATCTCGATCTACCAGATGCGCCTGAGCCGCTACGGCTATGCCTGGTTCATGGTCGCGCTGGCGGTTGCCGTGATCGCCTGGGACGCCAGCACAGCCCCCGAGGTGGCCTTCCAAGCAGCCGTCTATCGGACCTCCGAGGCCATCGTCGGCATCCTCGTCGTGCTGCTGATCAACGGCCTGCTCTGGCCGCGCACCGCTGGCACCGATTATCTCAAGCAGCAGCGCTCGGTGCTTGAGACACTCGCTGGGCATCTGCGTCAAACCGGTACCGCCGTCACCACTGACTCAGCGACGGGGTTTTCGTCGATGCCCAAAGCCCTGCTGCGCGCTGGCCCGGAGCTGCGCGAGTTGCTCGCCGCGGCAGCATTGGACACCGGCCATTTCCGCCAACGACACCAAACCCATGAGGCGCAGATCCAGGCCTTGACGGCAACCCTGGGCTCAGTGATGGGCCTCACCGAGAATCTTCGCCTGGCTGCGACAGGTCGGCGCGCCTTTCTGACGCCACCGCAGCGCCAGGTGCTGCGTGAAGCACTCGAACAGTTGGCGGTCGCAATCGAATCGGCATCGGCGCCTAGACCAACTGCGGCAGCAACAGCAACTGCAACAGTAACTGCAGCACAGCCATCACCCAGTGCTCAGGGGGATGCATCCAAGCCGCGTTCGCACACACAGGCTAGGACCATCAGCACAGCAGCTCAGATCGCGCTCGCCGAGGTCGAGTCGCGCCGCCAGCGCCTGCTGACCGGTCCCAGCCTGGCGCAGCAGAGCGGCGGCGACAGCGCGCTCACGCATGCCTTGGCGGCTCAGCTGCAGGCACTCGCGAGCCACGTCAAGACGCTCGCGGAAGCCAGCGCTGCCGTCGCTGCCGGCCGCGCATTACCTAGGCCCCAGCTGCCGCCACAGCCGACGCTGCCCTGGCAGACGCGATTGGCCCTCGCGCTCCCCAATAGCCTGGCGATGGGAGTCGCATTCTGGGTCTCAGTGTTGATCTGGATGCAGTTTCAATGGCCGCCCCAGGGGCTGCTCGCCGTGGTGATGGGCTTAGTCCTGATCGGCGGGCACACGCTGCAGAAGACCAGCGTCTTACAGCCGGCCAAGCTCACCCTGCTCGGCTTCCTGATCGGCATCCCCAGTACGGCGCCGATCTATTTGGTGCTGATGCCGCAGCTCGACGGCTTCGTGCAGCTCGCCTTGGCACTGTTCCCGATCTATTTCGGCATTGCCTACTTTCTGCATGCCCTGCCATCCCCGCATCACCTGATGTTCCTGAGCATCGGCATCCTGGCCATCATGCTGCTGAATCTCGAGCCGCATCAGGTCTATGATGCCGCCGGGTACATCAACGCAGCGCTCTCCATCGCCACCGGCTTCTTGATTGGGGTCACGGCCCTGTCCTTGGTGCGCGGCGCAACGCCGCAAGAACAGTTGCGGCGCGGCATCAAACGCCTGCTCGCTCACCTCAGCAGCGCCCAGCAAGCCCTCTCGGACCTCGATCGCAGCGACATCAAGGCCGTCCTAGGGCTGCATGAGCAGCAGCTGCGGAGCGAGCTGCAAGCGCTCTCAGCGCTGCTGCCGTCGGCCTATGCAGCAGCGGTGCCACAGAACGATCGCGACCGCATCCTGGCCCTTGGCGACGCTTTGCAGGGACTGGTCACGCGTTTTCGCGGCCTCCAGCAGGCGCGTGTCCGCTGGGGGGTCGATTTGCGTCGCCAGGGCCTGGGCACCCGGCTCGGCCAGCAGCTGCTCGCACCCTTGGTCACCACCTATGACGCCTTTATCCATAAGCTCGACCATCCCACGGCCCCAGCCTCGGTCGCCGCACTGGATGCGAGTGTCTGCGATGTGCGCGCCGAGCTAGCGCGGATCGACGCCTATCGGCACAGCGAACAGGTGAACGCCGACGCGGTCTACACACTCACCATCGCTGGCCACTATATCGCCGTGATGCACGCGCTACGCGATCTGGCAACGTCGCTGGATGGCATCGATTGGGCAGCCTGGCGACGCAATCGATTCTGAGCACAATTGGCAGCTCGACTGCCTCGCAAGCCCTGCCTACGCTCACAGCAAAAAGACAGCGACAAGACATCGCTCGCGCCGATCAGATGTCGTTACAATGCCTGATCGACCAGACCAAAGACTGCGAGACAACCGCAACAGGAGCCCCGATGTATCCCTCTCAGCGCCAGCGCTTTCATGCCAGCGATGCCACCCGGACGCGCGACCTGCATCCCGCTCGGTTGTCGCGCCATGCCATGGCCCTAGTCACAACAGCCGTGCTCGCCCTGCTCAGCGGCTGCACCACCGATGGTCCGATCACCGACCCCTCGGTCCACCTCGGCAATCCGTTCCAACGCCCAACCGAAGCCGGCTTCCGGTCACTTGTCCAGGCTCACTGCGGCCAGCTCAGTATCGGCAGCACGACGGTCAACGCGCTTCTCGGCAAGAACACCGCCTTCGATAGCTGGATCACCGCGCTCTACAACGGCGATATCTCCAATGATGAATTCATGAATCAGGTCCTGCTGCAGTACCCCGCGGCGAATGCCAACGTGCCCGCAACCGGCTGCATCATGGATCAGCTCAAACAGTGTTTCGCTGAGACTTGCAAGGTCCAAACGGCCGCCGAGCGCGAGCAGATGACCGAGGCCGAGACGCTGGAGATCAAAGAGATCGAGTCAGCAGTGACCCTCGACCCCAACGAGCTACCGGCGCAAGACGCACCAGAGATCGAGGGCATGATCGAAACATCGATCGAAACATCGATCGAAGCATCGAAGAAGGACGGCCCCAAGCCGCTCCCCTAAGCACATCACCGCGATCAACTTCGGGGATGTCTGAGCACTGGCCGCGATCAGACGCTGAGCAGCAGCCCACCGAGCATGAGCACACCACCGCAGCGGCGCTCGCGCCCAGTTTGTGGCGCAAACGCCTCCGCTGCGGTCTGTTCATCATGCTGTTCGGTCTGACCAGCCTGGTAGCGGTGCTCCTGCTGATCGACCTTGGGATCTCACTCTCCACCCGCTCTTCGATCACCGACAGCCTAGAGCAGGTGCAACCCACCGAAATCGCCCTCATCCTAGGCACCTCTCGTGGTATCCGAGGTCGACTCAACCCCTTTTACCAGGCACGCATCGAGGCCGCTGCCGAGCTGTATCACAGCTGCAAGGTGCTCGGTATCCTGGTCAGCGGCGACAACGCAACCCGCTACTACAACGAGCCGGTGTCGATGCAGAAAGACTTGATCGCGCTCGGTGTGCCAGCCGATCACATCACCCTCGATTACGCCGGCTTCCGTACCCTCGACTCGATGGTGCGCGCGAAAGAGGTCTTCGGGCTCGACGAGGTGCTGGTGGTCAGCCAACGTTTCCAGGCGGCGCGGGCCATCTTCCTCGGTCGGCAATTCGGCATCGATGCACAGGGCTATGCCGCAGCCGACCCCGAGCACAGCGGCTACATCCGGGTCCGCATCCGTGAGATCTTGGCCCGTGCTGCGGCCGTGCTCGATATCCTCACCGGCCAAGGCCCTCGGTTCCTCGGCGATCCTGAGACGATTCGTCTGCGCGACCAGCCAGAACCGGCATTAGACTTGGTTCCCGAGCAACCCAACCGCTTGAAAGCCGCCCGATCGGACGACCACTAAGGCGATTTGTCTCAACGCTCAACCTTAGCCCCCATACAAGCCCCCCACACAGAGGCATCCAGGATGCAGTGCATCGACTCGCTTCAGCCACTGACCAGCATGCAGCCAAGACACCGTCTTCGTCTTCGCGCGACCGCCCGCCTCGCCGTCATCTGTACGCTCTGCCTCCTATTCAGCATGGGCTCGAGTGGATGCCGGGAGGTGAAGGGCTTTCCCTCAGGCGCGATCACGATCACAGTGAAGCCAGGCGACACCGGCAACTGCGCCATCTCGCCCTGCCGAGTGCTGTTCGAGATGCCGGCCGGCACTGCGGATTATCAGCTGCTTGGCAACCAGGTTGATTTTGGCCGCTACCCGGCTGGCAAGAGGGTCAACCTCGGCAACTTCTACGAGCCGATTACCATCGAGGTCGTCGGCGCCGAGGTACCCAAGACCTATGTCTATATCCCGGTTGATTGGTAAAGAGAGATCGCCAGCAGGGATGCCCCTCGAGTCGCCAGACCGGGGCACCGCGACCCTGCCAGCTCAGCTCCGCCCAAACTCCGCCCAAGCTCCGGCTTAGCTTCGGCTTAGCTCGGCCCAAACAGCAGCCAGATGATCAAGCCAAACACGGGCAACAGCAAGATCAAGACGACCCAAAGCACCTTACCCAAGGTGCCCGCATTGCTCTGTACAATCTTGATAAAGGCGTACACAACGACGATCAGATGCAACAGGCCGAGGAGGCCGCCAACTTCGATTCCCACCACCGATCTCTCTCCGAATCACTAAAGAGCTGACACCATGTCTCAGGCCGTGATCGTCGTCAACCATCGCGCCGGCGCCGGTGCCGAGCAGATCGATTCCCTGGCCCGGCGGCTCAGCGATCGACTGCGTGGTCTCAGCCGTGATCAACAGCAGGATGTCATGCTGCTCGCGATCGGCGGCCGAGGCGATCAGTCAAACGGCGATCAGTCAAACGCCTGGTCCACACGCCTGCGCGCGGCGATTGCAAACGGTGTCGATGGCGTGTTCGTGCTCGGTGGCGATGGCACCGTGCTCGCGGTTGCCTCGATCGTGATCAACACCCGCATTCCACTCGGCATCATCCCACTTGGCACCGCCAATCTGCTGGCACGCGACATCGGCATCCCGCTGAATGCTGAAGATGCCGTTGACTGCTTGACGGATGGCTTCACCGGTCGCTCAACCGGCGGCTTGGGCGATGGATCAACCGATGAAGCCGCCAATGGATCGACCAATAGAGCGACCAATGGAACGACCCATGGCTCAGCCGTGACCGTGACAACCATTGATGTTGGTTTCGTCAACGGGCAACCGTTTCTTTGTGCCTCGATGATTGGGCTGACCACAGCACTCGCACGCACGCGCGAAGCGGTGCGCGGCCGTGGTCTGCTGCAAGCCGCCGTCAGGCTGGCCCGCAAGACGTTCCGACTGCTCCGGCGCTATCCCTATCATCGATTGCGCATCACTGCGGATGGGGAGGAACTGAAGGTCAAAACACGCACCCTGGTGATCACCAACAATCCGATTCGATCGATTGTTCAGCCCTATCTGAGCCGCGAGCGCCTCGACACCGGCAGGCTCGGTCTCTACGGCATTTGCCATGGACCAGTCTGGGGCCTGCCGCAGCTCGGCCTGCGACTGCTGCAAGGCGACTGGGCCGAAGACCCACGCCTCTTTCATCAGCAACCGCAGTCACTGCGGATCGAGACCCGCCGCGCACATTGGCTTAGGGTGATGAATGACGGCGAGCAGCTCCGTCTCAGGACGCCATTGATCTATCAGATCCGCCCCGGCGCGTTGTGCGTGCTGAAGCCAGGCAGGGCTGCAGCAAACTGATCACTCACAATCAAGCGCAATCAGGCACAGATTAACGCAGAGATTTCAATACCCTGTTACGCATCCCTGCTTCACCTGCTGGGTGGTCTTAACCTTAAGAAAGGCGGTTTCGGCAGCGCCAGATCGGTCGGCAGACCCGGCGCCTATGCTAACCTGAGTGTTTTCGACAGCGCGCCACCGCAGAGCGCCGAGGTAGAGGCAGTATGGCAGTGCGTACCTTCGACAGCATCGTGATCGGCACCGGCCCCGCCGGCGAGGGCGCGGCGATGAAGCTAGCCAAGGCCAACCAGCGCGTCGCGGTCATCGAGGCCTATGACAAGGTCGGTGGCGGCTGCACGCATTGGGGTACCATCCCCAGCAAGGCCCTGCGGCACTCGATCCAGATGCTCGCCGACTATCGCCGCAACCCGCTGTTTCAGCACACCCGGGATCAGGTTGAGGTCGAATTCCCGGACCTGTTGCGTGCCGCCGACTCGGTGATCGACCATCAGGTGCGCACCCGCTATCGCTACTACCAACGCAACCGGGTCGAGCTGCTGTTTGGCCATGCCCGCTTCGTCGATCCGCATCGGGTGCAGGTCCAGCGCCCGGATGGGGTTGCCGAGCTGATCGAGGCCAAGCATCTCGTCATCGCCACCGGCTCCCGCCCCTATCATCCGCCGGATGTCGACTTCAGCCACCCACGCATCCACGACAGCGACTCGATCCTGAAGCTGGCGCATACCCCGCGCAGCCTCACCATCTACGGCGCCGGCGTCATCGGCTGCGAATATGCCTCGATCATGGCCTGCCTCGACGTCAAGGTGAACCTGGTCGACACCCGCGACCGCCTGCTCTCGTTCCTCGACAACGAGATCACCGACGCGCTGAGCTACCATCTGCGCGAACAAGGCGTGGTGATCCGCCACAACGAGAGCTACGAGCGGGTCGAGCCGCGCGACGATGGCGTCGTCTTGCACTCTGATTCAGGCAAGAAGCTCAAGACCGACGCCCTGCTCTGGGCCAACGGGCGCAGCGGCAACACCGAGGATCTGGGCTTGGAGGCGATCGGCTTGGAGCCGAACAAGCGCGGCCAGATCGAGGTCGACAACTCCTATCGCACCGAGATCGATCACATCTTCGCGGTCGGCGATGTCGCCGGCCCACCGGCGCTGGCCAGTGCCAGCTACGACCAGGGCCGCTTCGTCGGCTCGGTGATCGCCGATGGCGAATGCGATTGGTCGCTGATCGACGAGTTCCCAACCGGCATCTACACGGTACCGGAGATCAGCTCGGTCGGGCGTACCGAGCGCGAGCTGACCGCGGAGAAGGTCCCCTACGAGGTCGCCCAGGCCCACTTCAAGAGCATCGCCCGCGCCCAGATCACCGGCCACACCGTCGGCATGCTAAAGCTCTTGTTCCACAGCGAGACCAAGGCCATCCTCGGCATCCATTGCTTTGGCGAGCAGGCCTCGGAGATCGTCCACATCGGCCAGGCGATCATGTCGCAGCCGGGCAGCGCCAATAGCATCGAATACTTCGCCGAGACCACCTTCAACTACCCGACCATGGCGGAGGCCTATCGAGTCGCCGCCCTGAACGGGCTCAATCGGTTGTTCTGACGATGAATCAACTGCTGAGTCTATCGCGTGCGGCGCGGCTCGCCGGGGTCACCCGCGCCGAGATCCAGAAACGCATCCGCCAAGGCGAGATGCAGACCTTCGAGGGCCAGGTCGCGATCAGCGATCTGCTGCACGTCTACCCCAGCGTCAGCCTGGAGAAGACCGGTGATCTCGAGCGAGTCGAACAGATCAAGGCCGATGCCTTGCCGCGCAGCCATGATGAGGATACCCGGCTACCGAGCCAAGAGGTTCTCGTCAGCCGCATCCGCTCGCTGGCCAAGGCGTTGGTGCAGCGCATCGCCCGCGTTGACAAGCTCGAAGCCTTGATGGATGAGATCGAGCAACGACTCGACGCGCTTGCAGCCACAGAGACAGGGCAAAGACAAGGACTAACGCAGAACCAGACTCAAGCTCAAGACCTGAAGACTTGGCTCCGCGAGCGCCGCGCCGCCCTCGGCGAGGAGGCGGTCGAGGCCGCGCAGACTCAGTTACTGGCGAAAGACACCTTTCTACGCATCATGTCAGCAAGCGTGAAGATGATCCCGTCCGGACACGAATTCTTCGTCGACGGCAACGAATCCATCCTCGAGGCCGCGGTGCGCTCGGGCCTGCGTCTGAACTACGGCTGCGCCAATGGCAACTGCGGCGAATGCAAGGTGCGCTTGGTCAGTGGTGAGGTCTACCGCATTCGCGAGCACGACTATGTGCTCAGCGAGCGCGAGAAGCAGCTCGGCTACCTGCTCAGCTGTTCCCACACCGCGGTCACCGACATCCAGCTCGAAGCCGCCGAAGCGCACTCCCCGGCTGACCTGCCAGAGCAGGAGATCCAGGCGCAGATCCGCAAGTTGGAGCCACAGGGCGATGGGCTCATGCTGGTGCATGTGCAGACCCCACGCACCAACACGCTGCGCTTCATGGCTGGGCAGCGCGCTCGGCTTCAGCTTGCCGATGGTGTGGAGCAGGAGCTTCCCATCGCCAGTTGCCCCTGTAACGGGCGCAATCTGCTGTTCTCGGTTCGGCATCATGGCGACGCCTTCAGCCAAGCCATCTTCGACAGCCAGAAGCCGCGACAGGCGATCACCCTGACTGGCCCTTACGGCAGCTTCGTGCTCGCCGAAGACGCCACCGAGCCGGCCGTGTTCATTGCCATTGCGGATGGCATCGCGCCGATCAAGAGCCTCATCGAGCATGCGGTCTCGATCGACAGCATCGAGGCCTTCAACCTGTACTGGTCAGTGCCGGCAATGCAAATGCACTACCACCAGCCTTGGTGTCGCGCACTGCGCGATACGCTCGATAACTTCGCCTATACACCGCTGGTCGACGCCAGCTGTGATGATCTACTGGCACTGCTGGAAGCCGATCTCGAGCACCTTCAGGCCAACCGTTACTATGTCGCCGGCCCAGGCAATGCGGTCGCCGCGGTCACTGAAGCACTGCTCAGGGCAGCTGTGCCGAAGCAGCGCATCGCCAGCGAAGGGCTAGACTGAGCGTTGTTCGCGAAATCATTCGCGAAATCATTCGCGAAATCATTCGCGAACTTATTCGCGAACTCAGCTTAACAGTGCACCAAATTGGCCATGCAGCCATGCTGAGACGATCAAACAGCCCCAGGATCGTGCACCTATAGCGCAGGACCCAGTTGGCGCCTAAGCTGCGGCGCTATCGAGCAACCGGTTCTGGCGCGGAGGCAAAAAGACGGTTCCTTTACCAAAGCGGTTGATCGCCTCGTTGCGCACCCAACTTGGCGCATCTGCAAAGAGACGAATAAAGGTGAAGCCGCACTCGCCACGCTCAATGCTCGCGACCCACTCCCCGAATATATTGTTTTCGTTCATCTTCACTCCTTTCCGGCCACTTTGCGGACGATGTCCTGACCTGCCCATGAGGTCGGCGACCTGTTCTTGTTTCTTCATCGATCCTGGGATCGACCCTGGTTTGGCGGTCGTCGGTCCTTCTCGAGATCAGCCAATATCGGCCAAGTACAGCTAGACACTCTGTGCATCATCTAAGGGGAGGACACATCGGACTCGACGTCGCCAGTCTACAGCCAACCTTAAACTCCATGCAAATTTTGTTCCAATATCAGCGCGAAGCTGTTGGCTATGCACCTTTAGGTCGCGGTGTTGCGCAGAAGCGTGTTCTATCAGCAGCAGTCGTAAGTCCACGCCCTGCCGCAAGCTCGGGCGACAACGGCTGCGGATTCTGGAACATTTTTGATGATCAGCGGCTTAGCGCTTGACTTAGACGCGTTTCTGCGTTGCAGCTGAAGATCAGCAAGGCGCGTCACCAGGACCAGGTAACGGAGCAACATTATTCGTTGCCAGTCCCAGATAGGCTGATTGACGCAATTCGCATCTGGCCCCGATGGCCAGGAAGAACCAAGCAAAGCACCTAAGCCTTTGTTTTAGAATGGTGCGCGAGGGGGGACTCGAACCCCCACGGATTACTCCACTGGAACCTAAATCCAGCGCGTCTACCAATTCCGCCACCCGCGCATAAAGGTTAGGATCACAAGTTTAACGGTTTTCGCCTTCTGCAGTCATCTGAACTCGCGCAATCTTCGTGTGCGTCGCCGCTTCTGATCCGATACTTGCTTTTTTACCAGGAACATAGGATGGTCTTGCGCTGATTTTCACGCTGATTTTCACTAGGAGACAAGAGATGAGTAGCTTGCGTTGGTTGTGCATCCTCGCACTGGCTTTTGTGGTCACCGGCTGTATCAAGGTCGATCAGACCTTAACCCTGGATAAGGATGGCTCTGGAACGCTCGAGATGCGCTACGGCATGTCGGAACAGGCCATCGCTCAAGTCGAGGCAATGGAGAAGATGGGAGAAGCGATGCAAGAAAGCGGCGGCGAAGCGTTGGACATGGATGCTGAGAGGCCGTTCGACCTGGATTTCGACGAGGCCAAGGTGCGTGAAGAGTTCGAAGCAAAAGGGCTTGAGGGGGTTGAATTGGCATCCGTAAAGGCCGAGAGCGTCGACGGCTGGCGCTTTATGGAGATGAAACTGACCTTCAAGAATCTCGCCGCACTCAAGCAGACCGACTACTTCGATGGTAGCGAGCTGTCGCTCTCCAAAGACGCTGAAGGCAACTATGTCCTGACACAGCGCAGCCTCGATAATGAGGGTGGCGGCGCCGACGAGGACATGGACCCACAGATGCTGAAGCAAATGGCAGGGATGTTCGCCGGTATGCGCATCGCGAACCGAGTCATCGTGCCCACAGAGATCATCGAGACGAACGCGACCGATATCGATGGCCGCTCGGCCTCATGGGTCTACGATATCGAGAAGGACCCCGCAATCCTCGCGCAGATTCAGAACTTCAACATGCGCGTTGTGTTCTCAAGCGAAGGCGCCTCGATCGCAATGCCCTGATGCAGCGTTGAGAATACAGGCTTGGGCTACCGACGCTTAGGTGCCCAACCTATATCTCGTACGCTAATCTTAAGCGACTGATAAAAAAGCAATCTTTTTTCAGAAAAGTGTAGTGCTGAAAAGTGTATTGCTGATGCCAGCGGTCAGGTTTGACCATCGGACGTCTCGATGACATCGAGTTCAGTCTCAGCCGACAGTTCTCGTATCCAAAGATCAAGCCTGCCGAGTACGTCCGGCAATGTTTCGCTCGCCCGTTGCGCGGCAGCCCGATCCTGATGCAGGCTATAGATCAGTACGAACCAGGGGCGACCTCGAAAGCGCTCTTCTCGCATATAGACTCGGCTGGGCAAGGGACTACGATCGACGAAATCGTCCAGTAGCTCGCGGCTGTGGAAGCCAATGAGCTGCAGCGCAAAAGGGCGATCAGCGACAGCAACTCGCTGCGGACTCGAGCCTGCCGGCATCTGCGAGTTCGCATCGGCGCTACCGGCATCAACTGTCATCGCCTCATCCTCGGTCTCGCTCAGCGCGTTTTGATCTGGCCAACGCGGGCGGACCGCGGGCGCTGACAACTGACGCGCTAAACGCTGGTATTCACGATCAAGCTCGTCCGAGCGGCGATCGATGAGCGCGTCCACCACTTCATCGATGGATCGGATATCTATCGCTGCCTCCTCAGCTTCAGCATCAGCATCAGCATCAGGATCAGCCATCGCGGCAACCTCATGAGCGCCCGCTGCATCGGCTACCTCTGGGGTAGCCGCGGCCAGTGCAGCGTCGGTTTCCTGAATAGCTGAGTCAAAGGCTGGGGAGCCAGTCCCCGCGCCGTCAACAGCTGGCACCGCTGGCTCAGACGCAGCAGCATCAGAGGCTGCAAGCTTAACGGCTGCAGCCTCAGGGGTTACTTTAAGCTCAGGAGCGGCAGGCTCGGCGACTGCCAACTCTGGCGGCGCTGAGGTTCGATCAACGGCCGCCGAGCGCTCAGCATCGACATGCATTTGCACAACCATGTCATCATTCGGCAAGACAGCGGTTGAATGCTCGCCCACCGCCTGCGCATTTGCGGTCGTGTCTGCGTTGTCAGCTATGTCATCTGCGCCGACAGCTGTTGCATCTGCGCTATCAACTGTCGCATCGGCACTGGTTGATTTGAACGCGGCGACATCGACCATCAGGCGTTCAAGACGTTCGCGCAACACCGCGACCTGGCCCTCTAGGCCTTGAGTCAGCAAGTCAGCTGCTGTTGTCTCAACCGCAGCGACAGCTGTTGAAGCAGAGGTGGAGACGGCTGACTGCTGCTCAGTAACAGTGTGCTGATCGGTGGTCATCCATGCGCTAGCCTCCATCGCCGCGATCCGCTGCTGCAACTGCTCGAGATCAGCACGCCAATCCCGCTGCATTCGATCAATCTGAAACAGAACAAAACCAATAGAGAGGACCGTCAGGAGTATCATCAGGGCAGCGACCAGTATCACCCCCATGCGCTGGAAGCTCGCCAAGGCCGCAACCTCTCCACGCTGGGACTCGAGGGCTCGATGCATCTGCGTGGCGGTGCGCCGCCGCTCATCATCGACCGCCGCAATGCGCTCAATCAGCGAGCTTTGCAGGGTTTCGATTGTCGGGTTCGGTTTGCGCTGAGCAACAGCAGCATCCGCATCGGACAGAGGAGGCTGTTCGCCTGAGGCTTCTCGGTAGAGAAACCCCGCCACGTCCGGCGGGTGCTCTGGTTTAGGATCAGACGGATGAACCATCAGCTTATGTCCCTTGTAACCAAGGCTGAAGACCCTTCATCATCGGCCAGTACCACGCCGATGCCAAGCTTGCTAACGAACGCTGGTCACCTCAAAGACCTGACTCAGATCAAGATTGACCCACATCAATACTCGAGACATCAGCCGTGACCAACATCATACGATGAGTGTTTTTGCCGATTCACAGCCGACCAAGTCGGCTTCTATTGCGCGGCGACATTGTCTCCCAGCTCAACGGCAGCGCCACCAGCCTTTGAGCTTCGACGCGCAACCGACTGACCGACCTGACGAGGACCCTCGATGGATTTAACTGAAAAAACCGCGCTGGTCACAGGCGCAAACTCTGGACTCGGCAAGGCCGTTGTGCGCGCGCTCGCAGCCCGAGGCGCGCGCGTCCTCATGGTGGCCCGCGACCCGCAGCGGGGCGAAGAGGCCCTCGAGGAACTCAAGGGTGCGACCGGAAACGACCGACTCGAACTCCTGATCGCGGACCTGAAATCGCAGGCCCAGGTCCGCAGACTCGCCCAAGAGGTCAGCGAGAAAGCCCCAGCACTCGACTTCTTGGTCAACAATGCAGGAACCGCCTTTCCACAGCGCTGCCTGAGCGAGGATGGCATCGAATGCACGCTTGCGGTCAACCACCTGGCACCGTTCCTACTTACAAACCTGCTGCTCGATCAACTCAAGGCCGCCGCACCCGCGCGGATCATCAACGTCGGAACCCGCATTAACGAGTCGATGGAACTCGGCGACCTGAACTGGGAAGGGCGCTCGTTCAAGATGATGCGCGCCTACGTCGAATCAAAGCTCGGCATGCTGCACATCACACGACAGCTAGCCAAGCAGATCAAGGGTACCGGTGTCACCGTCAACTGCGTCTTCCCAGGCGTATTCAAATCCAACCTCGGTGGCACCGACGGCGCACAGGGCCTGTTCTGGAAATCGGTCAGCTTACTGGTCGGTTGGGCGCTTGCTCAGCCCGAGCAAGCCGCAGAGCGGGTCATGTACCTGATCGAGTCCCCCGAGGTCGCTGAGATCAGCGGCGAATACTTCGGCGATTGCCGCATCATCTCGCTGCCGACCCAGGCGCGCGATCCGGCCGCCAATGCCCGCGTTTGGGAGATCAGCGAGCGCCTTGTGAACCTTGATGAGGTCTGAGGCCATTTCTGTCAAAGCTCAAGCCGCCAAGGCTCAGGCCGCCGCGCTAGACGGTTTGGCCGCACTGGTGAACAGGCGAAAGAAATTCTCTGTCGTCAGCTCGGCAACCGCTTCGACAGGCAGACCACGCAGCTCCGCGACCTGCGCGGCGACATGGGTCACGAAGCGCGGCTCGTTCTTCTTGCCTCGGTGCGGCACCGGCGCGAGATACGGCGAGTCGGTTTCGATCAACAAACGCTCCAGGGGCACAGAGCGCGCAACCTCGCGCAAGCTCTGCGCATTCTTGAAGGTCAGGATGCCAGAGAATGAGATGTAGAAACCGAGGTCAAGTGCCTGCTTCGCCATCTCCCAGGTCTCGGTGAAGCAGTGCATGACGCCACCGGCTGCATCAGCCCCGGCGTCGCGCATGATCGCAATGGTATCGTCGCGCGCGTCACGCGTATGAATGATCAAGGGCTTTGCCAGCATTCTCGCGGCCTCGATGTGAGTCCGGAATCGCTCTCGCTGCCATGCCAGATCACCCTCATTGTAGTGATAGTCGAGACCCGTCTCGCCGATCGCCACTACTTCGGGATCAGATCCGAGCCGCACTAAGTCTTCGATCGAAGGCTCATCACCACCCTGCTCGCTCGGATGGACACCAACCGACACAGACACGTTCGAATAAGGGCTGACCAGGCGACGCATCGCGGCGTAGCGCTCGAGGTCGATGCAAACGCAGAGCAGATGTCCAACGCCTTCTTCGCCTGCGCGACCAAGCATGGCGCTAAAGTCCCCATCGTAAGGACTCAGATCAACGCGATCGAGATGACAGTGAGAATCGACCAACATAAGCAATCAACACAAGGCTCACATCGTATGGGTTGGACGCTGCGCATCAGCGCCACTGGGCAGATACTGCTCGAACTTATGACGGATATCGTTCTTTTCCTGCTCCTTGAACTGGATGCCAACACCCGCCGCGCGGTTCCCTTCCGCACCCACCGGCGTCACCCACACGACCTGGCCGGCAACCGGGATACGATCAGGCTCATCCAACAACTGCACCAGCAGAAAGAGTTCATCCCCAAGCTGGTAAGGGTGGCTCGTCGGAACGAAGAGACCACCGTTCTTGATGAACGGCATATAGGCAGCATGGAGCGCCCGGCGATCCTTGATCACCAGGCTCAGGATGCGACGGCGCGCCTCTGGCTGCTGGCCGGGTCGCTCTGATTGGGCGATGGGAACCACCTCCTGAAACCTGTCGAAACATCCGCTTGCCTAGGATAGGACTGGCAGCGTTTAAGCGCGAGCCCTAGCGAGCCGCGCCCAACGCACCAATAGGGCCTCAAATAAGAGCTGCTTATTGACGGGGGCATCGATTGACACCCGCGCCTGCAGCAGCATCTGCAACAACCGATGCCCCGCAGCCGGCTCGATCTGCTCGACGAGCGTCGCAAGAGCTCGGCGCGCTCCGAGGTTGATCATCCGCGTGCCCGTGGGGTCAACCGAGAGGCGCAAGAGGTCGCTCAGCCCATCAATCATCGCAGCCAGCGCCGCCGACGGCTCGAGTCGCTGCCAATCATTGGCGACGGCGAGGGGATCAAGCTCCCCGCGGGCGACACCAATGATGGCATCCAACAGCCCCTGGCGCAGTTCAAGGGCACCGTTCTCGGCGAGCGCCAAGGCCCGAAAAGGGGCCCCCTGCGCTAATGCAAGCGACTGCTCGGCCCGCTCTGAGTTCAAGCTCGCGTCGACATCGCCCTTCGCATTCGCCTTGGCTGGACCCTGTGCGAGACGTGCTTTCAGCCAGGGTAAGACCTGCTCCGCCTGTGGCGCGCTCAAGCTGATCTGCTGGCAGCGACTGCGAATCGTCTGACTCAGACGCTGCGGCCGCTCGGTGATCAGAATCCAAACCGTCGAGTCCGCGGGCTCCTCTAGGGTCTTCAAGAGACTGTTCGACGCAAACAGGTTCATCGCATCTGCCGGCACAACCACAAGCACTTTCGTCGAGCCCCGCATAGGTGTCAAGACCTCACGCGTGCAGAGTTGACGCACTTGCTCCGCTCGAATCTCGCCGCTCGCCCCCTCTGTGTCGGGCGCAAGCACGAAGCGATCAGGATGGTTGCCAGCCGCCAACAGGGTACAGTCGGCACAAGTCCCGCAAGGACGTTGATCAGCATCGGCTGCGGTACAGAGCAGCCGTTGCGCGAGATGATCGGCCAACAGACGCTTGCCGATCCCTAACGGCCCGCTCAGGATCAAGGCCTGACCAAGCCGGGCCTGTCGATGCGCATTCGCCAGCCGTTGCCAGGTCGACGCTAACCACAACGGTACCGGTTCTGACGGCCTCGATGAGGATCTGAGCGGGTCCACCAACTCAGGCCACACTTAGCAGACGACTGGTAACGCAGGCCCTGACCTCAGCAGCCACCGCCTCCTCGGTTTGATCGGCTCGGATCAGACACACCCGATCAGCCGATCGCTCGGCGATCTCTCGATAGGACGCTCGGACGCGCTCGAAAAAGGCCAGATCCTCAGCCTCGAAACGATCCGGCGCCGAGCGTTGCCTGGCACGCGCTAACCCGGTCGCAACCGGCAGATCGAACATCAGCGTCAGATCGGGCTGCAAACCGCGCTGCACAAAGCGCTCCAGCACCTCAATCCGCGCTCGATCCAACCCCCGACCACCTCCCTGATAGGCATAGGTTGCGTCGGTAAAACGATCGCAGACGACCCAACGTCCCGCCGCGAGCGCGGGTTCGACACGCTGCCTCAGATGGTCGGCACGCGCAGCAAAGACCAGTAACAACTCCGCGTCTGGGCAAAGCTCAGCGTTGGTCGAATCGAGCAGCAGCGCACGCATCCGCTCGGCCGCTGCCGTTCCACCCGGCTCGCGGGTGACCAGCGGATCGATACCCTGCCCCTGCAACCAGTCGACCAAGCGCCTGAGCTGAGTCGTCTTGCCAGCGCCTTCGCCACCTTCAAGCGTAATGAAACGGCCGCGACGCTTCTCGTCTAATTCGCCCAAGACCAGGCCGCTGTTCGTCTCCGCAGCAGCCATCAGGGACGCTCCTCGACAGTCGCCTTGATCATGTCACAGCGCCCACCAAGCTGGTACTTGCGGACCGCACAGTTGTGTTCCCTGAGCGTCGCCGAAAAGTGATGGCTGCCGTCGCCCCTAGCAACGAAATACAGCGCATCACCCTCGGCTGGGTTCAATGCAGCATGGATCGCCTCACGCCCCGGCAACGCGATCGGCGTTGGCGGCAGACCATCGATCACATAGGTATTGTAAGGCGTTGCTCGGCGCAGATCCTCACGCCGGATGTTGCCGTCGTAGTCATCGCCCATCCCATAGATCACGGTTGGATCGGTCTGCAACCGCATACCCCGCTTCAGCCTGCGCACGAATACCCCGGCAATGTCTGGGCGTTCCTCGGCAAGCCCGGTCTCCTTCTCGATGATCGAGGCCAAGATCAGCGCCTCATAGGGGGTTTCGATGGGCAAGCCGTCTGCGCGCTGGTCCCACTCCTCGCTCAGCACCTGCTTCATCCGCGCATGGGCGCGTTTCAGCAAGGCAATATCGGTACTCTCGCGCGTCACCAGATAGGTGTCTGGAAACAGCCAACCCTCTGGATGCTCATCCTCAATGCCAACTCGCTGCATGACCTCGGCATCTGACATACCGGCCAGTTCCAGCTTGAGCACCTCATGGTTCGCCAGGCTATCGACGGCGTCGCGAAACCGACGCCCCTCGATCAACGTCACTGGATACTGGATCGAGCGCCCGCTCGCGAACATCGTTATCAGCTCCAACGGCCGCATGCCATTGACCAGTGCGTACTCGCCCGCCTTGATCTTGTTCTGCACGCGCTCCTGATACGCAAGCGCAATGAAGAAATAGGGGTCGCTGATGAGCCCATCGTCCGCGAGGCGCGTGGCCAGCTCACGCAAGCGCGTGCCCGGGGCAATCTCGACGATGCGTTGATCCGGGTACTGGGCCAGCTCGACGCCAGGTTCTGACTCAGGAGTAGGCTCAGCGACAAGCTCGATCGGTGTTTGTAAGAAACGCCAATACTCGAGCAAGAGCACGCCGCTGACCGCTACGCCGACCAAGATAAGCGACAACAGTCCTGCAAAGAAGGCTCTCACCACTGGGACTCCGGTTGCATCAGCTGCTCGCGAACCCGATCGATCAGTGGCCACGGCAACAGCGAAAGGTCGAACTCACGGCCGTCGAAGGCTCGGATTGGCCAAACCCCAAAGAGCGCATTCGTCAACAGAGCGCCTTGCGCCCTGATCAGATGATCGAGGCTCAGCCGCCGCTCTTGCACCTGATAACCGGCCTCGGCTGCGATCCGCAACAGCCGTCCCCGCGCCGTCCCAGCAACCCCGCAGCGATCAATCAATGGCGTCTCGAAGCCGGCCTCGGTGACCAGAAACAGGTTGCTCATGGTACCGCAAACCAAGGCCCCTTCAGCATCGAGCATCAAGCCCTCATCGATGCTTGGCTCGCTCCATTCTGAGCGCGCGAGCACCTGCTCGAGTCGATTGAGATGCTTTAGACCCGCGAGCTGCGGATTGATGCCGAGCCGGGTCTCGCACAGCCGGACCTCGACGCCCTGGCCAGCTCGGGGATCAGGTCGGACCTCTGTGGCAGCAGCATCACCACGATCAGCAAGCGGTTCGTCGAGCAACAGGATACGTGTCGGCTGAGGGTCGGACGGTAGACGATAGCCGCGCGCGGACGGGCCGCGCGTCATCATCACCTTCAGTACTCCAACCTCGACGCCTACGACGAGCTTGTTGGCTTCTGCCTTTAGACGTTCTGGCGATGGTAACGGCAGCCTCAGCCGCGCAGCACCACGCGCGAGACGGTCAAGGTGGTCAAGCCAGCAGCAAGGTCGGCCAGAGCGCACAGCGATGGTCTCGAAGAGACCATCGCCATAGGCGAGGCCTCGGTCTCGAACATCAATGTCAGACCGCGCCTCACCGTTGATCAGGCACCGCCGGCGGCGGTGCGGTAACGCTGAGCCCATGGCCGTCGATCCCAGAGGCCGCCCAGCTGGGCTAGATTCGCTTGAAGACGAGAGTACCGTTGGTGCCACCAAAGCCAAAGGAGTTGCTCAGCGCCACATCGATCTTCATCTCACGCGCTGTATTCGGAACATAGTCCAAATCGCAGTCAGGGTCTGGCGTCTCGTAGTTGATGGTTGGCGGCGCAACCTGGTCGCGCATCGCAAGCACTGTGAAGATAGCTTCAGCGCCGCCGGCCGCACCGAGCATGTGGCCCGTCATCGACTTGGTCGAACTCACTGCCAGCTCATAAGCGGCATCGCCGAAGGCCCGCTTAATCCCTTTCGTCTCAGCGATATCACCGGCTGGCGTAGAGGTACCATGGGCATTAATGTAGTCGACTTCAGACTTATCCAGGCCTGCATCGGCAAGGGCCATCAACATGCAATCGCTCGCGCCCTCGCCGGTGAGCGAAGGTGCGGTCATGTGATAGGCATCGGAGTTCATACCAACGCCAACGACCTCGGCATAGATGCGAGCGCCACGCGCCTTCGCGTGCTCGTACTCCTCCAACAACATCACCCCAGCGCCATCGCTCAGGACGAAGCCATCGCGGTTCTTGTCGAACGGGCGGCTCGCTCCCTGAGGATCGTCGTTGCGCGTCGACAGCGCACGCGCAGCGGCAAAGCCGCCGAGCCCAACGGGCGATGTGGCCATCTCAGCACCACCAGCCAGCATCGCGTCGACAACGCCATGACGAATCATGAACGCCGCATCACCGATGTTGTGGGTTGCGGTACTGCAGGCAGAGACGATCGAATAGTTCGGCCCCTTGAGCCCGTACTTGATCGACAAATCGCCAGCAACCATATTGACGATATTGGCCGGGACGAAGAAGGGCGAGATCTTGCGGGGGCCGCCATCGAGGTAGGCACCGTAGTTATTCTCGATGCCGGTAATGCCACCGATACCCGAGCCAATCACGACGCCGATCCGCCGGCAATTCTCCTCGGTGATTTCGAGGCCTGAGTCTTCGATGGCTTGGGTGCCAGCGGCAATGCCATAGTGGATGAAGGCATCCATCTTACGTGACTCTTTCTTGGTCACGTACTGGGTCACATCGAACCCATAGATGGGACCGCCAAAACGGCTGCTGAAGGGGCTCACGTCGAAGTGGGTGATTGGCTGTATCCCACTACGCCCCGCGAGGATGCTATCCCAAGCGGACGGAATGTCGAGCCCCACCGGCGCCACGATACCGAGCCCGGTGATGACTACCCTTCTGCCTGACATGAATTACCCCTCAAATCTAGTTGGCGACACAAAACCGCCGAACAGCTCCAGCCCACTCCCAGGTCGTGCACAGGCGTCGACCTCAAGCCGACCTAAGCGCCTGCAAGACCACGACCGACGCGCTCCGGCATGCGCCGGATAAGCACGGCTTCAGGATCAACTTCAGGATCAACCGAGATGCGCGTTGACGTAATCGACAGCTTCTTTGACCTTGGTGATCTTCTCGGCGTCTTCATCCGGGATCTCGGTCTCAAACTCTTCCTCGAGCGCCATGACAAGCTCGACGGTATCCAACGAGTCGGCACCCAAGTCGTCAACGAATGACGCATCCATGGTCACCTCCTCCTCCTTGACGCCGAGCTGCTCGACGACGATCTTACGCACCCGCTCTTCAACGCTACTCATGATTGGTAAACCCTCAGGAAGTAAAGACACGTCACCTTCTCTAGGAGAGGCTGCGCCATTTTAGAGACAAACACTGGCGGACGAAAGCTCAATCGACGCCCAGCAGTATCTGCCCAAAAACCGCGATTTGTTTTTTCAAATCAGCGATCTAATTCAGACCATCAGCATCCCACCATTGACATGAATGGTTTGGCCGGTGATATACGCAGCGGCTGGCATCGCCAAGAAGGCGACCGCAGCAGCAATTTCTTCCGCAGCCCCAAGCCGACCGAGCGGAATGCTCGCCAAGAGTGCGTCCCGCTGGGCCTCGGGTAACTCACGGGTCATATCCGTATCGATGAATCCGGGCGCGACCACATTCACGGTAATGCCGCGCGGGCCGAGCTCCCGCGCCAGTGACTTGCTGAACCCGATCAGCCCGGCCTTGGATGCCGCATAGTTACATTGTCCCGCGTTGCCACTGACGCCAACCACTGAGCTCACATTGATGATCCGGCCATGGCGCGCCTTGGTCATCGATCGCGCACAGGCCTTGCAGAGCCGAAAGGCGGACGTAAGATTGGTGTCCAGGATCGCATCCCATTCTGCCTCTTTCATCCGCATCAACAGATTGTCGCGCGTAATTCCAGCATTGTTGACGAGGATTGTTGGCTTTGATCCCAGCTGCTCCTCGACCGCGACCAGCGCGGCATCGACCGAGGCCTGCTTGGTCACATCCAGGCACAAGCCGATGCAGCCCTCGGCCGCAGCGCCCAAACGCTCGGCAATCCTCGCTGCACCCGTCTCTGTCGTCGCGGTCCCCGCAACCTTCGCACCCAGGCGCGCAAGCTCGTCGGCAATCGCGGCTCCAATTCCGCGGCTTGCACCGGTCACTAGAGCGATCTCGCCTGCAAGGATGGAATCAGACATTTGTACAAACCTCGAGTGCGTGCGACAACCCTTCCGGATCGAACACCGGTAGCGTTGTCAGACGTTTATCGATTCGTTTTCCTAGCCCAGTCAGCACCTTCCCAGGTCCCGCCTCGATCGCGAGCTGAACCCCGCGGTCGGCAACGGTACGCACGCTCTCAACCCAGCGCACCGGACTGAACAATTGTTCCGCCAAACGCTGCCGGATCAGCGCCGGCGACTCCGCCGTGTCCACAGTCACGTTGTGGATCACCGGAATCGAAGGCAGGTGCAGCTCGACCTGGTCCAGCTGCGCCGCCAGCTCAGCAGCAGCCTCGCGCATCAATGCGCAGTGCGAGGGCACGCTCACCGGCAACAAAACCGCGCGCTTCGCGCCAGCGGCCTTGGATGCGTTGATCGCTCGCTGCACAGCCTCGCGCTCCCCGGCGATGACGACCTGTCCAGGTGCGTTAAAATTGACTGGCTCCAACACCTGCCCCTCCGCCTGCGACCGACAGAGCGCTGCAACAGCGTCATCATCGAGCCCGAGCAGCGCTGCCATCGCTCCAGCATCGCCGGGAACCGCCGCTTGCATTAACCGCGCGCGCTCTGCAACAAGGCTTACCGCATCCGCAAAGGTCAGGGCACCGGCACAAGACAGCGCACTGTACTCGCCTAAACTATGCCCGGCCATGACCGAGGGCATTGCACCACCCTGCTCGCGCCAGACCCGCCAGACAGCAACACCCGCCGCGAGCATCGCTGGCTGAGTATTGACTGTTTGATCAAGCTCGTCTTTCGGCCCGTCCTGAGACAACGCCCAAAGATCTCGGCCGAGAACCTGCGAGGCCTCATCAAAGGTTGCTTTTACCAATGGAAAGGTAGCTGCCAGCTCGGCCAACATGCCGATCGCCTGCGAACCTTGCCCGGGAAAGAAAAACGCGGGATGGGAGGTCATCAAAAGCTCCAGAAGGGTCGTTCAGTAGCGGAGTAACGCCGAGCCCCAAGTAAAACCGCCGCCGAACGCCTCCATCAGCACGATCTGACCGCGCTGGATGCGACCATCGCGAACCGCCTGGTCAAAGGCGAGCGGGATCGACGCGGCTGAGGTGTTGCCATGCTCGCCCACCGTCACCACCACCTGCTCCATCGCCAGATCGAGCTTGCGTGCCGTCGCCTTGATGATCCGAAGGTTGGCCTGATGCGGGACCAGCCAATCGATATCGGCGCGGGTCATATTGTTCGCGGCCAGGGTCTCGTCAACAATCGCCCCCAGCGTTGTCACGGCCACCCGGAAGACCTCATTGCCCTTCATCTGCATATACGGCGAGCCATTGCCACCATTGCCAATGCCAGCCGGCACTTGCAGCAACTCGCGATAAGCGCCATCGGCATGCAGGTGGGTCGAGATGATGCCCGGCTCATCAGCGGCGCCGATGACGACGGCTCCGGCGCCATCACCAAACAGCACAGAGGTCCCGCGGTCGGTCCAATCGATGATCCGTGAAAGGGTCTCTGCCCCGACAACGAGCGCACGCTCAGCACTGCCGGTGCGGATAAACTTTTCCGCGACCGCGAGCGCATAGATGAAGCCGGTGCAAACCGCCTGAACATCGAAAGCGGGACAGCCATGGCTATCCAAGCGCTCCTGCAGCAGACAGGCACTGCTCGGGAAGGTCTGATCTGGTGTCGTTGTCGCCACCACGATCAGATCAAGCGCTGCGGCCGACACGCCGGCAGCAGCCAGGGCCGCCTGCGCAGCGCGCTCAGCCAGATCGACGCAGGTCTCATCATCTGCAGCGATGTGGCGCTGCCGAATGCCGGTGCGCTCTCGAATCCAGGTGTCGGAGGTATCGACCTGACGTTCGAGATCTTGATTGGTGACGACCTTGGCAGGCAAGGCGCTGCCCGTCCCGAGGATCTGCGTAAAGCGACTCATGCTGGAACCTCCGCAGCGCGTAGCTTCAAGGCTCTCGCCTCACCGAGGTGAACCTCGACCTCACGCTCGATCCGAGCAATGACACCAGAGCGAACCTCTTGATCAGCGATACGCAGTGCGTGCTCAAACGCGAGCGCATCGGCGCCGCCGTGGCTCTTGATCACGATTCCACGCAGACCGAGCAGGCTGGCACCGTTGTAGCGGCGCGGATCGACCTCGGCACGGAAACCCCGAAGCACTGGAAGCGCAGCTAAACCCGATAGCCGAGAGAGCCAGTTGCGCCGAAAACGTCGCTTCAGCATTTGGGCGATCAGCTTGGCAACACCTTCACTCGCCTTCAGCGCAACATTACCGACGAACCCATCAGAGACGACCACATCGACGTCGCCGAGGTAGACATCGTCACCCTCGACGTAGCCGACGTAATTCAGAGAACTGCCAGCCAGTAACTCATGGGCTGCGCGCACCTGATCGTTGCCTTTGATCTCTTCGGCGCCGATGTTCAGCAACCCAACCCGCGGCATCGGCAGGCCCTGAACCGCCCGGACCAGCTCGCTGCCCATGACCGCGAACTGGAACAGATGCTCAGCGGTGCAATCCACATTGGCACCGAGGTCGAGCATATGGGTTTGACCCTTGAGGGCAGGAATCGCGGTGATGATGGCAGGACGATCGATATGCGGTAATGTCTTCAGGACGAAACGTGCCGTCGCCATCAACGCGCCCGTATTCCCCGCACTCACACAGGCATCGGCCTCGCCGCGTTTGACCAGATCGATCGCAACACGCATCGACGAGTCCTTCTTGCCGCGCAAGGCCTTCGACGGCAACTCATCCATCGCCACTTCCTGCGACGCATGGTGGATACGGATACGATCATCACGCGCAGCTGAGCTTGGCAGGTGTTCAGCGATAGCCTCTTGCCGACCTACTAAGATGAGTTGGCAGTGCTGTCGCTGATCGAGGAAACGCAACGCTGCCGGGATCACGACCCCAGGACCGTGATCCCCGCCCATCGCATCTAACGCGAGAGTCTGTCGAACAGCCAAGTCGGTATCTCCTAATCGATGAAGCCTGTTCGCAGACGCGGCGGATGCAGGAGGAGTCGGCGGCGGGGCCTAGCGCCCTTCCGCCCGCTTGAATGACGTCAGTCGAGACAACCGGTTCGGTCGACTGCTACGCCTCAGGCTTCTTTATCGACGACCTTGCGGCCGCGGTAGAAACCATCCGGCGTCACATGATGGCGCCGATGGATCTCGCCAGTCGTGCTGTCTTCCGACAGGGTTGGGCGGGAAAGCGCATCGTGGGAGCGACGCATGCCGCGCTTTGAGGGGGTCTTACGATTTTGTTGAACGGCCATTTCGATCTCCGCGTTGGTCGCGTTTAGTCCTGACTCTCAGGGTCATCGCGTGTTGTTTTCAGCGCAGCCAGACTCTCAAACGGATGCCGAGAAGCCTCCTTCACCGGCGCCTGCTGCTTGACTGGAGCCGATGCGTCGGCGGCGAGCACCGGTGGCGGCTCGCATTCGTCTTCCGGATGCCTCGGAACTGCAGGAACCGCCAAGATGAGTTCATCTTCTACTAGATCAGCGGGTCGCAGCAGCCGATCTTCGATCATCAACGGCTCATACTGGGGCGGCAGGGCGTTGGCCTCATCAAGGCCGGTTACCAGCGCGAGACTCACCTCGGTATTCACGGCGAGATCATAACGTTCAAAACAACGCTGGCAGCGCAACGGCAGCTTGGCCTCTACTGCACCGCTGACCGTCGCGTAGCCGTCGGGATCGGAACCGAACTCAAACCGATAGCGGACGAGGCCGTTACCCGGCTCCGCAGCCGCCTCAATCGGGGTCTCAGCCTCAGGCCGCCAGAGCAACGGCGATAGCCTCGGCAGGCGCCTCAATGCGCATTCACCCTCGTACACCGCACGTTGCGCGACCGCTTTTCTGGGGTCGAGAAGATCCGGGAAAGAGACCGACATAAGCCCTTAAATATAAAACGACAGCATCACGGCTGTCAAGATCAGCTTCCGGCCAAGGCGAGCAGAACGCCCGCTGCAACCGCAGAGCCAATCACGCCTGCCACGTTCGGCCCCATCGCATGCATGAGCAAGAAATTGTGCGGATTCGCATCGAGGCCAACGCGATTGACCACGCGGGCTGCCATCGGCACCGCCGACACGCCTGCCGCACCGATCAATGGGTTCACCTTACCGCCGGTCGCCCGGTACATGATCTTGCCCATCAGAACGCCCGTCGCGGTGCCAATCGAAAACGCCAGGGCTCCTAGCACCAAGATACCCAGTGTTTCGAGGGCGAGAAACTTGTCAGCCGAGAGTTTCGAGCCAATCGCCAGGCCGAGCATGATGGTCACGATATTGATGATCTCGTTTTGCGCAGCCCGACTCAGGCGCTCGACCACACCGCTCTCGCGCAGCAGGTTACCGAACATCAGCATCCCGATCAGCGGCGCCGCCGAGGGCAACAGCAGGGCGCAAAGGGCCAGGACGACAAAGGGGAACAGGATGCGCTCGAGCCGCGACACCGGCCGCAACTGCTGCATCACGACCTCCCGCTCCTTCTTGGTGGTCAGCGCCCGCATAATCGGCGGCTGGATGATCGGCACCAATGCCATATAGGAGTAGGCCGCAACCGCGATCGCACCGAGCAGATCAGGCGCTAGCCGTGAGGCAAGGAAGATCGCCGTCGGGCCATCAGCACCGCCAATAATCGCGATCGCTGAGGCATCCTGCAGCGTGAAGTTAAAGCCTGGCACGAAATTCAGGGCAACCGCCCCGAGCAGCGTGGCAAAGATGCCAAATTGCGCCGCTGCGCCGAGCAACAAGGTCGATGGACGCGCGATCAAGGCACCAAAGTCGGTCAGCGCCCCCACGCCCATAAAGATCAGCAGCGGGAAGATGCCGGTCTCCACCCCAACGCTGTAGACCATCCCGAGCAAGCCATCAGGTCCACCAATGCCGGCAACCGGGATATTGCTGAGCACGCAACCAAAGCCAATCGGCAACAACAGCAAGGGCTCAAACTTTTTGGCAATCGCCAGATAGACCAGCCCACAGCCAACCGCGATCATCAACAGCTGGCCCCAAGCGAAGTTGGCGACACCCGTCGACTGCCAAAGCGTCAGGAGTTCGGCCATCGATTCAGCCTAACGCGAGCAGGGGCGCGCCGAGCGCCACTGCGTCACCCGCTTTGACTCGGATATCGGTGACCCGTCCGGCTGAGGGCGCGCGGACCTCGGTCTCCATCTTCATCGCTTCAAGGACCACCAAGACGTCTCCGGACTCGACCCTCTGATCGCTGCGAACCTCGATCCGAACGATGCTTCCAGCCATCGGCGCGGTGATCACCCGCCCCTCGATCAGGGTCGAGACCTCATCCGCTGTCTCCACCGAGCGCACGCGCTCAACCACACCCTGCGGCGACACCCTGACATCGTAGCCCTTGCCGTTGACCTCGACGTGGTAGGACTCCGGCTCGTTGTTGGCGAGCGATGGTGCGGCAACTGCGGTCGGCGCAGCGGTCGGCGCTGGAACCGGTTCGATCTCCCAAGGCGGTCGCTCGAAGGCCGATGCGTTGCCCCGATTCTCGAGGAACTTGAGCCCGACTTGCGGGAACATCGCATAGATCAGCACGTCGTCGACGGCGTCTTTCGCCAGCTTGATGCTGCGCTCGCTAGCAAGATCGGCAAGCTCAACGGTCAACCGGTTCATCTCAGGCGCAATATCATCTGCAGGACGTCCGGTGATCGGCTCCTCGCCGTCTTTCAGCACCTTCGCCTGCAGCTCAGCGTTGACCGGCGCTGGCGTCGCCCCGTAGGCACCACGCAGCACGCCCGCGGTTTCGTTGGTGATGCTCTTGTAGCGCTCGCCCATCAGCACATTCAGCACCGACTGGCTGCCGACGATCTGCGAGGTCGGTGTCACCAACGGAATGAAGCCCAGATCTTCACGCACCTTCGGGATCTCGGCGAGCACCTCATCCATGCGGTCGGTCGCACCCTGCTCCCGCAGTTGGTTCTCCATGTTGGTCAACATGCCGCCGGGTACCTGCGCGACCAGGATGCGCGAGTCGACACCCTTGAGCGAACCCTCGAAGCGCGCGTATTTCTTGCGCACCTCACGGAAATAGGCCGCGATCTCTTCGAGCAGCAACAGATCAAGCCCGGTGTCACGCTCGGTGCCATCCAGAATGGCCACCAGCGACTCGGCCGGCGAATGGCCATAGGTCATGCTCATTGAGGAGATCGCTGCATCGACCACATCGATTCCAGCCTCGGCGGCCTTGATGTAGGTGGCGGTACTCATGCCGGTAGTCGCATGGCAATGCAACGCGATCGGTACCGAGCAGGTCTCCTTCAGCCGCGTGATCAGCTCCTCGCAGACATAAGGCCGCAACAGCCCAGCCATGTCCTTGATGCAGATCGAATGGCAGCCCAGCTCCTCAAGCCGCTTGCCCATGTCGACCCAGTAATCGATCTTGTGGACCGGACTCACCGTGTAGGACATCGTGCCCTGTGCATGCGCATCCGTCTCCAGCACCGCACGGATGGCCTGCTCGAGGTTGCGCAGGTCGTTCATCGCATCGAAGATGCGAAACACATCGACGCCATTCTTCGCCGCGCGTTCGACGAAAGTCTCTACCACATCATCGGCATAGTGCCGATAGCCGAGCAGGTTTTGGCCCCGTAACAGCATCTGCTGGCGCGTATTGGGCATCGCCGCCTTGAGCTGGCGTAGACGCTCCCAGGGGTCCTCACCGAGATAACGGATGCAGGCATCGAAGGTGGCACCACCCCAGGTCTCCAACGACCAATAACCAACCTGGTCGAGCTTGGCCGCGATCGGGAGCATGTCCTCGATGCGCATGCGCGTCGCCAGCAACGATTGATGGGCGTCGCGGAGAACGACTTCGGTAATGCCGAGAGGTTTCGGTTCGCTCATAGGCCTGTGTTCCAGGTTGGGTTCCGGCTTGAGTTCCAGCGTGGGTTCCAGCTTGGACTCCAAGCAGAGACCGTGATCGTCAAAAAGCAGAAGACGTCGTTGGGCCGTGCAAAGGTGTTGGTCATTGCCGCCGCTGAGAGCGATAGCGCGCAACCGCAGCACTGATCACGGCAATCAGCTCGGCATCGGCGGTCTGACCGCTGCGGGGCACCTGCGCCGGCGCCAACACCGGCTCGACCCCGGCCGGCGCCAGCTTTTCTGCCAGCCAAGACATGCCTTTCAGCAGCAGCACGAGCAACAGCAAGAAACTGAAGACAGTCCCCATGCCGATCGCCATCAGGCTGAGGCTGTCTGTGATCAAGGTTGTTTCAGGCATCGAAGGGATCACGAACGGTCAATGTCTGGGCACGATCCGGTCCAGTCGAGACGATATCGATTGGCACCCCACCGAGCTCCGCCAGTGTTTTTAGGTAGACCTGAGCCTCGGCTGGCAGCGCATCCAGGGACTCGGCGCCGACCGTTGAGCCCTGCCAACCTGGCAGCTCGATGTAGCGCGGCGTACAGCGCGCGAGTTCATCGGCGGTGATCGGTGGAGCTTCGAGCTCGCGGCCATCAAGCTCGTAGGCGACGCAGATACGCAGTCGCTCCATGCCGTCAAGCACGTCAAGCTTGGTCACACAAAGCCCCGAGACGCTATTGATGACGAAAGCACGCCGGAGCGCAACCATATCCAGCCAGCCGCAGCGGCGCTTACGGCCGGTGGTCGCACCAAACTCATGGCCGCGCGCACCGAGCCTCTCGCCGTCGGCGTCATCGAGTTCGGTCGGGAACGGCCCCCCCCCAACGCGAGTGGTATAGGCCTTGACGATACCGAGCACATAGTCCAAATGCAGCGGACCGACACCGCTGCCGCTGGCAGCACCGCCAGCCGTGGTGGTCGACGAGGTCACGAACGGATAGGTTCCGTGGTCAATATCCAGCAGTGCACCTTGCGCCCCCTCGAACAGCACGTTCGCGCCCTCGGCGCGCAGACGCTCAAGTTCCCCCGTCACGTCGGTAATCATCGGTAGCAGCTGTTCACGCTGAGAGAGGGCCTGGTCCAGGCATTGCTGAACATCGATCGGCTCCGCCGCGAATTGCTGCTGCAACGTGAAGTTGTGCTGATCCAGCACCTGTCGCAGCCGTTCCTCGAAGTGCACCACGTCCGCTAACTCACCGAGTCGAATGCCACGACGCGCGATCTTATCTTCGTAGGCGGGGCCGATACCGCGTCCGGTGGTGCCGATGGCCTTGTTGCCGAGCGCCTTCTCCCGCGCCAGATCGAGCGCGATGTGATAGGGCAGGATCAAGGCACAGGCGGGGCTGATACCAATGCGCTCGCGCGCCGGGATACCGCGCTGCTCGAGCGTCGACAGCTCCGTGAGCAGGGCCTCCGGCGACAGCACCACACCATTGCCGATCAGGCAGCGGACGCCCGGATGCAAGATGCCGGAAGGGATCAGGTGCAGGATCGTCTGCTCGCCATCGATGACCAGCGTGTGGCCGGCATTGTGGCCACCCTGAAAACGCACCACCGCATCCGCACGCTCGGTCAACAGGTCGACGACCTTACCCTTGCCCTCGTCACCCCACTGGGTGCCAATCACGACGACGTTCTTACCCATGTATTCCTCTGGTTCTGGTCACTCGATCAGCCAAACTTTTCACAGCGTCGGCAGCCGCTCGGCGCCGGGCCTTGATGACGCATCGGCTCATGCCGGCTCAGCTCAGGCGGCCACATCCGGCACAAGCTGCCAGACGCCATCAATCTTCGCCAGTCGTTCGCAACAGTTGTAATCGCTCGGCACACCGCGCTGATCAGGCAGCTCATAGAGCACCTGCCGACCCTCGGCTCGCAGCCGTTCGACGATCGACTGAAGATCGGAATCAGCATCCCAAGGCGCCATCACCGCTGCCGGCGCAGCCTCGTCAGCCGAAGCCAGCGCCGAGAGCGCAATCAGCCCCTTCAAATCGGAGCTAAAGCCAACCGCCGGGCGCGCGCGCCCAAACACCCGGCCAATGTCGTCGTAGCGCCCACCGCGCGCGATCTCGAGCCCCCAGCCAGGTGCAAACGCAGCAAACACGACGCCGGTCTTGTAGGTGTAGCCGCGTAGCTCAGCGAGATCGAAATGTACCGGCAGCTCCGGCAGCCAACGCCGCAGCTCGTCGGCAACCCGCTGCAGTCGATCAAGCGCGCCTAAGACCTGAGGGTCGGCCGCCTGCAGCATCGAACTCGCACGCGAGAGGGCGTCCTCACCATTGAGTTCGACCAACGAGAGCAGCATGGTCCCAACAGGCCCGGCAACCCCGGTCTCGGTGATGATCGCATCGATCTCCGCGCTCGCCTTGCGCTGCAGCGCATCGAACAACCGCAGCTCATCAGCACGCGACAACCCCGCTTGCTGGATCAGCCCCCGATACACGCCAACGTGACCAAGATCGAGGTAGGGCGACTCAATGCCCGCGGTCTCAAGGGTCCGCACCAACAGTCGCAGCACCTCGACATCGCTCTCCGGGCCATCATGCCCGTAGATTTCGGCACCGATCTGCAGCGGACTACGGGTGCCAGCAAAGCCATCGGTGCGGGTATGCAAAATGGTGCCCAGATAGCAGAGCCGGGTGGGAATCTCGCGGCGCAGATGATGCGCATCGATCCGCGCCACCTGCGGTGTCATGTCAGCGCGCACACCGAGCAGTCGCCCGCTCAGCTGATCGGTGAGCTTGAAGGTCTGCAGGTCCAGATCCCGACCGGTCCCCGTGAGCAGGCTTTCCAGGTAGTCGATGAACGGTGGGATGACCAACTCATAGCCCCAACTTCGATAGAGATCGAGCAAGCGTCGACGCAACCGCTCTAACTCAGCGGCCCTAGCGGGCAGTACTTCTTCGATGCCGGTCGGCAGAAGCCAACGCTCGTCGTTCATCAGATCAGGCTCAGTTAACCAGGTAGAGGAGTGCAACACCGCTAAGCATACTCAGGAGCCCCGAAAGCCGGAGGCTGCGAGCGTCCTGAGAGGCAACCTGCAGAAGGAGTCGGCGGAACCCATTGGGAGCGATAAATGGCAGCAGTCCCTCGATCACGAGCATCAAGGACAGTGCCAGGAGCAAGGCATGCCACATGGATCAACCGGCGCACTCAACGAATGTGTAAATAAGATTGAATCGTCTCAGGAGCGAATCGCTGCGCGACAACAGCGGCGATGATTGCAGAACCATTGTGGCCTGTCTATGCGGCGAGTCAGATGCCAGGCCTTGACGAGACACAAAAAATAAGGCCCGGCAGTCTCTGCCGGGCCTCTTGGTGGCTGGCGACAACCAAGACGCTAGCGCGTGGCCGTTCCTGGCAAGCGGGGCGATCCACTCAAGGCTGCAGCCGAGCCGGGGTCCTGCGAGTTAAAGAACCGGAAGAACTCCGAATCCGGCGAGAGCACCAGTGTGCTGCCCTGATTGGCGAAGGTGCTTCGATAGGCATTCAGGCTTCGGTAGAAGGCGTAGAAGTTTGGGTTTTGCTGATAGGCGGTGGCGTAGATCTCAGCCGCCCGCCCATCACCCTCACCGCGCGTTTCTTCGGCCTCTTTGTAGGCATCGGCGATGATCACGGTGCGTTGCCGATCAGCGTCGGCACGGATGCGCTCAGCAGCCTCAGCACCCTTTGCCCGCAGATCACGCGCGACTCGCTCACGCTCGGCACGCATGCGATTGTAGACCGATTCGCTGACCTCCGGCGGCAGGTCGATCTTCTTGACCCGCACATCCAGCACCTCAACACCCAGCTCGCCGGCCTGCGTATCACTGACCTTGGTCAACGCCTTCATCAGCTCGATACGGTCTTCGGTCACCACCTCTTGGATGGTGCGCTTACCAAACTCGTCACGCAGCGCGGTATTGATCCGCTCGGAGAGCAGCCGCTCGGCGCGCGCACTGTCGCCGCCGGTCGAGCGGAAGAACTGCGCGGCGTCGTTGATGCGCCATTTCGTGTAAGAGTCGACGATGACGTCCTTCTTCTCAATGGTCAGGAACCGCTGCGGTCTGGCATCAAGGGTCTGGATGCGCGCATCGAAGTGCATGATGTTATTCAGCACTGGCACCTTGAAATGCAGGCCCGGCTCATAATCACTGCGCACGATCTCACCGAGCCGCAGCTTGATGGCCGTCTCCCACTGCTGCACCGTGAAGGTCGATGCGAGGACAATCAGCGCAAGCAGCGCAACCGCAATAGGAATCAGGATTTTCTTGGTGTCATCCATCAGCGTGAACTCCGATCGCGGGATACGTCGCGGAGCTGAGACGTGGTTGGCGGCGCGTTGTACTGGCTCGAATCAGGGCCATTGCGCATCGAGGTCCGCGGCTGCGCGACCTGCGCCGTTTGGCTCCGCATGATCTGATCCAACGGCAGATACATCAGACTGTTCCCCTGCGGCACATCGATCAGCACCATATTGCTTCCAGTCAAGACCGACTCGATGGTCTCGAGATAAAGACGCTCACGCGTCACCTCTGGGGCCTTCTCGTACTGAGTCCGAATCGCATTGAAGCGAGAGGTCTCACCTTCAGCCGAAGCCACGACCTGATCTCGATAGGCCTTAGCGTTTGCGATCGCGCGCGCCGCTTCACCACGAGCCTGCGGCAGGATCTCATTGGCGTAGGCCTCAGCCTTGTTCTCGAGCCGCTCCTTATCCTCGCGCGCCTTGATGGCGTCATCGAAGGCGTCTTTGACCTGCTCGGGCGGCTTCGCTGGCTGCATGTTGACCGAGGTCACGAGCAACCCGGTCTTGTATTCATCCATGAGGGACTGAACACCCTGCTGGATCATCGCCGCTACGGCACTTCGACCCTCGGTCAGTATGAAGTCGAGCTTGGCGCCACCAATAGTCTTGCGCACCACGGTTTCCGTGGCATCCCGCAAGGTCTTCATTGGCGCCTGATCTTGGAACAGGTAGTTGGATGCGTCCTGGATACGCGACTGCACCGTCAGCTCGACGTCAACGATGTTCTCGTCGCGCGTCAGCATCGCTGCCTTATGACTGAACGAGGAGATCTCATCAACGTTGACGACCTCGACCCGCTCGATTGGCCAAGGAATGTGCCAGTGCGGCCCCGGCGCCGTGGTCTTCACGTAGGCCCCAAAGCGCAGTACGACGCCGCGCTCGGCCGGATCGATGATGTAGATCCCGGTGAATAGCCAGACGATGAACACACCGGCGAGGATCACGCCGATCGTCTTCAGGCTCAAATCCACCGCGCTCGGACCCCCGCCACCGCCAGAACTCGACGACGATCCCCTGCCTCCGAACAGGCCACTGACCCGCTCCTGAAGTTTGCGCACGATCTCGTCGAGGTCCGGCGGCCCACCCTGATTGCCAGGGCCGCCCTGGTTGCTACCCCAGGGGTCCCGGTTGCCACCTCCCGGTTCATTCCAGGCCATACTTGCTCCGATTACACGTTGTTGCGTCGCGTCGTGACGTCGACTCTCGCTGTTCGCGAAGCGAGCGCCCTGCGTTCTGCAGGGCGGCTCGCAGTCGACCGTTACCGCCTCTCGGCGGCCTCTGCAGTCTTCAGCCGAGAATGCTGACAGCGTCTAGAGTGGGAAAGTGCCGCCCTCGCTGCGGTTATCAAGGACGCGGTTATCTAAAGACGTACTCTAAGCCAAAACCGCGCATTGTACGTGGCGTCGGCGGGTTACGACAATGCCGGCTCGCCCCTGAGTCGACACTGCTGCCAACGCGGATCGGCCTCAAGATAGCGCTCGACCTGCTGCCGCGCTAGTTCCACCTCCATGCGCCAACCACCTTCGTCGGTACCGACATCGTTGAGGACGCTGGCGTGCTCGAACAGCCAGGCGCGTAAGGCGCCATCCGCCGGGCCGAGCAGGAGCGATGCGTGCACCAGCTCGCCACGCAAGCGCTCACTCAAGGCTTCGGTCAGCAGCTCGACACCAGCACCGGTCTGCGCCGACATCCAGACCCGCCAAGGCCGACCCTCGGCATCACGATCCAAGCGTGGAATCTGATCATCAACCAGATCGATCTTGTTGTAGACCAACAGCTGCGGACAGTCCTGCGCACCGATCTCCGCCAACACCGACGCGACATCGCGGATGCGGCGGTCGCGCTCCGGCGATGCCGCGTCAACCACATGTAGCAGCAATGAGGCCTCGCGCGTCTCCTGCAAGGTCGAGCGGAAGGCTGCGACCAGCTCATGCGGAAGCCCGTTGATGAAGCCGACGGTATCGGCTAGCACCGCAGCCGGACCAGCCGGCAGGCGCAAGCGACGTAGAGTGGGATCGAGGGTCGCAAACAACTGATCCGCCTGATAGACGTCCGACTCGGTCAGCCGATTGAACAGTGTCGACTTGCCCGCGTTGGTATAGCCCACTAGCGACACGGTAGGGATCTCAGCACGATTTCGCGCCCGTCGACCCTGTCCACGCTGGGTCTCGACATGGGTCAGCCGCTGGTTCAGCAGCGCAATGCGACGACCGAGCAGCCGGCGGTCCGTCTCGAGCTGGGTCTCACCCGGACCGCGTAGCCCGATACCGCCCTTCTGGCGCTCCAGATGGGTCCAGCCGCGTACCAGCCGGGTCGAGAGATGTCGGAGCTGCGCCAGCTCGACTTGCAGCTTGCCATCGGCAGAGCGGGCGCGCTGAGCAAAGATGTCAAGAATCAGGCCGCTACGATCAACGACACGACAGGCAAGCAGCCGCTCCAGATTGCGCTCCTGAGCCGGACTCAGTGCATGATCAAAGATCACCAGCTCAGCAGCAGCGGCCTCGACCAATGCCTTCAGTTCATCGGCCTTGCCAGCGCCGATGAACAGCCGCGGATCAGGCGTATCTCGCGACCCGCCAAGCATCCCGACCACCTCCGCACCAGCGGCCTCGGCGAGCAGCCGAAACTCCTCGGCTGCATCATCCGTCGTCCGCTGGCCACCCATGGCGATCTGCACCAGGATTGAGCGCTCACCGGCCTCAGGACGCTCAAGCATCGGATTGCCTCAGACCACCGAAAATGCTGGATGGCCTCGAGTCTGCGCGTGAGACGATCAGCCGTCGTCCTCCTCGATCCCATCCTGGGGCAGCGGCAACTTGACATTGCGCGTCGGCACCACGGTCGAGATGGCGTGTTTATAGATCATCTGACTGACATTGTTCTTCAGCAGCACAACGAACTGATCAAACGATTCGATCTGACCTTGCAGCTTGATCCCGTTCACGAGGAATATCGAGACCGGAACCCGCTCTTTGCGCAAGGCGTTCAAAAAGGGATCTTGTAGACTCTGCCCCTTAGACATGGGCGATTCTCCTTGTTGTTATCACGGACCGGCATCAGCACGGCGCGACATGCGATGAAACCGATAAAGTAATGCAAGATAGCACAGAGATCAGCGCAGATGCCCAAGCAAACCGCAAGCCAGGAGAGCGTCCCAGGAAAAGCCTTACCCCTGGAGAACGACCGAGCCATGCGATCCAGAGAGACCTGGCAGGACTCACTCCCATGGCGCGGCATCGCCTTAAAACATGAATCGCGTGAGATTCACGTTAAGACCGGAAGGCCTCCACCTGCTGCAATGCCTCCTGCTCGACCTCAGCCCCATCCCAGAGCCAAACCGCGTTCTCCTCAGCGCGTAACCAGGTGTACTGCCGCTTCGCAAGCTGCCGAGTGGCCACCAGCGCTTTCTCGCGCATCTGCTCCCAGCTCAGTTCGCCACTGAGATAGGCCCAAAGCTGCCGATATCCGACCGCCCTCATCGATGGCAGCGTCGCATCCAGATCGCCGCGCGCATACAGAGCGCGGACCTCATCTTCAAACCCCGCCGCAAGCATCGCCTGCAACCGCAGCTCAATGCGCTGATGCAGCGTCGCCCGCTCGCGTGGCGAGCGCACGAGCCTCAACACGCGGTATGGCAGCGCGCTGCCGGCGTCCCGGCGCCAAAGCTCACTCATTGGCCGACCACTGACCAAGAACACCTCGAGCGCCCGCTGCACACGCTGCGGATCATTTTGATGCACCCTTGCCGCAGTCAACGGATCGACCTCGACCAGCCAGTCATGCATCGCGGCGGCGCCCTCCGCAGCAAAACGCTCAGCCAACTGCGCGCGAACCTCCGGCTGTGCGGTCGGCAGCGGCGACAGGCCGCCGACCAAGGCGCGCCAGTAGAGCATGGTACCGCCCACCAAGAGCGGAATGCGCCCGGCAGCGGTGATCTCAGCCATCGCCGCTAACGCATCGACGCGAAAGCGCGCCGCCGAGTAGGCCTCGCTGGGATCGCAGATGTCGACCAAGCGATGCGGGAAGCGAGCGAGCACACTCGGCGCAGGCTTCGCGGTGCCGATGTCCATCCCGCGATAGACCAGCGCCGAATCGACGCTGATCAGCTCGCAGGGCAACTGCTCCGCCAGCGCCAACGCCAACGCCGTCTTGCCTGACGCCGTTGGTCCAGTGATGAAGATCGCCGGCGGCGCGGTCTCTCCAGCTGCACCAGCCGAATCAGGAGTGGTCATCGCCGGCAGCCTCGTGCTCATGGCGCGGCGCCACCCCGAAAAATGAATCGCTTGAGATTCACGCTAAGCCCGTCGTCAGCGCCCGCGCCAGAACAATCGATCCAACGCTTGCAGCGAAAGTTTAATCCAAGTTGGACGGCCATGATTGCACTGATCGGCGCGCTCAGTGCGCTCCATCGCCCGTAGCAGCGCGTTCATCTCCGGCAAGGTCAACTGTCTGTTCGCCCGCACCGCACCATGACAGGCCATGGTCGATAGCACGCGGTTGATCTCAGCGCGCACGCGATCACTACTGCCTTCGGCAACCAGATCGGCGAGCAGGTCGCGCAGCAATTGCTCCGGATCGGCCCCACTGAGAATGGCTGGGATCGCCCTCAGCAGCAGACGCTCGGGGCCGACCCGATCGACGCTAACACCCAGCGTTGACAGCAATTCCTGCTGTTCTTCGGCGAGATCAGCCTCGCGCCCTGAGACGGCAACCGCGATCGGGACCAGCAGCGGCTGTTGCTGCACCGCGCCCTGCCCCCAGCCCGCCTTCAACCGCTCATAGCCGATGCGCTCATGCGCAGCGTGCATGTCGACCAAGATGAGCCCATCCGCACCCTGCGACAGGATGTAGACGCCGCTCAACTGCCCGATGGCGAAGCCAAGCGGTGGCAGCTCCCGATCTGATTCTCGGTCATCACCTGAACCTTCAGGACCGACATTGCCCCAGCCCTGCGTCAGACTGTCCCCGAGGCCAGCGCTCAGATCAGCGCTCAGATCAGCGCTCGAAGTAGGCCGCGAATCGAGCCCCGCAACCTCGCCACGGTCGAGCAGCGCGGCAGCTAAGGCGGGGTCCAGCGTGCCATCAGGCACAGCGTCCGGCATCTGTAGCGCCAAGGCCGCAGCATAAGTGCTACGGCCATCGCTGATCCGCAACGGCAGACGAGACTGCGTTGGCGCCCTCACCTCGGCCGCGGCAGTAACCGGTTGCTCCTCCGCCCCAGGGCCAGTCAGCGCCGGATCAACCGCAATCCTTGCCTGCGCCTCGCCCTGTTCACAGCTGTCGGCGAGGCGACGATGCAGGCTGCGGAACAGGAAATCGTGCACCTGCCGGCCCTCGCGGAAACGGACCTCATGCTTCGCCGGATGGACATTGACATCGACCTGGCGGGGGTCGAGCTGCAGATAGAGCACATAGGCCGGATGACGCCCATGATGGAGCACATCCTGGAACGCCTGTCGCACCGCATGGGCGACCAGCTTATCGCGCACCATGCGGCCGTTGACGAAGAAGAACTGCAGGTCGGTTTGACTGCGCGAGAATGCCGGACGCGCCACCCAACCGCTGAGCGCGAGTCCGACCGCCTGCTCATCCACCTCGAGCGCATGCTGCACAAAGGTCTCGCCGAGCAGCGTCTGCAAGCGCTGGTCGAGCGCACGCGCTGACAACGGCTCAGGCGCAGCACGCAGATCAAAGAGCTCGCGGCCGTTGTGCTGCACGCGAAAGCCGACATCAGCACGGGCCAGCGCCATGCGCCGAATCAGCTGCTCGATGTGACCCAGCTCGGTGCGCTCGGTGCGCAAGAACTTGCGCCGCGCTGGCACGCGATAGAACAGGTCACGCACCTCCACCGAGGTGCCAACCGGATGCGCGGCCGGCGCCGCCTCCCCCACACAATCGGTGCCATCGGCACTCAGGCGCCAGCCGTGCTCGGCCCCCTGCTCGCGCGAGATCACCTCGAGCCGCGCCACCGAGGCGATACTCGGCAACGCCTCGCCGCGGAACCCCAGGCTGGCGACGGATTCGAGATCATGGAGGCTGCTGATCTTGCTCGTCGCGTGGCGAGAGACAGCTAGGGCGAGATCATCAGGGCCGATGCCAGAGCCGTCATCGCGCACGCAAATGCGTTTGATCCCGGCCTGCTCCAGCTCGATGACGATCTGTCGCGCTCCAGCATCGAGGCTGTTTTCGAGTAGCTCCTTGACGACCGAAGCCGGCCGCTCGATGACCTCACCGGCGGCGATCTGATTGACGAGGAGCGGGGGTAGCGAACGGATGCGTGGCATCCGTCGATGGAAGCAGAAACCCAGCGATCGAGCAAGCCGACGCTCTCGGCCGCTTAACTTCCCAACTTCTTAACCTCTAAACACCCACAACCCCAGGCTGCAGCCGCGCCCCCACTGCGCCGCTTCAGCTGCCAGGGATGATCAGCACCTGCCCGACGCGAATCTGATCGCCCTGCAGCTGATTGATATCCCGCAGCACACTCAGCCTGACGTTATAGCGACCCGCAATCTCGGACAGGGTATCGCCAGGTTCGATGCGATGTTGACGCGCCCCCGAGGTCGTCGCCTGAGCCAGCGTCTGTGCCGGCGTCTTGGCAAAGCGCGTGCCCGGTGGGGGGTACTCGGCGAAGTACTCGATGATGCCGTCGAGGATTGCGTCAGCGAGCTTGTTCTGGTAGCTCGCATTGCGCAGCCGCTTCTCTTCGTCCGGATTCGAGATAAAGGCGGTCTCCACCAGCATCGACGGGATATCCGGTGATTTGAGTACCGCGAAACCGGCCTGCTGGATGCGTTGCTGATGCACTTCACCCAGCCGTTGTAGCTTCGACAGCACCTTGCTGGCCGCGATGCCGCTGAGCTCGATCGTTGCGTTCTGACTCATCTCGAGCAGCACGCTGGCGAGCAGGTCATCGCGCTGCTTGAGATCAACGCCGCCGATCAGGTCGGCGCGATTTTCGCGCTCGGCAATCCAGCGCGCGGCCTCACTGGTCGCCCCCCCCGCCGAGAGCGTAAACACCGATGAGCCACGCACCCGTGGATCTTTGAACGCATCGGCATGGATCGAGACGAAGAGGTCCGCGCGATGCTCACGTGCGATCTCGATCCGCTTGCGCAGGTGGAGGAAGTAGTCGCCATCCCGAACCAGCACCGCTCGCATGCCCGGTTTAGCATCGATGCGTTGCGCCAGCTTGCGCGAAATCGCCAGCGTGATGTCCTTCTCGCGCGTCCCACCACCACCGACCGCCCCCGGATCTTTGCCGCCGTGGCCGGCATCAACCGCGATGATGAGATCCCGATTCGACGGCTTTGTACTGCGAATCGAGAGATGCTCCTCGCCCGGGTTGATCGACCCACCTGGGTTGATCGACGCCAGCCCGGCAGCCTTGGCGCTGCTGGCCGCACTAGAGCGCGGGCTCGCCTTGCTAGACGCCACCATCGTGCCAGACCGCGGCGAGAGATCGATCACCAGCCGGTGACCATGCGAGCCGCTCGGCCCCAGGTTGAAGCTCTTCGCCCGCACCTGCTGTTTCAGGTCGAGCACGATGCGCAGATCATCGCCCTCACGAATACCGCTGCGCAGGTTGGCAACGACGGGGTCCTCAGCTGCGGGCTCAGGAAGATCGCCCTGGAGTCGCGCGTCAATCAGATCGATCACGAGTCGGTGCGGATCATCGAGCGCAAACACCTGGTGCCCGACCGGAGACTCGACATCGACCACGAAGCGCGTGTACTCGGGGCCAGTCCACATGCGAGCGCCATTCACAGCGACCTGGCCCGCGAAGGTCAGGTCAGTGAAGCATACAACAAGCATCAAGAGACTGGTTCGAGCCAGCGTCCAAAGCATCAGTCAAGGTACCCCTGCGCCGTCATCACCACCGCTCGGCAAGGTGGTATTTTTACCTCTAAAGCATAGACGCATCTGAAACGATTTCCAAGTTGAAACGGCCGCTTGAAGACACTTCTTGACGGCTCAACGAGCTTTGAGTAGCGCCAGCGCAACAGGGCATCAAACGGTTATCTACCCCTCAACTCGGATTCGGACACACTCATGCGAGCCGCCAACGACAGGCTCAGCGGGCACGTTGGCCCTGCCGAGCGCAGGTCAGCCTGATCAGTCCAGCGCAGCCGCTTGGTCCGACAGCGCGGACAGAACGGAAGTCAAATGTGCGCAGGCATTCAACCTGATCCGGCGCCGATCGCCGGCATGCTCGATCAACAGCTCGAGATCGGCCGGCGGCAGTGCGCCAGCGCCCCGCTCCGGCCATTCGATCAGGATCAAGCCGGGGCGCTCGAGCAGATCACGGAGACCGAGGTAGTCGAGTTCCTCCGGATCAGCCAAGCGATAGAGATCCAGATGCACCACCGGCGGATCAACCGCTTCATAGGGCTCGATCAGCGTGTAGGTCGGGCTGCGCACCGCCCCCTGGTAACCGAGCCCGCGTAGCAGACCACGGACCAGCGTGGTCTTGCCAGCGCCAAGGTCACCGCGCAGGTAAACGACCCCGCGATGCGGCCGCAGCAGCGTCGCCAGACGCGCACCGAGCGATAGTTGCGCGGCCTCTCCGGCAACCTCGAATTCGACCTCGGCCGGAGACTCGGCCGCTACTGACTTGTCATCGACCTGATCCATTTTCCTCACAACGCCTCATCCGCCAAGCCTAGAAGCGGTTGCAAGGCGGCCATCAGATCACTGACGATCAGACCTCGCTCACCCTGCTCCGCCGCGCGATCGCCGGCCGCGCCGTGCAGGCAAACACCCACCTCAGCGGCCGCAACCGGCTCCATGCCCTGCCCGATCAGCGCGGCAATGATACCGGTCAGGGCGTCGCCCATACCCGCGCTCGCCATACCAGGATTGCCGTCCATACAGACCGCGACTGGACGCAGTCCGGGGCCGTCGACCAGGGTACCAGCACCCTTGAGCACGACGACACCACCATAGCGCTCCTGCAGGCACTTCAGTGCAGCAAAACGGTCAGTCTCGACCTCGGCGACCGAACAACCCAGCAGCCGCGCTGCCTCACCTGGGTGCGGCGTCAGCACCCAGTTGCTGCGGCGCTGCGGGTCCTGTGCGAGCAGGTTGAGTCCATCGGCATCCAGCACCAAGGGTTTGTTGGCCGCAAGCACCTGCCTGTACAACGACTGCCCCCAGCCGTCTTGCCCCAACCCAGGCCCAAGCGCGACCAAGGTGGCCCGCTGCAACAGGGCCTCGAGCTCGGCGGCCTCCGCCACCGCATGCACCATCAGCTCGGGACGGGTAAGGTTGAGCACGGCTGCATGCGCGGGATGGGTCGCAATCGCAACGCGGCCAACCCCTGCCCGCAGCGCGGCCTCGCCAGCAAGGCGTGCCGCGCCACTCATGCCCTGGTTACCGCCGACCACCAGAAGATAGCCAAAATCGCCCTTGTTGGCGCACCGCCGACGCCGCGGCAATAATCGACCCTGCTGGCTCCAGTCGATCCGACGTGCGGCTGGGATCTCGCTGGCATAGATCAGCGCTGGCACACGCAGGGCATCGAAGCAGAGCTCGCCGCAATACTCCGGGCCCAGTCCGGTATAGAGCCCGCACTTGAGACCGATGAAGCTGATAGTGGCAGCAGCCTGAATCGCCGCGCCCAGCACCCGACCAGTATCGGCATGCAGACCCGAGGGTATATCCAGCGCCAGGACGGGCGCTCGCGAGGCCTGACACTGAGCAACGGCGGCTGCCCAAAGCCCTGTCAGCGGCCGCTCGAGGCCAGTTCCAAGCATCGCATCGACGATCAGCTCGGCGTCTAGCGGCAGCCGCGTGAAAGGCTCGATAGTTCCGCCCGCCGCTTGGTAGGCCTGAGCCGCGCTCAAGGCCGCCCCCTGCAGCCGGCTATGATCTCCGAGCGTCAGCACGCGCACCCCGAGCTGAGAGTGATGCGCAAGCCTGGCGACCACATAGCCATCGCCACCGTTATTGCCCGCTCCGGCCAACACGACGAGCGAGCGCGCTTGCGGCCAGCGTGCGCGTAACAACGAAAAGGCCGCGGCTCCTGCACGTTCCATGAGCTGCTCGGCCGGGATGCCATGCTGCTCGATCGCAGCCTGATCCAAGCTCCTGACCTGCTCAGCGCGATAGAGTGCGCGCGGCAACTGCTGAGATTCGGGTAACACGCGGGTCATGAGATCATCCTCGCGAACAGAGCAGGTCGCCAGCCCGGACGATGAAGCGCTTGTTTCAGGGCAACCGACATGAGAGACGAATGAGGGCCGAATGAGGGCCGAATCAGAGCCGAATCAGAGCCGAAGTAGCTCAGCGCGATAGTGGGCCAGTTCGGCGATCGACTCCTTGATATCGGACAGTGCCAGATGGGCACCCTCCTTTTTGAACGCATCGGCCACCTGTGGCGCCCAGCGCTGCGCTAGAATCTTTACTGTGCTCACATCAAGGTTGCGATAATGGAAGAAGGATTCGAGGCGAGGCATCCAGCGCGCCAAGAAGCGGCGGTCCTGGCAGATACTGTTTCCGCACAGCGGCGAGGCCCCGGCCTTGCACCAGGCCTCGAGAAACGCCAATGTCTTCATCTCAGCCGAGCGCTCGTCTTCGCGGCTGTAACGGACCCGTTCGAGCAGTCCAGAGGCCGCATGGTGAGTTTGGTTCCAGTCGTCCATCGCCACCAAGACATGCTCGGGCTGATGGATCGCAAGTACCGGCCCCTCAGCAACAACCTTCAGGTCTGAGTCGGTCACTAGGGTCGCGATCTCGATGATCTGGTCGCGGGACGGCTCAAGCCCGGTCATCTCCAGATCAATCCAGATCAGGTTGTCTTCGTTTACCACAGTCACCCCGTAAGGTTCGAAAGTCGATTCTACTCAAAGCACTGCAGGACTCAGCTCAAACTGGCTGAGCATCACTGCAGCCTCTTCAACCCATTTCCCATTCCACTCGCGGAGAATCTCATGATCCAGCGTTTCCTGCTCAACCTAACCGCCGCGTCCTTGATCACCATCGGCGTGCATGCTCAAGCCGAGGACGCCGTCGATGCGCAAGCACTGTTCGATCAGAACTGCACCAGCTGTCACGGCTCCGAGGTCTATACCCGTGATGATCGGCGCATCGACTCACTCGACGCCTTGCACGGCCAAGTGCGCATGTGCGAGCAGAACCTTGGCCTGACCTGGTTCGACGATCAGGTCGATGCCGTCACCGCCCTGCTCAATCGGGAATACTACAAGTTCGAGCCTTGACCCCAGCTCAGCTCCCGGCACCCTTAGCATGCCTCGACGGCGACTCTCAGAACGACAGATCGCGCGCATCGAGCGCATACAAGAGCGTCGCCGCAGCAAGGTCGAGGCCCGTGCCGAACTCGCGCTTAGCGAACTCGATGATGAGGCCGGCCGTAACGGCCTCGTCATCGTCCGCCACGGCGCCTCCTTGATCGTCGAGGATCAGGACGAACAATGCCATTATTGCGTCACCAGACAACACATCGGTCATCCCGTCTGTGGTGACCGAGTGGTCTGGCAGCCCAGCGGCGCAAACGCTGGCGTCATCACGGCCATTCAAGCGCGCGACACCCTACTCAGCCGGCCCGGCACCGGCGGTCACGACAAGCCACTCGCGGCGAATATCGGCCTCTTGATCATCGTCGTCGCTCCGCAGCCGCCGCCGACCGGTTTCCTGATCGATCAGTACCTGGTAGCAGCGGAGCGGATCGGCGTCTCGGCCCTGATCCTCTGTAACAAGATGGACCTACTCGATGACAGCGAGCGCACAGCCTTCCTCGGCCAGTTTGAGCATTACGCCAAGATCGGCTATCCACTACTACCGTTGAGCCTTAAACAGGACCCTAGCCTTGCGCCGCTGCGCGCGCATTTTGCCCGACGCTCTGGCATCTTGGTCGGCCAATCTGGCGTCGGCAAGTCCTCGCTGATCAAGGCCTTGCTGCCCGATCAGTCAGTCCAGATCGGGGCCCTCTCCGGTACCACGGGTCTCGGGCGGCATACCACCTCGGCGGCAACCAGTTATCGCCTCGACAGCGGCGGCCGTCTGATCGACTCCCCCGGTGTGCGCAGTTTTCGACTTGGACCCATTACACGCGCCGAACTCGAGCAAGGGTTCCCGGAGTTTCGGCCGTTCATCGGCCACTGCCGATTCAGCAACTGTCATCATCAACACGAGCCTGATTGCGCCATCCTCGCTGCCAGCGCCGATGGCGCGATCGCGCCTGATCGGCTATTGGCCTTCCAGCAACTTGCAAAGGACATCACCCGCAGCGCGGACTCACTGTAACGCAACCCCAGCCTGAAACAGGGAGCGAGAACATGAATCGCCTGCGATTCAGGTCAGCAACCGGCGACGCGCTATCACCGTTACCCTAACAAGCGCTTCATCGTCCGGGGTGGCAATGCATCATCTTGTACGTTAACACCACTGAACAACGATTGGAGACGCAGATGGCCTATTGGCTCCTGAAATCCGAACCCGACGCCTTCGGAATCGAGGACCTAAAGAACCGCAGCGACCAGACCGAGCCTTGGGACGGGGTTCGCAACTATCAGGCGCGCAACATGATGCGTGATCAGATGCAGGTCGGCGACCTCGGCTTCTTCTACCACTCGAACGTCAAAGAGCCGGGCATCGTTGGCATCATCGAGATCGTGAGTACGGGCCACCCCGATCCCACCGCCTTCGATCCAGACGCCAAGTATTACGACCCGAAAAGCGATCCGGAGCATCCACGCTGGTATCTGGTCGATGTTCGCTTTGTGCGCGATCTCAAGCGCAACATCAGCCTCAACGAACTCAAGGACTATGCCGATGATGCACTGGCCGGCTTTCCACTGGTGCGCAAGGGCAATCGCTTATCGATCATGCCGGTCACCGATCAGCAGTGGGCGTTCATCCTTGGCCTTGAGCACGGATGAGCTTAACCGGGCGGGACTCCGAACCGGCGGCTATTGAACGGATCTAGCAGGCCCTGGCTCAAGACCGAGCATCGGCCTCCGGTAACACGATGTTCAGTTCAAGGATCTCGTACTTGTCTTCTTGTTCGTAGTGCACTGAAACCGCATCGTTATCGATCTCCACATACTTGCGGATCACGGCGAGGATCTCCTGCTGCAGCCGCGGCAGGTAAGAGGGCCGATCACGCGCGGCACGATCATGTGCGACCAGGATCTGCAGCCGTTCTTTGGCGACAGAGGCCGAGCCCTTGCGTGCCCCGCTGGGGGCGCGAAAATAGTCGAGTAGCCCCACAGATCACCCCCTGAAGAATCGGCTGAACAACCCTTTTCGCTCCATCTCGAGAAAGCGCATCGGCCGCTCTTCGCCGAGATATCTGGCTACCATATCGCTGTAGGCTTGACCCGCGTCGGACTCGACATCCAAGATCACCGGAGTCCCCGCGTTCGATGCATTCAGCACGGCCTTCGATTCCGGGATCACGCTCAACAGGTTGAGGGCCAGGATCTCCTGCACGTCTTCAACACCGAGCATCTCGCCACTGGCAACGCGCTCTGGCGAGTAACGGCTCAGCAGCAGGAACTCGCGGATCGGCTCATCGTTCTCGAGCGCTCGGCGCGATTTACTGGAGAGAATGCCAAGCATGCGATCGGAATCGCGCACCGAAGACACCTCAGGATTCGTCACCACCACGGCATCATCAGCGAAGTACATTGCCATCAGGGCGCCATGCTCGATACCAGCCGGGGAATCGCAGACGATATAGTCATACGTCTTGCGCAGTTCTTCGAGCACTTGGCCAACCCCTTCTTGGGTCAGCGCATCCTTATCACGGGTCTGAGACGCCGGCAAGATGAACAGATGCTCACAGCGCTTGTCGCGGATCAAGGCCTGGTTGAGGTTCGCCTCGCCATTGATGACATTGGCAAAGTCGTAGACTACGCGTCGCTCGCAACCCATGATCAGGTCGAGGTTACGCAAGCCAACATCGAAGTCGATCACCACTGTGCGATGGCCGCGCTGCGCGAGACCCATGGCCATCGCAGCCGCTGTGGTGGTCTTGCCGACGCCCCCTTTTCCCGAGGTTATGACGATAGTTCTGGCCAAGAAGGACTCCCCTTATTCGTGTTGACCTGATTCGAAACCCTGCTTTCGACGCACCACTCCCAGTGCCCAGTTGGACCACTGCATTGATCTCGGTGGCCGGCCGCACAGACTAAAGCAAAGCGGCGCCCAGCGCAGTCTAAAGCGGCAGCCGGGACAAACAATAACTGCAGCTGGCCAAACTATAACGGCAGCCGGCACACACTATAACGGCAGCCGGCACACACTATAACGGCTCTATGCGCAAAACATCATGATCTAGAAAGACCTGGGTCTGGCAACCCTTTAGCTTCGCGGGGATGCTGTCGCTGACCCGATAATGACCCGCCACCGACACCAGCTCCGCCTGGAGGTCCGAGCAGAAGATACGCGCCGCCCTGTCCCCGTGCAGACCCGCGATCGCCCGCCCGCGCATCGGCGCGTAGACGTGGATATTGCCATCGGCCATGAGTTCAGCACCAGAATTGACCGCGGCAAGCACGGTCAGATCGCCACCAGCAGCATAGACCCGCTGGCCCGAGCGCACCGGGCGATCGACCAAATGCGAGCCAGTCTCGATGCCGATCTGTGGCTTGGCGGATTGGCCGGTCACCGGCAGCTCAAGCGCCAAGTCATCAACAACCTCGGGCTTGGCGCCGGGCTTAGCAGCATCGCTCAGTATGGCCAGCTCCATCGCCTTGGCCGCCTCATGCTGGGCAGCGCCGCCACCACGCACCCCCACCGGGATCATGCCCAGCCCACGCAGAAGACCGACCAGCTGTGGAAACCCAACCTCTTCGTCCGCAGACGGCAGGGCGTTGAGTTCGATTACCACCGGCGTATGCTGAAAAAAACCTGGCGCTTGTTGCACCTTCGGCAGCAGCTGCGCTTCAACAGCATCCATATCGAGCCGCAATAGCCGAATCACGGGTAAGGTGAACCCCGCCGCTTTTAGCTCAAATGCCGGCGCAGTGCTTGCCAGCTCGCTATCCACAGTCTGATCCTTGGCTGGTATTCCGATTGTCAATGACATAGTCTCGACGATACTCCAAAAGACGCTGCAAGCGGCTGCATCAGCCCGATGCGCTCAGCGTGAAACAAGCGCGTCATTGCGCGGGGTGGTGACGTACCACATCGATTATCCTGGTGGCCATTGCAGTGGTCGCCCGCCGATCAGGTGGACGTGTAGATGGTAAACGGTCTGGCCGCCGCCAGCGTTACAGTTGATCAGGGTCCGATAGCCTTGCTCGGCAATCCCTTCCTGCTGAGCCACTTTCGCCGCGGCCAGCATCAAACGCCCGAGCAGCTCAGCATCCTCCGGTCCCGCGTCGTTGAGGGTTCGGATTGGCTTGCGCGGGATCACCAGCACATGCACCGGCGCCTGCGGATTGAGGTCGCGGAACGCCACCACCGCGTCGTCTTCATAGATAAGGTCCGCCGCGACCTCGCCATTGGCGATCTTGCCGAAGATCGTATCAGACATCGGTCTCTCCGCTCTTGCTTTGGATATGGATCAAAGCCCCTGCCGACCCGCAAAGGCATGTGCCAGGGTACTGCCGTCGACAAACTCGAGTTCACCGCCAAGCGGCACACCATGCGCAATGCGACTCAGGCGCAGCTTGGAGCCGCGTGCCAGATCAGCGATGTAATGGGCCGTCGCCAAGCCTTCGACTGTCGGACTGATGGCGAGGATCGCCTCGCCGAGATCGGGCTCCTTGAAACGCGCCTCGAGCCGATCGAGGCCCAGCTCTTCGGGTCCAATGCCATCGAGCGGCGACAGCCGGCCACCGAGTACGAAGTACAGCCCCTGGTAATGCGTCGCTTGCTCAATCGCAACGATATCCGACGGCTGCTCAACAATACAGAGTAGGCGCGGATCGCGCCGCTCGCTCGCGCACAAGTGGCAACGCGTATGCTCGGTCAACGTCCGACAGCGCTCGCATCGACCAATCCGATCCATCGCTGCCGCCATCACCTGCGCCAGCTGGCGCCCGGCATCCCGATCACGCTCTAGCAGGTGGAAGGCCATGCGCTGGGCGGATTTCGGCCCAATGCCGGGCAGCCGGCGCAATGCTTCCACAAGCTGATTCAGCAGACTGGATTCGGACACTGCGAGCAACCACCGGTCACTGGAAATAGGCGACGGGCAAACAACTCACTCAGAGCATTCCGCCAACGCCGTACCCCACCGTCCATCTCAGCCGGTCCGCATTCGGCGCTGACTGAGGCATCAAAACGGGAGCTTCATCCCAGGCGGTAATGGCAGTCCAGCCGTCAACTCCGCCATGCTCTCTTGCGACTTCTCGCTAACGCGACGCGCGGCATCATTGACAGCCGCGGCGACCAGATCTTCGAGCATCTCTTTATCATCTGCCATCAATGAAGGATCGATCTCAACTCGCTTGACCTCATGGCGGCCGGTCATGGTGACCTTCACCATACCGGCACCGGACTCGCCGATGGTCTCTTCGCTTGCGAGCCGTTCCTGCGACTTCTTCATTTCCTCCTGCAGTTTCTGGGCCTGCTTTAGCATCCCGCCCAATCCGTTCTTCATTGCTCAACCTCTTCTCGTCAGATGATCCAAAAATCCAGCTCAGCGGCCTTAGCTTAGCCAGCCAAGTCGGCGCCAAAACGCACAGCTAAACCGGCCTACCTCATCAGCTCAGCCGCCAAGATTAGGAGAGGCAGGCGGCGCGGCAAGCGTGCCTGGTATCCACTCTGCCTCGAAGCGCTCGCGCACAAGCTGGGCGACAGGGTCGGCCTGCAAGGCACGCTCGGCGGCGCTCAAGCGGTTCGCGTCATCGCGCGCGCGGCGCAGCGCTGGCGTCTCATCCGAGACCACATCGGCCACGATCTCTAAACGCAGATCGCTGGCGAGCGCGGCGGCCAAGGCCGCCCCGAGCCGCTGCTCTGCGCCTGCGGCACGCAGGTGCAGATGTCCCGGATCGAGCACCAGCCGCAGCCGCTTTCCGTCCCAGGCACTGAGCGCGCAGTGGCGCGCCAGCTCCAACGCGAGTCCGCCCAGGTCAATGCTCGCCACCAGCTGCTCCCAATCCTCAGCCGAGCGCAGCGTGCGAGCAGCGGAGACCAAGCCCGAGTCGGGGGTCTGCGGGGGCACCCGTAATGGTAGCTCATCACCCCCGGGCACCACGCTCGGAGCAGACTCGAGAGGTGCGGGCTTAGAGCCAAAGCCAGAACCGGTGGCAGGGGCAGTTCGAGCGTCCACTCCTGATGTTGCCCCTGCGCCCTGCGGCGCAGAAACAGCGCCCGCGCCTGATAGTGTCCCCGATCCCTTCGGCGGCGTTGATGGCGCTGGAGCGCGAGAGTCGATCGATGCCGGCCGAAACGCCAACGCCCGCAACAACACCATCTCTAGACCAGCCCGTGGATCAGGCGCCAGCTCAAGGTCGCCCTGCCCGGTCAGCAGCACCTGATAGTAGAGCTGCACGTCCTCGGTCGATAGACGCTTGGCCAGTGCGTCGAGGCGCGCGTCGTCGGGGTCGTCGCTGAGCAGGGTTGAGGGTACCTGCTGCGCAAGCGCAAGGCGATGCAAGGCGCCAATGAGATCGACGAGCACGGCTGAAAAATCTGGCGTCAACTCGGCGATGCGACCAATCTCGGCGAGGACGCGCGCGGCATCGCCAACGGCCATGGATTCGAGTAGATCGAGCGTCAGTTCGCCGCCCCGAGTGCCGAGCATGGCCCGTACATCATCCACCTTGACCTGGCCTGCGCCGTAGGCGATCGCTTGATCCAACAGGCTCAGCCCATCGCGCATGCTGCCATCAGCAGCCCGCGCCAGCAGCGTCAACGCCGGCTTCTCAAAGCCAATCGACTCGGCCTCGAGCACAGTGACGAACCGATCGCGAATCTGCTCCGGCAACAGGCGCTTCAGATTGAATTGAAGACAACGCGACAAAACCGTCGCCGGCAATTTCTGCGGGTCGGTGGTCGCGAGCACGAATTTCACGTGCGGCGGCGGCTCTTCCAGGGTCTTGAGCAGCGCATTGAAGCTGCTCGCCGAAAACATGTGCACCTCGTCGATCAAATAGACCTTGAAGCGCCCGCGCACCGGCGCGAAGGGCACGTTATCGAGCAGCTCCCGGGTCTGATCGACCTTGGTCCGCGAGGCGGCATCGACCTCCAGCAGATCGACAAAGCGTCCGGCATCGATCTCGGTGCAGGCCGAGCAAACGCCGCAGGGAGTGGGGCTCACGCCCTGCTCACAGTTGAGCGTCTTGGCGAGGATACGGGCGAGCGTGGTCTTGCCGACGCCACGGGTACCGGTTAACAGATAGGCATGATGCAGCTGACCACGCTCGAGGCCATTGACGAGCGCCCGCACGACATGCTCTTGGCCAACAAGATCGGAGAAGGACCGAGGACGCCACTTGCGCGCGAGGACCTGATAGGTCATGAGGTCAGTTACAGGCGAGCCTGACGCAGCCAGAAAATAGGGTGGCGAGCCACGCCAGCCACACCCCGGCACACACTTCCACTGCTGCGGCTGCTCCCTTCCGGGCCTGACCGGGTTCACAGTTTCGTGTTGCGAGGGGACCGACGCGGCCCACCATTGCTTCACGCTCAACGGCACAGTGCCGAGACGCGACGCGTCAAGTTAGCAGTCACCGAGCGCTGCCGCAAGCATCAGGTGCCAAACCGGGGCACGATCGCAGTCCGATCTTGCTAATCTCTGCACCCTGATTCATCGTGTTCAGTCGCAGGCGCGGCAGCTAAAGACAAGGCAAGACAGGCTCATGACGCATTGGATATTCGGCCCAGGGCCAGCAGACAGGCCACCGAGACAACCACGCCAAGGCGCTGACAACGGCATGACGCTCAACCCGGTGCTCAGCCCGGTGCTCAGCCCGGTGTTCAACATGACGCTCAGCCTAGCGCTCAGCCTGCTGCTGTTAGTCGCGGCTCAAGGCAGCGCTGCACAAGAGCCGAGTTCAGAGGCCACTGGGTTCGCGACAGACGCCAACCCGAACGCTCGCGTGAGCGCTAAGGCGGACCAGGAGGCGGACCAGGAGGCGGACCAGGAGGCGAACCAGGAGGCGGACCAGGAGACGAATCGGGAAGCGAACCAGAAAGCGGGCTGGGACGAGAGCGCGGCGAACGACAGCCCGGATAACGGTCTCTCGACCCTGCTCGAGCGCTCGCTCGAGAGCGCTGGCTCGCTGTGGCAGCAGTCAACGCAGTCTGCAGACAACTGGTGGCAACGCTCGCGCGAGACCACACGCGAGGCCTGGGATGAGGCTCGGCGCTCCCTGAATCCGGCCGATCCGCCGGCAACCGCAGCCCTCTGGAAACAGCTGGTGCCCAAGCTTGAGGAGACGCTGCAGATCGAAGAATCCCGGGCAGCGCTGCCCGACCAGGCCTGGCTTAGCCGCGACAAGCGAGATGCCGATGCCGATATCAATGCCTTGCTCGACGCCTCGGTCGCCATCCTCTCGGGCTCGCCCGTGCAGGCCTACCGCGCCCAGATCGAGTCGCTTCGTGCGCAGATCGCGCAGGCACGCACCGACATCGATCAGTTCCGACGCGCACGCATCGCCGCGCCGACCGAGTCGCTGATCGCAACCACCGTCGCCGGTTACGACGCGCGCATCGCCGAGCGCGAGGCCGATATCCGCGAGTACCGCGCCGAGCTCGAACGGATCAAGGCCGAGTTCGTGCGCGAGCTGCGCTCGATGGGACTCGAGCTCAGCAACGACCAGGTCGACCTGCTGCTCGCCACCGTGGTCGGCGACAACATCATCGACCTCGGCATCGTCTTCGACAACGTCAAGGCGATCACCGAGCAGCTCGAGACCTTGGTCGAAGAGAGCGGCGAGGATCTCGAGAGTGCTCGCCGCTATTACGGCATGTACGTGATCCTGCTGCGCGCCCTCGCGCGCATGCACAGCGATGTCGCACAGGCGATCGAAGCGCGCTATATCCCAGAGATCAACGCCATCGCCGGGCGCGCCGCCGACCTCAGTGAGGAGACGCGCGCGCTGATGCGCTCGCAACCAGAACGTGGTCAGCTGCTGCGCAATAACCTAAAGGCGCAGCAACTGACCATCGAGGCCGCTGGCGTCTACCGCGACTACCTCACTGAACAGCGCAACGAGGTCAAACAGGCCAGATCCGCGCTTGCTGCCGACATCGAAACGGCCTGGAATACCTATCAAACGGTTCGTGTCTCAGGCGAGTTGGTCGATCTCGTACAATCCAGCCAGAGCCTGCTCGACGGGCTGCTCGAGCGCGAGGTGCCGCCGCTCCGGCCATTCCAAAACCTCGAGATGCAACGCGAACTCGAGAAGCTCACCCGCGAGCTGCGTCGCTCAGAGCGCTGATCTGGCCGGGACGGCGCGATCAGTCGAGCAAAGAGGGGGCTTATGAGAGAGTTGACTCATCAAGCGTTGATTTATAAGGACAGGCGCATAAGGACAGGCGCATAGGGAGCGCTTTATCAGACGCAAAGAACAGCCCCAGGCGCTGTCTGTAGGCAGCGAACAGGATCACAGATGCCGAATTTCGCACGCCCTGTTGACCCGGGCGGTTGCTCCCCATCAAAGTAACGTACCCGGGATACCTGCAAGATCGGGTAGACCAACCCTGAAGCTCTTTGATGGGCTTATCGCCAAGCCTCTGCCTTGTATCTTCATGCCTCGATCAATAGCGCCCTCTGGCGACCATCAATCAACGAGCAAGGTTCGCTACCGGGGCTGCCGTGGTCAATGGCTCGCAGCGGCACCCTGCGCCTCAGCCAGCAGACGCTCAGTCAGGTTCTCGGATGCAGCGATCGCAAGCCTCTGTTGGCTCGCGCTGATGCTGCTGCTCTTGGCCGTCCCCGCAACTCCCGTTAGCGCCGCCAGCAACGCAGACTCCACGCAAACCAGCAGCGCAAACGCAGCCCAACCCGCCACGCCCATCTCCGCGGCAGACTGGCTGCAGCGTTATCGAGCATTGGCGGCCGCAGCACCCGCAAGCTGCCCACCCGCAAGCATCCCCGTGCTCGATGAACATGCACCGATCCGTGCGTTCGTGCTCGAGCCGAGCACGGCTCAACAAGCCTCAGAACCACTGGTCGCGACCTTGAAAGATCCGATTCTCGAGCGCTTCATCGTCTTGGCGCAAGACGCTGACGGCTGCATCCAGATCGGCGAATCGGGTCGCTTGGTGCCATTCGATCAACGCAGCATCTCCAGTCCGTTCCCGAACAGCCGACTGCCCTTGAGCTTTGGCACGACCTCACCAATCGCGATCGTGATGGACCACAAGTCGATTCGCCCATGGATCGAGCTGGTCCCTGAGTCCCAGTTCCGGCGCCTTAGCGAGCGTCTCTGGATCGCGCTCGGGATGCTGACTGGCGTCCTGACAACCCTTTTCTTGATTGCCATTCTGATGACTCGCTATCAGCGCAGCGCGCTGACGCTGGCCTATCTCGGGTATATCACGGCACTCTTGTTCTATCAGCTACAAGCCACAGGGCTAGGCCCTGAATGGCTGCCGTTCTGGCCTGCGCCGAACACTCAGCATCTGCTGCAAGCGCTCGCGGTCGGCAGCGCAGTGGTCGGCATGTCGCTTCCTGTCTTCGCCTTTCTGCGTCCCCGCGGCCGACTCCGCAGCCTACTCCTGATCAGCGTTGCCCTGAGCGCGACTGGCTTCTATCTGTCGGCACAGGTCACCATGGCCTATCGCTTCGGTGCCGCCATCTTGCCCCTGCTCGCGATACTGGTGATCCTGTTATTAGCGACGCGTCTGCGTGACGACGAGCCAGGCGTGCGCTGGTTTGCGGCAGGCCTCGCGGTCACGCTATTCGGCGGCGGTATCCAAGCAACATCCGTGGTCACCCAAGGTGCCTGGCTTCCGCCCATGACCGCATTTGCATTCCCCCTCGGCAATCTCATCGAGTCGACCTGTTGGCTCACCGCCATCGCGTTACGACTCAAGGCGCAGCACCTGGCATTGCTGGAACGCCAGCTCTCCGAGGCCAAATATGACTCGCTGACCGATTCTTATAATCGCCGTTATGTGCGAAAACGCATCGATCTCGCCATCGCCAAAGCCAAACGCACCAGTAACAGCCGCAAAGACAGCGGCGCCAGCGGATTGCTCTACATCGATCTGTGCGGCTTCAAAGACATCCGAGACCGCTTCGGCCAAGCCGTTGGCGATGAAGCCCTACGCCGGTTCTCCAGCCTGCTGCAGGGGATGGGCTTCAATGTCGATGCAATCGGGCGCTATGGGGGGCACGAATTCGTGATCTTGATGCATCAGGACGCGCACTGGAGCGAGACAGAAGGCGCTGCCGCGACGATCCTCTCCCGCTTCCAGGAAGCGCTCGAGCTCGACAACCAAAGCATCCTCATCCGACCCGATATCGGCATCGTGCGCATCGGCGCTCAGTATTCAGACGTCGACGAGGTCATGGAAGATGCGAGTCGGGCGCTGAGGGTCTCAACCCAGCTCGGGGGTCGGCGCGCAACACTGTTCGAGCCACAGATGCGCGATCGCGCAAAGATCGAGCAAGATCTCCTCGATGCACTCGAAGAGGCCATCCGCAACCACCAACTCGACCTCCATTATCAGCCCATGGTCGCGTTGGAGAACATGTCTCCCGTAGGGTTCGAGGCCCTGCTCCGCTGCCCACACCTCAGCGAAAAGGGTATCGGTATCGAGCAGATCTTTGCCTCGGCGGAGTCGGCTGGCATGCTCAAATCAATCGGCGAGCGCGTGATTGAACTCGCGCTGGCGCAGATCGTCGACTGGCAACGCCAAGGCGTTTGGTCAACGAGCTTCTTTCTCAGTCTCAATGTCTGCCAGCAGCAGCTCATCGACGGCCGTTTTCTCGAGTCTCTACACCGCGCCTCGCAGCGCCTGAACGTCGACGCCGGCGCGATTCGACTTGAACTCTCTGAGCGTTCATTGGGCGTCGACCTCGATTGGTCGCATCATGTCCTGCCGCGGTTGCTGAATCAGCAGGTGCTGCTCGGCATCGATAACTTCGGTGCCGGCTTAGCCTCGCTGACGATGCTCACGGATCTGCAGCCAGACTACATCAAGATCGACAAGCGGCTCGTGGCCGTCATGGCAACCTTGCCGCGCGCTCAGCATCTGGCGCGCGCTGCCCGCCTGTTCACCGCCGAGACCGGCTGCCTTGCGATCGCCGAAGGCATCGAGACCAATATTCAGCTCGAAACCCTGCTTGAGCTTGGCTTCGAGCACGGCCAAGGCCACCTGATCGCGGGCCCCATGTCCGGATCTGAAACCGCGAGTTGGCTCCAGCTAGCCGCGCGCGCTCATGAACAACCACGGGGCGACAGCCTCTGGCGACGGCAGCTGCATTGATCATCAAGGCCGCGATGATCACCAGGGCATCAGACTGCGCAGTGGCGCGAGCGCAAGCCCGACCGCGAGCGCAATCAGACAGGCCACCAACACCAGCAACAGGGCCCGACGCAGATCCTCAGCATCGAGTTCGGCGGGCCACTCAGGCTCCCCCATATAGGCCTCATTGACCAAGCGCCCCTGGTGCCAGATCGGCCCCACCAGGCGCACGCGCAGCGCCCCGGCGCAGGCAGCCTCACTCCAGCCCGAGTTCGGGCTAGGCAGCATCGCGTGGTCGCGCAAGGCCGCTGACAACGCCAGGCGCGGATGCAAGCGCAGCAGGGCGGCGGCGAGCATGATCACCAGCACCGAGAGGCGCGCCGGCAGCCAGTGCACCAGATCATCTGAGCGCGCGCCGGCCCAGCCGAAACGCGCATAGCGCGCATTCTGATAGCCGACCATCGAGTCCAGGTTCGAGACCACCTTGACCAGGATCAGCCCCGGCAGCCCGAACAGGCACAGCGCCCAGAGCGGCGTCAGCACGCCGTCGGTCAGGTTCTCGGACAGGCTCTCGATCGTCGCCCGAACCACCCCAGCGCGCGGCAGGGTCTCGGTATCGCGGCTGACCAGCATCTGTAGCTCACGCCTAGCCAGTGGCAGATCATCCAAGGCCAGGAGCACGCGCCGGCCCTGATTCAGCAGATCGCGCGCGCAGAGCAGGCTGTAGGCGATGAACAGGTCCCAGACAAAGGCCAGCCAGGGATGCAACAACGTCAGCCCCGCATGCACCAGCCACCAACTGCCAAGCGCTCCGCCGACGGTCGCAGCCCAGAGCAAGACACCACCCAGGCGCCCGTCGAACCCAAGCGCAAACAGCCAGCGCTCGCAGGCCAGCGTCCAGACACCGAGCACGCGGATGGGGTGCAGGCGGTAAACCGGATCGCCAACCAGCGCATCCAGCGCGCAAGCGGCGAGGATCAGCAAAAGATGCTGCGTCAGCCCCATTTGCGCGCGAAACCCTGCGCAATGGCGCGAGCCGCGAGCACACCAGGGGCCAGGTCGCGATGCTGCTGCAAGGCCTCGCGCAACGCGGGGAACTGCGCGGGATCGACCGCAACCGCCGCCGCCAGCAGCGCGGCCTGATTGAAGATCGCCTCCTGCGCCACCTCAGCGTGCAACACACCGGCTCGAGCGAGATCGATGATCTCGGCCAAGGCATAGGCCGCGGCCGCCGTCTGCGGATCATGGATGAGCGCCATCAGATTGTGCGCGAACAGCTCGGCGTCGGCCCGCTCGAGCTCAGCCTCAGCCTGAGCCAGCAGCTGCGCCTCATCGCAGCCATGGCGGCCGAGCGCGCTGCAGACCGAGCGACGCAGCTCGGCGCAGACCCCATTCTGCAGCAGGATGCAGCGGGTCACCGCCGCGTGCACGGCCCGTCCCAGCAATTCGCCAAGGCTATTGTGGCCGCCAGCCCAGTTGCGCTCCCAGTCGCCCGCCGCCGGCAAAGGCGCTGCAATCACCAGTTGATCGGTCCCGGTGCCGGTCGCCAGCCCCGCTGACTGCAGACTCGGCATCCGCAGGTCAAGCAGCGCTGCGCTCTTGGCCTCGGTCACTAGGGTCGCAGCACGGATCAGGCAGGGTGCCGTACAAGGCTGATTGATGAAGACCAGTAGCACGATGGTGCCCGAGCCGGCCTCGTCCGGCGAGCGCATCGGCATCGACCCAGGCTGCAGCCGAGAGCAATCATCAACATTGGGCGGAGGCTTAACCCCAACCGCCTCATCCCCAGCCATTGCACGCTGGATCGGTCGGCTGCCGTCACGATGCTCGTGCCAGTCTGCAGGATCACCGGCCCGGGTCGCATTGCCGAGCACACCCGCCGTTGCCGCCACCGAGACGGCGAGATCCTCGTGCTCGGCCTGCGTTAGCACCGCACATTGCATATTCGCGGCGGTCGACATCAGCGCTGTCGTCGCCGGCGGCAGGCCGGCATCCAGACAGGCTTGGGCATGAAACGCATCCAGCCCCGGCAGTGGTGACTGCTTGCGCGCATCGCGCGTCAGATGCGCAACCCCTTCGCAGCTCTGGTGGTTGGCGACATGACTGAGATCCTCGCGCAGACCGCCGTTGACCTTACAGGTGCTGAGTACGCGGTGGGGCCGCTTGAGCGCCGCCCAGAGAAAGCGACCTCGACGATGCAGGCGGTAATGATCAGTCTCACTGAGCAACATGGCGTTTTTAGGCCGCCGCCGCGGCTAGGCCGAACGGGCAAGCGTCATCAGCTGATACGGCTCGAGCAGAAGTTCTTGGGTGGCAATGATGGTCTGGCCGGCGAACAGATCGACCATGGTCTTGCGCATGCCCATCTGGCGCAGCCGACGCGCCTCTAAGCGTTGCGGATGCTCGCTGAAGTTGCCGATGACGAAGACCGTCGACTGCTCGCTGGAGCGCAGGAAGCCGAACACCTGCCGATTGCCGGTATCCAACAGTTCGGTATCACCGCGCGCGAAGGCGTGGTTGTGGCTACGCACCTGCAACAACCGCAACAGGCCCTGATATACGCGCCCGGCAACCGTCTCGACATCGCGGCGCTGCTCGGCAAGCTCCCAATCAAAGGTACCGCGATGGAGCCAGCGCGAATCACCGACCTTCTCCGAATCCTGGTCGTAGCCATAGTTGTTGAGGGTCGCAATCTCATCACCGAGATAGATCAGTGGGATGCCGCCGATCATGATGATGATGCCATGGATCAGCAAGATGCGGCCGATGGCCAGCTCGAGCTCCGCCGTATCCTGCTCGGCGAGGGCTTTCTCGATCCCGGTCAGTGAGGCACAGGTACCCGAGATGCGCGCATCTCCAGTAACCGGGTCTTCTTGGAAGGGTGCGCCACGGGCAAAGCTACCCTCGAAGCGCCCGGTGTAGAAACGCGTCAGGAATTGACGGTGCCGATCGGCATCGAAACCAACCGCTTCGACGTCGTCGTTGGCGAAGGCCCAACCGATATCGTCGTGACAGCGGACAAAATTGACCCAGGCACAGCCCGACGGCACCGAGAAGCGATGTTGCATGGCCCGCTGCAGCACGCGCACATCTCGCGTCGCCAACGCATCCCAGAGCAGCGCCATGAGCTGCGGGTTATAGGACAGCGGGCACTCGTCCATGCTGATGTATTCGCGCACCTCGTCCGGATGCACGATCGCCTCAGACTTGAACACCATGGCCGGCGCGGCGATGCTGACCAATGCATTGAAGGCCTGGATCACCCAGTGCGCTTCAGGCAGATTCTGTGAGTTCGTCCCAAGGCGTTTCCAGAGGAAGGCAACCGCGTCTAAGCGCAGGATCTCGACACCCTGGTTGGCCAGGAACAGCATCTCCTCGAGCATCCGGTTGAAGACCTCCGGATTCTCGTAATTCAGATCCCACTGGTAGGTGTGGAAGGTGGTCCAGACCCACTTCTTGATGCCGGTGCGATAGGTGAAGGCGCCCGGGTGATCCTCACCAAAGACCTCAGGCATGGTCTTCTCGTAGAGATCCGGTAAGGTGCGGTCGGGAAACAGCCGATAGTAGCCCTGGTGAGTGCGATCACCCGCCAGCGCGGCACGCGCCCACTCGTGCTCGTCGCTGGTGTGATTGAAGACGAAGTCCAGCGTCAGCGAAATACCATGATGGCGCAGTTCCGTCGCCAGCTCCGCCAGATCATCCATCGTACCCAGCGCCGGATCAACCTCGCGATAGCTGCTGACCGCATAGCCGCCATCATTATCGCCCTCGGGCGAGCGGAAGACCGGCATCAGATGTAGATAGGTGACACCGAGCTGGGTCAGGTAGGGGATGCGCTCGCGCAGACCCGCCAGGTCGCCGGCGAACAGGTCAACGTAGCACATGGCGCCGACCATCCGGTTGGACTGATACCAGTAGGGATCGGCGCCACGCATCGCGTCCAGCGCCTTGAGCTCTGGCGAGCGCGCGATCCACATCTCGGTGGCCGATGCGACGATGCTCTCGAGATGGTAGAAGAAGTCGTAATAGCCGCCATAGAGCCCGTACAGGCGCTTGAACAAGCGTGGAAAGTGGCGTTCGAGTCGCTCGCGATAGCCAAGCCATTCGACCTCATCGACGGCAGTACTGAAGCGCTGCTCGAGCCGCGGCAGCAGGCGTGCGAGCGACCGCTCGGCCTGCTCGCGGACCCAATGTTCGTCGGTGATCGGTGTCTTATTATCCATTAAACCTTCGATAGGGCCCGCTGAGCGGGCCGTTGCAGAATCTTGATACTGGTGGACTAAGCCCGATTCGGCACGCGCAACGCCCCCGAGTCGTTTAGGACAGACCTACTCGAGCCTGCTCCATGACAACACCAGGGTCAACGTGCATCTCACGCGAGTCATTTTCCAGGATGTGGTGCCGCGCCATGCTCCTTAGTGACTGTCGATTTTCTACTGACCGATGATCGCTCAACACTGGCCTTAAAATCGGGAAGAAGTTGATGGACACTTTCTTAGTTGTCGACCTCGACGACAGCACCATGACCGTCACTGCCCTCGATCAGCACCAGCTTGCCAAGCGTCGGATGGCGTACGATGATGATCTGAAACAGAGGTAGCTGCTTCACCGTCACAACGGTTCCCTCGTCTCTGAGGTCGGCGACGACCTGCTTCTCCGCGTCGAACATGCGCATCGATGGATTCCTCTAGAGGCGGGTCACGCCCAGTTTCAGGCAGGCAGTAGAAGCGATTCCCAAAGCTCGCGACTCGAGACACTCCGACGCGAACCATAAGGTCCGCAGCCGGAGGCGCAAAAATGCCGAGCCTTCAGCTCAAGCGTTCTTGCCGCGCCAGCGCATCAGCAGAACAGTGATAGCTGCCACGACAATGCCACCAATGCTGATCAGCATCGCATTGTCATCGACGAAGGCGATACCAATGGCGCTTGCAATCAGGAAAGCACCAAAGACCGACATCTTCCAGTCGACATAGATGCCGGACAGCAACGCGGACAGGCCCAGGATATAGGCAACCACGAAGCCTTGACTCTCGGCATTCAGGAAATGCGGCGTATCGCCCATGAACAGGAGGTAGATCCCGACCAGCACCGCCGCCCAGTACAGGACCTGCTTGCCAATGTAGAGCGCCTTCTCTTTGGTGTCGTCGCCGGAAAAACGCCAACCACCGATCATCGAAACCAGCGCCACAACCGGCATGAACAGTTTCCAGAGATCAGCCGTTCGCTCAGGGTCGGCGTCGGTCATGGCGACCAGTACGATGGCTGCAATATACAGCACCAGATAAGGCAGGCTCACGAAAAGCACCTTGGTCCAGCTAACCGGTTTGGCCTGCGGGTCGTTGTTCATAGCAGCTTCGGGCACATTATGTCTCCTCTATTGAGTGGGTTAAGACTGTGCAGGGCTGAGCATGGAGTGTCGCCCATGTCGGTTGACGACCGAGGCACAGCTCAAGCGGCGATCAAAAAAACCGCCGCTTTAAGCATAGTATCAACGCGGGTATCCCCGAGACCAACCAGAACAACGATCGGTTAGCGTAAAATAAGTGCCCCATTGTTCCGGATTGCGACGCGCCATGAACATGAGCACAACACTGCACTTGTTCGCGCATTCGCTGCAGCGCCTGACCGGGCTCAAGCAGACACATGATCCGCCTCAACCGCTTCTAGCAGCCGCTCATAGACCAGGGGAAAACTATAGGCGACGCGGTTCCAGGAAGGGATGAGCTTTGCCTCCTGAGGACCCTTGGTCTGCATCCAGGCATCCCAGAGGAACCCGCGGAAATGACCAGCAGCCGCCTCTTCCTGATAGAGATCGTAGGAAAGATCGTTCACATCCGCGTCATAGCTGTACTTTCGCACATAGGTCAGCGCAGTCTGATAGTAGGTGTGCAGCAGCATGTCGACATAGGCATCGTCGAGCGGGACGCCATGCGAGCGCATGTAGGTCAGATAGAACTTGGCGATGTCGACCACCATCCGATGCAGCCCCTTAGAGGTATCATCGGGCGACAGCTCCTGGTGCTTATGCTCGTAATTCGCGGCCAGATCGATCTGCGCAACCTGTCGACGCGTCAGCTGATCGTAGACCTGTGACAGGGTTGCCACCTCGAGCCCCCAGTCATAGGCAATGTTGAGGCCCCGAGCGAGGTCTGAGGTAAAGCAGAATTCGCCAGCCAACGGATACTTGAATCCGCGGTGGTACTCGAAAAAGCGTTGCAGCTCGGGCAGCCCCTGATTGCACATCACGCGTGACAGCGTATCGACGAAGGGGGTCACGAAAAGCCGGGTCACGCGCCCTTTCATCGAACGCTCACTCGGCGAGATGCGCGCGTAGTAGCCTTTGCAGAACTGGAACGCGTTGTTCGGGTTAGCAACCGGCTCGATCAGCCGTCCGAGCATGGTGCGGTCGTAGGTGACGATATCGCAATCGTGCAAGGCAATGGTATTGGCCTCCGCGCGTGCAAACAGATAGCCGAGGGTCACCCACACCGATTGCCCCTTGCCTTTCTGCCCCGTGGGTATACCTCGCTCGCCCAGCTCAGACAGCAATCCCTGGACGCGCGGCCCGTCGACCCAGACCACCCGCACCAGACAATCCGGCCTCGCCAAGCGCCCGAAATAGGCCTGCGCCTCGCGGAACTGTTGCTCCTCAGGTGCCCCGCCGAGGGCGACGACGATACTGCGGAGATAACGCACCTCGCCGATCCGCTCGACGATCCGATCGAGCACATCGCCATTACTGATCTCGCTGAACAATGAGGGCAGCAGCAGGCACATATGATCCTGCTTGGCATGCGCCTCGAGCTTGCACTCCAGCCGTGTCAGATAATGATCAGCATCAAAGGCCTCATGCAGCCCGTGCAGTGTCGTGATCTGGGGCTCTTGGTGAAAATCGGCCATGCGCTATCAACTCCTGCCATGGATTGCGGCACGATTGACCGCAGGCGCAGCCGACCAGAGAGACCAGCCAGCTGCTTGATCATCATGCACTAGGTACCCAACAAAGCGGCACCGGTCGCGCGATGGCGCAGGCTATGCATGCGCTATCGGCTTGTCGGTGAACAGGTAATCCTTAAGTTCGTCGTCGAATTTCGAATCACGCCGCCGAATCCACTCAAGCACCATCGCCGCATGCTCCTTCTCTTCATCGCGGTTGTGCGCCAAGATCGCGCGCAGTTCCGCGTCCTTGCAGGCATCGACGCGCTGGTTGTACCAGTCGACGGCCTCAAGCTCCTCCATCAGCGACAGGATCGCGCGGTGCATATCGCGCGTTTCGTCCGACAGTTCAGTGATCGGCTCGTGATAACCCTCGTTGGACATCGCTTGTCTCCGAAACTGGAGCCGCGGCAGGCGGCCTTGGAATAAAACGAGCGAAGCCGAGCCAAAACAGCTGCGCCTCCGCTAGACGCATTGTCCGAGTCCACGCGAAAAATTACAACGTGCGCTGACCCCATTGAAACCTGATACTAGGAGAAGACACTCGGGTCCAGAGAGAGTCCCGAGGCCGCAGCGCCACTGGCGCTGGCCCCGCGGCCCGCGGCACCCACCGAGACCAGCACTTGGGCATCGCGCGGCAGCACGTCGACCTCAGCACCGGAGGCGATCAGCTGTTCTGTCTCCATCACCTCCATCACCGCCGCCAGCGTCTCCGGGTCCTCGCGCGCGATCTCATTCAGGGCCTCACCGACCACCCGCGGCCGGGTTGCCGCCGCCTCGGCCATCTTCTGTGAGACCTTGAAGGCGGTCTCGCTCTTGATCAGCCCGACCCGGTTCTCGCCATCCTGCTTCATCGCGCTGGTCACTTGGATCAGGCGCTTGACCACCTTTTCGGTGATGTTGTCGACCATCTGGCGATCCGTAAAGGCGACCTTGCGGATATACACCGAACCCAGCTTGTAGCCCCACTTCTCCGACAAAGGCGAGACTGTGGCCCGGACCTTGCGGCTGAGCTGATGGCGATCCTCGAGCATCTTGTCCATCTCCAGATTGGAGAGCGTCGAGATGGTGGAGCTGGCAACATTGGCCTGCAGCGAACCTTCGGGGTTGGCGTTGGTGAACAGGTAGGCCACGGGGTCGCAGACCTGCATCTCATACCAGATGCCAACCCCCATCGGCGTGCCCTCCTCGGAGTTCACCATCAGATCACGCAGGTAATACTGCCGCAGCGCGGTATTCACCAAGTACCGTTTACCGAAGAAGGCCACCAACAGGGCCTTGGGGCCAAAATAGGCGATAGGAAAGCGAAGTCCTGGCTCATCGAGGGTTCCGATGACCTTACCGAACAGCGTAAACACCTGGGATTCGCGCTCGCGCACGACAGCGTAGAGACCGAGCTGGCGCGCGATGCTCAGCACGACTGGGATCGCGATGATCCCAAACACGAAGGCAATCAACGGGGCCATGCTCGACACTGGCATGATCAGGCACCTCCGCGCGAAGCATGATCAGCGCCGGCAGTTCCGGTCACGATCGCCGCGCCTTCATGGGCGCTCGGACCCGCGACCTGCACGATGCGTTTCGCCTGCTTCAGCAGCGGGATACGCATGTTACGGATGTAGGCGCTCAAGGCGGCCGCACCCCCTGTGCGCTTAATGCCCATCAAGGTCGCCGCCAGCTCGCGCAGCGGCGCGACCTCGGCCTGAGCATTATTGCTGGCAATATCGACGGCGCGCTTGCTCATGGTGATCTGCTGCTCCGCATCGGCGCGGGCCGTACTGATATCGGCAGCGACCTGATTGCGCGTGCTATTGATCGCCGAGAGGGCTCGGTCGACCTCGTGCGGTGGGTCGATCTGGGTAATCAAAGCCGCATCCAGCTCGATCCCATAGCGCGCTGCAGTGGAGCGACACTGGCTCTCCATATAGTCGTTGAGCAGCGGCAGGTTCTTGCGCAAGTCATTGATCGAGACCCCTTCGGTCAGATCCACCGCCGCGGCCCCCGCCTCGCCTGAAACATCGCCGGTGTCGACCAGGCTCTGCCCTTTCGGGTCAACGAAGTTCGCGATCCGCTCGCGCAGCACCGCGATGAAATAGCCCATCACGTGCTCAAGGGGGCTATCGACGCCAAAGCAGTTGGCGTAAAGATTACCCTCGGCGACGCGGAAGCGGATCTGGCCGTCGACGCCGGTGGTGAGATTATCCTTGGTCACCGCCTCGATCGTGGTCTGGCGTTTGGTTGGGTCCCAGGTCAGATCAATGGACTGGGTCGCGACATCGACCTTGTGGACCTCTTGCCAGGGCCACTTGAAGTAAGGTCCACCCGGGCCGATCACCCGCAGCTGCGGAAAACGATACCGCTCCCGCTCGTCTTCATTGAGATTCTCGTCAGCGACCCACTGCTCGCCGAGGCGCACAGCGCGACCAAAGGACGTGAGTACCGCGCGCTCGTTCGGCTTCACGGTGTAGAGCGCCCGGATGAAGACCTTAACGACGACGAAGACAACAACACCCAGAAGGAAGGAAGCGAGCAGCATCAAAACCCCCGTGACTGGATGAGCCCATTGGCATCCATCGCTTGCATGCTGGAATCCGGTGAATGCCAGCGCGCCATCGGCTGGTCAAGACCCAGGTCGGCACTGGTGAAGCGCTCATTCATCGATAAACCCCGCCAAGGCTTCTGCACGGGCTGTTGATTTGACGATGCCTCCGGCGAAGTGGCATCCGGCTGACTCGAGTCCGGCGCCTGCCCGGCAGGTTGTGCCGTCCTCGGCGCGGCCCGATCGGGTGACAACAACTCATCAGCCTCGCCGTCATTGTGAGCAGCTACGCTTGGCTTAAGCCCCGCTTCAGTGGTCAAGCTGGACGCAAGCGACTCAGCCGTCTTATCAGCCCTCTTATCAGCCCTCTTACCGGTCGCGGTTGGCGTTGGCATCGCCGTCGTCGTCGCCGAAGACTGCAGTTCGGGCTCAGTCGCTGGAGGCTCTCTAAACACAATACGGTCAGCTCGACTAGGGCCGCCGAGCCTGGCGAGCAGGCTTGCATCGCGCTGATAGAGGTCGTTTCTAAAGCTGACGCGGCCCTGCTCGTCAGCGCGCGCGGTCAAGTAGTAGAGCAGCACGGGCAGGTGCTCGTCGAGATTCACATAGCGGGTGCGGCCACTATCGACGACACGGTTGATGACGCTCATGTCCCAATTCTGCCCGATCAGAACCTCTCGAGCCAGGTCGAGCGGTTCCTGAACGCGCACGCAGCCGTGACTATAAGCGCGGCGACCGCGCGCGAAAAGATGGCGGCTCGGTGTATCGTGCAGATAGATCGCATGACCATTCGGAAACATGAACTTGACTTTCCCGAGCGCGTTCTTCGGGCCAGGCTGCTGGACCAGGCGATAGCGACGATGGTCAGTCGGCGTCGCCGGATAAGCCCGCCGACCGGTGCGCCGATCGATCACATGATAGTCACTCGAAACGCCGCGCATCTTCTTCTGGATCGAGGGCGGCACCGACCAAGTCGGATTGAACACCAAATATTCCATCTCGTCACGGAACATCGGCGTCTGATTCTCGGCGGTACCGATAACGGCCCGCGTGCTCCAAACCGGCTGATGATCACGCACCAGCTCGATCTGGTAGGCGGCAATGTCGACCAACAGATAATCACTTGGTAGTTCGTGGTAGAGCCAGCGCATTCGCTCCAGGTTGGCGCGAATCTCGGCAAGGCGATCTTCCAATGGATGATTCAAGGCCGCTAAGGTGCGTGGCCCAATCACGCCATCCTGGGCTAAGCCAGAACGGCCCTGGAACTCCCGCAGCGCCTCATAGAGGGCCTTATCATAGAGATCCGCATCCGCCGTCAGCGGGACCTCATCACCATCGAGCAACGCAAGCTGTTCGCGAATTCGCGGCACGCGCGAATCGCGCATACCAATCTTGAGATTGGGCCCAGCAGGCAGCGGCGTCCAACCGCCCTCGCCTTGCAGTCGCTCACTCAGCGCCAGATAGCGCGCATAGCCGAGCTTGAGTTGCTCGTAGAAAGGCGCATCCGGCAACACCGCGTCGACTGCCGCCGACAGCGCATCCGCAGCGAGAACCTCTTGCATCTCGGCCTGTAACGCAGCGGCATCGACCGAGGCGACGAAGGTCCAATCAGGATTGATCTCTTTCGGGTTGTACTTACCGTACTGGAGATGATGCAGATAGCGGAGTAAAGCATCGCTGAGGATCAGCTCAGCACGCCAGCGTGCGGAGCTAGCGTCATTCGCCTCCAGATCATGCGCATCCAAGTCATGCGCCGCCAAGAGTCCCTGAATCGCGTCGGCATTAAAGTCCTGGGGGTCTAGGCCGTGGGCGACACTGCCCTGCGCGAGGTCGCGCATCGAGGCGGCCTGAGCGGGGTTCCAGGCGTGGCGAAAATCGCGTGCCGCGTAGAACTCACGCAGCAGGCGCGGAGAGAACAGCGACAGATCCTCCATCGCCTGCTCAAGCGCGTCGCCAGCATTCGCGACACCGACTTCCTGTAACGTCGCCAGATCATCGGCAGTCGGCTGGTCAGAGAGCAGACCCTCACCGGAGAGGAGGCCCTCAAGCGGGGGCTCGGGTGAGTCCGCCGCAGGCCCGGTCGCATCGAGAACCGCCCCGGCGAACGGTGGGCTCTCAGCAGGCGACGGCAACGGCGATTCAGGAGCGGCGCCTTGCGCTGTCGCACGCCGCCCAGAACCGGACTCGGCCGCGGCTTCTGAGACAACCGAGGCGGTCGAAATAACCTCCCGATCCTGTGCGAAAACGCAGGACGGGCCGAGCATCGCGATGGAGAGCCCGATCAGCAGACAACCGATCGGAAAGGCGCCGACCGGGAAGTAATTCGACATCGACCGCGTACCCCGTTTGGTGATCAAATGCCTCGCCTTCCCGACCCAATCTGTGCCGATAGCGAGCCCGATTAGGTCTCTCCGACGAGCTGAACGCGACCATGCTCGTCGACTGCTTCCATCCGCACGTCAAAGCCCCACAGGCGGTGGATGTGCTTCAGCATCTCGTCGAGAGAATCGCCTAATGGACGACGATTGTACCGAAAGTGCCGCAGCGTCAGTGAACGATCGCCACGCACATCGACATTATAGACCTGGATGTTGGGCTCGCGACTGCCAAGATTATATTGGTCGGCGAGCCGTTGCCGAAGCTGCCGGTAACCGGTTTCTTCGTGGATCGCGGTGATCTCGAGGGTGTCTTCGCGATCGTCGTCAGAGACGGCAAACATACGAAATTCGCGCATCAGATGGGGCGACAGGAACTGCGCAATAAAGCTCTCGTCCTTGAAGTTGCGCATCGCAAAGTCGAGCGTCTTTAGCCAATCCTGTCCGGCCATGTCGGGGAACCAGTAGCGATCCTCGTCAGTCGGCGCTTCGCAGATGCGACGAATATCGCGCATCATCGCAAAGCCGAGCGCATAGGGATTGATGCCGCTGTAGTACGGGGAATCGAACGGCGGCTGATAGACCACGTTGGTATGCGACTGCAGCACCTCGATCATGAAGCCGTCTCCGACCATACCCTGATCGTAGAGCCGGTTGAGCAGTGTGTAATGCCAGAAGGTCGCCCAGCCCTCGTTCATGACCTGGGTCTGGCGCTGCGGATAGAAATACTGCGCAACCCGTCGCACGATGCGCACGATCTCGCGCTGCCAGGGCTCGAGTAGCGGCGCGTTCTTCTCGATAAAATAGAGCAGGTTCTCCTGCGGCTCAGCCGGGAAACGACGCTCATCGAGCCGTCCTTCCTCCTTATCAATCACCGGCAAGGTGCGCCAGAGGTCATTCACCTGTGACTGCAGATAGTTCTCGCGCTCGGCCTGCCGACGTTTTTCTTCGGCCATCGACAAGGGTGAAGGCCGTCGATAACGATCGACGCCATAGTTCATCAGCGCATGACAGGAGTCGAGCAGTAGCTCGACCTGCTCAGTGCCGTAACGCTCTTCGCACTCGGCAATGTAATTGCGCGCAAAGACCAAGTAATCGATGATAGCGTCGGCGCTGGTCCAGGTCCGGAATAGATAGTTGCCCTTGAAGAAGCTGTTGTGACCATAGCAGGCATGCGCGATCACCAACGCCTGCATCGGCAGCGTGTTCTCCTCCATCAGATAGGCGATGCAGGGATCGGAGTTGATCACGATCTCATAGGCCAGACCCATCTGCCCGCGCCGATAGGTCTGCTCGGTTGCAACAAACTGCTTCCCATACGACCAATGATGGTAGTTGATCGGCAGCCCAACCGAAGAATAGGCATCGATCATCTGCTCTGATGAGATCACCTCGACTTGATTGGCATAGGTATCGAGGCCAAACTCATCATGAGCCACCCGCGCGATCGCTTGATCAAAGCGTTTCAGCAGCGGAAATGTCCACTCAGAGCTATCGGAGATGATCTGCTTGCTTGCGCTTGCCATAGCGATTTACCACTAAGCCTCTTGTCGTTTGAAGAGCTCGCGGAACACCGGGAAGATGTCTTCGGCGCCATTGATCTCTTCCATCGCAAAGTGCCGATGCACCGCTTTCACGTCTTGGTAGGCATACCACAGGCTTTGATGCTGCCGCGGCGTGATCTCAACGTAGGCGTAATAACGGATCAGCGGCAATAGATCCTGAATCAGCAGATCACGACAGATGCTCGAGTCGGAATCCCAGTTATCGCCATCCGAGGCCTGCGCGGCATAGATGTTCCAGGTCTCGGAATCGTAGCGATCCCGGATCACTTCATGGGCCAGTTGCAACGCGCTGGACACCACCGTGCCACCGGTCTCGCGTGAGTAGAAGAACTCTTGCTCATCGACCTCTTGCGCGATGGTGTGATGGCGGATAAAGACGACATCGATCTTGTCATAGTTGCGCTGCAGGAAGAGGTACAACAGGATAAAGAAGCGCTTGGCGAGATTCTTGCGCACCTGATCCATCGAACCGGAGACGTCCATGATACAGAGCATCACGGCCTTACTCGTCGGCTCGGGGAGCTTGGTGAAGGATTGGTAACGCAGATCGAAGGTATCGATGAAGGGCAATGCCGCGATGCGGGTCTTGAGCCGATCGATCTCCTCCCGCAGCGCAACGACCTGTGCATCGGTCTCCGCGATCCCGGAGGCCAGCAGTGTCGCCAGTTCCTCTTCGAGCGCGCGGATACGACCACGATAAGGCGCCCCTAACGCCGTCCGCCGAGCAATGGCACCACGCAACGAGCGCACCACATCGATGTTGCTCGGCGCGCCCTCGGTCGCATAGCCGGCGCGTACGGTCTTGAACTCGGTCGTACCAACCAACTGGTTGCGCACCAGATTCGGCAGCTCAAGGTCGTCGAACAGAAGATCCAGGAACTCCTCGCGCGACAGTTCGAAGACGAAATCGTCCTCACCGCTACCACCGCGGCCAGCGCGCCCCTGCCCGGCCCCTTGACCCTGGCCACCTTCTGGGCGCTGCACCCGGTCACCGGCCTCGAACTCCTTATTGCCCGGATGGACCATATCCCGCTGACCGCCCGGACCATGATGGAACTGCGGCTCCGAGATGTCCTTGGACGGGATACCGACCTGCTCACCACCGTCGATATCGGTAATGCTCCGGCGATTGACCGCATCGGACGCAGCCCGCTTGAGCTGCGTCTTATAACGTCGCAAGAAGCGCTGCCGATTGACAGTGCTCTTGTTCTTGCTATTGAGACGGCGGTCGATGAAGTGAGACATAGGCGGCTGTGTGATTCCGGTTACTCGTCCTTCGCTGACGTTACTAATCTTGGCCTGGCGACCTTTGACCTGGCGACCTATTGGTTAACGAGCCTCTAGGCTACTGCGACTTGCGCACGCGTAGATACCACTCGGAGAGCAGGCGCACCTGCTTGGGCGTGTAGCCCTTCTCGACCATCCGATCGACGAATTGTTCGTGCTTCTTCTTCTCGTCGCTTGACGCCTTGGTGTTGAACGAGATCACCGGCAACAACTCCTCGGTGTTCGAGAACATCTTCTTTTCGATCACCACGCGCAGCTTCTCATAACTGGTCCAGCGCGGATTGGAACCATTGTTGTTGGCCCGTGCGCGCAGCACGAAGTTGACGATCTCGTTACGGAAGTCTTTCGGATTGGAGATGCCAGCCGGCTTCTCGATCTTCTCCAGTTCTTCATTCAACGAACCGCGATTCATCATCTCGCCGGTGTCTGGATCGCGGTATTCCTGATCCTGAATCCAGTAGTCGGCATAGGTCACGTAGCGGTCGAAGATGTTTTGACCGTATTCAGCGTAGGATTCCAAATACGCCGTCTGCAGCTCCTTGCCGATGAACTCTGCGTAGCGTGGTGCCAGGTATTGCTTGAGGAAGCCAAAGTAGCGGTCCTGCACCTCTTGCGGAAGATGCTCACGCACGATCTGCTTCTCGAGCACATAGAGCAGATGCACCGGATTCGCGGCGACCTCGGTGTGATCGAAGTTAAACACCTGCGACAGGATCTTGAACGCGAACCGTGTCGAGATGCCAGACATGCCCTCATCGACACCGGCGTAATCACGGTATTCCTGTACCGACTTCGCTTTTGGATCGGTATCCTTGAGATTCTCGCCATCGTAGACGCGCATCTTCGAGAAGATACTGGAGTTTTCCGGCTCCTTCATCCGCGTCAATACCGAAAACTGCGCCATCATCTCCAGCGTCCCTGGCGCGCAGGGTGCCTGATTCAATGAGCTGTGGCGCAGCAGCTTGTCGTAGATCTGTTTCTCTTCGGTGACCCGCAAGCAATAAGGCACCTTGACGATGAAGACGCGATCAAGAAAGGCCTCATTGTTCTTGTTGTTACGGAACGACTGCCACTCAGATTCATTACTATGCGCCAGGATGATGCCCTGGAACGGGATCGCTGAAAGCCCCTCAGTAGCGTTGTAATTGCCCTCCTGGGTCGCGGTCAGTAGCGGATGCAGCACCTTGATCGGCGCCTTGAACATCTCGACGAATTCCATCATGCCCTGGTTGGCCCGGCAGAGTGCGCCCGAGTAGCTATAGGCATCGGCGTCGTTCTGGGCGAAATGCTCAAGCTGACGGATGTCGACCTTGCCGACCAGCGCGGAGATGTCCTGATTGTTCTCATCCCCAGGCTCGGTCTTCGCAACCGCAACCTGCTCGAGGATCGATGGATAGAGTTTGACGACGCGGAATTTGGTGATGTCGCCGTTGTACTCCTGCAACCGCTTCACCGCCCAGGGCGACATGATGCTGCGCAGGTAGCGAGTCGGGATGCCATAGTCCTCCTCGAGGATCTTGCCATCCTCCTCGGGCGAGAACAGCCCGAGCGGGGACTCGAACACCGGAGAGCCCTTGATGGCGTAGAAGGGTTTCTGCTGCATCAGCTCCTTGAGCTTCTCAGCCAGAGACGACTTACCCCCGCCGACAGGGCCGAGCAGGTAGAGGATCTGCTTCTTTTCCTCAAGCCCCTGCGCCGCGTGTTTGAGATAGGAGACCAGGTGCTCGATCGACTCTTCCATGCCGTAGAAGTCAGAGAAGGCCGGGTAGCGCCTGATGACCTTGTTCTGGAAGATGCGACTCAGCCGCGGATCATCATGGGTATCGATGAGCTCGGGCTCGCCGATAGCAGCCAACAGGCGCTGAGCGGACCCCGCGTAGGCCATCGGGTCGCTTTTGCACAGATCCAGATACTCTTGCAGACTCATGTCCTCTTCGCGGGAGGACTCATATCTGGCCTGATAGCGCTCAAAGATCGACATTCAAGATACCTCGCTCGGAAATCACGATCGGGAGGCGCTGCCTTAGCGTGGCTTTCGCCGCCGCTGCACGGGCGCGCCAGTCATTCTGTTATCTCGGCCTGTGCTCTCTAAGAGATGAACGCCCCAGGCCCGTTATGCAAGCGTCTCCTTCGTTTACGCCATCCGGGACCCCACCGGTGCTTCTGCGGGGAACAGCCGGATCTGCTCGGGGAGTCTGCCTCGGCAGCCGGGCTAGTCATGACAATCTGTGCAAACTCTGCGCCACGCTCCGGAGTGGCGCGCCGGCACTCGATGTTCAGCCCCGATAATGCCAGCATCAGGTGCCCTGACGTCAAGCAATCGCACCAATTCGGTGCGAAATGACGACTGGTCTTGGTGCACTAGGCCCACCCCTGAGCCGCCACCGGTTAGACAGTCATCGCCGCCCTGGTTCAGACCTGATCAGCCAACACCCAGCGACCGACGCACCGATGGCGATCAGACCATCCTGATCCTGAAGGCGGCCGCTTAGCGACGATCTGATTGAGCGACAATCTGATTGAGCGAACGTAATTGGGAGATAAAACGATGAACGACACGCAGATTCGCATCCAAGCGACCCCCTTTGACCCCTTTGCGGAGCAGGATGAACTGCGCCGCGGCCAACCGCAGATCGGCGCCCTGGTCGCCTTCGTCGGCCTGATGCGGGATCTCAACCAGGGCGCAGACATCCGCGCGATGACGCTCGAACACTACCCTGGCATGACCGAGCGCGCCCTCGCGGCGATCGCCGACGAGGCGCGACGCCGTTGGCCGCTTGAGGGGATTCGTATCCTGCACCGCGTCGGCCGGCTCGAGCCGGAAGACCCCATCGTGCTGGTCGCGGTCACCAGCCGGCACCGAGGTGACGCCTTCCGCGCCTGCGAGCTGATCATCGACTACCTGAAGACCGACGCCCCCTTCTGGAAGAAGGAGCACACCGAGCACGGCGAGCGCTGGGTTGAAGCGCGCGACAGCGATGGCAGCGCCAAGGACCGCTGGCGTAATGAAGGTTAACCAGGCACGGTCGGAAACCCAGCGCGCGGCCCCATCTCGAAGCGGTCACGCGCATACAGTGGCGGCGATTGCATGTAGATCGCGACCAGCTCGGCGAGCGACTCCAGCGCCTCCTGGTGGATGCGCTCATACCCATGCGAAGCATCGATGCCGAAGGTCACCAGGGCCGTGCGCACATCATTACCGGCCTCGAGCGCCGCAGCACTATCCGATCGGTAATACTTAAACACATCGCGCTGATGCGGGATCTGGAATTCCTGGCAGATCTGGATGATCCGATGCGTCAGGTGATAATCAAACGGGCCACCCATATCCGCCATGCAGATGGTCGCGCCGAACTCGCTCGAATTCTGCCCCGGCGCGGTGGTGCCGTTATCGATGGTCAGCATCTCGGCAACATCTTTATGTAGGGCCGCTGACGCACCGGAGCCGACCTCTTCTGAGATCGTGAACAGCGGATGACAATCAACCGGCAGCTTGACTTCACTCTCCCGCACCGCCTTGACCGCCGCCAGCAACAAGGCCGCACCCGCCTTGTCATCGAGATGACGCGAGTTGATGTAGCCGGTCGCCGTGATCTCCGGCGAGGTATCGATCGCGATGAAATCGCCGACATGCACCCCGAGCTGCAGCAGACCGGGGAGGTCGTAGACGCGCTCGTCGATGCGAAACTCGACAAAATCCCAGCCGCCCTCCTGCTTGTCGATCTCAGGCCCAAAGGTATGCCCCGAGGCCTTCAGCGGCAGAATGGTGCCGCGGTGCTGGCCTATATCGGTGAACAGGGTGCAACGCGCGCCCTCGGCAAAGCGGGAGTTCCAGTGGCCGACCGGAACCATCTGCAAGCGCCCATTCGGCTTTAACGCCTTGACCATCGCCCCGAGGGTATCGATGTGCGCGACGATGGCCTTGTTCGGCCGCGCGGACTCGCCCTTCAAGGTCGCCCGGATGGCACCCCGGCGGGTCAACTCGAAGGGCACGTCAAGACGCTCCAGCTCTTCGCAGACGAGGTGCACGACGCGGTCGGTATAGCCGGCCGGACTCGGCGTGAAGAGAAGTTTGAGCAGGATCTCGAGCAGGTACTCGGTGTCGATTCGAAGATGCTTCAAGCGCTAAGCTCCCGGGCTGCGGTCTGCGGAAAGAGCAGGTCAACGAAGCGCTCAGCGGTCGGTTGCGGCTCGTGATTGGCCAGCCCCGGACGCTCATTGGCTTCGATAATGACGTAATCGGACGCGGTGACGTCTGGCACTAGAAAATCCAGGCCCGTGACTGGAATGTCAAGTGCGCGAGCCGCCTTGCAGGCGGCTTGCGCTAATGCTGGGCTCAGATCAGCGGTAACGTCATGGATGGTGCCACCGGTGTGGAGGTTGGCGGTCTTGCGCACGATCAGCGTCTGCCCATAAGGCAAGGTGTCATCCATCTTGAAGCCGGCCTCGCGCACGCAGCGCTCGGTCTCGTCATCGACCGGAATGCTTGACTCGCCGCTGGTGGCTGCACGCCGACGCCGGCTCTGGATCTGGATCAGCTCGCCAATACTGTGCGCCCCGGTGCCGACGATCTGCGCTGGCTTGCGAATGGCCGCGGCCACCACTTGGAAATCGATCACGATAATACGCAAGTCCGCCCCGCTGCAGAATTGCTCAAGGATGACGGTCTCACAGATCCGACGGGCATTCTTGATCGCCCGCTCAAGATCATTCGGATCGCGGATATCGACGCTGATACCCGCGCCTTGCTCGCCCCGCGCCGGCTTCACCACCACACTGCCGTGCCGGGTCAGGAAGGCCTCCGCCTGATCCAGTGCCTCATAGGCGCACTGATCCGGCACCTTCAGGCCAGCACCTCGTAACAGACGCTGGGTCACGGCCTTATCATCGCAACGGCTCATCGCCACCGCGGTGGTCAGCTCGCTCAGCGACTCACGGCAAACGATCCGTCGCGCGCCCAACCCGAGGGCGAAGTAGCCGGCCTCAGCGTCAACCACCTCGACCCCGATGCCCCGCCGCCGCGCCTCGTTGACGATGATCGCCGCATAGGGATTCAACTTCGCCGCTGGTTGCCTGCCGATGAACAGCGGCTCGTTGTAGGCATTCTTGTTCTTCAACGCAAACACCGGAACGCGCTCAAAACCGAGCTTCTCATAGAGGCGGATCGCGCCCTTGTTGTCATGCATCACCGAGAGATCCAAGAACGCACGGCCACGCGCCTGATAAAACTCAGCGACCTGACGGACCAGCGCTTCACCAATGCCAGGATAAGGCGCCTGCGCATCAACCGCCAATGCCCAGAGGCTCGCGCCACGCTCGACGTCACTGAAGGCCTCGACATGATCGATGCCATTGACGCAGCCCAATATGCCACCGTCCTGCTCATCCATCGCAACCCAGAACTGCACCACCCGCGAGGCCCGCTGCTGCCAGATGAACTCAGCACTCGGTGGTACCATCCGACGCGATGCATACAACCGGTGAACCGCCTCGGCATCGGCACGATTGTTGAGCAGCCGTACCACAAAGCCCTTTGGCCTGCGAGGCGAATACTGATAGCGATCCAACCAGAGGCGAAAGGTATGTGAGGGATCGAGAAACAGATCCTGCGGCGCATAGGAAAGCACCACGTGAGGATCACGCAGGTACATGGCCACGTCGCGCCGGCCGTCGCCCTCCTGTTGCAGGCACTGCGCCAGTTGCTGCGGATCATTGAAGGTCTGGCCAAAGATCAGCCGACCCCAGCCGCAGTCGACAGCGGTCTCCGACCAGATCTCGTTTTCGTGTCGGCGCTTGTTGTCCCAGCTACTCACCGACTGCGCTCGCCGACGTTCGAGCCGGTGATGGATGTGCTCTCGCGTGCTCATTGCGCTGTCCCCTCGCCCGGATTGTCCGGTTATCGTTTCTCGTTACAACTTCCGCCGCAGGCCGAGCACGTCAGATCCCCTGCTCTTGCAGCCAGAGCTCCAGCAGCGTCACCTGCCACAATTTGGAGCCGCGCAACGGTGTAATGTGCTCATCTGGTGCATCGAGCAGTTGCTGCACATAGGCCGGTTGGAACAGCTCACGCTCGCGGGCACGCTGACTGAGCACCGTCTCGCGCATCATCTCGAGCACCTCGCCACGCGGGTACTTCAGGGCCGGGACCGGGAAGTAGCCCTTGGGTCGGTCGATGACCTCGCTCGGGATGATCCGCCGCCCAACCGCTTTCAGCACACATTTGCCGTCATCGCAAAGTTTGTGCCGCGCCGGCATCCGCGCCGCCAACTCGACCAGCTCATGATCGAGGAAGGGCACGCGTGCCTCCAGGCCGGCAGCCATGGTCATGTTGTCGACACGCTTGACCGGATCATCGACCAGCATGATCTGCTGATCGATGCGCAGCGCCTTATCGACCGCCGCCTCGGCGCCCGGGATCGCGAAATGCTCGCGGATGAAGGCGCGGCTGTAGTCCTCGCCATGCAGGCGCGGATGCACCGCCTGCAGATACTCGGCATGCTCGCGGTCGCAGAAGACGCGCGCATAATCGGCCGCCGGATCTTGGCTCTCGAGCATCGGTGGATACCAGTGATAGCCACCAAAGACCTCGTCAGCGCCCTGCCCGCTCTGCACCACCTTGACGTACTTAGCCACCTCTTGCGAGAGCAGATAGAAGCCAATCACATCATGGCTGACCATCGGCTCCGACATCGCCCGCACGCAGCCAGGCAGGCTCGAGAGCAGCCGGTTGCGCGAGTCGACCTGGATCTTGTGATGGTCAGTCGCATAGTGTTTGGCGATGATGTCCGAGTACTGGAACTCATCGCCGACCTCATCGCCGACGCTCTCGAAGCCGACCGAGAAGGTATTCAGCCCGCGCTGGCCCTGCTCCGCCAGCAGGCCAACGATCAGGCTCGAGTCCAAACCACCAGAGAGCAGCACACCGACGTCGACATCGGCCACCAGACGGCGCTCGACCGCGGTGCGCAGCGCGGCCAGCAGCTGCTCCTGCCAGTCCTCGAAGCTCATGGCCTGCTCTTCGGGAATGGCGACGAAGCTCGGTTGCCAGTATTGATGATCACGCACCTGGCCATCGGGCTCGATAACCCGAATCGTCGCTGGCGGCAGCTTCCGAACGCCACGCAAAATGGTGTAAGGCGCCGGCACCACGGCATGGAAGTTCATGTAGTAGTTCAGCGCCACGGGGTCCAAGTCGGTCTCGACACCACCGGCGGCGAGCAACGCCGGCAGGCTCGAGGCAAATCGCAAGGCGCCGGGCAACTCGGCATAGTAGAACGGCTTGATGCCGAGCCGATCACGCACCAACGTGAGCCGCCCGCTGTCGCGCTCGGCCATCGCAAAGGCAAACATGCCATGGAAGCGCTGCACGCAGTCCGGCCCCCAGGCATGGAAGGCCTTGATGATGACCTCGGTGTCGCTGTGCGAGAAGAACCGATAGCCTTTGCCGATCAGTTCCTCGCGCAACGCCTTGTAGTTGTAGATGCAGCCGTTGAAGGCGATGGTCAGCCCCAGCTCGCTGTCGACCATGGGCTGATTGCCATGGGTGCTGAGGTCGATGATGCTGAGCCTGCGGTGGCCGAGCGCGATCTGCGCCTGCTGAAAGAGACCACTGCCGTCGGGTCCGCGGGCCTGCATGCTCTGGTTAACGGCCGCCAGCGCACCAAGATCGATGGCCTGGCCGTCAAAACGGATTTCACCGCAGAATCCACACATCTGGACATCCTCAAGACTAGATTGGGTTAGGGCTGAGCTTCACCCTGCTTCGCCTGCCCGGAAGAGGGCGCGCTTGCGTCACGGTAGCCTGCATCGCGCGTCGCCAGCTCTCAAGCCGAGGCAATGGCTGCACGGGTATCGAATCGGCGTGCCAGGGGCATCGCCAATGGAGGGTAGCAAGCGCCGGGCCGGACACAGGGAGGCCCGAGCCAAGAGACCAAGACGGCGCCAAGAGGCCGTCGCTGCAGTCAGTCGGTCTGCAAGCTTCGAGCTGTGGGCACCGATAGGCGGTCGTGCACCCTCGCTGGGAACGCACTAGCGGAGATCGAATGAGGCGACTCCGGTCGATTTGATCGCGCGGGAGCGTCTACAGCCCCACTTGCCCAAGCTCGTAGGTTGAACATCGGGCCGCACTGAGAAGACGGCTGCACCGTCAGATTGAGCACTAGTTTAACGAATCCGACCCGAGCCTTCCATCCAGGGCTGCCGATCCGCAGGCCAACCGCTCGCCAGTCGGTCACCAGGTCGGTCACCAGATGGTCACATTTCAATGCGAGGAGCTCGAGTCTTCGCTAGCATAGCTGTCGGTCGCCCAGGGGCGTCCGGCCAGATTGGAGGCCAGATTGGAAGAAAAACATATGCCCGCAAACACCAAGCGCTCGCGCCTCACCACTGAGGGACATTACGCTGATAGTTTTGAGCCAACCAACGAACAGGAGGTCTATGACCCGCGCAAGGAGCACCTGATCCACGAGATGCTGACCGAACTCGGCGAAGATCCGCAGCGTCAGGGTCTGAAGCGCACCCCGCTGCGCGTCGCCAAGGCCTTCGATTTCCTCACCAGTGGCTATGCAATGTCGGCCGAGGAGATCATCAAGGCGGCCTTGTTCGAGGAAGATGTCCGCGAGATGGTGATCGTGCGCGATATCGAGTTCTACAGCCTCTGCGAGCATCACATGCTGCCCTTCTTCGGCCATGCGCATGTTGGCTATCTACCCAACGGCAAGGTCGTCGGCCTGAGCAAGATCGCCCGCGTGGTCGATGTGTTCGCGCGCCGGCTGCAGGTGCAAGAGCGCCTGACCAGCCAGGTCGCCAATGCCTTGATGGATCACCTCGGCGCGCACGGCGTCGCCGTCGTCGTCGAGGCCAGCCATACCTGCATGATGATGCGCGGCGTGCAGAAACAGAACAGCACGACGGTGTCGAGTGCGATGCGCGGCACCTTTGAATCCGATGCCCGCACCCGCGCGGAATTCATGGGTTTCCTGCATCGTTGACCTGCATCGTTGACCTGAATCTTGGCCGATTCCGATTCATCCGTCGGGGTCGCATGTCGCCATGGTCGTTCGTCACGCGCAAGACATCCACGCGCGCCGAATCGCTGATCGCGATGCTCCGATGAGATCGCCGGCCACTCAGGCCGAAGCATCCCCCGAGCCACCGACGAGGTCCGCATGAAACTCTTCAGCTGCGCGAACTGCGGCAATGTCCTCTACTTCGAGAACACCGCCTGCACGCACTGCGGGCTGCCGCTCGGCTTCCTTCCGGACCCGCTGTGCCTCACGCCACTCAAGCAGGTCGATGCCGACCTCTGGCAGCCGGTCGGCGGGCAGGGCCACTATCGGATGTGCCAGAACTATGCCCACCAAGGGGTCTGCAATTGGATGATCGAGGCCGAGCGCGAGCAGACCTTCTGCGCGGCCTGCGACCTCAACGGCACCATCCCGGATCTCTCGGTGGCCGGCAATCATGAACGCTGGCAGACGATGGAGACCGAGAAGCGGCGCCTGATCTACTCGATGCTCCAACTCGGCCTCCCCGTGGTGCCGCGCCGGCTCGACCCGGCAGGGCTCGAGTTCGCCTTCCTCGCCGATACGCCGGCCAGCTTCAGCGAGCGCGGCAAGGTGATCACCGGCCATGCCCAAGGGCTGATCACCATCAATCTCGCCGAGGCCGATCCGGCCGAGCGCGAGCGCATGCGCGAGCAGATGGACGAGCCCTATCGGACCATCCTTGGCCATTTCCGGCATGAGTCCGGCCACTACTACTGGGATCGACTGATCCGCGACAGCCAATGGTTGACGCCGTTTCGCGCGCTGTTTGGGGATGAGACGCGGGACTATGGACAAGCGCTCGAGCAGCACTACCAGACCGGTCCGCCCAGCACCTGGCCCGAGCACTTCATCAGCGCCTACGCCAGCATGCACCCCTGGGAAGATTGGGCCGAGAGCTGGGCGCATTATCTGTTGATGGTCGACGCGCTGGAGACCGCCTACCAATTCGGCCTCAGCATCCGCCCGCGCGCCGGCAATGACGATTCACTGGCTGTCGACCACGGCTTCGACGCCTATCGGGCGATGTCCTTCGACAGCATCCTTCAGCATTGGCTACCGCTGACCCTGGCGCTCAATAGCTTGAATCGCAGTATCGGCCACGAGCATGCCTATCCGTTCGTGCTGGCATCCCCGGCGATCGAGAAACTGCGCTTTGTGCATCGCGTCGTCAGAGCCTGACGCGCTTGACGTCTGGCTATCTTGACTGAGCCGGAGTTCGCATCGGCGCCAGCGGCAGCCGTAACAGCCGCGTGATGGTCTGCCAGGCAGGCTCGTCATGATGACCGGTGCCAAAGACGATCTGATCCAGATCCGGGCGCAGTCGGAAGCTGCCGAACAGCCGATCCCAGAACGAGAACAGCGTCCCATAGTTGGAATCGGTCTCGGCGCGGATGTTGGAGTGATGCACCCGGTGCATCGAGGGCGGCACGATTAGCCCGCGCAGCCGCGCATCCCATCGGCTCGGCACCCGCAGATTGCTGTGATGGAACAGGATCACCGGCAGCATCAATGCCTTGTACAGGATCAGCTGGGTCAGGCCCATGCCTAGCGCGAGGATGATGAGCGGGTTCAGCAGCGATGAGATGATCAACTCGCCCGGATGGAAGCGCAGGGCGGTGGTCGCATCCATCGCCGGATCGGTATGGTGGACCTGATGGAAGCGCCAGAGGAACGGGATCTCATGGTTGGCCCGATGCCAGGCATACATCCAGAGATCGAACAGCAGGATTGCCAAGGCCAGCTCAATCAGGGTCGTGATCGGACCCGCGCCGAGTCGCTGATCGAGCGACAGCCAATGCAACAGTCCGATGCCCTGCTGCTCAGCAAAGGCGATCACAGCCAGCAGCAAGGGCGCGAGCAGCACGCCGATCGCGCCGTTCAGCGCCGCCAGCGTGCCGTTGCGCAAGCCATGGCGCCAGCGCTGCTCGCGCCCGAGGTAGAACGGCATGCTGCCTTCCAGCACCAACAGCAGCGTAAGCGCGATCAGGCCAATAATGAGGTCTGGGGTCATCGGGATCGGTCAATCGTGGTCTTGCGGGTCTTGTTGATATCGCGGGTCTGGCGACGGCTCCAATCCGCGCCGCCCCTCATAGCGTCGTCGCAGCGATTCCGGAGAGGCGCCCAGTGAATAGCGCAGCATCAGCTCGGCATTCAACACTTGTTGGCGCAGGATGCCGTTTTCCAGGAACCGCACCGCTGAGGTGGTCACCGCCGCTGGCAGCTTCTTGATCCGGGTGCGACGGCGCGCGCGGCTCAGCAGGTCGACATCCTCGAACAGCGGCCAGTCGGGAAAGCCGCCGATCGCGCCGAAGAAGGCGCGGCGAATCAGAATCCCCTGGTCGCCAAAGCTGGTCAGTGAGCTGTCGAAGCGCGAGAAGAAGGCATAGCTAGCGAGCAGCCAATGCGCCTGGTCGAAGCGCAGCCGGAAGCAGGCGAGCTGCGTCCTGGGATCAGCGAAGGCATCCCGCGCGAGCGCGGGCGCCTCGGCAGGCAGATCGGTGTCATCGTGCAGGAACAGCAGCAACGACCCCAGCGCGCGCGCGGCACCCGCATTGCACTGGGTCCCGCGCCCGCGCGTTGCCCGTAGCCGCTGAATGCCGGTGCCAGCCGTGGTAGCCGTGGTAGCCGTGGTAGCCGTGGTAGCCGCCGTGTCCAGCGGTTCCGCGTCCAGAGGCGGCAGATCGGACGGTTCGACAACGATGATCTCGGCCTCGGGAAACAACCGCCGATGCCCCTCGATGCGCGCCGCCAGCGACTCACTGAACTGCCGCGTTGGAATGATGATCGACAACCTCAAGCCTGGCCTCCTCTCGTCATCAAACCTCTCGCCTCGTCCGTCGACCTCATCGGCTCCAATTCAGCCCCCTTCGCTCAGCATCACCCCAAAAGCCAAGCGCAAAGCCGCCCAGCTCCATACGGCCGGCTCGCGCTCATCAGTCACAAACAACCCGGCGTCCACCGCAGATCCAGCGTATAGGGATGCTCGCCCGCTGGCTCCTCGGGCGGCGGATCGATCTCGCCCGGGGTATGTCCCATGTGCCGAAAACGGGCGATGCGTCGACTCTCGGCCTCGTAGCTATTGACCGGGAAGCGCTCTTCGGCGCGCCCGCCCGGATGCGAGACATAGTAGCTGCAGCCACCCAGACTGGCCCGATTCCAGAGATCGACCACATCGAAGATCAGCGGGCTCTGCGCCGGGATGGTCGGATGCAGCCCCGAGGGCGGGCTCCAGGCCTTGAAGCGCACGCCGGCGACGAACTCGCCCTTGCGTCCGGTCGGGCGCAGCGGCAGCCGACGGCCATTGCAACTGACGATGTAACGCGCGCTGGTCAGGCCATCGACCTTGATCTGCATCCGCTCCACCGCCGAATCGACGAAGCGCGCCGTGCCCTGCGCGGTCACCTCCTCGCCTAGCACATGCCAAGGCTCGATCGCGCCGCGCAGTTCGAGCTTGATGCCATTGCCGGTGATCAGGTCGCCATAGTGCGGGAAGCGGAACTCGAAGAACGGATCGAACCAAGCCGCGTCGAAGGCATAGCCGGCGCGTTGCAGATCGCAGATGACATCTTCAAAGTCCTGACGCACGAAATGCGGCAGCAAGAAGCGATCATGCAGCTCGGTGCCCCAGCGGATCGGCGCGCGGGTGTAGGGCTGCTTCCAGAACCGCGCCACCAGCGCCCGCAGCAGCAGCATCTGCGCCAGACTCATGCGCGCATGCGGCGGCATCTCGAAGGCGCGAAACTCGACCAGCCCCTGGCGACCGCTGGCCGAATCCGGCGAGTAGAGCTTGTCGATGCAGAACTCGGTGCGATGGGTGTTGCCGGTGACATCGACCAACAGATTGCGCAGCACCCGATCGACGATCCAGGGCTGGGTCACCTGCCCGGCCGGCATCTGCTGGAAGGCGATCGCCAGCTCATAGAGGCTATCGTCGCGCGCCTCGTCGACCCGTGGCGCCTGACTGGTCGGGCCGATGAAGGTGCCCGAGAACAGGTACGACAGGCTTGGATGATGCTGCCAGTAGGTGATCAGGCTCTGGATCAGATCCGGCTTGCGCAGCAGCGGACTGTCGGCTGGGGTCGGACCGCCGAGGGTCACATGGTTACCACCGCCGGTGCCGGTGTGGCGGCCATCGAGCATGAACTTCTCGGTGCCGAGCCGGGTCTGGCGTGCCTCTTCATAGAGGATCTGGGTATCGCGCACCAGCTCATCCCAGGCGCTGGCCGGATGCACATTGACCTCAATCACGCCTGGGTCCGGGGTCACCGCCAGCTTGCGCAGCCGGGCATCGCGCGGCGGCTCGTAGCCCTCGATGATGATCGGCTGCGCGGTCTCGGCGGCGGTGGCCTCGAGCGCGGCGACCAGCTCCAGCCAGTGCTCGAGATGGGTCAGCGGCGGCATGAAGCAGTACAGCCGACCCTCGCGCGGCTCGATACAGAGCGCGGTGCGCACCAGCTCGGCCGGGTAGTCATCGGGCAGCGAGGCCTGTTCGGCGAGCGGTTGACGATGATCCTCGGGCAACGCCTCGCGGCCATGGCGTCGGGCCAGCTCATCGGGCCGCGGCCCTTGCTCGTTGATGATCTGGCGCGGCTGCGTCGGCTCGACCAAGCGGCTGTAGCGCTGGGCGATCTCATCATAGGCGGCCTGCGGAACCCCCTTCGAGTCGCTGGCGCGACGCGGCGAGGTCAGCGGCGCCACCGGCTCGAATGGATCGCGCGGCGGATGCGTATCCAGCTCGCCATCGGGCACATAGGGCAGCGCGTCGAGCGGCAGCCGATAGCCCATCGGCGAATCACCGGGGATCAGGAACAGATTGCCATCGCGCAGCGCCCAGCGCCCGCTGACCCAGCCCGAGCGCGGCTGGCCATCCGGCCCCAAGGGTGCCGGCGTCAACCCCGCCCAGCGCAACGGCAGCGCATAACCGGCGACCCGATCCAGGCCCTGACTGAACAGCCGCGCCAAGCGCGCGCGCTCGATCGGGTCCTTCAGCTTGCTGTCGAGCGGATTGACATTCGCCGGCAGCCGCGCCTCGCGCCACAGATAGTAGAAGACATCCTCATAGGCCGGCTGCGCATGGCTCGGATCGACCCCGAGCTTGGTCGCCAGGGTGCGGATGAACCGCTCCGCCTGCTCCGGCCCCTGACCGCGATCGGCGCGCTCATCGCCCATCAGCGCCTCATCCCGCCAGACCGGCTCGCCATCCTGGCGCCAGTAGCAGGACAAGGCCCAGCGCGGCAACTGCTCGCCCGGATACCATTTGCCTTGGCCGATGTGCAACATCCCGCCTGGCGCGAACTGGCGCTTCAAGCGCAGCAACAGCTCCTCGGCCAACAGCTTCTTGGTCGGCCCGAGCGCGGCGATGTTCCACTCCGCGCCCTCCATGTCATCGATCGAGACGAAGGTCGGCTCGCCGCCCATGGTCAGGCGCACATCGCCGGCTTGCAGCTCGGCATCGACGGCATGACCAAGCGCCTCGATCGCCGTCCACTGCTCATCGGTATAGGGCTTGGTGACCCGCGGGTCCTCATGGATGCGCTTGACCCGGTTATGGAAATAGAACTCGACCTCGCACTCATCGGTCGCGCCGGTGATCGGCGCCGCCGAGACCGGATCGGGCGTGCAGGCGAGCGGGATATGGCCCTCGCCCGCAAACAGTCCCGAGGTGGGATCGAGCCCAACCCAACCGGCGCCCGGGATATAGACCTCGGCCCAGGCATGCAGGTCGGTGAAATCCTGCTCCGGCCCGCTGGGGCCATCGAGCGCCTTCACATCGGCGGTCAACTGCACCAGATAGCCAGAGACGAAGCGTGCCGCCAGCCCGAGTCGGCGCAGCGTCTGCACCAGCAGCCAGCCGGTATCGCGGCAGGAGCCACGGCCCAGGGTCAGGGTCTGCTCGCAGGTCTGCACGCCGGGCTCCATGCGGATCACGTAGCCGATCATCTCCTGCAGGCGCTTGTTCAGATCAACCAGAAAGTAGACCGTCTCGCGTCGGGTGCGGTCGATGCTGGCGATCCACTGATCGAGCCGATCGCCCTGATCCTTCAGCTCCAGATAGGGCGCCAGTTCCTTGATCAGTTGCGGGTCGTACTCGAACGGATAGTGGAAGGCATACTCATCGACGAAGAAATCGAACGGATTGATGGTGATCATCTCCGCGACCACGTCGACCTCGACGCTCAGCGACCGCGTCTTCTCCGGGAACACCAACCGCGCCAGATAGTTACCAAAGGGGTCCTGCTGCCAATTGAGGAAATGCCCGCTCGGCTCGACGCGCAGCGAGTAGGAGCGGATCGGCGTGCGACAATGCGCCGCCGGGCGCAGGCGCACGGTATGTGGCGCGAGCGCGACTGATCGATCGAAGCGGTATTCGGTCTTATGATTAAGCGCGACTAGGATGGCCATCGACGGCGTGGCTCCTCACTGAAAAGGCGGACGGGATGGGCGGTACTCTACCCTGAAATCGCGGCCCGAGCGCCGCGTAATCTTGGCCAGAGCGCGGCGTCTCCACGGCCCGAGCGCCGTGCATCTCGGCAATCGGCCGCCAGCTAGCCTCGCTGGACCAGGGATGCGCGTAGGCTGATAAACCAGCCTCTCTCGAACAGGAACCGCAGGCGCTGGCAAACCAGCCTCGCTGGAACAGAAACCGCAGGCGTTCGCGAACCGGCCTTGCTGCAAACAGGGACGCGCAAGAACAAGCAAACCGCGAGCCAGATTGGAGCCGATCCAGCGGATCAGCTTAATATCGCAAGATCGTCCAAGCCGTCCAAGCCGTCCAAGCTTTCCAGGCCCCCCGGCTCGGCTAAGCCCTGTTGTCGGCCAAACCGCTCAGCAAGCACTATCACGGGAGTTGCCCATGACCACAGCCGCCTTCCGCCCACCGCCGGGCGGGCTCGCCCTACTCTTACTGCCGCTGCTGTTGCTCGGCCTACACTACGGCTACGAAGCCTGGATCGCCGACGCCTGCCTCGATCGCGGCGGCGCCTTCGACTACGAGACCTGGACCTGCTCCATCAGCGCGCAAGTCGAAGCCGCGCGCCCCTATCTGCACCGCCACTGGGGCAAGGCGACCATCGCGCTCAGCTTCTCGCTCAGCGGGCTGATCGTGCTGCTGTTGAGTTGGTTGCGGCAGCGGCGGGGTTGAGGATGGGAGCTGATACGCCGACGATCTATTGCGCGAGATCTTCAGCAACAGCCAAAACCCCGAGCCAAACGCGATCTCAGAAAGTTAGCAGCATCCGCGAATAAGTTGATGCGATTACCCTGGAGCAGGTACTAATTGGCTCGATCACTTACCTGGAAAGCTCCAAAGTAGCTTTACCAGCTTCCAGCAACTGATCCAGTTCTGCCAATGTTCTGTGAGCTTCATCTCGGGCGACAATATTGATGTTTGCAAGATCAGCGTGGGTTCCCTTTTTAACGTCCGTCATGAATCCATGACCAGAACGGACAGCTCCCACTTCAGTAATCACGTATCGATCGTGAAAATATCTATCCGGCGCCTTGATCCATTCAAAACGAACATTGGCATGCATGGACCTAAATTCACGGTCATACACATCCTCGATGCCACATGTCTCCATCGCTGTAGCAATCCGTAAACAGCGTACGGATGTGTTAGGAATAGCCTTGAATAGCTCCACCAAGACCGCATTCCCAGCAAGCCGAAAAAACTGATCTACGATCGTAACGCAATCACTCAACACTAGAAGGGTTAAAATGCCTTCGACAATGCTTTTTGGGTCGCTTCTGTCCACGGATATCGAGGCAGGGACATTCCATTCTCCGCACCCTTCGTTGACCTGGTCAATGTCGATTCTGTCCTCGCCACTTCCATCAGAAACAATGCACGAGAACCCTCGGATCTTCCGTTGCGCTTCGGCCCAATCCTGCCAGCAGTTTGCAGCAACGCCCTGCCTGTCTCTGGTTAGCAAAAATTCCTCGCTTGTTTTTGACCGACCGAGCTTGTTCAGATAGTTCTTGACCGATTGTTTTCTGATCGTCTTGAGATCGGACTCCTTGACATGAGTCATGGCCTCCCTGGCCCATGACTTGATTTCAGCCGAGATATACCGCCCTTTCTCGAACCCGAAGTGTTGTTTGACCAGATTGTAATACTCGATGTCCGCCATGCAGCGTGGATCAAAGGCAACCTCCTTGTACATCAGAACAGCTCCTCATCCCGTTCATCGAAAAAGCCGTTCGGCCACTCATCGACGAAATCGCCATCAGAATCGATCCGCAATCGAGTAAAAGATGTACCTTCTGGTGAGGGTTGGACATACTGAACCGAAACGTCTTCTTTCGTTAGTGCCTGCTCGGGCAACGCGTCGCTGACTGTCGCCTGACTGGTCCGAATCCGGCGCAAGAGCCGGAGCAACAAATGCTCGCTGTGGGTTTCGATCAGCATCAGCTTATTGTGCTGTAGGGCATACCTGGCGAAGAGATCCGCCAACTCCACTTGAACCGCCGGATGAATATGCAGCTCTGGCTGCTCGATGGCGATAACACCCGTTCTCTGCTTAATCGCCAACACCACCACCGGGAAGACCTGCGAGAAACCAACTCCGATATCCTGTGGCATGACCGAGAGGCCAGTTTCATCCTCCAGAAGCGCAACGCGAGTCCGAATGGGCAATTTCGCAATCGCCTCCTTCAGCAGCAACTGGTCGTCCATGTCCATCTCACGATCGAGCAAGGTCAAAGCCGCTTCGTTGACCGCAAGTTCCCGGTACCGCTGGACATCAAGCTGGTAGCCGGTTTTGAGGCACCGCTCACTGAGCCAATAGTTGATCTCACTGACAACGGTGTCCGAGGCCGTGTGGATAGACTCCCAGGCCGCCAGACCCTTGGCCCAGCGCGATCGATCCGGTGTGATCTGCGGCTGGAGGTTTCTGGGTGGTAGATCGCGGATGGGTCCGATGTAGAAAACATCATCCACCCAATCCTTTAGTAGGCTGACGCCACCAGCGACGAGACTGGAAATCAGGGACTCGGCGAGCAACTTTGTTGACGAGAAAACGAACTCAGCTGCGGTCTCGGCACCGTCACCAGCCACCCAGTCGGTCTTGTCCACCCAAACTGCCTCGTCAAACCGTATTCCCTTGGTCAGATTCGGCAGCGCATCAGGCTGGTCCTGGACGCCAATATAAACCAGCTCTTTGTCTTTTCCGAGGTTGCCAGCCTCTGACTCCAGCCGCTGTCGCAACTCGGCTGCCCTCCGGGAGGGTCGGCTGCGAAGCTCAGCGTGGAGCTTGTCGAAAAGTTTTCGATTGCGGTGGACACCGCTTTCGATCAACTCCGCGAGCTCGTCCAACGACCGATTGGCGTACGGCTGCTGTTCGTTCAGCAGTTCTCCAAGACCGGCACCATATGCCTCCCGTTCCCCCAAACTAGGTTGGAACACCTGGGCCAATCGCTCTTGCAGACTTTCGTCGTCCGAGTCATTGGCGAACACCGGATGGGACAAATCCAGTGCATCGAAATAGACCTGCTTCTGATCGGTGGTACAGGTCAGACGGGCAAAGCGCCTGCCGTTCAAAGAAACATCCAGCGTTTCGCAGAAAGGGGCATTCAGGAACTCGCTCCAGCGGAGCGAGATAGCCACCGAGAACTCACTGACGGCATCCAACCACTCATCAGGCAGAAATGCAGCCCCTGTATCCAATGCCGCCTGCTCAAGCTCCTGCCGCTCATGATCCGTGAGGTAAGCCGGCAAATCCTCACCACTCTCTAGGGCAAAGGCCACCGCGATCGTCATCGCCTCATCAAGTTTGCGCTGATGGACGAGATTCCTAAAGCCACCTAGGTCTAGCCAGTTCCCACCAAGCGTGGTGGTATCAGGGTCATAGTTGCCGTGGACCAATACCTCTCGCAGGTATATCAGCGCTTGCAGAACGGTGCTCTTTCCCGCGCTGTTCGGACCGAAAAGCAGTGTGATCGGTGCCAAGTCAATCGGTTGCGCATGGGCACCGATCCCCTTGAAGTTTCTGAGTTGAAGCCGCGTCGGCCTCATAGAGGCACCTCTCCAAATATGACAGGCTCCACTAGTTGCCCTTCACGTAGTATCCCCCCAGTTTTGGGGCCTGGGTCACATCACCAGCAGTAATACGCGCGGCTGCGCCCCGTTGAATCAATCGGCGGCGCGCACCACCGAGGGAGACAGCAATTCGCGGATAATCTGCTTCCAGGTTCTCATCGAGTTTGCGCAGCCAGTTCGGAAATGATAGTGCCTGCGCCACCGGAATGTGCTGTCCGTTCACTTTAATCGATCCCGCTGCCAGCGCCTTGACCATGGGCAGCTCTGCACCACCACCTGTGAGCGCCACTACCAGCCGCCTGCTCGGATGAGCCAGGATCCAGTTGATCCAGCTTGGATCGACTGCTTCCAGAATATCGACCATGGCTCCGCGCAGATTGGCGCCGAACTGCGCCACGGCGTCCAGCTCAAGGAACTCCGAAAGCTCGATGTCCACCTCAGTTCCATTCATCAACGATACAAAGATGAACTCGTCGTTGAACAGCGATTCCTTCAGATCGCGAATTTGTAGCTCCAGCGCGCTCCGAACATTGACCCACATCGGATCATCAGAAGTCATGCCGCTCTTCTTGATGATCAACTCTATGAGCATCCGGTCGAGGTGATTTCCCGCCTCGGTCAGCCCCCTCGACGAGTCCTTGATCTCTAACGCCACGTTTTTGTCGGACGTCGGGTCGAAGTGAACGCGATAGAGACTCAGATCGCTTGTTCCGGCACCAACATCCACGACCAGGATCAACATATCCACGACTGTCTTCCAGCTCAAGATTGAACCCGCGACGCCCAGTGGCTCGGTGATATCCTCAGCCACATAGACATAGTCGCGCGGTTTGCTGCGGAGCTCTTCAACCGCAGCCAGAAATTCAACCAGGGCAATACCGTTCTTTAGTGTCGAGTAGAAGGTGTCGGCAAGCACCTGCGCCTCACCCACCACCCGACCCAGGCGGTGAACAGTTTCCCGACCCTTCTCTCCCGGCAAACAGGGCATCGCAAACCGCCTTGGAAGATTCCAAGGGTAGCCTATTTCCTCGAGACAGGAATTTACCGCCCACGTCATGAACATCAGATAAGCGAGCACCATGTCGCCGTAGGTGATCGCCAGATCGGTCGGATTCAGGCGCGGCCCCACCTGTTCATTCCAACCCTCTTCCGAGAGGCGACGCTTGATATTGTCGAGACGCTGCCGGGAACCATCTCCACCTTCGACCATCGATCGATCAACTGCGGCCTTGCCGAACCACAGCTTTCCGTTTGCATCAATATAGACGGAGGAAATCAGCATCACCTCGCTGACTTCTTCCTGATCACCCGGCACGCCGAGGCGCAGAACATGGATATCCTCGGAATTCGTATCGTCGTTGTCCTGCACAAGGGTTGCCTTTGACATCGCCGTACCGAAATCGAGACATAGGCGAACATTCTTAGGGGGCGATGGTCGCGTCAGCGCACTGAGATCCAGATCGATTCGCGGCCTCGCTGGAGGCGGTTCTAGTTCTTCCGGAGTTTCAACTGGCGCCGGAGTTGATCCCTCTTGTCCCGGAAACGCAGGAATCGGGGATATCGGAGCACTGACCGGCGCGACCGGCGGTTTAACCGCTATCGGTATTGACGGAGCGACCGGGTCATCAAACAGCCCAAGTGCCAACTGCAACGCCTCGACTTCGGCGTCGGTCAGCACCCCTGGCAGTTGATGGCTACCGTCATCCTGCGTCTTGATACGCTTCAGCAGATTGCGCAACAGTATCTTGGCTTCGACTGAGTCCACTTCGTTCCCTTCCTCATTCCTCGTCCGGTTCCACCCAGGGCTTGACCAGGGTCTTGATCTTGCCCGCAAACTCTTTCTTGATGCCGTCGCGGACCACCTTGACCCGGCGCACGCCGGCCTTGTGGCCACCAAGCAGTTCGTGCTCGAGCGGGTTGTACTCGAGGCGCTCGCCCTTCAGATCTGTCTTCGTCAGCTTACGCATTCGTGCCAGACGCCGAGCGGTCTGGTCGATGCCCTGATAGCCATCCACGGCCTTCTTAACGGTGGACGCCAGCACCGGCTCTGATATCTCCAGCAAAGGTACGACCGCACGCCCCACCTTGCCCATGGCCTCGCGGTTGCTGTCCACCTCGATGAGTAACGCCCCGATCTGGGCATCCTCATTGTTGCCTACCTTGTGCTCGACATGCCGCCGCCCTTCCGATTCACCCCCTGCGGTTCTCCACCACTCCGCAACCTCAGGGTCGAGATCTCGGGCGTCTTGGAAGTGGCGCTTGATCGCCGCAGCAACCTGTGGACGCGAGGTATAGCAGGCCAGCAGACAAGACAGGATCTCCTTGTACTGACGGTTCTGGCGGGCAAGCACCAATGCAGCTTCCAACAACGCGACACGAATCTCGGGGAGCACGACCGATTGGTCAATGAAACGCCCCCAGACACCCGGGCCAAGCAGCTTCTTTCCTTGGTCGAGCATGCCGTAAGTCGTCGCATAGAGCGCTGTGGAGAAACGTAACTCGATCACACGCCGCAAGATGGTCAGCAGATGATCAATCGACCCGAACAAAACAGCTTGGTCCAACTCGCCCAGCTTTCCTGTCAGAAAGGCTTTCATGCAGTCGGCCAGGCGCGCGCCGACCTCCGCGCCCACATCGCCCCGCCAGCGTTCGGCGATATCCCGCATGACGCCAAAGATCCGGCGCACCCGCTTCAGACGGGCCTCTGCGTTCTCGAAACCACGCAGGACAGTGACATGATCCGTAATCGCGCTCAACCAAGCAGCGATTGATTCCTCACGTACAAGGTTGGCAGCCAGTAACTCCCCCCTGGCGTTATCCGCCGTATCGATCGCAAGCGCTTCACGGTAGGAATACTCCCTTGTCCAGGAGGCGCTGCAGTAGCTGATGACAGTGGCAGCGTAGGACTTGGCGTCACCGTCCTCCAACGTCTCAATGGATGCTGGCTCACTGCTGAAGATCTCGTCGGCACGATCGAAGATGACCTGCTCGCGGCTGCTACGCGCAACCGCTGCTAGGCGCCCGAGGATCGCGGCGGACAGCAGCTCATGCTCGTCGGTTTCCTGATTCAGCTCAACCACCTTCTCGACGACTGAATCCAGGTTGTTGTCCTTGATCAGCGCCTGGATCTTCCGCTCGGCCATGGCCTGCGTGAGTAGTTGATTCAACTCGCGCAGATCGGCAGAGAGCTCGATGTCGCTGAGGGTGACCTCCTTGCCGGGTTCGTCCTTGCTCTCATTAGCGCGGATATGCTGGAGAAACTTCAGTTGGTCGTTGCCGGAGATCGGGTCGTCTTCGCTGCTGACTGCGATCCCTGCCTCTTTGAGCTGGGCCATCAGGCGCTTGATGGGGATGCCTCGGTCTCGGGCAAGCTTTTTGGCTGAGATTCCGTTCATTGTTTTTGCTCTCCTTCGGTCAAAGTTCGCCAGCGAATGCTCGCTTACTAAGCGCGTCAGCTAGGTCACCAGCGTTCCTCGCGGCTGAACAAAATGCTTTTGCAATCTGGCCGTCGACATGGCGAACCATAGCTTCGAACTGCTGTTGGACATTTGAATTCGGAAGTGGAATCGGCAAGCGGTTCAAATCTTTTGCATACACAGCAAAAACGCTTGTGGTCCCCGATTTGAGTTTATCTAGTTCCCGTTGGCCACCTTTCGAATTCAGAAAATAGCTGACGAAGTGCGGAGACACTCCATCGACAAAGCGAACGCGCATGATGTTGTTGTTGAACAAAACATCTCTTTCATCAGAATTGAATACGGTACATTTTCCGACCAGCTCCTTCGAATTCCTTGTATTGAACAAGAAATCTCCGTTTCTCAATGAGTATTCACTGACTTCGGCCGCAGTGGCAGATGTCGATTGAACAAGCTCTCGCAAGAACCCGCCCCTTGAAGTGATGGCATCCATACGGACATACGGATACTCAAAACTCTCTCCGAACTCGGAGGCGCTTCGAACCAGCCCAATCTTGGCGTCTCTTACAAGCTCGCCAAAGGGCTTGGAATGCCACCCCTTTGGATTCGTAACCGGATCACCAAAGAGATTCAGAAAGACCGAGCGGAGGAACTGATCGGCGAGTTCGATGGCTTGATGGCGTTTGCGGCGGATGGCATCGGCCTTGTCGAGGATCGCGGCGATGCGTTTTTGTTCAGACAGCGGGGGCAACGGGATTTCAATCGCTTCCAAAGTACTCTTGCGTAACGCGGGGACAGTCGTTGCACCTGTATATGCGTAGAGATCCAATCTACACATAAAGTGATATAGATAATCTGTATCGACTATCGATTCTCTCGGCACCAATCCCATCGAATTGTTATCGACAATCATCTCGGTAGTGGTGACAGCGCGAAAGTTCTGCCGTATCGCTTCGCCAATTTTTGCGAATACAATGCTGCCAACCGGCAGAGGCTTCCCCCGAATCTGGTTCAGTTCTTCTTTGTCGATGTAATTTCCCGCAGAACCTATGTATTTCTGTCCGGCACGGGCTACCGCAGAAATATCTCCAACCTTCGCAAAGGGATAATCTCCTGCTTTTTTCCCTTGGTATTTGTTCGGGAAGCCATATCCCGCCTGAAGCGACCCTACCTCTCCTAGATACGCGACCGGCCAACTCACAACATCCCCTCCAACTCTTCCATGTCCTTCATAATCGCCCCCTCCAGCGCCTTCATCCGCGCCAGGATCTCCTGCGGCGGGTCGTATGCCTCCTCCTGATAGGCCACTTCCTTGTAGCGATTGATCGACAGGTCGTACTTGTTTCCGGCGATCTCGGCCCGGCTGACCCAGAAGCTGGGTGCGGTGCGGTCGTTGGCGTCCGTCTCCGCCACCGCCTTGTCGCGCCGCTTCCAGGCCGCCAGGACCTTGGGCATGTCCCCAGCAAAGCTCAGGGGGCGGCCTTGCTCGTCGCGGTAAAGCAGGTCGCGCTTGTCGTCCAGGGAGTAGCCGTCGTCCTGCACGTCGTAGAACCAGACCTGGTCGGTCTCGCCGCCCTTGATGAAGATCAAGATGGCGGTGGCAACACCGGCATAGGGCTTGAACACTCCGCTGGGAAGATTGATGACGGCGTCGAGCTGGTTGTCGTTCACCAGCAGTTGGCGCAGTTGTTGATGGGCCTTGGAGGAGCCGAACAGCACGCCCTGCGGCACGATGGTGGCGCTGCGCCCGCCGGTTTTGAGCATGCGCAGGATCTGGGCGACGAACAGCAGCTCGGTCTTCTTGGTCTTGACCAGACGAGAGACGGCCGGGTTGACCGTGTCTTCATCCAGCGATCCTTTGAACGGCGGATTGGCGAGCACGACGTTGAAGGCGTCCTTCTCCTTGGCCGGGAAGCGGTCGGCGAAGCTCTGGGCCAGGGTGTCCTGGTAGTGGATGTCCGGGTCTTCGACGCCGTGCATGTAGAGGTTCATCGCGGCGATGCGCAGCATGGTGTTGTCGAAGTCGAAGCCATGGAACATGGCGGTCTTGATGTGGTTCCACTGGGCTTGGTCGAGCAGGTCGCCGGTGTAGGTGACGGCCTCGGCCGGCTTGCCGTCCGGCCCTTCGATCTGCTCGCGGATCACGCCGTCTTCGGAGCTGTAGGTCTCCAGCAGGTGTTCCATGGCGTTGACCAGGAAGCCCGCGGTTCCGCAGGCCGGGTCGGCGACGGTTTCCTCGGGCTTGGGGTCGAGCATGCGCACCATCAGCTTGATAATGTGGCGCGGCGTGCGGAACTGGCCGTTGATGCCGGCGGTGGTGAGCTTGCTCAGCAGGTACTCGTACAGGTCGCCCTTGGTGTCGCCGGACTCCAGCGGCAGGTCGTTGATCATCTGGATGGCCTTGACCAGCAGGCTGGGCTTTTCGATGACCAGGCGGGCATCCTTCATGAATTCGCCGAAGCGGATATCGCTGGTGTGCTCGCGAAAGTGCTTGAACACCTGGTCGCGGACCAGGGCGAGCAAGCGGTCCGGGTCGCCCTCGTGGACGAACTGGCTCCAGCGCAGGTGCTGCTGGTCGCTGGCGAAGCGCGGCGTGAAATTCTTGCCGGTGCGGGCCTGGCGCTTCTCGTCGCGGGTCTCGTTGATGTCGAGCAGGCGGGCGAACATCAGGAAGGTGATCTGCTCGATGACGGTGAGCGGGTTGGCGATGCCGCCCTGCCAGAATTCGAGCCAGAGTCTGTCGATCTTGTTCTTTAGTTGGCCGGTAATCATGCTCTACCACTCGACCTTTTCTGAATACTCACTATCGGGTGCCTGCATGGCCTCGCGAATGGAATCCGCCATGCCGGGGATGGCGTTCAGGTAGAGGGTTTCGGCAATGGCGTTCCAATCATCCTCGGACAGCAGGATTGCATTACCGCCTTCGCCGGTAATGACCACGGGTTGATGGTTGGCGGCGGTCTGTTCGATGAGCTCGGTCAATTGGCGGCTGGCGTCTCGAGTGGTGATGGATTGCATGTTGCTCATTCTCCTCGGCGCGGGTGACTGGTTGATGGTCGGGACGGCTTTCCCGCGTTAGCGGCGCTCAGCCGGCTGGCGACCAAAACTTTGGACGATCGCCAGCAGCCGGTCGATTTGGTCGTCGCTGTCGAATAGGCTATCCGGATCGCCGAGCGAGACGAACGGCATCTCGTAGAGGCTTTCGAGCTCGATGGCGCCGCTGCGGGCAATCTGGCGCTTGAGCATACCGAGAAACTGGACCTGTTTGGCCTTCAGGCTCGGGTAGGCTTGCACGAACTCCGCGAAGCGTTGGTTCACGGCCTCTTCATCCATGCCGATCACGGCACGCAGGATCTGCTCCATGGGCGCGGCGGTGTCGTAGAAGCCTTTCAAGGTATTCAGGTCTATGTCCGGATGATGGGTATGGACCAGGGCATTGAGCGCTTCCAGCTCTTTTTCGGTCACGGGCATGCCCTGGCGAATCTTGGCGATCACCGGGTCCTTGTCGAACAGCGCATTGAGCGCCTGCTCAACCTTGACGCGGTAGGCTTTCAGGTCCACGGTGGCGAGATAGGTCGTCTGCGCTTCGCGCACCTCATCCCCGTCTTCGATGTCGATGATGGGCGGGTCGGAGGAGCCGCCACCGCCGGTGTCCCGGAACTTGAGGATGTCGCGCAACGCAATCCGTGCCCGTTCGATCTCCTCCAGCGATGCCTTGCTCCACCAGCCGGGCTCGCGCGCCTGCTTGATCTCCGCGGCCTTGGCTTTCACCTGGTTCAGGTTCATCTGCAACTGGTGAAGCTGGCCGATCGCTTCACCGACATGATCATCGAAGCGTGAAGACTGCTTGAGCTTTTCCTGCTGGATCTTGGTGATCAGCAGGTCCCACTGATAGGCTTCGGCATGACCCCGGATATCGACCCACTGCATCAGCGGAGCGATTTCGGTTTCGAGCAGGACGACCGTGTTGGCGGCGAACTGCCGGATCACGTCCAGTTCGCTCATCCGTTGCTTGATCTTCCACTTGTCGCGAACCGCCAGCGCCTTCTCATCGAGGCTGTTGACGGCCTTGTGCATCCACTGGGCCAGTTCATCGAAGAAATCGACTTCCGCCGCATTAAGGGCCGCTTTCGCCAGCGTGAGCCGTGCTTCGAACAGGCGCTGCATGGTGGACTTGGACTGGCTGACCGTGACATCACGCGGCTTGAGTCCGTGGTACTCGACCACGCCCCAGTGATCGAAAATCTGGAAGTGGGTCTTGTGCTTGCCCGGACCAAACAGGTTCTTGCACAAACGGGTGCCGCGACCAACCATCTGCCAGAACTTCACCGGTGACTTGACCGGCCGGGCGAAGACCAGGTTGACCACTGCCGGGACATCGATGCCGGTGTCGAGCATGTCCACGGAGATGGCGATGGTGAGCTGGTCGTTGCTGCCCTCGCCCTTGAAATCGTCGATCAGGTCTTCGGCGCGCGGGTCGTAGTTGTCGATGACCTGGCAGAACTTGCCCGCGTACTGCGGAAACAGCTCGTCGAACAGTGCTTCGAGCAGCTTGGCGTGACGATGGTTGCGGGCGAAGACGATGGTCTTGCCCAGGGTCTGCCCATCCGCTTGGCGGATGCCATGGTCCATCAGGTTCTGCAGGATCTTGCGGTTGCTGTCCTTGTTGTAGATGGCGCGGTCGATCTCCTGGCTGTCGAAATCCAGCGCATTCGGGTCGATGCCCTTGTCTTCGAGCTCGGCGACCTGTTCCGGGGTCAGGGCGTGCCCCTTGATCCCCTCGCGGAGGAACTTGGTGGTGTGCTTCACGACCTGGTAGGGAACCAGATAGCCCTCTTCGATGGCGCGTTCGAGGTCGTAGTTCGAGGTCGGCTGCTTGAAATCGCAATCGAACAGGCGGCAGGTCGAACGGCTGACCATCTCGACCGGGGTGGCGGTCAGGCCCAATTGCAGCGCGTCGAAGTAGCGGAAGAGGTCACCGTAGATGTTGTAGATGCTGCGATGCGACTCGTCGGCGATCAGCAGGTCGAAAAAGCCCGGATCGAATGTGCCGTAGATCTGGAGCATGGCCGGATAGGTGGCGACGAACACCTGGTTGGCGGTGTCATCGACACTCTTGCTGCTGAGCACCGTGACGGGCGCGGTGAGAAACGCCGAGTAGGCATTCTTGGCCTGCTTACGCAGTTCTTTGCGATCACACAGGAACAGAATGCGCTTGGCCCAACCGCCCTGCATGCAGACATCGGACAGCGCGATCGCCAGGCGGGTCTTTCCGGTCCCTGTTGCCTGCACCGCCAGCGCCTTGCGCTGCTTGGATTCGTAGCGCTCGCAGATGCGCTTGAGTGCTTCGTGCTGGTACAGCCGATCGGTCAGGATCTCGGGCTTCGGCGCGACGGTCGAGAACGCGCGGCGCTCCGCGCGCTGCCTGATTTGGTGCTGCAGGCTGCTCTTGGCGTAGAAATCGTACAGACGACGCGGCGGGTAGCCCTGGGCCGGGTGATCGTCCCACATCCAGATGTCGTGGCCGTTGGTATAGAAGATCACCGGACGCTGTCCATGCATCTTCTCCAAGCCGTCGGCATAGTGCCGGGCCTGGTGACGGCCTTGCTCCGCGTCCACCGCCGTCTTCTTGGCCTCCACCACCGCGAGCGGCTTGCCGTTGTCATCCCAGAGCACATAGTCGGCGAAGCCCTCGCCGGTTTTCGTCGGCTGGTGCAGAACCTTCTCTTCCTGGGTCACCTGATCGGTATTGGCGCCCTCGACGCCAAGATCCCAACCACGCCCCGCCAGGAGCGTATCGATCAGGCGGTGGCGGGTTGCCTGCTCGCTGAATTGCAGCTGATCGGCGACCTTCCGCGCTTTGACCTGCAGCGCGGTCAGCTCTTGGGCGGTCTTTTCAAGCCGCGCCGCTTTGTCTCTTTGCTGTTCCAGTTCGCCGAGCAGCGCCTGCATCTGGGCTTCCTGCTTGGCGTACTGTTCCAGCAGTGCCTTGCGCTCCTTCTTGTACTGGTTCTTGGCCGAGACGGGAGGCTGCGGCGACTCAAAGTCGGGCAACGCGGAGGCGTCGCCATTGCCATGGGTGGCGAACAGCCAGCGCCCCAGATCCCAGGCTTCCCGGACCAACCAGAGCGCGCTAGTGCTGGAGACGGTATCCCCGTGGGCGGCCTTGTTGCCGTGGATGCGAATGGCGTGGAGCTTCTCCACGACCACGGCCGGCGTCATGGACTTGAAGGCATCGTTGCTGAGCAGGTCCATGAAGCTGGACATGGGCGCACGCGGCAGGCCTGCCTGCTGGTAGACAATGCTGACGCAGCGCTCGGCGAACGCGCGCAGCTTCACGACCGCGCTCTCAGGGTCACCGTGGACATACTGCTCGGCAAACCCGCAGAGCGACGCCAGCTCAGGCCAGCGTGGCCGCAGGTGCTCGAAATTCAGTGAATGTATCATCTCAGTTGTGCCCATGCTCGCCTTCCAGGCGAAGACCGTGCCCGCGTTATTCACACGGCGTCCTAGACTATACGACAACGCAGGCTCCAAACAGCAACGGCACGAAGAAGGAGTCAACGCATGACCGATCCTCAAGCGCCAGCTGTCCCGCGCGAACGCGATCCCGATCTGGTCAATGCCGAAATCGCTCTGCAGCGTGCCGCCCTGCGCGCCCGCGAGAAGGCGTGGCGCCACGGCGTGCCGGTGGTCTATTCCGAGGACGGGATCATCAAGTACGAGTATCCGCCAACGACGAATGAATTGAGAGACGAGCATGCTTCGACATAAAGGCGGCCTCGCCATTCCAGCGACGCGGGAGCTGGTCTATGCCGCGTGACGTGGAATCCAGCGTCCGGCATCTCTTGGTCGAGATTTGGGAGGATACACGATGAAGAAGGACCAGCCATCTGACGACGACGCCAGGGGCCAGTTCCTGGTCTACGCGGCCGAGGACGGGCGCATCAAGATCGATGTGCGGTTGGCGGATGAGACCGTCTGGTTGACGCAGCCGCTCATGGCCGATCTGTTCCAGACGACACAGCAGAACATCAGCCAGCATATCCGCAACGTCTATGACGAGGGAGAGTTGGCTGCGGAGGCAACCAACAAGAAATTCTTGTCGGTTCGCCAGGAAGGTGGTCGAGCGGTCCAGCGCAACCTCGACCACTACAACCTCGACATGATCATCTCGGTCGGCTACCGGGTGAAGAGCCATGTGGCGACGCGCTTTCGGATCTGGGCCACCCAGCGGCTGAAGGAATACATCATCAAGGGCTTCGTGCTGGACGACGAGCGTCTGCGGAATCCGGACCAGCCCTTCGATTACTTCGAGGAGCTGACCCGTCGCATCCAGGACATCCGCACCTCGGAGCGGCGCTTCTACCAGAAGATCACCGACATCTACGCCACCAGCATCGACTACGACCCGACGCTGGACATCAGCATCCGCTTCTTTCAGACGGTGCAGAACAAGATGCACTGGGCCATTACCGGCCAGACCGCCGCCGAGATCGTCCATAGCCGCGCCGATGCCGAGCAGCCCAACATGGGCCTGACCAACTGGCGCGGGTCCAAGATCCGCAAGCAGGACGCGGGCATCGCCAAGAACTACCTGACCGAAGACGAGCTGGCAGCCCTGAACAACCTGGTTGAGCAATACCTGATCTTCGCCGAGGGCCAGGCCATGCGCCGCATCCCGATGCACATGGGCGATTGGGTCGCCAAGCTCGACGCCTTCCTGAACATCAACGACCGCCAGATCCTGACCCATGCGGGCAAGATCTCGCACCAGATGGCGCAGCAGCGGGCGGAAGACGAGTATGCGAAATTCCGCCAACGACGAATCAGCAAGCAGGACCAGGCGGGCAGCGACTTCGATAAACTGATCGAACGCCTGCCTGCCGGCAAGCCCTCTGGCAAATAGGGAGAGGCCTCTATGACACTGGCTGATGACGACCGGCAACTGCTGCGAGCGCTGCGCGAACAGCACGGCGTTAGACTGGACAAGGTACTCAAGCTGCTAGAAACGGTGCGCGACTATGAGCTGAAGGATCGCCGCACCGGGGTCTATGACGCGTTGTAGCAATCTGCTACAGTGCTGATGTCCCCGAACCCGAGCAGAGTCTGCGCAAGCAAGCAGAACAGGACCATGCCGAAATCCGCCTCCCCTGTCCGGCTCCAAGAAAACCTGATGCAAAGCGCTAGCCTGGCTGGATCGCAGCTTCATCGCAGTGCCGCTGAACAGATCGAATACTGGGCCTCGCTGGGGCAGCAAATCGCCGGTTTTGTCGATCCACAGAGCCTGTTAGATGTCGCCGCAGGCTTGGCACGGCTGCGCGTCGAGCCGATCATGGCTCAGCCCATCGCTTCCGAGGCGGTCTTCGCGGCTGTAGAGACGGATCGGCGCTCCGGGGCGCTGCAGCAGAAGGTCACTCAGGCCGCGATACGCTATCAGGCTTCGCGCACGCATCCAGGCTATCTGGAGCAGATCGACGCCAACGGCCTGCGTACCCTTGGCACCTTGCGCCAGGGTGTGTTCGTCCCGCTCGAAGAGCAGGCGGTTTGACCAACGCTAAACAGCTTTGGCTGCTCGTCGGCGGCAACGGAGCGGGTAAAAGCACCTTCTATCACCTCTACCTAGAGCCGCTCGGCCTGCCCTTCGTCAATGCCGACATCCTCGCTCGGATTGTCTATCCAGAGGCACCCGAAGCACACAGCTACGACGCCGCCAGGCTCGCCGAGCAGCAGCGCCACCGCCTGCTGCTCAGTGGCGCGAGCTTCTGTTTCGAGACAGTCTATTCCCATCCCTCGAAGATCGACTTCGTCGCTCATGCCAAGGCCTTGGGATACCGGGTGATCATGGTGCTGATTCACCTCGACAGCGCCCAGCTCAACCAGGCCCGGATCGCGGAACGGGTCGCCGAAGGCGGCCATCGGGTGCCGGATGAAAAGGTGATCAGCCGAATCCCGAGAATGCTCGCGCAGGTCAAGACATCCCTTGCGCTCTGTGATCAGCTCCGGGTCTACGATAATTCCTTCGCGGACAATCCTTTTGTGCCCGTTTTGTCGATCGAAGATGGCCGTGTCCTGCAGCATCTTGATCCTCTGCCGGATTGGGCCGAAGCGCTGTTGGCCGCTGCCCGTGATGAGCGAGACGGATAGCGAGGCGGATAGCGAGACGGATAGCGAGCTGCTCAAGCTGTTGCGCATAACGTTCCTACTCCATGCCAAGCATATAGGCCAGGTCCAACTCGATCGCCTCGAACGGCGGGATGCGGGCGCTGGTCTCATCCTTGAGGGTGGCGATGACCTTGTAGTGGCCGTCTTCGAGGGCGTGCGCGATCAGGGTGCGGTCCTCAGGCCAGATCAGCCAGTAATAGGGCACCTTGTGTCGCTGCAGCAGCAGCGGCAAGTGCAGCGTGTCCTTGCGCTCATGGCCGGGAGAGACGATCTCGCACACCCAATCCGGCGCCAGATCCATGACTCCACTCGGCATGCCCGGCAGCCGTTCTTTGCGCCATCCTGCGAGATCGTGCGATGGACATTCGTGCGCTTCGTAAGCAACGCTGACCTCGGTGGCAATCCACCAGCCGCCGGGACCGGAGCTGCGGGTGAGCGCATTGAGCTCGGCGCGGGCATTGCCCTGCACCATCCCATGCTGAAACCTCGCCATCGGCCGCTGAACAATCTCGCCGCCGATCAGCTCGACGCGCTCATCGTCAGACATCAGCAGATCATCGATCGTCTTGAGCTTATGGGCTTCCATTGATCATGTCTCCAAAGGCCAGCTGTTTGATCACCGTCATCAGCCGATTGTCGCAAGGCATCGCAGGCGTTACCAGACCGGAGCCACCTGGCCATCCTGGCCAAGACTGAGGACAGCGCGGCCGGAGCGGCCGTCATCCGCATGCAGTCCCTCGATCGGCGCTGTCTTGCCATGTTCGACCAAGGCGCGCAGCTCGGCCTCACTCAACGCATGTCCGGCGATGACCTGCCAGATCACGAAGTCGCAGCCCTCGCGCCAGCGTGAGCAGCCATAGCCGCGGCGCCCGACGATGAGCTGGCCTTGACCACACTTCGGACAGCCCAGTGGCCTCAAGTGCAAGGCTGTGCGGATCTCGGCGAGCTGCGCTGAAAACGCGCTCGCCGCATCCGCTCGCGGCTCTCGCGGCGTTGTTAGCTTTGGCGGCGCGGGCGCAGTGGCGCGCCCGCGAATACCTGAATCGGAGGGGCGCGCGCCTTGCAGTTGGCGCCCCCCGGAACGCCCTCGACGTCCCGCACTGTCGCCAGGAGACGCCTTCTTGCGCGAACGACCGGAGGAGGTCGATGTGGCTGTCCCACGCGCCGCCCGCGCTGCCGCCACCTGCTCAGGTGGCAGCGTGGCGCCGCGCGCTACCTGCGGAATCAGCTCGGTCACGAAGCGATTGATATCGGCATGAAAGGCAGCCGCCTCGGCGCGCCCTTCCTCGATATCCTTGAGGCGCTGCTCCCAGCCGGCGGTCAGCTCGGCGCTCTTCAGCGGCTCGGCGACCAGACCGATCAGCGCCCGCCCTTTCTCGGTCGCGACGAGCTGCTTGCGCTGGCGCTCGACATAGCCGGTGCGGATCAACTTCTCGATGGTCTCGGCGCGGGTTGCCGGGGTGCCAAGTCCGGCGCCCTTCATCGCCGCGGCCAAGGCCTTGTCCTCGATCTCGCGGCCGGCATACTTCATCGCGTTGAGCAGGGTCGCGTCCTCGAATCGCTTTGGCGGCTGCGTCTCCCGCTCAACGAGACTCAATGAGGCGACATGCACCTTCTGCCCCTGAGTCAAAGCCGGCAGTAAGTCGGCTTCATCAGCGCTGGAGCGACCTGCCTGCGCCTGTGGCCCGCGTGCTTGTTGCTCATGCGCTTGTTGTGCCGAGCCTCCGGGCTGTGATCGGCCCTGGTGCCGTCCAGCAGCGCCAGCCGCGGCCGCTCCATCGACTCGCCCGAGCTGGCGCGGATCGGCGCGCGTCCAGCCTGGATCGGTCACCACCCGACCCTTGGCGATGAAGGTCTCACCGCCGATATCGAGCTGAACCTCGGTCTCATCGACGCGCTGATCAGGCAGGAACACGGCGACGAAGCGCGCGGCCACCAAGTCATAGATGCGCCGCAGCGGCTCGGGTAGCGCGGATGGTGGCCGCGTGGCGGTCGGCAGGATGGCGTGGTGGTCGGTCAGCTTGGTTTGGTCGACATAGGCGCGCCCGAGCCGATGACCACCGGCTAATCGCGCTAGGGCCTCGCCTGCAAGCGGATGGTCGAGCTGCTGCAGGATGCCGGGCAGTTGCGGCACCAGATCCTCGCCGATGTGGCGGCTCTCAGTGCGCGGATAGCTGATCAGCTTATGGGTCTCGTAGAGGCTCTGCGCCAGCTCCAGGGTCTTGGCGGCGGTGAAGCCGTAGCGCCGATTGGCCTCGCGCTGCAGCGTGGTGAGGTCGAACAGCGGCGGTGGGCGGTTGCGCTGCGGCTTGGTCTCGACCGAGACGACCGTCCCCAGGTTCTCCGGGCGAATGCGCTCGCGCAGTCGATCGCGCAGTGCCTCGGCCTCGGCCTTGTTGTCGAGCCGAGTCGGATGCTCACGCGCATCGCTGTTCGCTGGCTGGCCTGGCTGGCTTGGCAGACCTGGTTGGACTGGCTGGCCTGCTTGACCCGACCGGTTATCGGATTGCTGGTCTCCATGCTGATTTCGCGGCGGGCCGCTCTGCGGACCTCCCTGCTGCTCTCCGCGCTGGCCTGCTCGCTTGGCGATTTGCCCGTCTGCTTGTCGTCCCGCCTGCTGGCCTGTTTGCTGTCCCGCCTGCTGACTGGGCGGCGGCTTGTGGTACTTGGCCTCGAAGCCCTCGGCCAACTGCGCGATCAGTTCATAGAACGGCGTCGGCACAAAGGCATCGATGGCCTGATCGCGGACAACAATCATCGCCAAGGTCGGCGTCTGCACCCGTCCGATGGTGCAGAGCACCCGATTGTGGACGGTATAGGCACGGGTCAGATTCATGCCGATCAGCCAGTCGGCCTGAGCACGGGCGCGTGCCGCTGCTGCCAGCGCATCATAGTCATGACCGTCGCGCAGTTGCGCGAGACCAGCGCGGATCGCTGCATCGGTCAGGCTCGAGATCCACAGCCGCTGTACCGGCTTGCGACAACGCGCATGTTCAGCGATAAGACGAAAGATCAACTCGCCCTCGCGCCCAGCATCGGTCGCGCAGATCACCCGCTCGGTGCCGGGATCGGTGAGCAGCGCCTTGACGACCTTGAACTGGGCCGCGGTCTTCTTGTCGGTCCGCAGCCGCCAGCGCTCCGGCAGCATCGGCAGCTGCGCGAACGACCAGCGCCCGGCCCAGGCCTCGCCATAGGCATCCGGCTCAGCGAAATGCACCAGATGGCCCAGCGCCCAGGTCACCCGCCAGCCCTGGCCCTCGAGGTAACCCTCACGCCGCGAGGTTGCGCCAAGGATGCGCGCGAGATCGCGGGCGACACTGGGCTTTTCAGCAACAATGACACGCATTCAGATCAGACGTGGTTGGTCATTGGTCTACTCAGCACCCAAAGCACTGGTCGCCACCCATTCCCTTGCAGCTGATCGACGCGACCGGCTCTCCTCGATCAAGACAGCGTCGGCAGTCGAGGTCGATCAGTGCCTGGCCTCCAGATTCTCGACGCGGGTCTTCAGGTCCTTCACGTCTTCCTCGAGGATCTCGACATGATGCGTATGGAAACGCTCATGCTTGGCCTGATCTAACGCGATCTGGCGCATGAACTTGCCGAGGTCGGCAAGCCCTTGCTCAACGTTACCAAGCCTCGCATTGGTCTGATCGAGCCTGGCATTCGTCTGATCGAGCCTGGCATTGGTCTGATCGAGCCGCGCGTTCGTCTGATCGAGCCGCTCGATGAACTCAGTACGCAGACCACTAATGCCGTCACGGATCTCGCGCAAAATCTCAATCGTTAGATCAGTCGACATGTTGACCTCCGCTCTACCTTTCCCTAACCCTCGCGTAGCTCAAGACGCTGCTCAATGCGCTGAATCCGCTCAACAAGCCGATCGATCATCGCCTGCTGAAGCGCGACGTCTTCCGCCTGTCCAACTGCATCGCGTCGCACGCCGGCAACCGAGGTCTCGAGCCGATTCAGCCGATGTTTGACCTCAGAAAACTCACCGCGCATCTCCGTTTGAAGGCTCGCGATCTGATTTCGTAAGGCACGAAACTGCTCCAAGATCAGATGCTCAATGTTATCGGTCATGGTTGGTTACCTGATGCGACGCTGAGCGAAAGCGCTCCTACTCCGGATCATAGCCCAACACCGGCGACAGCCAGCGCTCGGCCTGCTCCAGCGTCCAGCCCTTGCGCTGGGCGTAGTCCTCGACCTGGTCCTTCATGATCTTGCCGGTGCCAAAGTAACGCGACTGCGGGTGCGCGAAGTACCAACCGGAGACCGCCGCAGTGGGCAGCATGGCGAAGCTCTCGGTGATGGTCAGGCCGATGCGCTGATCGGGCTTGAGCAGATCCCAGAGGGTGCCCTTCTCGGTGTGGTCCGGGCAGGCGGCATAGCCGGGTGCCGGGCGGATGCCTTCGTACTTCTCGGCGATCAGCGCGTCGTTATCCAGCTGCTCGCCGGGCTTGTAGCCCCAGAGCGTCGTGCGCACCAGCTCATGCAGCCGCTCGGCGAAGGCCTCGGCGAGGCGGTCGGCCAGGGCCTTGAGCATGATCGAACTGTAGTCGTCGTGATCGGCCTCGAAGCGCTCCAGGTGCTCGTCGATGCCGATGCCGGCGGTGACCGCAAAGCCGCCGATCCAATCGCGCTTGCGGGAATCCGCTGGGGCCACGTAGTCGGCGAGGCTGACGTTCGGCTGGCCGCGACCGGCGGTGCGCTGCATCTGCTGGCGCAGCATGCGCAGCGTTGCGCTGACCTCGCTACGGGTCTCGTCGGAGTAGATGGCGATATCGTCATCGCCAATCCGATTGGCCGGGAAGAAGCCGCAGACGCAGCGTGCTTGCAGCCAGCGCTCCTTGACGATCCGCTCGAGGAAGGGCCGCGCGTCATCGAATAGCTGCTGCGCCTCCTTGCCGACGATCTCATCGGTGAGGATGGCGGGATACTTACCAGCCAGCTCCCAGGCCTTGAAGAACGGCGTCCAGTCGATGTAGTTGACCAGATCGTCGAGCGGGTAGTTGTCGAGGGTCAGGATCACCGCATCGCCGCTGCGCTCGAGCTTGATGTCCTTGGCATTGAGCCCCGGCAGCGCAGCCGCGAGTGCCGTCGCTGGATCGCTGCCGCCCGCTCCCGTTGGACTGCCTGCACTCTTGGCTAGCTTATCGGCTGCACCACCAGCTGCCTGTGCCGCTTGTGCCGCTGCAGCCGCATCAACGCCCTGCCCTCGCTCAGCGCCAGCCGCCAGGATCGCCGGCTTTGGCGGCTCATAGCTGGCCCAGTCGATCTCGGTCTTGTTCGCGCGCGCATCGGCCAGGCTCATCAGCTTGCTGGTCTTGCCCTTGGCCGCGCGCTGCTGGCGCACCTGCTCGTACTCCTCGACGATACCGGCGACATAGCCATCGCGCTGGGTCTTACTCAGCAGGTTGGAGACCACGCCGACCGCGCGCGAGGCATCGGGCACATAGATCACCGGCTCCTCGCGCTGTGGCGCGATCTTCACCGCGGTATGCACCTTGGAGGTGGTCGCGCCGCCGATCAGCAGCGGCTGGGTCATGCCCTGACGCTTCATCTCCTTGGCGACATGGACCATCTCATCGAGCGACGGCGTGATCAGACCGGAGAGGCCGATGATGTCCGCCTTCTCCTCGCGTGCCCGCTGCAGGATGGTCTCGGTCGGCACCATCACACCCAGATCGATCACCTCGTAGCTGTTGCACTGCAGCACCACGCCGACGATGTTCTTGCCGATGTCGTGCACATCGCCCTTCACCGTCGCGATCAGGAAGCGGCCGTTGCTCTCGTGCTGGGTGCCAGAGGCCTCTTTTTCGGCCTCCAGATAGGGGAACAGATAGGCCACCGCCTTCTTCATCACCCGCGCCGATTTGACCACCTGCGGCAAGAACATCTTGCCGGCGCCGAACAGGTCGCCGACCACGTTCATGCCGTCCATCAACGGCCCTTCAATGACGTGCAGCGGCTTCTCGGCGGCCTGGCGCGCGGCCTCGGTGTCTTCCTCGATGTACTCGGTGATGCCCTTGACCAGCGAGTGCTCAAGCCGCTTGTTCACCGGCCAGCCGCGCCATTCGAGGTCTTCGACCTTCTCGGCGCTGGAGCCGTCGCCCTTGTACTTGGGCGCCAGATCCAAGAGCCGCTCAGTCGCGTCGTCGCGGCGATTAAGGATCACATCCTCGACCGCCTCGCGCAGCTCCTCGGGCAGATCATCGTAGATCGCCAACTGGCCGGCGTTGACGATGCCCATGTCCATCCCAGCCTTGATGGCGTGGTAGAGGAACACGGCATGGATCGCCTCGCGCACCGGGTTGTTGCCGCGGAACGAAAACGAGACGTTGGAGACGCCGCCAGAGACCTTGGCATGCGGCAGGGTGCGTTTGATCTCGCGCGTGGCCTCGATGAAGTCGACCGCGTAGTTGTTGTGCTCCTCGATGCCGGTGGCGACGGCGAAGATGTTGGGGTCGAAGATGATGTCCTCGGCCGGGTAGCCGACCTGCTCGGTCAGAATCTTGTAGGCGCGGGTGCAGATCTCGACCTTGCGCGCCTGGGTATCGGCCTGACCGACCTCGTCGAAGGCCATCACGATCACTGCCGCGCCATAGCGCCGGCAGAGTCGCGCCTGCTCGATGAACTTCTCCTCGCCCTCTTTGAGCGAGATCGAGTTGACGATGGCCTTGCCCTGCACGCACTTGAGGCCGGTCTCGATCACGTCCCATTTCGAGGAGTCGATCATCACCGGCACCCGCGCGATGTCCGGCTCGGCGGCGGTCAGATTCAGGAACCGGTGCATCGCCTCGGCCGACTCCAGCAGGCCCTCGTCCATGTTGATGTCGATGACCTGGGCGCCACCCTCGACCTGTTCCAGCGCCACGCTCAGCGCGGTATCGTAATCCTCTTCCTTGATCAGCCGCTTGAAGCGCGCCGAGCCGGTGACATTGGTGCGCTCGCCGACGTTGACGAAGAAGCTGTCGGCCTTGATGTTCATCGGCTCCAGACCAGAGAGCCGGCAGGCCGGCTCCAGCACCTTGGCCTCGCGCGGGGTCATCCCGGCGACCGCCTCGGCAATCGCCTTGATGTGCTCAGGGCCGGTACCGCAGCAGCCGCCAACGATGTTCAGGAAGCCGCTGCGCGCCCAGTCGCTGACCTCCTCGGCCATCTCCTCGGGGCCGAGGTCATAGCCGCCGAGCTCGTTCGGCAGGCCGGCGTTAGGATGCGCCGAGACCCGGCACTCGGCGATCCGCGCCAGTTCCTCGACATAAGGACGCAGCTCCTGCGGCCCGAGCGCGCAGTTCAGACCAATGCTCAGCGGCTGGGCATGCCGCAGTGAGTTGTAGAAGGCCTCGGTGGTCTGCCCGGTCAGGGTGCGGCCAGACTGGTCGGTGATGGTGCCGGAGATCATGATCGGCCGCTCAACGCCGTCCTCGTCGAACACCTTCCAGACCGCGAACAGCGCCGCCTTGGCGTTCAGCGTGTCGAACACGGTCTCGACCAGGATGATGTCAGCACCGCCCTCGATCAGCCCGCGGGTCGACTCGGCATAGGCCGTGACCAGGGTGTCGAAATCGATGTTGCGGAAGCCCGGATCATTGACATCCGGCGAGATCGACGCGGTGCGGTTGGTCGGGCCGAGCACGCCGGCGACGAAGCGCGGCTTGTCGGGCGTTGCGTAGCCGTCGGCGGTCTTGCGGGCCAGTCGCGCGGCCTCGACGTTGATCTCGTACGCCAGTTCCTCCATGCCGTAATCGGCCATCGCGATGCGGGTCGCGTTGAAGGTATTGGTCTCGAGGATGTCGGCACCGGCGGCCAGGTACTCACCGTGGATGTCGGCGATCAGGTCAGGCCGGGTTAGCACCAGCAGGTCATTGTTGCCCTTGAGATCGCTCGGCCAATCCTTGAAGCGCTCGCCACGGTAATCGCCCTCCTCCAGCTTGCGGCGCTGGATCATGGTACCCATGGCACCGTCGAGGATGAGGATGGTCTGTTCGAGGCGTTGCTTCAGGAGGTTGGTTCGATCACTCATAACAAGTTGCTGGGTCCGGTGGTTAAATGAGGGTCCGCAGCCGCTGGCGGTCAGCAGGCCAAGACGGGCCGCGTTCAGATCGCAGCCGCGCAAGCGCCAGTATCAGATGGCGCGCCGTCACCCCGAAAGATGAATCGCGTGAGATTCCGGTTAACAAGGCCGGCGGCTAGGCTATCAGCCTATCGCCGGCGCAACTGCGGCATGTAGTGTCCATCGCGGCAATCAGTCTTCCCTGCCGTCTGCCGCCTTCGGTATCTGTTCCGGAAGCTGATCCGGCTTGAGGCGCGCCTTGCGCCTATATCGCTCATGCTGAGGCTGGCCATCCCAGACCACAGGCTTCGCGAGCCATTTTTGGATGAAGGCCCAAGAGGCCTGGTAGCCATCATGGGGAAGCGTGCAAGCGGTGCAGTCCTTTCTGGTCACACCCTGAGCGTCGGTGAAGACCTCGTAGGGTCCAGGACAGTCGTACGCGATCAGGGGACAATAACAAAAAAGGCAGTTAAATTCTCGTTTGACCCCAGAATGACAGGGCAGAAACGGACAATTTTCGTTCGTAAACCCTTTGAAACCTTGGTTTTTTGTAGCGTCTTTCGGCTCCATTGTCGACAACCCTTGGCGAACGCGCCGACCAACCGCGAATGGCGAGCCGAGCAGGATGACCCTAGATGAATGAACCTAGATGAATAAAGACATCATGGGGACCATCCGCGCAGGCGCAAAGGAGCACGATCTATCTCTGCCGACCGCCTGCGGGATCGGTTCGTCATGCTCGTGCCAAACTAGGTCGTGCCAAACTGGGATTGTAGGGGCGGCAGCGCTCGCACCGCCGGTTGAACGCCGAAACCCTTGGTAAAGATGCGCTACGATTGGCCTGTGTCACGACCGAAATCACCATAGACCGTCTGGGAGAGTGCAAGGTTGAACGCGTTACCAAGCATCGTTGTCCGAAACATCATCGACAGCAGCAGCCGGCTGATCAGAAGCATCGACCCGATGATCCCGAGCCGACACCCTTTTGCGCTGACGCTCATCCTTGTACTGATCCTGCCAAGCTCAGCGCACGCGGAAACCATCACGGCAAGTGCGCTTTTTCAGGCTTACGAGCAAAACGAGATCGTCGCCGAAGACAGCTACAACGGCCGCCGTATCGGCATCGACGGCCGGGTGGCGGGGCTCAAGCAGGCGATCATGGGGGCCCCCATCGTCCTGCTCGACGCGGGCGCGCCCAACCAGTGGATCAGCTGTCACTTTCCTCAAAAGGCCCAGGCCGAGATCGCCAAGCTGCAGATCGGCGACCCAGTGAGTTTCAGTTGCAGGATCAAGTACCGCATGGGCAATACCATCCATGCCTCGGCTTGCAGCCTGAAGTGATCTCAACGCGCAGGCCTTCGGCACTCTAGCGGCGGCCGATCGTCCTGGCCGTGATCGTACCCGACAAGACCAAACGCGACCTGACACAAGCGGGCGCCTCACAAGCGGATTGGCCCCTGTTCGTGCTTCCTCTGCCCGCCGCCATCGCAGCGCTGGTTGCACTCATCGGCGGACAGCTCGGGATGCTGCTTGGCCATCATCCAGGTATTGCCCTGGCCTTCGGGCTGCTGACACTGCTGGGTGTTCATCTCGCCTATGGCCTCGATCTCTCCTTCCAGACCCGGCTCCGCCGTCGGCCGGACTTAGGCTCAGGCGAACAGGCTCATCGGTCAATGATCCCTTTCGCCTGTAAGCTCGCGCGGGCCAGGGCCTGACGCAAGGGCAGATCGGACTCATCCTGGATGTCGATGTTCAGAGCGAAGATCCAGGTGGCATCGGCTGTCTCGACGTAACCGACGTACCAGCCAATCTGGGGTGTCGCGCGCGCGGCCCAGCCGGTCTTGGCAAACAAGCGGTAATCCTGGCCCTCATCGGCCAGCATGATGGCGCGCAGGCCAGCGTAGGTCTCGGGGCGATAGCGCAGCCGGCGCTCGATAACCTGGCGCAGGAAGCGCACCTGCTCTTGGGCGCTGATGGTGAGGCTGCCGTCGAGCCAGAACGCGTTCGTGACAAAGGGCTCTTCAAGTACACCATAGTCGGCCTGAGCCAGATGGACGCGATAGCGTTCTGCGCCAATGCGCTCGGCCAGGCGCTGATAGCACCAGACGCAAGAAACGGCAAAGGCGCTCTTGAGGGTTTGATCCTGGTTCCAGGCCGGATAAGGGTGCTGGCGGCCGTCCCAGCGCATGACTTCGTCGATGCCGCTGATCGCGCCCTCTTCCAAGGCGATCAGCGTATTGAAGATCTTAAAGGTAGAGGCAACTGGCAGGCGTTGCTTGGCCCGTGCTGCGTTGTGCACGATAACCGCTTGGCCATCGAGACGGCTGAGCACGAGTGTGCCCTGCACACCTGCCTCTGCGAACAGGGCAGCGATCTCGGCGTCTTCGGCTTGGACGGCGGTGATGGAGATCATCATCGCCAACAGCAGCCAGCGCAGCCGCACCGAGAGCGTCGGTCTTGAGACGAAGGATGACAGCGTTGGCTGGTAATTCATGCTCGCAGTGATTCTCAAGCGTTGAGGTTTGAAGCATCGCGGGAAGGCGCGGCTCAGGAGAGGCCGATCCAGCTCGACAGCGTTGGCAACAACAATGCCGCTTATGCCGCGCGCGGCATAAGCGGCATTGTTGGTCAAGCCCATCGGGATTCTCGCACTCGGTCATTCGCCAAATTCCAAGGCGATCTTCGCCGACGCCGCGCCACAGGCGCACAGGGCGTTCGTAACATCCGCTGCGGCAGCCAGTTCTATGCTTTGCTCCAGATCGTTCTTGATGGCTGCGATCACCGCATCGACCTCAACGAGCACGGCTTGCCATGGTGGGCCTTTGTCAGTGTGATGACCACTTGCCGACCCCGGATAACCATCGGCGATCAGCGTCGCGAGCCCGACTGACCGCGTCTGCAATCGCCGGGCAATTCGTTGAGCTTCAGGGCCGCCTTCAAGCAGTGTGGTGCTGACGTGATAGCAGGCGTCGATCAGTTGCTGAATATCGCGCCAGAAGAGGAGTGACTGGTGTCGCGGGATGTCGTCCGTTTGCTGCGCGACCGCTGCAGTCTTTTCCTGCGGACGCGACAACTCCTGCAGCTCCTGCGACGCTGGGCGGTTGCTCGGCGTTTTGCTGCGCGCGTTCAGTTTGTCCAGTAGCTGGCTCACCTGCTGGTTGGTTTCCTTGCACGCACGCTCCAATTGCATGAGTCGATCCTGCTCAGCGCGGTGACGCTGCTCTTCTGGATCGCCACCGAGAACCCGTTCAATGAGTCTCGCCGAAACGATCAGATCGTCTTCCGGGTCTAGATCCGTATCGGCCTGACACCGCGGCCAGGTTTGAGATGCGCCACGTGAACGATTTCTGGAGTACGTCGGTTTCTTGACGGTCGGTCGCTCGGACGTGTTCATGAAAACACCCCCAAAGATGAACGCGAAGACTAAAGGAACTGTCACGACCAAAGAGAGGCAAGCGCGGTCAGTAAGCCCGGCCGCCAGGAAGGCCGCGCTCGATGCCGACCACCTCCGTCCAGGAAACGTTCGACGTCGAGTCTGATCCTCCAACAGGATCAGTCACGAAGCGGACGTCTTGAGCCCCATCGATGGCGCACCCCGTCAGTAGGCATAGCAAGAGGGGTAAGGCGCCCAAAAGGCCGTTTAGCCGCAGCTTCGCCGGTCGCTGTTCGGTGTCGATCAGCGCGTGCCAAGCTGCCGCAAGCAGTGAATGCCGCTCATGCGGTTGCATGCTCATCGCCCGTCTCGGTGTGGCGGTCTCAACCGCGCCTCAGTCTGTGATCGCCAACCTGGGTCGTTGGTCCAAGCAGGAGACCCGTGATACTCAGCGAGACGCTGGGCAGCGTCCAGCAAAAAAGGCCTCCAGCCCGCAACGCACACCCTCGGCGCTCTGACAACTGCCAGTCTGCATATCAACCTCGCCACCCGTGATGGCGCAGTAGATCTCGGCATCGCTGTCGTAGCCGGTGACCTTGATGCCACCTGCAGGGCAGTCGCCGCGCAACAAGGCCCATTCCTCGCACTGGCGATTGTCCTCGAAGACACAGACGCCATACTGGCCGGCATGGGGGCGCGTGCGTATGTCCAGCGTCCCTCCAAGCTTGATGCAGTTCACCGATGCCGGGTTCGCCAAGCCCTGCTTGGGCGGGGCTTTGGGTGGATCAGCCGCGAACACGAGCGTCGAACCGATGAGGCCAAGCGTTGCGAGTAGCGTCAGGCGACCTTGTCGAGCATGAAACAGGGGCATGGGTGAGCAGGTTATCCAACGGCAAAAGGGATTCGTATCCTGAGTGACTGCCGGGTGCAAATCAACCCTGCCGGCGCTGCCATGGAAGCACGGCAGCAAGAGCGATGTGCGCTTGGCGAGCAGCCGCTGGTGTGCCGCGCGATGTTGCCGGTAGCATTGCCCACCGTTTGGAAACCGCGCTGCAGGCCAAGCAGGCCAGCGTCGAGTGCATTGATCGTCATGTTATCTCCACCCTGGCTTAGGGTATTTGCCACACATGGACCACAGCAGCGTTGATGTTGTCGTAACCACCCAAGCCGCGCTCGACCAAAAATAGGCGCTGACCATCGGTATCAAAGGCGACGCCACCCGTGCCGGCGCAGACGTTGCCATCGACCGGCTGGAGCAGCAGCTCGTGGGGCTCCCAGGTGGCATAGGGCAGCACTGACCAAGGCTCGCGGCTGCCGGCGGCCACTGCGGCCAGCTCATCGATGTCGTAGAACAGGACCTGGCGGCGATAGGGACCGCCGTGGTAGCCGCGGCTTTCGTTGCACCAACGCCGGCACTCCTCGGGCGCGGGACTGACCGGACACTCTGGATCGGGCTCAGCAGGGTCGCAGTAGTAGCAGTTGGTGCTGGCCTTCAGACCGAGGATCACAATCGCATGCCGGCTGCCATCGCTGACGAAGCCGGCGCCGGTCCAGTCATCCGACATGCTATAGCCGGGGAAATCGCAGCTGACGACTTGCCCGCCGACGCCGATGTCCGGTCCGGCGCAGTCCGGGTAGCGGGCGCGATAGTAGAGCAAGGGCAAGGCGTCAAGCTCGGCCCCGGCGGGCGCGCTGGCCTCGGCCGGGAAGGCGAACAGGGTGGGGCCTTGCGAGCCACCAGCCGCCGGATTGGTGTCTGGGTCGGCTTGTAGCGGTGTGCCGCGTGCGCGGCCGGTGATCAGCCTTCGGCCGCCGAGCGCGGCATCGGCATACCACTGCGGAACCGCGAACAGATACTCGCCCATCTTGCGTCCGTGATAGATCGGGTCGGCGCTTGGGCCAACGTGGAACAGTCCTTCGGCATTGGCGCCGTTCTCGTCGCTGCGCCAGAGGGTTGGGAAACTGGCGTCGCCAAACACGCCCTCGGGATACCACTGATTCAGGCTGCCGTAGAGCATCCGTTCGCTCAAGCCCGGCACGGCGATCTGCTCGATGCCAGCGACGAAGACATAATGTTCATCGTCCGCCCTGCCCGCAAGCCCACCATCGAAGGCGGTTGGGCCGAATAGCAGGCTCGCAACGGGCAGCGTTTCCCAGGTCGACGCGCTCGCTCCCCGCTCGGACGCCGGGATCGCGACCTCACCGAAGCGTGCCTCGCAACCGGTCATGCCCTCCCAGCAGGGCTCACCCGTCGCGTTCACCAGACCCTGGAAAGCGGTCACCAGCAAGGAGCCGCTGCCGCTGTCGCCTGTGGGGGTGTAGCCCATGCCACGCGCCCCCCAATCGAAGCTGTCCGGCAGCCTGAACGCGCCCTGATAGACCAGGTCCTCAGGCTGCAGCCTGGCGCTGGTCGACGGGGCTAAGGCGTCGACGGCAGCAACGGCGCGCTCAACCGAGCTGCTCTCGGCATCGACATCGGCCATGATCGCAACCGCCGTATCGATGGGTGGGTAGACGACATGACCTTGCTCGAGACAAGAGACGACATAGTTGGCCACCTGTAGCCGATGATCCCGCACCGGCACGTCATCGCCTTGCGTGCCGTCGAGGATGTTCAGCGCGATGGTTTGCAAACCCATGCGACCAGCATCGAGTTCACCGGTGTAGAAGGCGAGCCCGGCGGGATCTGGATCACGCCCGAAGAGCTGCTGATAGAGGTTGGTGACCAACTGGGTATGATCGAGGCTGCCAAAGCGGTCGTCGAATTCCGCCGAGACGCCAAAGGCGTCGATAATGCTCGCCAAATCGCCGCCGTCGGCCTCCAGCCGATCCGCCCAATAGGCCAGTCCCGCCGCATCCGCGGGGCGCCCATAATAAGCGACATAGGCCTCGGTGACGCGCTGCTCTGCAGCGGAGAAATCGCGCGTCGTGCAGAGAGCCGCCGATCCCGCTGCAGGCATGAATGACAGCAGGATGGCAGGTAACATCCAGATCAGGGCAACCGGCTTCAGGTCAGTGTGGACGGCCATCTATCGACTCCTAGATGAGTTCGACGTTCGATGCAAGCCCCCTCGAACCTTTTGGATTGCTGAAAGGGCTGTCTTACAGGATAGTCGTTCGGATGAAAACCGCGAGTGGGCGAGGCTTGAACCGACGTCAACGCCTGAGTTCATCCATCCAGGATCAATAACGGCATTCGGGCTGAAGCAATCCGGGGGCTCGAGCAGACCGCCCAGCGTTGAGAGGAGTTCGAAGCGATCCTCAACCAGCCTGAGAAGCCCACTACCTTAGTCCACCCCATGATGGCCTCAGGTTACTTTGAGGAGATCCGAGCCCGGCGCTCACGAGTGACGTTCATCGTGGCGAGGCTGGGGAGCTTGATCGACATGATCCTACCGACCCCGATTGACGGCAAAGACCAACTTGCGATCGATCTCTACGGGGATTTGATGGGAATTCTCGCGACTGCGACGAAAAAGCCCAAATCGTCGATTTTGGACGATTTGGGCTTTTGGTAGGATAAGTTGGTAGCGGGGGCAGGATTTGAACCTGCGACCTTCGGGTTATGAGCCCGACGAGCTGCCTGACTGCTCCACCCCGCAACTGAGCCGCCTACTATAGGCATAGACCGAGATTTGCGCAAGTCTTTTTTTGCCGTCTTTTGCCGTCACTTCGTTGCGACCGTGATGTTCGATCAGGATTCGCGGCGAAGCGTTGTGGGTCGGGATGCTCGCGATATCGCAATACTCGCGATTGCGCTCGCTCATAGCGTCTTCAGATACTCCAGCAGCGCAAGGCGTTCTTGAGCGCTGAGCAGATCGCCGAAATCGTGGCCCTGATTACTATAGCCGCGGCGGGTGGTGTCGTAGACCCATTTCTGCTCATCCAGGCTCGCGAATTGTTCTCGGCCCTGCTCGAGCCGCTCGTAGCGCCAGCCCAACTCGGCTTGGTCATAGTCTGGGCTGGCGCTCTCGAAGCGCCAGTAGGTCGGACGTTCACGGCTGTCGAGCAGCGCCGCCAGCGTTGGCACAGCGCCGTTGTGCAGGTAGGGCGCCGTCGCCCAGATGCCATCCAAGGGCGGCGCTACATAGCCAAGCCCGGCCTGCGCATCGGCATTTCGACCATAGAACGAGGCATTGAACCAACGCGCGAAACGGTCCGTATGCCGATACGCTTGCTCAGCCATCGCCGGATCGGTACCGACCTCGTCCAACGCAACCAACTCATTCGGGTACCGCTCACGCTCGCCGTAGCGACCATGGCATTCGGTGCACTCCGCTTTGAACAGGCGCTCGCCCTCGGCGGCCAGCTCCGCATCGATCGGATAGGGATAAGCGGGCGCCTCGAGCGTTGCCAGATAGGCGCGCACGTCTTTGAACCAGGCATCGATCTCACGCGCCTCGGCGACCGAATCGGTGCAGGTGGTCGACGCCAGCATCATGTAGCCGACATGATCGCCGCGCCCCTCGCCGTTGTAGAACATCGCGTGCTTCTTACCGACGTTCCACCAGGGTGGCACGCTGGCCGGTAGAACCTCAGTCGGCGGCAGCGGCAAGAGCGGCTCATCGGACCAGGCCAGCGTCTCCGGGTCGCGATGCGCCATCAACGCAAGCGTGATCGCCTGCGCCGGGTTGGCACCGATGGTATCGGTCATCGACCAAGGCGCAATCGCCCCGATGCGATCCGCCCAGCGCTGCCACTCTGCCGCCTGAGCCTCGCCATCAACATAGGCGCCAGCACCTTCGACCGCCATCACCGGATCAGCGGTGAAGTCGAGAAACTCATTGCCGAGTCCGATCACCAATTTGCCATTCAAGGGCGCGGCATGACAACCGAGGCAGTTGCTGGTGACCAGCTCCACGCCACTCTCAGCGGTGAAGGCAGTCAGCGCGTAGGGTAGCTCAGCGTTGCGCCCACGCCGACCGGCAAGCGCATGATCGGACGCTGGATCGAAGGTTCCACCAGCACTCACTTCAACATAGGCGTCGTAAGGTAGGCCGCAGGTCACCACCGCCCGGTTCACCAGGACGTCGTAGCCGACCTCTGGATCACCAGGGCGCTGCGGGGTTTCAGGGATCGGCCCAGGCTCGGCCTTGGTGACCGCAACCGGCTTACCACGATCACAGCCGATCAGAAACCCAAGACTGATGACCAGGATCACGCCAGCGAGCCAGAGGCGATGACACCGAATGTCGATCTTTGTTAACACGAGTAATCGCCCTTTTGGTAACAGCCCTGCTGCTTTGTTGACAGCCTCTGGCCTCTCTGTTCAACACCGACAGGCCCTGGATCGCTCAGGTTCCCACAAACTCGTCTTCAGCGTAGCCATTAAGGTCCATGCGCCCATGACCAGCAAGCGCCTCGGCGCCGCGCCGTCCATCCACCTCGACCGCGCCACGCCAGGTTTGATCGCCTTGCATCAGTGTTGTCGGGGCCGGCCCTGAGCCCTCACCAGCAAATAATGGCTTAATCTCCAGCTCCAGCTCGCGCGCGGGGATCATCAGCCGCCAACCGAGAGGATAGGAAACGCCACCCACAGCCACCCATGCAGCGTCTGTTGCCGCCAGTGTCAGATCGCGGCGCTGCAAAACCTCTTGCTTGCCATCGACTCCGATCAGCACGCAGCTCGGGATGGGGGTGCCACCGCCACCGCGCCGACGCAGATGCAAGCAGGCCAGCTCGGAGCCATCGTCTAGCTGCAACTGAAAGCGATTCGCCACCAACTGGCCGCGCCCTCCAGACAGTGCCTCTGACAAGTCTCCCCAGCCATGGTCTAGCCAACCCAAGCCCTGCAACGGCTGCTCGACGCCCTCTAGGCGCAGACTCCCCGATACGGCCAAACGCGACTGGCTGTAAAGGCGCAACGCTGCCGACCCATCCTCAGAGGTCGAACTAGCGAACGCCTGCGGATCGAGGACCAGCGGCGGCTTCAGCGGCGAGAAGCCCAACGTCAGCTCAACCTCGCCGGCGGCCGCACGCAGCATCACCGAGTCCCCCGCCTCGCGCGAAAGCGTCCACTGCTCGATCCAAACCCGCTCGACACCAGCCTGATCCGCCCCAGCACCAGCCAGCCCCAGCGCGGCACGGCTCACGCGTTGCTCGCGCAGCGCGCCGGCCTTCATGTCGCCGTCCGCGGTCACCACCAGCTCACCGGCAAACAGGGCATCCGCAGCCATCGCCGACGCTCGCGGCTCGGCCCGATCAGACAGCCCGAGCCGCGCCACCGTCAGCCGCACTGCGACCGGCCGATCGTTCGCATCTTGGAGCACCGCGCTTACTTCCCAAAGCTCCGCTCGAGCCTCTGGGTGCGCGCCATGATCCGCGGGGAACGACACCGGCGCGTTAGCAGCGACCGCCGCTGGCCCTGGCTCGCTGGACAACTCAGCAAGCGCCGCGGCCAGCGCAGTCGCATCAAAGCCGCTTGAAGCGGGCATCGGACCACGCGGCCAGAGCCCGTAGGCCAACCCCGCCAAGATCACCAACGCCACAGGCAATGCCAGCCAACGCATCGAGACGTTCCACCGTTAGACCAAAGAGTTAGACCAAAAAAGCTCGGCCAAAAAAGCTCGGCCAAAAAGTTAGATCAAAAAAATCAACCGGCCTCAGCGAACGCTCATCGCGACCGAGCGCGCTCATACTCGGCGACTGCCCGCGGCATGACCCGATCAAGCGCCTCAATACGCCGCTGATCCATCGGGTGCGTGCTCAAGAACTCGGGCGGCGCCCCGCCCCGCTTCGCGTTGTAGGCCGCAAAACGAGTCCAAAACCCGATCGCCTCGCGCGGGTCATAGCCAGCTCGGGCCATGTACAACAGCCCCAGCTCGTCAGCCTCCAGCTCCTGAATCCGCGAATACGGCAGCATCACTCCCAGCTGGCTACCGAGCCCGTACGCTTGCATGACGAGATCGCCGGTCGCGCCCGGGTTCGAGCCCAACGCGGCGGAGAGTCCGGCTCCGCCCAACTGCACCAGCATGCCCTGCGACATCCGCTCCGCACCATGGCGCGCCACCGCATGCGCAATCTCATGGCCGATCACCGTTGCTAGCCCGGCCTCATCCTTGGTGATCGGCAAGATGCCGGTATTCACGCCAACCTTTCCGCCGGGCAGCGCGAAGGCATTCGGCGACTGGTCTTTGAACAGTACGAACTCCCAGCGCGCATCCGGCAGCGGCGCCACCTGGCTGATCCTCCCACCAACCTGCTGGAGCATGGCGGCATCCTTGCCTTTGGTCACCACCGGTTTCTGCTGCTTCAGCTGCTGAAACGCCTGCAGCCCCAGCTGGGCCTCCTCCACCGGACTCACGAGCAACAGCTGTCGCCGCCCCGTTTCCGGGGCGGTTGCGCAAGACAGCAGCGTCATCGTCAAGCTCACCGAGGTCAGCAGCGATAGCAACGGCCTTGGCCTGAAATGCCCCAGTAGACGCCTCCGGATCTTGCAATCGCCCATCGCCGTTTTGATCATCACTCGCCTCGCTGTCAAGTCGCAGCCTGCTCCAACCACCCCGCCCCGCAATCGCCCCGAAATGGACACCCTGCCCGCGCGATATCAGGTCTCTCAAGGGCGAATCTCGATCGGCGTACCATCCAGGGTATAGCGCCAGATCTCATCCATCGCCAGATTCGAGACCGCCACGCAGCCCTCGGTCCAATCCTCGTAGCGGACCAGATCAGCCAACGCCGGATCAATGTGGCGACGCGGCTCGCCATGGATCATGATCGCGCCTCCGGGGCTGTCGCCGCGCATCGCCGCGCGAGCACGATCCTCGGCGTTGGGATAAGAGATGTTGATCGCCTTGGTGAAGCGGCTGCTCGCATTGCGCCAGTCGAGCACATAGCGCCCCTCTGGCGTGCGGCCATCACCCTCGCGCTCCTTGTGGCCCTCCGGCGCAAAGCCAAGGGCGACGCGATAGGTGCGAAACGGCTTGCCATCACGCAGTAGATAGAGCCGGCGCTGGCCCTTCTTGACCAAGACCTCATCGGCCAACAGCGGCGTCGAGGGCTGCGCGGCCAATGCAGGTTCGTCCTGAGCCTGGCGAACCACGCAGCCCGGCAGCACCGACATCGCCGCGACTGAGGCGCTGAGTCCCAACACACCGACCAGGGTCAGTCCCAATCGCGCCAGCAGACCTCGCAACGCAGTCGACGCCATCACTAGGCCGCCTAAGAGAGGTCGACCGCGTGCCGCTTCAGATCCCCGAGATCGCAAACCTCGAGAGCACGCTCATGGGTGCCGCGCAAGGCCACCCGCGGCGCGCAACCAGCCTCGAATGCCTCCTGCCAACGTGCTGCGCAAAGACACCAACGATCACCGGGCTTCAGGCCTGGGAAGCCAAAGGCAGGCATTGGCGTCATCAGGTCATTGCCCCGCGACCTCGAATACTCCAAGAACTCGCGCGTCACTCGCGCACAGACAGTATGCGAGCCGATATCTTCAGGCCCAGTCGCGCAGGCACCATCGCGCATGAAGCCCGTCATGGGCTCGGTGGAGCAGATCTCGAGTGGCTCACCCAGGACATTACGGGCATCAGACATCAAGGATTCCCCAAATAGCATATAGACTCAGAATTGCCGCTGATATGACATGTCCATGCTGCTAAGACAAGGGGGTATCCGCAGACCAATCGACTCGACCGGCAACCCATCGGCCGCGTCGGCGATGGTAATATCCAGGGCATTCGATCAACAGGAGCATCACGACCATGGCCTACGAACAGATCCAGGTGCCAGCGACCGGCGAGCCGATTCGCGTCAATCCCGATCACAGTCTCAATGTCCCGGACCAGCCCATCATCCCTTACATCGAGGGCGACGGCATCGGCGTCGACATCACTCCCGTGTTGAAGAAGGTCTTGGATGCGGCTGTCAGCAAGGCCTATGCTGGACAGCGCCAGATCGCCTGGATGGAGATCTACGCTGGCGAGAAGGCGACCAAGGTCTACGGGGCAGATGTCTGGCTACCGGACGAGACCCTCGACGCGGTTCGTGACTATGTGGTCTCGATCAAGGGCCCGCTGACCACGCCTGTCGGTGGCGGCATCCGCTCGCTCAATGTCGCGCTGCGCCAGCGCCTCGACCTCTACGTGTGCCTGCGCCCGGTGCGCTACTTTCAGGGCACGCCAAGCCCCCTGAAACGCCCTGAAGACACCGACATGGTGATCTTCCGTGAGAACTCAGAAGACATCTACGCCGGCATCGAGTGGTCCGCTGGCTCCGATGAGGCCAAGACCCTCATCGACTTCCTCCAAGACAAGCTTGGCGTGACCAAGATTCGCTTCCCAGCCAGCTCCGGCATCGGCATCAAGCCGGTCTCGCGTGATGGCACCAGACGCCTGGTGCGCAAGGCGATCCAGTACGCGATCGATAACCAGCGCGACTCGGTGACCCTGGTGCACAAGGGCAACATCATGAAATTTACCGAGGGCGCGTTCAAAGACTGGGGCTACGAACTCGCGCGCGAGGAATTCGGCGCCGAGCTGATCGATGGCGGCCCCTGGTGTCGCTTCAAACATCCAACCACCGGCAAGGAGATCGTCGTCAAAGATGTCATCGCCGACGCCTTCCTGCAGCAGATCCTCCTGCGGCCGAAGGACTACGACGTCATCGCCACCCTCAACCTCAACGGCGACTACATCTCCGATGCCCTCGCCGCTCAGGTCGGCGGTATCGGCATGGCGCCGGGCGCCAATCTCTCAGACACCGTGGCCATGTTCGAGGCGACCCATGGCACGGCACCCAAGTACGCCGGCAAGGATCAGGTCAACCCCAGTTCGTTACTGCTCTCGGGCGAGATGCTGCTGCGCCACCTTGGTTGGACTGAGGCAGCGGACTTGGTGATTCAGGGCATCGAGGGTTCGATCGCCAGCAAGACGGTGACTTACGATCTCGAACGCTTAATGGAGGGAGCGACCAAGTTGAGCTGCTCGGCCTTCGGCAACGCCGTCATTGCCAAGATGGGCTGACGCTGATACGCCGCGGCTCGCGCGAGCCGCGGCGGTTTCTGTTGCCAATTGACAGACCCAGCGTCCAGTTTGGCAGGGCCTGAGCTGAGTCCTCGATTGCGACTACTGCATCGCCCGCTGCACGGTTGCAGCATGCAGCCCCTTTGGCCCCTGTGAGACCTCGAACTGGACCTTCTGCCCCTCTTTCAGGGTCTTGTAGCCGTCCATCTCGATCGACGAGAAGTGCACGAAGACATCTTCATCACGACCATCGGGTTGGACGAAGCCATAGCCCTTGGCGTTGTTAAACCATTTGACGATACCTGTGATCATCGGAAACTCCTCTACGCCTTCATACTTCTTCGGTTGGTTTTCTCAGCTTGTTGTTGTAGGCAAGGCCGACGCTGAACGGCACTGCCTCGACGCACCCACACGCACAGATGAGTCGGCGGCGCGTTTAGAAAGTATAGTTGTCTGATCCGCTTGGTCAATCTTGCCGGGACAAAGCCGGTATCTGCCGTGGCCAAGCACGGTCATGATGAGGGAGGTGCGGCCCGGATGCTGCGAGGAGACGGTATTCAAGGCGTAGACGATGTCACTTCGGGGCTGTATTTTTCTGCTCATGGCCCCTACTCATCTGGAAGCGCGATCAGAAACGCGATCAGAAACGTAACCAGAAGCGCGACAAGCGTCTTATCACCAACCTTGCGCCGTACGGGCGACTCCCGCCGGCACAGAAACACGCTCATTAGGTCGATGCCGCACCGATTCACCACAGCTTTCACCCTCGACGTCATCCGCGGGACCCAGATACACCTGTCGAATCAGGAAGAAGGTGACGACGGCACTGGACTGTCGGTGGAAGAGGCCAAGCCCGCGCTCAAGCGCCCGCCGCTCTACAAGGTGCTTCTCGTCAACGACGACTACACGCCAATGGAGTTTGTCGTCCATGTGCTCGAGACCTTCTTCAGCATGTCGCCGGAAAAGGCAACCCAAGTCATGCTGCATGTACACACGCGCGGAGTCGGCGTCTGCGGCGTCTTCACACGCGACATCGCCGAGACTAAGGTCTCACAAGTCAATGATTTTTCGCGCCAGAACCACCATCCGCTGCTCTGCACGATGGAGGAGGCTTGAGATGCGCTTGAACAGCAATCCGTCTTCAACGAACCGTTCCGGGGTCACAGTCCATGCTGAGCAAAGAGCTTGAATTCACGCTGAACCAGGCCTTCAAAGAGGCGCGGGCGAAGCGGCACGAGTACATGACGGTTGAGCACCTACTGCTCTGTCTCATCGACAATCCAGCTGCCGCCAAGGTGCTTCGCGCCTGTGCCGCGGACAATGACAAACTGCGCATCGATGTGGCGACCTTCATCGAAGAGACGACGCCACTGATCGCCGACAACGACGAACGCGAGACCCAGCCCACACTCGGCTTCCAGCGCGTCCTGCAGCGCGCCGTGTTCCATGTGCAATCGGCCGGCAAGAAGGAGGTCACCGGCGCCAACGTCCTGGTTGCCTTGTTCAGCGAGCAGGACAGCCAAGCCGTCTATCTTCTGAGCCAACAAGACGTCTCCCGACTGGATGTGGTCAACTACATCTCCCACGGTATCTCAAAGGTACCGGGCGAGGACCAAGATGACGATGCGCATGCCGAGCCGGACGAGGTGCGCAGCGACGAGAAAGAAGCGCCGAGCGCGCTCGAGAACTTCGCTACGAATCTCAACGAGATGGCCCGCCAAGGCCGCATCGATCCGCTGATCGGCCGCGCCAGCGAGGTCGAACGCACCGCGCAGATCCTTTGTCGGCGGCGTAAGAACAACCCGCTGCTAGTCGGCGAGGCCGGCGTCGGCAAGACCGCCATCGCCGAAGGGCTGGCGAAGAAGATCGTTGACGGCGAGGTGCCGGAGATCCTGAACGACGCCGTGATTTACGCGCTCGACCTCGGCTCGCTGGTGGCCGGCACCAAGTATCGCGGCGACTTCGAGAAGCGCCTCAAGGCCGTGCTCGCTGAGCTGAAGCGCAAGCCGCACGCGATCCTGTTCATCGACGAGATCCACACCATCATCGGTGCCGGCGCCGCCTCCGGTGGCGTCATGGACGCCTCGAATCTGATCAAACCGGTGCTCGCCTCCGGCGAGCTGCGCTGCATCGGCTCCACTACCTATCAGGAGTATCGCGGCATCTTCGAGAAGGATCGCGCACTGGCGCGGCGGTTCCAGAAGATCGATGTCAACGAGCCTTCGGTCGAAGAGACCATCGAGATCCTCAAGGGCCTCAAGAGCCGCTTCGAAGAGCATCATCAGGTCAGCTATACCAACCCGGCGCTGCGCGCCGCCGCTGAACTCTCGGCCAAGTACATCAACGACCGGCATCTGCCAGATAAGGCCATCGATGTGATCGACGAAGCTGGCGCCAACGTGCAACTGCGACCCGCCGCCAAGCGTAAGAAGCGGATCGACGTGACCGATGTCGAGACCATCGTCGCCAAGATCGCGCGCATCCCGACGCGCAAGGTGTCCAGCTCCGACACCGAATCGCTGCGCCATCTCGATCGCGACCTGAAGATGGTGGTCTATGGCCAGGAAGAGGCCATCGATGCCCTCACCTCGGCGATTCGGATGAATCGCTCCGGCCTCGGCACCGAAGACAAGCCGATCGGCTCTTTCCTCTTCACTGGCCCCACCGGCGTCGGCAAGACCGAGGTCACGCGCCAGCTCGCGCGCATCATGAGCCTGGAGCTGATCCGCTTCGACATGTCCGAATATATGGAGCGACATACGGTGTCACGGCTCATCGGCGCCCCGCCCGGCTATGTCGGCTTCGACCAAGGCGGCCTGCTGACCGAGGAGATCACCAAGCATCCGCATTCAGTGCTGCTGCTCGACGAGATCGAGAAGGCCCACCCGGACGTCTTCAACCTGTTGCTGCAGGTCATGGATCACGGCAGCCTGACCGACAACAACGGCCGCAAGGCGGATTTCCGCAACGTCGTGCTGGTGATGACCACCAACGCCGGCGCCGAGGAGACCAGCCGTCGCTCGATCGGCTTCACCGAGCAGGATCACTCCACCGACGGCATGGAGGCGCTGAAGAAATACTTCACGCCTGAGTTCCGCAACCGGCTCGACGCCATCGTTCAATTCGGTGCGCTCGACGCCAAGACCATCGGCAGCGTTGTCGACAAGTTCCTGTTCGAACTCGAGGCACAGCTGGCTGAGAAGAAGGTGGCGATGATGGTGGAGCCAGAAGCCCGTGCCTGGCTAGCCGAGAAGGGTTACGACCCGAAGATGGGCGCCCGACCGATGGCACGCGTGATCAAAGATCACATCAAGAAACCACTCGCGAACGAACTGCTGTTCGGCGAACTCAGCGGTGGTGGAACCGTGGTGGTACGTCTTGGTGAGGACGACGAGCTGACCTTCAGCTTCGAGACCGAGAAAACCGCCGCTTGAGCGAGAGGCTAAGGCCCAACGGACAACCTCTACCAAGCGTAACGCCAGCATCTTAGTAGGAGCCAGGAATCAAGGATGATCTGCTTACTCAAGGCTCGACAGGGATAGGATGTTTGCCACCGTTGACCGAGCGAAGCAAGCCGAAAGGCGACCGTTTAGGCCCCCATCATGCGCAAGCCGCGCAGGCTGATCGCGATAAGCGGGATCTAATAGCGAGAGATGGCTTCGGTCGAAGCCGCATCACCACGCCAGAAGAGCATTAGCGAACGCGGTAGGTGATACGCCCCTTGGTCAGATCATAAGGGGTCAACTCCACCGTGACCTTATCGCCAGTGAGGATGCGGATGTAATGCTTACGCATCTTGCCAGAGATATGGGCGGTGACGATGTGACCGTTCTCGAGTTCAACCCGAAATACGGTATTTGGCAGGGTCTCGGTGACCACACCTTCCATCTGGATTACGTCTTCTTTTGCCATGACTATGAAATCTGTGTCGTGATATCGCGTGCGGACTCAGGATCAGCCAAGGGCGACCAGCCCTAGCGAATCGCCGCCGTAAAACCGCGCGAGTATATCACAGGCCAATCCGCCACTTGGGATCGGGGATACCCTCAAGACGCGAAACGGATCGGCTCAGCGCGCTCGAAACGCTGCCACTGCTGGCCATCCCAGGCCTCGATCGGCCGAAATCGATCTTTGTAGGCCATCTTCGGACTCTCCTCGATCCAGTACCCCAGATACAGGTGGCTCAGGCCCAGCCGTGCGGCCTCGCGCGCCTGAGTCAGCACCGCATAGGTGCCGGGCGCTCGCGCCGCGAGATCGGGGTCAAAGAAGGTATAGAGTGCGGAGAGGCCGTCCGGGAAGATATCGGTGACCGCCACCGACATCAGCCGTTCGCCCAAATAGGCCTCGATGAACCAGGTTTGACCACCCCAAGGGCTGAGCAGGAAACGCATGTAGGTCTCGACCGAGACATCGTCGGCCATATCGCCGTCACTGTGCCGCGCCAGGATATAGCGCTCGTAGAGCTGGTAATGCACCGGCCGCAATTGCGCCGGCTTGAAGGCGATGCGCACATCGGTATCGTTCAAGGCCGCATTTCGGCGCTGGGAGCGGCTCATCGCCAGGTCGGCGACCGGAACCCGCACCGGGATACAACGCTGACAGCCGCGACAGGCGGGACGATAGAAGTGCATCCCGCTGCGCCGAAAGCCGATCTGCTGCAGCCACTGCGCCCGCTCGCGATCGATCCGCGCCATGGGATCGACGAACAGGGTCCGTGCTCGCAGCCCTTCGATATAGGAACAGTCATGCTCGCCAGTGAGATAGAGCTGCAGATGGCCCGGGATGGTCCGATTCGCGTTCATTGCAATGACGTCCTACAGCGGTCGCAGACCTCAGTCTGCGCAAACGCGCTCATCTGAGCAAGCGTCTGAACAAGCGTCCGAACACCCAGGATAATGCAGTTGGCCATCATCCCAGTGACCGATCGGCGACGGTCGATCGCGCAGCGCGTGCAGGCGGGCTAAGAAGCGCTCGCGTGGCATGAGTTCGGCCCCCATGCGTTGCAGATGCGAGGTCAAAACCTGGCAATCGATCAGCTCGACTTTGTGGCGGATCAGGTGCTCACACAGGTGTACCAGTGCCACCTTAGAGGCATTGTCGACCCGGCTGAACATGGATTCGCCGAAGAACGCGCCGCCGATCGCGACCCCATAGAGACCGCCCACCAAGTGGCCGTCTTGCCAGACCTCAATGGAATGAGCGATCCCATGCACATGGAGGCCACAGTAGGCGCTGATCATCTCCGGTAGCAACCAAGTTCCCTGGCTCCCCGGCCGCGGCCCGGCACAGGCGCGGATGACCGCCGGGAAATCGCGATCCATGGTGACAGCGAACGCCCGCCGACGCAGCAGCTTGCGCAAGCTGCGCGAACAATGCAGATCGCTCGGAATCAAGACGGTGCGCGGGTCCGGTGACCACCACAGAATGGGGTCGCCTTCGCTGTACCAAGGGAAGATGCCCTGCCGATAGGCGTTGATCAGGCGCCCGTTGCTCAGATCCCCTCCCACCGCGAGCAGGCCATCGGGGTCGCGCATGGCCTCGGCTGGGTCAGGAAACGACCCGCTGGGGTCATTCGGTGCTAAGAGGTAGGGCATCGACATTGCTGACCCCGACCGGGCTCCCTCCACGAATGTCCCAATCAACCGAGATCGCGCCGGTAAGGGCTGCGCTCATTCATCTCGGCGATGTACTCTTCCACCGCCTCGATCTCGTGCTCGAGAAACTTGCCGATCGGCTCACGAAATCCGGGCTCGGCAATCCAATGCGCGGACCAGGTGCGGGTCGGCAAGAAGCCGCGCGCGACCTTGTGCTCGCCTTGCGCGCCTGGCTCGAAGCCGCTGAGTCCATGAGCGATGCAGTGCTCCAGCCCCTGGTAGTAGCAGGCCTCGAAGTGCAGACTGTGGAACGCCTTGGAGCAGCCCCAGTGTCGACCATAGAGGGTTCGCGCACCGACCAAGCAGAAGGCCGCGGCAACGATCTCACCCGCATGCTCTGCGAGCACCAGCAGTGTATTGTCGCCCATCTGAGCACCGATCTCGCGAAAGAAGGGTAACGATAGGGTCGGGATGCCCCCTCGCTTGTCGAAGGTGTCCTCGTAGAGTTGGTGGAAGATCGTCCATTCCTCAGCAGTCGCCTCGCTGCCCGGCACCCGGCGAATCGAGACGCCAGCCTCTGCCACCCGACGGCGCTCACGCTTGATCTTCTTGCGCTTCTCGGCGCTGAAGCGGGCGAGCATGGCGTCAAAATCGGCGTAGCCCTGGTTTTGCCAATGGAACTGACAGCCTAACCGCGGCATCAACCCCGCCGTGCGCATCCAGTCGGTCTCTTCATCGCTACTGAAGAGCCAGTGCAGTCCGGAGACACCCATCTGCTTGGCGGCTTCGAGCGCCCCCTGGATCAAGGCCGCCGCAAGCTCGGCCCGATTTGGCGCGTCACCGGTCAACACACGCTGCCCGGTTGCTGGCGTATAGGGCGAGGCAACCACGAGCTTGGGATAGTACTCGAGCCCGGAGCGCCGGTAGGCATCGGCCCAGGCCCAGTCGAAGACGAACTCGCCGTAGGAATTGAACTTCAGGTAACAGGGGGTAACCGCAACCAGCCGTTCGGCCTGATCGAACAGGCCAAGATGACGCGGCAGCCAACCGAAACGCTCGCCAACGCAGCCGTGCCGCTCCATCGCCGCGAGGAACTCGTGCCGCAGATGCGGCAGGTCATCACCCGCGAGCCGATTCCAGTCGGCCGCAGTGAATTGGTCGATCGATGAGTGAACGCGGAGCTGATACATCGCCCCTTAGAATGGCCACCATCGAATCAGTTGCAAGAGGAAGGCCACAGCGGCCAGCGCGCAACCGGCCGTGATCAAGATAAAACGGCCAGTCCAGCCCTGGTGCCGGCCGTGCTGGATGCCGAGCACGACACCGGCAAGACACAGGATCAAGCCAAACTCGCTGACCATCAGCAGCGTCAGCAATGGTAACAAGGGACCAGACTCGGGATCAGCCGACCGGCTCCCACCACCGATCCAGAGCACCCCGAGAAGAGGCACGGCCAGGGTCAGCGCAATAGCCGGAAACTGGTGACGCTTCATCGCCGCATTCCTCCTCGGTTCCGCACTCGGTTCCGCACTCGGTTCCAAGCCAGCCGCCGCAGGCTCAACCCGCGAGTCCGTCGAGATACTTCTCGGCGTCCAGCGCCGCCATGCAACCACTACCCGCAGAGGTAATCGCCTGCCGATAGACATGATCCATCACATCCCCAGCCGCGAACACACCTGGGATCGAGGTCGCCGTGGCATTGCCTTCGGTGCCCGATTTGACCTTGATGTAGCCGTTCGACATCTCGAGCTGTCCGTCAAAGATCCCCGTGTTCGGCTTATGCCCGATGGCGATGAAGACGCCCTGCAGCTCAACCTCCTCGGTACTGCCATCCTGCACGTTCTTGATCCGCATCCCTGTCACCCCGCTGCTGTCACCAAGCACCTCGTCGAGCACGTGGTTCCAGGCGATGCGCACATTGCCGCTGTCGGCCTTCTCCAACAACCGATCCTGCAGCACCTTCTCGGCGCGCAACGCGTCGCGACGGTGCACCAGCGTCACCTCCGAGGCAATGTTGGCCAAGTAGAGCGCCTCTTCGACCGCGGTATTGCCGCCGCCGATCACTGCCACTTTTTGGTTCTTGTAGAAGAAGCCATCGCAGGTCGCACAGGCTGAGACGCCGCGGCCACGGAACTGTTCTTCCGAGTCGAGCCCGAGGTACATGGCGCTGGCTCCGGTGGCGATGATGAGGGCATCGCAGCTGTAGGTGCTCGAGTCGCCGCTCAGCAGGAACGGGCGCTGATCCAGCGCCACCTTGTTGACATGGTCGAAGATGATCTCGGTGCCGACCTTCTCGGCGTGGCGCCGCATCCGCTCCATGAGATCCGGCCCCTGCAGATCATCCGGATCACCCGGCCAGTTCTCGACCTCAGTGGTGGTCATCAGCTGCCCCCCCTGCTCCAGGCCAGTCACCAGCACGGGCTGCAAGTTCGCGCGCGCCGCATAAACGGCCGCGGTGTAGCCAGCCGGTCCTGAGCCCAGGATCAGCAGCCGGCAGTGTTTGGTGTCGCTCATCGTGATACTCCAATGCGCCCAGATTCAAACCGTTGATGGTACGCAGGCACCCGACCAGGGTAAAGCAGCACGCCAGCATCATAGCCTTCAGCCCAACCCAATCAACATCATCGAAACACGACGAAGTTCCCCGTCTAAGGCTATAATCCGCCAAACGTTAGGAGGATCATGTGGAACAAGCGACTCGACTCGGACACACCCGTCTCGGTGAATATCTAGAGCGTGCCTGGCGCGAAGGAGCACTCTGGGCCGTCGTCATTATTTCGCTCTATCTGGTGTTGGCGCTCGCCACCTACTCACCGGATGATCCCGGCTGGTCCTTCGCCGGAGAACAAGCCACGATCGCCAACACCGGCGGGCGCTTTGGCGCCTGGTTTGCCGACCTATCGCTGTTCCTATTCGGGATATTTGCCTATCTCATCCCGATCGGCCTGGCCGCGAGCGCCTTTCTCATCTTCCGCGAGCGCGAGCCAGAACCCGAGACCAAGCTCTATTGGCTGGTGTTACGCTGGATCGGACTGCTGCTCACCCTCGCCGCCGGCGCTGGCCTCGCCAGCCTGCAGTTTGCTGGCCCATTCGGCGATCTGCCAAACGGCATCGGCGGCGGCCTTGGCCAGATGGTCTCTGAACTCGCCGCAGCTGCTATCGGCCTCGGCGGCGGTTCGCTGTTATTGCTCGGGCTGCTGCTGATTGGCCTGTCGCTGTTTACCGGACTCTCGCCGCTGCTCATCGTCGATGGCATCGGCGACCTGACCCTGATGGTACTGCGTTTCCCCGTGCCGCTCTATCGGCGCATCAGCGCAACGCTCGCTGAGCGCCGTCAGCGACAGGATTGGGAGGCCGAATGGGAGGACGAGGACGACTCCGAACAGGACTGGCTCGATGAGATCGATGACGATGACCATAACGCAGTAGTAAACGGCGTCGAGCCATGGCGCAGTAGCGCGAGCCGATTTGACGAGATCGGTCTTCCAGAGGCCACGGCTCGGCAGCAGACGCTAGTACAGACAACAGGGCAGACAACAGGGCAGACGCCTGAGAATGCGATTCAGAGCCTCGATGACGAGGCGCAAGGCGATCCAAGCGAACTGGCCAAGATAGGCTCGACCATAGGCGCGCCGCCGTTGCATAGCGCCGAGCCGAACCTCCAGATCAGGATCGGATCGGGCTTCGATCCCTCGTCGACGCCGACCCGAGCCGTCACCCGAGGAGGACCGAGCGAGCCCCTTTCCGCGCCAGCTTCAGCACCAGTAAACGAGCCGGTCGAGCACGATGACGCCGACTCGCTAAGATCAGGCTGGCGGCAGCCAACGCACGAGCGGACAGAAGAGACACAAACGCCTGCGACCGAGACCCTGTCGCCGACGATGGCAGAGCGCTCGATGCCAGCCGCCGCTGCGACCTCAAGCCTGCCGCCCAGCCGTCCGATGACGCCGCTCGCGCCTCCGCCCCCGGTGGTCGAGCCGGCCTGGGCCGACGCACCGACCTCCGCCCATACGCCCGCGGCCCGGCCCGCAGTTCCGCAGCCAGCGCTGAGCGGCACCATGGCGATCCGCGGCGACTTCAGCCAGCGGCCACCGCTCGACCTGCTCGATCCACCCCGGCGCAGCGGCAATGCCGCCACGCCAGAGCAGATCGAAGCCATGTCGCACGAGCTCGAGGCGCGATTGGCTGAGTTTGGCGTCGTCGCCGAGGTGGTCGAGGTGCATCCCGGCCCGGTCGTCGCGCTCTTCGAGCTTGAGCTCGCCCCCGGTGTCAAAGTCAGCAAGATCACTGGTCTGAGCAAGGACATCGCGCGCGCCCTGTCGAAGATCAGCGTGCGTGTGGTCGAGGTCATCCCCGGTAAGTCAGTGATCGGCATCGAGGTGCCGAACGATCAACGCGAGATGGTCACCCTGAGCGAGATCATCGGCTCACGCGTCTATCAGGAGGCGAAATCGCCGCTCACCATCAGCATGGGCACCAACATCTCCGGCGAGCCGGTGGTCGCCGACCTCGGCCGGATGCCGCATGCGCTGATCGCCGGCACCACCGGCTCGGGTAAATCGGTGGCGATCAACGCGATGATCCTGAGCCTGGTCTACAAGGCCGGCCCGGATGATGTGCGCCTGATCATGGTCGATCCAAAGATGCTCGAACTCTCGGTCTATGAGGGCATCCCGCATCTGCTCACGCCGGTGGTCACTGATATGAAGGAGGCCGCCAACGCGCTGCGCTGGTGCGTCGGCGAGATGGAGCGCCGCTACAAGCTGATGGCCGCGCTCGGCGTGCGCAACATCGCCGGCTATAACCGCAAGGTGTTGGATGCGATCGCCGCCGGTCAGCCGATCACCGACCCGACCTACGCGCCGATCGTCAACGCCGCCATCGCCGAGGGCCTCGCGCCGCCCGAGGTCCCGACGTTGGAGAAGCTGCCGAACATCGTGGTCATCATCGATGAGTTGGCCGATATGATGATGGTGGTCGGCAAGAAGGTCGAGGAGCTGATCGCGCGCCTCGCGCAGAAGGCCCGTGCCTCGGGCATCCATCTGCTGCTGGCGACCCAGCGCCCCTCGGTCGACGTGCTCACCGGCCTGATCAAGGCCAACATCCCGACCCGGATGGCGTTCAAGGTCTCGGCCCGAGTCGACTCGCGCACTGTGCTCGATCAGATGGGCGCCGAGCATCTGCTCGGCCATGGCGACATGCTCTATCTGCCACCGGGCGGCAGCATCTCGCAGCGGGTGCATGGCGCCTTCGTCGATGATCATGAGGTGCATCGGGTGGTCGACTTCCTCAAGCAGCAGGGGACGCCCGACTACATCGAGAACATCCTGCAAGAGCCGTCGGACCATCTGCCGGGCATCGATCCGGAACCCAAGGGCGGTGGCGGTGGCGATGTCGAGGATCAAGATCCGCTGTTCGACGAGGCGGTGCAGATCGTCATCGAGAGCCGTCGCGCCTCGATCTCCGGGGTGCAGCGACGGCTGAAGATCGGTTACAACCGGGCCGCGCGCATGGTCGAGGAAATGGAGCGCATCGGGATCGTCGGTCCCGCCGAGACCAATGGCAACCGCGAGGTGTTGGTGCCAGCGCCCGTGGACTGATCGGAGCGCGCCATGACCATGACCGCTCGTGACGATCATGGTCCAAGCACCCGCACACGCGGATGGCGCCTCGCCAACCCCTGACGATAAGATGCGGTTGCCCGCACAACTGACGCACCACCAACCCGGACGATGAGGCACTTGAGATCAACCCTCATGCGCTTCCTGCCCTGCCACCGCTGAGCCTGAATCGCTTGCGCTTCGGGCTCAGCGCCCAACCCTTGACTGCTGAGGTCACCATGCACTTGATCGGACAGACCCTGAGGGCGATCGCGCGACGCAGCCTGCCCCTGAGCCTGGCGCTAATGGCGCTGATGGCGCTCACATCGCCCTTCGCCGTTGCCGATGGCATCAATGAATTGAAGGACTATCTGCGCGGCCTTAACAGCCTCAGCGCCGACTTCCGCCAGATCACGATCAGCGCTGATGGTGGCCAGATGATCGAATCCACCGGCACCTTCTATCTGCTGCGGCCAAACCGCTTCCGCTGGGATTATGAGACGCCGACCGATCAGCAGATCCTCGCCGATGGCTCGCGCATCTATGTCCATGACAAGGATCTGAACCAGGTCACCCACAGCAGCCAAAAGAAGATCCTCGACGGCACCCCGGCGCAGCTGTTGGCCAGCGAGCAACCGGTCGAGGACTATTTCAAACTCAGCAATCTCGATGAGGGCGACGGTCGCACCTGGGTCGAACTGGTGCCCAAGACCGAGGACACCGAGGTCGTGAAGCTCCGTATCGCCTTTACCGACGGTCAGCTCGACAATCTGCTGATGGAAGACCGCTTCGGCCAGCTCACGCGGTTCATCTTCACCAACCTGAAGCGCAACCCGCAGCTCGACTACGCCATGTTCCGCTTCGAGCGCCCGGCGGGGAGTGATTTCTTGCAGGTGGACTAAATCGCGCTGAGTGACTGTCCATTATCTACTTCCCGATCATCGCCCAACACTGACCCTCAAATCAGGAAGAAGTTGATGGACAGTTTCTTACTGTCCTAGGCTTATCCCGAAGCCGAGACCACGCGATATAACCTTGGTTGATAAAGCTTGCGACCAGGACTGCCCAAAATGTCTATCGATGAGATCAAATCCCAGCTTGAGAAAGACCTACCGACCTTGCTGCAGCAAGACAGCGGCTTTCGCCGCTGGCTAGAAGACCTGATCCGCCGCACCGCAGTCACCACCGAGCGCTTCGACGATCGCTTCGATCGGGTGCTCCGAGAGCTGGCCGCTGACCGCGAAGAGCAGGCGCGCAAGTGGGACGAACAGAACCGTCATCTAGACGAGCAAAACCGAAAGTGGGAAGAACAGAGCCGTAGGTGGGAAGAACAGAGCCGTAGGTGGGAAGAACAGAATCGCCATTTAGACGAGCAGAACCGTAAGTGGGAAGAGCAGAACCGTAAGTGGGACGAGCAGAACCGTAAGTGGGACGAGCAGAACCGTAAGTGGGACGAGCAGAACCGTCTCAATCATGAATTGCTCGATGAGATCCGCAAGACCCGTATCCGTCAGGAACAGGGTCTCGGCGCGGTCGGCGCCCGCTGGGGCTTGGCCTCCGAAGCCAGCTTCCGTTCCGCCCTCAAGGGGATCTTGGAGGAGTCCTTTGGCGTCAAGGTCATCAACGTCAACGAGTTCGATGATGAAGGCACGGTCTTCGGCGTGCCCGATCAGGTCGAGATCGACATCATCATCCGTAACGGTGACCTGATCCTCTGTGAACTCAAGTCGTCGATGTCGAAATCCGACATCTACACATTCGAGCGCAAGGTTCAGTACTACCAACGCCGCCATGGCCGCGAGGTGACCCGCAAGCTGGTCATCTCACCGATGGTCCGGCCTGAGGCTCGGCCGGTGGCCGAGCGTCTTGGCATCGAGGTGTTTGGCTACGCGGACGATGTGACCAATCTCTAAGCACTAAACCGCAACACCCGCCGCGACAGGTTGAATCCAGACGCGGCGGATCGGTAGCGGCCGATCAACCGAAGTCGTGCTTGACGATCTCGGTCACCCGCCGGCAGATCTCGCGACCGTAGTCGGTCCAGAGGCCCTGGCCCCAATAGCGATAGCAGCTGGTCTGCGACGCCATCAGATGATAGAGCGCGTTGCGGTAGTTCGGATCATCAGTCGGGGTCTTGGGCTTCAGCACCTTCTCGTGGAACACCGAGCTGGCCTCCTCCATCGGCCCGAGCACGTTGTCGTAGCCCTTGACCCAGGACAGATCATTGGTCCAACTAGCGCCGTCCATGTGGAACTGATGGTCGGACTGCTTCAGTTCCTCGATCACCTTGGCCAGTTTCTCCGGGCCATCGCCGGGCTGCATCTGCGCCCAGAGCTTGCCCTGCTGCACCGGCCGGATCTCGGTGAAGTCGCTCTCTTTGATGCCCATCGCGAACAGGTGCTCCAGGTACTCGCTGCCGTTCATCAGCGGCACATCGGAGCCCGAGGCGTTGCGCGCGGCCTCGAAGAACTTGTCCGGGAACTCGTTCATCATCACGCCGCCGTTCTCGCCGTCGGCGATCTGGGTCACCAGTGGCGGCACCTGTTTGCCGGCCAGTTCCCAGCGTTGCAGGCTCTGTGCCTCGTACCAGGGCTGCATCTGCGCGACCAGCTTGGTATCCGAGCCCTGGGTCTTGACCAGCGCGATGATGCTGGCGGTCTCGCCCTTGGAGTTGGTGCAAACCAGCCGGTGCGGCAGATGCGGGCGTTGCGGATGCCAGCCGTTGTCGGTCTGCTCGACGCTGTGCTCCTGCACCAGCACCCATTGAAAGCCGCAGTCGTTGAGGGTCTTGACGAACTCGTAGGCGACATCGGGATGGTTCGGCAGCGCCATCTCGGAGGGCGAGAAGCCGCGCACGCGCTCGAGGGCCTCGGTGCCGAACAGGGCGGCGAAATGGTGCTGGAAGGCCTTCACGTGCAGCCGGTAGTCCTGCACCGGGGTCGAGGGCGCGACGGCGTGGCCCCAGGGCATGCCGAGCCATTCGACGGCCCAGTGGTAATCGGGGTTCATGGTCATGCCCTTGAGGGCGTCGAGGACGTGGTGCTCGCCCATCTGCCGCAGGCCATAGAGCAGCGTGCCGGAGTATTCGAGCATCACGCGTGGGGATTTGCCTTCGTGGATCAGTTGCGGGATGAACTCGCCCATGCGCTTGTAGCACCAGACGAAGGCCGGCGCGTTGTAGTTATCGCCGATGTCCTGGTGGTCCATCATGTATTTGAGGTTGCTGATGATGGCGGCGGTATGCAGGTCGTCGCCGCCGGCGGGGATCAGCGGTTGGTGTTGATGCAGCGCGATCGCACAGGCGGCGCGGATGCTGCCGAAGTCGATGGCGCCTGGGGATTGGCTGAGGGTTTTGCTTTGGCCGGCTTTGATGGCCTGTTCGATGCTGGGTTCTTGGCCGCAGATGTTGGGGAGGCCGTCGATGAGTTCCGGGAGGTCTGCCATAGGTTTTGGCTCCTGTTGGGGTTGATGATTGGCTTGGTGGCTGGAGAGTCTTCCGAGGTGGCGCTGTGCCATTCGCATTAGGTCTGGTGAGGCTTTACCGGCAACGCTGGGTTCTCGGCGCCCTGATCGGTTGTGCGCGCCTGTTCGGTGGCTTCAGCATCGAGTCGGTTGAGGATGTCTTCGGTGAGGTCGAGATCGGCTGCCGCGCGATAGCACCAGGCCTCGCCCCAGAAGATGTTGCAGCTGGTCTCGGCGCGGAGCAGATGCCATTGAGCGTCGTCTAGACGCTCGGGGAGCGCTGCGGGAGGTGCGGGGGGAGCTGCTGGAGTCGGAATCGCATTACCGTTGCCAACAGGGGCGCTGGCGGCGGTCGTTGCATCGGTGGCTACGTTCGTTGCATCGGTGGCGGCGGTCGTTGCATCCGCGGCTGCGGCTTCAGCTGTAGTGTCTGCGGCTGTGGCGGCCGTCGCTGCCGCGGCTGCCTCAATGGTGTCATCTACGGCTGAGCCAGGGGCACCAGCGGATCTGGCCTCGATGCCCAGTTGGCGCTCGCGCCAGGCATGTAATCGCTGGCTCAGCGTGGCGTAGCGGGCGATGACGTCGCGCTGGGTCTGTGAGCCGGTCCATTGGGTGAAGCCGCGTCCGTGATGCCAGCCGGTGTTCCAGGCGCCGGTGGCGATATGGACTTCGCCATGGGCGCCGTGGGTGTCGAGATAGTCGTGGATGAAGCTGGGTCTCAGGTTGGCCTTGCCGGCGCGGATCATGTCGAGGAGCGGTCGGTAGAAGGCGGACCAGTAGTTGGCGCCGTCGGTGACGTTGCGGAACCAGCCGCCGTTCTCGCCGTCGGTGGCGGTGGTGACCAGTGGCGGGAAGTCGCACCAGCGGGTGCGCTCGGCGACCTCGTTGACGAACCAGCCGGGGTCCATGCCAGACTCTTGGGCGTCGGAGAGTTCGCGGTCGCGCACCACGACGATGATCTGGTCGTCGCCATGGCGGGCGATGTGGGGTCGGTAACGGATCTCCTGCCAGCTCATCGGCGTGAGTGGTTCGACGTGCTCGCTGTCGACCAGCACGTAGCGGTAGCCGAAGCGGCGCAGCAGCGGGATCAGCTCCATCGAGAAGCCCATCTCCGGCGGCCAGAAGCCATCGAAGCGTGAGCGCCAGAACAGGTGCCGGGCGATGCCCTGCCAGCGCTGCAGATGCTCGGGGCGGTCGGCGGCCGGGATCAGCGGCAGCACGGGATGGTAGTAGCCGGTGCCGAGGATGTCGAACAGTTGTTGATTCTGCAGGAACCAGAGCAGCTTGCCGCAGTCGACGATGCCGTAGACGCGGGCCTGGAAGTCGGGGCTGGAGAGGGTCTCGAGCAGGGTGCCGGAGAGCGACAGATGCACCCGCGCCAGGTCTTCCTGACCCCATAGACTGCGCGGCATGCGGTCGAGCGCAAACAGGATCTCCTTAGCCTCCCAGGTCTGCTCATCGAGCAAGTGCTCGAGGTTGCCGGGTGGCTGATGAAGGTTCAGGACCAGGGCATGATGGGCGTGCATCGAGGCTGGGGTCTCCGAGGTAACAGCTGAGGACGAGATGATAGCGGATTAGGCCATCGCATCATCGCCCGAGATCAATAGGGCATGCTGTAGCAGGGGCCGTTGATCAGATCGGCCATACCCTGATCAGCGTTCGCTCCAGTCGCTGACAATCCCTGCATCGTCATGGATTCGAGCTATGGTCCAGTCAGACCGAGACAGGCCGGCGACGCAACCGGCGGCTCTTTCGCCAATCCTGCCCAACCGGGTTGATCTAGACGGCTAACCACGCGACATAGAGGGTCAAGACTAAGGCCATGGCCCTGCGCTGAATGGCCTGTGCTGAGCGCGCGAGCGCTCTGACCAACGCAGCAACCAGTGTGAATCAACCATGCCGCATGTCATCATCGACCCAGACTCGACATCGCTCGCCGAACGCTTTGCGTTGATCAAGGCGCCAAGCAAACGACGCGCCCGTTTCCCGGAGGGGTGCGTAACCCTCGTCGAGAGCGAGGAGGCGGCGCGAGCCGGCCGTGATCAGACGAAAAAGCTCGAGCCCGCGGTGGTCTACGGACCCTCGTCCTCGTCTGAGAGTCAGCGATTATATTACCTGGTCCGTTGGCTCTGACCCTAATGGATAGCAACGATAGCGATCAAACGCCTATACTGGCCGTCGCCGGTCTTGGCAAATCCTACGCTGAGGGCCACCAGCGGCGCACCGTGTTGGCCGACATCGGCTTCGGGGTTGCTCGCGGCGAGTGCATTGCACTGGTCGGCCAGAGCGGCTCTGGGAAATCGACCCTGCTCAACCTGCTGGCCGGCATCGACAAGCCCGATACCGGCGACGTCGAGATCATGGGGCGCAGCGTCGCGGCGATGGGCGAGCCAGAGCTCACGCTGCTGCGACGTGAGCACATCGGCTTCATCTACCAGTTCTTTAATCTCATCCCGACCCTAACGGTGGCTGAGAACATTGGCCTGCCGCTCGAACTCAATGGCACGCCGCCGCGCGAGCGCCGAGGCCAGATCAGCGACTGGCTCGCAAAGGTTGGGCTCGACGGCCGCGAAGGCGCCTTCCCCGATGAACTCTCCGGCGGCGAGCAGCAGCGCGTCGCCATCGCCCGCGCCCTCATTCACAACCCGGCGCTGGTTCTAGCCGATGAACCGACCGGCAACCTCGATGCGCGCACCGGTCAAGTGGTGCTCGAACTGCTCGCCCACCTGTTTCGCGATGAGGGCCGCACCCTGATCCTGGTCACCCATAGCCGCAAGGTCTCAGAGATCACCGATCGCGTGCTCGCGCTCGATAACGGTCGCCTCAGCACCGACACCGAGGCACTGTCATGGTAAATCTCGGACTCCTCCACGACCAACCGACGTCGGTCGAACAGACGCGCGCCAGCGGCCCGCGCAGCAAGCTCGATACGGAGGCAATGCTATGGGAAGCACAGGGGGCAGCACAGGGGGCAACACTGTGGGCAGCACCGGGAGCGATACCTGGGGCAATGCCATGGGCAACACTGGGAGCAACGCTTAGCGCAATGCAGAGCGCAATGCAGAGCGCAATGCAGAGCGCAATGCAGAGCGCACGGCGAAGCCTGGCATGCTGACCAAGTCCCTTCTCAGCGCCAGCCGGCGCTATCTGACGCGCCACCCCTGGCAGACCTGGCTGTCGATCGCCGGCATCGCGCTCGGCGTCGCCGTCGTCATCGCGGTCGACTTGGCCAACGAGAGCGCCAAGCGCGGCTTTCGGCTCTCGGTCGAACAGGTCACTGGCCCCGCCACCCATCAGGTCATCAGCGCCGGCGGCAGTCTCCCAGAAACGCTGTACGCGGAACTGCGCCTAGAGCAGGGCTTGACCCAGGCAACGCCGGTCATCGATGCACCGGTGCGCATCGGCGAGCGCAGCCTGACCTTGCTCGGGCTCGACCTGCTCGCCGCCGCCTCGATGCGCCCGGATCTGCGTGCCAGTCTCAATCGAGCCAGCGCGGGCACTGCAGCAGCGCCAGCAAGCCCCGCTGGCTCGCCACCGCGCGCGGCATCGACCGAAGGGCCTATGCATGCCGAAGCTGACTCCGAGACCGGCAGCCAGACGAGCAGCCCAACCAGCAACCAGGCCGCGACCGAAACCAGCGGCGAAACCCTTAGCCAACCGAACAGTAGCGGCGAAACTAGGACCTCGAACGGCCTCGTCGGCCTGCTGCGTCTGCTCCGCGACCCAGCCACCTTGGCGCTGAGTCGCGACGATGCAACACGCCTTGGGCTCAAGCCGGGAGACACCTTCAAGCTCGATCTGGGCGCCGCAAGCGTGCCGATGACAGTCGCTGCCATCCTGCCTGAACAGGCCAATCTGAGCGGACTCGCCATCACCGATATCGCCACCGCCCAGGAGGTGCTCGGCCGACTCGGCGAGATCGAGCGGATCGATCTCATCCTGACTGACGCTGAGGCCGAGCGCGTCGCCGCCGCCCTGCCCGACGGCGTGCGACTCGAGGCCTCGGCGCAGCGCAGCAATGCCATCGCCCAGATGACCCGCGCCTTCCACACCAACCTCACCGCGATGAGCCTGCTGGCGATGCTGGTCGGCGCCTTCATCGTCTACAACACCATGACCTTCGCCGTGCTTCAGCGCCGACCGTTGCTCGGCACCCTACGCATGCTCGGCACCACCCGCAGCCAACTCTTTGCGCTGGTGCTGGTGGAGACCCTCGCCCTCGCCCTCATTGGCGCCCTGCTCGGTGTCCTGCTCGGCATCGCTGTCGGCGCCGGTCTTGTCCAGCTGGTCACCCGCACCATCAACGATATCTACTTCCAGCTCAGTGTCCGCAGCCTGCACCTGGCGCCGCTGTCACTGCTCAAGGGGATTGGCTTGGGTCTCGGCGTGACCCTGCTCGCCGCGCTCGGCCCTGCGCTCGAGGCCGCGCGCTCGCAACCGCGCGACGTCATCCGTCGCACCCGCGTCGAAGGCCAAGCCCGACGGCTGTTGCCCTGGCTCGCCGCCAGCGGCGTTCTGCTGATCCTTATCGGGCTCGGCCTCATCGCCCTCTCGGCCCGCTCGATGGGCGTCGGTTTCCTCGCCCTGTTCCTGGTGATCGTCGGGACTGCACTGTTGATGCCGCTGGCCGTGCATGGCTTCGCCAGCCTGACCACGCCCCTCTTCGGTCGCCTGTTCGGCACCCAGGGCCGGCTCGCGGCGCGCGGCATCACCGCCTCCATCACGCGATCCGGCCTCGCCGTTGCCGCGCTCGCCGTTGCCGTGTCGGCAACGCTCGGCGTCAGCATCATGATCGGCAGCTTCCGCGCCAGCGTCTCCGACTGGCTCGCCAACACCCTGACCAGCGACATCTACATCTCGGCCGAATCCAGCAGCGGCGCGAGTCGCGGTGGCGACCTGCCCCCCGAGCTGGCTGATCAACTGCTCGCGCTCCCCGAGGTCGACGCCCTGAGCCAAGGCCGCAGCAACCGCATCGAGACCCGAGACGGCCCCGTCCTCAGCCTCGCGCTCGAATCCAGCACCGGCCAGCCACGCGGCTTTCGCTTTCAAGGCCCGACCGCAGCGGATCTCTGGCCAGGCTGGCAGGCCGGAAGGCTCATCCTCATCTCGCAACCGCTTGCCTATCGCCGGCAGCTGCAGGTCGGCGACGACCTCGAGCTGTTCACCACCAGCGGCTGGCAGAGCTTCGAGATCGGCGCCATCTTCCAAGACTACGGCAGTGACAGCGGCACCCTCATCCTGCCCCGCCCCCTCTACGCTGAGAAATGGGATGATCCCGCCGTCTCTTCGTTCGGCATCACCCTCGCTGACGAGGCCGATGCCGACGCCGTCAGCCGACAGGTCGAGACGCTCCTCGCCCAGCTCGACATCACCACCAGCGTCCAGACCAATCGCGCCATCCGCGAGCTCTCGCTGGATATCTTCGACCAGACCTTCACCATCACCAAGGTCTTGCGGCTGCTCGCCATCGGCGTCGCCTTCGTCGGCATCCTCAGCGCCCTCATGGCCCTCGAGCTAGAGCGCGCCCGCGACTACGCGGTACTGCGCGCCACCGGCATGACCCGCGGCCAGCTGCGCGCGCTCATCCTGATTCAGACCTCGGCCATGGGCCTCGCCGCCGGCCTCTTCGCCATCCCGCTCGGCCTGGCGATGGGCGATCTGCTGATCAGCGTCATCAACCTGCGCTCCTTCGGCTGGACCATGCCCATGCAGGTGCAGCCGCAGACGCTGATCTCGGGGCTTGTGCTCGCCTGGCTTGCGGCCATCTTCGCTGGCATCTACCCGGCTATCCGAGCCGCCAGAGCCGTTCCCGCCCGTGCGCTTCGTGAAGAATAGACGCGCAAGCGGAAAGCCCGATAACAGTCTGCACACCAACATGCTTCGATTGACCATAAAGGTCGTGTATTCTCTACCAGAGCTGAATACCAATGCAGTACTCGGAGGCGAGTGAGCGACATGGCTGATGAAAAGACCGTCGTAACCAAGAAAACAACCACAAAGGCCGCCGCGGCCGAAAACAAGCCGGCCACTAACAGACCGGTCACCAAAAAGACCAGCAGCAAGAAGACCGCGGCCAAGAAAACCGTGCCGGCCAAGACCAGCAGTGCACCCAGCCCCAGCGGAGTCGTCAAGAAGACGGTGACCAAGAAGGCGGCCCCCACAGCATCGAGCCCGAGTCCGGCTGCCCCAGCCACTCCTAGCTCAGCGGCTGCCAAGCCCGCCACCAAGCCGGTCACCAAGAAAACAACCAGCAAAAAGGCCAGCGCAAAACCGCGCCAAGAGCGCCCAGTGACCCTAAGCCCGGTAACTGAGGTCAGCGCAGAAGAACGTTACCGCATGATTCAAGAAGCCGCCTACTACATCGCAGAGAAACGCGGATTCGCACCCGGCAACCACGCCGACGACTGGGCCGCTGCCGAGGCTCAAATCGACGCCCTGCTGAGCCAGCGATCCTGAGCACGCGATCCTGAGCAAAGGCACGCCATAGGAACAGCCACGCCTCGCGCAGCAGCCATGCACTATCTCGCAACCCCGGAGCAGACGAATCCCGACCCGGCCCGCTTTCGCACGCAAGCGATGGAGCGAGGGCTCGACCGCGCGGATCTTGATGCTGACCCCATTGTTCAGTTCCAGCGTTGGTACCAAGAGACCCTTGCGACCCAGCTCCCGGAGCCCAACGCAATGGCCCTCGCCACGGTCGACAGCGATGGTCAGCCGAGCCTGCGCACCGTCTTGCTGAAACTGTATGACACTCAGGGATTCGTCTTCTTCACCAACTACCAAAGTGCGAAGTCCCAGCAGATCGACGTCAACAACCAGGTCGCCCTGCTGTTTCCCTGGGTTGCGCTGGCGCGGCAGGTCAGCATCCTTGGCAGCGCCGAGCGCATCCCGACCAGCGAGTCGTTGCGCTACTTCATGACCCGCGGTCGCGGCAGCCGCATCGGTGCCTGGGCCTCACCGCAGAGTCAGGTGATTCGCTCACGCTCGCTACTCGAGCAGAAGGTCGCCGAGATCAAGCACCGATATAGCGAAGGCGAGATACCGCTCCCAGACTTCTGGGGCGGTTATCGCGTAGTTCCGACCAGCATCGAATTTTGGCAGGGACGTGACAGCCGGCTGCACGATCGCTTCCGCTACCGACGAGAAGCGCCCGACGCTCCTTGGCAGATTGAACGCCTCGCTCCCTAATTAAGTCAGTCGTGCTGCAGCGACATACACGCAAGCGCAAGAACGCCAGCCTCGAGCCTTACGCTGCCAACAGGCTAGGCTGAGCGCTCGCAAACGCCAAACGTCATCAGGCTTGGTCAGCCTGCAGGGACTCAGTCTTGCCGTTCGCCCAAAACTACCTTCTGCACGACAGCTTCAAGCTTGACGCGGCGATATCATGCGTGGTGGATATCGAGCGTTGCTTCTATATAGATCGAGATTTCTGTGTTGCTGAATCGGCGTCAAGAGCAAGCAAGGCCTAGCCGGTGCAGCTGTCGCAGGCAAAGACAAGAGGCTCATAGTGGGTTTTGAGGACATGCTAAGGTCAGGCATCTGACTCAACACGTGCTGCTCCGATGTGCCGTCTCAACGACTTGATCGACGAAGAGAAATGCGACGACAAAATCCGACGGATGCGTTGGCCGTACGTCGTTGATTGTCCACGTTGTGGTTCCAACAAGATCGTCAAGCGTGGCCGCAACCACCGACACAGGGCCTGTCGCCGCTACACCTGTCGAAACTGCGAGAAACGCTTCGATGATCTGACAGGGACGATTTTCATGGGACGCCACCAGCCGCTGTCGGTGTGGTTTTCCTCTCTGTACTTGATGGGCCTGAACCAGTCGAACCTGCAGATCGCCGAAGCGCTCGGTCTGAATGAAAGCGACGGTCAGTGGATGGCCGAGCAGCTGCGCGAGGGGATCGTCAAACGCCGTCGCACGGTGCGCCTGAGCGGCAAGGTGGAGTGCGATGAGGTGTACATCGTGGCCGGACACAAGAGTCGAGCGGATCGGATCCTGGGACGTCCACCACGTCGACGGCGGCTCAAGGGGGCTCCCGGACGAGGCACCTTGGCGAAGGACAAGCCACCC
>NZ_NHSH01000045.1 GCF_016653315.1 Halochromatium roseum | reverse complement strand
GCGCCGCCCACTTCGTTCCACCGTAACCAACAATTTCTGACAACAGACCCGCAACCCAGCGGCGGTGCTTCTCGTTGAGTTGATCAAAAACCGCCTTGACGTGCTCTTCTACCGCCTCCGGAATCACGACTTCAACCGCTGCCATCTGCTTTCACCCTCGACCCTAACACCACTATAGGCAAGCATACCGACTACAATGAAATCGGGAAACAGTTGATGGACACTTCCTTAGCCGACGAGGTTAAGGTGCTCAAGCCGGGCGACGAGGTCATCCTGATCACCAGCCACCAGCAGCTCCCCAAGCTCGAGCAGCGCTTCGAGCACAGCGAGGGAGGTGAGCAGCTGAAGGCGGATTGAGGCGGCCAAATCCAATCGGATGCCGACACTCAGCCCGCGAGCGATGGCGAGCGATGGCATCTGATGAGCGCCGAGAGATCGCGGCAGCTCTCGAGACCGACAGGCTGTCGGCTTTGATGTCGCACTGTTGAGGCCGCACTGCAGAATCTTAAGGCCAGGCCGCAGAATCGGCTTCATAGTTGCCTCACAGCATGCGTCCGGCGATGGCTCAGACGGACGATGGCTCACACTGAGCCAGTCATCGCGGCCAGTCAGTGCGGCAACCTCAGCCGGTCAGCCTCAACCCAACCAACGATGGAGACAGCCATGAGATTCACCATAGCCACCACACTCAGCTTGACCTTGACCTCGGCGCTGAGCCTGTCCGCGCTCGCCCCAGTGCTTGCCCAGGACGCCGCGCCACCGGGAGCCGGCATGCCTCGACTTTGGCACTTTTCGGCCCCTCAGGCCGTCGCAGCAAGCTGATCGAGCAAGCGCTCCAGGCGCTGGGGTGAAATTTGGACAGGGTCCTGCTCGTCGGCTGACCTGTCGAAATAGGTCTCGCCCCAAATCCGGCGCCGGACCAAGGCCAGGCAATCGGAGAACGTCGCCTCGGGCTTGAGGTACCAGGCGCTCGAGCGCGCCAGAGTGGGCCAGTGCTCACGCCAGCGATGCACCATCAGGCAGACCAGTGAGAACAGGGCCATGAGCACCGGCGTGGTGCGGGCGATAGCGAGATCGCTCCACTGACGCTGGGTCTCCACGCCGAGGTGGCGACGGGTCTCCTCGAAGGTCACCTCCAGCGACCAGCGCCAGACGAACAACTCGATGATTCGGGCCGGGGTCATGCTCAGCGCCGTGGTGAAGAAGGCCTGCGCCGGCAGACGCCCCTCGGGATCGACCACCAAGACCCAGCGTATCGGCAGCGGGGTGATGCCGGGCGTGTGCCAGAGCGCGATGCCGCTGAGCACGCGTAGCGTCTTGCGCTGGCCGCGGTACCAGGCGACGCTCACCGCCTCGCCCTGGGTGCGCGCCTCCTCCACGCGGCTGGCCAGCTTGGCCAGGCGCGCGCCTTTCTGCGGCTTGCGCCCACGCCGCCCGGCCGGCACCGGCTCGGGGAACCCAAACAGCCGCGCATCCAGGCGCAGGCGGCTGATCAAGGTGGCCTGATTGGTCAGGCATTCCCAGCCCAGCTGGATGCAGGCATAACGCCCATCGCCGATCAAGATCCAGGGCCGTCGACCCAGCCAGCGCGCGACCAGGCGCACCATGACGACGGTCCAGTCCAGGGTGGTGCGATGCCGGCGACCGGCCTCGCTGTCGGCCTGCTTGGAGGGCATCAGCAGGGTCAGAAACGGCAGTGCCCACATCCGCTGACTCCAGGGCACAGGCACCAATAGCGCCATCACCAGCCATTCCACGCCCAGACAGGTCACCACCTTGCCGCGGCTCGAGCGCACCGCATCCCGATACACCCCTTTGGCCCGGATACGTGGCCCAAAGCGCCGCTCCAGGGTCTCGTCGATCACCATGACAATCGGGAGGCTGTGGGGCAGCAAAGCCAGCAACAGCCCCAGCAAGATCTGCGCGCCGCGCAGTCCTGACCAGCGTGCGCGGTTGAGCACCCGATGATAGCGCTCGAAGCGCCGCTCGCCCGAGAGGCCCATCGCGCGCAGTGCCGCCGTCACCGTGCGTGGCCCCTGTGCGAGCAGGGTGCCGATCACCAACACCTGCGCATGCGCCCAGGTCGGTCGCGTGAACAACACGGCAAACGGTTCTAAAACAGCTACAATCGTCAACGGCAGGGCGAGCATGGGCGGCACAGTTTGGCGTTTTGGTTGACATCAGACGATACCGCCCATCTCGCGCTGCCGCCAACCGCGAGCCGCCGGCTGCCCCGCCGACGCTGGCCGATCGCCGGCCACGAAACAGCTCAGAAAAATGGGCCGGGTGACCGCGGGTGATCACTCACCCGCGGTTCCCACAGATCCGGACATGCGGAACTCCCGCATCCGGCTCCTCGGCCTAGACGTTCGCTACGTGGCATAGATGCTGTGCACCACCCGCGCGGGCGGGAGCGGGTAGCGCCGCAACAGACGGTTAAAGGCCGACCAGTCAAGGCGCGTCGCATGTGAGCGACGATTGAGCCACTTGCGCCAGTGCCATTGCACCTCGAAGCGGAATCGGGACAGCGCACGCGCGTTGCCGGTGATTCCAGAATAGGCGTTGTGACCCCTGAGCTTGCGACTCAGCACCTGCTGTTGTTCCGCCACCGGTCGGTGACGGTTGCGTCGGCACCACTGCCCGATCTGCCGCAGAGCGCGGCTGAAGCGGGTCTTGGCCGTCTTGCGTTGCACCACCCAGCGCCCCTTCCGGGAGCGCCCCCAATAGTGGCTGAAGCCGAGCAGATCGAAGCTGCGCTCACGCTGCGAGCCCCGTTCCTGTCCTGCCCGTGATGGACTGCGAAAGTCCACCAGTCGGGTCTTCTCGGGGTGCAGTGTCAACCCAAAGCGCGCGAAGCGCTTGGGCAGCACTTCCAACACCCGCCGAGCGTCGTCTTCCCGCTCAAAGGCCAAGGTCGCATCATCGGCAAACCGGACCAAAAAGGCACGGCCTCGCAGACGCGGCTTGACCTCGCGCTCGAACCAGGTGTCGAGCACCTCGTGCAGGTAGAGATTGGACGCCAGTGGGCTGATCACCGCCCCCTGCGGGCTGCCCCGCTCGGGATAGCTGATCACCCCTTCGTCCATGACCCCGGCGTGCATCCACTTGCCCAGTACGCGGCGGATCACGCCGTCACGCACCCGTTGGTCGAGAAAGGCGTTGAGATGGGTTCTTTCCATGCTGCCGAAAAAGTCCTGGATGTCGAGATCGATTACCCAGCCGCCGCCGATATCCATGAGCCCCTTCCAGAGTGCGTCGAGCGCTTGGTGGGCATTACGTCCGGGCCGGAAGCCATAGGAGCAGTCCAGAAAGTCCTGCTCGTAGACCGGCTCCAGTACCATCAGCACCGCGCGCTGGAGCACTTTGTCTTCCAGGGTCGGAATGCCGATCGGGCGGGTCTTCTTCGGGGTTCCGTCCTTGGGGATGTGCACGCACCGCACCGGTGGCGCCCGATAGCGTCCGCTCTTGAACCGTTCGAGCAGGTCGCTCAGGTTCGCCTGCAGTCGTTCCTCGTACGCTTCGGCGGTGACGCCGTCTACCCCCACCGCGCCGTCCTTGCGCGTTCGCCGGTACGCTTCTTCCAGCCACATCAGGTCGATGTGGTGCGCCAGCGTGGTCAGCACCATCTCGGGTGCCTGTCTCGCCAAGTTCGCGATCTTCTGTTGTTTCGTGGAGATGATCTCGCGCTCCAATGTTCGCGTCATCTTGCCCTCCAGAAGGTGTGTAAACCGACCGGCCGCTTCCCTCGAACGGGTCCGCTAGGGCGCGTTCCCCGCCGTCGTCAGTACTATCAGCCGGCTCCGATTGCTCAGCCGTCATCGCGCCGCACTTCGTTGCCTTCGCTTGGCGCTACCTCGTCGTCGGTCCTGTTCGCGACCGTCGGCTGGACCGGCTCCGACGGTGATCTGGGCGGCTTCTTGCGCGGCGCCCGCACCGCGTCTCCCAACGAGGAACGATTGAGCCCTCCCAGGTTCCTGGGTGACCCTTGCGTACATGCCCTGCTCTTCGACCCCGGCGGAGCATCTCGACCAGGCCCACTGAGTCGACACGCTGCTGCCTTCCGCTCTTTGGATAACGTCGGCTCCGCAAGGCTCATTTCGGGGCTCAATCACACAGCCTGCACGCCCCCTGTGTACGCTTCGCAGCGGGGATCGCTCCCACACCAGTCGGGATAGAAATACGGCGCGCGCAACGGTAGGTCCAGGCTTGGCTGTTTCGGCGTTTCCGCGGGACGTGCCCGTTTAGAACAGACCGTGGTTCACGTTTCCGTAAGCCCCCCTACGATCCCGGACGGTCGGATTTCCCGAGTCCGGTTCTGACCTTGGCTTGTCCGCCCAGGGCCTTCCCGCAGCTGGAGGAAACTCAAATGCTGGCGCATATACGCCCCGCTCCAACTCGGTTTACCACTGAGCCTAGGCCGGTTTACGCCATAGCTGATCTCGGCTCGGAGTCCGAGGCTATCGCAGGCCCGCCAAGTGCCCAGAGCCCCTTCGCCCGCTGTTGGTGTTACCTTCAGCGGCGCAACGTCTGACGTCGCGTCAGCAGGCATTACCCTGCCTTCTTCGCTCCTACGGGCTCATGCGCCAGACCAAATCCCTCCCATCGCCTACGGTCGCGGCCTCGGTCGATGGGTCTTTGCAGGTTGTCGCCAGTCCCTGCTGGGAGGTGGCCCTTCCCGACGTTATCTCCACAAGTCTTTCCCCAGGTGCCTGGACCCTTACCCCGGCGCTCCACATGGTGCAGGTGCTCGTTTCTTCCCATGTGACGTCGGCCTTCCCCGTGTTGCGACCGGGTCGGCAATGCGCAATGACCGTGCAACGACGTCCGCACGGAACCGATTTCGGGGCTACAGCCATTCGTTTATCTTCAGGCCCCTGGGTTTGCTCGCCACCCAGGTCGTTCCTACCGTGGCACTCCGGTGCCAGGCAGCCGTGACTTCTACATCCGCGCATCTTGCAGTTCGTTACCTCACCGCACAGCGGATATGCTAGCCGTCCGAATCGAGCAATTGACGGCGCGAGGACTTACACCTCGCCAGACTCGTGGCCTTGTCGGCCGCTCCCGCAACACTCGGTTTCGGTGGATGGCCAGTCCTTGCCGGTTCGGGACTTGCACCCGTCGGGTCACTGTAAGAGGTTTCCGATTGCTCAAATCCTATGGCGTTCTTCCTCCTCTTCCAGGCTTTGCCTGGCGCAACCAAAGTCGAGTA